>CAWJBC010000011.1:0-426540 GCA_963840975.1 uncultured Bacteroidales bacterium | reverse complement strand
GAAAGCGGAAATTAATTATTCGCCTGCAGTATTGAAGAAAAAAGCTGCTACCCAACTGCGAACGATTTGCCAAGTGGTTCATGACAAGACATCAGAAATAACCGGCCAACTGAACGACTTTGGGGTAACACAAACGATGCTTGATGAACAACAGGCGGCAATTGATATTTACATGGAGCATATTATATTACCACGACTGGGGATCATCGAGCGGAAAAATGCCACGGGTGCGCTGGATACTGAATTTAAGAAGGTGACGCGTATCCTAAAAAAGATGGACAAGGTTGCGGCGATGACGGAAACAACGAACCCCGTTGATTATACACGCTACAGGAATGCCCGTGCGGTGGTTGACCTGCGGAAGCGAAGGAAGGATGAAGGAACCTGGATTGAAGGACGGGTAGTTGATGATAAGAAGGGGATGCCGGTGAGCGGTGTGCATGTTTCGGTGGTTGGAACTACGCTGGTAATGATGACAGGTATGGACGGAAGGTTTAAAATTCCGGTGGAAGGTGCTGGTGACTATACGCCGAGGGGTGAAAGGGATGACTACCGGGTGCCGCTTAAGGCATAAGATTGAACGGGGAGCAGGAGGAGGTCGTGATGGAGATGGGGAGGGAGGGGTGAGACGTTGGAAATTAGATGTTAGAGGTTAGACGTTAGATGTTGGATGTTAGACTTTAGATGTTGGATGTTAGACGTTAGATGTTAGATTTTGGATGTTAGGCGTTTGACAATGCCTAAAAAGGGTTGAGTTTTTTTTGAAAAGTTTTTATTATTTTTACGGGATTCAAAAGCAAGGATGAAAACCATACTCATTGAGCCTGTAATGCACAGAGGTGAGCCCCGGATTAAGCTCATTTTTGATTATGATGATGAGCTTATCAAGCTTGTGAAGAAAATATCCGGAAGCGCCTGGAGCCGGACGATGAAGTGCTGGCACATACCGGAACAGGAGAATCTCATGGAGTTCCTAAAAGAATCTCTTCCGGATGTGATTTTTGAAGGGGCCATTGGAGCTCCTCTGAAAGCAAGTGATGTTCAGATTATCATTGCCGAAACCGATAAACGAAAAAACATCCTTTATATTAACCTGCCTTATGCACTTAAAGATGATTTCAAGAAACTGGAAGGCGCCTGGTGGCATCACGGAGCGCGGAAATGGTCGGCGGTGGATAATTCAGACAATCGCTTACAATTAAAGTCATTGCTTGAAAAAGCAGGATATAGATTAAAATATCAGGAAAAAGAAGGACCTGAGAAACCTCCAAAGCCGACAAGAGACAGCAAATCAAACAAGGAAAGCCTTGCACAGCCTGATGAGCGGTTTGAACGGCAGATGCGCCTGGAAGGCAAAAGCGAAAACACCATCCGGCAGTATAAAAGTTTTGTGTCGTGGTATTTGTCGGTTCAGGCCGATGACAGGTATGCTGAGGATGCGGCAGAAAAAGTCCGCCGGTTTATTTATGATCATGTGATCAAAAAAGACTACGGGCAGACCCAGCAAAACGGTGCTATCAGTGCTTTGAAACAATACTACCAGGCTGTTTTCGGGATTGTGCTCGATGCTACTGACATACCGCGACCGAAGAAGAAGCGGGTTTTACCGAAGGTGATATCAAAAGAGGAGTTTGAAAAGATGTACCAGACCACCAGGAATTTAAAACATAAGGTGATCCTGTTGCTGATGTTTGGGTGCGGTCTGCGCCGCAATGAGGTTTGTGAATTAAAGATAAGTGACATTGATTTTGAGCGGGGACTTATTTATGTAAAAGGAAAAGGGAATAAATACAGGGCTGTGAATCCCGGAAATAATTTACTGGAAAAATTAGCAAAATATATAAAAAGTTACATGCCGGAAAAGTTTTTAATAGAGGGACCCAACCGCGGAATGTATTCAGGGAGCAGCATTGGGAAAATAGTATCAGTGGCAGCATCAGAGGCAGGGATTGAGCGAAGGGTGCATCCCCACATGCTCAGGCATAGTTTTGCAACTTTGCTTATGGAACGTGGCGTAGAGCTAAGGTTAATACAGGAAGCGCTTGGGCATTCGAGCAGCAAGACAACTGAAATTTACACGTATGTGAGCAGGGCGACAATAAAAAAAATGCCGGTTCTTTTGGATGAAATGAAAATTTAATAAATTTGACGGCAACAAAAACAGGAAATGAAACAGAGACCCTCAAATTATTTTACGATTTTACTAAGGGGAAATGTGAATTTTATTCCCATATATATCCCTATACGGTATAGAAATGGGAAAAAAGTTCCTGTTATAACAACGTTATTATTCATGGTCTTGTAATAGAAATTAAAAAGTTCTTTGGATATTGATAAAACATAGTGGTTCTCAAAGGCCACCGCAGGAAAGGTTTTGCCCCAGCGAAGCACGGCCACCCCTGGCTGATACACAGCCAACCCTGACTCAACACGGCCTGCCGCACAATCTATCAAAGCACGGCCGGCGCAACAGGCTAACGCAAACCCAACGCCACAACCGAAACACAACAACCGCACAGGGTCAAAACCTTTGCAGACGCACGGGCTGAGTGAAGATACCACGAAATAATAACAGCCCATCATAGCCCATATCCGGCTTTTGGGTCATCAAGAAAAATATTTGTAGATTTGAACATTATTGAAATCAATGAACATAAGAGTAAAAAACGGCTACGGGCTATATGGGCAAAACGTTATTATTCATGGTCTTGTAATAGAAATTAAAAAGTTCTTTGGATATTGATAAAACATAGTGGTTCTCAAATGCCACCGCAGGAAAGGTTTTGCCCCAGCGAAGCACGGCCACCCCTGGCTGATACACAGCCAACCCTGACTCAACACGGCCTGCCGCACAATCTATCAAAGCACGGCCGGCGCAACAGGCTAACGCTCACCCAACGCCACCACCGAAACTCATCAACCGCACAGGGTCAAAACCTTTGCAGACGCACGGGCTTAGTGATGATACCACGAATTAATAACAGCCCATCATAGCCCATATCCGGCTTTTGGGTCATCAAGAAAAATATTTGTAGATTTGAACATTATTGAAATCAATGAACATAAGAGTAAAAAACGGCTACGGGCTATATGGGCAAAACGTTATTATTCATGGTCTTGTAATAGAAATTAAAAAGTTCTTTGGATATTGATAAAACATAGTGGTTCTCAAAGGCCTCCGCAGGAAAGGTTTTGCCCCAGCGAAGCACGGCCATCCCTGGCTGATACACAGCCAACCCTGACTCAACACGGCCTGCCGCACAATCTATCAAAGCACGGCCGGCGCAACAGGCTAACGCTCATCCCAACCCCACCACCGAAACTCATCAACCGCACAGGGTCAAAACCTTTGCAGACGCACGGGCTTAGTGATGATACCACGAATTAATAACAGCCCATCATAGCCCATATCCGGCTTTTGGGTCATCAAGAAAAATATTTGTAGATTTGAACATTATTGAAATCAATGAACATAAGAGTAAAAAACGGCTACGGGCTATATGGGCAAAACGTTAGCCACAATATGAAAAGACAATTGAATATAATAACAATCCTATTTCTTTTGACTTCACCTTTGTGGAGTCAAGACATAAATACAAGTGACAGTTTAGAAATAAGAAGAAAAGTTGAAATCGTTTTTGAATCATTTGAAAATCCTGACTTCACAAAATTTAAAAAAATATCGACTGAAAAAATTTACTGCATAATCTGTTTTAGCGAACCTGACTTTAGGAATGAACCATACATGCTTGGCAGAAAAGATTTTTTTAAAGACCATTTAGAAGAAATTAATAAGTCTGAAAGTTTCATAAGAGCCAAAAAATCAAAAGAAATAATTCTTGTTCAAGAAAACAATTCAAGAAGTGATATAACAGCTTTTATTACAACATGGGAAAAAAATGAATTCGCAGTCGGACATGAAGGAGCTCAATTAGGAATTTATTTTAAAAAGATTAAAGGTGAATTCAAATTTGCCGGAATAGAGACAATACCTTGAAAAGATTAGATTTAATAAAACATACAGTGGCTAACAGCAAGTATATCACATAGCCGCGTAGCGGTCATTAAGACAAAGAATTGTAAATTTGAAAGTAATACAAATCAACATAAATCAGAGTAAGGAACGGCTACGTGCCATACTTGCAACACGATAGTGGCACATTTTGATAAATAACCATATGAGTTTATTCCAAAGAATATTCGATTTCATACTTTTTAGATTCTCATTTGAGATTAAAACTGAGACGGATCAGGAATTGATTAAAACAAAATTATTGAACAGGATCAAACATGATCAAAGCTTTTTATATCCAGTCTTTGAGAATAATAAATTTGCTTTTTCACACAAGAATCTTATGCCTAATTTTTACAATTACAGTCCAGTCGTATTTGAAGGTGAAATCACTAAGAAAGACAAAACTTCAATAATTGTCAAAGCTGAGATAATTCCAATATTCTTTTGGTTTTTTGTGGCTGGAATATTGTTTAGTTGGGTCAGTTTTTATATAGATTTGGGAGGAATAAAAGAGAAAATTATAAATCCTCCTTTTCTAACAAATCCGGCTTTTACATCTATTTTTATTTTAATTCCCTATGGTTATTATGCTATTAAAATAAATGATGTTAAAAGAATTATTAAATCTATAGTACAGAGTGAAGAAAAACGTGCCATATCAGCCCATCATAGCCCATAGCCGGGTTGAGGGTCATCAAGAAAAAGATTTATAGATTTGAACATTATTAAGATAAATGAACATCACAGTAAAAAACGGCTACGGTCTATATGGGCAAAACGTTAGCTGCAACCCTAAAAGACGACAATGAGACGTTACGAGAAAATAATTTTAATCATTTTTGCTGCCGCCTTCGGACTTCAACTCTTAGCCTTTCCAGGTAAAAGTGCATTATTTGCTCTTTCGACTTGGTTGTTATCGTTATCGTATCTTATTGGTGGCTATTGGCTTTTCAATACGAAAGAAAACAAGAACAATGCCCTCTCTATAATATCTGGTGTAGCACTTTCAACTTCATTTTTCTTTTTACCCTACTTGATTTGGCTTAACAAGGACTACTATTACAATTTTCTACCGATTGCGAACGGACTATTGTTTGTTGGTTTAGGAATTTATTTATTTCTCAAAAAGAAATCAGAGACAAATTTTCAAAACATTAAATCAATTTTTATACGGTCATTAATTGTTTTGATAGTAACCTCCTTTTTCACTTACACTCCAATATCATTCAAGCCTTATCGAAAAATTGTTTATGTTCTTAATAATGGTCGTGATTATATTCAAAATAATTTACTAATGTTTGATTATACAGAAGAGTGTGAAGATGCGATTGAAAAAGGAGACTGCGACAGAGCCATTGAATATGGCTTAAAAGCAAATAAAGCAGGGAAATTGTGGCTTGGAATAGAAGATGAAGCCGCCTCAAATACAGACAAAGTAAATGATGTATTAAAGGGATTACAAAACGATTCAACCAAGTTACCCGCAAATATTAGCAATCTTCTTAAATCATTTTCAAATGAAAGCGACTTATGGAAAATTAGCGGAACATACAGCAATCTATACAAAGCCTACCAATGCAAAGCGGGTGCCGAGTATGACAACAATAAGTTTGAAGATGCACTAATAAATTACAACATCGCACACAATTATTTAACGGCTTGCGACCATAATTCCAAATATTGGGACGAGGAAAAATCTTGGTCATTAAATAATATCGCATTTTGCTATAAAAATCTCAGCAAGTTCTCATTAGCTGACTCTATTTTCTTAAAAGCAATAGCGAACTATAAAACCGTAAAAGACTCAGCCGACAATGGATTGGCAAAATTATACAGCAATCTTGCTCTTTCGCTTGCTGACGAATTACAATTCACTTATTCTAATGATTTGTTTCAGGCTGCTAATTCCATTTTACGAAAAGACACCTTGAATAAGGACAACAAAAAAGATTTGGTTTCAAACTATAATGGTCTAACAAAAAATTATTTACAACAAGATAGTTTACAGAATGCTTTATTCTTTATAAAGAGAGCATTGCATTTTTCAGCCGACAAGAAAGAAGGAACATATTGTCAAACCACGCTTTATTATGGAATATGTTATTTTAAATTAAACGAATATCATAAGGCAGATTCGATTTTAAAAAATTGCTTGCAGTGCTACGAAAGCCAACCCAAAAATAACGGACAGAATATTGCTGAATGTAATCTTGTATTAAGTCAAGTAAGTATTGCACTTGCCAAATACGATGATGCAAGAAAATATTTGGACAGAGGGATTGAAATCACAAAGAAAAATTTTGGCTCTAATAATTCTCGCTATGCAAACTACTTAAAAGTGCTTGCATATTTGAATAAAATTATGGGCGATTACATTACATCAGAAAAGCAATATAACACTGTAATTGAAATATACAGCAGTGAATTAGGACGCAGAAACAATAAACTACCGACAGTTTTATCAGGATTAGCAGACCTTGACATTACTCTTTCAAACCTAAATTCAGCTAAAGAGCATTCCGACAGTTCACTTTCAATTGCTTCAATTTATCTTCCATTGACATACCCAAGCACGACAGATTTGTTAAATACAGCCGCTTATGTGGACTATTGTTTGGGTCTTTATAAACCTGCCGACACTCTTTACAGAAAAGTAATTACTATCAACAACAGTTACGGACTTGAAACCGATGCAGCGACAGCAATTGCATTAAACGGACTTGGTTTGATTGAAACATCTAAAAGAAATTACATCAAAGCGGATTCATTGTTTAAACAATCGCTTAAACTTCACCAAACAATTTTTTCAGACAATCATCCTTTGACAGCAATTGTATATTTAAACTTCGGTAGTTTGTTAATTCAAGAAGGTAAACTGACAGATGCCGAAGAAAAAGTAAATAAAGCGCTGCAAATAGACAAACAATTTTTCAAAAACGACCACGACATATTCGCGGACATTTTTGTTGCACTTGGCGACCTATCAAAAAAGAACAAGCAAAATGAGGTTGCAAATGATTACTACAAAAAAGCTCTTGACATTTACCTAAAGAAATTTGACGACAAACATTGGAAAATAGTTACGACACGACAAAAAATTAAATAACAAAATGACAGCAGACAGAAGGGCAGCAGCTAACAGCACCTACCCAAAAGTGGCGGGTTCTTTCTTCGCAAGACAGATTGTTGTATATTTGAAATGCAGATCTCCGAAAGGAATTCAGTGGAAAATCCCCCACCTTCGGGTAGCCGCAAACCGTTGTACACCATAATTGATTTATATAAATGCTGAAAATAATATTGATACTTTTTCTTGGGTTTATTCAGTTTAATGGATATACACAGCAATTCCCAAAGAATTATAATTGTAAAATCCTTTCAATTGACACTAATGTAATCTTGCCGAATTATTTCATTATTAAAGCTCAGACAATTAAAGGAAGAATAATTATTCTAAGTCCCTTTAATGACATCCAAATTGATACCCTTTCCGAAATGATCAAGGTAAACAAAAACTATGACTTGGCATTAATTGAACTTGACTCTGTTATAATTACCGAGCCTGATCGAAGTTATTATTTCAAATTTGACGATGTTCGGGGAAGTACTAGCGGAATGCTAATAATTGTTGAGGATCAATATAAAAATGAAATAGGTCGATTGGAGTTTGAAGATTTTAATTATAAACCTTTCAGACCTCTAAATCTTAAAGGATTATACTATTTGGAACTTAAATAAAAATAAGGATTACGGTGTACAACAGCCCATCATAGCCCATATCCGGCTTTTGGGTCATCAAGAAAAAGATTTGTAATTTTGAAGATACGGAACATCAATAAAAAGCAGAGAAACGAAACGGCTACGGGCCATATGGGCAAAACGTTATTATTCATGGTCTTGTAATAGAAATTAAAAAGTTCTTTGGATATTGATAAAACATAGTGGTTCTCAAATGCCACCGCAGGAAAGGTTTTGCCCCAGCGAAGCACGGCCACCCCTGGCTGATACACAGCCAACCCTGACTCAACACGGCCTGCCGCACAATCTATCAAAGCACGGCCGGCGCAACAGGCTAACGCAAACCCAACGCCACAGCCGAAACACAACAACCCACAGGGTCAAAACCTTTGCAGACGCACGGGCTGAGTGATGATACCACGAAATAATAACAGCCCATCATAGCCCATATCCGGCTTTTGGGTCATCAAGAAAAATATTTGTAGATTTGAACATTATTGAAATCAATGAGCATCAGAGTAAAAAACGGCTACGGGCTATATGGGCAAAACGTTGTGGGCAACCCTAAAAAGACACTATGGCAACAGATGGAATTAAAATAATAGACGGCGATTGTGCACATGATACCTATTGGGGGATTATGGACTTGTATGATAGTGGAGCTGATTTAAATACAATTGAAAAAGAATTTCCTCTAAATCAACAAGAGTATATTGATGATTTTGACAATGAGATTTATGTTACATCTTGTGGATTAGCATATTGGGAAATTGGATTAATGACAAATGATAAACTTGAATTCATAAAAAATGTCATTGATAGAGGTTCATGTATAAAAGAGTGGTCTGAGAACGACACAAAACTTGGCAAAGCAAGACAGAAGGTACTTGACAAGTACTTGAAAAAAATATCTCAAAGCAACAATAAAATCCGTCAGAGGAAAAAATATAGAAAGATTACAAATTTCTATTTTCAACCTGATGATTTATTGACCTTTAAACTTAATGACGGAAACTATAGAGCTGTAGTTTGTGCAAAGATTGACCAATACAGAGGACAATGCAATTATATTCTTGTGCCAACGACTTATAATTCAGACATAAAACCACAAACAAACGATTTAATTGATAAGGATATTTTAGGACATCAAATTGGAAGTGGTTACCCACAAGAAGAAACTAAAAAATTGCAACCAGGGATTGAGCGAATTTGGAAATTTACAGGTGGAAATTGTAATTTTCTCTTCGGAGTTGTGGCATTGGCAGTTGACCACAAGGATTTTATAAATTTCAAAAAAAAATTTGAAAAGGTTGGGACTTTAAAAATATACGAAGGATTAAAACAGAACGGTACTTTTGGATACCTAACGAATTTTGAAAGATTTGAGGACTTTTTTTCTGACCTCGACAAACAAATTAGGATATTTAATCACAAAGTATATCCAGTAAAATTAATATGTGAAATATGAAAAAAGGGCAGCCCACAACACACAATATAGCCAATAAGGGTTTCATTGGTATGCGAAGGTTTGTAGCCCGCTTCAACTTTTCGTGTACCTTGATAGGAAATCACCCGCAATCCCTTACTGGCCATATTGTCAAACGTTATAGGGCATTTAAAAAGACGACAACAAATTGACAACAAATCAAAAATATAGACAATTTCTAAACGACAATTTCAAGGGATTAAGACTTCGAAAACCTTTGTTTTATAGTTGGGACTTCGGGCTTCGTTTTGACTTACAAGTTGGTGAAACCAATACAGACGAATATTTTGAAGAAGTAACGAGACGAGCCTCTGCAATTTTCGAAACTGCATTTGACAATTCGGACAATGTGTTTTTGGTTTTTATGGATTTTAAATACAAACGAAGAAAAATCAGATTTTCGAATTTTACATTTAAGCAAATTGACAATCTACAAAAGACTGAAATCAGCTATTCGAAAGAGTTCCGTCTTTATGAGCCAGATGACAAATTTGATATAAGAAATATTGCAATAATTGAGCTGACGTCTGACAGAATACACTATAAAAACATTCTAAGAGCAATTGGTCATACGGATTTTTCTTCAAGACAACCTAGACTCGATAGTAATTGGTTTTTCACGAGCAAAGAAGTATATTTTATAAACATTGACAAGAAACTCATCTTTCATATGTATGACGACAGGGGACTTGATATTGTTTCGGCTGACAATGAAACCTTACGACCAATTTACAACAAACATAACGACTGGATACTTGACTATGACAGAGAACAAATTGACAGACAGTTTGAATATAGAAACGCCCTATAACAGCACCTACCCAAAAGTGGCGGTTCAGTGGCTAAATCAAGCTTTGTGCTTCTATCAAAGTTTCTGCTTGGTTGACAGTGAAGTGCTTCGAAATCGCCACCTTCGGGTAGCTGCAAACCGTTATTATTCATGGTCTTGTAATAGAAATTAAAAAGTTCTTTGGATATTGATAAAACATAGTGGTTCTCAAATGCCACCGCAGGAAAGGTTTTGCCCCAGCGAAGCACGGCCACCCCTGGCTGATGCACGGCCACCCCTGACTCAACACGGCCTGCCGCACAATCTATCAAAGCACGGCCGGCGCAACAGGCTAACGCAAACCCAACGCCACAACCGAAACACAACAACCCACAGGGTCAAAACCTTTGCAGACGCACGGGCTGAGTGAAGATGCCACGAAATAATAACAGCCCATCATAGCCCATATCCGGCTTTTGGGTCATCAAGAAAAATATTTGTAGATTTGAACATTATTGAAATCAATGAACATAAGAGTAAAAAACGGCTACGGGCTATATGGGCAAAACGTTGTAGCACATTAAAAAATGACCGAAACAGAATTCATAGACTATTGGAATAAGGAATATCCAGAAGTGTATCCAATCAATCACGAATTGAAATGGATGTATCCCGACAGATGGTTTAGAATTCATAGCCTTCCTGAATCAAAAAGGTATGCGGACTCTACGGACGAATATAAAATCATACTCGACCGACAAAACCAATTGATTAACGACCTAATTGGAGAAGAATCAGAAGTGGCAATTTCTTTCGGGCTCTATACAAACGATATAACTAATGATAGTTACAAAGAACTGACTGACTTTGGAGAATTTCTAAAAGTACTGACCATTGACTTGCACAAGGAAAGACCTGAAGAGTATGAAGATGAAATGTACTTTGATATTTACGTAAAGACTGAAAAATGGAAAAACGGAAACAGAGATGAAATTCTCAAAGCAATTGCTGATGATGAGATAAGAGCAATGTTTGTTAGTACTTCGAGGAAATGTGTGATTGCACCTTATGACGGTGGAGTTGACGTGATTGTTGACTCGACCGAAAAACGAGACAGACTGAAAGCTAAATACAAGGATTGGCTATCTGACAGAGAAGATGGTATGTAAAAGAAAAAATAAAAACGTGCTACAACAACGCATATAGCTTATGGCGGGTAAACGTCTACCAGCAAGGCTTTCGCTCCGCTGCAAGCTTTGATCTCGGGGGACAGGAAAGTGCTTCGAATCCGCCACAAGCCATATGCAAACCGTTAGGCTACATTTAAGAATGAAAAAAATAATAAATTTAATAAGATTAAAATACTCTCAATCTTGGATTATTAGTCTTAAAGGAAAACAGGACAATTACTTTAATAGTTTTCTTGAAAACCTGGATAGAATTCTAAAACAATATGATTTTAAGACTAAAGCTAATATAACAAATATTGAATTTCAAAAAACATATAGAAGCACGACAAATTATGGAAACAATATGACAGAGGCCATGAAAGTGATTAGAACTGGGAAAATCGAATTGATTTTAAAACCAAATAATATTTTAATAATAAAAAGTTTAGTTGATTTATCGTATTTGACTTTTATGACCCTACTTGTCGGACTAATAATTTTGATAATAGGATTGTTTTTGAAATTCAATTATTTAACTCTTGGAATTTTAATATTCAGTGGAATTACAATTTGCATTATTATTGGAATGGTAATAATTGTAAGTAAAATGGATGAAATAATAGAAATTACAAAGAGAAAAACGTAGCCTAACAGCCCATCATAGCCCATAGCCGGCTTATGGGTCATCAAGAAAAAGAATTGTAAATTTGAACATTGTTAAAATCAATGAACATAAGTATAAAAAAACGGCTACGGGCTATATGGGCAAAACGTTATGGCTCATTTTAGGTGAAACACAACAAATAATGACAAACAATAAAAACCAAAAAATATGTTCGGAATAAAACACATTAAATTTGACTCAATGACATACGTTCTGCATTTCAAGAACGGAAACATTAAAAGAGAAGGTCGTGGACTTTCGTTTTTTTACTTCGCTCCAAACAGCTCCATTGCTGCTATTCCAATGGGAAGCAACGACTTGCCGTTTATATTTAGTGAATCAACAAAAGACTATCAAGCCGTTAATATCCAAGGACAAATAAGTTACAAGATTAGCAATCCAAAGACACTTGCCGATGTATTGGACTTTACTGTTGATGATAATGGACAGTACAAGAAAAACGACATTGAGAAACTTAGTCAAAGAATCATCAATGAAGCGCAAACCGCCACCTCATCATTCATCCATGAAATAAAACTGAAGGATGCAATTCGCTCGGCAAAATCTATTGAAGAACGAATTTTAGAAGGCCTTAAATCTTCGCAAGCGATCGGAATGCTTGGAATAGAAATTTTAGGTGCGAACATTTTAGCTATCCAAGCTACACCTGAAATGGCAAGAGCATTGGAAACTGAAACAAGAGAAAAATTGCAACAAGAAGCCGACCAGGCCATTTATGAACGCAGAAATTTTGCAGTTGAACAAGAAAGAAAAATCAAGGAAACGGAACTGAATACCGAAATTGCAGTAGAAGAAAAACAAAAACAAATCGCTGAAAAGAAAATGGAATCAGAAGTTCAAAAATCCGATAATGACAGAAAACTTCGTGAAATGAATTTGGATGCTGACATATCAGTTGAAAATCAAAGAAAAAAACTAATTGAACAAAGAACAGCTAACGACAGAAAAGAAGCAGAAACTCAGGGTTATGTAATTGAAACGACATTGAAGCCATATAAAGACATTGATTGGAAAACTTTAACAGCGTTGAATAACAATCCAGACCCAAAGTTTAACATATCACTTGCATTTAGGGAACTTGCCGAAAACGCTGATAAAATTGGAAATCTAAATATTAGCCCCGAGCTATTAGATTCAATAATTAATGACAAGAGAGACAGCCGAAAATGAGTGTTGAATATGCCATAATTATAAAAAACAAAACAAGGCTTGAATCTTTGATTGAACACTTCAACACAAAGGCGCAAGCTAAATTTTACATTGAAAGTCTTGGTGGAGACTTTGACGATTATAAATTTGAACACGAAATTTTTCATAGTTCTTTAGTTTCGCTCCAAACACAACTTTCAAAAGTCATTAAAAACAAAACCGTTGAGAGGACATATTTGCCATCATTTATATTTTCAGCCAACAATCTAATTATTGTAATTGGCCAAGACGGTCTTGTTGCAAATACCGCGAAATACTCGAAAGGCTGTCCCATAATTGCCGTCAATCCCGACAAAGAAAGATATGACGGTATACTTTTGCCTTTTGACACTTCAGATTTCATTTTGGGTGTAGAGAATGTCGTTTCAAATAATTTTCAATCAAAGACAATGAGATTTGCTGAAGCAAAATTGAATGATGGTCAAAGAATTTTAGCCTTTAACGACTTATTTATCGGTGCTTCATCGCACATTTCAGCACGATACAAAATTTCTTTTAATGACAAAACAGAAGAACAATCCTCAAGCGGACTAATCGTATCAACATCAGCAGGGTCAACAGGTTGGCTAAGTTCAGTTTTCAATATGGCTTACGGAGTAACGAGTATGTTTGAGCCGAATTTAAAACCGAAAAGGCCAAAACTAAGAGACAATGAATTACTATTTGCCGTTAGAGAACCTTTTCAGAGCATTCGAACGCAGACAGGAATAACAGCAGGAATAATAAAGAATCAGAATCGCATTACCATTGAATCACTAATGCCAACAAGTGGAATTATCTTCAGTGACGGCATTGAATCAGATTTTTTGAGGTTTAACAGCGGATCAATTGCGACAATTGGGATTGCACCTGAAACAGCGAAAATTGTAACTAAATGAAAATAAAAACGAGCCATAACAATGCATATACTTTATGGCGGGTTACGTTGTGAAAATGAGTATTTTAGTTCCTAATATAAATCATAGTGGACAGAAAGATTTGTCTTTCAATGTCCGCCACAAAGCATATGCTTCCCGTTGTGTGCAAGCTTAAGATGAAAAATTTGAGAAAACATACAAATCTTATCCTTATAACCATGGTTTTCCTTTTCATCGGTTGTAAACAATATACAATTGACAAAAAGACAATAGATTGGATTGCATATAAACCGGGACAAGTATATTTATTTCAAGACAGTGAGGGTGATATTGACACTTTGAGAATTTTAAAAACAGAAAAGTTTAATAATCCTGAAGACCATTTAGCAATAATTTCTCCTCATCATGAAAAAATCGTTATTGAGGCAAGTGTACCAGACAAGTGGACTAATCCAATGGGGACTAAATTTAATTCAAGTAGACAATCAATAATTGTAATTGACGCAAATAAAAGTAGTACGACCTTTGATATTATTTACAAACCTCATAGTTACTACTTCGCAAGTAAGAATATTGAATTAAATGAAATGAACTACCAGACAAAAATAATCGGAGACAAAACCTATGATGATATATTGACATTTCCGTGTAATGATGAGTCATTTTGCAGTGAAGAAAATGCTATAAAGGAAATACTTTGGAGTGCAAATTATGGCATAGTTGAATACAACTTAGGGAACACAAAATATACATTGAAAGAAAAAATAAAATAAGCCAGCACACAACAGCACCTATATTGCATGCCGCGCATATTGGCTATCAAGACAAGAAATTTAAACTTTAAACATTGTGTAAATCAAGAATAATAAAGGTAAAAATGCGGCACGCAACATAGCCGCAACACGTTGGGTGCAATATTTATGAGACGAAAACGAAAATATAGAATTATAATCCTAACATCAATTGTTGTCGTTTTCGCCTTGACAATTTGGGCGAACATTGCTGTTAACCAGACAGCTAAGAAATTTATTTCTGACGACTTGGCGAATGTGAAACCTAATAATGTTGGTTTACTCCTCGGGACAAGCAGAAACTTGAAGAATGGAGCCAAGAATGACTTTTTCTTCAATCGAATTGACGCTGCAGTAGAATTATATAAAAGCGGTAAAATCAAGAACATCATAATTAGCGGAGACAACAGCAAGACAGATTACAACGAACCGGCAGACATGAAAGCTGAACTCGTCAAGAATGGAATTCCTGACAGCTTGATTTATTTGGACTATGCGGGATTTAGAACTTTGGATGCAGTTGTGAGAGCCAGAGACATTTTTGGACAAAATTCATTCATCGTCATTTCGCAGAAATTCCATAACGAAAGAGCTGTATATTTAGCAAGAAAGTTTGGAATTGACGCTTATGGATATAACGCGAAAGAAGTTCAAGCGTACAAGGGATTTAAGACAAAATTGCGAGAATTCTTTGCTCGCGACAAAATGTTCCTGGACTTGTTTTTCGGCGTGAAACCAAAGTTTTTAGGAGAGAAAATCATAATTAAATAAGAAAATACTGCACCCAACAAACGCTATAGCAAATGCGGGTTTGCATGTTCGTCGAAACATTTGAAATCTTTATATACATTTGTGCTGGCAGACAGTTGAGCAACAATTTAATCCCGCACTCGCCATAGCGTCATCCGTTGTAAAGCATTTTTATAATCTGCTATATGAAGACAAAACAATTACTTCGTTTTATTTTAATTTTTCTTTCTTTTATGACTACTTGTGAAATAATTGGAAAGACGCAAAACAAAGAAGACTATGTTTTTTCTAAAAAAGAAACGGTAATTAATGACAGAGACCAATTGAAGTGGGTTTGTGATAGTATTTCTGAATTCTGGACTCCAACAAAAGAACAAATTAAACTGGTAGAAATAATTCTAGAAAATGCGATAATAAATAATACAGAAGTTCATTGGGAAATTCTAAATGTGAAAACTGTAAAAAAATATTATAGACAATACTCATTCTATAAAGACGAGAAAGGCGATTTATTGGTGTTTATAAATGCTTTTTGTGAAATTTATGAAACTCCGATAGAATCAAATGGAAATTGGAAAATGAAACCATTTGACTGGAAAAATAATTTTATGACAGTTTTGGATGGTGGTGATTGTTTTTGGTCAATAAAGATCAACTTGACAAAGCAGAATTATTTTGACTTCATGGTGAATGGAGTTGCATGAAAAAAAACGCTTTACAACAGCGGCTCTAAAAAAATGCGGGGTGAAGTGGTTTTCGAACATTTTTACTATTTTTAAACTTTATTAACGGCGGACTGGAAAGTAAAGCGGAAAACCCGCACTTTTATAAGCCGCGACCGTTAGCGAGCATTTAAAGAAAAAAATGAAATACGGATTAAGCATACTATTATTCATTATCCAATTCGGACTATTTTCACAGAATGTTGAAAATGAAAAGGAAAAAAGCAATGACTCTTTAAGTCCTCAAGAGACAGAAATTTTAAATGAAATATTTTCCGAATCAGACCCCGATTTTGATTTTCAAAATAAAAGAATTGCATACGTTGCTGGAACGACCGGAAATATAATATTGACAAAAGATGAATTTTTTAAAAAATATATGGACCCAATTGTAGATGATGAAAAAAGAAATGTTTGTAACCTCATTATCCTGACTGAATCAGAAAAAATCGAATCAGGTGGATATGATGCGGTAATATTGACTCCTGCAAAACTATTTACAGACAAGGACAGAAATGAAATGATTAAAATGTTAAAGATAAACGCTCGCTAACAGCGGCTAATATTGCATGCCTTACATCCGGGTCACCAAGACAAGAAATTGTAACTTTGAGCATTGTGAAATTCAACAAACATAAAGGTACGAAAGCGGCACGCAACATAGCCGCAAGAACGTTGGTAGCAATTTTAAAAAGACAAGAATGAAGTACATAATACTTAGTATCATCTTATTATTTCCTGGACTAAATTGTCTTGCTGGATCAGGACCATCATTCTTAAAATGCACTTCGGAATCAGGAAAAACAATATTTTATGCAGAGATTCAAAATATTGACGGAGGATTAACCATTGCAAATCTTAAAATTGAAAACCATGAAATTGAATTTGATTGGGAAGATAATTCAAGTATTGTTGTTGACCTTGAAAATGGAATTTACATTTTGACTATTAATTCAAAGAAAGAAGACAATTCATATTCCTTTATAAAACTTTGGGGAATACCATCGACTTTTAAAGCAATCAAAAATGAAAGACATGAAATCAAATATGAATTCAAAGCTAAAATTCAGGGAACAAATCCTAGACCCAATAAAGACTATAGTCCGACAATAGAATTGAATTGTACATTAGAATGGAGAATATAAAAAACAGCTACCAACATCACCTATAGCATATAGCGACGTAATTTTTAACAATGAAACGAAATTGGAATTACTTTTAGAAAAGAACATAAAACACGGGAATCCGCTACATGCCATAGCTGAGGAACGTTACCAACCATATATAAAACCCTACAACCTGATACAAAAGCGTCTTAAAATATGTAATGTTTCAATATGCTAAGCCTAGTAAAATTACACATTCTGCTTGATTGTCTGGTAACAAAGCTGTAAGTCTAAACGTCTTACTCATGATAACTTAATTTAATAATTAAAATTACCATCATGAAAAAATGTATTTTAACATTTCTAATTTTAGGCTTAGCCTTTGACTCCTTTTCTCAGACTGACTGTAACTGCGAACAGGCATTAAGCCAATTAATAGAAAGAGTGGAAAGCGATTATCCCGGATTTAAGGAGAAAACGAGTAATAAATTAATTTACAACAGCTTAAAGAATGACTTGAGAGTTAAATCGAAAAGCATTCAAGAAAAAGATTGTTTTGATTTATTAGAATCCTATTTAGATTATTTTAAGGATGGTCATATTACACTATCGAAAAATGGTGAAGAAGAAGTAGCCCAAACTGAAGAAATGGGAAGTAAAAGCTATTCAAAAATAGAAATTAATCTGGAGAACTTTTATGAGCATATCTCAAATTCTACCGACGAACTGGAAGGTGTTTGGAAATTGGGTTCTTATAAAGTTGGCATTATCAATATGAATGACGAATATCAGGCATTTATTATTGAAAGTGATAACAAATCCTGGAAAGCCAATGAGATTAAGTTTAGCTTAATGAAAGATGGAAAGGCTAATTATTTTATGGGTGACCATTCATTAAGAGAAGACAACTATGAGTTGTTTGATGGAGCCATTTTATCCTTTAAAAATACCAAATCTGTCTTTTTAAAAGAAATGCCGAAACCAACGCTTCCCGAAAATGAAATTCAAATGAAAATGGATGAGATTGAAGGTTTCTATTTTAAGAAATTAACAGACAAAACCGTTTTATTGCGTATGTCCAGTTTTGAACAAGCTAATGTTGAACGAATTGAGAATTTAATTGATGATAATATTGAGCTCCTCGAAAACTATGAGAACCTTATTATAGATATAAGAGATAATTCTGGAGGTACAGGCAATGCCTACGAAAAGCTACTGCCTTACATCTGTACAAATAATATTAGGTCATTAGGAACAGAATGGTTAGCAACCCCAACAGTAATTGAAACTTTGCAACACTGGATTGATATAACTCCTGATGAAGAACAGTATGCGGCAGATAAGAAAATGGTTACGGGATGGATTAAGCTCTTTAAGGCCAATGTAGGAGAATTTGTGAATCCCGATTCTACAGATGTTTCTATAACTGAAGTGAAAATTGCAGAACATAGTCCAGAACAGGTTATAATCTTAGCTAATAAGATGGTTGGCAGTCAGGGAGAGGCCTTTGTATTTAGTATGAAGCAGAGTAAAAAAGTAAAGATATTAGGAACGCCCACTTATGGGGCATTGGATTACGCTTCAGCTTACTATTTCAAATTTGGTTGCGATAATTACAATCTACTTCTACCAGCGTGGAGAGCTAGAAGACTTCCCGATTACCCTATAGACAATATTGGAGTTCAACCTGATATTTATCTGGATGAATCTGTAAAAGATTGGATTCAATTTGCTGTTGATTATTTAGAGAATTAAGAAATAACTCAACTTTCATCAATAAAAATACGGTTGGTAACAATGTATAAAAATAATAGCCGGGACACTAGTAAAATCAACGGTTGTAGGCCGCTTCAACCTTCTTGTAACTTGACAGTAAAGTGCCACGCAGCCGGCTACTATTCTTATACTTAACGTTACCAACCATAGTAAAAAAAGAAATTCCTGTATAAAAAAAATGACCAAAATACTAAACCGTGTAAACTAATTAGTTAACTTTGCGGAGTGATTAGAAGAATAATTGCATATAAAAATAACTTCATCGATTTTTATAAATCGCAAGAATTTAAGGTGCAAGAAAAAATCGAATACGTATTTGACTTGGTAAGATTTGAAAAGCAGGTACCAAAGAAATTTTTTAAAAGCTTGGAAAATACAGATGGAATTTATGAGATACGTGTTATTACGACTTTTAAAAGCATTAGGATTCTTTGCTTTTTCGACAAAGGGGAGTTAATCGTTTTGACAAATTGTTTTATTAAAAAATCTCAAAAAACACCAAGACAAGAAATCAAAATGGCAGAGAAACTGAAAACAGAATACATGAACGAAAAATATGGAGGAAAATAAAATGAAAAACATTACAGATTTTGAAGATATTTTAAAGGAAAAATACGGAGAAAAGGGAACAACTTCCAGAGATAAATACGATGCTGATTCTTTAGCATTTAGACTTGGAATTATGCTTAAAGAAGCAAGAAATGACGCAATGATAACTCAAGATGAATTGGCGCAAAGAACTGGAACGAAAAAAAGTTACATATCAAGAATTGAAAGAGGTCAAAGCGATATTCAGATTTCGACTTATTATAAATTAATAGAAATAGGATTAGGTAAACATTTGAATATTTCGATTGGATAAAATGAACTACGGTTGGTAACAAAGTGCAAATGTAATGCGGGTTGCAGTGGGTAATTGGACCGCAGTTCTTCGTTGCAACACCGCCAATTCGTCTTTGACGATTGACGGTAAAAAGGAAGTTTTGAATAAACGAATTGGCTACTTGCGGGCTTGAAAGTGAACCGCTCCGAAATCCCGCACTACACTTGCACCAACCGTTGGCACACATTTAAAAAATGACATTCTACTTAATCATATTATTAATTGTAATTGGACTTGGTGTTGGCCTATTAATATGGATTTATCGACTTTTTAGACTTTATAGAAAAGGAAAGAAAAGATCATTTACAATACAAGTTTCAATCCTGACAATTTTAATAGTCATATTTACGTGGCAATTACAATTATTTCCTCTTTCAAGAAATTTTTACATAAAAAAACAAACGACAAGCCTGACTGGAAAATCATTTTGGAGTTGGAAAGAATTTAAGTATGACGAATGGGGAGTTCGAGGAGAAGGTTACACTTTATATATATACAAGTTTAATCAAGAAACTGCGGAATATTTTAAAAATCCTGACTCTATATTTTTTAAGGAATATCCACCTGAAAGCAATTCAGAAATTAAATGGACACCAACTCCAGTAAAAAGTGAAGAAAAGGAAATTTTAGAATTTGTTACACCAGTTTACGCAGGCTGGAAAGGAGAAATTGTTACTCGACAAGATTTCATTAGAGAAATTGCAAATAGTAAAGGATCATATTACGCATACAGACATGGCGGAAGTACGGACTTTTATATAATTTCACCAGAAAACAGACTAGTAATATTGATTAACCATAATATGTAAAAGAAAAAAACGTGTGCCAACAGCAAGTAATATCAAATAGCCGCATAGCGGTCATCAAGACAAAGAATTGTAAATTTGAGCACACGTTACATCAATGAACATCAGAGCAAAGAAACGGCTACGGGCTATATGGGCAAAACGTTATGGTGCATAGTAGAAAAAAATCGCAACCCGAAAATAGTTTCTATATAATGAAACATTTTATGTATCTTTGCACTATCAAGAATCAAATGAATGCACAAACTTTTTGACATTGTATTTTTAGACGAGACTTTTTAATTTCTCAGTAATCTTGAAAAGAAGCACTACGAAAAAATCATTTTAAACATTCGTAAAGTTCAGACAAGACATGATCCTGAACTATTCAAAAAACTCAAAGACGAAATCTGGGAATTCAGAACTCTTTATCAAGGGCTGCATTACAGACTGTTATCATTTTGGGACAAGACAGATTCTGAAAATACACTTGTAGTTTCAACGCATGGAATAGTCAAGAAAACCAGCAAAACACCTGACAGTGAAATACAAAAAGCAAAGCAAATTCGTTTACGATATTTTGAGGACAAAGAAATCGCTAAAAAGACAAAGAAATGAAAACACATACATTAGACGAAGTTCAAGACAAACTTATCGGTAAAATTGGCACTCCAAATCGAGACAGATTTGAATATGAATTACAAATGGACTTGATCGGACAAGCAATAAAACAAACAAGACAGGAGCGAAAATTAACCCAGGAGGAACTTGGGAAACTAATTGGCGTGCAAAAAGCTCAAATTTCAAGAATTGAAAATAACGCCAGTAATGTTACAATAGAGACTCTTATGAGAGTATTTACCGCTTTACAGGCGAAAGTGATGCTAAGTGTTGAATTGCCTCATTTCAAAATCAGTCTTGGACAATAACTACGGCCCATAACAAACGCTATAGCAAATGCGGGTATGCGTGTTCGTTGAAACATTTGAAATCTTTATATACATTTGTGCTGGTTGACAGTTGAGCAACAATTTATTCCTGCACTTGGTATACCGCCGCCCGTTAGCGCAAAGCAGAAAAATCGACCGTGCGGAGATTAACAGCTTTAATCTAAGCATATTTTGCGGAGAAAATTTTATTTGCGGAGAATAAGAAGTATATTTGTCGCATAAATTGCGGGGAATGAAAATCTATATACACGAAAAAGAAAACTGGACTGACTTCACTTGGGACAATAAGAAAGTGATGACAAAACTTGGTGAAGCTAGAAATCAACAGGGTAGACTTCTTGGTAAAATGGAATCGCTGGGCTTTGATTTGCAAAATGAAGCAGTTTTGAACACTCTCACTTTAGATGTTATAAAATCATCTGAAATCGAAGGTGAATTTTTAGAAATAGAACAAGTACGTTCTTCAATAGCTCGAAGACTAGGAATTGACATTGCAGGTGCAGTAGAATCGGAGCGCCATGTTGAAGGGATTGTTGAAATGATGCTTGACGCTACACAAAGATATAACTTGCCTTTAACTAAGGACAGATTGTTTGGATGGCATGCGGCACTGTTCCCTTCAGGTTGGAGTAATCTTTATAAAATCACAGTTGCGGACTGGAGAAAAGACACAACAGTACCTATGCAAGTTGTGTCTGGGCCAATGGGAAAAGAAAAAGTTCACTATCAAGCTCCAAGTTCTGACAAGATAGAACCAGAAATGATAAAATTCCTAAAATGGTTTGAAAACGAGACTGAAATAGATTTGGTTCTTAAAGCAGCTATTGCTCATTTATGGTTCGTGACAACTCATCCATTCGATGATGGAAACGGAAGAATTACAAGAGCAATTACAGATATGACATTGGCACGTTCTGACAAAAGTATCAGGCGGTTCTACAGTATGTCAGCGCAAATAAGAGTTGAAAGGAAACAGTATTATGAAAAACTTGAAGAAACACAAAAAGGAAATTCAGATATAACAGAATGGATTTTGTGGTTTTTGCAATGTTTAATAAATGCCATTGATTCTACAGAAGAAACTTTATCGAAAATACTTCATAAAGCAGAATTTTGGAAAATACATTCCACCACAATTCTTAATGACAGGCAACAAAAAATAATAAACAGGCTGCTTGATGGATTTGACGGCAAATTAACAACCTCGAAATGGGGAAAGATAAATAAGTGTTCACAAGATACAGCTCTTCGAGATATTCAAGATTTGATAAAAAAGGACATCTTACAAAAAGAAACAAGCGGTGGACGAAGCACAAATTATGAATTGAAAGAAATGCCAGGCGGTAACAATGTATAAAAATAACCTGCCCGGCCGGCAGGCGGGTAGCCGAAATAGCTGTATATTCAAGGGTTGTAGCCAGCTTCAACTTTCTCGTAGCTTGACAGGAAAGTGCCACGCAATCGGCAACTATTCTAATACTAAACGTTAGCGGTAACTCTATGACGACACTGCAACCATCAAACTGACGACAATGAAATTAAACATACTTTTATTTCTGACCATTTTAACTCTATTGACATCGTGCAATGGGCAGACCTCTAATCAGAAAATAAACACAGAGCAATTTGGTGAACAATTTGCAAAAGGCGACACAGTAAAAGAACTAGGTCGAAGTATAATGGTTGTTTATCAAGACAAGAAGAACGTATATTGGTTTGGAAGCTGGGAAACAGGGGTGTATAGATATGATGGAAAGTCATTAATTAATTATACAGCAAAACACGGATTGCAAAACAATAGAATTGATGAAATTAAAGAAGATAAATTTGGCAACATTTACTTCATTGGTGTTTATCCGCATTCAACAGTAACTAAATTTGACGGACAATCATTTGCTACAATAGCAGCTACTCCAAGTAATGACTGGAAACTTCAATCCAATGATTTGTGGTTTAGACATTCTTATCAATCTGAAAAAGTGTATCGGTATGACGGCATTACTTTATATGAGTTGCAGCTTCCTAAGCCCCCTAAAATTTCCAATCCTTTCGAAATTTACAGCATCCATCAGGACAGAAAAGGTAGCGTTTGGTTCGGCACTAATCCATCAGGTGTATGTCGCTATAACGGAAAATCATTTGAATGGATTACAGAAGATGATGTGACTGAATTTCGAAATGAAGGGGCAAACGGAGTGCGTTCAATTAGCGAAGATAGAAATGGCGACTTTTGGTTCAATACCGAATATCGTTATAGTGTTTACGACAGCCTAACATTAAATAGTACGAAATTTTACAGACAACTTGAGAGTATCGGCAGTTTAGACGGGAAAAAAGACGGTAATCTAGACGAGTATCTATCAAGCGTAAAAGACGACAATAATAATTTGTGGTTTGTAACGTATCGTAACGGCGTTTGGAAATATGATGGGACGAAAGTTACACACTATGTTGTTCAGCATAATTCAATAGACATTACATTATTCAGCATTTACAAAGACAACAATGGTTACCTTTGGCTTGGAACGCACGAAAACGGGGCATATAAATTTAATGGGACAACATTTGAAAAATTCACACAATGAAGAACAACAGAAGAGCAACCGCTAACTGCACCTGCAAGAAATGGGCGGTTCAGTGGGTAAATGAAGATTTGTGCTTCGCAGCAAGTGCATTGCTGGCAGACAGTTTTGTGCTTCGAAATCGCCAACTTTTTGTAGCTGCAAACCGTTGGCACCATGTGTAAAAAGACAGACGACAATAATAAAATTGATAAGTAATCCATTGTGAAAGGACAGAAAAACGAAATATTGACAAGACAACAGAGCCGACACTCAAGCCGACCTGATGTTTTTTATTTTTTGCCTACCGCACATTTTTTAAAACAATTGCCGACACACAATGGCACATTTGCTTTTGCCCCGATACATGAAGCCATCACTTCTGCAAAATCAAAAGAGCCATTTTTTAGCCAACCCTCACTTCTATATACTATATTTGCTATTGACAAATGAAATCAATTGCATTCATTGATACTGAGATTGAGCTAAGAAGCCGAAAGATTCTTGACATTGGAAGTGTTAAGGACAACGGCAACTCCTTTCATTCAAATTCTATTTCTGACTTTATAAAATTCTTAAACGGGACAGAGTTCATTTGTGGACACAATATTTTAAATCACGATTTACTGTATATTGATAAGGCTGTCAATGATGCTAAAGTAAATTCAGAAAACATCATTGACACTTTATTCCTCTCTCCCCTTTTGTTTCCTACAAAGCCTTATCATGCTTTGCTCAAAGACGACAAACTTCAAACAGAGGACACAAACAATCCCCTTAACGATTCTATAAAAGCCAAAGACCTTTTCTTTGACGAAGTTTCTATTTTCAATAAAGCAGAAGAAAAACTAAAACAAATTTTCTATTTGCTATTAAACGAGAAAAAAGAGTTTCACTCCTTTTTTCGTTTCATTGAATACAAGAGCAGCGAAACCGATATTGAAAAAATAATCAGAGAAAAATTTCAATCTCTTATATGCGAACAGGCTGACCTTACCAAAATAATTTCCGAATACCCGATTGAATTATCCTACTGTTTAGCACTTATAAATTGTAACAACCGCTATTCAATAACACCGCCCTGGGTTTTAAAAAACTATCCGAAAGTTGAACGAATAATGTTTTTATTAAGAAACAATCCTTGTTTGACTGGTTGCGTGTATTGCAATCAGGCATTAGACATTCGCAAGGGACTTAAGAAATATTTTGGCTTTGACGAATATAGAAATTATGCAGGTGAGCCATTGCAAGAGAACGCAGTTCAAGCAGCCGTTGACAGTAAATCAATTTTGGCAGTGTTTCCAACAGGTGGAGGCAAGTCAATCACATTCCAGGTTCCAGCTTTGATGAGTGGGGAAAATGCCAAAGGATTGACAGTTGTTATTTCTCCTTTGCAATCCTTGATGAAAGACCAGGTTGACAATCTTGAAAGAATTGGAATTACTGATGCAGTTACAATAAATGGATTGCTTGACCCGATTGAAAGAGCAAAATCAATTCAAAGAATTCAAGATGGATTTGCATCCATTCTTTATATCTCTCCCGAATCTTTGCGTTCAAAGACAACAGAGAAATTATTATTAGGAAGAAAAGTTGTTCGCTTTGTGATTGACGAAGCACACTGCTTTTCATCGTGGGGGCAAGATTTCAGAGTTGATTATTTATACATCGGTGACTTTATCAAATCACTTCAAGAAAGTAAAAATCTTGATGAACAAATTCCTGTTTCTTGTTTCACTGCAACAGCAAAACAAAAAGTAATTGAAGACATTTGTACATACTTTAAAGAAAAGTTAGGACTCAAGCTGGAAATATTTCCTTCCAAAGCGACAAGAACTAATCTTCATTATAAAGTTTTTGAAAAAGGTAATGATGAAGAAAAATATAATTCTGTCCGGGATTTAGTTGAGGAGAAAGATTGTCCGACTATAATTTATGTCTCAAGAACAAAAAGAGCAAGAGAGCTTGCAGCAAGATTAAGTGAAGATGGATTCAATGCAAGAGCATTTCATGGCAAAATGGAAAGGCAGGAGAAAACTGAAAATCAAAATGCATTCATAACAGGTGATGTTCAGATAATGGTTGCAACTTCTGCTTTTGGAATGGGAGTGGATAAAAAAGATGTTGGATTAGTTGTTCATTATGAAATTTCTGATTCACTCGAAAACTATGTTCAAGAAGCTGGACGAGCAGGACGAGATGAGAATATAACGGCCGACTGTTATGTTTTATTTAATGAGGAAGATTTAGGAAAACATTTTATTTTATTAAATCAGACCAAACTTAATATACATGAGATACAACAAATTTGGAAGGCAATAAAATTCATTACAAAATTTAAATCAAGTGTTCAAAAATCTGCTTTAGAAATTGCAAGACAAGCTGGTTGGGATGATAATTTAAAAGAAGTTGAAACAAGAGTAACAACAGCCATAGCTGCATTGGAAGAGGCTGGCTATTTGAAGCGAAAGCAAAATATGCCAAGAATCTTTGCCAATAGTATTCTTTCAAAAAATGCACAGGAAGCTATTGACAAAATAATGAATTCACTAAAATTTAGTGAGGAACAAAAAATTACAGCTACAAGAATTATCAAGGCTCTTTTTTCAAGTAAGAGCAGAAAGCAATCACAACAAGACGAAGCTGAATCAAGAGTTGATTATATCTCCGACAACTTAGGAATTGAAATTAAGAATGTGATATCAGTTGTAAATCTTTTGCGCGATGAAAAGATTTTGGCAGATGCAAAAGATTTGACAGCATTTATTAAAAAGGGAGTGAACAAAAAAAGTTCACTTGAAATTGTTGAATCGTATGGCCTAATTGAAAATTTCCTTTGTCCATTGTTTGAGGAACAGGAAAAATCATTTCACATTAAAGAACTGAATGAAAAAGCGGAAGAAAATGGATGCAGAGATGTAACGCCAAACAAAATAAAAACTCTTTTAAACTTTTGGGCAATTAAAAATTGGATTAAGCGACACAATAAAGATTATAACAAGAATCATATTGTAGCAATAAGTTGTCAGCCCAGAGAAGAATTAAAAGAGAGCTTAGAGAAGCGACACACCTTATCTAAATTTATTGTTGGCTACTTATATGAAAAGAGCAATACAATAAAGGAAGAAGGAGAACCGGATAAAGACGAAGTGCTGGTTGAATTTTCTGTTCTTGAATTGCAAGAAGCTTTTAGTAAACAACTTCAATTGTTTGAAGTCAAAACAACTATTGAGGACATTGAAGATACGTTGTTTTATCTGTCAAGAATTGAAGCAATAAAAATTGAAGGCGGCTTTCTTGTGGTTTACAACAAACTCACTATTGACAAGATTGAACTAAATCCGAGAGTTCAATACAAGGAACAAGATTATCAGAAACTAAGTGATTATTACGACCATAAGGTTCAGCAAATTCATATCGTTGGTGAGTATGCAAAGAAGATGATTGACGATTATACCGGAGCATTGATATTTGTTGACGATTATTTTCAATTGAACTTTCCCTCTTTCCTAAGTAAGTATTTCAAAGGCAGCCGGGAATCCGAAATAAAAAGAAACATAACACCCAGGAAATACAAACAACTTTTTGATTCTTTGTCAGACGTTCAGCGAAGAATTATTGATGATAAGCATTCAAAATACATTGTAGTTGCTGCAGGGCCAGGTAGCGGAAAGACAAAAGTTTTAGTTCACAAATTAGCTTCGTTGCTTTTGATGGAAGATGTAAAACATGAGCAACTACTCATGGTAACATTTTCAAGGGCAGCGGCTACGGAATTTAAAAAGAGATTGATTGAATTAATCGGAAATGCTGCCAACTTCATTGACATGAAAACTTTTCACTCCTATTGTTTTGACTTGTTGGGAAAAGTTGGAACGATTGAAAGAGCAAGTGAAATAATTAAAACAACTGTTGCGAAAATCAAGAACAACGAAGTTGAGATAAGCAGAATTACTAAAACGGTTTTAGTAATAGATGAGGCACAAGACATGGATGAGGACGAATTTGAACTGATAAAAGTGCTGATGGAAAAAAACGAAGATATGCGGGTGATTGCAGTTGGCGATGATGACCAAAATATTTACGAATGGCGTGGAGCAGATTCAAAATACCTGTTGAGTTTCATTACAGACAAGAAAGCATCCAAATATGAACTCATCACAAATTACAGGAGCAAAAGCAATTTGGTTTCATTCACTAATCAGTTTGTAAAGACAATTGAAAAACGAATGAAGGAAATTCCGATTAAAGCAAAACAAACCGACAATGGAAAAATCAAAATTGTTCATTATATGAATTACAATCTTATCACTCCTTTAATTAACGACATACTTTCTACTGGACTATCAGGTACAACATGCGTTCTTACGCACAAGAACGAAGAAGCATTTCAGGTTGCAGGACTTTTGACAAAAAGAGGATTACAAGCAAAATTAATTCAATCCAATGATGGATTCAGTTTGTATAATCTGGCAGAGGTTCGTTTCTTTTTAAATGAATTGAAATTAGACGATGATGTATTTATAATTAGTGATGATGTTTGGGGCAATGCCAAAAGGAAAGTGATTGATAGATACAAGCGCAGTTCAAAGTTTGAAATCGTGAACAACCTCATTAAAGATTTTGAAGCAACAAACACAAAGAAGAAATACAAATCCGATTTTGAAGTTTTTATCAGGGAATCAAAACTTGAAGATTTCATGAATGAAAATGGAGAAACAATTTTCGTTTCAACCATTCATAAAGCAAAAGGAAAAGAGTTTGACAATGTTTTTCTGATGCTTGAAAACTTTGATGCAGGAGAAGATGAAAAGAAACGACAGTTGTATGTTGCAATGACAAGAGCAAAACAAAAGTTGATAATTCACTTGAATGGAAATTATCTTGACAAGTTAAAAACAGAAGAAATAGAGAGAGTAGAAAACAATAACGTATTTCAACCACCAAGTGATTTGGCATTGCATCTGTCACACAAAGATTTGAACTTAGGCTATTTTAAGTTCATACAAAAACGTGTCAACCCATTGACAAGCAGCGATATAATTAATATTTCAGAAGAAGGTTGTAAGAACGAAAAAGGTGAATTAGTTTTGAAGTTCTCAAGAAGATTTCTTGATAAATTAGCAGAGATACGGACAAACGGATTTGAATTAAAAGAAGCAAAAGTTAATTTCATAGTTCACTGGAAAGCGGAAGACAAAGCACAAGAAGTAAAAATAATTTTACCCGAATTACAGTTTGAAAAATTAATAAGCAACGAAGAGTGAAAAGTAAAATTATTTTGCAAGCACATTGCCAAAGCCGACACGAGCCAACACTCAAACCAAAGCTTTGTCAAAGAGCTTGCAAAGCCAACGCACCGAGAGAAATTGTTTTAAAAAATTTGCCGACACTTAAAAAATAAAAAACGCTGACACACGAGCCGACAGAAAAAAGGAAGTAAGATGACAATGACACGGAAACTCAATATTTACAATAGTTTACAAGACTGGAAGACAGAACACCAGGCGGCAACAGACGGTATATTTTATTGCCGAGATAGTGGGTATTTCAGCGTTTATGCAACTAATAAACTTTTGTGTAACTTGACAGTGAATTGCTTCGAAATCGGCAACAAAAACATACCGCCGCCCGTTATGCCGCATGTTGAAAACAAAAAATAGAAACACTTGTTTGATATACTAAAATGATATACTTTTGTCATATTAAATGTGTAAATTATGAAAACAGTATCATTAAAAATTGACGATTCGATTTTTGGAGAAACCGAAAAAATTCTTTCAAAAATTAAAAAACCGAGAAACAGGTACATTAACGACGCTATTGATTACTACAATCGGATTCAAAAACGTGCTATTTTAGAAAAAAGACTTAAAAAGGAATCTGAATTAGTTAAAACAGATTCAATGGAAGTATTAAAAGATTTTGAGGAGATTGATTATGCCGGTTAACCAATATGAAATCTGGATTGCAGATTTAAATCCACAAATTGGAACTGAACATGGAAAAACAAGACCAGTGCTTATAATCCAAACAAATCTTCTAAATCAAATACCACATCCTTCAACCATTATATGTCCAATAACAACAAATGTTAAAAATGATTCTGATATTTTAAGGGTTCATTTAAAAAAAGGAGAAGCAAATTTTCATCAAAACTGCGATATAATGATTGACCAAATTAGAGCAATTGATAATACACGATTATTGAAAAAAGTTGGAGATTTACCAAAAAACTTAATTGAAACTGTAAAAGAAAATTTAATGATAATAATTGATTTAGAATAAATTGTAAAGCCTTTTGACAAAATAGTGTCAATTTATTTTTTAGTAAAAAAGAATTTAAAGTTAAAGACAAAATGGGATTTGTACCAATTTCGATTAAAGGCTATTTAAAAAAACACCTAAAAAACAACCCTGGTCAAAATGAAAAAGATTTAAGGAAACGACTTAACTTGGCAATTGAAGATTATAGAAAAGGTATTAAATGTTCTTGTGGAAATGATATTTGGGTAGTTGGTTCAGCATCAGTTGGAAACAGTTGCTTTACATGTATTACTGGAGAAAGTTTTCCAACTGACGAATATGAAATTGAATCAGCAATTAAAAAAAGAGAAAATATAAAAGGACGAAGACATATTGACGAAATCCCACCTTCTAAAATTGCAGGATTTTTTGATGATGATGGATATGAAATTAATACGGATTTAATTAAAAAACCATCGTTGTGTATTACTTGTATCAACGACGATAATCCAAATGAGGAAATGTTATGCAATATGGTTCGTTACAACCAGAAAGATGAAAATGAGTTTAAGTGCTTTGCATATAAATCAAGAAAATGTTGAAAAAATAAAAACACAATGGCATAACAAAAACCATATTTAATGCGGGGTTCAGCGGTTAATCAAACCACAGTTCTTTGCTACAACACCGCCAATTCTTAGGACAGATAGAGGATTGGCGAAAAAAAGAAAAATGGAATAGACGAATTGGGTCAGCATGGTTGAAAGTGAAGCGCATTGAAAACCTGCACTCAACATTGCCAAAGGTTAGTTGAAATAATAAACAAAAAAAATGCAACATGAAAAATCAAATTTCAATTTCACACTTGTTTATCTTGTTAATATTTGTTGTTGCTTGTCAACCTTTATCAGACAAAAAGGTGCTCCAGAATAAGAAAGAGCTATTTGATGAAACAGCAGAAACAGAGGCAATTATGAACGTTATTGAGGGTGAAACTAAATGTTTTTTTGATGGAAACTATGAAAGCTGGGCAAAATATTGGAGTCATGAAAACTATGCCGTTCAAGCGTGGAATAACAGTGATGGGACAGCAGACGCTGCCGTAGGATGGAAAAAAATCAACTCGCAAGGAAAAGATTGGATTGAAAAATACTATAAGAACGGGACAAATGTAATCCATCCAATAGTAAAGAGAGAAAAGCCTTTAGTGAAATTTTTTGATGAGAAAACGGCCTATTTGATTTGGACGCAATACAATGCGGACAAGGAAAAGACAAATTACCGAATCAGTCAAGAAATTAGATTATTGGAAAAAGATCAGGAGGGGTGGAAAATTGTAAATGTTTCCGCATTTTGGGATACTCAATTAAAAATTCCATTTGATAGTCTCAAAATAAATTGAAAAATTCAACTAACAAAGTAGAGAACGCCGATACCTCCACACATGTTAGCATACATCGTACGACAAAAAACAACTATATGACAAAGAAGGACTTTTTTATTGTATGTATTAAAATATTCGGACTGTTCGCAGTGATAACAAATCTGTTTTCAGTTTTACCGGGAAATATCTCTTTTGCGTTAATGGATATTGACGGTTTGACGCTGATTTGGGTTGCTTTGGCGGTGGTAACGATAATTGGACTTTTTGTTTTGCTTGTTTTCAAGGCAGACAAAGTTGTAAACTTTTTAAATCTGAAAAGAATAATGAATAAACAATGATAAGCTAACAAAGGCTTAATAAATGGCAGGTTATGGTGAAAACCAGTAATTTAGGGACCCGCCTGCCGCCTTTTGTTATAGCTTCGACCGTTAGCAGCAGCTTAAAGACGACATAACAGTAAAAAAAGTAAGGCAAAATGAATAAGACAAATAATAACAATTTCAATCCTGTAAGCCATCGGAACAATTCTTATGAGATGCAACCCGACAAATAAAACAAATGAAATGGAAGAACAAAAAAATGAAACGACAAACACCGTTTCACCAAACGACACAACCCACTAAGGTAATGGGAATTGGTGGAATTTTTTTTTATTCGGATAATCCGCAGGAAACGAAAGAATGGTACACCAAAAATTTAGGGCTTGAAATCAATGAATGGGGTTCGTCGAGTTTTGAATCCAGAAACAATAACAGACCTGACGAGACAAACTCTCTTCAATGGAGTCCTTTCAAAAAAGGAGATGAATATTTTTCCCCCTCCAAGAAAGACTTTATGATTAATTACCGGGTTCAGAATATTGAAGGACTTGTAAACAAACTCAAAGAAAACGGAGTAACCCTGCTTGACAGCTTTGCGACGTACGACTATGGAAAATTTGTTCATATTATGGACGCAGAAGGAAACAAGATTGAACTTTGGGAACCAATTGACTAATACATTAACGGAAATGTTTGGCATGACAACAAAATGATTTAGATGAACAAACTTAATGAAAAAAGCCCGACCGCTTATCAATGTGAATTGTGCAGAGCGGTGCCGATGCACTACTCAACCGCTGATTCTCGCATCGCCGACCAGTCATGCCGGACAGGAATGCTCTCCGAAATCAGCTCCTCATCACAGACAAACCGTTAAAATTAAACCACTTAATTAATTTGAAATTAAAAATATTAACGATGAAAACAACAAACAAGAATTCAATTTACGCATTGGCTATCATGACCATGCTGGTTATGGCAACAATCAGTTGCGACGAAAAAGACAGTGAACCCGAAATCGTAGTTCCGGTATTAACCACCTCCGTTGTGACTGATATCACTCAAATTGCCGCCATCAGCGGCGGGATTATTTCGTCAGATTACGGTGACACCCCAAGTGAAAGAGGCGTTTGCTGGAGTACCAGCACTTTGCCCACCACCGCCAACAGCTATACTACAAACGGAACAGGCTTCGGTCAGTTCTACAGCACGATGGAACTCCTGTCTGATGGGACGACTTATCATGTGAGGGCATACGCCACCAACAGCGCCGGAACCGGCTATGGCAACGAAGTAATTTTTACAACCCAGCAGGCCAGCCCGGTTACCGTAACAGATATTGATGGGAATGTTTACCATGTTGTCACCATTGGCACACAGGACTGGATGGCCGAAAACCTGAAAGCCAAACATTACCGCAATGGTGATTTTATTTTCAATATCCCAGACACAATTGGATGGGCAACAACAAGTAATGGCGCTTATTGTTTTTATGAAAACGATGGCCTTTTCAGGCAAATCTATGGCCATTTATACAATTGGACAGCCGTTAACGACCCGAGGAATATAGCCCCTGAAGGATTTCATGTTCCGACTTACGACGAGTGGATGATCCTGGTCAATTATCTTGGAGGGCAGTTTGATGCCGGAGGAAAATTGAAGGAAACAGGACTAACCCACTGGGACAATACCAATGTGGGAGCAACGAATGAAACAGGATTTTCCGCTCTCCCGGCAGGACACCGTGACGGTAATGGCTATTTCGGTAATATGTATGGCTATTGCTACTTCTGGACGAGTACCGAAGACAGTGCTCCTTATGCCTGGTTTTACGGACTGAATTCAGCTTCAATTAATGTTGTTTATGCACCTATCAATAAGGAAAACGGCTACAGTGTAAGGTGTGTGAGGGATTAGTGTGAAATTGCATGTAAATCACTATTGCCACATAGCCGCTGCAAACGGGATGTCTTTAGTAAAAGGCTCTGAGGAATAGCGGAGTTTGTGAATCAATAAACTTCAACCACCGGGTCCTTTTCAGCGATGTATAGCAAGATACCTTTTATTTTTTGATAGCCCATTTCGTCCATCAACTTCATGTAAAACCGAACCTGCTCCCTCTGGTTCTCTTCGGGTTTTCCTGTTTTAAAATCAATGACAGTGGTTTGGTTATCGCCTAAAACTATTCTGTCGGGACGAAAAGTTTTGCCATTTGGAAGAAGAATTTCGGGTTCTGCTTTTATATTTAGTCCTGGCAGGAAATACTGTGCAACATCAGGATGCGATAGAAATGGATTTAAAACAGACAATATCGTTTCCTTTTCCTCCGGTTTGATAATTCCTTCAGCTTCTAATTTTTCAATTACAGTTCCAACATCCTCCGCGGTAATGATCTGCGCCAGAACAAAATGGATAAGATTACCCCATTTCAGGCTTTGGGTTTTGTCGTCAATATCCCAGTTTTTATGCGCTTGCAGACTTACCATCATGCGGTCGCGCCAGGGATTTGAAATGAAATTATCGAGTTTAAACGTTTGGACAATTGCTTCCTTCTTGTGTGGGGTGACTGACTTTTCTCCAAACTTATACAATGATTCGGTTTCGTTCCATATTCCTTTTTCCGACAGGAAATGTTTTAACAAAACAGGAACAGAAACAGCCGGGTCGCTGCTTTTAGGAGGCATGGAGGAAATTACATACAAACGATCGGTAGGGCGTGTCATCACCACATAAAGCAGGTTTATAAGGTCAAGCAGAGATTTACCGTTCTCTTCTTCGTAAAGCGCAGCAAAAGGAGTTTCCAACAGTGTTTTTGAGGTATTAACCAGGGCTGCCTTTAATATGGGAACTTCTTCATCATCAACATCCACCCACAGTTTATCTGCTGAGTTGCGGTGTTTTTCGTTTGCAAAAGGATAAAACACAACAGGAAATTCAAGCCCCTTGGCTTTGTGAATGGTCATCACCCTCACGGCATCCGATCCCGCAGGCACAATGATGGATTGTTTGTATCCTTTTTTATCCCACCACTCTATAAAATCTGCAATTTCTTTGTTTTGCTCTTTCGAAAACTTTAGAACAGCCTCCAAAAAAAACTGAATGTAAGGATCGGGTTTGCGATGCAATTCAAAAACCCTTATCAGTTCCTCGGCAAGATCGTACATCGAATATTTCATCAAAACTGTCGGGAAAAGTTCCAGGTTATTTGAAGCCAGAACATCAAAAAAATCGCTGTTCGAATTACCTTCATCAGCATTGGATCGGATCATTCCGCATGTTTTCAGCATCTCATGTAACGAACCTTTCAGTCGCCCGGATTGGTTCAGGTAATTGATAATTTCGACACGTGCGATGTTATCCGAAGCATTGTAAATGGCTTTCATGGCAGCAACCACCAGCCTTACTTCGGCAGAACTGCCAAGCTGAAGCGATTCGGAGGAGATCACCGGGACGTTTTGTTTTAAAAGCTCCTGCGCCAGGAACCCGGCATTCAAATTATTCCGGCAAAGGATGGCAATGTCGCCATAGCTGAATCCTTCGGAAAGCAATTCTGATAAGGTATGGGTAATCTCTTCAAGGTTGAACGCTTCAAAAGTGCAATCGTTCAAACCTGGCTGAAATAACAGGAACTGCACAAACCCGCCTTTATTTTCAGGGTTCGAGTGTTGAGCCACATCTGAATAAATGGTCTTGTATTGCTCTGGTAGCAAGGTAGCGATGGAGGTGAAAAAGGCATTGTTAAATTCCACAATTTCCTTTTTCGACCTGAAATTATTTTCAAGGGGTACGGGATGATAATTTCGGACAAGCGATTGCTCCCGCTGAACCATGACGGGGTCATTTTTCCTTCGATAAATATTCGGAAGTCCTGCAAATTGCTCCACTTCGCCGCCACGCCAGCGATATATGGCTTGTTTGCCGTCTCCAACTACCATGTTGAATTTGCTTTCAGCAAGCGAGTTCTCGATGAGGGGCAACAGGTTTTGCCATTGCAATATGGATGTATCCTGAAACTCATCCACCAGAAAATGTCTGTACTTTTCGCCCAGGCGTTCATAAATAAAAGGAACAGGTTCGTTCATCACGATTTCAGCAATCCTCTTATTGAACTCCGATATCATCACGATTTCGTTTTCCTTTTTGTAGTCAGCCAGAATGCCGGCAATCTCATTCAAAACAGCCAATGGGAAGATATTTTTCCTGATCTCCTGTAAAAAAATATAGCGCGATAATTGCTTATCAAGATATGTGCTTAACTGATAATAGATTTCAATGAGCCTTGGTTTTATCTCATCAATTTCAGATTTATCCTGTGGATTGACTTTCCCTGAAAACCATTTATCGTTTTCAATGGTGGCGATTACATAAGAATTTGGTTTTAATTTGTCGAATCTTCGCCTGGTAAGGTTTTCAAAATAAATGCTGATGCCCTGGTTTCCGCGGTAAAAAGATTCATGTGGAATCCCTTTTGATTGAATGATTTCGATAGCCTGGTTAGCATAATCAACAACCGTTTTTTCAAACCGTCTGACGATTTCGATTATTTGCCTATTGATCTCAAAAAAATCGGTAAGGTTAAGTTCTTTCAGCTTTTCGATGTGCTCCTGCCCATTCTCTCTGGACAAATAATTCGCCACATCCATCAGGTCTTTGTCAATATTCCAGCTCTTTTCGTCCTCGGTTCTCGACTGAACAAAATTTACCAGGATACGGGTGAGTTGTTCATCAGTTCCCACCCTGCTGATCAGAATATCCACCACCTTCCCTCGAAGTTCATCCTCATCCATTTCAACTTCAAAGTTTAACGGCAGGTGCAGGTCGAAGGCAAAACTCCTGATTACCCTGTGGACAAAGCTGTCAATGGTGCTGATGGCAAAATCGGAGTAGTCGTGAAGAATATTTTTTAGTGTTTTTTCGGCATTCACTGCAAGTATTTCCGGACTTAAACCGGATGAATTGCAAATGTCGGGCAGGATATATTTTACCGCTTTCGTTTCGGGGTTTTCATCCAATGCGGCGATTTCCTTAAGGCTGATGATGATCCGTTCTTTCATCTCGTTGGCAGCTTTGTTGGTAAAGGTTATTGCCAGAATATTCCTGAACCTTGAAGGTTCGGGAAGAACAAGATTAAGGTATTCCTTCACAAGGGTAAAGGTCTTGCCCGATCCTGCAGAAGATTTATAAACGGTGAAGCTCATACGGATTATTTGAGGTAAAAATACACAGGAATGGTGAACAAAATATCAAATAATAAGGATTATTATATTTGAGTCTTCTCCGAAAAGTATTTATTATGATTTTACCACATAGGATCATAGGGCACAAAGATTTTCACATAGTTGATAATGAGGCAAAAACCTATGTGAATTCCTATGATTCTATGTGACTATGTGGTTCAAAATTACTATTCGGAGTGGACTCATATTTTGATCCTCAAGGACTGACTTTAAAAACTAATTATTCACATTATAATTGTGAAAACAGATTAGTACACCACCTGCGGTAATAGTAAAATCAAAGTAAAAGAAATATTTTTAACTATTTAATTCTGAGTAAGTTTTTTTGCCCATCAAAAGCAGAAACATAAATACCAAGGCTATCAGGAAGAATATCCCGATTGCGATTACTGAATACCTCATGCTGCCGGTAATGGCCTCAATGATGCCGAAACTGAAAATTCCGGCGGCTGTTGCTACTTTTTCCATCACATCATAGAAACTGAAAAATGAAGTATGGTCAGTGGTTTCGGGAAGCATCTTGGAATAAGTTGACCTGGCAAGCGACTGTGAACCGCCCATGACAATCCCTATAAAAAAAGCGGCAGTAATAAATCCAGCAGCATTGGTAATATAATAGGCGCCATAACAGATAAGCGTCCATGCAACAAGTGAAATAATCAGCGCCTGAAGGTTACCAAACCTGCCCGAAAGCCTTGCGAATAACCATGCACCGAACATCCCGACAAGCTGAATGATCAGCAGTGTAGGAATCAAAACTTTATCACTGAGCCCGACTTCCTTTTCACCAAAACTGGTAGCCATGAACATCACGGTAATCAATCCCATCATCATAAAAAAGAATCCGACAAGATAAATGCTGAGCTTATAAGACTTCCGGATTTGAAAAAAAACTTTTTGAAGCTCTTTATAGCCATTTGAAAGAATACGGCCTTTTTCCGATCGCTTTCGATAAGTATATTTGGGTAAATTTTTAAACGTCATCGTCGAAAAGCCGATCCACCATAGAAAAACAGTAACAAATGACAAGCGGGCTGGTAAAGAGGTTCCTTCAGGAATGCCAAACCAACCTGGTTTTAAAACCATTGCCAGGTTGAAAAGCAATAAAACAACGCCTCCCAAATAACCCATGGAGTATCCTCTGGCGCTTATCCTGTCCTGATCTTCAGGCGCTGCAATGACCGGTAAAAAAGAATTATAAAAGACAATACTGCCACAATAGCCAATGGTTCCAAGCATAAAAGCAATGATTCCAAATTCAATGTTACTTTCATTAAAGAAAAACAGCATTCCGCATCCCAGAGCGCCAATCCAGGTAAAAGCCCTCATAAATCCCTTCCTTCGCCCGGTATAATCAGCCATTGAAGATAATAATGGCGAAAGTGCTGCTACGAAAAGGTAGGAGGCTGCGATGGCCAATGAATATAAAACGGTATTCACGATTTCGAAACCAAAAAAAGAAACAGTGAAATCGTCGTCTTTCCTTGTAACCGATGCGTAATATAAGGGGAAAATTGCGGTTGTCACAGTCAGTTGGTAAACCGAATTGGCCCAGTCGTACATCACCCAGCCACGGATCACCTTTTTGTCGCCTTGTACAATAGGCTGAATATCATTTTTTTTCATTGGAAGTGTTTTTAATAGTTGTGCTAAGATAATTCAAAATTATAGATAACTATTGTGCTTGCAAAAAATCTTAAGCAGATATTCAAATGTCTGGAAGATCGTATTTGTCTGTCAGTGAATTGTTAGTGGAACTCAGGATAAAAATAATCACGAGAATAGGACACTAACCTTGCAGAATATTCTATTTTTGTTAGCGCTATATTTTGATGATGTCCAAATTTTTCTTGCTAATTCTAATGGTTGCCTGTGTGCTAAAAAGTAATTTTGCCCAAACTACTGAGGCAAAAAAGCTTAGTTATGACACGGCTTTTATCAAAGATCTTTCAAAAAAATTGTCCATCAGAATATATGCAGTAAATAAGTTCAGCAACTTTGGTATCAAGGATAACGATTCTCTAAAATCGGTTGCTTATGCACCCAACAGCAACATGAATTTGGGTATTGGTGTGAACTATAAATGGTTTGGCTTAGGAATAGCATTTAATTTGCCATTTATAAACAATGATGACTACCGTTATGGAGAAACGCAAAGATTGGATGTTCAGACCAACATTTTCACCAGAATGTTAGTCATTGATTTCAATTTGCAATACTTCAAGGGATTTTATGTCGAAAATCCTGAAGATTATATCCCTGGCTGGGATCCGGAATTACCCTATCCTCAGAGACCCGACATCACCTCAACCACGCTGGGCGGAAGTTGCATTTATGCATTCAGGCACAAAAAGTATTCTGCAAAGGCAGCATTTGTGCAGACTGACCTTCAGCGGAAAAGCGCCGGCTCTTTTTTGTTGGGTGGCTTTTTTTCATTGTTCAGGGTAGAAGGGGATTCAGCATTTATTCCGAATGAAATAATTGACCAGTGCAATCCTGATCTTACGTTTAACAATCTTCGTGTTTCAGGAATTGGAGTAGCCGGTGGCTATTCACACACCTTTGTTTTATGGAAACGGTTGTATTTATCTATGACGCTTATTCCGGGAGTTGCCGTCCAATATTATGACATAAACTACCCTGAAAACATTGACGAAAAGAGGGGTTCGTTTTTTGCCGGCAGGTTAGCTGCAAGGGCTGCCCTGGTATACAATACTGAGCGCCTGTATGCCGGTGTAACCGCTATAAATGATAACTTTTCGGGCAACACAGGTAAGGAACAACAAAATTCTCTCTCATACCAATTCGGTGTAATAAGGTTTTTTTATGGGATGCGTTTTAATGTGAATAAGAAAAAAGGCTGAAAAAGATACGACTCCATGCTCCTTGCCCCAGGCTCCGCACTTTTTAAAAAATCTGCTCCCAAAAAAGTGTGAAAAATTCCGGTTTGATGGCGATCGTAAATACGACCCCGAAAACCGCACCCCAGAAATGAGCGCTGTGACCGATGTTTCCGGTTCCCCTTTTAGCCATATAGGCTGAATAGACCAGGTAAATTAAACCAAAGATAGGTGCGGGAATTCCGATGGGGATCATGAACAAAAATATTTTCCCGGCAGGATACAAAATGATGGACGAAAAGACAATCGCGGAAACTGCCCCTGAAGCACCAACGGCATTATAGTAGATGTCGTTTTTATATTTTCCGTAATCAAAAAGGGTTGAGAATCCAATTCCTCCGACGTAAAGCAGAATAAAGAAAATATACCCCTTCATTTCAAAGTAATAGCCAAACAGATCCTCAACAATGGAACCAAAAGAATAAAGTACAAACATATTGATGAACAGATGCATCCAGTCAGCATGGACAAACCCATAAGATAAAAAGCGGTACCATTCTTTGTTGTGATGGATAAAATAGGCATTAAACTTCATCTTATCAAAGACGTCTGCCTTACCCAAAGCAATTAAGGAAATGATTACAGTTATAGCAATAATGAAAATTGTCATTTCTGTTTATTTTCCGGTGCCAATGTTGCCTGTGGAGTAGTCTAATTCAGAACCAAACATGCTGTGCGGTATGAGATAAACCATCAACAGGACAACTGATGCTACGATTACCCAGGCTCTGTTGCTATTATTCCGGCGGACCCGAAGATAAGCGATTATCCAGGCAAGAAATGCAATGAGCGTTTTGTTGTCCGTCAGATCGTAGCCGAAAGGAACACCTGTCCAAAATTCACCAAAGGCATATTTTTGAACAACGGGACCCAAAATCATACCACCAACAAGCAACAACAACAGGGTGATCAATGTATAATTCTTTGTTTTTTCACCCTTCATGAGGGCTTCAATCCCTGTTCTTGTTGAATAAAGCATTGCCAAAAACATGATGAGAATATGAGGGAAAAGTACGAAAGCGGGAACAGCCCCTTTGAAACGGATCACAACGGGTTGAGCAGTAAGGTTAAGACTTTCAGCACCAGAATTCAGTGTTACTTTGTACATTAGTTTACCCGCAGGCGGTTGTGGTGGCAATTCACCAATCAGAATTCCTTCTTTCAATTTCATTTCGGTTAACTGCCATGCTTCGTTGGTATTGTATTTTTTGTACTCAATTTGCCCTGAAATGCCTTCAACATTGCCTCTGACAATAACTTCCGCAGGAATATGACTGTCGTTTGATGTTAGTAATTTATATTTCATTTCCTGGTTATTCATTATAATTTTTCCTCTTACAGGGTATGTCGGTCCTGTGGTTCGCTGATAGTAAGCAATTGCGAGCGTAAACAGGATTGAAATTATCCACCAGAAAACAGATTTTTTTGTTATTGCCATGAAAAAGTTTTATAAATAAAGTGATACTCAAATCGTAAAAGATCGGCAAAAATAGTAAATGATAACAAACCTGGTTAACGTATGAAAAGTCTATTTCATTTTTTCCTGCAAAGTTTCTGCCTCTTTGTTTATGGGCTTCTTTTTTTCAGACTTAATCACGGCATCATAAATCACCTGCTGAATTTCTTTGCGGGTTTTCATTTTGATCAACTTTGTATTTTGAGCAGTGGGATAGATTCTATTTGAAAGAAAAATATAAACCAACCCATATTGCGGGTCAGCCCAGGCATAAGTTCCCGTGAACCCTGTATGTCCAAAACTATCGGATGAAGCGCTTTTGCAAGTGGGGCCATCTTCCCATTTTTCGGGTTCCGGCTTATCGAATCCGATTCCTCGCCGGTTATTATCAAGCGGAAATTGTTGCTTGGTAAATTCATCTACCGTTGAATGGTTAATAAATTGAATGCCGCCGTATTCGCCTCCCTGCAACAACATCTGCATAACGACAGCCAGATCATTTGCATTTGAAAACAATCCGGCATGCCCCCCTACCCCACCGAGCATAGCAGCGCCCTGATCGTGAACATATCCCTGTATCAACTGATTCCTGAAATAATCATCCTTTTCTGTCGGAACAATCATAGAAGCATCAAACCTCTCCAATGGATTAAAGCACATTGTTTGCACACCAAGCGGTTTATAAAAGGATTCTGACACAAATTGATTTAAAGGCTTTTTTGTTTGGTTTTCGATGATCTGTTTTAGCAGATATAATCCGAGATCGCTGTAAACATATTCCTTTTTTTTTAGCAGCCTTGAAGAAACGATCGAATCGTAAATTACCTGAATATAATCATCCCTTAAATAAAGGCTGTTTGCTACTTTAACAGTATGCTGAGGATCAGAAACAAGGGAATAATATGCCGGATCGGGCTTATCATTTTTCAGGGTTGAAAGATAAAAGGGAATCCATGCTTTCAGCCGTGCCTGATGAGCCAACAATTCCCTGATAACAATATCTTCTTTGTTGGTTCCTTTAAGTGCAGGCAGATAATAGGAAAGCGTCTGATCAATATCGAGTCTGCCTTCATCACTAAGTTTCATAACCGACAGCGTAGTCGCCGCAATTTTAGTAAGGGAAGCAAGATCATATATATCGCTATTCTCAACCTTTTGAGCCTCTTCGTAAGTATGTTTGCCAAACGACTTCCGGTAAATCACACTTCCATCCTTTGCTACCAGTACCTGACAGCCGGGTATCGCCTTTTCACGAATAGCAACAAGCACAAGGGAATCAATTTTTTCCAGATCACTGCTTGCTATGCCGATTTCTTCAGGGATCTTATAATTTAACCGTTTCAAACTCTTTAATTCTATTCCCGCTTGAAATAAAGAAGAATCAGAAATCAGCACCGGTAATCTGCCTTTAGCGGAAAGACTTCCCATTATGATTTCGGCAGTAATTTCGTTTGCAATTTTTGTATCCTGATAACCCACTACGATGGAAGCAAGTTTCTCTGGGTTGATGATATTGCTTAGACTGTAGGGATTTGCAAAAAGGGCAAGTATCACTTTATTCGTGCCGGCAACCTTATCAATGAGTTGGAAGGTTTCGGGTGTCAATCCAAAATTTTTGTTAGCGAAAATATTAGTATTATGCAAAGAGATGATCACGAGGTTAAAATCTGCCAGTTTTTTGATCATTGCTTCTGACTGGCTTTCGGAAAATTTATTTTGAATATTGAAATCAGAAATTTCGCAGTAATTGCTTAACATTGTCTGGAATGGATTTTTCTCTAACGAACCAATAGACAATGCGGCAATTTTCAAAGTATCGAGGTGAGTCAAAGGTAATAGTTGATTTTCGTTTTTTACAACGGTTACCGCATTTTCATAAATTTTTCTGGTAATAAGTTCGTTTTCTGTCCCATTCAGGTTTTGATAGAGATTATTTGTCTTTACGGGAGTATAATGGTCTAATCCCGCTTGCTGCTTATATTTTATAATTTTAAGGCAACGTTCATTGATCATTTCTTCAGTTACCAATCCCGATTCCATTCCGGCTTTGATTGCACTTATGGCTGCCTGCACATCCTGCGGAAGAAGTAAAATATCATTACCTGCCAGAAATGCCCTCAATTCAATTTCACCCGGTTTATTACCCGTTGTCACACCTTTCATATCAAGAGCATCAGTAATAATCAGTCCGTTAAAACCAAGTTCATTTTTCAGCAGATCTGTTACCACCGGTTTCGACAGGGTTGTAGGTGTATTGGGTGTGCTGTCCAAACCGGGCACGAACAGGTGAGCCACCATGATGGCATCAAGCCCTCTTCCGATGAGTAATTTAAATGGATACAATTCTATCGAATCAAGTCTTTCTCTGGGATGGCTGATCACCGGTAGGGTGTAATGCGAGTCAGAGTCGGTATCGCCATGACCCGGAAAATGTTTAGCAGTAGCTATGATGCCGTTATCCTGTAACCCCATCATATAAGCGATGCTTTTCTGAGCTACCTCCCATTCCGACTCGCCAAAAGAGCGACTGTTGATCACAGGATTGGCAGGATTATTATTGACATCGGCAACGGGTGCAAAATTGATTTGCGCCCCAACCATTTTGAGCTGATGTGCAACCAGGCTTCCCATTTCATAAATCAGATCGTTATCGCGGACGGCGCCCAGTGTCATTTGGTAAGGAAACGAAAAGGTGCTATCAAGCCGCATACCCAGCCCCCATTCGGCATCAATGGCAATGAATAAGGGCGTTTTTGCAACCGACTGATACCGGTTGGTCAGTTGAGCTTGCCTCACCGGACCGCCCTGAAAAAAACACAATCCACCGATGTTGTACTTTTTAATAGTCCCTTCCACATTGGCATAATATCCGGGTTCCTTATTTGAATAAGTCCTGATCATCATCAGTTGCGCAATCTTTTCTTCCAAAGTAAGGGATGACAATACCGAATCAGCCCAGGCCGAAGGGATAGTATCCCAGACCTCCTGTGCCTTTATTTTTACCGGTAATGAATTGAGAAGGAGGATCGAAATCGTGATGAATATACTGAATTTAAGGCTGATTGTCATTTTATATTTGAAAAAGTTCTTTCGACGAAATTATAATTAGTCTTTTCTATTAAGATTTTCCGGACATCTATTTCCTAACAATTTACTGTTTATATAATCGTAAAGTTCATTCCAAACCGAGATCAAAATCTACTATTTTTGAATTTGTATTGAACCGTGGAAGATAATACTTTCAGGGTGTGAACGTTCCTAATCTGAATTTGTTTTTAACGTCAAATTATTTACCATTGAAATTAAAAATACTACTCATACCATTCGTCCTGATCCTTCAAACGACCATCCTGTTTGCACAGGTTCAGGAAGAAGAGCAGGAGAAACCACCGCCGTTGACAAGGCTGCTGTTTGTGCTTGATGCTTCACAAAGCATGTACGGACGGTGGCAAAGCGACATGAAGATTACCATCGCCCGGAAGTTGCTGATCAATTTGCTCGACAGCCTCGAAACGGTTAAAAACATTGAAATAGCGCTTCGTCTATACGGTCATCAGTACAATTTTCCCCCACAGGTTTGCAACGATACTAAGCTTGTGGTACCTTTTTCAAAAAACAACATACCGACCTTAAAAACAAGGATTAAAGCGATAGTGCCAAAAGGAACAACACCTATTGCTTATGCACTCGAACAGTCGGGTAATGATTTCCCGGCTTGTGACAATTGCCGGAATATTGTGGTACTCATTACTGATGGATTGGAAGAATGTGATGGCGATCCATGTGCGGTATCCAAAGCTTTGCAAAAAAAAGGCGTGGTACTAAAACCATTTATAATCGGGATTGGAAAGAATTTCCAGGAAGCTTTCGATTGTGTTGGAACTTATTTCGACGCATCAAGCGAAGCTGAGTTTTCAAAGGCCCTCAATGTTGTCATCTCGCAGGCGCTGAACACAACTACTGCCCAGGTTAACCTGCTGGATGAATATGGTAAACCTACAGAAACCAATGTTTCCATGACTTTTTACGACAATTTTTCAGGTTTGATAAAATACAATTTTGTCCATACGCTCAATCACAAAGGTTTGCCTGATACGTTAAGCATTGATCCGCTATTGGCGTATGACATCGTAGTGCATACTATACCTCCGAAAAAGCTGGAAAAAGTCAGTCTTAACCCTGGTAAACACACCATCATTGCCCTCGAAACTCCTCAAGGCAACCTCGACCTGAAAATGGATTCGCGTGATAAAACGGTTCGCGATCTGAAGTGTATAGTCAGGCAAAACGGTAAAACTGAAACCCTCAATGTTCAGCAATTTCCCCAGGTTGAAAAGTACATAACAGGAATCTACGATCTTGAAGTGTTATCATTACCCCGAATCTATATTGAGGATATTGAAATCAAGCAGAGCCACACCACGTCAATCGAAATCCCTTTACCAGGTATTGCTGTGATTGAGAAAAAAGCGAATGGGTATGGCGGGATATATCTTGAAAACAATAATGAACTGACATGGATCTATAATTTTCGAGATAACAATGAACAAAGAGAAACCATTGTTCTTCAACCCGGAACTTACAGGGCAATCTACCGTTCAAAATTTTCAACAAAATCAGCACTTACCATCGAAAAAACCTTCAGGGTAGAATCAGGAATAACGGTCAATGTTAAGCTTTACAGGTAGATGATTGCATCCATGCTATCAGCCTTCATCGCCGGTACACAATAAAATTACATACTGATTTGAGAATCAATTGCCGGGTGATTGTTTGACATTTTTATCAACTGTTCATTCTGTGTATTTTGAATTTTCGATAAATTTGCACCCTTTGAATTTTACACAAAAAACAAACTAAAATAAATTGTTGACACAATGATTGATCAAAACATTCTGGACCGGGCAAAAGTATGGCTCGATGGAAATTACGATGCAGAAACAAAAAAGAAAGTTCAGGAATTAATCGCACATGATCCCAAAGAACTGGTTGAGGCATTTTATACCAATCTCGAATTTGGAACAGGCGGTTTACGCGGCATTATGGGTGTCGGAACCAACCGCATGAACAAATATACCGTTGGCGCCGCCTCCCAGGGATTATCCAATTATCTGAAAAAGATGTTCCCGCAAAAAACGCAAATCAGTATGGCAATTGCGTATGACTCGAGGAGAAACAACACTTTTTTTGCCAATACTACAGCCGATGTGATGTCAGCCAATGGCATTAAGGTTTTTTTATTCGAATCGCTGCGACCCACACCCGAATTATCTTTTGCCATCCGTTTCCTTGGCTGTCAGGCAGGGGTAGTGATCACAGCCTCTCACAATCCACCCGAATACAACGGTTATAAAGCTTACTGGGATGACGGTGGCCAACTCATAAGTCCACATGATAAAAATGTGATCAACGAAGTGAATAAAATCGGTAATGTTTCGGAAATCAATTTCAATCGCAATGAAAAACTGATTGAAATGATAGGTGGTGAGGTTGACAAAGAATACCTATCCCGCATCAAAGCCCTGTCACTTTCGCCCGAAATCATTCAAAAGCACAGCGAACTGAAAATCGTTTATACTCCCATACATGGCACAGGTGTCAACCTTGTTCCTGAAGGGTTAAAAGCATTCGGATTCAAAAATATTTTCAACGTACCAGAGCAGGACATTTCGGATGGGAATTTCCCTACAGTAAAGTCACCCAATCCCGAAGAGCCGGCTGCGCTGACACTGGCTATCGCAAAAGCAAAAGCGGTGAACGCCAGTCTTGTCATGGCTACCGACCCCGATGCCGACAGAGTTGGGATTGCTGTGCGCAACGATAAGAATGAATTTGTATTACTCAACGGTAATCAAACTGCTACCCTCCTGATTTATTATTTGCTCAGGAAATGGAAAGAAAACGGAAAACTTACCGGAGGTGAATTTATCGTAAAAACAATCGTCACCTCTGAAATACTGAAAGACATTGCTGTTAAAAATGACGTGGAATATTTCGACACCCTCACCGGATTCAAATACATTGCAGAGATCATCCGGCTGAATGAAGGGAAAAAGCAATTTATCGGCGGAGGTGAAGAAAGCTATGGCTACCTGGTGGGTGATTTTGTGAGAGATAAGGATGCGGTCAGTTCCTGCTGTATGATTGCAGAAACTGCTGCATGGGCAGCAGATCAGGGGAAGACACTTTACGAAATGTTGCCGGAAATTTACCTCGAACACGGACTTTATCGTGAAAAACTTTTGTCTGTCACCCGAAAAGGCAAAGAAGGCGCTGAGGAAATCAAAAAAATGATGGAAACTTATCGTGCAAATCCTCCTAAAACAATTAGTAAATCCTCAGTGGTTATGATAAAAGATTACCTGAAGCAAACGATGTTTGATCTTGAAAAACATACCGAACAAAAAATAGACCTGCCCAAATCAGATGTACTGCAATTTTTCCTGAAAGACGGAAGTAAAATTTCTGTGCGACCTTCAGGCACAGAACCTAAGATCAAATTTTATTTCAGCGTTAGGGAAGATTTTAAAGATGTGAAGAAGTTTGATGAAATGAATTCTCTTCTCGATAAGAGGATTGATGCAATAATTAAGGATTTGGGATTCTAATTCTTAGTCAAACAACTGCCTCCCACAGGCGAAATTCAATTTTATGGCTGGGGTGAGTTTGAAGTTTTAGTTTTTTTTTAAGGATTCCAGTTCTGCTCGCCCATATGCCATAGCTGTATGAAAGGCGCCAGTAGAGGGAAACAATGAAACCTAAAATTCAGAGGCAACTAACAGACCTCAGCAATTTTTCTTTCATTCCTCTGCTTTAAAATCAGGATTATATATCAACCCAATAACATTTCCCCACGGGTCTTTAACGGATGCAATAATAATTTCACCTCCGACATTGGTGGGCTGCTCATGCTCTATGGCTCCCAATTCGATCAATCGGTTGTATTCATTCTCAATTTCATTCACACCCCAGTACACAACAACATTGTCTGATTTATCAGTTAACGGGCTTTCTTCGGGTTGAAGTCCAAGTTCATAGCCTCCAATATTAAATCCAACATAAAAAGGTTGATCAAAATAAGGTTTTGTTTGAAAAGCCTGAGAATACCATTCTTTTGCTTTGTCAATATCTCCAACCTTATAACCGACGGTTCTGAGTCCTAGAAATGTTTTTTTCATAATAGATTTCCTTTATTCACCACATTAACTTTATCTAACGCTATCGAAATGTTAAGCGCTTCTTTTATTATTTTTTCAGGGTAATTATTGAGTTGAAGCATCTTTATTGCATTTCTGTTTTTCAATTTTCCCTCTTTGAGTTTATAGTCAAAATCAACGGTCTTATTATCCACTTTCTCACTGAAATGGTATAAATCGTATTCCTCTTTTAGTAAATCCGCTAACTCAATATCGTGGGTTGATACAAAAACAATATTCCCTTCTTTTGTTAATGACGATAAAACAGCCTTACCAGCTGAAATCCGCTCCACCGTGTTAGTTCCTTTAAATATCTCATCAAGCAGAAATAAATTTGAAATTCCAATTTCACCATTATCAATCATTTCTTTAATAGTTAGAACTTCCTCAAAATAATAGCTTTTGTCATTCATTAAATCATCGCTGATTCTTATGGCTGAAAATATTCTCATTCTCGGCATTGAAAACTGTTTCGCAAAACAAGTATTAATTGTCAATCCGGTTATTGCATTTATTCCGATTGTTCTGATAAATGAAGTTTTCCCTGACATGTTTGAGCCTGTCACAAGTATTGACTTTGTTTTCACGCTAATATTGTTTCTTACACAATCCGGTATCAAAGGATGGTAAACATCTTTGGCAGTAAGTATCTTTTGAGATTCTATAATTTCCGGAATACAGAATTTTGGAAGACCTTTTCTCAATGAAGCTATTGAGATTAAAGTATCTATTTTACCTACAAAAATGAATACATTCTCGATTTCTTTTCTTTTTGTGTCAAGTTGCTTTAATGCACCAAACAATAAAAGAGGCTCAAGTAGAAAAAGGATTTTAAAAAGCTCCAGGAAGGTCCAAAAAATGACTTCAAACTCGCCCTGCAATTTGGCTTCCAACTGGAAAAATGTCATGCGATTTTTTACCTTGTCCAGTATTGTAATGGATTCATTAAGATGTGGATTATTAGCCCTAAGGATGTCATTTTGAAATAGTGTTTTTGCAATACTGTTTAAATTTAAAAGTTGTGGAATTGAGCCTAAATATTGATAAATGTTTTGCTTATTCCAATAATGAATTCCAATGTTAACAACATATACACCTATTAAAACGATAAATAATTTAGGAATAAAGAATAACGATATTAGTAAAAGGAGATTTGTAAGTGACAGAAAAGGAATGACAAAAAACCATTTAGGCGGCATCAAATGTTCATCCTGAAATAGTGAAGAAATGTAAAAAGCTTCCTTGTCATTCAATCGGCACAATTGCTTCTGAACGTTCACTCTGAAATCTGAATTCCGTGAAAATTCTTCAATAAGAGATTCATCCTCTTTAATTTCGATTGAATTGTCCTGAATAACCCTTAATTTATTATAGAGATACTGCTGCCCAATTTTTGAGTTGGTTCTGTCAACAAACATGAATACTTCCTCGAAATCCAAATCATTCCAAGTTTTATCTGATAATACCTGATGTGCTGATGAATTATTTTTCTTGCGGAAATAGTTCTCAATCTGCTCAAAATGGAATGGACCTTCCTTCATGTGACCAAAAGCCTGAAGTAAGTTTTCTGCATTTACCTTTTTGCGATTAAAAATCATTGTAACAGTGAATTCTCTTTATAATAAACGACTCGTTTTTATTTCCGGAAAAACCTAAAAGTAAAACTAATATTATCTTGTCTCAAACGGTTTCTTATTTTTTATTGAAGTTCAATTCTTGGCTTTCCTGCTGTTTTAATGCAACCAAAGATAAAAGATTTTTCTTCATTATCCTGAAATGAAAAGGTTTTATTTCATTTTAGATTTGAACCTCTTGGCTAAATCCATTTGTAATGATTGTAAAGGTTTGGTAATTTTACTACTTTCACCCAAACAAAAAAAATAATTATAAAACTTTCGTCTGATTTTTAAGTATAAAGTGACAGTTGGTTGACTTTTATTATTGCATTAAAATCATGGTAAAATCGGGTCATAAGGTAAAAATAGTGTGGGCGGTCGTTTTGTTGAATGCCGTTATGATGCAGGCTGCTGCTCAAAAAACCAGCAGCACATCCTTTTACAGGCATTTCACCGGAACACTTGACACTTCTATGCGCATCACGTTAGACCTACTTTTCAGGGATGGTAAAATCACAGGAACTTATTACTATTTCTTCCCCGAACCCGGAAACAATAAAGCCTTTTATTACGGCAAAACCATACCGGTTCATGGGTTTTTGGATGGCGATAAGGTAACCATCAATGAGTTTTCGGCTGATGGCTCAAGTTTCACTGGCTTATTTGAACAGAAAACAAAAATAACAGGCTCCTGGCAGCGAAAGCAAAGCGAAAAATCAATTCCTTTCAGCATCACCGAAGATTACGCAAATGGTAGTCTGCCATTTACTTGCTACACATTGTCGAGCAAGCGATACCTGAGAAAAGGAAAAGATGCTGAAAAGAATTCTCCCAAAGCTGCCATCAACCTTGTGTTGCTGTATCCCAATCTGCCCCCGAAAAACCCTCTGAAAGACAGCCTCGATTTCCTGATCACCAAACTCCTTTATGTGGATACAGTTCCATTCAGGAATCCTGAATTGCTGCTCGAAAATATCACCTTCGATTTCTTTGATTCGTATTATACAGCTACTGAAGGTATTGAGAATATTCAAGCAACTGCATCATTCAATTGGGAGAAAAACGTTTCGATGGATATTTTTTACAACGAAAGGAATATTACCTCGTTAAAAATTGAAAAGTACGCTTACACGGGAGGCGCACATGGAATGTCCATCACGCAGTATGTTGTTTGCGACCTGAAACAATCCAGACACCTGGCATTGAAAGATATCATGACAGAAAATTATGAGGAAAGGCTGAACAGCATATTAAACGAAAAGCTGCGAAAACTGAATGGCATTAACCCACAGGAGAACCTCAAAGAAGCGGGTTTTTTTGTTGAAAAAATTGACTCAAGCGAGAACTTTTTTATCAACAAGGATGGTATCGGTTTTTTCTATAATCTTTATCATATAGCCCCCTATTCCGCAGGGACCACCGAACTTTTCCTCACCTTTAGTGAACTGAAGGAAATCCTAAATCCCAATGCACCGTTTTTCTGGAATCAATCAAACATGGAAAGCGCCGGCAAATAATGGAGTGGGCAGCCTGAACAATACCTTACCGGAAAAGACAACAATAATAGCTCTTTACCATCTTCCGGAGACGAAAACCGGCCACACAAACGAGTAGCCTTCGGTGATTCGTACAGTTGGCGGTCAACCCGGATGTGCTGGAAAGACATTGGAGATGACCTAAAAACCGGACAAGATTGTTGGAAATCTCACTTTCAAACTTCGGTGAAGAAACAACATTTGTGCAAGGCTCATTTGCATTGCGAAACCAAATATCCTGAGCAATGATACAAATCAGACTGTCGGAAGGATTCCAAATCATGTTGATGGATGCACGGAAACTCAAAAAGGAGCTTGCACATGCTGATTTTATCCCCAGAACCGCGTCTGAAGCGATTTGGAAAGGGATTTGATAATTTGTTTTCTGAACCTTTGGATACAAAACACAATGAGATTGTTACTTTTCAATAGCGAATGATTTCTTTTATATTTTTGTGCAAGAGATGAAAAATATCCAAACATAAGAAACTATGAAAAAAAATTTATGGGCCATTGTGTCTATTATCCTGATCACATTGGCTTTGCATCTCCCCTGTAAAGGTCAGGAGCAAACGAAAGAAAAAAAGGAATTAAAGAATACGGTTTGGGTTAACATCTTCAATCCAATCATTGATTCGAAATATCTCGTACTTGGTTATGAGCGCGTTTTAAAAAACAATCAATCCTTTACGGTTAATTTAGGTAGGTTTTCATTGCCTAAGTTTAGTTTAGTGGATTTAGGTAAACTGGGACTTACCAATGAATATAAAGACTGGGGCATCAATACTTCTGTGGATTACCGTTTTTATCTGGGAAAATTAAACAAGTATAATGCACCACGAGGGGTTTACCTCGCACCCTATTATTCCTTCAACCATTTCAATCGTGAAAACAAATGGATATTAGATTCTGATTCCTTTGATGGTGAAGTTGTAACTGATTTTACACTCAATATTCATACCTTAGGCGGACAATTAGGCTACCAGTTCATTTTTTGGAGAAGGTTAGCAGTTGACCTTGTTTTGATTGGTCCCGGAGTAGGATATTACGGACTAAAAGTCAAACTGGATACAACATTGGAACCTGATGATGAATCTCTTTTTTTCCAGACACTGAACGATGCACTGAAAGACAAATTTCCGGGATATGACCTGGTGATTGAAAGCGGTGATTTTCAAAAAAAGGGATCGTCAGGAACCACTACCCTTGGATTCAGGTATATGATCCATATTGGCTTCAGGTTCTGATATTCTTAGGAACCAAAACAATCTCCCTGTTCTTATTATTCATATTCTTCATTTACTCGTACCCTACTTCTTCAGTTTGCAATTGCCAGCCGTGATTTCTGCTTTTACAGCATTTTTGTTACCGTTTTTTCTTACCTCCAAAAACATTTTATACCGAAGTGATTTATGCAATAGTCCAAGCTTGTTGAAATGACTATTGCATGATGGACGATAACTTAAATCTGCTTGGTATTAACTAAAATAGGTAATTTAAAACCGTCCTTCAAGCCAGACTATTTTGAATTTCACTTTGGTATTTATACCCCTTGAAAACCACTGTTTTTTTTTCCAGTGGTTTTCTGCCATGTTTTGTTCAGGGTAGCATATTAAATTTGCTTCATCAACTTTAAGTTCATTTAAATATTTATTCACTAACCAAAAAAGAGAAACCATGAAAACAAAAAATCTTTTTCTGATCGTTGCCCTGCTCTCAATCGCAACATTGACATTTTCACAAACACAAACAGCAGCAGACCAAATTTCTGCAAAAATCTCATTGGCATCGGCTTTGCACAATCCACTGATTGTAAATGCCATGCATGAGCAACTCAGCGTAACCCAGGTGTTGGGAAATGATGATGCCAGCACGTATTATGGCATAATAAAAGTAAGAGGCATCAAAGTTGTCATCTTTGGAACCCGCGAAGAATGGATAGCATTTTTCGAAGTTTCGTATGAAGACCTGACACCCGATGTTTGAAACCCGTTAAGCCAACAAAACCAATTAGCTATGAAAGCAAAAAACCCACTCAGAAGGTGGGTTTTTTGCTTATTGAAAATGACATTTCCGAAAATCATACTTCCTTTATTTCATATCCCAACCTTTTAATAATGTCACTTGCATAGCGATTCATCAGATGGTATATTTCTTCTGGAATTTCATAGGGTTCTCTTGCGTAATTTGAGTTTCGCTGAAGGTAATCTTCAAAATAGGGTTTTGCATTTTCATATCCGGTTAGATTAAGATCATCGTAAACTTTTTTTAGGTAGGTGAATTTATCCTTTACAAAATCTTCCATTTTTAATTCAATCAGTTGATTTTGAGGAATGGCTGGCTTTGATATGAAATATTGATTCATGATTTCGGCATACATCATTACAATTTTTTCGCGTGTGTAATCAGAGGGAATTTTTTGTAATTGGGTTCCCGGAAACACTGCAAGTATAAACTGGTAAAGCGATTCAGCAACACGGTAAGGATCACGATAAATGAAAATAAATTTTGCTTCAGGATACATCGAAAGCAACAGTTGAATCCGTCCAAGATTGCATGGGTTTTTACTCATATATCTTGTTCCGCCGGTATTCATCATTGCGACAGAAATGAGCTTTTTATATTTTTTTTGCCATATTTTTAATTGTTCATCATTAAATTTGCCGGTATAAAATTCCTCCTTTAAAATCTGATCAAAATCAGCAGGAAATGTAAATAAGTTATATAGGCTGAATGGTTGCATTGCAGCAAGTCCGTATTCTTCCTCCTGCGGAAAATCCATATCCATACTTACATTGTCGAAAGGTCTGTCGGCAGGCAGCAATAAATTGGTCAGTTTTTTAAGCCACCATGCCTGGCTGATGGTCACATGTGGAAAAACCACCTGGAATGTAGTGGTATAACTTGTTTTCGGATCGTTGCAAAGGAGATTGTGTAAAAGTGTCGTACCGCTTCTCCAGAATCCGATGATGAATACCGGAGGTTCCTCAAAATGTTGAACCTTCAAGCGGTTTCGGATGGCAATCCTTTCCCAGAGGTTAAATATTTCGAAGATAACAGCGATAAGAAAGGTCAATATAAATTTCGGATAATAAGCCAGCTCAATTTTATGCTTCCTCCATAAAGAAATAATGTTCAGACTATTACTTCCCACAAGCGGATTGACCGGAAAAGAGAATTTTTTGTTACGCATAGTGCTTTTTTCGAAGCGCCAAAAATAGCATTAAAAATCTTTTTTTCTAAGTGTATAAAATCAGAAGTTAAAAACCTGCTTTTGACTGAATTCATTGTCCTTAATAAATTGATCTCTGACAACAGGCAGAGCACTCAGGCATTAATTTATAAAAGTCAAAATTATGTAAGAATATGAAATGCCCATAAGAACAATGTTCGTACAAACTATAAATGTTTATTTATGGGTATTCTCCCGAAGCTTCGGGAACCGATTTAATAAAAAATAAAAAAATAGTGACTAATCAGTTTGCTGACAATCTAATATTTACTGGATTAAGAATCTTTTAACTGGTATAGAGGAAATAAAGGTATAAAGGGAATAAGTGTTACGGTAAAAGCAATCTGGTTGGGAAGTATAAATTTTAAATGTAAAACTTAAACCCTATATTTCCTCTATTCCATTATACCCTTAATACCCCTTCCCGTTACTTCGCCAGGTGTAATTACATCGTAAATAGTATACTGATTACTTACAAAAAATAAACAGATGAATCAAGGGTGGAAATTACAATTAATTCATTTTTAGCCACTAAGCCAGAAAGACACTCCCATTGGGATGCCTATGGCAAAAGTTACATAAAGACAATTTTGTATGTTCTTAAATGAACTTAGTGATTCTTAGTGTCTTTGTGATTTCGTGGCATAAATATTTAAACTCTTGAGTCGCTTTAAGAGATATGAGAGAGATTGTTTTTGCTTATTTTTGCTCCTGCATACTGGCTTTGTGCTGATAGTGCTCCCATTTTAAATTATTTAACCCGAGTTGTCATTTTGAAAAATCTATTTTCAATATGTATTATCACCCTGATTTTGTCAGGTATTTCCACAGTTAGTCTTTCAGCACAAGAATTAACCAGGGTAGAAAAGAAAGCCAAACGACAAGCTAAAAAGCAGGAAAAAATTGATCAGGGGAAATTCATGGTTACACCATTGGCAGGACCTGCATACACCCCTGAATTGGGTTTTACAATTGCTGCAGGCATCATGACATCATTCAAAACAAACAAAAAAGATTCGCTTATCCAGCGGTCATCAGCTCCGATTATGCTTGGCATCACTTCAACCGGCGCTTATTTTTTAGGGACAAAGCTGACTACCTTCTGGCATAAAGATAAAATCAGGAGCTATGCCGATATCAATTTCAAAAATATGCCTGACAACTATTGGGGCGTAGGTTTTGATGAAGGCAGGAATACCTTGAAAGGCGACTCAACCACTAAATATAACAGAACATGGTTTCAGGTAAACCCCATCATTCTTTGGCAGTTCAAAAAACATTTATTCATTGGCGGGAACATAGATTTTAATTATACCCGGGGATATGATCCAAGTCCCGGTGTAGCAAATGACCCATATTACATAAAATTCAATGACCTTCCGTTTAATAGCGGATTGGGTGTTGTTTTTCAATACGATACCAGGGATATACCCGTAAATGCCTGGAGTGGGACATTTGTTGAATTATCAACCACCTTGTATGGTTCTTACCTTGGCGGGGACAACGATTACCAGATTTACAATATAGATTTAAGAAAATACTGGCAAATCAAAAGACCAGGAAGAACCATCGCCTGGCAAGTGAAAGGGCGATTTGGGAAAGGCGACGTTCCGTATGGTGAAATGTCACAGCCGGGTACTCCTTTCGACTTACGAGGATACACCTGGGGAAGATATCGCGATGAATCAATGGTGTTTACGATTGCGGAGTATCGTCACATGTTCCTTAAAAGGAATGGAGAGGTTGGTTCTAATGGAGTAACCGGATGGGTTGGAGTCGGATCATTGGGTGACACTGTTAGCGATTTTGAAGGCTGGCTGCCCAGTATCGGGATTGGTTACCGTTTGCAGGTCCAGCCACGCATGAATTTACGTATTGACATTGGCTTTGGTACTGAAAGCCAGGGCTTCTATTTAAATTTTAATGAAGCTTATTAAGCAGTCATTCACTAAATTAAAAAAGTATCTTAGAGTCTGTTTAAAAATGTTAAACTCATGATTTATTAAGCCACGAAGGCACACTCCCGTACATGCGAACTCTTCAGTAGTTCTCAGTGTAATAAAAAAGTTTATAACACAGAGTTGCACAGAGAAGTCACAGAGCAGCACGGAGACAAAGCTTTTAATTAAAATAAACCAAATTTTCTCTGTGAAACTCAATGAAATCCTCAGTGGTTCTCAGTGAAAAAAAAAAGTTATAACACAGAGTTTCGGGGAAGTTATTTTGAAAGTTTTACTTACAGATAAGTATTTTCCTTTATTTTAAAAATAATCATCCTCATCAAAAACTTTACAATTAAATTTGCTCCATGAACACTTTAAATCTTACCCCATGAATAGATTCTTATTCCTCATATTTATTTACTCAGTTACTTCATTTTCTTTACATGCTCAGAATGAAGATGGAGAAGTAAAACTACCGTCTTCAATTGACTTTGACCAAATAATCATCAAAGATGCAAAAGTCAGCGGAAATAAACTGACCAAAGACTGGATTATCATAAGGGAACTTGATTTTAAAATTGGTGATACATTGGCTTCAGGCGAGGCTGGCAAGGATAAAAATCTGGGGCAAATGCGATTTACACCAGGCGATTCAAGCGAGCTATACTTACGTATGAGATACAGCAGGGAAAACATCATCAATACAAAATTATTTCTGACTGTCAATCTTTCTGTCACACAACTGGAGGGCAATAAATACACGCTATTGATTGAAGTTACCGAGCGACATTATTGGTGGCTTTTTCCGGTACTCAAACTGAATGCACCCAACTTCAATGAATGGCTTCGTGATATTGACCTGTCAGCGCTGAGTATGGGATTATTCTTTAGTCACAACAATCTGTTTGGCGTTGGACATCAAACGTCACTGGTCGGATATGTCGGGAAATCGTATGCGGCTGCGTTCGGATATAAAATCCCGTGGATAGGAAAAGGCAGAAAAACAGGACTTACCGGTCTTGCGGCTTATCAAAATTTATATACAGTTGAATATGGTTCTTTCGATAATAAGCGCCAAATGCTTTACGATTACAACAGCCTTCAGTCAGTAAAAGTGGGCGTTGCTTTAAATATGCGTCCGGGACACTATAATTATGGCACAATTAAACTTACCGGAGAATGGGTAAGCGTTTCCGATTCTTTACAAAGCCTCGACACAAACTTCCTTGCAAAAAATAAAACATCAAATACTTCTCTCTCATTTTATGCCGATTATGCTTACGACACCCGGAACAGCAAATCGTATGCACTGATGGGAAGTTATATGCGTTTATTTGTAAATAAAGTGGGATTAGGGTTAATTTCGAAGGATGTGGATTACTTTTTTTATGGACTCGATTTCCACTTTTACCAGAAAATAAACCAGAAATGGTATGTTGCAGAAATGTTCAAACTTGAAAATTCTTCAGGAGAAAATCACCCCTATTATTATCAGGTAAATATGACCTATAAAAAAGATTATCTGAGGGGTTACGACCTTTACACTTTAAAAGGGGACCAAATGTATTATTTCAGGAGCAATGTAAAATATGAACTTGTTCAACCCAGCCTTAAAAAGGTAAAAAAAGGGCAGGAAGATAATAAATTCAAAGCCCTGCAGTATGCTTTTTATCTGAATGCTTTTGCCGACTGCGGCTATGTTGTAAATAATTTCACTACCACAAATCCCTATAACAATAAAATGCTTTACAGTTGGGGATTGGGAATTGATTTTGTAACTTACTATGATATGGTCCTCCGGTTCGAGTATGCTTTTACTTCCATTGGAACCAATGGCTTTTTCATCGGATTTGGGATGCCTATATAAATTTTCCTTTTGAATAAAAGTTTTTTAACAAAATGAAAAACTGATAAAAATTGTATTTAATCATACTGTAATCACTTGTTCACCAGAATAAAGTTTCAATTTTGTCCTTTCTCCAATTCATTAATGAATTGTTTCACGGATGCATCTTCAGGAAGCAATTTTTGCAATTTTTTTGCATATTCCAAAGCCTTTCCTCTGTCACCATTCTGAAGATAGAAAGTGGAAAGCGCATAGATGAACCCGGAATTTTGAGGCTCCAGGTTTGTAGCAATCAACAGCGCATTTTCAGCTTTGTCTTTATTTCCAAGCTGGTTGAGCAACAACCCCAGATTGTAGTAAACCCGTGGATTGACGGGGGTTTCCTTTGTCGCTTTTTCAAGGTATTGCACGGCTTCATCATATTTGTTCATTTCAGCCAAAAGAAGCCCGAGCGAGTAATTGATACCCTTTATCTCAGGATTGTTCAACAGAACATCCTTTAATAATTTTTCCGCTTCACTATTCTTACCTGAATTGTTGAGTGCAGTGGCAAGATTTACACTCGCCGGATAGAACTTTTCGTCAATCATAATCGCCTGCCTGTATTTTTCAATAGCTTCCAGGTTTTTCCCTGAATTCATATATAAAATGCCGAGATTATGGTTGCTTGCAGCAAAATCGCTGGTATATTGCATTGCTTGTTCATATTCAGCCAGCGTTTTCGACAGGGCGCTTTTTTGCAGCGTATCGGTAATTTCTGATTGAATGGATGCAAGCCTCAGTGCTGCCTCCATCCTGACTGACCGAACCGGATCATAAAGCATGGGGATGAATATCTCTTTCAGTTCATTCGGGTTGGATGAAAAAAATGACCTCGCTGCATAGGTCCTTAACAGCGCGTCGGAATGACCCATTACTGATTTCAATACCTGCTTTGCCGCCTGGCTTGGATAGTTTTCCATTGTTCCGATGGCAGCAGCGCGAACCATTGGTGGTTGCAATTCATCAAGGATGATGGTAGTAAGTTCATCAAAAACGAGAGGGTCGCCATTTTTCCCTTTTGCAAAAACAGAGCCATAGTGAGGTTTAAGGCTGATGCCATACCATTTCATTATAAAATCCTGCGACCATTGAGCGCTTTTATCTTTGTGACAGCTATTGCAGGCATTCGGCGCACCGATTTCAAGTGTCAGGTCAGGACGAGGAATCCGGAAGCTGTGGTCACGGCGGTAATCAACACCCATGTATAAATTTCCATCCATGTGGCAATTGATGCATCGTGCACCTTCTCCTTCAATGTTTTGCTGTGGACTATTAAACGCCTGGGGTTGATGCTCCCTTCCATTTTTTTTATGGAAATGATGGGTATAGGCGTCGTATTGATCAGCCCGGTGACATTGCAGGCAAAGGTCGTTTCCTTCTTTTATAAACTTCAGGCTATGTGCATTGTGACAATCGCTGCACTTCACCCCTTTCATATACATTTTGCTTTGCATGAAGGAACCGTAAACATAATTTTCCTCCAATATCTGTCCGTCATCATAATAAACAGGACTGAGTGGAATCTGAGGAATATAATAATCCATGAACTCGTTGGATTTATTGTCGAAATCAGCCAGAGCCGACCGGCGGGAGTGACAACGTGCACAGTTCTCAATGTACTCACGGTTATTGATATTGCTGGTTTTAACTGTGAGTCCGGTATTGATATCCATCGGACGATTCCCTTCCGGAAGCTTTGCCCAGTCGAGATGTGCCGATCCGGGACCATGACAAGCTTCGCAACCGACATTAATCTCAAACCATTCGGTGGCAAAATGCAAAGATTTCGCATCCAGGTTTTTTTTAAGTTGAGTGGAATGACAATCGGCGCACATACCGTTCCAGTTCTGTCCTAAGTTGGTCCAGTAGAGCCAGTCGTCAGGCGGAATTTCTTCACTACCGTAAACGCTGGGTACAAGATGGTACCATTGCTTCTTCACTGTATCCCAAGCAATGGGTAAACATTGTAATCTTCCACCCTCAAATTCAATAAGGTATTGCTGTAATGGCCTAACCCCAAAAGTATATGATATCTCAAATTCCCCTGGTTTGCCTTCGGGTCCCTGTGTGTAAACAAAGAACTTTTCACCTTTCCGGTAAAATCTGTTTTGAAAACCTTTGTAATCCAGTACGGCGTTGTTAAAGTCACCCCGGACAGATTGCTCCGTTGCATGATCCATCGCCTTGTCGTGGTCAGAACCTTTCCAGAGGTCGTATTCAATCTGGTGGCATTCAATACAGGAAGCGCTTCCTGTAAAAGTTGGAAAATCACCTCCTTTATCCGGGTTTTGAAAATGGAATTTAATCACCTGCAAAGGAATTACAACCACTATTATCGCAGTGGCAATGATTCCTGCGTCCTTCCATCCTATTTTCATAAACTCTGGCATTAGATGTATGTTACTACGGATGGATCAAACTTCTTCCTGATCAGATAATTTTCCAGGTCAACAAATACCTGTCCGTTTTCAATCTGAACGCGGTGATAATTCAGCGCCCTTGTGGCAGGTGATTTTATAACATTTCCCTGTTTATCAAATGAAGAGGCATGGCAGGGGCATTTGAAGACATTATCAGTCATATCCCAATTTACGGTACATCCCAGATGCGTGCAAATCATCGAAATAGCCATCAATCCTCCATCTTCGAGCCGGATAAGATAAAACCGTCCACTGCGAAACGGAATAACCGATCCGGGTGGAACATTTGCAAGGCTGACGAAAGGTTTCAGGTTTTCACTCTTGAGTCTTTTATTGGAAGATCGCGATCTCATCATCGAAAATGACAGGATGATTCCCTCAATCAGTGCTATCAAACCGAGATATTTCCAGATTGATTTCAGGAAATCCCTTCTCGACTCTTTATGTTGCGTTATCTCATTCATAAGTATAGTACTACTTAAAACGGAAGGGTCAATTCCATACCCGGTCCCCGGAAAAAAAGGCTTGTTGCCATCATTATTATGTAAGTTGTTGATACAAATGTAAACCCGCTCATGACCATCTGGTTAAAAGGCATTTTGTACTTATCCAGTACCTTCCAACCAGTAGCGGCAACAATAAAAACAAATAGCATAAAAGGAATAATTCCTTCGCTGACCCACAAGGGAATTGCCGGTAACCATTTATAAAAGTGAAGAAAATATTCATCGGCTATTATCCACAAAGGAATTAAAACAGAAGTGAAAACCATCGTAGTAATAACAGTCTTTTTGGAAGATGGAGTAGAAAACCAAACGCCTTCATTTACCGCTTTCTTTTTGGAATACGGTAAAAGGATAAAGCCAGCCAGGAAAATGGTTGGAACGATAAATACCGAAAAAACAGGATGCAGATGGACAATTAATTCCTGAATACCTAAAAAATACCAGGGAGCTTTGGCAGGATTGGGGCTGATTGATGTATTGGCTTTTTCCTGTAAGGGTGCATCTATTAAAAGACTGAAAGTCAAAATAAAAGCAAGAAGAATCAATGCAACGGTCAATTCCTTTATTACCAAATTTGGGATGGTTGGGACCATTAATTTCCCATTTTCTGTTTTTAAACTTAAAGGTAAAATTACTCCGTTTGCTTTCCTCACTTTCCAGAAATGATATACCATCAGGATGATCAGCAAGATGGGCAAAACACCTGTATGGAAATTGTAAAAGTTCATCAATGTTGCCTGTCCTACCTGGTTCCCACCAAGTAACTGGAATTTGATAAACCTGCCAGCAAGTGGCACATAATCAAGCATGGAACTGGTTACGGTAACAGCCCAATACGAAAGCTGATCCCAGGGTAGCAGGTATCCTGTGAAATTCATAAGAATCACACCAATAAATAACCCCAGACCAATAAGCCAGTTTATTCGCCTGGGAGGAAAATAAGCCGTGGTAAAAATGATTCTTGCCAAATGCAGAAAGGTGATGATGATAAGTAATTGTCCGCTCCAGTGATGGATATTTCGGATAAATGTTCCGAATATATGTTCATTACACATGGCTAAAACAGATGTGTAAGCCCTTTCGACAGAGGGTTCATACTGGAACCGCAATAGGATGCCGGTAATGACCTGAAGCACGATGATCAGGGCAGCCATTCCACCCAATCCAAAAGTGTGCGTGAACCGGATGGCTTGTTCAGGAACGTTTGATGGGTGTAAATGCAGAACAAGATTGGTGACTGTTCTCCATTTTTTCTTTGTTATTACAGAGGTTTCCTGCTGCCTATCCATCATTGCTTTGTACGGAGAAGCAAAAGTAATGAAAATATATCTCCTCGAAAGGCAAACTTTTTAAAAATGCTTTTAAATCATGATTTGATTCAATCGTTTCTAATTTACCGCTTCATTTAATAATCGTATAGTAATCTTGTTTACTCAGAAATTATTATGTTATTCTTTTTCGGAACTTCCGAACCAGTTATAGACAACTGCACCAGCAATTCCACCGACTATGGGAGCCAGCCAGAATAACCAAAGTTGCTCGATCGCCCAACCTCCGGCAAACAATGCCACACCGGTACTGCGCGCCGGGTTAACCGATGTATTGGTTACTGGAATACTGATCAGGTGGATGAGGGTTAACGCCAAACCGATAGCCAATGGAGCAAAACCCGCAGGGGCTTTTTTATCAGTTGCACCCATAATAACCATCAGAAACATAGCTGTTAATACTACTTCAGCAATTAAAGCTGAAACCAATGAATAACCACCAGGCGAATGTTCGCCATATCCATTGGAAGCAAATCCTCCAGAAGTACTAAAACCATCCTTGCCACTGGCAATCAGGTATAATATCAATCCGGCAAAAATAGCACCCAGAACCTGAGCAATTACATAAGGAAGAAGTTCTTTACCATCAAACCTTTTTCCTGCCCAAAGACCGAATGAAATTGCAGGGTTGAAGTGGGCGCCTGAAATATGACCAACTGCGTAAGCCATAGTTACAACAGTTAACCCAAATGCCAGGGCAACGCCGGCAAAACCAATACCAAGTTCAGGAAAAGTAGCAGCCAAAACAGCGCTACCACACCCTCCAAATACAAGCCAAAAAGTCCCGAAGAATTCAGCCGCAGTTTTTTTTAAGATTCCGTTCATTTTTTTTGTTTTAAGTGATTAAATATTAAGATAAAAGTCAATAAAGATAAATAAATCAAATTATTAAATTGCATTTGTTAATTCAAAAGGATAAATGAACTTCCAATCCTTTTTCATATCCACAACAGTCCACCCCTTTTCAAGTGCTTCATCCAAACCTTTATCCAGTTTGCCAATATGTGATTTCCGATCGTACGCCCATTCCCTTTCTCCATCGGTATGGTGGATATAAACCATCAATCGTTTTCCTTCACCGGCTGCCGTCCATTGCAGCATGGCAAGGTCTCCTTCGGAATTTCCAAAAGCGGCAACAGGCCGCTTGCCTATAAATTTATGAATGGCGATTGGTTTGCCCTCCTTGTCGTCTATGAAATCAATCTCCGGCATTTTTAAAATTTCCGGTTTGCCATCAATAATTTCAAACTGGTATTTACCTGTACTGCCAATCACCTGTTCACCTGGGATGCCATAAACGTCCTCCGTCCATGGACGCATAAAATCGAGGCCACCGCCGGAAACGATATACGTTTTAAATCCATTAACCCTTAAATAATTCAGGACTTCCAGCATGGGCTGATAAACCATTTCTTTGTAAAGTTTACCTGTTCCGGGATGTTTGGCTGTGCTGATCCAATCTTTCACCTCCCGGCTGAATTCATCAACCGACAACCCGGAATGGGACGCGAGTGTAAGTGCCAGCAATCCATTAACCCCTGATTTCATAACGGTTTCCAAATCATTTTCAAGAACAGCTTTGAAGGGTTGGGTTTCGTTCCATTCAGGATGCTCCGGGGCTAATTTCCTGATGCGGTCCATCGCAAAGAAAAACTGGAAATACATGGGTTGTTCACTCCATAAAGTGCCATCATTATCAAAAACTACGATTCTTTCATTTTCCGGGATAAATGATTCCAAATCGGAATGTGTGGTTTCCTCTACAAAACCTAAAATGGCTTGTTTTGATCGCACGTCATTCCAGGAAGGAAGGGGGTCAACAGATTTAGTTTCATGTTTTCCGTTTTCCGCATCACTTTTAACAGTTGGTGTACAGGAAATAAAAACACCCAAAACTAAAGTGATGCCCACTAAATTGACTTTTGCTTTTCTCATCTTATTCAAATAAAAAACCGGATAATTTTCACTTTGCATTACCCGGTCTTTCGTTTTTCTAATTACTTGTAGGTGTAGTCAGTTGGTCCATGGTATCGCCCAAATTAAAGCTTGCTGCCTTCATTCTTGGAGGATAATCCTTAAACGTAGCAATAAAATTACCCACATATTCAGCGGCAGGCAACAATAAAAACGCATGATCCAGGTACCAATCCCAATAGGTGTTGGATGTTATAGTTGCAAATTCGTAGGGGTCCCTTCTTAAATTGTACAACAAAGGAATGCGCAAAGTTGTAAAAGGTTCAGCCCAGGTTTGCAAAGTTCCGGTGGCACGTTGCTCCATGAAAATGATCTTCCAATCGTTGTAGCGCAGGGCAGTTAAATCACCGTCATCCGAAAAGTAAAATAGTTCCCGTCTTGGTCCTGACTCAGTTTCACCGGTTAAATAGGGTAAGAAATTGTACCCATCAAGATGGACTTTAAATCCTTCATAGCCATTCAAAAGTTTTTCTTTGATTTGATCATCACCGGCGGCAGCCAGGAAAGTAGGCATCCAATCCATACCCGACATGATTTCATTTGAAACCGAACCTGCCTTTATGTGATTTGGCCAGCGGACCATCGCAGGAGTTCTCCAGCCCCCTTCCCAATTGGTGTTTTTTTCACCCCTGAAAGGATTGACACCGGCATCGGGCCAGGTATTTTTGTGCGGTCCATTATCCGTCCCGTACTGAACAATTGTGTTATCGGCAATTCCTAATTCATCCAATAAATCGAGGAGTTGCCCCACATGCATATCATGCTCTACCATGCCGTCACCATACTCATTTTGACCGGAAATACCGCGAAGTTCTTCTTTCACATGTGTCCTGAAGTGCATCCGAGTTCCATTCCACCAAACAAAAAATGGCTCGCCGGATTTAACGGATTCTTTAATAAATTTTATGGCTGCCTCAATTGTCTCATCATCCACCGTTTCCATTCTCTTTTTTGTAAGAGGGCCTGTATCTTCAATTTTACCGCCGGCAAAAGAATGAATAACTCCCCTGGGCCCATATTTATCAGCAAAATTGGGGAACTTCTCAGGATCGGGATAATCAGGCAATTCAGGCTCTTCTTCAGCATTCAGGTGATAAAGGTTTCCATAAAATTCGTCAAAACCATGGTTGGTTGGTAAATGTTCATCCGCATCGCCCAAATGGTTTTTCCCAAACTGGCCGGTTCGGTAACCCAAGGGTTTCAGCAACTCTGCTATGGTGGGATCTTCTTTCGTAATCCCTTCTTTAGCACCCGGCATTCCTACTTTGCTCAATCCTGTGCGCAACACACTCTGGCCAAGGATAAACGACGACCGGCCTGCTGTACAACTTTGCTCCGAATAATAATCGGTAAAGATCATCCCTTCTTTTGCCACGCGGTCAATATTGGGTGTTTGATAACCCACCAGCCCCATGGTGTAAGCGCTGATATTGGATTGCCCGATGTCGTCACCCCAGATGACGAGGATGTTGGGTTTGTCTGTCTGTGCGTAGCTTGCAGCCGGGAAAAGCCATGCTCCGGCAACAAAAATAGCCAGAGTAGTAAATAGCATTTTAATTCTGTTTTTAGTTTTCATTTTTTTATTTTAGTTGATAAATCTATATTTAAGTTATATTAATCCATCACAAATAATGGAAATAATAAGTGAAATATTTTGTATTATATTCAGTTACAGGAACTTTGATTATAGCGACGTACCGAGTTGAAATAAACCCATTACAAATATAAAAATTATTATTATGCTTTTTTAACAGGTTTGAGTAGAAATTGTTCAACACAATCTTCGCCTGAAAAGAAGATTTTTAGCAACTTTCTTCCCAATTGAAGGTCTGATTATTTTATTAATTTAGCCAAACGAATTTGGACCTACAAGCCCAGGTCTATAAAGATTAGGATTGTGTTTTGTTTTCTTGGGCTTGCCTTGCAGCCCTCCGTGTCAATCAGGCAAAGGATTTAAGCACTCAGTCCAAATATTAATAAATTGACTAATCAACAATTCAGATTATATGAGCAGAAATTTTAAATCTTACTTAATTGATTATTCTTCATCTGTAATAACATGGTTAATTGTTATTTTCTTATATTTCGTTATGCGTTTTATGGGGAACAGTGAAAATATTATCTGGGCATCCCAATTGAAGGATTTTTTTCGTGTGGGAATAATTGCAGGCATTATTATCGGATCTATTTCTTGGGCATCGTTAATTCTTATTGAGAAAACAGGATTAAGAAAACGTTCATATTTCATACTCATGCTCTTTCAACTGTTCGTGATCATAGTTTCAGCTTTCGTTATTGTTCTGATGATTTTGGTTTATATGTCAATTAGTGGTACAACGGATCCAACGCAATCGTGGTTTCAAAATTTAAAAGCCTTTTATGGCATTGGAACTGCTGCCTTTATTATCACCCTCGTAGTTGCTTCTGTAATTTTAAGTCTTTTGCAACAAATGAAATCCATAATCGGTGGCAGAGTACTGGTCAATCTGATGTTTGGGAAATATCACTTTCCGCGACAGGAGAAAAAAGTCTTTATGTTTATTGATATGAAATCCTCCACAACCATCGCCGAAAAAATAGGACACATAGCTTTTAGCCGGTTTATTCAGGATTGTTTCTATGATTTAACTGACAGTGTATTGAAATACAATGCCGAAATATATAAGTACATAGGAGATGAGGCAATTATTACCTGGGACTATAAATATGCAAGAAATGGAGATCCTTTGCACTTGTTTTTTCATTTCAACGAAACCTTGAAAAACCGTGCTGATCATTACGAAAAGAGCTATGGCACCTTCCCTGTCTTTAAAGCAGGTTTAAACGCTGGAGAGATAACAACCCTTGAAGTGGGAGTAATTAAGAAAGAAATAGCCCACCTGAGCGATGTTTTGAATACTGCTGCGCGGATACAGGGTACCTGCAACAGCCTGGATGTGGCAATCCTGATTTCTGAAGAGGTCAGGAATTTGTATCCTGAAAGTAAGGAATACACATACCGGTTCAAAGATGAGATGCTGCTGAAAGGAAAGGAACAAAAAGTTAAAATGTTTGAAGTAGTGCAAAACTTTTGATTGGATTATAATCTTAATTTCTGCATTTCGCGTCAAAAATCCAATTCAGAAGAAAGCCATCAAACAAAATAATTAAAACAGCACTATAAAGGGGAATTTAAGTTTATTTGTTAATATTGGTAAGATAAGGATTGGTTATGGATGCAAGAAAATATTTTTGAATTTTAATGGACCGGGATTGATTTATTATACTAATTTTATTTTTTGCAAAGCGAAATTATAAATTCAAATATTAAAACAATATCACAATGAAAAACAAGATTTTAAAGGGAGTGTTATTATCATTCATGTTGTCAGCTATAATCGCTTGTACTTCAAAAAAAGCTGAACCTTTGGGATCAGTAGTTGACCTTGAACAAATAAAAAAAGAAATTCAAGCCAAGGAAGATGGATTTGCAGAGGTTTACAATGCGCGTGAATTAAAAAGTATAGGCTATTATGCTGACGATGCTGTATCTTTTTCTCAGAACAAAGAACCGTTAATTGGCAAAGAGGCAATTGTAGAATATTTTTTGGCTATTATTGATTCCATTCCAGCATCCAATAAAATTTCATTTACAACCAACGAAGTTTTTGTGTCCAATGATGGTAACCAGGTGGTTGAAATTGGCTATTTTAAGGTTGTTGACTCTACTGATAATTCCACTGTTAATTCTGGAAATTATATGAGTTTTTTTGAAAAAAGAAACGGCAAATATGTGTGCGTAAGAGACATGAGTGTATCCGACATGCTGATTGATTAAAATATATAGATTGTATTTTTAACAGAAACTGTCCGAAAAGTATTTTCGGACAGTTTTTTTATTTATAAAACGCTTTTTGCCCAATATAAGGAGTACGAAAATCCGTGTAGTATCATCTTCTGCCACCGCCACCTCCTCTGGACCCGCCTCCACTATATCCTCCGCCACCTCTGGAACCTCCGCCCCCACTATAACCACCACTACTGGGACGGGATGAGCTTGACCCGGAGGAAGATGAATAGCTTGATGAAGACGGACGTGACGAACCGGAATATCCTTTTGATTGACTGGCTGAGGGCTGTTTGGATACAGAAGAACCTTTCGACTGATTGGTTGATGGCTGCTTCGATGCTGTTGATCCTTTTGACATATTGTTTGAAGGCTGTTTTGATGCTGAAGTCCCTTTGGACTGATTGTTTGATACAGAAGATCCTTTGGACTGATTGTTTGAAGGTTGTTTTGATGTGTATCCCCCGTTTGATGCGCGATTTGATGGCTGTTGCGAAGCTGAAGTTCCGCCAGAAGGGCGATTTGAAGCATTATTCCCTTTATTATAATTACCATTTGCATTATTATGGTTCACAGTATTGGACGAATTTCTCGAATTATTGTAATTATTATAATTATTTGTATTATGAACCACTACTGTAGTATTGTTGTATCCCCCGTGATAAGGGCCATGATAATAATAATTATTATGCCGGTAAATTCCGACCGCTACCACAGTAGCAGCAGCAAAATAAGGCGGATAATACCCATAATGATAAGGCGGATAATAAGGCACATAAACAGGTGAATAAACATATTGAACAATGGGTGCTGATTCCACCACTATCACAGAGGTTGACCCCGCGACGCTTTCGGTAACAGGCTCCGTACCGGTATAACCGGGATTAGGAGTAACAGGAGGCGTTGCAGGTTTAGGTTCAATCACATAGTTTTTTCCGTACAAATCTTTATCACCAACAATTTGCATCGTAACCTTATCATTTTTATCTTTTGATACTAAAATGACGGCAACGTCCTGGGTCTCTTTTTCCGTGACATCAACCTGAAGTATGAACGTAAAATCCTTATCCTTTTGCTCTGTCTTAACTTTGATGAAATCCACTTTATCATCAAGATTCAGATCAAGGTTATTGATTCCGGTTTTTTCGTCATTTAATGTTTTTTCAAAGTCTTCAATGGTCTTCGATTTTTGGAAAAGCTCCAATACTGCATAAAGATCCAGATTATCTCCCGGTAAACCTAATAAAGTCGTATCATTCTCTGTTTGAGAAATAACCGGAAAGCTAATCAAGATTATAGCTGACACTAACAAGGATAAAAAACTGTTTTTCATGATGGTATTATTATAAATAAATTCTTGTCAAAATTAGACAAAATATTTTTTGTGACTGACTTAAATTGTTAGTATGAATTCAGGCATTTGCCATGTTGAATGATAATATTTCATAAATAAAGAAAAAGTCATTTTAATTTAGCTACTTTTGTACAAAATTATTGGTTTTAAAGATATTCGGAATATTCGCTTGATATTGGTATATACAGCAACTTATATCACATAAGTATTTTAAGCACGATATACTTCAAATTCTATTGATAATATTTGTGATAAATATTTCAAGTTCCAGCTTTAAAACTTTGTCTTGAAAATTGAGAACAATTAAATCAATCATTTATGAATCAAAAAACAAAAATTCGATCATTGCTGCTGTTGCCAATAGTGTTGCTAATCAGTTGCACTCAGCCCCAGCAAAAAGCTGAACAGACCACCGAAGTTGCAACCGGTGATATGGACCGAACAGTGCTTCCGATCAAGGAACCTAAACGGCCAACATATACTGAATTGGATGTTCGTAATGCCCCGCCGCCACCTTCCCGTTTTGAAGTGAAAGCCCCGGAAGGCGCTCCCAATGTTGTTATTGTCCTGATTGATGATATGGGATTTGGAGTGTCCGAAGCATTTGGAGGGCCAGTACCCATGCCCACACTCGATAATCTTGCAAAAAACGGATTGCGGTATAATAACTTTCATACAACAGCGCTCTGTGCTCCCACCCGTATGGCCTTACTTACAGGTTATAATCACCATTCGTGTAACATGGGTTCAATTACGGAAACAGCAACCGCTTATCCGGGCAATAATGCAGTGAGACCCGAAACCATAACTCCTTTGGCTGAAGTCCTTCTCCAGAACGGTTATAATACAGCCCAGTTCGGGAAATGCCACGAGGTTCCACCCTGGCAGATCTCTGTGTCAGGGCCACAGAAACAATGGCCTGCACATTCCGGGTTTGAAAAGTTCTACGGGTTCCTTGGAGGTGAGACCAATCAATGGGCGCCTCTGGTTTATGACGGTGTCACCCAAATGGAAGTTCCAAAGGATCCAAACTATCACTTTACAACCGACATGACCAACCAGGCCATTTCATGGGTGCAAAGCCAGCATTCACTCTCTCCTGAGAAGCCTTTCTTTATGTATTATGCTCCGGGTGCAACCCATGCCCCGCATCATGTAGCCAAAGAATGGGTCGAGAAAAACAAAGGCAAGTTCGACATGGGTTGGGATAAATTGCGTGAAGGTACACTAGAACGCCAGAAAAAATTAGGAATCGTACCTGAAAATACCCTTTTGCCGCCTAAACCTAAAGATATCAAAGACTGGGATAGTTTATCAACCGATGAAAAGAAATTATTCAGCAGGCAGATGGAGGTATATGCCGGTTTTGCTGAGCAGACCGATTACGAAATCGGCCGCCTGGTTTCAACCCTGGAAGATATGGGAGTGATGGACAATACGATATTTATTTTTATAGCGGGAGACAACGGTGCCAGTGCCGAAGGCCAGATGAATGGCATGTACAACGAAATGACTTATTTTAACCAGGTTCCCGAAACCGTCCCGGAAATGCTCACGCATTATGATGAATGGGGTTCGCCAAGTACTTATCCACACTATTCTGCCGGCTGGGCAGTAGCCATGGATGCACCTTTCGCCTGGACAAAGCAGGTGGCTTCCGATTACGGTGGGACGAGCAATGGAATGGTGATTTATTATCCAAAGGGTATTAAATCGAAAGGGGAGATTCGTGCACAATTCACTCATGTTATTGACATTGCACCGACCATTTATGAAATCACGAACATTCCGGCACCGAAAATTGTGAATGGTATTATTCAGGATCCGATCGAAGGTACCAGCCTCGCTTATACGTTCAATGATGGTTCTGCCAAAGAAAAGCACACGGTTCAGTATTTCGAAATGTTTGGGAACCGCGCCATTTACCAGGATGGTTGGTTTGCACGGACAATCCATAGGGCTCCCTGGTTATTTAAGCCACCCCAAACGCTGCAGGAGGACACATGGGAATTGTACAACACCAAAGATGATTTCAGCCTGTCCACCGATCTGGCTTCGCAAAATCCGGATAAATTAAAAGCCATGGAGAATCTTTTTATGCAAGAAGCAGAAAAGTATCATGTGCTTCCTATTGATGACCGCACTATGGAAAGAACCGATGCCGCTGCAGTTGGAAGACCTACCGTGATGGAAGGGAGAACAACCATGACCCTGGTAGAAGGGATGAAAGGAATGGGGACAGATATTTTTATAAGCACCCGAAATACCTCCTATTCTATAAAAGCTGACATTGAAGTTGATGCAAAAGGAAATGGTGTGATCGTTTGCCAGGGTGGCCGTTTTGGTGGTTTTTCATTTTATATGAAGGATGGTAAACCTGCTTTTACTTACAACTACTTAGGCTTGCAATCCAATACGGTTGCTTCTTCTCAATCCATAAAGCCAGGTAAGCACACACTTGTGTATGATTTTAAATGGGATGGCGGCAAACCGGGAGCAGGAGGAACGGGAACGATTACTTCAGATGGAAGTAAAGTCGCTGAAGGCCGGATTGATAAAACTCAACCCGGTATTTTCTCTGTGGATGACCTGGCAGATGTTGGAATGGACGAAGGGACTTATGTAGCTGACTATGGTCTTTCAGCAAAGTTTAACGGAAAAATCGAAAAAGTGGTTGTAGAACTGAAAAAATAGTTGAATAGAGGTAAAACTCTAACCCATTGAAATATTGTACTCATTATTTAAGCAACAGCCATCCAATCGGGTGGCTTTTGCTCTTTAAATATCAATTTATTGCATTTAGCAGAAATGAACTTATTTGATTCATGTTGTGTACTGATGTTTCAATGTGGTAAAAAACCACCACCAACGCCTGAGATCTATAAATGAACTACTTGATTTTAATATACTTTTTTGAGATCACCTGTGCCACATCACGGGCTGTCTTGATGGCTACCGGAAGTCCGCCACCGGGCATTGACCAGTGGCTGGCATAATAAAAATTCTTCAATCCCGGGAACTCAAATTCAACAGGTGAGGAAGCCATGATGTTCTTTCCCGGCAGCCAGCCTTGCACACTGCCTTTCCAATTATTGGTATACCGATGGAAAGTAGCGGGTGTGGCAACATCCACCACTTCAACATATTCCTTTATTCCTCCTGTTTTCTGTTCGAGAATGGTGATCACTTCCTTCGCAAATTCACTCTTAGCCTTTTCATAGTTCTGATGGTCGTTTTTGTAAAGGTCTATCCAGAAATCCCCTTTCCGTGTATAAAAGCTTACTGAAACGCAGGTCTTTCCTTCCGGTGCCAGGGTGGGGTCATAGTTATAAATATGAAGCTCCATCCGCGTATAGACAGTTCCATCCGGTGATACAAGGTCTTTATGGATGGGAAACCTGGAGAAATGTGATAGATGGCTGAGAGTGCGGGAAATCCCAAGCGATACATTTATTACTGAATAATAAACTGGCAGACTTTTCCCATTGCGGAGATCCAGTATTTTCTTATTTGTGTAAATCCCTTTCAGTGCCTTGAATACCGTAAAATACCAGTCACCGGTAGAAACAGTGATATCTGATGCGATTTCCCTGCCATCTTCCAAAAGAATTCCTGTTGCGCTGTTATTTTTTACACAGATTTCTTTGACACCCGAATTATAATGGATCTTTCCGCCGAGTGACAGGTACTTTTTTTCAATCCTTTTTGCAAAACGATAGGATCCACCCACCGGATAACCGGTTCCTTTCAGGTCTGAAAAAGCTAACGGAATGGTGAGGATGATAAGAGGAATTTCCTCCCCGTCAAAGACCATGCGGAAGGCTTCCCTGAGAAATGGGTTTTTGAGTTTTTCAGCAAAAGAAAAGTTGGTTACATAACGGTTCCGCAGCATGAAAAACAGCAGCGGGAGATGCTTTACCATACTTATTTTTTGCTTTAATGAATAAAATGCGGGCAGGGTTTTTATCTCCGGAGGAATTTCGTATCGCTGGATCTTTCGCATAGAGCGGATCAGCTTTTTAATTCGGGCTGAATCTTCCGGAGCAATGTCGGTCATATAGTTCTCCAGCTTCGACAAGTTGGTATAAAGATGAAATACCCGGCTGCCATACTTATCAGCGGTGTGCTGCACTTCGATGTCAACCCTTATTTTGTGATTCACAAATTCGACTGAATCCATATCAATCAACTCCGACCATAATTTGAAGAACGGATTACTGTTGTTCGATCCAAGCAGCCAGTGCAGGCAACCATCGAAAGTATATTCCCCGACCTTCCAACTGGTGCAGAGACCTCCCGGTTTCGAGTGTTTCTCAAAGATCTCCGTTTCAAAACCATGCATCTGCAAATAACAGCCTGCCGACAAACCAGAAACTCCTGCACCGATTATAGCTATCTTCATTCCGTCAAATTAATTGTGCTGATTTCCTCAGCATTTGATGCACAAAATGTAACCATTGCAGAAAATCCAATCAATAGAAATTATTTCACAATTTCTGAAAATAACTCAGGATGAACCCTGTCATTTTACATCCCAACCTCCGCCAAGCGATTTAAATAAATTTACAACAGCAATATTTTGCAGGGTTTGAGAGGTAGATTCGTTGAATTCAGCTTTAAACAGATTATCCTGCTGGATAAGCAATTCAAGATAATTGGTGTAGCCATCATAGTAACGGGCTTCGGTAAGAATGTATGCTTTTGAAGCGGCATCAAGCGCTGATTTATAGGCGTCATGTTCCTCTTTATTGAGGCGAAGCGATGCCAGCGAATTGTCAACTTCAGCAAAAGCGTTCAATACTGTTTTTTGATATTGATAGTTAAATTGTTCCGCACGAAACCTCTGAGCGTCAACCCGTCTTTTGTTTTTACCAAATTCAAATATCGGTCCCAAAAGATTTCCTGTTATTCCTAATGCAAGTGAAGCCGGGTCAACTATCGTACTTAACTCAGGAGTTGCCGTTCCCAAAAATCCCGTAAGACTAATTGAAGGGAACCGCATGGCTACCGCTACACCTATTTCTTCAGTCTGTGAAATCAGGGTTTGTTCAGCAGCAATAATATCGGGCCGGCGCAGTAACAAATCTGATGGAATACCGGCCGGAATTTCGGGAGGAAGTTGCTGGTCGTAAATACTCTGTCCGCGCGGGATAATACCAGGTGTTTGCCCGGTTAAAACCCTTAAAGCATTCTGGGTTATAATTACCTGCTGTTCTGCATTGGGAACGGCTGCCATTGCAATTGCCAGTTGCTGCTGAGCCTGTAGCTGATCCAATTCCGACACATAACCTTTGCTAAACCGCTCGGATATTATTTTTAAAGATTCTGTACGTGAATTTACGGTTTTAATTGCTATATCCAGGCGATTATCAGCATCACGAAGCAAAAAATAAAAGGTTGCAGTTTCGGCAATCAGGCTTACACGCACAGCTTGTGCATTATTTTCTTCAGCCAAATACTGTGCCCAGGCTGATCTCTTCTGGTGACGGAGCTTTCCGAACAAATCAATCTCCCAGCTCATGGTGGCAAAGCCGCTATATGAAGGCCCTTTTAAGCCTACACCCGCGTTTTGTGCATTTTCTCCTAAGTTATTTCCGCCAGCGTTAATACTGTAGCCAAACGAAGGATACAAATTGGCTTTGGAAAAGCCATAGATTGCGCGGGCTTCTTCAACACGAGCTATAGCGGTAAGTAAGTCCAGGTTACTGTTCAAAACGGTTTGGATGAGTTTTGTAAGCTCAGAATCTTTGTAAACTTCAGTCCATTTAATAAGTGCGATAGAATCTTTGACCGCAATTGAGTCCAAATCAACTGTATTAATTACAACTTTTGAGTCACCGCCTGAATAAGCAGTGTTTACCTTCATTGCGGGACGGTCATACTTTGGCCCTACCAGACAGGATGATAGGAATGTTACCAGTATAATGAAACTTAGTATCTTTTTCATATTACTTGCCCTCCTCTGTTTTAATTACATCTGGTACAACATGTTTCTTCTTCCCCATATTTTCAATCATCACAAATAGCGCCGGAATTGACAGTACACCCAATATAGTAGCAATAAGCATCCCAGCAAATACTGCCATTCCCATCACAATACGCGCCTGTGAACCTGCACCTGTTGCTGTAAGCAATGGCGTTACTCCAAGAATAAAAGCAAATGCGGTCATCAGAATCGGCCGGAAACGCAATTTGGCTGCATTCATGGCTGATTCCATTAAAGTTTTACCGGTCTCTTGTTCCATTTTTGCAAACTCAACAATCAAAATTGCATTTTTAGCAGCAAGCCCGATAAGCATGACCAACCCGATTTGTGCAAAAACATCTATTACATAAGCATCGCTTGTAAACCGGGCAAGGAACAAACCGAGAAAAGCGCCGAAAACTGCAAAAGGAGTACCCAGCAGAACACTGAACGGAAGCTTCCAGCTTTCATACTGCGCTGCAAGAATAAGGAAAACGAATACCAGCGCCATGATAAACACCATGCCGCCGCCGGGGGAGTGTTTCTCCTGGTACGAAAGGTTAATATAGTCGTAACTCATGGTAGATGGAAGGACTTCTTCAGCTACTTCCTCAAGTGCTTTTAATGCCTGCGAACTGCTGTAACCTGCTGCCGGCTCCCCACCGATTTCGGCAGCACGGAATAGGTTGAGCCGGTTGGTAAAGTCGGGACCAGTTGTTTTGGTCACGGTGACCAAAGTTGAAACCGGCACCATTTCCCCTTTCTGGTTTTTCACATAAATTTGTTGCAACGCATCTGGATTTTGCCGATCCTGTCCCTCGGCCTGAAGATACACTTTATACTGTCGTCCAAAACGGTTAAAGTCATTCACATAATTAGCTCCCAAAAATGCTCCGAGCGCCTCGGTGACTGTAGAAACAGAAACGCCGAGTTTCATAGCTTTTTCGTTGTCAATCTCTAGTTTAATCTGTGGTGAACCAGCATTATAGGTAGTGTAAATCCTTTTGATTTCGGGTCGTTTTTGCGCTTCGGCGATAAATGCTCTTGTTTGTTGTTCCAGGTATTGCGGCGTATTTCCTGCCCTGTCCTGCAGCATCATACTAAATCCTGCTGATGCACCCAAGCCCTGGATGGCCGGCGGGCCGAATGCCATTACAGAGGCATTGGTAATTTCTGTCCCAAAAATTTTATTTAGTTTGGCTGCGAGTTGCTTTGCAGTCATCTCCGGCCTTTCGCCCCAATCTTTCAACGACACAAAAATAAATGCGTTGGAGGGCAGATAGGAACCAGTGAGCAAACTGAACCCGTTGATCGTTGTATAAGCTTTAAGAATTTCCTCTTTTGCAAGTATGGCCTCTACTTTACGTGTGACCTCATCGGTTCGCTGTAAGGATGATGCCGGAGGTGTGTTAATGTTTATAAGGACATAACCCATATCTTCTTCGGGTATAAATCCAGACGGAACTTTAATCCCTAAAAATCCTGCTACAATTATCGTTATTACCAGCAGAGCAACAACACGTATAGATTTTCGTGCAAAAAATCCTGCACCACTTAAATAACTGGTGGTTACATTCCCGAAAACTTTATTAAACCATCGGTAAAACTTAGGCAGTATCCCCTTTTGCTGATCGAGTGGTTTGGTTGGTTTAAGCAGCATGGCACATAAAGCCGGGCTGAGCGACAAAGCGCTGAAAGCTGAAAAAGCTACTGAAACCGCGATGGTTAAAGCAAACTGTTGGTAGAACCTGCCGGTAATACCTGGGGTCATAGCAACGGGAACAAATACTGCAATTAAAATCAATGCAATGGCAATAACCGGTCCCGATACTTCTTTCATGGCCTGAATTGTAGCCTCCTTTGGTGTTTTACCATGCTCGATATGGTGCATTACTGCCTCCACCACTACAATGGCATCGTCAACAACAATCCCAATAGCGAGCACCAATCCTAACAATGAAAGTGTGTTAATTGAAAATCCCAGCAGCGGGAAAACTGCAACGGCGCCAAGCAATGAAACCGGTACCGTAATTAATGGAATAAGTGTAGCCCTCCAGTTTTGAAGAAAGACAAACACTACAAGGATTACCAGCAATATGGCTTCAAACAGCGTATGTATAATATCTGTAATCCCTTCTGTAATGGCAAGCGTCGTATCAAGAGATTCCTGATATTCGATGTCTTGCGGAAATCTTTCCGACATTTCTTTCATGGCTGCTTTTGCTTTTGCGGCTACTTCCAGCGCATTACTGCCCGGCATCTGGTATATAGCAATTGCAGCGGCTGCCTGCCCGTCTCTCCTGGCTGTTGAACTGTAGTTTTCAGTTCCCAGTTCAACACGGGCAATATCGCCAAGCAATACCTGCGACCCGTCTTCTTTACTCCTGACAATTATTCCTTCAAATTGCTTTTCCGTTACAAGACGATCCTGCAAGGTAGCGCTATACGTAAATTCGGTTCCGGGAGGGGCCGGTTCAGCGCCGAATTTTCCACCCGGGCTGATCATGTTTTGAGCATTCAGGGCATTTTTTACTTCAGAAACTGTAACACCAAGCTTGCTCATTTGGCTTGCATTAAGCCATATCCGCATGGAATAATCACTTCCAAAAAGAGTAACTTCTCCAACACCCCTGATCCTGGCTAAGGCATCAACTATATTAATGCTGGCATAATTGTTCAGAAACTTAGCATCATATTCTGGATTTTTTGAAACAACTGTAAAAAGCAACATGGGGAACGACAGCGATTTCTTGATTGTAACCCCCTGTTGTTTTACACTTTGAGGCAAGAAAGGTTCAGCCTGCTTTTCCTTGTTCTGGGTAAGCATATTGGCATTATCAAGGTCGGTGCCCACATCAAAGGTTACCTCTATGGTGAGCGCTCCATCGGCGGTGTTGATTGATTTCATGTAGAGCATGTTTTCCACACCGTTCACTTTCTGTTCGATGGGTGTGGCAACTGCCTGTTCTACATTTAACGCATTTGCACCTGTAAAACTGGTGGTGATTTTTACCAGTGGCGGAACAATATCAGGATATTGAGCTATTGGTGTCTTTTGAATGGCAAGGTAACCAAGTATACATATAATGATACTGATTACCATGGCAACTATCGGTCGTCGGACGAAAAATTCTCCCATAATATTTTCTTTCTAAAATTATTTATTAGGTACTGATTTATCACCAGGCAAGCCAGGTTGCCAGTTTGTTTGCTTCGGAGTAATGGCAGTGCCATTTCTCAATAATTGTGTACCGCCGAATGCAATTTTATCACCAGCTGTTAAGCCATCCTCAACAATGTATGCGTCTTTGTAAGTCGGTCCGGTTGTAATTATTTTCATCTGCACTTTGCTGCTGTCGCCCAGCAAATAAACCTGGCTTATTCCCTGCATTTCAATAACAGCACGCTGCGGAATGAGTAAAGCACTTTTCCTGACATCGGTTACTACCAATACTTTTACATATTGACCTGGACGGAGTAATTTTTCCGGATTGGGAAATGCAGCTTCAAAAGTCATTGCACCGGTGGTCGGGTCAATCTGTCTGTCAGCGAAACTCAGTTTTCCGGTAGGCTGATAGAGAGTACCATCCGATAATTTTAAGGTAATGGTTTGTCCGGCACCTTTCAATTCCGAATTTTCCTGATTCACTTCCCTGAAAATACGCAGGTATTCCTGTTCACTGATGGTGAACCTAACCCTCATTTCGCCTAAATCAGAAATCGTATTTATAACCGCTGAAGGTCCAGGGCGCACATAATCGCCAACCCTTACTTTAGATATCCCTATCAGTCCCGAAATGGGAGCAGTAATCCTGCAATATCCCAATTCAATTTTTGCATTTTCAAGTGAAGCTTCGGAAGCCTGAATTTTAGCCTTTGAGGCATCATAAGCTGCCTGGGCAGCCACCAATTCCCTTTGGCTTACAGCATTTATTTTGGCTAAAGGTGCTATCATATCCAGGTCTGATTTGGCTCTTGCCAGTCCTGCCTGCGCTTCCGCCAATGCTCCTTCTGCTTCGTTAACTTTGGCTTGATAAGGCAAAGCATCAATGGTATACAACAATTGCCCTTTGGTAACCAGGTTGCCTTCCTTAAAATTCAAACTAAGTATCACTCCATCAACCCTCGGATTGATCTGGATGTCCGATTGACCATAAGTTTGTCCCGTGTACTCCGATTCCAGACGGACATCCTGCTGTACAACGGTAGCAATAGGAACCTCTAATGCTGCAACAGGTGCAGTTTTTTTATCTGCACACGAAAAAAGCAGAAGAAAAACCGGTAATGCCATTAATTTGATATAACATTTCTTCATAAGTGAATTTTTTTGACAAATAATTTGGGGGGTATTGAATTAAAAATGAATATAATACATTATTCCAATTTGCAATTTAATAAAATATTAAACAAAGACAAAGATAAAAAATAAAGGAGGAGCACTGAAAATATATTTTTATTTATATTCAGGATGTAAATTCTCTTATATAACTAATTTTTAAAGTGCAGAAAATCAATATTATACTTGTTATTCATTTTGGGGCTGTATTAAATCATACTGAGGGACTAACCTGTCATTCAACCCAGTAAGTCTTCCGGTCTTTCCAGGCATTAAATACGCTTTAGAAAATTTGACAGGCAACTTATACCGAAGTGATTTATGTAATAGTCCAAGCTTTTTGAAATAGCTTTTGCATGATGGACTATAACATAAATCTGCCCGGTATTAACCAAAGTAGGAAATTCAAAACCGCTCTTCATGCCAGACTATTTTGAATTTCACCGTGGTATAATTTAGCTGCATTTCAAGACAAAACGACTCAAGAATTTCATACGAAGGCTGACATGCACTCAACGAAACTTCATCCCTTGTTAGAGGATTGACCTGCAATCCTGGAATGGCAGAATCGGGACGGACCCATCCTGACTCAGGACTTGCTGTTTCATATATCTCCCGGCAATATATTAACGCGTATGAAAAAGCATTAAAAGGATTTGGGTCGCGGATGGAGAAGCTAAGAGACATTGAAGCAGTCCCGTCAGAATCAGGGAAAGTATAAAAAAATCAGGGCTATTAAATCATCTTTTTTCAGGTGCGCCATCCGGAAGAGAAGTTAGTTTCTTAGCGTAAAAATTAATTCCCGGCAGTGTTGAGAAACCATGAGCAAGGATACTGAGCATCACAGTGATCATTACCACCAGCCTGATTGTAAGACTACCCTGCGTATCCGTTAAGTGCTCCAAAAAAACCAATCCCAGAACAATGGAGGCAAGTCCACGGGGACCAAACCATCCCATAAATATTACTGTGAACTTACTGAGACGTGTTCCTATCAGTGCCAGTGCGACAGGAATCATCCTTACCAGGGTCAGACTGACAACCGCATAAAGCAGCATAGCCGGAGTAAAATCGCTCCACGCTCTGGCAAACAGCAATCCGAAAAGGAAGAAGACCAAAAAATTAAGCAACTGACCCCAGCCTTCAGTAAATTCAACACTTTGTTTACCGGCATCTTTAAACCACACCTGAACAGCAAGCCCTGCGACAAAGGCTGCAATGAACATACTTGCACTGGTAGCCTCAGATGCCAGTACACACAAAACCGGTATGGCAACCAATCCAAGTTGCTGAAGTGAATGTGACATCCAATTTTTTCGCTTTGCAAATTCCAGAAACATTCCTCCGAGTAATCCTATTCCAATTCCTATTAGTGCTCCATATCCTAATTGTTCATAGATGAAGCGAAAAAGAACTGCTCCTGCACCTTCGGAGCCTCTCAGCGACAAAGCAATAAAGCACATCAGGAAGGGTACTGAAAGACCATCGTTTAGGCCGGCTTCCACATTTAGCGCCTGCCGGATTCGTTCAGGGACTTTCGGGCTATTGACGATGATCTGTCCCAGTCCTGCATCCGTAGGGGCAAGAATAGCCGCCAGCATTCCTGCCTCCCAAATACTCAATTGTTGAAAAATTATCATGGCAGCCAGCGCTCCCAAAATAATTGATAACAACAATCCAATGCTAAGGAGACGAACGGGCATTAAACGGTTGCTTTTTAAAACGGTTCTGTTGATATGGGCTGCATCGGTAAACAATGTCATCACAAGCCCTATTTCAGCAAGCAACAAAAGAGGCTTCAGATCAGTTTCCATATCAACTTTTATCGGATTGAACAAGAACAACATCAATCCCGTAATACTGAAAATTATCGGAGGTGTAATAACTGTACTTTCCAGCTTTTTTGAAACCAGGCTGTACAAAAAAACGAGCAGGATAAAGGCTGTTATGAGGATCATAGTTTTGTTATTAAATACTTAAAAGAGGTTCTCGTTCTATTGAGGTCTTATTCTGTGGCTTAAAAACCACTTATACAGTTCAGGATTCATGATAGGTTTCTGTCCAGGAATCATGTCCGGCATAGGGATAAACAGTAAATTGCACATCAGCTCCCAGGCTCCTTAGCCGCTTTACCAGGTTGGCTGAAAACTCAACAGGTATCACATCATCCAAAGCGCCATGAAAAACCCATGCAGGAATACCTTTTAATTTATTGGCGGTCAGAACGTGATAATTACTTGCCCCGCAAATCGGCGCAATGGCAGCAAAACGATCAGGACGATAAAGCGCCCAGTCCCAAACGCCAAAACCACCGCGGCTTAATCCGGTAAGGTAAATGCGGTTTAAATCCACAGGCTGTTTTGTAACTATTTCATCCAATAATAAATCAAGTTTTATTGGTTCCCAGGTTTCCCCTTCTTTGCATTGAGGTGCAAGGATCATAAATGGAAAATCTTCATTATCAGTGGCAAAATACCAGGGACCATGAACCCTGACAAGGTCAACACTGTCGCCCCGTTCGCCGGAACCATGTAAAAAAATGATCAGCGGAATCAACTGTCCATCAGCGACCGTTTTTGGGAACTGTAAGATATAATTAAACTCAACCTGTACTGCAACGGATGATTTTATTGATAGGCTTGATTTAAGAACACGATCCTGACCCGACAATATCATAGGTATTACGATTATAAAAATTTGAAAATGTTTGATTACTCTTTTCACCGGTTCCTTTTTTAATAATATGAATCGAAGGGCAACAACCCGCCACTTCTGCTCACTCAACACCCGACATCCCGCTATTTTTCAGCAAAGATAATTAACATTAATTTTCAAATGGAAGAATTGTAAAGAAAGGATTTAAATTAGAACAGCCTCTTGACTTTATGAACTGACATTGTTACTTTTGAGGATTCATAAAAATGGAATATCTCTCATAAATGCAGTTACTTTTTGATATTAAACAGTGTAAATGCTTTAACAATAACTTATGAATGTAGAAGCCTACTTTAAAGTTACTTATGGACTGTATGTCGTAAGCTCCGCCAGCGGCGACAAGCGCAACGGCTATGTTTCCAATACGGTTTTCCAGGTGACAGCCGATCCGCCTCAGTTTGCAATAGCCTGCAGCAAGAACAATTTAACCACTTCAATTATCAGGCAAAGCAAAAACTTTGCTGTCAGTGTGCTTGAAAAGGATACCAGCGCCGACATCATTGGTACTTTCGGATACAAATCAGGCAACGACATTGATAAGTTTTCAAATGTCCGTTTCAAAACGGGTGAAACCGGCGCCCCGATACTGCTGAACAATACCATTGCCTTTTTTGAGTGTGAAGTTGTTCAGGAACTGGATGTTGGAAGTCATTTGCTTTTTATCGGGAAAGTAGTGAACAATGAATTGATTAAACCGGATGCCGACCCACTGACTTATGCCTGGTACCGTGAGGTTCGTAAAGGGAAAGCCCCTAAAAATGCCCCGACTTATATAGCACCGGAGAAATTGCAAAAACCGGTGGCTGCTTCATCTGAAATTGAAAATTATTGCACTGCCTGTGGCTACATTTACCATCCCGAAGAAGGCGACCCAAACTCAGGTATTCCGCCGGGAACATCCTTTGAAGACTTTCCCGATTCGTGGGTATGTCCGGTTTGCGGAGCCGAAAAAAGTGACTTTGCTCAACGTGAAAAACAACAATTTTAAAATAAAATATTATGGAAAAAAGTATCAAAGGAACACAAACAGAAAAAAACCTGCTGAAGGCTTTTGCCGGAGAATCGCAGGCACGCAATCGGTATGAATTTGCCGCCAAGGTTGCCAGAACAGAAGGCTTTGTGCAAATTGCAAACATTTTTCAGAAAACCGCTGATCAGGAAAAACAACATGCAAAACGGTTCTTCAAGTTTCTGGAAGGGGGTGATTTGGAAATTCAGGCAGCCTATCCAGCAGGTAAAATCGGAACAACTGCCGAAAACCTGAAAGCTGCGGCTATGGGCGAGAATGAGGAATGGACAAAACTCTACCCGGAATTTGCCGAAGTTGCAAAAAACGAAGGTTTTCAGCAGGTGGCTACTGCGTTTAAGATGATTGCCAAAGTGGAAGCCGAGCATGAAAAAAGATACCTGAAACTTTTGAAAAACCTGGAGGATGGAACTGTTTTTGTCAAAAATGAAAAAGTAAAATGGGTTTGCACCAATTGCGGATATGTTCACGAAGGCGATAAAGCATTGGAGAACTGTCCTGCATGTCAGCACCCTAAAGCATATTTCGAACTTTACGAAGAGAATTACTAATTCTTTTTATCAACCTAACAGGTTTTTTCCAACCTGTTAGGTTGAATATTAAAACCACTTCCTTCTCCTCATATAAATGTACCAGCCGGTTCCGCCGGCAAACATGAACAGCAGGAGAAGAGGATAGCTCCATTTCCAGTTCAATTCGGGCATATTACTGAAATTCATTCCATAAATTCCGGCGATGAATGTCAGGGGGATGAAAATAGTTGCAATGATCGTCAGTGTTTTCATTACCTCATTCATCTGATTGCTGACCCTCACCATGTAAAACTCCATCAGGGAAGTAAGCGACTCGCGCTGGTTGTTGATGCTGTCAGAAATTTGTTTCAGATGATCCTTTACATCATTGAAATTGTCCTTGTATTCATCATTGATAAAATCCGATTCTTCTATTCTGAAAAATTTAAGACCCTCAGCCACAGGAAAAATATTTTCCCTTAAAATGTTCAATTCCTTTTTCTGTTGAATGATCTTGTTTACCGTTTGCTCCGACGGGCTTTCAAATAATTCAATTTCAATCTGAGCCACAGCGCCATTGATTTTTTCAAGTACGAGAAAATACTGGTCAACAATAGCATCCAATAACAAAATAAACAGGTAATCTGAACCTCTGCCCCTTAACTTACCCCTACCGGTAGAAATTCTTTCGCGGATAGGATCGAACGGATCCCTGCTGAGTTCCTGAAAAGACAACAAATAATTCTTTCCCAATACAAAACTGATATGATCGAACTGGTAATCACTTCCATCCTTTTCCAATTCCAGCATTTTCATCGTAAAAAAGAGATAATTGTCGTACTCTTCTATTTTCGGCTGGTGCGAAACGTCCAGAATATCTTCCAGCAGCAGGTTATGAATGTTCGCCCAGGTTCCGGCTTCCTCAATCAAAGCAATGTTGTGGAGGGAATCAAGGTTGATCCAGTTCACCCGGCTTTCATTAACCTTTAAAATAATTTCCTTCAAATCCTTTGAGCTGTGAGTGTCAACCGTATCCTGATCGTAGGATATCAGCGATATTTCCGTCGCGCCTTCTCTTGGGGAACCTGTGTAAACAAGCGATCCTGGCGGCAGTCCTATTTTTTTATTTGATCTGTGGTTGTCTTTTTTTGCCATAAAATTTAACATTTGAGGCTATAAAGTTAAAACAATTGCCGAAACCGAAACTTAGCACACAACTTGCCTTTGGCGAGACAGAAACATGAACTGTTCAATTTGTTTTTCTTACTTTTGTTTTCGTAATTAACAGAAAAATGAAAAAATTTACATCCTTCCTTTTCACAGGCATTACGATCATTTTGCTTAGCTGTTCATCCAACAAGGAAAAAGCTGAACCCGTGAATATCATCCCTCAACCCATACAAATTGAATCCACAGGTGGCAACTTTACTTTGAATTCCAAAACCAAACTGGTTTTCCCTGACGAAGAAAAGGTGAAACAAATTGCCGTGTTATTAATGGAATGGATCAAAGCGCCTACCGGATTTGATTTGCAAAAGGGAGAGATGGGCAGCGAAAAGAATGTAATCATTTTTGAATTGGTTGGAAATAATGAACTGGGCTCAGAGGGTTATAAATTAAGTGTAAGTAAAAAGAATATAGTAATTAGCGCAAACAGCGCTAATGGCTTTTTCTATGGAGTCCAGACATTGTTGCAACTGTTGCCCGTCGAAATCTTCAGCAAACAAAAGGTAAATGAAACCGGCTGGCTTGTTCCTTGCTGCAAAATAGTTGATAAGCCACGTTTTTCATGGCGTGGAATGCATCTTGACGTTTCGAGGCATTTTTTCCCAGTTGAATTCATAAAGAAATACATTGATCTGATTGCCTTACACAAAATGAATGTCTTTCACTGGCACTTAACTGATGATAACGGCTGGAGAATCGAGATCAAAAAATATCCTTTACTCACGGAGGTTGCAGCCTGGAGGGTGAACAGGGATGATCAAACCTGGCGAGAAATGACCCCTCCGGCTCCCGGAGAAAAAGCGACTTATGGAGGGTTTTATACCCAGGATGAAGTGAGAGATATAGTCAAATATGCTGCCGACCGGTTTGTAACCGTTATCCCTGAAATTGAAATGCCGGGACATACAAGCGAAGTTTTTGCTGCTTATCCGGAATTATCATGTGAAGGCAAAAAACTCTATGTTCAGCCTGGAAGTTACTGGCCCAATGAAGATATTTTCTGTGCGGGTAAGGAAGAAACTTTTGAATTTATTGAGAATGTTTTGCTTGAAGTGATGGATCTTTTCCCTTCCAAATACATCCATATTGGCGGAGATGAAGCCAGTAAAGCAAAGTGGAAGGAATGTAAATTGTGCCAAAAAAGAATAAGGGATGAAAATTTAACCGACGAAAACGAACTACAAAGCTATTTTATCCGAAGGGTTGAAGGTTTATTGAATTACCACAACAAAAAGCTGATCGGCTGGGATGAGATATTGGAAGGTGGACTTGCACCCGAAGCTACCGTTATGTCGTGGCGGGGTTTTAATGGCGGAATTGAAGCTGCTGAACAAAACCATGATGTGGTTATGTGTCCGACTTCGCATTGCTATTTCGATTATTACCAGGCGAATCCCGATTTTGAGCCAGAAGGCATTGGCGGCTTTATTCCCCTTAAAAAAGTTTATTCCTTTGAACCGGTTCCGGAGGGGCTTTCGGCGGATAAAACAAAATATATTCTGGGTGCGCAGGGAAACCTCTGGACGGAATATATTTCAACACAAGAACATGCAGAATACATGGCGCTTCCGCGCATGACCGCCCTTGCCGAAGTGGTTTGGTCTCCTTCTGATCAAAGGAATTGGAACAATTTCAGGGAAAGACTGAAGTTGCAATTCAAAAGATTTGATCTCATGGGTGTCAGTTATTCAAAAGGATCGTGGAAGGTGGATATAATACCTTCGATGGAAAAGGGCGTCTTTGAAGTGGTACTCGAATCGGAACAACCGGATTATCCCATTCATTATACCCTTGATGGAACAGAACCTACCAACCAGTCTCCGGTTTATAAAGAACCTTTGACAATTTCTCAATCAGCAATGATTAATGCAGGTATTTTCGCTGATGGCAAACTAAAAGAATATGCAACCAAAAAGGAGTTGCTTTTCCATAAGGGATTGGGCAAGATTGGCACCCTGACAGCACCGCCAAGCAAAAATTATTACGCAAATGGAGTAATATCACTCACTGATGGTATGAAGGGATCAAACAACTTTAGGGATGGCTATTGGATGGGATTCGAAGGCAGTGATCTGGATTTTTATTTGGATTTGGGTAAGGAAGTTCAGATCAATTCAATCAATGTCTCGTTTTTCCAAAATACAGGTTCATGGATATTTATGCCGATTAAGGTTATTTTTGTGATTTTTGATAACAACCACAACCAAATTGCCATTGTTGAACAGATACCCGAAACAACCATTGAGGCAAAAGGCAGCGTGATCGAAGATATTTCATCCCCGTTCGACAATATCATGGGGCGCTATATAAAGGTTCATGCAGAAAACATGAAAACCTGCCCTGCATGGCATGAGGGCGCCGGAAATAAGGCATGGATATTTACTGATGAGGTTGTAATAAATTAGTCCCTCTTTTTTATTAAAACAGCACCGGGATGAATAACCTGCGATTTAAACGGATAAAAGTGAGTGAGGCAAGAGTCATGATGACAGTTTGGGAAAAGGTTGTGGTAAGGTTTTCACTTAGCCTTAGCCTTAACCCCAAAACTACCCCGCCCCGCCTGACCGAGTCGGGCAGGCTTCTTTGCCTATGCCTTTACCCATTATCAGTTTAGTTACATAAGAACAATTATTAACATTCGTTTTTTAGTAAACATTTCAGTTCGGAGGTTTGCGGATTTTGTTTTTGATCTACTTTCGGGTTTTTGAAAGCTGAAAATTTATGGCGCTGAATTATATCTGGATCGCATTCTTCATCATCGCTTTTGTTGTCGGACTTTTCCGGCTCATTTTCTTCGGCGATATGGACGTATTCCCCAACATGGTGAACAGTACCTTCGACAGCGCAAAGACAGGTTTTGAAATCTCATTGGGGCTTACCGGAGTGCTGACGCTCTGGATGGGATTGATGAAAATTGGTGAACTGGGAGGAATTGTAAACGTTTTCTCCCGAATCGTCGGTCCATTTTTTACACGACTTTTTCCCGACCTTCCGAAAAAGCATCCCGCTTATGGCTCCATCATGATGAACTTTGCCGCCAATATGTTAGGGCTGGACAATGCCGCCACGCCGCTCGGATTAAAAGCCATGAAGGAAATGCAGGAAACCAATCCAATAAAAGATACCGCTTCCAACCCCATGATCATGTTCCTTGTGTTGAACACTTCCGGACTGACCATCCTCCCAATTACCATTATGGTTTACCGTGCACAGCTTGGCGCTGCCGATCCTTCGGATATTTTTATACCCATTTTGCTTGCAACTTTCTTCTCAACCCTTGTGGGTTTGGTTTCGGTAGCAATTTACCAAAAGATCAATCTCTTTGACAAAGTGATCCTTGCCTATCTTGGCGGACTTACCTTGCTGATTTCCGGGATTATCTATTATTTTTCAGGTTTGCCAAAAGAGCAGATCAGTCAGATTTCATCCATATCCAGTAACATTATCTTGTTTTCCATCATCATCTTTTTCATTTTGCTGGGACTTCGCAAGAAGATCAATATTTATGAATCGTTTATCGAAGGCGCTAAAGAAGGATTTGGAACAGCCATCAAGATCATTCCTTTCCTGATCGCAATTTTAGTTGCCATTGGCGCTTTCAGGGCTTCGGGGGCCATGGATATATTTATTGAAGGGATCAGAACAGGATTTACCGCACTTGGAATTGATACTTCTTTTGTGGATGCTTTACCCACCGCTTTGATGAAACCATTAAGCGGAAGCGGAGCCAGGGGCATGATGGTGGATGCCATGACAACATTTGGCGCCGACTCATTTGTTGGAAGATGTGCCTCTGTGGTGCAGGGCTCAGCCGATACTACTTTTTATATACTTGCCGTCTATTTCGGCTCTGTAGGCATAAAGAAAACGCGCTATGCTTTGGGTTGCGGACTTTTAGCCGATTTCGCAGGAATCGTTGCAGCGATTTTGATGGCGTATTTGTTTTTTGCCTAAAGCATTTTCTGCCCTTAAACTCAAACGCACAAAGGTTCACCAAACTTGTTTTAAAGAGTATGTCTTATTTATGTACACTCATGAAAATTGTGACTGTAAGGTTACTGCATTGTAATAGGTTCAACCAATAATTGCGTAACATGGCAAAAGAACTAACATAAGTTTAAAAGTTTTTAAGGAACTCAACTACCAATAAGTATACCAAGAAATAATTAATTGATCTTAAAAAATATTTTTGATTAACGTAATAAGTTAATTATTTTATGTAATATTGCAATGCAAATAACGTTCAAATCATCGAAGCTCAAAAAGCAATTAACGGTTCCAAAAGAGATACAAAAAGCTTTTGGGGATCGCGCAAAGAAAGTGAGCCAGCGCATGGCAGAATTAAAAGCTTAACAAAATCTGTTCATTGTAAATTCGATTCCTGCTGCAAAACTTCACCAATTAAAGGGAGACAGGAAAAATGAATATGCTGTCATCATATCGGTTAACTTCAGGTTAGTTTTTATTCCCGATTATGATGAAATACCATTACTGGACAATGGAGGCCATGATTTATTGAAAATTGAAAAAATTAAGATTATCGAAATAGAAGATTACCACTGAGCACTATGAGCGGGAAAAATGATGTGAGGTTGGCTAAGGAATTATTATCATCGCCAGGTGATACTATTCAGGAAACCCTTGATGAGATCGGGATGAACCAGCAGGAATTAGCGGAAAGGATGGGAAGACATAAAAAAACCATTAACGAGATAATTAAAGGTAAAGCGCCGATAACTCCCGAAACAGCTATTCAACTTGAAAGGGTACTTGGAATACCGGCTTCTTTCTGGCTGGAAAGAGAACGATTATACAGGGAAGAACTGCAACGTTTAGAAATGGAAGAATCACTTGAAGAAAACGCAGCATGGGCAAAATCATTTCCCATAGCTGAAATGAAGAAAAGAGGGTGGTTACCTGAAACTGCCAATACAAAGAGTATTGCACACGGACTACTCTCCTATTTTGGTATAGCTTCTCACCGGCAATGGGATACATTATATCATCAATATTCGCCTTCATTCAGAATAAGCCTGGTTCATTCATCAAATGCCGAGGCGATAACAGTGTGGTTAAGGCACGGTGAAATCCATTTAAGCGATTTGGCACTTGAAGAATATGATAAATTAAAATTTAAACAAGCTTTATCTGATGTTTCAGAGCTTGTTTATCAGCACCCAAAGGATTTTAAAGATCAGTTACAGGAAATTTGTAAAAGCTGTGGCGTAGGCCTGGTATATACTGAGTGTCTTCCAAAAGCTCCAATCAGCGGAGCCGTTCGTTGGTTCAGGAACAATCCTTTGATCCAGTTGTCGGATAGGTACAAGACTAACGACAAGTTTTGGTTTACCTTTTTTCATGAAGCCGGTCATATCTTGCTGCATGGTAAGAAGGAAATATTCCTTGAAGAGTCAGAAGGATCAGAAAATGATGTCACAAAAGAAAAAGAGGCTGATCAGTTTGCCGGCAACTGGTTAATCCCTGATCACCTGTATAATCAACTAACAGAATTCCTGAAATTTGATGAAGAAATTGTAATCCGGTTTTCGAAGAAAAATAAAATTCATACCGGAATCATTGTCGGCAGGTTGCAACATGAGGGATTATTGCTGCATAGTCAATTGAATCAGTTAAAAGTGAAAATTGATTTGTTTCAATAGTTAATAAAAATCTAATACAATGCTAAATACAATGAAAAAAGCCAGAAACTATTCAAGTCCATTAATCCAAAAACATTTGCAGGATATTGATCCTGTTAAACTGGAGAAAGCGAGGAATAGAATGATGAGGATTATAGCGCCTTCAAATTCATGCGTTCGTTGCAATGCAGAGAATAACGATTTCCGGAAAAATGAGGGAGATAATTAAAACATCACTGTTAGAATATGACAAAAGCACCTTTTTGATTGATCTGGTCAAACATGGTAACGGTCAACTCTATATTAATATTCAGCAATCAATCCATATAGATGACAAACCCTCACTTCAACAGGAAATAAAGATCAATCCATCGGTACTTGATGAAATCATTGAGGTATTAAAAAACTATCTCAATGAAATACCAAAACAGAAATCCAGCCTACGATTCCACTTAACAACTGAAACCAAACAAGCTATTCAGGATAGGTATTTGAAAGGTATTTCAATAAATGATTTGGCATTGCAGTTCGATATTAAACCTCAGCTTATTCAGCAAATACTCGAAAACAGTGGAATAGAAATCGTTTCGAATGCACAACCGAAGGTTAAAAAAAGATATTACAAAAGAAAATAATGAAAATGATGATGAATCCCAAACCAACCTTATGGACAACATCCCGTCAAGACAGTGACGGGCAGGCATCCCCGCATTTGCATCGTTGCCCCGTTTTATATATATTTCCAGTTATTCTTTTTGGTGGCAGGTATATTAAACTGAGGGTCTAACTACTAAGTACTCGGTACTAACTACTCCTAACGAAACTCCACCCTGATCATATCCTTATAATCCAATCCCAGTAACCCGGCGGCATTTCCCTGGTTGATAGCAATTTCGAGGTAGCGGTTGGAATCGAACAGCGCAAGTAACTCACCGGACGGCACATCCTGGTAAGATCGGCTGATCTTTTTTATCTCGTAAGACCTGAAAAAGATGGAACACTTCCGTCCTTTCCTGCTTTCGTTGAAAACGGGTTCGGTAATGTTGGTGATCACGTTTTCGTACGAATCAATATACATTACATGCCCTTTGATGACATCCTTATCAATTACAGGTTTTAGCAAAATTTTCTCGAGTATCCTATTTTTCGGTTTTCCCAGTTCCTCTATCTTTCCTCCGTTGGCAAGGTGAATGGCGACTTTAACAAAGCGGTCGCGTGTAGAAAAAGTAAAATAATCTGTTTCCTGCGGCACCTGTACCTCAACTATCTTTTCAGGCACGGTATCACACAAAAGTGAAAAAATTCCATTGTCGGTTCCCACAAAATAATGCCCGTTGTATTTGATTGCGGTATGCGGAAATTTATCCGTTTCTTCGGTATTAATGGCAAGAATATGAACCGTTCCTTCCGGGAAATTGGTGTACGCATTTTTCAGAACAAAGGCAGCCTGTTCCGAATTAAAAGCGGGAATGGAGTGCGTAATATCAACAATCAATGCTTCGGGCAGCCGGCTAATGATGGCTCCCTTCACGGCTCCCAAATAATGATCTTTCAAACCCCAGTCACTGGTAAGCGTAATAATCGGCATAAATTTATCTTAACTTCACTGAAAAAAGTATACAAATTCTTGTAATTTTGCACGATTCAAAGTTAGTAATTAAATTATACCAGCATTATTTTTACAAAAATTGATTTCACCAACTTAATGAATGCCAGGTAAGCGGCTTAAATCAAATATTTTTATTTAAAGTTAGGGTTTGATTTTCAAAATTAGATAAGATTGAATGAAAAAATAAAATATTGGCTTGACCTTTCTGAATATGATTTAGATACGGCTGACGCAATGCTTACCAGCAAACGGTTTTTATATGTAGGATTCATGTGCCATCAGGCTATTGAGAAAGTATTTAAAGCATATTTTATCAAATTAAAAGATGGATCTCCTCCTTACTCGCATAGTTTATCATACCTGGCAAAAACCGGTGGATTCTATGATGATCTTTCTGAAATTCAAAAAGATTTTATTGACCAGATAGAACCCTTAAACATCGAAGCGAGGTATCCTGCTCACAAAGAGAGATTATTAAAAAGTTTAACTAAGGAAAAGTGCCAGGAATTATTGACTGAAACAAAAAAATTACAATCATGGATACAAATGAAGCTATAGCTAAAGTCAGGCAGTTTAAACTGTTGTTTCAAAACTACTTTGATGTGTCGCAGGTATATTTGTTCGGTTCTTATGCCAGGGGCACAAATCAAAAAGACAGTGACATTGATGTAGCCATCATTGTGAATTCAATTTCCGATGATTATTTTGCTACTAACCCTTTGTTATGGAAATTGCGCAGGCAAATTGACGACAGAATTGAGCCTGTTATCATTGAAAAAGATAATGATAAAGGTGGGTTTTTGGATGAAATAAAAAAGTATGGAATTGAAATTCATTAGTTGAGACCAATCCAAAAAATCCATGATGATGACTTTACCACATAGACCTGCCCGACTTCGTCATTCAGGTCTATGTGGTTCAAAATGGCTTTTCGGAGTGGACTACTAATCAACAATTAAAATAATAACAGCATTTATACAGAAACAATATAATGAACGAACGCATCATCAGCATTTCCTCATACAATCCACTTGATATTTACGGCGTAAATGATAAAAACCTGGACGCCATCAAATTCTATTTCCCTAAAGTTAAGGTCATAGCCCGTGGTGATATAATCAAAATTATCGGCAGCAGCGACGAACTGGATGATTTTGAAGAAAAATTCAATATGCTTTTGATGAGTTATGAAAGGTTTGGCAAATTAGGCGAAGCAGAGATCAGGCAAATATTGGGCGAGGAAGATTATCCTGCCACAATCGCACCGGCAGCGTCCACCAACGGTGTTATTGTTTATGGAAACAATGGTTTGCTGGTAAAGGCATTGACTCCCAACCAGCGCAAAATGGTTGAAAGCTCAGAAAAAAACGACCTGGTGTTTGCCATCGGTCCCGCCGGAACCGGGAAAACCTACACTGCTGTAGCTTTGGCTGTAAGGGCTTTAAGGGCGAAGGAAGTAAAACGGATCATTTTAACACGACCGGCTGTTGAAGCAGGTGAAAATCTGGGTTTCCTTCCCGGCGACCTGAGAGATAAACTCGATCCTTATCTCCAGCCTTTGTATGATGCTCTCAGGGACATGCTCCCCACCCAGAAATTGTTGAAATATCTGGAGGACGGAACCATCGAAATTGCACCACTTGCATTTATGCGCGGACGAACACTCGACTATGCCTTTGCCATTTTAGATGAAGCGCAAAACTCGACCGAAATGCAGCTTAAAATGTTCATTACAAGGATGGGGAAGTCAGCTAAATTTTTTGTCACAGGAGATATCACACAGATAGATTTACCCAGAAATCAATCCTCCGGACTTAAACAGGCAGAGCAATTGCTTAAGGATATTCATGGGATTGACTTCATTTATCTTGATGACAGGGATGTGGTTCGTCATGGTCTTGTTACAAAGATTATTAAGGCGTATGGTGAAAAGAAATAGTGCCGCTGATGCAATGATTTCTGTAGATAAAATAAAAATTTCAGTTCACTATCAAGTTTTACCAAAACTATTCTAAAGGTCATATTATCTTTGCTGTCAGAAAATTCAATAATGACTATTAACTTATTAAATATGAACAATGCAATCACAAAAACAGAATTCCATTTTCCAAGACAAAAAAATCTTTATGTTGGAAAAGTAAGAGACGTTTACAACATTGATGATAAATTTATGGTGATGGTCGTCAGCGACCGGATTTCGGCATTTGATGTCGTTCTTCCAAGTGGAATCCCATACAAAGGGCAGGTGCTCAACCAGATTGCCTCAAAGTTTCTGGATGCTACTGCTGATATTTGTCCCAACTGGAAAATATCAACTCCTGATCCGATGGTTACAATTGGGCATTTTTGCCAGCCTTTCCAGGTCGAAATGATCATCCGGGGTTACCTGACGGGAAGTTCATGGCGGGCTTATAAAAACGGGGCACGGGAAATCTGTGGCGTACCGATACCTGATGGAATGAAGGAACACCAGCGGTTCCCCGAACCCATCGTTACCCCTACGACCAAGGCTTCCGAAGGACATGATGAAGATATTTCGAAAGAAGAGATCATCCGGCAGGGGATTGTTTCGGCTGAAGATTATGAATTGCTTGAGAAATACACGAAAGCATTGTTTAAGCGCGGAACTGAAATGGCATCTGAAATGGGTTTGATCCTGGTGGATACCAAATATGAATTCGGGAAAAAGAACGGGAAAGTTTATCTTATTGATGAAATTCATACTCCCGATTCATCCCGGTATTTTTATAAGGAGGGTTATGAGAAACGATTTGCCAAAGGAGAAAACCAGAAACAATTGTCGAAGGAGTTTGTCCGTGAGTGGCTGATGGAAAATGGTTTCCAGGGCAAAGAAGGGCAAAAGGTTCCCTTTATGACCGATGAGTACGTCAACAGTGTTTCGGAACGATACATTGAATTGTATGAGAACATTACCGGTGAGAAATTTATCAGGGATGATTCGGTTGATGTTATCAGAAGGATAGAGAAAAATATTATGTCATTCCTTGATGCTAATCTTTAATTAGGAAAACAACAACTTAGAATTGTCAATTGGCCTTGGTTTCGTCAAGCGAAATTGGTAAACTCTTACCTTGAAACTCGCACTAAGTTTCACCTTTGGCGAGATGAAACCTGAAACATCAAACTTTAAACTTTGAACTAACTCTATGATTCCTTTTTCCCCGCCACGTATTGATCAGAAGATCATTGATGAAGTGATCAACACATTAAAATCCGGTTGGATCACTACCGGACCGAAAGTTAAAAAGTTTGAGGAGGCGCTCACTGTTTACGGAGGTCACAAAGCCACCCTTTGTGTCAACTCGGCATCAGCCGGACTGGAACTAATGCTTCGCTGGTTTGGTGTAAAAGAAGGTGACGAAGTTATTCTTCCGGCTTATACTTATGCTGCTACTGCCAATGTGGTTGTCCATTGCGGAGCCAAACCTGTTTTTGTGGATATTGGAGATGATTTCAATATTTCTGTAAAAGAGATCGAAAAAGCGATCACCCCGCGAACCAAAGTGATCATGCCTGTTGATTTGGGAGGTTTTCCCTGCGATTATGATGAAATCAACGAGTTGGTAAGGAGAAAAGATATCGTTGCCGGGTTTAAACCAACGACAGAAACGCAAAAGCAATTGGGCAGAATCCTTGTTCTTTCGGATGCAGCCCATAGCATTGGAGCGGAATACAAAGGTAAAAAGACCGGAAGCCTCACAGATATTACTGTTTATTCTTTCCATGCAGTTAAAAACCTCACCACCGCCGAAGGAGGTGCGGTTTGTCTGAACCTTCCCGAACCATTTGATAATTCAGCCATCCAGCAATATCTGAAAGTAAAATCGCTTCATGGTCAAACCAAGGATGCTTTTTCCAAAACTCAGCTTGGCGGCTGGCGTTACGATATTATCGAGCCGGGTTATAAATTTAACATGACCGATATCCAGGCTGCAATGGGTTTGGTAGAATTAGTGAGATACGATGCAGATATGTTAATTAGAAGAAAGAGAATCTTTGATGCCTATTCTGATGCTTTTCGAAAGAAAGAATGGGGGCAGGTTCCGGTTTATGAAACAAAGGATAAAAGATCTTCCTATCACGCTTATTTGCTTAGAATTAAAGGCATTTCGGAAGTGAAGCGCGATCAGATTATTCAGAAAATATTTGATAGGGGAGTAACTGTAAATGTTCATTTTATCCCATTGCCAATGATGACTTACTATAAAACTGTTGGTTATAAAATTGATAACTATCCTGTTACTTTCGAAAATTATTCTCGTGAAATAAGCCTGCCGGTTTATTATGATTTGACGGATGAAATGGTAAATGAGGTTATCCGAGCAGTTGTTAAGGCTGTGGAAGATTAAAAGTCGAGATGCTGAAAGGGAAAGGCTGCCATTTCTGACAGCCTTTTCTCAGTAAAATCAATTCTTTGTTATGCGATTTTAATTTCCCGTGCGGGCTTGGGCTTCACCTCTTCTTTTTTCGGAAGGGATACGCAAAGAATACCATCGCAATACTTTGCCGAAATTTTATCACCATCAACCATTTGCTCATTCACCGAAAATGACCTTTGGAAGGTTTGATAGCTGAATTCTTTCCGGGTATAATTTTCTTCAGAATCCTTCTTTTCAAGGTTCCGTTCTGAAGAAATTACCAGTTGATCGTTTTCAAGATTTACCTTAAAATCCTTCTTGGTCAAACCCGGAGCAGCAACTTCAATCAGGAAATCGTCCTTGGTTTCCCTGATGTTAACAGCTGGCAATGTAGTATTGGCAGGCGAGAAATTAAAATTATTCCAGTCCATCAGGTCTCTTGAAAAGAAATTATCAAACAGAGACGGCAAGGATGGACGGTAAACGTCGGATCTTTTTAATAATGTCATAACTTTGTCCTCCTTAAATTTAATGAAACATAATTTTTATTGTAAAATTCAAACAAGATTAAGTTCTGCAAAATTTATACCTGACAGGCGTTGGGCAAATAATATCCATCTTAACTTACTGAAAATAAAGCATTAAAACAATTTAATCAAAACTGAAATTTTGACAGTAAGTGTGCAAAATTATTGTCCGGAAAAAATCCATTCCAAAATACTTTGTAGTAATTATTGTTTTGATATATGAATAGCAAACCACATCTATTTAGCCTGTTAAAAAAGACGTTTTCAGAATTGTTACAATTCCTATTTTTGCATGAAATTTATTTGGCAATCAAAAAATATGATGAAACCAACTCAGCAACGAACATCACAAGGATTCAGCATCCTTAAATACATATCGCAGGAATCATGGAGTGGAATTATTCTGATAATTGTAACTCTTGTCGCTATCGTTTGGGCTAATTCCGGCTGGCATTCGTCATACCACAACTTCTGGCATGAACTTAAATTCGGCATTTCTCTTGGCAATTTTGAATTGAAAAACTCCCTTCAGCATTGGATCAATGACGGACTGATGGCAATCTTTTTCTTTACTGTGGGTTTGGAAATCAAACGCGAAGTACTTGCCGGCGAACTATCTTCCTTCAAAAAAGCCAGTCTGCCGATTATGGCTGCTGTTGGCGGAATGGTGTTCCCTGCCATTTTTTTCGCTATCATAAACTACAATAACCCTCAAAACATGAATGGTTGGGGAATTCCGATGGCTACCGACATAGCATTTGCACTTGGTATTATGTCCCTTTTGGGCAAAAAAGTACCGGTGAGTCTGAAAATATTTCTTACTGCACTTGCCATAGCAGATGACCTGGGGGCAATTTTAGTCATTGCCGTTTTTTATACCGAATCAATTAACTTTTCTGACCTTCTGAACGGATCTTTTTTTCTCATCGTTTTGATGGTTGCTAACCGGATCGGTGTCAGACGTACTGCATTTTATGCAATTGTAGGATTCACTGGAGTTTGGCTTTCTTTCTTATATTCCGGAATACATGCAACTGTTGCAGGTGTTTTAATAGCTTTGACAATTCCTGTCCGGACAAAAATATCGGAAACGACCTATATTGACAGGCTGACGGATCTACTTGACCGATTTAAAAAGGCAAAACCCAATGATGTTTCGCTATTAACCGCCAAACAGGCACATCTGGTCGGGGAAATTGAAAAACTTAGTGTTGAAGCGACCACACCTCTCCAGAAACTTGAACATGCTCTGCATCCGATTACCGCATATTTTATCCTTCCGGTTTTTGCGCTTGCAAACGCGGGTATCCACATCGAAGGCAGTTTTATTGATCTAATACTCCATCCAATTTCAATCGGAATAATTGTCGGCTTGCTTTTCGGCAAATCCATCGGGATAGCATTATTGTGCAAATTAGCTGTATGGTTAAAAATTGCAGAATTGCCCGAAGGAACGAGTTGGCGACATATTTATGGTGCCGGTTTCCTGGCAGGAATTGGATTTACGATGTCAATCTTTATAGCCAGCCTTGCTTTTTTTGATGAGCAGTTTGTGCAAATTGCAAAAGCAGGAATATTTGTTGCCTCATTTCTGGCGGCAATTATTGGACTGACGATATTGGGTTTTCAACCAAAAAACAAATGATTTCCGCTTTTAGGCTACCATCGGAATTCAGATAGCCCTCTGACGAGCAAAAGGCTAAATTTTGCTTCTAACTTTTTTAGGCTTGTTAAACTTCACAAAATGTTAATATTCTTTGAAAGATTTTTAACTGTTTGTTAAGGTAAATGACTTAAATTTGCAATCCTTTTGCGTTTATTGAAATTATCAAAACATTTAAACCGATGCTCGAAATAATATCATCTATGTTGAGAGGTAACAGAATGATTATTTTTTATATTGAGAATCAACAATCTATCTAAAATATTTAACAATAAAAAATTAAAACTTATGAAAAAGATTATTTTACACTTTGCAGTGATCATCGCAATGATCACATTGCCTTTTATGACTACATGGGCACAAAATGCCTGGGTAAATGAATTTCATTATGATAACACAGGAACAGATGCAAATGAATTTATTGAGGTTGTTATTGAAAATGCTGGAAATTATACCTTAAGTGACTTCAGAATTGATCTTTACAATTTTACGGGAGGTGTTACTTATGATAACAAGACTCTTGATGTTTATACTGTTGGCAGTACCAGTGGTAATTTTACCTTTTATACTTATGTCTATCCTGTAAACGGTATCCAAAATGGTGTACAAGATGGTATTGCATTAAGTTATCAGGGAGTGGTTATTGCCGGTCAATTTTTAAGCTACGAAGGCGTTTTAACCGCAACAAATGGTCCGGCTACAGGACTGACTTCAACCGATATTGGGGTATTAGAAGGTGGAGCTGATCCGGCAGGTCTTTCATTGCAACTTGGTGGCTCAGGAACACAATACAGCAGCTTTACATGGCAATCTCCCTTAGCTCAAACACAAGGCTTAATAAACACCAATCAATCATTTGGAGGAGCTGTTTTTCCTTCCATTGTTAAGGCTTATTCCATCAGTACAACAACGGTTGATGTTCTTTATAACTTAGATGTTGCTTCAGTGGATCCGGTTGATTATATTTTATCAGGTTCTGCCACCATTACCTTTAGCGGAGCTACCATTGATGGTACCAATCCAAAATTGGTTCATCTTACCGGTGCCAGTTCTGCGATGACCTCCAATATTACACTCGACAACCTGTTGGATGAGGCTAATTCAACCAATTTTGAATTTTATGCAGGGATTATGCCAATAACTTTCACTAATAGCAATAATCCGGGTGGCGTTATGGCAAATGATAAACTGGCTACCTTTACAGGGATAGTTTCAGCCAATGATGCTTTTAATAATGTTTGGGTTAGCGATGCTGCAGGTCAATACCATGGAGTTTTAATTTACAGTACGCCCTTCCAGGCTTTGGTTGCAGTTGGAGATCTAATCTTATTTACTGCTACAAGAACTGTTTTTAATGGCTTAACCGAAGTTCAAAATCCAACATTAATCTCTATCATTTCTTCAGGAAACACTCCTTATGGGCCATCTGTAATTAGTGGTTCGGATATTAGCGAAACCCTTGCTGTTAATACCAGTCCTGCTGAACCATGGGAAGGTCAATTAGCCAAAATTCAGAATTTTACTATATTGTCTTATGACGCAACTTATTTCGATTACCGCTGCAGTTGGTTTGACGGAGAACAGACACATTACTTCCATATCGGAGACAATGTTGATTTTCATTTTACAACAACCTTAGCATTTCTAATTGTCGGTCAGACTTATCAGTCAATAACAGGTGTGGTAGATTGGCTGAACACAAATCCTCCAGGACCATTCTATAGAATTAATCCACGAACAACTTCAGATATTATCGCCAATGTGGTTAACCCGGCAACCAAGCTTGCTATCATTTCTGTAAATGGTGGTGTTGACCCCTATGCAAATGTCGTATTCAATGTCGTTGTGCAAGCTCAGAATGCATCAGGAAACCCCGCAGTTGTAACCTCTAATGTAGCTTTTAATCTTTCAACAAACGGCGGTACCGGTGGTTTAGTCACTTTTGCTTCTGGAAGTACAACATCCGGAACAATTATCAGTGGAACCAACGAAATTACATTAACCGGAGTAAAAATGGCACCGGCAGGAACAAATGTCACTATCACAGCTACTGATGTAAGTGCAGGTTTGACTCCAGGTACAAGTGCACCTTTCAATGTACTCGCCTATACCCTGCCGGATATTATTATTTGTGAAGTGATGCAGGATCCGCTTACAGTAGTGGACGGTGTTGGTGAATATTTTGAAATATTCAACAACGGTACTTCAAGCGTTGATTTAAATGGATGGATTGTTAAAGACGATGGAACAAACATATTTACGATTTCAAGTTCATTTGTTGTACCGGCACAGAGTTATGCCGTACTTGGAAATAATTCAGATGTATTAACAAATGGGGGTTATACATGTAACTATGTATTTCCTGTTGCTTTTGCTCTTGGAAACACAGATGATGAAATCGTGCTGCTTTTACCTGATGGTGTGACAGAAGTTGACAGGGTAATGTGGGATGGCGGAACAGTATGGCCAGATCCGACAGGAGCATCTATGATTTTTGCAGGTTTGAAAACAGATAATAATAATGATGGAACCAAATGGATAGTTTCTACATTGCGCGAACCTTCTTATACTGGTGCTACAGGTGACCTAGGTTCTCCGGGTAGTTTGGGTACCGGCCAATTTACCGGTGTGACCGCAGGATTTTCACTTAATCTAAAAGTTTTACTTGAAGGACCCTATAATGCAACTACTAATCTAATGGCAACTGATTTATTGACAAGCAGCCTGCTACCGTTAAATCAACCCTTCAACCCTGCCCTTCCTTATTATGGAAACAATACTCCAAAATGGCTTTATAACGGAACCCAAACAGTTGCCTCCTTCCAAGCAGGAACTGTTGACTATGTTTTGATTGAGTTAAGGGATGCTGCCAGTCCGGCTGCAGCTACCTCTGCAACCAGAATAGCTCAGTTACCGGCACTTTTAAAATCCGATGGATCCATAGTTGGACTTGATGGAACTTCTTTGCCTTCTTTCTCCAATACTGTGAACAATTTTCTTTACATCGTTATCTGGAGCAGGAACCATGTTGGAATCATGAGTTCAGCTAATTTAACACCCAGCGGAACAGTGAACTATGATTTCACAACCGGAGCCGGGCAGTTTTATGGAACTGCAGCTGGATATAATGAGCTTGAAGCAGGTGTATGGGGTATGGCTGCTGGCGATATTAATGCCGATGGAACCGTTAATGCGACAGACAAGTCACCTTTAGGATGGAAAGTGGATGCCGGTAAAAAAGGATATTTTGGAAGCGACCTGAACCTGAATATTCAGGTGACCAATAAGGATAAAAATGACTATTGGCTTCCTAACATTAACAAGACTACACAAGTTCCGGATTAATGAATTGAAAAATAATAATTAAGGTAAGAGGCTGCTTCATTGAAGTGGCCTCTTTTTTTTGGTATTTTATCGAATTCAATAGGATATAAGATTAAATCCGATTCCGCTTATCTCAATAAGATTACAGTTGTGCGAACTTTTCCATCACACTTTCGTATTAACATCAAATTGCTCATAGCACTCTTAATTTTTATTTTTATGAATAATTTGGATAGCAACGGTTCGGAATTAATTTTCCTGTTAGCCATTTTTTATTTACTGCTGGCAGCATCTGCCGCTAAACTTGGTTCAGGCAAAGTTAGCGGGACAGCAAGAGTTTTTATATGCAGTCTTTTTTTGACACCGTTAGTTGGGTTTGCTTATGCATTGATTTCGCCAAAAAAAAATGTTTTGAAAATTGTTCATTACCGGTGCCCATCATGCGGGCTTGAGCACACTTCAAAGCACGATTATTGCCCAACCTGCCGGAAGGATGGGAAGCAGAGGCGGTTAATCAAAATTTGTATGCAAACTTATTAGGTTGGCATAACACTTAAGTTGAATTGTCCTAAATTGTTAAGCAAAAGTGGACAAGGATAATCAATTTGTAAAATTCAAAAACCTGCGTAGGCAGGTTTTTTTTTGTGATCCCGGGAGGACTCGAACCCCCACCCCCAGAACCGGAATCTGAGATTCTATCCAGTTGAACTACGGGACCCCATGTGATTTAAGATGTATGATATTTGATATATGATTTTAGATTTATAGCCAAAAAGATATTTGGTTTGAATCCAACATCCATAAAACTTTATCAAAATCCGGTGCAAAAGTAGGAAACATTTCCACAACAGAATTATCCATATTTATCAACAATTTAACTTTTTCATTATTTAAGGTTAACCATTTTGAGTAATTTTGCTCTCCTTTTTTATTTAATTCAGTTTTAGTAAATACTTTTAAATTATGTCAGAGAAAATATCAGATTATATTAAACCGGGTGTTGTTGCCGGTAAAGATCTTCAAAAGTTATTAGCGCTTGCAAAAAAGAACCATTTCGCCATTCCGGCAGTTAACGTGGTTGGGACCAACTCAGTGAATGCTGTGCTTGAAGCAGGCAGGACGATCAACTCCCCTGTCATTATTCAGTTCTCAAATGGCGGAGCCATCTTTTATGCAGGTCAGGGCTTATCAAACGTAAACGAACAGGCTTCAATTACGGGTGCTATTTCCGGTGCCATTCACATTCACCGAATTGCTGAATTATACGGCATTCCGGTTATTGTTCATACCGACCATGCTGCACGGAAATTATTACCCTGGATTGACGGCTTGCTTGCGAAAGGTGAAGAACACTATAAAAAATACGGAAAACCTTTGTTCAGTTCACACATGCTCGACCTTTCGGAGGAGCCTATAAAAGAAAACATTGAGACTTGTAAAAAATACCTGGAACGAATGAGCAAAATAGGGATGGTATTAGAGATTGAGTTGGGTGTTACCGGCGGCGAAGAAGACGGGGTGGACAACACGGGCATTGATAGTTCCAAATTATATACCCAGCCCGAAGACGTGGCTTACGCTTATGAAGAATTGATGAAAATCAGTGACCAATTCACCATTGCAGCATCCTTCGGAAATGTGCATGGAGTTTATAAACCCGGAAATGTTAAGTTGCAACCCGTCATTCTTAAAAATTCACAGGATTACATTCAGAAAAAGTTCAATACGGGTGAGAAACCGGTAAATTTTGTTTTCCACGGCGGTTCAGGTTCAAGCAGGGAAGAAATCAGAGAGGCGATTTCGTATGGCGTTATCAAAATGAACATTGATACCGATACCCAATGGGCAATGTGGGATGGCGTGCGAAAATACGATGCCAAATTTCATGGCTACCTGCAGGGGCAGATTGGAAACCCCGAAGGTGATGATAAACCGAATAAAAAGTATTACGACCCCAGAAAGTGGTTGCGTGAAGGTGAAAAAAGCATGATTGAAAGACTAAAAATTGCTTTTGAAGATTTAAACAATATCAACACTTATTAGATCATTTTTCTGAAGTGAAAATTCTATAGAACAAATACATAATTAAAAATATTAAATTCATCTTTACTAAAATTTTAATGCTATGATTAAGTCATTTTTACTTTCGTTTATTGCCGCAGCATTCTTTATTTGCCTTGGCAGTACTGCCCAATCACAAAATTTAGTTGTGAATGGCGACCTCGAATCCTGGACAGCAGGTGCTCCGGATGGTTGGGGGATAATAGAAAACATAACACAGGAAACAACCACTGTTCATGGCGGAACATCATCAGCCAGGCACACCTCAACTACCTCCACAAAAAAATTCCAACAGGAGCTATCTGGAATTGTGGCAGGTCAGGAATACACGATCAGTTACTGGTATTATGATAATGATCCAGCCGCAAGAACCAGAATATGGTCATTCTGGCTATCAGGTTCTACCACTCTTCCTGACAATCTTGAAGAACTAAGGCCTACTGTTTATTCTACCGACAATCCCAGTTGGCAAAATTTTAGCGTTGTATTGACAGCCCCAGCTGCTGCTGATGGTTTCCGGTTTGAAGTTAGGGGTTATCAAGAAAACAGCACTTCCGGTGGGAGCATTTTTTACGATGATTTCACTTTTTCAGGCGATATCACAATTATTCCTGAACCGACGAACTACCCGACAGCCTTTACAGCAACTGCTGCAGGACTTGGCATTAACCTGACCTGGACAGATGCAGTGGGAGCGCAATTACCCTCTGGCTACATCATTATGGCAGGTATCAATGCCGCATTGCCCGTTCCAGCCGACGGAACTCCTGTTCCAAACGATATTGATCTTTCGGATGGAAGCGGAGCGCTTAACGTAGCTTATGGAATGGAAGAAGCTGCTTTTGGAGGATTAGAAAGCAGCACCAACTATTATTTTACGATTTATCCTTATACAAACGGCGGAGCCAATATTGACTACAAAAACAGCGGAACTGCTCCGGCTGCCAATACAACAACGTCAAACATCGCAATGATTGAAAGTGAAAACTTTGATGCTTCGTGGGGAAACTGGACACCGATCAGTGTTATTGGCGACCAGGTATGGGATCGTAACAATACTTACGGCGTGGGAAATACAGCTTGCGCAAGAGTAAGCGGATTCTCCGGTGCCGCTTTTGATAATGAGGACTGGCTGATTTCGCCCGCAATGAATTTTAACAATTATTCCAACGAGACCCTTGAGTTTTTCAATGCAAAGAACTACACAGGTCCGGATTTGGAGTGCAAGATATCAACAGATTATGATGGCGGCGGCGATCCTAATTCGGCAAACTGGACTACGTTAACTTACACCATGTCGGCAGGAGGTTGGGCATGGACTTCTTCCGGTATCATTGACCTTTCTTCTTATAATGGAACCGTATACGTCGCATTCTATTTCATTTCAAATACTACTGAATCTGCAACATGGGAAATTGACAATATTGTGATCACAGGTGAAGGAGGTACAACAATTTATCCGGAACCAACGAATTATCCGACTAGTTTTTCGGCAGATGCAACCGGAACATCAATACTGTTAAGCTGGGCTGATGCCATCGGAACACAGCTTCCAAGTAAATATCTTATTTTCGGGGGAACCAGTGCTTCGCTACCGGTACCGGTTGATGGAACACCTGTTCCAAACGATTTGAACCTGGTTGACGGTTCAGGTGCTATTAATGTTGCCTTTGGCATTGAGGAAGCAACTTTCACCGGACTGACACCCGGAGTTACTTACCATTTTGTCATTTACCCCTATACAAATAGCGGTGTTAATATTGATTATAAAACAAGCGGAACTGCACCTACTGCAAATGCAACAACCGTCTTGACTCCTGAGCCTACCAATTATCCGACAGCGTTTAATGCCAGCCCAACATCTAATTCCGTTGGGCTTACCTGGACTGACGCCGTTGGCAGCCAGCTTCCTGAAAAGTATATCATTTTTGGCGGGACTTCTGCTTCACTGCCCGTGCCGGTAGATGGAACACCGATTCCTGATGATACGAATTTAAATGACGGTTCAGGCGTGCTAAACATTGCTTACGGAGTTCAGCAGGCTTCCTTTTCGGGTTTAACACCTAATACTACATATCATTTTTCGATTTACTCATATACCAATAGCGGCGCTCTTATTAATTACAAAACAGACGGCATAGCGCCAACAGCAGAAGCAACAATTACTCCTTCGGTACTTTTGACGATCGAAGCCGAAAACTTCGATGTAAGCTGGGGCAACTGGACTCCGGTTTCGGTTATTGGTGATCAGGTATGGAATAGAGAAAACACCTTTGGTGTTGGCAATACTCCATGTGCCAGTATGAGTGGTTATTCAGGTGCGCCTTTTGAAAATGAAGACTGGTTGATTTCGCCTTCTCTCGATCTGGACAATTATATCAATGAGTATATCTCTTTCCAAAATGCCAAGAACTACACCGGAAACGATCTTGAGTTGAAGGTTTCGACTGATTATTCAGGAAGCGGCGACCCCAATTCAGGCACCTGGACTACGCTAACTTTTACTATGTCGCCCGGAAGCTGGGCGTGGACTCCTTCTGGTGAGGTTGATCTGTCAGGTTATAATGGTTCAGCAGTTTATGTTGCGTTTAAGTTTACTTCTACCAGTGCGGCTTCGGCTACCTGGGAAGTGGATGAAATCGAAATTAAGGGCGAGGAAGATTTAAGCTCCGACAACGAGGTAAGGCTGTATGATCTGATAAATATTTATCCGAACCCATCAAACGGGATGATCAGCATAATGAAACCGGGCAGCGGATTCGAAAAAGCCAGTATTATCAGCGCTACCGGCAGCCTGGTTGAGGAATTCGAATTATCAGATGGTGTTAACCACAGGAACTTATCGGAAATGAACAAAGGGGTTTATTTTATCCTGATTACTGATGAGCAAACAGGGCAAACAGTTGCGAAAAAGCTGATCCTGAATTAAACGAATACAATAAGTTTATTGAAAAGTCCTCTGGGAACAGGGGACTTTTTTTATTTATTAATTGTAACTATCGGCATAATTAAAACTCACAAAGTGATGCCGCCTTATTAGACTGGCAGGTTTTACCATGACTGTAAGGACGGGAATAACAAAGTCGTGGCAGGTCAACTGCATTATACGTGGTTTACAAAATAATTTCACCAAATACTCGTCAACCGTAGGTAAAGTGGTTTTATTCCTTAGCCGATCCTGTTTGTTAGTTTGTTAACAATAATTATATGATTCCTTTTTCTTTTGATTAAGATTTATAATTTTGCCCGATTCGATTTTAATTGGTTCAATTACGATATAATACTGATAAACAATAACACAAATGATTACGAACAACTTCATAGATCGCCACAATGGACCCCGTAAAGATGAACAAATAAAAATGTTAGATAAAATTGGGGTTTCTTCGCTTGATGAATTGATCAATCAAACTGTACCCGGAGCAATACGGTTGAAAAATCCCCTCAACCTTCAAGAAGGCATCAACGAATACGAATACATCAACCACCTTAAAGCCCTGGCTTCAAAAAATAAAATCTTTAAAACCTATATCGGCACAGGTTACTATAACACTATAACGCCGGGAGTTATCATCAGGAATGTATTGGAGAATCCGGGTTGGTACACAGCTTATACGCCTTACCAGGCTGAAATTTCCCAGGGACGGCTCGAAGCATTGCTGAATTTTCAGACCATGATCTCGGATATGACTGGTCTTCCCATCGCTAATGCCTCACTGCTTGATGAAGGAACTGCGGCCGCTGAAGCCATGATCATGATGTATAATTCCCGGTCACGGAATGCCGTAAAAAACGGTGCTAACAGGTTCCTGGTTTCCGAAAATTTATTCCCTCAAACCATTGCTGTTTTGAAAAACCGGTCAAATCCGTTAGGAATTGAATTATTTATCGGGAATCCTGATAATTTTGAATTTGATGAAAAAACAATTGGAGCCATCGTCCAATATCCCAATCAATATGGAGAGATAAATGATTATCGCAACATTGTGGAGGAAGCGCACAAAAAGGAAGCCGGTGTAATTGTGGCTGCCGACTTGCTGAGCCTTGCGCTTTTAACACCTCCGGGCGAATGGGGGGCAGATGTAGTAGTCGGCTCCAGCCAGCGGTTTGGAATACCAATGGGTTTTGGGGGACCACATGCAGGATTTTTCGCTACTACCGAAAATTACAAACGCAATATCCCGGGAAGGATCATTGGCGTATCAATGGATGCAAAAGGAAACCGTGCACTCAGGATGGCGCTTCAAACAAGGGAACAACACATTAAACGTGAAAGAGCAACATCAAATATTTGTACTGCACAGGCTTTGCTTGCTTCGATGGCAGGATTTTATGCAGCCTACCACGGACCGGCAGGAATAAAAGCCATTGCATTGGACGTGAATAAACTCACCGGTCATTTGGCCGCTGAATTACCCAAATTGGGTTATACTATCCTGAATAAAAACTTTTTTGATACACTTACCATTGAAATTCCGGTAAACCTTGACATCAACAATTTGAATAAAATTGCACTGGAACATCAGTTTAATTTCAGGTATATAGATAGCAAAAGGGTCAGTATTTCCCTGGATGAAACCACTGGCATGGAGGATGTCAGGAATTTGCTTACCGTTTTTGCCAAAGCTAACCAAAAGCCCCTTGCAGAAATTTCAGAATTTTCGGAAATCGTCAAACCGAATTCAATCCCAGCGCAATTGACCAGAAAATCCAACTATCTGATGCACCCTGTTTTCAATTCTTATCATTCGGAAACTGAAATGATGCGGTACATGAAAAAGTTGGAGAACAGAGATCTCGCTCTCAACCGCACAATGATCCCCCTCGGTTCTTGCACCATGAAGCTAAACGCCGCTGCGGAATTGTTTTCATTAAGCTGGCCCGAATTTGGAGCCATCCATCCTTTTGTTCCCAAAGAACAGGCATTGGGATATTATGAATTGATTGAAAATCTGGAAAAAGATCTTTGCGAAATAACCGGATTTGATGCGGTTTCATTCCAGCCCAACTCTGGCGCATCGGGCGAATATGCGGGTTTGATGGTAATAAGGGAATATTTTCTCAGCAAAGGTGAAGGGCAGCGGAATGTTTGTTTGATCCCTGCTTCCGCTCATGGAACAAATCCAGCCAGTTCGGTGATGGCAGGCATGTCGGTAGTTGTCGTAAAGTGTGATGATCAGGGTAATATTGATCTGGTTGACCTGAAAGAAAAAGCACTGCAAAATAAAGATAAACTCGCTGCACTTATGGTTACCTACCCTTCAACTCATGGTGTTTATGAAGAAGGTATTTTGAAAGTGATCGAGATCATCCATCAATATGGTGGGCAGGTTTACATGGATGGTGCAAATATGAATGCTCAGGTAGGACTGACAAATCCTGGTATCATTGGTGCTGATGTCTGCCATTTGAATTTACATAAAACATTTGCCATTCCACATGGTGGAGGTGGACCGGGTGTTGGGCCAATTGGAGTTGCCGGTCACCTTGTTCCTTTTCTTCCAAAGCATCCGCTTGTTCAAACAGGGGGTGAAAAGGGAATTCCTCCGGTAGCATCGGCTCCGTTTGGCAGTGCGTTGATTCTTCCTATATCTTATGGCTACATCAAACTCCTTGGTGGAAACGGACTTACCGAAGCAACAAAGGTCGCTATACTGAATGCCAATTATTTAAAGTCGTGCCTTGAGGGAAATTATAAAATTCTATATTCCGGCAAAAACAACCGAGTGGCGCATGAAATGATACTCGATTGCAATCATTTTCTCAAAACTGCCGACATTACCGTGGTTGATATTGCCAAACGGTTAATGGATTACGGATTTCATGCTCCAACAGTTGCGTTTCCGGTTCACGGTACATTGATGGTAGAGCCGACCGAAAGTGAGCCTTGCTACGAGCTGGACAGGTTTATTGAAGCCATGATTTCAATTCGTAAGGAAATAGAGGACATTGAACAGGGTAAAGTTGACAAAACTAATAATGTTGTAAAAAACGCTCCACATACAGTAACAATGGTTACAAGTGATCAATGGGATTACCCATATTCAAGAGAAAAAGCTTCATTTCCGTTAGGTACAAACAATGTGGACAAGTATTGGGCACCTGTTACTAAGATTGACGATGCCTACGGAGACAGAAATCTTGTTTGCTCATGCCCTCCCCTCTCGGCATACAATTAAAGTCGAATTAAAATATATTTAAGAACTGAGATACTTTTAATTAAAGTTGTATCTTTACACACTTTCTTGCAAATAAGAAAAGTGATTTTTTCGGAAACTTGTTTTATCGTTTCCGTATAAGTAAATAAGTTATTTAAACTTTGTTTTTTAAGAGTTGAATGAATGATCTAAGGGGTCGTTTAAATGAAATTGAGGATAAGATCAGGCAACTGATCGCTCAGCAAAACTCCGTTTCGGACCAGCATTCTTTCCTCATCAAAAAAAATGAAGAACTTTCAAGGAAAATAGAAGAGCAGAATAATTTAATTCAACAATATAAAGATAATATCAACTATATAAAAATTTCACAATCAGTTAAAAACTCCGAAGGAAATGCGGATGTAAAAAATAAAATTGATGAACTGGTGCGGGAAATAGACAAATGTATCGGACTTTTAAATAAATAGTTATTCTGGCTTTCGAAACAAATCAATGGAAGAATTAACAATATCGGTGACAATAGCTGACAGACCTTACAGACTGACAATCAATAGAAATGAAGAGGAAACAATCAGGAAGGCGGCGAACGAAATTAATGCTAAAATAAAGTTTTATGCTGAACGTTTTGCATATAACGACAGACAAGACTTACTGGCGATGGTCACACTCGAAAAAACAACGGACGCTTTGAAAAAGGGAGAAACCCTTGAAGCGAGCCAGGAGGAAATCGAAACGAAGTTAAACGAAATTGATAGGTTATTATCCGAAAGCCTGCATAAAAATTAAAAGTCAGCGTTCTTTGAAAAATATTTGCCGGAGATACATTCCGGAAAAAGAATACCCGCATTCATTCATTATTAATGTTTATAAACTCAACATTAATCTCATCAGGGAAAGCTCATTGGTTACAAGAGCAGGCCTCATCCCGCCTCTGGCGGGACTCCTGTTAGCTCAGGGGCAGTGGACGTTCGAAGAGCCAGGCAACCCTAAACGTGTAGAGCTGGGGTTTATCAAACTCCTTGGATAATGCGGGTATTTTTTTTACATCCTCTCCTTCCTTCTTAAAACTTTATAGAAAATGGATATACTAATATTTGTTATTGTAGGATTAGCAGGGCTAATCCTTGGGTTTATCATAACCAGCACTATTCTTAAAAAGAACATCGAGAAGAAATATGCAAACATCATCAAAGAAGCTGAAGAAAAAGGGGAAGTAATAAAAAAAGAAAAAATACTTCAAGCCAAAGAAAAATTTCTGCAACTAAAATCAGAACATGATAAGTTCACACAGGAAAAGAACTCTATCATTCAGAAAACTGAGAATCGCCTTAATCAAAAAGAGACTAGTCTTTCGCAGCGGTTTGAAGAGTTGCAGCGTAAACAAAAAGAAATTGACAGCATAAAACAAAACCTCAGTGCCCAGCTTGACCTGGTGGCGAAGAAACAGGCAGAACTTGACAAATCGCACAAACGACAGGTAGAAGCTCTTGAAGTTATTTCCGGACTATCAGCAGCAGAAGCAAAAGCTGAACTCATCGAAACATTAAAAGATGAAGCCAAGTCTGAAGCCATGTCGCACATCACTGAAATCATTGATGAAGCGAAAATCACAGCCAACAGGGAAGCTAAAAAGATCATCATCGAAACCATTCAGCGAACAGCTACAGAAAATGCAATTGAAAATTCCGTTTCAGTTTTCAACATCGAAAACGATGAAATTAAGGGAAGGATCATTGGTCGGGAAGGAAGAAATATCAGAACACTTGAAGCTATTACCGGTGTCGAAATTATCATTGATGATTCTCCTGATGCCATCCTCCTTTCATCATTTGACCCGGTACGACGTGAAATTGCAAGGCAATCATTGCAAAAGTTGGTCACTGACGGCAGAATACATCCTGCACGAATTGAAGAAGTAGTTGCTAAAACAAAGAAACTGATCGAACAGGACATTATCGAAACCGGCAAAAGAGCCACCATTGATTTGGGAATCCATGGGATGCACCACGAACTGGTTAGGATAGTAGGGAAAATGAAATACCGCTCCTCTTACGGACAAAACTTGCTTCAGCACTCCAAAGAAGTTGCCAACCTGTGCGCAACTATGGCTGCCGAACTTGGGCTCAATCCAAAACTGGCAAAGAGAGCCGGATTGCTCCACGACATTGGCAAAGTGCCCGATAATGAACCCGAATTACCTCATGCACTTCATGGGATGAAACTGGCAGAAAAATTCAAGGAAAAGCCTGAAGTTTGTAATGCCATTGGCGCCCACCATGATGAAGTGGATATGGATAACCTGATTGCACCAATTGTTCAGGTGTGTGATGCTATCAGCGGAGCGCGTCCCGGAGCAAGAAGGGAAGTGGTTGCAGCATACATCCAGCGATTGAATAAACTGGAGGATTTGGCTTTGGCTTATCCTGGTGTTGTTAAAACATACGCTATTCAGGCAGGAAGAGAACTGAGGGTAATAGTTGGGGCTGAAAAAGTTACGGATTCAGAATCGGCTAAAATTTCTTATGATCTTTCCAAAAAGATACAAGACGAGATGACTTATCCGGGACAAATCAAAATTACGGTTATCAGGGAAACGAGGTCCATTAACTACGCAAAGTAGCGAACCGGAGGATTTATTTTTGAAGTATTGGGATTTTAAAGGAAGTCTGACAATTTCTCGTTTCGCATGTATTCGACAAATTCAATTGTCATTTTCATTGTCACATTATTGAAAATACATTTATCGAACTTGCAAACCATATGGTCGAGGGGGCATTTACCTATTTCAATTTTCCCTTCGATAGATTCATAAATTTCAAGCAGGCTGATATCCTGAGGACTTTTTTTCATTACAAAACCACCTGAGGGTCCCCGCTGCGAGTTGAGATAGCCATCCTTAACAAGCCGCTGCATTACCTTAGCCACATGATGCTTTGAGCTTTTCAGCCGGTCGGCAATCTGGATAACATTCACAAGTTCTTGCTTTTCTGACTGTGCAACAATCACCATTCCATGCAAAGCTATGAATGCTGCCTCGGAAAATTGAATTACATGCGCCATTTTCTTTTAATCCTTAAATATTACCCTTGCGGTTATTTCTTTAGTTCATAAAAACAACGCTTTGGACTATAAATTTTATCTTCCTTTTTCAATTCGGTAATAGCCTTATCCACGTCATTTTTGTTAATACCGGCAAGTTCCGCAATTTCACCTGGACGCAATGGTTTCTGGGCTGCTTTTAATGTTTTTATTACAATTTCTTTCATCGTTTTAAGTATTGGATTACCTGTTTGCAAATATAGAAAAATATCAAGACGAAAAAACTTATGAAACTTTTCATGTTTAGCTTATATAATTTGGATTTCATCAGTTCTGGTTTTACAACTTTGGAAATACTTTTTACCAGAGTTATTGAACGGTAAAGTAAATATGCTAAATTTGAACCGTATTATTATTCAGCAACAGGCAGAAATGAAGCTTTCCATTGTAATTGTCAACTACAACGTCAGGTATTTCCTCGAACAGTGCCTGCTTTCAGTAAAGAAAGCTGTTGAAGGGCTATCAACTGAAGTATTTGTAGTTGACAATAATTCAGTGGATGGTTCAGTTGAAATGCTAAAGGAAAGGTTTCCTGAAGTGATCACAATTGCCAATAAAGAAAATGTCGGCTTTTCTGTGGCAAATAACCAGGCAATGCGGTTGGCTAAGGGCGAATATATTCTTCTTTTGAATCCGGATACCATTGTTGAAGACGACACTTTCCGCAAAGTGGTGAATTTCATGGATGAACATGAAGATGCAGGCGGACTTGGGGTGAAAATGGTGGATGGAAAAGGAAAATTTTTACCTGAATCGAAACGTGGCCTCCCCACACCCTCTGTCGCTTTTTATAAAATTTTTGGACTGTCACGGATTTTCCCAAAATCTCGGATATTTGGCAAATATCACCTGGGATATTTAGACAATGAAAAAACGCATGAGGTAGAGATTCTCTCAGGTGCCTTTATGTTATTGCGCAAAAGTGTTCTGGACCAGACAGGTCTGCTGGATGAAACTTTTTTCATGTATGGTGAGGATATTGATCTTTCTTATCGCATAATAAAAGCCGGTTATAAAAATTATTACTATCCCGAAGCCAGAATCATCCATTATAAAGGAGAAAGCACAAAAAAAGGCAGTCTGAATTATGTCGTTGTTTTTTACAATGCGATGGTCATTTTTGCACGGAAACATTTCTCTGCAAAGAATGCAAAATTGTTTTCGATACTAATAAACCTTGCTGTTTATTTCAGGGCAGTATTGGCAATCTTTAACCGTTTCATTTCCCGAATAGCTCTTCCACTTACTGATGCTGCACTGCTTTTTGGCGGACTATTCGAAATAAAAATATTTTGGGAGCAAAATGTTGTATTCCCGGATGGCGGTAAATTCCCGGATGAAATAGTTGTAGTGGCTATTCCTCTTTATATCTTTGTCTGGCTTTACAGTGTTTTTTTGAGCGGGGGATACGACCGTCCCGTTCATCTGCTTAAAATATTCAGGGGACTGTTCATTGGTTCGATTCTTATCCTTACCATTTATTCATTATTACCCGAACACCTTAGGTTTTCAAGAGCACTGATCGTTATGGGCGCCATTTGGGGACTGATTTCAATGAACGGTTTGCGGTACCTGCTGCATTTCTTCAAAGTTAAAGGGTATCGTATAGGAGGAAGACTGATCAAAAGGTTTGTGATCATAGGCGGTAAGGTAGAAGCTGAACGGGTTGCCGAACTTATCCGTCGGGCAGATATGAAACCCGGATTCATCGGCTTGGTAAGTGTGGTTGAAAATCCAGCCGGTGAGCATGGTTTTATCGGGCATTTAGGACAAATCAAGGACATCATAAATATTTACAAGATTGATGAAATAATCTTTTGCGCAAAAGACATACCGGCTCAACAAATCATTGACCACATGTCGGAACTGAGCGAACCCCATCTTGAATTCAAGATTGCTCCTCCCGAAAGCCTTTCCATTATTGGAAGCAAATCAATCAACACCATAGGCGATGTTTATATTATTGACCTGAATTCGGTGACTAAAATACACAACCGCCGGAGCAAACGATTCCTCGATATCATTGCCTCACTTGTATTGTTCGTGTGCTCGCCTGTTGTTATTTTTATTATCCGGAAACCATTGGGTTTTCTTTTGCATATTGCTGAAGTTTTAACAGGAAAAAAATCGTGGGTAGGATATCGTTTTACAGATTATTCAGAAACGCATAAATTACCCCCCATAAAAAAAGGGGTACTAAACCCTACCGATCAACTTCATCATAACAATGTCCCGACCGACACCATTGACCGTCTCAACCTGCTTTATGCACGTGATTACAAGATCATGAATGATGTTGAGATCATCTGGAAAGGATTCAGGAATTTAGGAAGAAGAATGGAATGATTGTTCTGGGTTCCGGGTTCTGTGTTCAGTGCTCCGGGATGAGTGTTTCGGGTTTTTTATTCTCGGGAATCATAGATTTCGAAGAGTTTAATTTACTTCATGAAATTAACAATTTATTTTTAATAAGTATTACAATCTGCCGGTTATAAACAGCGTTTTGATCTTACTTTTGTTCGTTAATTTAATTTGCAATGCAAATATCAGATATTCCTGTCAAGCTAAAGAATAAGTGGATAGCCGCCATTTTGGTTTTTGTTATCTGGATGATGTTTTTCGACAGGAATAGTTTGATCAATCAGGTCAGATTGGTTTCGTCCATCAACCAGGCAGGCGATTTAAAGGAATACTATATTTCCGAGTTTCATAACGACAGCATCGCCCTCCGCGTTTTGATGACTGATACAAGTATGCTTGAAAAATTCGGGCGCGAAAAATACCTTATGAAACGCCCCAATGAAGATGTTTTTCTTTTTGTTGAAAAGAAGTAATCACCCATTCCGTTTTTTACCCGACAAAAGTCTTTTCATTATTAATTTCTCTTAAACTTTTTTGCTGCCCTATTTTTTTATTTTCAATTTGCCGGATTTATCTATTTTTACAAAATCTAAATTAGAATAAATAATGGATGTTACGAAAGAACAAGTTGTTGATGCACTTCGGCATGTAAATGATCCGGATTTGAATAAGGACCTGGTTTCTTTGAAGATGATTGACAATGTTGCAATAGCCGGAAACAGAATCAGCTTTGATGTAGTGTTAACTACTCCCGCCTGCCCCTTGAAAAATAAAATAAAACAGGATTGTCTTGATGCCATCCATACTTATATCGGCAAAGAATTAGAGGTAGAAATTAAAATGGATTCCAGGGTTTCGTCCAAACGAAAGGAGACGGAAAAATTGTTGAAAGGTGTTAAAAATATCGTTGCGGTTGCTTCGGGAAAAGGTGGTGTGGGTAAATCAACAGTGGCAGCCAATCTGGCTGTTGCACTTGCCGGCACCGGTGCAAAAGTAGGGTTGCTTGATGCCGATATTTACGGACCTTCGGTTCCGATCATGTTTGATGTAGAAAACGAACAACCCCTTGGAAAGGATGTTGACGGCAAAACCAAAATCCTGCCGATCGAAAAATATGGGATCAAACTGCTTTCCATTGGCTTTTTTGTAAAGCCTGAACAGGCATTGATTTGGCGGGGAGTAATGGCTACAAATGCGCTGAACCAACTAATCAATGATACAGAATGGGGTGAACTGGATTATTTTATCATTGACCTGCCACCGGGAACAGGTGATATTCATTTGACACTTGTTCAGACCCTGCCAGTCACCGGAGTGGTGATTGTTACCACACCTCAGGAAGTAGCCTTGGCGGATGCACGTAAAGCCTTCAACATGTTCACCCAAAAGGAAATAAAAGTGCCGATACTTGGTTTGATTGAAAATATGTCGTGGTTCACACCTGAAGAATTGCCGGAAAATAAATACTATCTTTTTGGAAAAGAAGGTGGTAAAAAACTTGCAGCCGATTCGCAGGTAGAGCTTCTGGGGCAGATTCCGATTGTAGAAAGCATCTGCGCCTCTGGTGATGCAGGAAGTCCTGTGGCTTTGGATTCAGGTTCAATTGTCGGTAAAGCTTTTATCGCGCTTGCGCAAAACCTGGCCCGGCAAATTGCTATCAGGAATGCCAACCTTGAACCGACTGCAATTGTGGAAATTAAAACTTAAAATTTAATACAGATAAAAATATGACGGACGAAAAACGTGCAGAACTGACCGGAAAAGTTGAAAATGTAATCCAGCAAATCAGACCCTATCTTCAGCAGGATGGCGGTGATATTCACTTTGTGGAAATCACTGACGAAAATATTGTTAATGTTCAACTGTCGGGCGCCTGCGGATCGTGCCCATATAGCATGATGACATTGAAGAGCGGAGTAGAATCAGCTGTGAAAAAGGCGATACCGGAAATCAAATCTGTGGAAGCGATAAATAGTTAATCCTGCATTTCAAAGGATTAAATCATGACATTTGGCTCATGATATTTTTTTGGCTAATGGAGCTTCATCAGAACTCTTTCCATTCTTTCGGATACCTCAATTGCCAAAACTTCTAATTCAGGATTCCCTATGTGGCTCATGAGATTCACTGCATCCATGATGGCTACTTCTATTTGACCCTGTCCCTGATCAATCACAATGACATTGCATGGTAGCAAAGTTCCGATTTTGTCTTCCGATTGAAAAGCACGGAGTGCAAGATTAGGATTACATGCACCTAAAATAACATAATTCTTGTAGTCAACATCAAGTTTCTTTTTAAGGGTCTTTTTAACATCAATTTCGGTTAGGATACCAAACCCCTCCTCCTTCAACAATTCTGTAATATGGTCAATGGTTTCCTGAAATTTCCCTTTAATGGTTTTACTCACATAATACTTCATCCTTCGGTTTTTTAGGTTAGATTTTCAATTTTTAAATTGAGTTCCTGCTCTTTTCTTTTCAAAAATTCCAACTCCTTCTCTTCGTTCTTCGATAATTTGCTTCGCTTTTGCTTTTCCTCCAGGGCAATGATCTTCATTTCAGTTTCGTAGCGTTGCTTTTTGATTTTATCAATTTGATTCATGGTTCAAAAATAAATAAAAATCCAAACGTGTGGAGCTAAATCTTCACTTTTGAAATTCTCTTACTTATTTCGCTTACCTGCATCAAGGCGGCGGATCCATACCATGGATGCAATTCCATAACCAGTGTTCCAGCTTTTATAGCAGGATCTGTTGCAGTCAGTTTTTCGGCTTCTTCAACTGTGGTTACATTGAAAATGTAAATTCCCCTGATCTCGCCCCTGTCCAGGAAAGGTCCTGCTACAACCAGTGTTCCTTCGTCAGCCATCCTGATAATGTTGTCGAGGTGGGCGCGCTGCAATTGAGCAGAAGTAGCAGAATCAGGGCTGCGGTGAGGACCGGCTTTCAGGAATGCCATTACATATTGTCTCATGCCGTAATCATCCGCTCCAAGGCTATTTGCAAGCAGGGAATCATAAGTTATGATCTCTTCGGAAGATGATTTAGCTTCATCGGTGATGACATCCGTATTTGAGTGGCAACCTGATAGAATGAAAAGGAGTACGGATAAGTAGTAAAATGTTTTCATAATGTGTTTATTTATTGTTTTAAGTTCAGAGTTCGGTTCATCCCGCATTCGCCGGGTTAGTTTCTCTGTTCTTAGTTCAACAATTCCAGCTTAACTTTTGTTGCTGATTATAGACAATTTTATCATTATCGAGCAGCCATTGCACCACATTTATAATTTTATCTTCATTAATGTTTTTGATCTCCTGGATGATTTCTTCCATTGTAAAGGGTTTCGATATCAACAATGGTTTTATTTTCTGCAGGATACTGTCGAATTCAAGTTCACTTAATTCTATTTTATTTCGTTCGATGCAGACGTCGCATTTCCCACAGCGTTTCGATTGCGGTTCATTAAAATATTGCAACAATTGCCGGCTGCGGCAAAGGGTTGTATTCCCAATGTACCCCAACACTGATTTAAGTCTCGTTTCGGCTTCTCTTTTCCGGTCGCTGTAATGCTCGGTCGAAATGGAGATATCTTTGGCATCTGTTCGTTCAGTAAGGAATGTAATGAGTGGTAAACCTTTGCGGCGGACGTAAACAGCAATCTGGTATTTTTCAAGGTCGGTGATGTTTGCTTCCACTTTTTCGCGGGTTATGTCCAACCGCTTGGCAATTTGGTCTTCGTCAATTTTTACGAACTCGGTGAACAATCCGGTATACGACCGAAGGATCGTTTTTACAAATAGATCCATCCTTTCATTTTCAACCTGAAACTTATAAAGATCTTCTCTTGATGCTTTTATAAATAGCTTCGAATCAGCATCCGTAAACTCCTGAAGGAAGAGGTAACCTTCTTTTTCGAGGAATTTCAAAGAATTGTAAGCGATTCGTTGCTGGAGGTTATATTGATTGCAGAATGCAGAAAAATCAAATTCAAAAGTGACATCTTTTCCAGCCCCGACAGGCAATTGTAAAAAATTTCCTAAAGCTTGATACACCTGCTTTATGGTTTTAATTTCAGGGAACTTTGTTTTGACGGAATTTTCTACTTCAATAATGTCAGCTTGTTCATATAGCAAAACAGAGTAAGCTGCTTTTTCATCTCTTCCAGCTCGTCCTGCTTCCTGGAAATAGGCTTCAATGTTATCCGGAATATCAAGATGAACTACAAAGCGAACATTGGGTTTGTCAATGCCCATACCAAAAGCATTGGTGGCAACCATAACCCGCATATCGCCTTTCATCCAGGCATTTTGGCGGGAGTCACGGGTCTTGCGATCAAGTCCGGCATGATAAAAACCCGCACTGATGCTGTTTCTTTGAAGGAAATCGGCTATATTTTTTGTCCGGCTTCGGCTTCGCAGATAAACAATTCCACATCCCTTCAGATTGTTGGCAATTTTAATAAGCCGTTTGAGTTTGTTTTCTTCCTTCAGAGCAACATAAGCCAGGTTTTTCCTTTCAAAACTTTGCTGAATCATATTTGAAACCGGAAACGACAGTTTCTCCTGAATGTCGGCAGCAACTTTGGCTGTGGCAGTAGCAGTAAGGGCAAGAATGGGCACGCCGGGAAGGAAATTTCGAAAATCAGTTATTCTGAGATAAGCAGGACGGAAATCATAGCCCCATTGCGATATACAATGGGCTTCGTCAACCGCCAGCAAACAAACTTTCATTCGTGTAACATTAATCTTTATCAGGTCCGTTTCGAGGCGTTCGGGTGAAAGATAGAGGAATTTAACATCGCCATAAACACAAGCATTGATGGCGAGTTCAATTTCATCACGGTGCATTCCTGAGTAGATAGTTACAGCCTTGATACCCTTTCTTTTCAAATTTTCTACCTGGTCTTTCATCAAAGCAATGAGTGGGGTTACAACTATACAAAGCCCCTCCATCATCAGCGTAGGAACCTGAAAACAGATGGATTTTCCGCCACCGGTAGGCAATAGTGCAAGTGTATCTTTCCCTTCCAAAACCGAAGTAATGATCTCTTCCTGGTTTGGTCTGAAAGATGAATAGCCCCAATATTTCAGCAATGTCTTTTTGATAGCAGGCGGATTTAATTTTTACGAAAATAGTCAAAAACACCAGAAGTACAATTAAATAGCAAAGCGGAGAAATAACTTCAGTTTTTGACCTACTTTTGTAATAAATTTTATTTTACTTTTTTGTTAATTAAAAGAAAAAACCTTTGTCATGAAAAGCACGATATATTTTCTTATTTGCTTCTTGCTTATCGTTCCGGTTATAAGCCCGGCTCAGGAGGATTCAGCAACTTTACAAGCAGTTGAGTTCCAGAAATTACTAAAAAAAACTGAAGAATTACGCCTTTCAGATTCCATCAAGAAAGCTGAATTGGAAGTTCAAATTAATGCCCTTAAAACAACTGACAATCTTAAAAAAGATGAGCTGCAAAAGCAGCTTCAGGCAATGAACGATAAAGAAGAGCTTCGGCTTGCACAAAAAAAGGCTCAGATTGATAAGCTGCGGGCAACTTCAAAGGCTTACCCTGTTGAAGGTTTGTTGAACGACACCCTGTTTCTAATTTACAGCAGGCTTGGCAGTTTCTCAGCTATGGACAGAGCAACCGTCATCAATAAGCGGGTGCAAAATCTGGCTGACAACTTCATCTTTTACCCCGATTCATTAAAAATGGTGGAAGTTGAAACAACATACGATATTGTATATGGTGATGCTATCATTATGAGTATTTCTGAGAATGACGCGCTCTGGAATAATACGACAAAATTTGAATTGGCTAATAAGTATCAGGGAATAATCAGAAATGCCATCGTGAATTATAAAGAAGAAACAAGCTTTATTTCATGGGCAAAGAAAATAGGGCTTGCATTACTTGTAATTATAATTGTTGTTACGATCATATACTTTGTCACGAAACTTTTCAGGTGGACTTCATTAAAAATCCAGGAACAGAAGGACAGAAGGATAAAAGGCATAAAAATCAGGAATTACACGCTTTTCGATGCTCAACAGCAGGTGCGCGTTGCAAAGATAATTAACAGGATAGTGAAATGGTTTATTATTTTGCTGATTATTTACATAACCTTGCCGGTAATCTTTGGTATTTTCCCCTGGACTAAGAATTTTGCAGAAACCTTATTCGGTTACATATTAAATCCGGTTAAAAAAATAGCACTTGGATTATGGAATTACCTGCCAAGCCTCATTACTATCATCGTCATTATTATTGTTTTTCGGTATGTTTTAAAGGGAATCCGCTTTCTTAAAACCGAAATCGAAAAAGGCGATTTACAAATTCCCGGTTTTTATCCTGATTGGGCAAACCCGACCTACCAAATTATAAGGGTGTTGGTATTTGCTTTCATGATTGTTGTTATTTTCCCCTATTTGCCCGGCAGCGACTCTCCTGTTTTCAGGGGCGTATCGGTTTTCTTAGGGTTTCTTTTTACATTTGGCTCTGCGGGTTCCCTTTCAAATATCATGGCGGGATTGGTACTCACCTATATGCGGCTGTTCAAAACAGGCGATAGGGTAAAGGTGGGTGATGTAGTAGGTGATGTAATAGAAAAATCATTATTGGTTACACGGGTACGAACCATAAAAAACGAAATCATTTCCATACCCAACTCTACGGTAATGAGCAGCCATACCATCAACTACAGCAGCGATGCACCGGAAAAAGGATTGATCATACATACAACAGTCACAATTGGTTATGATGTCCCCTGGAGAGACATGCACCAGGCTTTGATTGATGCTGCTTCAAAAACAGAATTTATTTTAAGCGATCCCAAACCTTTCGTATTGCAAACCAGCCTCGATGACTTTTATGTTTCGTACCAGATAAACGCTTACATAAGAGAAGCCAATAAACAGGCTATTATTTATTCCAATCTTCATCAAAACATACAGGATACATGCAACGAGCGTGGTATTGAAATCCTTTCGCCGCACTACAGGGCCGCAAGAGATGGCAATATGACGACCATACCAGCCAATTACTTAGCCAAAGATTACGAGGCGCCCGGTTTTAACGTTAATGTTAACACAGATAAAAAATAATGGAAAACGGCATAGAAAAATATTTGTTTGATCCCACTATTGGGAAAATTGTTACTGTATTTATCGGGATTGCTATCATCTGGCTCATCATCAAAGCCACACAAAGGAACCTGTTTTCAAAAATTAAAGACAGCGATAACCGCTATCGTGCAAAGAAATTCAGTGGATTTATCGGTTATTTTTTAACGATTGTATTAATTACAGTTGTATATAGCGATAAGCTCGGTGGATTGACGGTTGCTTTGGGCGTTGCCGGTGCAGGTATTGCATTCGCATTGCAGGAAGTTATCGCATCTTTTGCAGGATGGTTAGCCATCATGTTCGGAGGTTTTTATAAAACCGGCGACCGGGTTCAATTGGGAGGAATAAAAGGCGATGTGATGGACATAGGCGTTTTGCGAACCACCATCATGGAAACAGGGCAGTGGGTTGATGGTGATTTGTACAATGGCAGAATTGTACTCATCGCCAATAGTTTTGTTTTTAAGGAACCTGTTTTTAATTATTCAGGCGATTTCCCTTTCCTCTGGGATGAAATTAAAATACCGGTTCAATATGGCAGCAATTATGAAAAAGCAAAAGAAATACTGTACAAGGTAGGCAAAGAAGTTGCAGGCGACCTCACACAGAAATCCAAAGAAAAATGGAATGAACTGCAAAACAAATACCGCCTCGAAGACGCTCAGACGGAGCCAATGGTTTCACTTATTGCAAATGATAACTGGATAGAATATACATTGCGCTACGTGGTAAGTTATAAAAAAAGAAGAGTAACTAAAACAGAGCTATTTACCAGGATATTAAAGGAAATAGAAGCTACTAACGGTGAAATAAAATTTGCTTCAGCCACTTTCCATTTGGTTGAAGCCCCGGAAATAAAGGTTAAAATAAATCCTTAATCCAATTCAATCTCCCCAACCATATAAGTAACAGCCTGTCCGCCAATCAACACCCTGTCACCCTTCAGTTCACAATCCAGTTCACCAACGCGGGATGAAATCTGCAGCGCTTTTAACTTTTCCCTGCCCAGCCTTTCTGCCCAAAAAGGGATGAGCAGCGTATGAGCAGAGCCGGTAACAGGATCTTCATTGATCCCAACAGCCGGGGCAAAAAACCTTGACACAAAATCAACCCTGTCGGAGGGGGCTGTTACAATCACTCCCATGAAATCCACAAGTTTCAGCTTTTCAAAATCGGGTTGTATGGCGGCAATGGTTTTCTCATCCTCATAAAGGGCTAACAGCTTCTGTCCGGATTTGTAAACTGCTACCGGAATTTTTCCAAGCGCTTTACTCAACTCTTTTTTGATGATGGCTGAAGTTACTTTGGCAGTGGGAAAATCTAAGACAAGCGATTCTCCCTTTTTATAAACCTTCAGTAAACCGCTTTTTGATTGAAAATGAATTTCTTCTTTTTCAAAACCCAGATGCTGAAAAATGACATGCGCCGAAGCAAGGGTAGCATGTCCGCAGAGGTTTACTTCCACTTTTGGCGTAAACCACCTAATCTCAAAATGATCTTCTTTCCGGACAAAGAAAGCCGTTTCGGACAGGTTGTTTTCAAGTGCGATATTTTGAAGTATTGTATCTTCAAGCCATGATTCCAGCGGACAAACTGCCGCGGGATTTCCCCTGAAAACTTTGCCGGTAAAGGCATCCACCTGGTAAATCGGAATTGACATAGTTATAAAAATTGGATCAATAAATCAATTTGGTTTTATAATTAGAAACATTATTCTTTTCGTCCAAAACTTTCAACTCAAAAATATTTTCTCCTTTAGTACAGCCTTTCATCATAAATATAAGTAAGCAAATCGTTCTTTGCATCGTAGTCCATCAATATCCATTTACCATTGAACGTTCCGCGATAAGATTCGATACCTGACAATTCATCTGTGATCTTCAATTGTATAGAACTTTGTGCGGAAATATTTTTATTGTTGGAGATATTTACCGGAACAATGCCGGGCGAAAGCGTATCCACCACCACGCAATATTTTCCGAATTCTCTGATCTGGGTGGTGACAAATCCATTGTCCCAGCTACCGCCTGTGGAAGTCAGATTTTGGGCGTCCTCAATCTTTGCAATCAGAGCTTTGTTCTGTAATTCCGGTGGGAATAAATCAGTTCGGATGCTCAGATTACATCTCACATGAAGAGGAACCTCCTCATTGTGCAATTGATGGACTGCCGAGTACGATTTGCTGACAGGTGGTAAAAGTTTGTATGCAAACAACATTGTATCATAAAGCGCGGTTCCGGGTACCTCAAATTTAATCTGATCCGTTTCAAACTTGTTCATCCCTTTGCAGGTAAAAAGGATGCCGTCAGTTGTTGGCGTATTTTCGCTTTCTTCTGTTAATTTACTTTGGTTACTCTTTACTCTGAAGGATAATAAAGATGTATTTCCTGCCGCATCAGCAACCTGGTAAATCAGTGAATGAACTTCATTGCCCGAAAACTCAATGATACCTTTGTTTTTCACATTTTGATAGACACTTAGTTGATTGTTGGGCTGAATGTATGATTTCTGAACCCTTCTCTGCTTTGTAATGTATTCGGGAAAATCAATCATGCTATTGATAAAGCGGGTTTCATCAAACGAAAAGGTTTCCATCACTTGTTCAAAAACGATAGCTGAATCCAGCATCAATTTTATGGAGTAAACACCATTTTTGTTATTGCCATTGTTGAACAGATCAATGGTATTGATTCCAAAAAAGGCTTTCCCTGTAATGGTTATTGTATCTGAAACTGCAAGTGAATATTTGCCATTGCTGCCCTTTACGGAAAATTCAGCTTCACTGTTCCTGTTCTTAATCAGGCATTTGTTGTCGGCGGGATATGCCTTGAGCAAATTGATAACCGGAGGGCTATTGTCTTCAACCTTATACCCGAACAACAAAGGATTGATGGGTTTTTCAGTTCCGGCACTCCTTATCTCAAAATGCAGGTGAGGACCTCCTGAGCCACCACTATCGCCAGTCAAGGCAATTATTTCACCCTGATTTACGACAATACTTCCTGCGTCAGGATAGAGATCAACTTCAAATGATTCACGGCGGTACTGTTCATTTTTAACATACTCCCTAATTGCTCCCTTGAATTGCTGAAGATGTCCGCAAACCGAAACGTATCCATTGGGATGGGTAATGTAAATAGCCTTTCCATAACCACCGGATGAAACCTTTATTCGTGATACATATCCATCGGCTACAGCATAAACGTTTAACCCTTCGACTTCGCCGGTGCGGATATCAATCCCTGAATGAAAATGGTCGGTTCGTAATTCGCCAAAGGTTCCAGAAAGATAAAGCGAAATATCAAGGGGCGATATGAAATAGTCCTGAGGATATTTTTTTTGGGCAAAAAGGGGAAACAAGATTAAAACAGAAAGAAGCGAAAGAAGTGTTTTTATAGTGTTTGATCGGTTCATAAAAGGTAAAATATTTTTGTTAATAAATTCTTTTTCTTGCTATTCCGAACCTGTTGGGTGAATTAACGTACAAGTGCAAAGATATGTGATTTCGAATCGTATAATTCATAATTTTGTTATCATTGTCGGGGCTTTTTCTAAATTTACGCTAATAAAAATAATGATTCATTGGAAAGCAACGGTAAATTAGACATTACTCTCCTTTTCGTCGAAGACGAGGAATTACTGAGAGCGATTTATGAGAGGATACTGGATAAATTTGTCCAGCGGCTTTATATTGCTGAGAATGGCAAGGAAGGTCTCGAAATGTACAAAAAATGCAATCCCGATCTGATCATAACCGACATTATGATGCCGGTAATGGACGGACTGGAAATGGTGCAGCACATCCGAAACATTGACAGCGTAGTTAAACTGGTTATTCTTTCAGCTTATGGCGAAGCTGAATATTTCATGGATGCCATCAAGATCGGAGTGAACAGTTTTCTGTTAAAGCCTGTCGAAACAAAAAAACTCACCGGTCTGGTTGAAGAACTTGGGAAAAGCATCCTCCTCGAACGGGAAGTGGAAAATCAGGAGATAAAAAGAAAGGAAGCTGAAGAAAACCTCAGGAATCTGAATGAAGAACTTGAACGCAGGATTGAGGAGCGAACCAGGGATCTTCAAAAAGAGATCAAAGAGAAAATATTAGCCGAAACCGAATTAAAAGAATTGAATCTTAACCTTGAAAACAGAGTAAAAGAGGAACTCAAGAAAAGACAGAAGCAACAGCAATTGCTCATCCAGAAATCGAAACTGGAGTCAATGGGTGAACTCGCAGCAGGCATATCACATGAGATCAACCAACCGCTTGGCGGAATTTCAATGGGTCTTGATAACATCCTTTTCAAAATGTCATTGGATGGAGTATCAGAGGAATACCTTAAAAATAAAATCAATGCATTGTTTAAGGACATTGACCGTATCCGGCAGATCATCAATCATGTAAGGGTATTCTCCCGCGATCAGGAAGTGGTTGTCTCGGAAATAGTGGATATAAACGAGGTTATCCACGACGCACTGTCAATGATAAGCCGGCAATATTACAACCAAAATATCAACATTCACCTTAATCTTTCTGACGAAAAATGTTTTACCATTGGTAACAAATATCGCATTGAACAAGTAATACTAAATCTGCTCTCGAATGCAAAGTATGCTGTTGATGAACGATCACGGGGGTTGAAAAATAATGACTTTGAAAAATCCATCTCAATCAGCAGTTTTAACAGGGGTTTGGAAGTTGTGTTTGAAATAGAAGACAATGGAACAGGGATTCCGAAAAAGAATCTATCAAATATATTCGACCCGTTTTTTACAACGAAAGATGTGGAGCACGGAACAGGACTTGGACTTTCAATCTCATACGGTATTATCAAAGAGATGAAGGGAGAAATAACGGTTGACAGCCAGGTAAACAAATACACTCGTGTAATCGTTACATTACCAAGAAATTGAAAATAAATTAACACTACATAATACTCAGGAATGGAAAAATTGAAAATACTTGTTGTTGATGATGAAGAGAGAGTGCGGGATGAGATAAGCGAATTTCTAATTCAAAATAAGTACCATATCTACAAAGCGGGTTTACCTTCCGAAGCATTTGCAATATTGAAGGAACACCCGGTTGATCTTGTAATTCTCGACATTAAGTTGCCAGAAATGGATGGGCTGTCGGCACTTAAGATCATCAAAGAATCCCATCCCGATATTGAAGTGATCATGATTTCGGGTCATGGTGATATGACCAGCGTTATAGAAGCCATGCGAAACGGAGCCGCTGACTTTTTCCCAAAACCTTTCCGTTTGATGGATATTAATCTTGCTATCCAGAGAACTACGAGGTACCTTAATCTGAATCAAAAATATAAGGAATTAGAGAAAAACTATTCCCTTTTATCAAAGGAAATTCAAAAAAGTGTAGGTCATCAGCTTATTGGCAAAAGTGAAGCCATGAAGCATGTAATTTCAATGATGGCAAAAGTAGCAGATGTTGATAATACTACGGTTCTGATAACGGGTGAAAGCGGTACAGGAAAAGAGTTGGTTGCACGTGGAATTCATTTCATGAGCCGGCGTAGTTCGCGGCACTTCCATTCGGTAAACTGTTCGGCTATCCCTGAAACTCTTTTTGAAAGTGAGTTTTTTGGTCACAGAAAAGGATCTTATACAGGCGCTATTGAGCACAAAGCCGGTTGGTTTGAAATAGCAAATAACGGAACGCTTTTTTTAGATGAAATCGGCGATATGCCATTGAGCCAGCAAGCCAAACTCTTGCGCGTTCTGGAAGAAAGAAAGGTTTCAAGGATCGGATCACACGAAATGATCAACGTTGACGTCAGGGTGATTACAGCATCCAACCAGGAGATAAAGAAAATGAGCGACAACAAACAGTTCAGGCTTGACCTTTATCACCGGATAAGTTCATTTATCATTGATCTTCCTCCCCTGCGCGAACGCAAAGAAGATATTCCATTACTGATCAATTATTTTATTGATTTTTACACAAAGCATCTGGGCAAAACATTTAAAAAGATTGACCCTGCTATTTCAAAAGAACTTACCAGCTATTCTTTTCCGGGTAACATCAGGGAATTGCGTAATTTGGTCGAAAGAGCACTCATCCTGAGTGAAAATGGTCATTTGAAACTTTCCGATTTTCAGGTTGGAACGCCGGATATTGTTGCAAAACACGAACCGACAGAACCCGGTGAAGAAATCTGGGATTTGGAACAAGCAGAATTTAGGCTTATCAGGAAAGCACTTGTCAGAGCGAACAACAATAAATCCAAAGCTGCTGAATTGCTAAATATTTCATGGCAATCCCTTGACCGCAGGATGAAAAAATTTGAAATATAGATTTTACCAAACGGTTTCAGAAGAGATATTGGGTTAGCATATTCTAACAATATGATAACTGCCGGGCTTTTTGCATTGAGAATATTTTCAGGCAAGGAATCTTTTACATTGAGCCAATCTTTGACCCAACAGATCTCAACCCTTTAAATTTTATAGTATTTTAGGTATAAAGATTATCAAGCCAATGATTGCCGCTACGATGGCTGCTACCAAGCACAGCCCCGGCAGCTATGTCCTTTGCTCTGCCGGCTTTTTCATGATAGTCGGGTGATACAAGATCAGTTAAAAACTCAATGGCGGTATTGAATAATTCAGCCATGATTACCAGCCCAATGGCAAAAATGATCAGGCACCATTCCTGCCTTTCCAATTGATACAAAAAGCCGAAGATAACTACAACTATAGCAGCCATCAAATGGATCAAAGCATTTTTTTGTGTGCGGACCATATAACCAATACCTCTGAATGCAAAATTAAAACTTGCAATTCTTTTTTTAAATTGATTTTCTTTAACCATTTTTTGCGGAAATTTAGAAAGACCATTTCGACTTTTGATTATGGCATAAAATTAATCATCATTGGCATTGTCCGTACTATTTTTTTTAAAGCATGAACTTCTATAAAAACAAAAAAGCCCTGTTTAAGCAGGACTTTTCAGCAAAGCATATTTCTTTATTAGTATCTTTTTTCCTTGATTCTCGATTTTTTACCCCTGAGTCCTCTGAGGTAGAAAATTCTTGCCCTGCGCACGACACCTCTTTTGTTCACTTCAATTGTGTCAATGAATGGAGATGCAACAGGAAATATTCTTTCCACGCCAATGTTCCCTGAAATTTTTCTTACTGTGAAGGTTTCAGTTTTACCAGTTCCTTTGCGCTGAAGCACAACTCCCTGGAAATTTTGAATCCGCTCTTTACTTCCTTCAATAATTTTATATTTTACAGTAACGGTATCACCGGCTTTAAATGCGGGGAATTCTTTTTGCTGTATCTGCTCTTCTACGTAACTTAATAACTCATTCTTACTCATCACTCTATGTTTTATGCTGTTTCCTCTGAAAATGGGTGCAAATATACGCCTATATTTTTTACAAGATCAAGAATATTTAAAAAAAAATTTGAATTTTTAAATAATGGCTGTAACAGTAGCATTCAGAATTCATTATCGCGGTCGAAAATCTCTGGTCGCCTTTCTTTTGTTCGTTCGATGGCCTGGTTCAATCGCCAGTTGTTGATCTCTTTATCGTTACCCGAAAGCAAAATATCAGGAACCTTCATTCCTTCAAAATCAGCCGGGCGGGTATAAACAGGTGGTGAAATAAGGTCATCCTGAAATGAATCGGAGAGTGCTGAAGTTTCGTCATTCAACACTCCGGGGATGAGTCTGACTATGGTATCGGTAAGAACAGCAGCCGCAAGTTCTCCACCTGAAAGGACATAATTGCCTATCGAAATTTCCATTGTAATAAATCGTTCGCGTATCCGCTCATCAATGCCTTTATAATGTCCGCAAAGAAAAATCAGGTTTGTACATGTCGAAATCCGGTTGGCGATTTTCTGATTGAGAAGGGTGCCATCCGGACTCAGATAAATAACCTCATCATAAACCCTTTTTGATTGAAGGTCCTCGATGCAGGCTGCGATTGGTTCTATCATCATTACCATACCCGAGCCTCCTCCATAAGGATAATCATCCACCCTTTTATGCTTGTTTGTACTGTAATCCCGGATATTGATAATATGGATTCCTACTATTCCTTTTTCGATGCCTCTTTTTATAATGGAATGGCTGAAAGGACCTTCAAACATTTCGGGGAACAGCGTAAGGATGTCAATCTGCATAATCTTTACTATCGGATTTTTTGCAAAAATAGCCTTTAATCTTTTCGATTTTTCAATAATCAATTTCTATTCGGAATCTAAAATATCATCCCTGCGTTTTGTTTCCATCAATGCACGAAAAATGAAGGAAACCTGAATTCTAAAGCAAAAGTTAATTAACCGCGCTTATTTTCTTATTTTTGCAAAAATTAAAATTGAATACAATGAGAAACTTTTTATTGGTTTTTTGTCTGATTGGAACCGTTGTCGGTTCTTTTGCCCAGGTTGCACCTGATAAGTATTGGGTAAAATTTACCGACAAAAATAATTCACCTTATTCCATCAATAATCCTCAGTCTTATTTATCACAACGAGCCATTGACAGAAGAAGTTTCTTTGGAATTGAGATCAAGGAGAATGACCTGCCGGTCAATCCGCAATACCTTGATGCGGTTGCCGGTACGGGTGTTACCATTCTCAATGCTTCAAAATGGTTTAATTCGGTAACCATTTATTCAACTGATGCTATTGCACTGAGTGAGATTGAGCAGTTCCCGTTTGTCGAATCCGTGGCAAAATTGAATGGTGGAAATAAACCCGCAGGTGAATCGGTAAAACCATTCTTCGCCAATGAAACATATTCACAAGTTCCGGAAGATAATTCATTAAAATCCATTTCATCAAGCAATAGCTATAATTACGGTAATGCTTACAACCAAATCCACATGCTGAATGGTGAAGTGTTGCATGATATGGGTTACGATGGAGCAGGAATGATAATTGCTGTGCTGGATGCTGGATTCCTTAATGCCGACGACATTGGCGTTTTTGACAGTCTGTGGAATAACAACCAGATTTTAGGGACAAGAGATTTTGTTAGTCCTGCAAACCCGAATATTTTTGATTCACACTACCATGGAACGATGGTTTTATCCACAATGGGTGGCAACTGGCCGGGTAATATTGTTGGAACTGCTCCAAAAGCTGATTACTGGCTCATTCGTACGGAAGATGGCGAGTCGGAATACCTGATAGAAGAGTTAAACTGGGTTTCGGGAGCCGAATTTGCTGATAGCCTCGGAGCCGATATCATCAACTCATCATTGGGTTATACCACATTCGACAATCCTGATCTTGACCACAGTTATTCTGATATGAACGGCAATACTGCCCCCGTTACCATTGGCGCTGACATAGCTGTAAGCAAAGGAATGATAGTAGTTAACAGCGCCGGAAATTCAGGTGGAGGTTTCTGGCAATACATCGGTGCACCGGCTGATGGCGACAGCGTATTTTCAATAGGCGCGGTGAATAGTTCAGGTAATTATGCTTCATTCAGTTCAACCGGCCCTACTTCGGATGGAAGGATAAAACCCAACGTGGTTGCCCAGGGACAAGGCTCCACTATAATTGATCCCTGGACGGGTGATGTTAGTTCAGGCAGCGGAACATCATTTTCTTCACCCATAACTGCCGGCATGGTGGCATGTCTGTGGCAAGCCAATCCCAATAAACGAAATACCGAAATTATGGATGCGATTCAGCTCAGCGGATCCCAAGCCAACAACCCTGATTTTGAGTTGGGTTACGGTATACCTGACTATGCTCTTGCCAACAGCATTTTAACCATCATTGATAACAAAATCAGCCCTGCTGAAGCAGTTTCGGTTTATCCAAATCCATTTAGTGACGAAATTACCATTAAACTAAATGATGGCAATTCAATTTTAAAGCACATCATGTTAATGGATATAACAGGGAAAATAGTTTCAGAAAATGATTATTCAGCCAACGAAAGCCGGGTGGTTTTAAATAAATTGGATGCTCTTTCAACAGGTTTTTACATCTTAAAGGTGACAACTGAATACAGCACAGAAACCAATAAACTTTTCAAGAAATAATTGTAACGATTTTTGTTTTTAACTATTGCAATGTGAATGCAAGCTACTTTATATTCACGGATGCTTTGTTAAACCCCCGCAGATAAATAGCAGTAATCACTTTTTTGGTTGAGAGCGGGAATTGACTTTTCATCATCCAGTCGTAATACTGAGGCTCGTTTGAGAATGTCTTCTCCACAGAATTGCCTTTGTATTTTCCAAAATTAAAAACTTCCTCACCTTTATCATTGAAGATAATGTGACCCACCAGATCTGCATTTTTTGTCTGGTACGAAAAATCAGAAAGGGCAGACATATCATTTTTGACGGGGTAGCTAACCGCTCCGTTTTTATCCTCGTAGGCCGTATTTTCGTAGCGTTCTAATTGCGCAAGCAATATCTCCATAGTAGCTATGGTATCGGCTTCTGCACTATGTGCATTTACAAGTTCTTTCTGGCAATAGAATTTGTAGGCGGCGGTAAGGTTACGCGGTTCCATTTTATGAAAGATATTTTGGACATCAACGATTTTCCTACCTTTCAGGTCAAAGTCAACCCCAACCCTCAGAAATTCCTCAACAAGCAATGGAATATCAAATTTTATGGCGTTGTAGCCAGATAAATCTGAATGACCAATAAATTGTATCAAAGCAGGAGCAAGTTGATCAAAAGTCGGTTTATCTTTTAAATCATCGTTCGAAATGCCATGCACAGCAAATGCCTGGGCAGAGATAGGAATGGTCGGATTTACCCGCTCAGTTTTAACTTCAGTTTTTCCTCCCGGCGATAACTTAACCAGGCAAATTTCAATAATCCTGTCACTTGCAATGTTTATTCCTGTAGTTTCAAGATCAAGAAAAACGATGGGGCGGGTAAGATTTAATTCCATTTTATTAGTTATTTAAAAAGTCATTCCGGAAAAACTATGCAAGTAGTTTGGAAGATTTATACGATCCGGAATGACTAATATGATTCAAATTCTATACTGTTCTGTTGGTATCAAATTCCTCAAGGTATTTTGCAACCCTTTGAAGGAACATTCCACCCAAAGCGCCATCTACAATGCGGTGGTCAAATGCCATTGAAAGGATCATTATGTGCCTGATGGCGATCACATCCCCATCTCCTGTTTCGAGCACAACCGGTTTTTTCCGAATGGTTCCAACACCCAAAATAGCTACCTGCGGCTGGTTGATAATAGGTGCGCCTGTCAGGTTGCCAAACTGCCCGAAATTGGTAATGGTAAACGTTCCACCCTGGATTTCGTCCGGGTTCAATTTGTTGTTCCGGGCACGGTTTGCAAGATCGTTCACGTCTTTTGCAAGTCCGGCAAGGTTTTTCTGATCGGCATTTTTTATAACCGGCACAATTAAATTTCCACCCGGAAGTGCTGTAGCCATACCAACATTAATATTTTTCCTTTTAATGACCGTGTAACCGTCAACCGAAGCGTTCACCAATGGAAAATCTTTTAAAGCTTTTGCGGCAGCTTCTATGAAGATTGGAGTAAAAGTGAGTTTTTCGCCTTCACGTTTCTGAAACTGTTCTTTGATTCTGCTACGCCAGTTAACAATTCCCGTCATATCCAATTCGTGGTACATGGTAACGTGGGGTGAAGTGTGTTTTGACATCACCATGTGGTCGGCAATGAGTTTGCGAATCCTGTCCATTTCAAACGTTTCGTCAATGGCTAAGGGTACTATTGCATGTTTTTCAACGGGTATCGGAGAAGATTTTTCAGCAAAAATGGAAACCGATGGTATAACCTTGCCTGATTTCTTATCTTCTAGGTATTTCAAAATATCAGCTTTTGCAACGCGCCCATCCTTACCAGTACCAGCAATAGAATCCAATTCCTCAGTTGATAATTTCTCACTCCTTGCAATGCTTTTTACCAGTGGAGAATAAAATCTTTCGGATGACGAAAAATCAGTCTTTGCTAATAAAGGCTCTGAATCAACCGGTAGTTCAGATTTTGATTCGGCAGATTGTTCAGTATCCTTCTTACTTTCGGCAGGAGTTTCCTCTCCACCATCGGCCTCCAAATCTATGAGGGCTATTATCGCTCCAACAGGAACTACATCTCCTTCTGCAAAAAGCAGCTTTGTCAGTTTTCCCTCAACGGGTGAGGGAATTTCAGAATCTACCTTATCAGTTGCTATCTCAACGATGGCATCGTCTTCTGCAACAGCATCTCCTTCTTTTTTCAACCATTTGGTAATGGTTGCTTCAATGATACTTTCGCCTAACTTAGGCATGATTATTTCAAAAATCGCCATAGAAATAAATATCTTTTAAAAATCTTGTTTTCGTATTGATAAACAAAGGGTTCCCTTTAAAGTTTACAAAAGTAAGAATAAAACAGGAATGAAAAGAGGATTGCAATTAAGTTACTTTGGAAAAAGGAAAAGCAACAACTACAAAATCTCAATTGCGAGGATTGAGCCGGTGAGGTTTTCAGTAAATACAATAGCAAATCTCCTGACATCCTTAACCCTAATGGGCATCGAGACCATGAAGCATATAAATCTGATGCCTGAGTGTTTTAAAAATTTCTTCAAGATATTCATTCACTGCTCTTACACTTCCAGGAAGGGTAAAAATAAGTGTACTGCTCATCACTCCGGCGACTCCCCTGCTCAAAAGTGTGTTGGGTTTATCGGTACCGTATTTTATCCGGATGGATTCCATCACACCGGGAATTTCCTTATCAAGAAGATCTTTAACAACATCAGGTGTAAAATCGCGCGGACCGATGCCGGTTCCACCGGTAGTAAAAACAACATCTACCAGATCATCTTCAGCCCGCTCAAGCAGCACCCTTAACGACTCCGGATCATCAGGTATGATGGTGTGTTCTATTTCGACAGAATAATCGTAATTCCAAAAATATTCATACGCCAGTTCCATGATACGGGGACCACTGCGATCTTCATATTCGCCACGACTTGCCCGGTCACTTAATGTGATGACATAAACTTTAAAAGCCTTTTTGACATAGGTTATCTGATCGCCTGCTTTTAAGGTTCCTTTTTTGATAACCCTTGCAAATATCCCCTCATTCGGCATTATGCAATTTCCAACTTCCTTAAAAATAGCACAGGAGGTACCATGACACTCTTTGCCTATTTGTGTTATCTCAAGAACTACATCTCCAATAAGCAACTGATCCAAAGGAGCCGTTTCGTAAAGAACAAGCCCTTCGGTTGTTATATTTTCTGCAAACTCACCATATTTGATTTTGCGCTTTGCTTCCTTCTCAAATTTTGTAATGCTATCAATACCAAGCAAACTTACCTGACGCTGCCAAAATCCAGAATGGGCATCGTTTTTTACCCCCTGTTCCGTCAGCTCAATGGATTCAACAGGTGTTTTTGCGACTCCTTTTTTTTCGGAGATATTTACTGAAAGGACTTTAATTGAATTGCTGTTCATTTAAATAATTTTTATTTTCAAAAATCGGTATAAGACACAAGATAAAAGCCCGAACAATCAGGATTTTAATTTCGCTTAATAATTATATTCTGGTTTTATGGGTTATCGTTCATGATATTTTTCTCAATTAAGCTGATTCCTTAAAATCCTGACAGCAAAATTAAACAATCTCCTCCTTCATTCATTCGTTTCCTTCATCTATTTCTTTTACATGTTTACTGAATTTTATTCCTTGGTTTTCTCAATCAATCTAACTTTACCTATTTCCATATTTTTATCCACTGCCTTACACATATCATAAATGGTGAGAAGAGCAACAGACACGGCCGTCAACGCCTCCATTTCAATACCTGTCTTGCCCGTACATTGAGCCACTGCAGTCACTACAACTCCATCCTCAATCAAATTTGTTTTAACTTCCAGCTTGGTTATCTGAAGAGGGTGACACAATGGGATCAGTTCGCTGGTCTTTTTCCCTCCCTGAATACCCGCAATTTCAGCTATTGTAAGGACATCTCCTTTTTTCATTTGATTTTCGCGGATCAGGTTAACTGTTTCGGTGTGGAGCTTGATTTTGCCTTCTGCTTTTGCCATTCTTAGCTGGTCGGGTTTGTGCCCAACATCCACCATATTGGCTTTGCCTTTTTCATCCGTATGCGATAATTTTTTCATTTTTTGCCTTAATAATTAGCTACTTCTGTATCAATCAAAATTCAAATCTCTCATATCATACATCAAAAATCCTTACCCCGTTATCCACCAATATTACTAAACGAGTTCACCTTGTTTTCGGTACCCGATTCTGGCTTTTTTCCGATTGCTCTGGCAATCGCCTGTTCGATCCCCAATTCTCTGACATCAAATTCAAGATCGCTGAAAAGGCAGGGTTTGATCATTCCGTTGGCAGTTAAGCGAAGTCTGTTACACGATTTACAGTTTCCACCATCACCTCCAATCACTGTTGAAAAAACCCCTGAACTTAAATTCATTTCTTTGATAAATCTGACCTGGATGCCTTTTCCCCGGCAAAAAGATTCGACTTCCCTGGCATCAGGTTCATCCTTCGATTTTCTTATAACACAATTGATTTTTACCGGTGTAAGTCCGGCATCAACTGCTGCCTCAATTCCGGTCAGTACATTTCTAATATCACCCACACGGGTAATTGTCCGGTACTTATCAGGACGGAGTGTGTCGAGACTGATATTGATACGGTTCAAACCTGCCTGGGCAAGCGGCAGTGCAAACTGATTAAGCAATGTACCATTGGTAGTCATCGAAAGGTCGTTGATACCGGGTATGCTTGCTACCATTTTAACCAGGTCAACAATTCCTCGCCTGACCAAAGGTTCGCCACCGGTAATCCTGACTTTGTCAACACCCTGTCTGACACAAACTTTCACAATATCATAAATCTCCTCAAAGGATAAAATATCTTTATGGTGAATAAGTTCTACACCTTCTGCGGGCATACAATATTGGCAGCGAAGGTTACAGCGGTCGGTTACTGATATTCTCAGGTAATTTATATTCCTGCTATATGAGTCTAACATCGGCTAATTCTCCTTTTTTCAAAATGGTTTGACCGATAGGAACAAAGATCAAACAATGCGCATGTGTAAGTGAATTGATGTGTGCAGATCCATGATATTCCAATGGAACAAGCTCGCTCTCATGTTCAATCCTCGCCGGAACTACCGACAAACGATCCGACCTTTTCCTTTTATAGTCTGCCCCCATTGCCATTTTTAGGTTCATAGGGATGTAATTGCAGCCTGACATTTTATAAATCAAAGGTCTTACCAGCAGTTCAAACTGAACAAAGGATGAAACAGGGTTTCCGGGCAATCCAAAGATGAACTGTTTGCCTTTTGTACCGAACACAGTTGGTCTTCCAGGTTGAACAGCAATGCTTTTAAATTTTATCTCCACACCCATTTCGGATAATATCTGCGGAACATAATCAAAATCGCCCATCGAAACACCGCCTGTGAGTAATACAATATCTGCATTGACAAAAGCCTTTGAGATGGTCTGCCTGGTGGATTCCTCCGTATCCAGGGCGATACCTGTATAAAAAGTTTCGGCACCGGTATTTTCCGCCTGAGCAAGTAACTGGTAGGCATTGCTGTTCCTGATCTGCGACAGTCCCGGTTTAATATCAGGCTCCACCAGCTCATCACCGGTTGAGATCACCGCCACTTTAATCTTACGATAAACCAACGGCATCGTACATCCGGCGGTCGCCATGACAGCAATGTGCTGAGGCTTGATCATCGTTCCGGATTTTAATACCACCTCGCCCGTTTTTATATCTTCACCCCGGTAGCAAATATTATCCTTTATTTTCTCTTTGAGATATTTGATCCTGTTTCCACTCAATTCTTCAACATCCTCCACCATCATTATTGCATTTGCACCCTTTGGTAAAGGTGCGCCTGTCATTATTTTCGAGCATTGATTTTCAAGTATTTCCTTTTCAGGAGCCTTGCCGGCAGGTATCACTTCAATAACTTCCAGATTCTTCCAAATATCCTCACTGCGGCAGGCATAACCATCAACAGCCGATTTATCAAAAGGAGGCATTTCGATATCGGAGGTTATATCTTCGGCGATTTTTCGGCCTAATGATAATTGAAAAGGTATTTCTTCCGTCTCAACTTTGATAGCAGACTTCATGACAATCTCCAGGGCTTCATCAAAAGTTATCATTCTTACCATAATTTCAAGAGCAGCAAAAATATAAAATATAACCCATCGGTTAATTTGAATTTTCATCAACAGAATATTGCTAATTTTGTAATTAATAATGCATCTTGAAATTCCTAAAATCAATGTGAATCATGCTAAGACAGGACTACACTTTTCAGCAAAAAATTGAAGAATTGAGGGAACGCGAAAAAGAATTGAAAACCCTGTACAAGGTGGAAGAGGTGATCAAACAGAATTTACCATTGCCCGATTTTTTTATGCAAATTGTCAAAAGATTGTACTCCGGCTGGCAATATCCCGATATATGCAGGTTAAAAATTACCTTTGAAGGCAAGGAATACTGCGAGAAACACTGGGAAGAAACCGAATGGGTGCAGCAGGCGGATATTGTGATTGACGACAATGTACTAGGGAAGATCGAGGTTTTTTATACAACATTCCGAAAAATGGTAACCGACAGCCAGTTCCTTCCCGAAGAGCAAAAACTCCTGAATACAATTGCAACAAGGATCAGCGCGTATATTTTCAGCAAGAGGCTTGAAAAATCAATTGAAGTACTGAAAAAAGAAAAGGACAAACCCGACGATGAAAATTCCCCTATCCTTTTCCGACCTTCTGACAGCCATTGGATTTGGAGAAAAAACATGGTTGAAATTATTGCCCAAAAAATTGACTTCGACCGGTTCAATATCAAAGGCTTGTATTTGATCGGAAGTACTAAAAATGCAACTGCCGGTCCGGCAAGCGATATTGATATCCTGGTTCATGCCGGCAATGACCAGGGAAAACTGAATGAGATGATGGCATGGTTCGAGGGCTGGAGTTTATGTCTTTCTGAAATGAATTACCAGAAAACCGGCTACAAGACAAAGGGTTTGATTGACCTGCATGTTATAAATGATGATGATATCAGGAATAAAACAAGCTTTGCCGTGATGATCGGGAATCTGAATGATGGTGCTAAACCAATAAAAGTCAAAGAATAAGAAATATGACCAATTGCTTTTTTGTTTCCGACCTGCATGGCAGAACCGACAGATACCGGAAACTTTTTGATGCGATCAAAAGGGAATTGCCCGATGTGGTTTTTTTTGGCGGAGATTTACTGCCTCACAAAATGCGGAGAGTTGAAGAATTTGATGATTTTATCAGCGATTTTCTTTTCCCCCAACTGAGAAAACTAAAGAAAGATTTACAACATAAATCACCGCAACTGTTTATTATATTAGGCAATGACGATTCCCGCAGTGAAGAAGAAAAGTTTATTGCGGAAAGCGCTAAAGGGCTTTTCAATTATATCCACCAGGAAAAGTTTACATTGAATGATTATACAATTTACGGCTATTCGTATGTGCCGCCCACACCTTTTCAGTTGAAAGACTGGGAAAAGTATGATGTATCGCGCTATGTTGATCCGGGCTGCATCCCTCCCACCGAAGGCTTCAGGACGACCGAACCCAATGAAGACATTGAATACGCCACCATTCAGAAAGACCTGGCTGTACTTGCCGGAGACGATGACCTTTCGAAGGCTATATTTCTCTTTCATTCGCCGCCTTACCAGACTTTATTGGACAGGGCAGCTTTAGACGGCAAAATGGTTGACCATGTTCCTATGGACGTGCATGTCGGAAGTATTGCCATAAAAAGGTTTATTGAAGAAAACCAACCGCTGCTGACACTTCATGGTCACATTCACGAATCAACGCGGCTGACGGGTAACTGGAAACAACAAATCGGAAAAACATTTGCCTTTAATGCCGCCCACGACGGACCGGAGATTGCTATTATTAAATTTAATCCTGCTGACCTTGAAGGGAGTGAGCGGGTAATTCTGTAATGTTAAGGAGAGAAATAAATTACTCCAAAGGAAGTTTTTCGTTCTTCAGTAAGGTTTTTTGTCAAAGTTTGATTGAAAGTTCTAAATGCCCGCCAAAACCAAGCTCTACGATCTTTTGAAGTGTTGAAATGCGAACTTCCTTAATATTGTTCTCAATTTTAGAAATATAAGATTTTGTCGTTCCAACTTTTTCGGCAAGTTGTTCCTGTGTCATACCTTTTTCAATTCGGGCATCCTGGATTAAAGCCCCAATTTTAAAGTTTTCGTAACCCGATTCAAGTTCGTCACGCTCTTTTGTCCCGCGTTTTCCATAGTTTTTTTCTTTAAACTCCTCAAGCGTTGTTATGTTTTTATTTTTCGCTTTCATATTCTGTTTTTATACTATGTGTTGGTGTCGGCGCCAGGTTTCTGCCAATACTATATTTATGGCAAATTAAATCTTAATAATTGCTTTACAAACTGTTTCAATTTCAAGCGGTATTGATGCAACAAATTTAGCCGAAAGTTCGAAATTTGCAGATATATTTCAAAGGGTATTTATTAATGGATAAAAGGCTGGTTGAAAATCTGAAATTGAGTTTACTCCTTAAAGTTATTTTGAACCACATAAAACACATAGAAATTCACATAAAATTTTATTTGTATTCAGCTATGTGAAGCCTATTGTGCACTATGTGCCTTTGTGGTAAAGACCGCATTTCGGGCTGCTCGCAGCTTTGAAGCTTTAAGGTTCAACAAAAAACCCCGGCATTAGCCAGGGCACTTTTTCCTTTTTCCTTTTTACTTTTTACTTTTTACTTTATGATTTTACAAACCGTATTCCAGTTGCGCGTGGTTGCGGGAATTTTAAATCTTTTCTCAATAAAGCCGTTTGGGAAACCATATCGCCCATCCTTAACTACGTGAGCAAGACTGAAAATGTTATTCCCCGAAACCAATATCAACTCCACATCCCCGGCAGGCGATAGCAGGGGCAGCTCTATTGAAGCGGGTAACGATTGCCTGGTAAATGTCACATACTTTTTTACTCCCATGTTTTCATCAATGCCACTGAAAGGGTCATGTTCCATCATCTGCATCATTTGCTCAAAGGTTCTTAAAAACACATCCACATTATAGCCCAGCGAATCAGCCAGCAAGCGTGTTAAATTCGTTTCGAGGCTTTCCGGGTTTGTTTCTGTAGATTCAAAACTGACGTTGCCACTCTGAATAAAAGTCTTTACATTCGTAAAACCTGCATCAATGAAAATATTTGCAAGCGTTTCCATTTTTATCAACTTTTGCCCGCTGACATTTATTCCGCGAAGAAAAACCACATACTTTGACATCGTAATTCAAATTTGATTTCTCAAAAAAAAACGAGGCACAAACCTCGTTTTCTGTATCGTTGTAATAATAACTGCAATTTTATTTTAAAGCCGCAGATTTATCATTCATCTCTAACAGTTCGTAAGCCTGTTTCAGCGCTTTTTTACAATCTTCGTTCGTGGGATTGATTTGGTTCGCTTTCTCAAGCATGGGCAATGAACTTGTGAAATCAGCCTTTACTTTTTCCATTTCAGCCATGTACTTGTCGGCATCGGTTTTTGCAAGAGGGGTAACTTCAGCCTGCTTCTTTGCAGCGGCATTATAAATATCCAAACCCGAAGCAAAGTAATACTGGAAAAGCAGATCGTTGAAATCGGCTGCATTTTCAGGACATTCGGGACCGTTCTTTGTGCAGACCTCTTCCATGTCAGTAAATTTCTCCGCTTTTTTCAGGGCTGTCGCCTTATAGAGCAACGATTTGCAGGTTTTGTAATTGAATTTCACCGAACTATCAAAATACATAACTGATTTATCTAAATTATCACTTAACAGTGCACAAAGTCCGGCATTAAAATAAAGGGAGGTATCGGTTTTTCCTTCAGCTTCATAAAGCTTGATCGCCTGGTCAAATGAGGTGAATGCCTTCTTGTAGTCCTTTGCTTTGTATGCATCAACGCCTTCAATTTTATAATCTTTCGCTGTTTTGTCCTGTGCGTTTACCAGGATGATTCCGCCAATAAATACTGCTACTAATAAAAATACTTTTTTCATTTTTGTTGTCAATTTGTTTTCATTCATAAAAAAAATCGCTGCAAATTTAGATTTTTTTTCTTAAAAATGCAGAATTAACCATATATCGAAAATTGTTAATCATATATTGTGCCAATTCCCAAGTGCGGATTGGAATTAAAATTTTCTTCTATTTTTGTAAAAACAGCAAAAGCATTGAAACGGTTCAAATCAGGTATATTTTTATTGATCCAGCGTATTATTCAAAACGAATTAAATTTTCAGATCATTCATGAAGATGATTCTGTTTTCGTAGGACAATCCTCAAAACGGATAGCAACAGGTATTTCTGAATTCGGAGCGATTGCGCATTAGCATTGGAATCAGGGCGATCTTATTTCTCTGTAAGATTTGAACGACATACCATTGCAAAAAACTATTTTTGTTAAACGAGCGTTAGATAATCCGTTATGCACCTTTTTTATAGTGAAAATATATCAGGTAAAACCCATTCATTGCCTCCCGATGAATCGAAGCATTGTATTAAAGTGTTGCGTTTGAAGAAAGGCGACAAGGTTCATCTGACAGACGGAAAGGGAAATCTTTTTGAATCGAAAATCATTGATGATAATTTTAGGAAAACCTCCCTCGAAATCATCGGCACAAAAGAAAATTATGGACAAAAAACTTTTGGATTGCATTTGGCTGTAGCGCCAACCAAAAGCATTCACCGTTACGAATGGTTTCTTGAAAAAGCTACCGAAGTAGGGATTGACAGGATCACTCCTTTAATATGTAAACATTCTGAAAGGCGTTCAATCCAATGGGACCGTCTGAACAAAGTGATAACCGCTGCGATGAAGCAGTCGTTGAAAGCCTACCATCCTATCCTGGATGAGGTCATTGATTTCCAAAAATTCATATTACAGGATTTTCAGCAGGAAAAGTTCATAGCCTATTGCAGTGAAAACGACAACGAAAACAATTCAATAAAAGATATTTACTCCAAAGGTAAAGATGCCCTGATACTGATCGGTCCGGAAGGAGATTTTAGTTCGGATGAGATTGACAAAGCCCTTTCTTTGGGATTTCGGACTATTTCGTTGGGACCATCGAGATTAAGAACCGAAACAGCCGCGTTGTTTGCGTGTATTTCGATAAATTTGTTGAACCATTAGCCAATACTTTACGTTCATTTGCCAAAGATTTGTAAAAACCAACATTGATGAAAAAAATATCAGTAGTTCTTTTCTTATTCATTTACTTGGGTATTGCTGCATTGCCTCAGTCAACCACTCAAATAGCTCTGTTGAAATATTCAGGCGGAGGAGATTGGTATGCAAATCCAACCTCTCTTTCTAATTTAATTGCATTCTGCAATAAAAATATAGGCACAGATATTAATCCCGACCCCCCGACCATTGATGTTGGAAGCCCTGAAATATTTAATTTTCCGCTGGTTCACATGACGGGTCATGGTAATGTTGTTTTTTCCAATCAGGACATTAAAAACCTGAGAGATTATCTTATTGGAGGCGGATTTTTGCACATTTCCGATAATTATGGATTGGATCCGTATATCCGGCGAGAGATGAAAAGGGTTTTCCCCGAAACTGATTTTGTAGAGCTCCCCTTCAATCATCCCATCTATCATCAAAAATATGATTTTGATCAGGGATTGCCAAAAATTCATGAGCACGATAATAAAGTTCCACAGGGATTTGGAATTGTATTTGAGGGCAGGTTGGTTTGTTTTTATGATTACGAATGTGATCTGGGAGATGGATGGGAAGACGAGGAGGTGCACAAAGATTCGGAAGCCTCCAGAACAAAAGCCCTAAAGATGGGCGCCAATTTAGTCCAATTTGTTTTTACGCAATAATATTAAGGTAAATCATAATTTGCTTTGATAAGAAGCAATTAGTTTCAATCAGTGGGATGTACTGGAGTCGAACCAGTGACCCCCGCCCTGTCAAGGCGATGCTCTAAACCAACTGAGCTAACATCCCGGGGAGCCGCAAAATTAAAAAAGATTTTTTCAGTAAAAAGAATTTTTATAAATTATTTTGATGTTTAATTTATAGTATCTACTTTTGCACCCCGATTTTTATGTAATTCATATTATTTTAACGAAAGGAGTAAAATGATAATAATACCTGTTAAAGAAGGTGAAAGCATTGACAGAGCTTTAAAAAAATACAAACGGAAATTTGAAAAAACCGGAGTTGTTAAGGAATTGCGCGAAAGGCAAAAATTCACAAAACCCTCTATTATCAAGCGTGAAGAAAGGCTAAAAGCCATTTATATCCAGCAACTGAGGCAAATGGAGGAGGGTTGATTTTCGACCCTTAAATCTTCCGGGCTAAAATAGTTAAAAGAAATTCTTGTTTCATTGGATATTTTTATTAATTTTGAAACAAAGATTTCTTTCTTTATTTATATGCATCAAGAAAGTTTCATTAAGTACATCCGTTTCGAAAAAAGATACTCACCTAATACAGTAATTGCGTACGAAAAGGACCTTGTACAGTTTTTTGGTTTCTTACGGCAGGGGTATGAAGTAAGCGACATTACGCAGGTTAATCATCAGATGGTCAGGTCGTGGGTAATCAGTCTTGCAAATGAATCAATGACTTCCCGGTCAATTAACCGCAAACTTTCGACTTTAAAAAGTTTCTACCGTTTTCTGTTAAAAGAAAATATACTGAATGAAAACCCTCTTTCCAAAGTTATTCCACCCAAATCAATTAAAAGACTTCCGGAGTTTGTGAGCAAAGAAAAAATGGATGACCTTTTCGACACGATCCGGTTTGAAGATGATTTCACCGGTGTCAGGGATAAATTGATCATTGAACTTTTTTATCATACCGGCATGCGTCTTTCGGAATTAGTTAATCTGACCGACGATTCATTCGATCAGTATAATCAGCAAATTAAAATACTTGGTAAACGAAATAAAGAGAGAATTACACCCTATGTAAAGAAGTTGGGTGATTCAATAAAGAACTATTTAAGCTACCGCGAAAAAGTTGTGATCGGGAAAGAACAAAATCAACCGTTTTTCGTTACAGAAAAAGGAGATAAAATATACAATAAACTCGTTTATACTATTGTAAATTCATACCTTGGCATGGTTTCGACATTGCATAAGAAAAGCCCGCATGTTCTCAGACATACATTTGCGACTCACATGTTAAACAATGGAGCAGACCTGAATGCCGTGAAAGAATTATTAGGACATACCAATCTGGCGGCAACGCAAATTTATACCCACAATACTATTGACAATCTTAAAAATATATATAAACAAGCCCACCCTCGGGCATAAAATGAAAGGAGATAAATATGAATGTAAATATCAATTCGGTTCATTTCAAAGCAGACCAAAAACTTTTGGACTTCATTAGCGAAAGAGTTGACAAGTTATCGGGTATATATAATGGAGTAATAGGAAGCGATGTAATATTGAAATTAGAGAATACTGAGTCTCCTGAAAACAAGATAGCAGAGATCAGGCTGTTCATAAAAGGAAATGATCTTTATGCAAAAAAGCAATCCAAGACTTTCGAAGAAGCGACAGACTCGGCTATAGAAGCGCTGAAACGCCAGCTTACAAAGTATAAAGACAAGATCAGAAAGCATTAGAAAAATTATTTATTATTTTCTTTGAATATTAATAATAACTTTTATACTTTTGCAGTCCTTTTTTTGAGGACTGTTTTTTTATATAGGAAATAAGCCTGCCAATGTAGCTCAGTTGGCCAGAGCTGCTGATTTGTAATCAGCCGGTCGGGGGTTCGAATCCCTCCATTGGCTCAGTTCTTTGAATATTTGAAACAATAAAGTTGGGGAGGTACCAGAGTGGCCAAATGGGGCAGACTGTAAATCTGTTGGCGATGCCTTCGGAGGTTCGAATCCTCCTCTCCCCACACAATAATTATCAAGTGCCATTGTGGATGAACTCTTTAATTACTTTAAATAAATTAAGTCAAATTTCACACACTAACACTTAAATTTAAAGCGGGAGTAGCTCATTAGGTAGAGCGACAGCCTTCCAAGCTGTAGGTGGCCGGTTCGAGCCCGGTTTCCCGCTCAAAAGCCATTGTAGCTCAGGGGTAGAGCACTTCCTTGGTAAGGAAGGGGTCGCGAGTTCAATTCTCGCCAATGGCTCGATATCGCAAATTAACCGCATGAATTTTTATTTTGTAAATACTTTTAAACAATAATTGACATGGCAAAAGAAACATTTGATCGTTCGAAACCGCACGTTAACATTGGCACAATTGGTCACGTTGACCATGGTAAAACAACATTAACCGCTGCAATTACATTAAACCTTCAGGATAAAGGTTGGGCTACTTTTAAATCTTTTGATGAAATTGACAACGCACCAGAAGAAAAAGAAAGAGGTATTACTATTAATACCGCACACGTTGAGTATGCAACAGCTAACAGGCATTATGCCCATGTTGACTGTCCGGGACATGCTGACTATGTTAAAAACATGGTTACCGGTGCTGCCCAAATGGACGGCGCAATCGTTGTCGTTGCTGCAACCGACGGACCGATGCCACAAACCCGTGAACACATTCTTCTCGCACGCCAGGTTGGCGTTCCTAAAATTGTCATATTCATGAATAAAGTGGACATGGTTGATGACGAAGAACTGCTTGAAATCGTTGAGATGGAAATTCGCGAATTACTCAGTTTCTATGAATTTGACGGTGAAAACACTCCTGTTATTCGCGGATCTGCATTAGGTGCATTAAATAAAGAAGAAAAATGGGTTCCGAAAATTTGGGAATTGATGGAAGCCTGCGATACATGGATTCCTTTACCCGTTCGCGAAATTGATAAACCATTCCTCATGCCGGTGGAAGATGTATTTTCCATTACCGGTCGTGGAACAGTTGCAACAGGTAGAATTGAATCTGGCGTTATTAAAATCGGCGAAGCTGTTGAAATCATTGGACTTGGTGCTGAAAAATTAAAATCAGTTTGTACCGGTGTTGAAATGTTCAGAAAACTTCTGGATAGAGGCGAAGCAGGTGATAATGCAGGACTTCTTTTAAGAGGTATTGATAAAAAAGATATTTGCAGAGGTATGGTTATTGCTCATCCTGGTTCAATTACTCCTCATAAACGATTCAAAGCTGAAGTTTATGTGTTGAAAAAAGAAGAAGGTGGAAGACATACTCCATTCCATAACAAATATCGCCCACAGTTTTATTTCAGAACAACTGATGTTACAGGTGAAATGATTTTACCCGAAGGTGTAGAAATGGTTATGCCTGGTGACAACCTGAATGTTGAGGTTACACTGATTGTGGAAATTGCTATGGCTAAGAACCTCAGGTTTGCTATCCGTGAAGGCGGAAGAACTGTTGGTGCAGGTCAGGTAATTGAAATTCTTGATTAGTAATCTTTGATTACATATATATAATATAAGGTATCCCTGCCATCAGGGATGCCTTGTATTAATGAAATTCGTTCTTTATATAACTACGGGTGTAGCTCAGCTGGTAGAGCTCTGGTCTCCAAAACCAGGAGTCGTGGGTTCAAGTCCTACCACCCGTGCAAAACAATAAGAAGTAAATGGCAAAGTTAAAAATTCAAAGTTACATGCAGGAAAGTTATGACGAACTGGTTCATAAAGTATCCTGGCCAACATGGAGTGAGCTTCAAAATAGTGCGATTGTTGTGTCAATTGCTTCCCTCATCATCGCATTGATTGTTTTTTTAATGGATTTTTCATTTGAAAATCTTCTACAATTATTTTACAAAAACTTTTAGAAATTTTTATTTTTCTAAAATTGATTCATCGGAAAAATTACACAGCAGGGAATGACTGAACAAATAAAAAAGTGGTACGTAGTTCGTGCTATCAGTGGGAGCGAGAAAAAGGTAAAGGGTTATATCGAAAGCGAGATAAACCGGCTCAATCTTGGTGACTACATTTCAAAGGTTTTGATACCTATTGAAAAAGTATATCAGGTTAGGAACGGAAAAAAAGTCAGCAAAGAGCGTAATCTTTATCCCGGATATATTCTCATCGAAGCTTTTCTGACAGGCGAAATACCGCATACCATTAAAAACATTCCTGGTGTAATCGGCTTTTTGGGAACAAGAGGTGAACCTATTCCCATGCGGCAATCCGAAGTCAACCGAATTCTTGGTAAAGTGGATGAAATGGCAGAACAGGGTGAAGAAGTCAATATCCCGTTTATTGTTGGTGAAACAGTAAGTGTAATTGATGGTCCATTCAACAGCTTTAGCGGAATCATTGAAGAAATCAACGAGGAAAAGAAGAAACTAAAAGTGATGGTAAAGATTTTTGGAAGAAAAACCCCCCTTGAACTTAGCTTTATGCAAGTTGAAAAGGAGTAAAAGTAAATTAGAGCTGTTACGCAAAGCAATTTAATTATTTAAAGTAAGAATTCAAAAATGGCTAAAGAAGTAAGTGGATTAATCAAATTGCAGATCAAAGGAGGAGCTGCAAACCCATCACCACCGGTTGGACCCGCTTTGGGTGCAAAAGGTGTTAATATCATGGAGTTTTGCAAGCAATTCAATGCTCGTACGCAGGATAAAGCCGGACAAGTTCTGCCGGTAATCATTACTGTGTTCAAAGACAAATCCTTTGAATTTATTATTAAAACTCCACCCGTAGCAGTGCAATTATTGCAGGCTGCGAAAGTCCAGAAAGGATCAGCCGAATCGAACAGAGCCAAAATCGCCACTATTAGCTGGGATCAGGTTCAGGCGATTGCTGAAGCTAAAATGCCTGATTTAAATGCTTTTACTTTGGATTCAGCGATGAAGATGGTCGCTGGTACCGCCAGAAGCATGGGGATCAAAATTAAAGGCGAAGCCCCTTTCTCAAACAATTAATCAGGAGATTCAATAATTGCAGAATAAAATAACAATAAGGTAAAATGGCCAAAACAACTAGAAAAAGGAAGGAAGCTTTAGCGAAATACGACAAAAGTATCCTTTATTCGATATCAGATGCCGTTAACATTATCAAGAGTGTTACTTATACCAAATTCGACTCATCAGTTGATCTGGATATTCGCCTGGGGGTTGACCCAAGGAAAGCCAATCAAATGGTAAGAGGTGTTGTAGCGCTTCCGCATGGAACCGGAAAAACAATCCGGGTATTGGTTTTGTGTACACCTGATAAAGAGGAAGAAGCTAAAGCCGCAGGAGCTGATTATGTTGGGCTTGATGAATACATCCAAAAAATCAAAGGCGGATGGACAGATATTGACGTGGTGATTACCATGCCAAGCGTAATGCCAAAAGTAGGGGCATTGGGTAAAATATTAGGTCCCCGCGGATTGATGCCGAACCCAAAAAGTGGAACAGTTTCCATGGAAATTGGGAAAGCGGTTACGGATGTTAAAGCAGGTAAAATAGATTTTAAAGTTGATAAAACAGGTATTATTCACGCATCAGTTGCCAAAGTATCTTTTGAAAATGAAAAGATCGTTGACAATGCAAAAGAATTGATCCAAACCATCAACAAATTGAAACCGCCCGCCGCGAAAGGAACATACATTAAAAGTATCTACCTTTCAAGTACAATGAGTCCCGGTGTTCAAATTGAACCTAAATCAGTTACCGCATAATTTTAACAGATTAAAAGGTAAAATAATCTAAACAATGAGAAAAGAGGAAAAAAATCAACTTGTTGATTCAATAACCGAGCAATTAAATAACAGCCCTACCATTTATATTACTGATACTTCTGGGTTAAATGCAGAAGCAACCAGTAATTTAAGAAGGCTTTGCTTTAAAAGGAATATCAAGCTGATTGTCGTAAAAAACACATTGCTGAAAAGGGCAATGGAAAAATCGAATAAAGACCTTAAAGAACTCTACCCCGTGCTTAAAGGCTCAACTTCTCTGATGTTTGCTGAAGCAGGCAATGCACCGGCAAAACTCATCAAAGAATTTAAGAAAAAGAGCGAGAAATCCTATTTAAAGGGTGCATACGTAGAGGAGGTTTCTTACCTTGGTAATGACCAATTGGAGATGTTAGTAAACATCAAAACCAAGAATGAATTGATTGGAGAACTGATTGCATTATTACAATCACCACCCAAACGAGTTATTTCAGGTTTACAATCCGGTGGTCAGAAACTTACAGGAATACTTAAAGCTTTATCAGAAAAAGCAGCATAATAGAAATTAGATTGAATTATTAAATATTAAAAAAATAGAATAAAATGGCTGATTTAAAAGAATTTGCAGAACAACTCGTAAACTTAAGTGTTAAAGAAGTTAATCAATTAGCGCAGATATTAAAAGATGAATACGGCATTGAGCCGGCAGCAGCAGCAATAGCTGTAGCAGGTCCTGCCGCCACTGCATCAGAAGGTGATGCAGCTCCGGAAAAATCCACATTTGACGTCATTCTGAAAGCTGCCGGACAATCCAAACTCGCGGTTGTTAAGCTGGTAAAAGAATTAACAAGCCTCGGTCTTAAAGAGTCAAAAGAATTGGTAGATGCTGCACCTAAAGCAATAAAAGAAGGTGTATCGAAAGACGAAGCAGAAGCATTACAAAAACAATTAGAAGAAGCAGGAGCAGAGGTTGAAGTTAAATAAGGATTTTAGACTGTATTGCAGGAATTAGGCTGCCTTGCATCTCACGATGGAAGGTGGTCTATTTCCGTATTTATAATTTAGAGCTTTGATTATTAAGTTTAAACCTAAAAATCTTATCACTTTGACCACTACCAATGAATATAACCGGATAGATTTCGGTTCGACAAAAATAAAATTCGAATACCCTGATTTCTTAGACATTCAGGTCAAATCGTTCCAGGATTTTTTCCAGCTTGAAACCAATCCGGAAAATCGTTCAAGTGAAGGGCTTTATAAAGTTTTTACCGAAAACTTCCCTATTACTGATGCCAGGAATAATTTTGTTCTCGAGTTTCTGGATTATTTTATTGACCCTCCCCGATACTCAATAGACGAGTGTATTGAGAGGGGATTGTCGTACAGTGTTCCGTTAAAAGCAAAATTAAAGCTTTACTGCACTGACCCGGAACACGAAGATTTCGAAACCATCATTCAGGATGTATATCTCGGCATGATACCTTATATGACTCCAAAAGGAACCTTCATCATCAATGGTGCCGAAAGGGTTATCGTATCTCAGTTGCACAGGTCACCCGGAGTTTTCTTCGGACAGCACATGCACGCCAACGGAACAACTTTATATTCTGCAAGGATTATCCCTTTCAAAGGATCGTGGATGGAGTTTACTACCGACATCAACAATGTGATGTATGCTTATATTGACCGAAAGAAAAAATTACCGGTTACTACTTTGCTCAGGGCTATCGGATATGAAAGTGACAGGGATATTCTCGAAATTTTCAACCTGGCTGAGGAGGTTAAAGTAAGTAAAACCGGACTGAAAAAAGTTATCGGAAGAAGACTCGCTGCAAGGGTAGTTCGTACCTGGATTGAAGATTTTGTTGATGAGGATACAGGTGAGGTGGTATCAATTGAAAGAAATGAAGTAATAATTGACAGAGAAACGCTTTTAGAAAATCAGCATATTGATGAAATAGTAGATTCCGGTGTAAAAACAATTCTTTTGCACAGGGATGAAACAACAGCAACTGATTATTCAATCATCTTTAATACTTTACAAAAAGATACTGCCAACTCTGAAAAAGAAGCTGTTGAATTTATTTACCGTCAGTTGCGAAACGCCGAACCACCCGATGAAGAAACTGCTCGTGGTATCATTGATAAATTATTCTTCTCAGACAAGCGTTACGATTTAGGTGACGTTGGCAGATACAGAATCAATAAAAAATTAGGACTTGAAGTCAGCCCAGACGTTAAGGTTCTGACAAAAGAAGACATTATTGTAATTATAAAATACCTGATCGAACTGGTGAATTCAAAGACCGATGTTGACGACATTGATCACTTGAGTAACCGCAGGGTCAGGACAGTTGGCGAACAGCTTTTCGCACAGTTCGGAGTTGGGCTTGCACGTATGGCAAGAACCATCCGCGAAAGAATGAATGTCAGGGATAATGAAGTATTTACTCCTACCGATCTGATCAATGCCAAGACATTATCATCAGTAATCAACTCCTTCTTTGGTACCAATCAGTTGTCGCAGTTCATGGACCAAACCAACCCGCTTTCTGAAATTACGCACAAGCGTCGTATTTCCGCTTTGGGACCGGGAGGTCTGTCGCGCGAAAGAGCCGGTTTTGAAGTTCGTGATGTTCACTACACACACTACGGGAGGCTCTGTACCATTGAAACTCCTGAAGGACCGAACATCGGTCTGATATCTTCACTTTGCGTTTATGCAACTATCAACAGGCTTGGATTTATTGAAACTCCATATAAAAGGGTTATTGAAGGCAGGGTTGACATTAACGAACCACCCATTTACCTAAGCGCTGAGGAGGAAGAAGATAAAATTATTGCACAAGCAAGTACTTTATTGAATGATGATGGACACTTTACCAACGAAAAGGTTAAGGTCAGGTATCATGCCGATTATCCTATTACTCCCCGCGAAAAAGTGGACTTGATTGATATTGCGCCAAACCAGATTGCTTCCATTGCAGCTTCATTGATCCCTTTCCTCGAACACGATGACGCCAACAGGGCGCTCATGGGATCAAACATGATGAGGCAGGCTGTTCCGTTGCTAAATTCAGACAGTCCCATTGTCGGAACCGGGATTGAAGGAAATGTTGCCAGAGATTCACGCGTTTTGATCAATGCCGAAGGTGAAGGTATTGTTGAATATGTAGATGCAAACGAAATCAGGATCAGGTATAAAAGAAAGGATGATGAAAAACTGGTAAGCTTTGATGAAGACCTGAAGACTTACTATCTGACTAAATTTAAAAGAACAAATCAAAACACATCCGTCAACCTGCGTCCCATTATTCGCAAAGGAGATAAGGTGAAAAAAGGTCAGGTACTTTGCGAAGGTTATGCAACCAAAAATGGCGAATTAGCCCTTGGCAGAAACCTGATGGTCGCATTTATGCCCTGGAAGGGATACAATTTCGAGGATGCAATTGTAATATCCGAAAGGGTCGTAAAAGAAGATATTTTTACCTCTGTTCATATCGAAGAGTTTACGCTTGAAGTAAGGGATACAAAAAGAGGGATTGAGGAATTGACTGCCGATATTCCAAATATCAGTTCTGATGCTACCAAAGATCTCGATGATAATGGAATCATCAGGATTGGCGCTGAAGTTAATGAAGGTGATATCCTTATCGGTAAGATCACACCAAAAGGCGAATCTGATCCAACTCCTGAAGAAAAGTTGCTTAGGGCAATCTTTGGCGACAAAGCTGGTGATGTGAAAGATGCATCCCTGAAAGCGCCGCCTTCGATGAAGGGGGTCGTGATTGATAAAAAACTTTTCTCAAGAGCAATCAAAGACAGGAAAGCTAAGAGTAAAGAGAAAGATATCATTAAAGTATTGGACACCGAGTACCTGAAAAGTTCTGAAGAGCTCAAAGCCAAGCTGGTTGACAAGCTTAATGTAATTGTAAATGGTAAAACATCACAGGGTGTTTACAATAAATTCAGAGAAGAGATCATACCTAAAAAAGCTAAATTCACCCAAAAACTCCTTCAGGGGGTTGATTACCTGAACGTGAATCCGAGCAAATGGACCACTGATAAGGAAAAGAACGAACTGATCAAAACACTGATTAACAATTATTCTATCAAGTACAAAGAGGTGCTTGGAATTTACAACCGGAAAAAATTTGTTGCCACAGTGGGCGATGACCTGCCAAATGGAATTGTACAGATGGCTAAGGTGTTCGTTGCTAAAAAAAGGAAACTTACCGTTGGCGATAAAATGGCAGGGCGTCATGGAAATAAAGGTATTGTTGCCAAAATTGTCCGTGAGGAAGACATGCCGTTTTTAGAAGACGGTACTCCGGTTGATATCGTATTAAATCCCCTCGGCGTACCATCTCGTATGAACCTGGGTCAGATTTACGAAACAATTCTTGGATGGGCAGGTGATAAACTCGGAATAAGATTTTCATCTCCTATTTTCAATGGAGCCACTACTCAACAAATTAATGACTACCTCAAGCAAGCAGGACTTCCTGAAAATGGTACTGTTTATCTTTACGATGGAGGAACCGGCGAACGTTTCGACCAACCGGCCACCGTCGGATTCATTTATATGCTGAAGCTTCACCACATGGTTGATGATAAGATGCACGCCCGTTCCATCGGACCTTATTCTCTCATCACACAACAACCGCTTGGTGGAAAAGCGCAATTCGGAGGACAGCGTTTTGGTGAGATGGAAGTATGGGCATTGGAAGCATTTGGTGCTGCCAATGTACTTCAGGAAATTCTTACGGTTAAATCTGACGATGTAGTCGGTCGCGCCAAAGCTTATGAATCAATCGTTAAAGGCGAAAATATGCCTAAACCCAATGTTCCTGAATCATTCAACGTGTTGGTTCATGAACTGAGAGGACTTGGTTTGAATATTACTTTCGATAAATAATATTCAATATTCTTTTGTTTTTACTTTAAAACTGAAATAACAGCAATACAATATGGGATTCAGAAAAGATGAAAAAATTCCCGGTGATTTTTCAAAAATTACCATAAGCCTTGCTTCACCCGAGATGATACTCGAAAGAAGCCATGGTGAAGTGACCAAGCCCGAAACAATTAATTACAGGACGTATAAACCTGAACGGGATGGTTTATTCTGTGAACGAATTTTCGGTCCGGTGAAAGATTGGGAATGCCATTGCGGAAAATATAAACGTATCCGCTACAAAGGCATCGTATGCGACCGTTGCGGTGTTGAAGTAACAGAGAAAAAAGTCAGAAGGGAAAGAATGGGACATATTCAACTGGTGGTGCCGGTTGCCCATATCTGGTTCTTCCGTTCATTGCCTAATAAAATAGGCGCTCTGCTTGGACTTCAAACCAAAAAACTCGATACCGTTATTTATTATGAACGCTATGTTGTCATCAATCCTGGAATAGCCGTTAATTATAAGACTGACCTTCTTTATTTAGATTTTCTTACTGAAGAAGAATATTTCAACATTATTGAGAATATTCCTGCAGATAATCAATATCTGGATGATTCCGATCCCCAGAAATTCATCGCCAAAATGGGCGCAGAAGCCATTCATGATCTTCTTGCAAGACTTGATCTGGATAAAGAATCATTTGACCTGAGATACCAGGCAGATACAGAAACCTCGCAGCAAAGGAAACAGGAAGCGCTGAAAAGACTTCAGGTTTTTGAAGCGTTCCGCGATGGACAAACCAGAATTGACAACAGACCGGAATGGATGATCGTTAAGGTGGTGCCGGTTATTCCACCCGAACTCCGTCCGCTCGTACCATTGGATGGTGGAAGGTTTGCCACCTCCGACCTCAACGACTTATACCGAAGGGTGATCATTCGTAATAACCGTTTAAAAAGACTCATAGAAATCAAAGCACCTGATGTAATCATGCGTAACGAAAAACGCATGCTTCAGGAAGCCGTTGATTCACTGTTCGATAATTCAAGAAAATCAAATGCCGTAAAAACCGAATCAAACCGTGCATTAAAATCACTTAGCGACAGTTTGAAAGGCAAGCAAGGACGTTTCCGTCAAAACCTATTAGGTAAGAGGGTTGATTATTCGGGACGTTCGGTTATTGTTGTCGGACCGGAATTGAAGCTCAACGAATGCGGAATTCCTAAGGAAATGGCATCTGAATTATTCAAGCCGTTCATCATCCGCAAAATGCTTGAAAGAGGCATAGTGAAAACTGTGAAATCAGCTAAAAAAATAGTTGACCGAAAAGATCCTGTTGTTTGGGATATACTTGAAAATATCCTGAAAGGGCATCCAATCATGTTAAACCGTGCTCCTACCCTTCACCGCTTGGGTATCCAGGCGTTTCAACCAAAACTGGTTGAAGGAAAAGCCATTCAATTACATCCGCTCGTATGTACGGCTTTTAATGCCGACTTCGATGGTGACCAGATGGCGGTGCATGTTCCACTGGGAAATGCAGCTATTCTGGAAGCACAAATGCTGATGCTTGCTTCTCATAATATTCTGAACCCGGCTAACGGAGCACCAATCACGGTTCCTTCGCAGGACATGGTATTGGGGCTTTACTACATGACAAAAGCAAAGAAAAGCTTACCCGGCGAAATTGTTAAGGGTGAAGGCTCGACTTTCTATGGTCCGGAGGAAGTAATAATTGCTTACAACGAGAAAAAAGTTGATTTGCATGCTATCATTAAATGCCGGACTAAGGATATTGAAAACGGAAAGCCTGTAACAAAGATCATTGAAACAACCGTAGGAAGGATTCTTTTCAATCAGGTGGTTCCGGAGGAGATCGGCTACCTGAACCAATTGATGACCAAGAAGGCAATGCGGGATATTATCGGACAGATTTTGAAAGTAACCGGTACTGCCAAAACTGCTAAATTCCTCGATGACATCAAGGATCTCGGTTTCCGTAAAGCTTTTGAAGGAGGTTTATCATTCAATCTGGGTGATATTGTTATTCCTGAAATCAAGGAAGAACTCGTTTCCAAAGCAAACCAGGAAGTTGACGAAGTGGTGAATAATTATAACATGGGTTTCATTACAAATAATGAAAGGTACAACCAGATCATTGACATCTGGACCCATACTAACTCCAGATTGACACAAATCCTGATGCAAAAATTAACAAACGATAAACAGGGTTTCAATCCTATTTATATGATGCTTGATTCAGGCGCCAGGGGATCAAAAGAACAGATTCGTCAGTTGTCAGGGATGAGGGGATTGATGGCAAAACCTCAAAAATCAGGTGCAACCGGTGGTGAAATTATTGAGAATCCCATCCTTTCAAATTTCAAGGAAGGTTTATCGGTTCTCGAATACTTTATTTCGACCCACGGTGCACGAAAGGGTTTGGCTGATACAGCTCTGAAAACGGCTGATGCAGGATACCTGACCCGTCGTCTGGTTGATGTATCTCAGGATGTTGTGATTACAGAAAAAGATTGCGGTACCCTTAGAGGATTGCGTACAACAGCGCTCAAGAAAAATGAAGAAATTGTTGAGTCATTGTACGACCGTATATTAGGCAGAACAACCCTTCACGATATTTATCATCCCAATACCGGCGCATTGATTATTGCAGCAGGTGATGAATTAACCGAAGAAGTTTGCAGATTTATCGAAGATTCACCCATTGAAGAAGTCGAAATCAGGTCAGTATTAACCTGTGAGGCGAAAAGAGGTGTTTGCTCGTTGTGTTATGGACGTAACCTTGCAACCGGAAGAATGGTTCAGCGGGGTGAAGCAGTGGGAGTAATTGCAGCCCAGTCAATCGGTGAACCGGGTACTCAGTTAACATTGCGTACCTTCCACGTTGGGGGTACAGCTTCCAACATCGCCATATCTTCGAAGATAGAGGCTAAATACGGCGGACGGATTGATATTGAAGAACTCCGAACCGTTCCCGTTCAGGATGCTGAAAAAAACAAATACGATATTGTGATCGGTCGTTCAGCCGAAATGAGGGTGATTGATGAAAATACAGGAATCGTATTGATGTCGGGTAATATACCTTATGGAGCCAAACTCTATTTCAAGAGTGGTGACACGCTGAAAAAGGGATCAACCATCGCTGAATGGGATCCATACAACGCTGTTATCCTATCTGAAGTAAGTGGTACGATTAAGTACGACAGCATTATGGAAGGCGTGACCTTCAGAATTGAATCGGATGAACAAACCGGATTCCATGACAAAGTGATCATTGAATCGCGCCAGAAGCAAAAAAATCCGGTAATTAAAATTCTTGATAAAAATAACGAGGAAGTCAAATCATACGACATTCCTGTGGGTTCACATATCATTGCCAACGACAACGACAAAATCAAAGCAGGTGATATACTGGTTAAGATTCCGCGTGCGATTGGTAAATCGGGTGACATCACCGGTGGTTTGCCACGGGTAACCGAGCTTTTCGAAGCGCGTAATCCCAGCGATCCGGCAAAGGTATCCGAAATTGACGGTGTGGTTTCATTCGGTAAAAAACTGAAACGTGGTAACCGCGAGGTTATCATTACATCAAAAACAGGTGAAGAGAAAAAATATCTCATCCCTACATCGAAGCAGATTCTTGCACAGGAAAATGACTACGTTAAAGCCGGTACTCCATTGTCGGAAGGAGCCATGACGCCCTCTGATATCCTTGCTATTAAAGGACCTATGAAGGTTCAGGAATACATTGTAAATGAAATTCAGGAGGTTTACAGGCTACAGGGGGTAAAGATCAATGATAAACATTTTGAAGTGATCGTTCGCCAGATGATGCGGAAAGTGGAAGTGGATGATCAGGGCGATACGAAATTCCTCGAAGGCGAATTAGCCAATAAACTTGATTTCCAGGATGAAAATGATGAAATATTCGGAAAGAAAGTAGTGGTTGACAGCGGAGATTCAGCCCTCTACCGTAAAGGAATGATAGTAAGCGCCAGGAAACTGAGGGAAGAAAATTCGCAGTTGAAACGTAAAGACAAACGACTGATAGAATCGAGAGATGCTAAACCCGCAACGGCACGACAAGTATTGCAGGGTATTACAAGAGCTTCCTTACAGACTTATAGCTGGATTTCGGCTGCATCTTTCCAGGAAACAACCAAGGTTCTTACTCAAGCATCTATCAATGCTAAATCGGATGACCTGAATGGACTGAAGGAAAATGTGATCATCGGTCACCTTATTCCTGCCGGTACAGGATTGCGCGATTACGAAAACCTGATCGTTGGATCGAAAGAGGAGTATGAGGCGCTGATGGCTGCAAAGGAGGAATAGTAACAACTAAATAAAATTTTATCATGGCTGAGCCAAATGCACAGAAACAGATCAACATCGAATTGAGCGACGAAATTGCTGAAGGGATTTATTCCAATCTGGCAATCATTACACACTCTCATTCGGAATTTATTGTGGATTTTATAAAAATGATGCCGGGAACTCCAAAGGCAAAGGTGAAATCGAGGATCATCCTCACACCGCAACATGCGAAGCGGTTGTACAGGGCATTGAAAGACAATATCTCGAAGTTTGAAGCGATGCATGGTGAGATTATGGTTCCTGAAATTGAGAACCTGCCGCTGAACTTTGGGGGACCGAAGGCGGAGGCTTGATGAGGAAGGATGAGGCTGAGGCAGAGAGAGGCTAATGCTGAGGCTAAGGCTAAGGAGGAGGAAGAGGTTTTACCAATCGGTATGAAATATTAAAGAAGAATCCCGCTGCGGCGGGATTTTTTGTTTTAGGGAAAATGGATGAGTTTGGAGAGAAAAAAGAAATAGGAGCGTACATCCGCTTTGCCGGCAGACAATCACTCGAAGCAAAGGAATTAAACTTACCTCATTTATTCGAGGCAATATATTATTACAAATAGCGTATTTTTGGGGAATAACAAATTATTGGTGAAATTGAATTCTGTTTATAAGCGGTTCGGACTTGTTTTGGTGGTTTGTTTGATGATCTTTTTGCCTTTTATGGCTGAGGCTCAGAAACCGACCAAAGTAAAACTGATCAGGGCCAACGACCTGAAATACTCAAAACTTTTGGGGGATAAAGTGCAGCGCCTGATCGGGGATGTCCAACTGAAACATGACAGCACGCTATTGTTTTGCGACAGCGCATACCTGCATGAGCTGACCAACAGCTTCCAGGGCTTCGGAAATATTCATATAAAAGTTTCGGATTCGCTGAACATTTACAGCGATCTGATGAATTATGACGGGAATTCGAAAAAGGCAGAATTGATAAATAATGTGAGACTGGTGGAAAAGAAGGCGACACTTTATACGGATCGCCTTTGGTACGAGCGCCCCCTCGAAATCGCCTATTATCTGACAGGCGGGAAAATAATTGATTCGTCCAATGTGCTGACGAGCAGGAAAGGTTACTATTATACTGCCACAAGAGAGGCCTATTTTAAGGAGGAGGTGGTTCTGGTAAACAAAGATTACACCATGAACTCGGATACTTTGAAATACAATACCAATAATGAAATTGCATGGTTTTATGGTCCGACTACCATCGTCAGCGATGAGAATTTAATTTACTGCGAAAACGGATGGTACGATACAAGGAAAGACATTGCACAATTCAAGGATAACGCCTACATTGTTACTGAGGAGCAGATATTGAAAGGCGACCACCTGTTTTACAACCGAAACACGAACTATGGTGAAGCCCGGAAGAATGTTTCGCTGCGCGATACGGTTCAGGATGTGACCATTTATGGCAATTACGGGGAGTTCAGAAAAACAGAAGGGTATGCTTTTGTGACCGATAGCGCCGTCGCAGTGCTGACCGATAAACAAGATTCATTGTTCCTGCATTCGGATACGTTGTGGATATTGTTAGATTCAGCTGAAAACGTTAACTATATGCTGGGTTATCATCATACCAAATTTTTCAGAAACGACATCCAGGGAATGTGCGATTCGCTGGTTTATAGTTTTGCTGATTCCACTATATTTTTGTTCAAAGAACCCGTATTATGGTCGGAAAAAAACCAGCTAACCGCTGACACCATGCGAATCGCTATCAGCAATAATCAAATTGACACTTTTGCTTTGGTAAGTTCGTGTTTCATCATTTCGTTGGATGATACCATTCACCGGAATACCTTTAACCAGATAAAAGGAAGGGTGATGACAGGATATTTTGAGGAAAACGAGCTTGTTAAAATTATTGTGAATGGAAATGCGGAATCAATATTTTTTGTTCGTGAAGAAAATGGCGACCTGATCGGTATCAATAAAACCACTTCAAGCGATATGAATATTTATCTTTCGGATAATGATATAAAGGTTATTGCGCCGATAAAGGATGTGGATGGTCATACCTTCCCCAATGCCGATGTTACTGAAGAAGACCGTAAAATGAAAGGTTTTAAGTGGCTGGAGGACAAAAGGCCTTTAAATAAATCGGACATTTTTATCCGGGACTAACTATTATTCTGTCATCAATCTAATTCATTTTCCTCTGTTAATAAAATAATTTCAGCAATTATCTTTGATCAAATAATATTTCAAATTGGAATAATTCCCTGGCTGCATTTATGTTTAGCGAGCGGGAGAATCAAACATAAAACTTGAGTTTGCAATCCTGGCTTTATTTTTCAGCGGAGCACGTTTAATGGAATTTATGTAATAGCTGACACCTACGCTCAGGTAGGAATAGTAATCGAAATCATCATTTTTTACATAATCATCCAGCCGGTCGTTCTGGCATTGGCGCAGAGCCAGGTCGGCGGTAATCCCAATATTAGAATTCAATTTGTAATAAACGCCTCCTCCAAAGAAAAATACAAATTCAGGTACGCGTGAAGCATGGTCATAGGTCAGATCGAATCCTTCATTCGATTCCACTTTTTTTGTTTCGAATATAAACTGCCCTATGCCGGCAAAACCTACAACGCCCATTGCATGATTCTTTCGTAGCATCCAAAGATCAACAAAATCAATGCGCGCATGGAGATTGTACTCCAGCAGTTTTGCTGAGAACGAAATTTCGTCTTTTCTACCCTGAAGATTCCCGGCGATAAGCTGACCGGAAAGTCCAATGGCATCCCGAAATATATTTTTTGTAATAATTAAACCGAAGGCTGAACCGCTTTCTTTTTCGAGTTTTGCTCCAATATTTAAATCATGAAGGCTTAAATCGCCGAAATAGGAAGTAAACCCTGCATTGATATTCACCGTCCAATTGGTCAGTAGTCCGTTGATTTGAGTTCCTCCCCATGCCTGAGAATAGCCAGAGTAAGAAATAAATATTCCGAAAATCAGGATGCTGGTTGCTAAGTGCAAAATTTTTGCTTTCATAGCTTCTGTGTTTTGGTGGTTATAAATGCAAAGATACGACAATGGAAAGCTTTTGTCAATAGGTATTTTCTGCCATTTTTTTGATACAGAATTTTCTCCAACCTCAATAAATCGTACATTTGCAATAACCATTTAAACATATTGAACATGAAAACTACATTCAAAATGGTTTTGCTTGTATGGCTTGCTTCCTGCATTCAGCAACCTGCAAAAGACTCTAAAAAAGCCGCCGGACCCGTCCAGCAATATACTATTGAGCAGTTTTACAAAAATATTGAATACTATGGCGGAAGTTTTTCTCCTGATGAAACCAAATTACTTGTAACCAGCAATGAAACGGGTATTTTCAATCTTTTAGCAATTCCGGTGAACGGTTCACCTTCCACCATGCTTACGCATTCAACATCCGAATCACTTTTTGCCGAATCTTATTTCCCTGATGATAACCGTATCCTTTATTCATCTGATATAGGAGGTAATGAGCTTGACCATATTTATGTTTTAAATGAGGATGGTTCTTCGGACGATTTGACGCCCTGGGAGCAGGCCAAATCAACCTTCATTGAATGGGCACGGGATAAGAAAAGTTTTTTCTTTATCTCCAATAACCGCGATGCAAAATTTTTTGATTTGTACGAAATGGACATTGTAACCTTTCAGCCATCCATGATCTACCAAAATAATGAGGGATTGGATGTGCAGGCAATATCCAAAAACAAAAAGTTTCTGGCATTGGCCAAAAGCATTACCAGCACCAATAAAGAATTGTATCTGTATCATATTGACCAGAAGAAATTGCAGCACATTTCGGCTCATGAAGGAGAAGCGCAATACATAGCTCAATTTTTCGACCTTGAAAACCGGCACCTGTTTTATCTCACCAACGAAAATGATGATTTCCAATATTTGTTAAAATATGACATTGAAACCGGTATCAAGGAAAAAGTCTGGGGTACAAACTGGGATGTTTGGTATGCCTTCAACTCCTATAACGAAAAATACAGGGTAATAGGGGTGAATGAAGACGCCCGGACGCTTGTCCATCTGGTTGATCTTGAAACCGGCGACAATATTAGTTTGCCGGATTTTGGCAGTGCAGATATTAAGAGTATACAAATTTCGAAAAGTGAGCGATTGATGCGGATGACTGTGGGAAATTCATCGTCGCCCAATGATATTTACAGTTATAATTTTGAAACCAAAGAATTGAAGAAACTGACCCAATCACTAAATCCCGAAATCAATCCATCCGATCTGGTTTCAGGACGAGTAGTTCGTTACCCTTCATTCGATGGGTTGTCAGTGCCTGCTATATTTTATCAGCCACGTGACGCTGCTGCCGGCAGTAAAGTGCCTGCACTCATCTGGGTTCATGGAGGACCCGGCGGGCAATCAAGATTGTCGTATAGCTCACTGATACAATTTCTGGTTAACCATAATTACGCTGTATTGGCCGTTAATAACCGCGGAAGCAGTGGATATGGCAAGGAATTTTACAAGATGGATGATCTCAGGCATGGAGATGTGGATTTGAAAGATTGTATTTTCGGCAAGGATTTCCTTACCGGAACTGGGGTTGTGGATACTGAACGGATTGGAATCATCGGAGGATCGTATGGAGGATTTATGACAATGGCTGCACTGGCTTTTGCACCTGATGAATTTGCAGTAGGAGTCAACATTTTCGGGGTGACCAATTGGTTAAGGACATTAAAATCAATTCCTCCTTATTGGGAATCGTTCCGAAAAGCCCTTTATGCTGAGATGGGTGACCCGACTACAACAGATTCTGTATTACTTTATAATAAGTCACCACTTTTCCACGCAAAAAATGTAAAGAAACCATTGATGGTTCTTCAGGGAGCTAACGATCCAAGAGTACTTCAGTTGGAATCGGATGAGATTGTAAAAGCTGTCAGAGCCAACGGTATTCCTGTTGAGTATGTATTATTTGAAGACGAAGGGCATGGTTTTGTGAAAAAGGAAAATGAAATTGAAGGATATGGTAAGGTACTGGATTTTCTTGATAAATATTTAAAAAAACAACAGATAACTAACCTAAAGTGATACCTTGTAAATATATTCTCTTAGTTTCCTTACCATAAATTTATTCTCCGGATAATGCAAAAAAGCAGCCCGACCGACATCTTTAATATTAACTTCAGTCAGGAGCTGCTATTCACAGCAACACGCAGCAGTGGACCCGGAGGACAACATGTAAATAAGGTTAGCACCAAAGTTGAACTCAGGTTTAACATTCCCCAATCCAGCATTCTAACTGAGGAGCAGAAAGAAATACTATTGGTTAAACTAAAAAGTAAACTTACTACAGAAGGAGATTTGATCATCATTTCACAAGACAGCCGTTCGCAAATAAAAAACCGTGAAAATGCGCTGGAAAAGTTCTATCAGGTAATTCAGAAAGCCCTCAAGCCTGCCCGTAAAAGAATATCTACCAAGCCCACTGTGGGATCTAAAGTGAAAAGGCTGGAGAAAAAAAAGAAACATTCTCTAAAAAAGGAAACAAGAAAACCGCCCACGACTGAAACATAATTGTATAGAAAAAATGCCAAAGCAAATAGCCACTATATATGGGTGGGTTTTTGTTTCGGGGCAGAACTTATTTATTCAATTTTCTGGCCGCAAACTTTTGCAGAAAAAAATTCACGGTTCATTAAGGCAATATTGGTCACTTTTATTTCTTTCGGGCATTCAGCTTCACAAGCATAAGTATTGGTGCAATTGCCAAATCCCAGCTCATCCATTTTGGCTACCATCTTTTGCACGCGAATTTTAGCTTCTGGTTTACCTTGAGGTAAAAAAGCAAATTGGGAAACTTTTGCCGAGACAAACAACATGGCAGAAGCATTTTTACAGGCAGCCACACAAGCACCACAGCCAATACACGCGGCTGCATCCATCGCAAGATCCGCATTAATCTTGGGAATAGGAATGGCATTCGCATCAGGCAATGTTCCCAGCGTATTCACTGAAATATAGCCACCTGCCTGTATGATTTCATCAAAAGCACTTCTATCAACAATAAGGTCCTTAATCACAGGAAAGGGTCGTGCGCGCCACGGTTCTATTGTAATGGTGTCGCCATCTTTAAATTTGCGCATGTGCAACTGACAAGTAGTTATTGCATTATCGGGTCCATGAGGGTGGCCGTTGATGTACAAACTACACATTCCGCAAATCCCTTCACGGCAATCATGATCGAAAGCAACCGGCTCCTCCCCTTTTCCAACAAATTGTTCATTTAAAATATCCATCATCTCGAGGAATGAGCAATCCGGCGAAATATCAGAAATGGGATAATTCACAAATTTTCCTTTTTCTTTGGGTCCGGCTTGACGCCATATTTTTAGTGTTAGGTTCATATTTGTAGTATTTTCTGTTGACTTTTTTTATGTTCGATGTTCAGAGTTTGAGTTCCCATTAGTTATCAACTTTGAACTCCCGACATCGAACTTCGAACTAATTCTATGCTTCCTTATAGTTTCTTGTTTTAACTTCGATATCTTCGTATTTCAATGGTTCTTTATTTAACACAGGCTCCTTGTTTTCCCCTTTGTATTCCCAAGCCGAAACATACATAAAATCCTTATCGTTTCTGATTGCTTCGCCTTCTTCGGTTTGATACTCTTCTCGGAAATGTCCTCCGCATGATTCTTCGCGGTTCAGGGCATCGTAAGCCATCAATTCTCCTAATTCAAGAAAGTCAGCCACACGGGTTGCCTTTTCCAACTCAACATTTACCCCATTCATTGTTCCGGGAACTTTGACATCTTTCCAGAATTCTTCCCTTAATATTTTGATCTCTTTAATTGCTTTTTCAAGTCCAGCCTTATTTCTTGCCATACCCACATTATCCCACATGATCAATCCCAATTTTTTATGGAAGGAATCAACAGTTTTTGTCCCATTATTATTCAGCAACTTTTCCAATCGTTCTTTTACTTCTTTTTCTGCTTTATCGAATTCAGGAGTATCTGTTTTAAAGAATGGGACATTGATTTGATCTGCTAAATAGTTCTGAACTGTATAAGGTATCACAAAATAACCATCAGCTAATCCCTGCATAAGGGCTGAAGCTCCAAGTCGGTTGGCGCCATGATCAGAAAAGTTAGCTTCTCCGGCAGCAAATAACCCAGGTATGGTAGTTTGTAATTCATAATCCACCCAAATTCCACCCATGGTGTAATGAATGGCCGGATAGATCATCATTGGCGTTTCGTAGGGATTTTCATCCACTATTTTTTCGTACATTTGAAAGAGATTGCCATACCGGGCTTCAATAACATGTTTTCCAAGACGTTTAATGGAATCCTTAAAATCCAGATATACAGCCAAACCTGTACTTCCAACACCATGACCCGCATCACAACGTTCCTTTGCAGCTCTTGAAGCAACATCACGCGGAACAAGATTTCCAAATGCCGGGTATCTTCTTTCGAGGTAATAATCACGATCGTCTTCGGGTATTTCTGTTGGCTTTTTTAATCCCTTTTGAATTTTTTCAGCATCCTCTTTTTTTGCTGGCACCCAAATACGGCCGTCGTTCCTGAGGCTTTCGCTCATCAGCGTCAGCTTGGATTGATAATCTCCGTGAACCGGAATACAGGTTGGGTGGATTTGAACCATACATGGGTTCCCGAAAAAAGCGCCTTTTTTATAGCATTGCCATGCAACACTTCCATTTGAATTCATTGCATTAGTCGAAAGGAAGAAAACGTTCCCATAACCTCCTGTAGCAATCACAACAGCATGAGCTGCAAATTTTTCAATTTCGCCGGTAACGGTGTTTCGGGTAATTATTCCTCTTGCCTTGCCATCAATGATTACCAGATCAAGCATTTCCCTGCGGACATACATTTTCACAGAACCTTTTTTGATCTCCTTACTTAAGGCACTGTATGCTCCTAATAATAGTTGCTGGCCGGTTTGACCGCGGGCATAAAAAGTTCTGGATACAAGGGCACCACCAAATGAACGGTTGTCAAGTAATCCGCCATATTCCCTTGCAAATGGCACTCCCTGTGCCACGCATTGATCAATGATATTGTTACTGACTTCAGCCAGACGGTAAACATTTCCTTCACGTGCACGATAATCGCCACCTTTAATTGTGTCATAAAACAGCCTGTATATACTATCGCCATCGTTTGGATAATTTTTAGCAGCATTGATACCACCTTGTGCTGCAATACTATGGGCACGGCGTGGACTATCCTGGATACAGAAATTCTTAACTTTAAAGCCTAATTCTCCTAAGCTTGCGGCTGCAGCCGCACCTGCTAATCCCGTTCCCACGACTATTACTTCAAGCTTCCGTTTGTTGGCAGGGTTTACAAGGTTTTGATGTGCTTTAAAATTTGTCCATTTGTCTGCTAACGGACCTTCAGGTGTTTTTGAATTTAAAGTAGCCATATCTTGATTTTTCGTCTGAATTAATAATTACCGAAATAAATAATGAGAGGTATGATGGTAAACCCAACTGTCAATATAACTGAAACAACTGTACTCAGCATTTTAATAAGCGGGGTATATTTGCTGTGATTCAATCCGAGTGACTGAAATCCGGACTGAAATCCATGATGAAGATGAAATCCGAGGATGAGAAAGGCAACCACATAAGCGATAACGACTCCACCCAGTTTAAATTCACCTATTACTTTTGCACCCATGTCATGGTAAATTTGTCCATTGATTGTCACATCATCAATTTCGCCCAAAAACTTGGCTTCAACATAAAAGTCCATGAGGTGATAAACCAGAAAGATTCCAATGATAACTGCGGTATGAATCATGAATTTTGAAAATGGCGAAGTATGCGCCCATCCTTCAACTTTATACCGCTCGGGCCGTGCCATCCAATTCTGGATTTGCAAAATGACACCATAAAGCATGTGGATTATAATACCGCCAAACAATACTACTTCAAAAACTTTGATCAGTATGTTTGTTCCCATAAAATGAGCAGCGATGTTAAAAAGATCGGTTGAGGGTAGCAAAACCAAAAGGTTAATGCCCAGGTGAACGAATAGAAATGTGATAAGGAATAAACCTGCAAATGCCATCACAAACTTCTTTGTCAACGATGATTGTGTAATCGAATTTCCCATAATTAGCTATTTAATCTGAAAAGGAATCAAATTGCAACACGTTTTTGTGTTATTAAAATAACAAGCAAAAATAATTCAATATTTAAATCCTCAAATTTTATTCTTAACATTTATGTCAATTTTTACCGATTTTAAATTGCAATAGCCCAAAGCAAAGGATTTATCATAATTTAGGAAATCATTTACCTCACCTGTTCCAATAATTCAATAACAATCATAGGTATGAAGCCCTCAGCCTTCGGTGGAATTATTCAACTTTCAAATTTCACGAATAAATTAGGGTCGTACACTTTGTCAAATTAACAAATTCATGTGAATAAATAAAAAGCAAACTGCTGCAAATCAATCCGCAATAATAGAACTTTGCATAACGTTGAACGTACCTATGATGAAAACTCTGATTTTATTGCTGATTGCTTTGATTCCTTTAGCGGATACCGGTGCGCAACCTCCTGAGCGTAAGCTATCAAAGGAAGAATACATTCAGCAATACAAAGACATTGCGATTGAACAAATGAGTCTGTTTGCAATCCCTGCAAGCATAACCCTTGCGCAGGGAATACTCGAATCTGGCAACGGGAATAGCTTATTGGCAACTGAAGCCAACAATCATTTTGGAATCAAATGTCATAAAGAATGGAACGGACCAACTTTTCACATGGATGATGATGCCGCCAATGAATGCTTCAGGAAATACAGCAACCCACAGGAATCATATAAAGACCACTCATTGTTTCTCACCACCCGACCGCGCTATGCACTCCTTTTCGAACTTGAAATAACCGACTACAAAGGATGGGCAAATGGACTTAAAACCGCCGGCTATGCTACAAATCCTAATTATGCCAATTTGCTGATAAAAAACATTGAAGAGTTTGAACTTTTCAAATTTGATAAATTCTACAAAGAAGACCCCAATCATAAAAACAAACATTTTGCTTCCAATGAAACCACTTCAAAATACTTTAATGCTGATGATGAGGATTTTGAAGGAATTAATTTAGGCTTTACTAACCGAAAGGTTTATAAACACAATGGGGTTAAATTCATTTATGCAAAACCAGGCGATACATTCAAGTCAATTTCAGAAATAGTTGAAATTCCAGAAGGGCAAATTCGAAACTACAATGAATTAAAAAAGAAAGATATAATCAAAGAAGGGCAGGTTATCTATCTTCAAGCCAAGAAAAATAAATCAAAACAACCCTATCATCTTGTGCAGCCTGGCGAGAATCTTTATTCCATCAGCCAGCAATACGCAGTTAAACTTAAGAAAATCTGTAAATACAATACCCTCAGTAAGGATGCTATACTGTATCCTAATCAAAAAATTAAACTCAGGTAAAAAATTTGCATTGGGGATTAAAAAAAAAACGGACGACCTTCAGGTCATCCGTTTTTTTGTCAATTAAACTGACCCTATTTTATAAAAACTTTCTGAGAATAAACTCCCTTTTCAGTAAACACCTTCACCACATAATACCCGGTTTCGGTGTATAGATCAACTTTGTTCAGTTTTACATTTTCAAGTCTTGTATCCAGTACTTTTTGTCCCATGATGTTGTAAACCATAAGGTTGCCGCTCAATTCATTTTCTTCTTTGTTCTTGATGTAAATGCTGTTTTCGTTCGAGTAAATATAAACGGCATCTTCCTGTATTGCAGCAGTAAGAGGCAATTCTTCTACTGCAAGAACGCCAAAATGAAGGATGAATCTGCCGGGAGCATCTGTCGGACTTGCAATAAAGGTATAATCAATCTGATTCGACAAATCAATCATCACATTTTCTTTCAGGTCTTCGAGATAAACGCTCACACCCTGACCGAAACTTGACAAACCGTTTACCACGATGGTGTATTCCGTCTCAGCCGTTACTTCCAATCCAAGGGGAATGAATAATCCCGTTGAAACCTTCGGCAATACATTTACACGCAATATGTTTTCTCCCTGGGTTGAATACAGTTGCGGTGCCTCCTCCAATCCATAGAGTTTATAACCATCATACTGGTTGTCAAAACCCGTTGTTGCATCTTCGTTGAAATTGATATATGTCTGATCGGCATAGCCATTGCCGGTAACAGTAATTTCCAGTAATTGATCAACACTGCCTTCTTTGTAGGGATCTACTCCGAATAGCCTTGTGCTGTTGGACACTACAAGCATCGGATTTGCACCGGTAGCCTTGACCATGAACGCCTGCATTGCAGGAACAATGCCATCAGTTAAACCACCTGTTGTTCCGTTCCAGGTAATGTATTGTACGCCGTCCCAAACGTAAATGGTTCCACCAATGTTTGATTTTATCCAGCCCCCATTGTCCCAGTCAACAGCTGAAGGGTAAGGATTGCTGACAAGATTCCAACCGTTACCATTATTGGTTACCGGAAGAAAGTAATTTCCGTTGTTTATATTTCCACCGGTAAACTCAACCGATTTTGTTCCGGGAGGATTATTGGTTGGATACACACTGCTCGACCATACTTTGTATCCTTTTCCAACGGTAAGACCTGCGCTTGGTTGAACAATATTATCCCATAAATCGGTAGCTTCATTGTATTCATACAAATACATGTCGAAAAAGGTATTTGCAGTTTGACTTGCCATTGGAGTGGACATATAATGCCAGCGATCTGCATCAATATAATACTGTATCGTCTTATTTTGAACAACAGTAAAAGTGCCATCGGTAACCAATGAAGCGGTTCCATTAGCATTTGCTTCCATCAGGAAGTCTCCATTTACCTGCAGGCTGTGAGACGGGAAAATATAAAGCTGAGCGCCGGCTTCAAGTGTGAGGTCATTACAACTTTCGGTTGATATAACCATAGGTTGGTTTGCCGGGGCTTTTGGAACAGTAACATCGGTCATGCTGCAGGGTGAATGGTTATCCCAATTTCCATCGTCATGCCATAAGGTATTTGCTGCACCTGTCCAGGTAGTAGCTAAGGATGGCAATCCATGTCCCATATCAATCCATGGGAAATAATCAACAATACCCAAATTGTTCTGATCCGACTTATCAAAGATCAGGTTTGGAATATCGCCACAGGCTTCTGTTCCCCAGTAAATATACTTTGCTGAAATGTTCTGGGTTCCATTTCTTAATCCATAATTTCCGTTACCGTAAATTTCATTCCAATCATTGATCACCGATCCGAATGTAGCAGAACTGGCTCCGGCAATATAAACCCCGACATCATTATTATTAATGATTTTAGTGTTAATAAAAGAAGCCGAACTACTATTACGGATATAAACGCCATAACCGGCGGAATTTTCGATGGTTGTGCTGGATACCGAAACGCTGGATACAGAATTACTAATATCAACCGCCGATGTGCCGGAGCCTGCATAAGAAATGTCGCAGTAGTTCAATATACATCCGGCATCCGCAGTACTAAAAAAGATTCTGTTCCAGTCTCCACCAGAGGGTGATACTTGATTTGAAGTAAAAACAATATGCTGGGCGGAAGTTCCATTCGCAATCAATTTACCCTCAACAGTTATTGTATTGGCCCCATTGAATTTCAAAATATTTCCTGAATTGATTGTCAGTGTTTGTGCATCATTCACAGTGATATTCCCTCCAATGATATATGGAATACCGAAATTTAGCCAAGTGGCTGTATTCACCGCCTGAGTCCTAATATATATTGCATTAGGAGTGTTTCCACTAAATATCATATTACCAGATACATCCTTCACCCGATCAGCGAAGGTATAAATGGGATAATTATTACAATCGGTTACGGAACAGTTGGCAATGAGCGGATCAGCCAGATTGTTCCTGTATTCAAAACCATACGATCCGCTGTTGTTAAGGGTGCAATTTGTAATAGTAATTCCGTTGGATGTTCCTCTGAAACTAATCATACCCCTTGCAGCAACTGAACCACCGTAACTTATATCACAATAATTCATCATACTGCCTGCATCGGGTTGGTCAAAAAATATGAAACGCCAGTCACCCTTTGCCGGAGTGACCTGGTTGGAAGTAAACAAAATATGACTCGCTGAGGTGCCGTTGGCTGACAATACTCCGCGAACTACAAAACGGTAATTTCCACTAAAGTAAATCTGGCAACCGGGCTGAATCAACAGCGTTACACCATCGGCAACTATCAGGTTCCCAGTTATTACATGTGGATTGTCAGAAGTGAACCAGGCTTGATTGCTGGAAATCGTTCCACTGTGGTTTAATGCAAAAGTCAATGATACCATTAACCCTGTGAAAACTGAGAGTAAAAAGAGCTTTTTCATGTTCGTAAGATTTAAGTTATTGAATAGACTTTAATTTCACAAGTATATTTGGATTGGTGGTTAAGCAAAAATACGATCGAAAACAAAAAAAATAAAATATTTAAATAATTTTTTTATTACTTTTTATTGAATACATCTTATTTATTTAGTTGTTTTACGTAAGATAAACAAAAAAGTGACCATTTTTGTTACATAAATTGGAATTTATTTTTTGCAAGAAAACATTTACTAAAATTTGTATTCGTAATCACTTAAAACACAAATCATTGAGTCACAACAATTCAAATCGGTTTCATGGACAGGAATCACAGCAAAAAAAACTTGGTGTTACCATCATCCTTAACATGCTTATTACTGTGGCTCAGGGTATTGGTGGATTTTTGACTGGCAGTCTGTCTCTTTTATCAGATGCTTTACATAATTTCAGCGATGTTATCTCTTTGATCGTTTCTTATATCGCTTCCATACTAACCAAAAAAGAGCCGACAGTAAAAAAAACTTTTGGGTACAAAAGAGCAGAGATAATAGCCGCTTTTATCAACACACTCAGTCTTGTCATTTTATCTGTATTCCTGGTAATAGAGGCCATAAAACGATTTCAACATCCACATGAAATCGAATCAAAATGGGTGATCATTTTTGCTTTGCTCGCCATTATTATCAACGGAATAAGCGCAATATTGCTTCATCATGATTCAAAAGAAAACATGAATATCCGTTCATCTTATCTGCATTTGCTTTCCGATACGGTTACTTCGGTTGCCGTCCTGACAGCGGGTATTTTAATGTTCTACTTTAAAGTTTACTGGATTGATGGAATTCTGACCATGATTATTTCTGCCTATCTGATTTTCATTTCATGGAATCTGCTCATGGAGACGATTAAAGCACTCATGCTCTTTACACCTTCCAATATTATTCTGGAGCACATAAACGAAAGAATTTGTTCCCTTCCTGAAGTTCTGAATATCCATCATGTCCATGTATGGCAACTCGACTCCAATCAGATTTCTTTTGAAGGGCATGTTGATTTTGCGGAGAATTTAAACCTCCAAAAGGTAAACATTGTATTGGAGAAAATTCGTGAATTATTGCACAATGAGTTCAACATCCATCATGTTACGTTGCAGCCCGAATTCAATTTATGCGATCAAAAAGAACTGGTCAGCCAGGGACATTGAAAGGGTTGGTTTACATTCTTTCGGTAACACTTATGCCCAACAAAGCTGCTGAACTTCGGATGGTTTTCCCGACAAACCAGCTTAAAACCATTCGGAAAGTTGCAACTTTAGGATCAACTCCTTTAAAAATTGGCGTATCCTGGTAATAGTGGTTATAGGTTTTTGAAAGTTCGTAGCAAAAATTGGCAACAGAGGATGGATTCAAATTTTCCCCGGCATTTTTCAATACCTGGGGGTATTGATAAAGCATCTTTAAAATATCTTTTTCCGGTTCAGTAAGCCCGATTTCATCAAAATTCAATTCCCTGATAAAATTTTCGGGTGAGCGGCCTGCCTTCCTGAAAATGGACTGAATACGAGCATAAGAATAGAGGATAAATGGTCCGGTATGTCCATTGAAATCAATAGATTCCTCCGGATTAAAGAGCATATTTTTCTTTGGATCAACTTTCAATATATAATATTTTAAAGCCGCCATTCCGACTGTTTCAAATAAAGATTTACGCTCATCTTCCGAAAACTCATCGGTTTTCCCTAATTCCTCAGTTGTTTTGCGGGCAGTTTCATACATTTCATCCATCAGGTCATCAGCATCAACCACAGTCCCTTCCCTCGATTTCATCCTGCCATGAGGGAGTTCAACCATTCCATACGACAAATGGTGTATTGTTTCACACCAATCTCTTCCTAAGACTTTTAGCACCTTTTTCAAAACCTCGAAATGATAGATCTGTTCGTTTCCTACCACATAAACCATTCTCTCAGGTTTGAATACATCAAATCGTTTTTGAGCGGTTCCGATATCCTGGGTTATGTAAACAGAAGTTCCGTCACTTCTTAATAAAAGTTTCTCATCAAGTCCCTCCGATTTTAAGTCAACCCATACCGAACCATTTGGCATCCTGAAGAAAATCCCTCTGTCAAGACCCTCTTTCACCAACTCCTTTCCCAACAAATACATTTTTGATTCATATTCCATTTGATCGAAATGAATGCCAAGACGCTGGTAAGTTTTATCAAATCCCAGGTACGCCCAACCATTCATCATGTGCCAAATGATCAAAACATCTTCGTCAGCATTCTCCCAGCGCTGGAGCATTTCCTGTGCCTCTTTCATCAATTCCGACTGATTGGCGGCTTCTTCTTCCGAACAACCCAAATGAACTAGCGATGCTATTTCCTCCTTGTGTTTCTTGTCAAATAAAATATAATACTTTCCGATCAAATGATCACCTTTTATTCCTGTTGATTCAGGGGTTTCGCTGTTGCCCCATTTCATCCAGGCAAGCATTGACTTACATATATGAATTCCCCTGTCGTTAACCAGATTGATTTTTACAACATTCTTACCATTGGCTTTTAAAATTTGAGAAATTGAATAGCCAATAAGGTTATTACGAATATGCCCGAGATGCAATGGCTTATTTGTATTGGGTGAAGAAAATTCTACAATATATGGGGTTGTTTCAATGTCATGTATCATTCCGAAATCGTCACTTCCTGCATTTTCCCTGAAGAAATCAATCCAGCAGCTATCGTGAAGTTTAAGATTTAAAAAACCTTTTACTACCTCATACGACTCAATTGCTTTCATGTGCAAAAGCAAAAAATTTCCGATCATCTCAGCAGTCGCTGATGGCGGTTTTTTAGTGTACTTTAATAAAGGAAACACCACAAGAGTAAAGTCGCCAGAAAATTCAGGATTGGTATTTTCAACCTGCACCATTTCAGCAGTTATCTTTTGATTAAATAATTCATTAACACAGGAGATTGTCAGTTTGACGATTTCATTTTCATATACCATCATTCAGAAGGGTTAATTTATTTATTGCGCAAAGATAGCAAGACTGACCGGAAAATTGAAAGATGGTGAGCAAAAGGTTTTCGTCGCAGTTATATTTATATGAAATATTTTTCACCAAAACAGGCGTTTCCCATGATGAAGCAACGGAATTATTTTTTATTAAGAAAATATTTATAGGGTAAATTTGGATAGAATTTTTAAAGCTATACCTTTGTGACGATAATAATTAATTTTATCATTAAAAAAATTGTTTAACACTTAAAAAGGTAATAATTATGAGCAAAAATGTAATTATTATCGGTGCTGCAGGAAGAGATTTCCACAATTTCAACACATGTTATCGTGGAAACAAAAATTACAAGGTGGTGGCTTTTACGGCTGCCCAGATTCCTGATATCTACGGAAGAAAATATCCGGCTCAACTTGCCGGTGATCTCTATCCGGATGGTATCCCGATTTTCGCAGAAGAGGACTTGCCAAAGTTAATCAAGGAATTAAACGTTGATGAATGCGTTTTCGCCTATAGCGATGTACCCTATCCACGGGTCATGAGCGTAAGCGCAATTGTTAATGCGGCCGGAGCAAATTTCACTTTGTTAGGGCCGAAAGACACCATGATCCAAAGCACCAAACCCTTAATTGCAGTGGGTGCAGTAAGAACAGGATGCGGTAAAAGCCAAACATCCAGAAAAATAATCGAGTACCTGATGGAAAAAGGCCTAAAGGTAGTTGCTATTCGTCACCCTATGCCTTATGGAGATCTTGTCGAACAAAAAGTTCAACGATTTGCTACAGTGGAAGACTTGCATAAGCACAAGTGCACCATTGAGGAAATGGAAGAATATGAACCCCATGTTGTCCGTGGGAATGTGATTTATGCCGGTGTTGACTATGAAGCTATTCTTAGAGCTGCTGAAAAGGATCCGGACGGCTGTGATGTAGTAATTTGGGATGGAGGAAACAACGATTTCCCGTTTTACAAACCTGATTTAAATATTACTGTGGTTGATCCTCACAGACCCGGTCATGAATTGTCCTATTATCCCGGCGAAGTAACACTGCGATTAGCCGATGTGGTTGTGATAAATAAAATAGACACCGCATGTCCTGAAGGTATCCAAACTGTAAGGGAAAGCATTGCGAAAGTTGCTCCTCATGCCATTGTTGTTGATGGTGCTTCACCCATTAAAGTTGATAACCCTGCTATTATTAAAGGGAAAAACGTTCTTGTGGTCGAAGATGGACCGACGCTAACTCATGGTGAAATGAAAATTGGTGCAGGAACCGTTGCCGCCCAAAAATTCGGAGCAGCCTCATTGGTTGACCCACGACCGTTTACCGTTGGTAAATTATCTGAAACCTTTAAAATTTATCCAAATATCGGAATTCTTTTACCGGCTATGGGTTATAGCGAACAGCAATTAAAAGACCTTGAAACAACCATCAATAACACCGTATGTGAATCGGTTGTAATAGGAACCCCCATTGATTTAAATCGGTTAATAAAGATCAACAAACCGAATACACGCGTTTATTACGACCTGCAGGAAATCGGATATCCTGATCTCAGTGGAATCATAAACGAATTTGTGGATAAATATAAATTGAAAAAGTAGTATCCAAAAAGCGACCTTCGGGTCGCTTTTTTTTAACAAAAAATGAACAATCCTACCCATTGTTCGATTTTTGGATAACTTTACCACAAAATAATATTACTTTCATTATGAAGAATAAAAGCCTCGTATCTATCCATGATATTACGAAGGAGGATTATGAGAAAGTGCTCCGGCTTGCTGAAAAATTTGAGGCCAATCCAAAAAAAAGAATCCTTGAAGATGCAGTTGTGGCAACCTTGTTTTTCGAGCCTTCTACCCGCACACGGCTTAGTTTTGAATCTGCCGCATCCCGCTTAGGTGCCAAGGTGATTGGGTTCAGCGACGCTGCAACATCCAGTGTTAAAAAAGGAGAATCGCTCAAAGATACCATCCTCACTGTCAGTAATTATTCCGACATTATCATCATGCGTCATCCCAAGGAAGGTAGCGCACGATATGCCAGCGAAGTATCACCTGTGCCCATCATCAATGCTGGCGACGGAGCAAACCAGCATCCAACCCAATGTCTGCTGGATCTTTACTCAATAAGAAAAACCCAAAAAACACTTGATAATTTACACATCGCCTTTGTGGGTGACTTAAAATATGGAAGAACTGTCCATTCTCTCGTCATCGCACTGACCAACTACAACACCACTTTTCACCTGGTTTCTCCGCTTGAATTGAAGTTACCCAGTTCGGTAAAAATACCTATCAAAGAGAAAAACCTTGAGTATTACCAATACACTGAAATGGATGAAGTTATTCCGAAGGTTGATATTTTATACATGACCCGCATTCAACAGGAACGGTTTGCCGATCCGCTGGAGTACGAAAGAGTAAAAAATGCCTATATTTTGAAAAATAAAATGCTGGACCATGCGAAGAAAAATCTTAGAGTGATGCACCCACTGCCGAGAGTGAATGAGATCACAGAAGATGTTGACAGCAATCCGAAAGCGTATTATTTTACCCAGGCAAAAAACGGAGTGTATGTCAGGCAGGCTTTGTTATCAATAATTTTAGGTACTGACGATAAAGTTTGAATGTTTTAATAAATTGGATCAAAATGGCAAAACAAAAAATTCAACCACAGAAAATTTCTCCCCGGAATTCAGGACAGGAAAGGAAAGAACTGAAAGTTTCAGCAATTGAGAATGGAACTGTGATTGATCACATTCCGTCTCAATCAGTATTCCAGGTAATCCGGATTTTAAATCTTGATAATATCCCTAACCAGATCATGATAGGCACCAACCTCGAAAGTCAAAAGTTGGGCAAAAAAGGGATTATTAAAGTCAGCAACAAATACTTCGAAAGCGAAGAAATCAATAAAATAGCATTGGTGGCGCCATCGGCTTCCCTTATTGTAATCAAGGATTATACTGTAGTCTATAAAGCAAAGGTTGAAATACCGGATAAGATAAAAAAAATAGTTAGGTGCATTAATCCCAACTGTATTACAAATCACGAAAACATCCCAACCAAATTCATGGTAATTGACAAAGTGGATTTAAGGCTGCAATGTCATTATTGCGAGAAAGTGACTAAAAAAGAGGTGATGAATTTTATTTAGAAACTGATCCAAACGTTTCTTCAATTTTTACCGTGGCAGATCAAAGTATTTTTTGGAATTACCGCCCCAACTATCATCCAGTACACCGTTTTCGATATTATAACCGGCGTCTACGCGTTGGTAAAGTACCTGTTGCCAACGGTAGTTCGAAATTTCGCCAACTACATCCGAATGGAGAAGGGTGAAATCATTGGTTACCAAATCTTTGCTATAAAACACAAACTTTTTATTTCTTTGTCCATCCTTCAGCACATAATAATGCCATATTTCATAAGGGTAGGTCGAAGGTTCGCTATAACTCTCCGAGATAGCATTGGGTGGGCCAAACTTAAGGTAAGTGCGCCCCCTGTCGGATTCAAAGCCCCGAATGATAGAAGTAGTGTAAGCCAGGTTCACTTTATTCACTTCATTCAAGTATTCTATCCATGCCCGCTCAGGCTCCACCTGATTCCGCTCCAGCCAAAACCTATAGAAAAATTTTTGCAGGGTTTTCAAATCAGCTGAAGATAGGTGTGCCATAACAAAACCCCTCTCCTGTTCGGTAGAAATAGGCTCAATGTAGCGAAGGTATTCCCTGAGCGTATCCAAATTGTTGATACGGTAAACGAATGAATTTTCTAAATCTTGTTGAGCAATATCATCAAGTTTAATCTGAATTTTAGGATTGCTTCTCTGGATAAAAATCCGGTTCAGACCAATAAGCTTGTTCAGTTTATCTCGAGATTCGATCACAAGGTTGTAATTGCCCGAAGGGAGTTCACTAATATTGAACTCGCTGAAAACGATATTTACTGGTGCCGCTGTTTCCTTTTTTTGAGCAACATACTGCGGCAAGGGCTTATTTTGTCCTTCGGCTTCGATGAAATATTTAACCAAATATTTCTCGCCCTCACCTACAATTAAATTGGAATTGTAAATTTCGGCGTAGAATGTCAGTTTTGAAATCTTTTCGGGGTAATAATTAAAAATATAAGGAATGAGGTCGTAGCCGTTTTTTGAGAGTATTCCGGGAGTTTCTGTTTTTGAGTAAGAGGATAAAAGCTGAATCCCTGAAATAGCCATCTTTTCAGCCGGAAATTCTATTAAAATAGGTTGTGACGTAATGAAGGGTTTAGCATCCGAATTTTTATCCCAAATTTGAATCTCAAATTCATATTCCCCATTTGCAATCGAATACCTCTGCTGATCAATGAAACTGAATTTTATTGCTGAGGTGGTATCGTCAATTTCAGGGCTGTAAAGTTCGTATTTATCATACTTTGCGATCTCCTCCCCTACCCTGAAAAGCATGATCACCTGAATGGCAGCCTGAAATTTTTGGTTGTTGTTTTTTACATAAACAATGCTGTTTCCTTCAACCGTAAGATAGGTCTCGATAAAGGGACCCGAATCGGGCGATGAAAAAGTGGCAAAGGATAGGTAGGCATTCATTTTCTTTGCCTGCAATGAAGGGGTCAATGCCAATAATCCAACTAAAATTACACAACTAAAAAAGGCTTTATAACTGAGTTTATGAAGGTTGTTTTTCATACAAATTACTTTTAAGCAAATTACATACAAAATTACAATATCAACGACTTAACAAAAGTAACAATTAAATTGGGAGTAATCAAGCATCAATCAGTATCCGGCAAGTTTACTTCAGTTAACGGTTGAATGAAATTACAATCGAGCCATCTTTAAATTCCTGAATCTGTCGCGATCAGGATTAATCCAGAGTGATAATTTTTTCTTTGTAAATCACTCCCCGATCAGCTAAACCATTCAGAATAAAGTTTACACATTCCGGATATTTACCAATGAATTCCGGAGCAGATACCCCTTTTTGTGTAAACAGACCTTCAGCTATCATTCTCAAAGCCATAGTTGCAGTATAGCCAGTTGTTCTTGCCATTGAATGCACTTTAGATACAGGATCGTAAGTATCAAAAAGATCCCAGGTATATCTGAGCCGTTGATTTTGTTTTAGTCCTTCAACAATCACCTGCATTATGGTAATATCCTCCTCTCCTTCCTGCAATTTCCATTTTGGAAATAGTAGCTTTGATGTAAAATCCAAAGGGCTGATCATCTTGCCTTTTACTTCAATTTCCTCTTTATCAAAAAAGCCCGTTTCCCTGAGTACCCGCATAATCTCAATGTGCCCGGGATACCGCAATGTTTTCTCAATCATATTGGGAGCGTCAATTGTCTTTGCAAGGCTTCTTAATCCGTCACTGTTGAAAGCCTCCAAAGTTCCGATACCGTCAAAGTTTAACAGTTCAGGATCAGACAGAGCCGGTTTGATGATTTCTTTTCCGTTTTCAATGTACCTTGCAGGGCGGGTATATTCCTCAATGACATCTGCCGGAGAAAAGACAGCTTTGTATTCATAAGGCCAGGTCCTCACTTTGGGCAGCCCACCAACATAAGTCACAGCTTTCTCTGTTTTATCAAGCAAATGATCGGCATAACCAATCAAAACATTACTCATTCCGGGTGCAACTCCTATATCTGAAATGGCGATTACATTATTCGCTTTTGCAAGTTCATCCAGTTCAAACAAATCTTCAGGGAAGAAGGCAATATCAACAACATTCACACCCGCTTCAATTATAGCTTTCAGGGTTTGAAATCCCATGAAACCAGGAACGGCATTCACAACAAAATCAAATTTTTCAACCAGGGCTTTCACCTTTGCCGGTTCCGAGAGATCCGCAACCAAGGTTTCAATTCCCTTTATACCGGCAATTTTATCCAAAGCCGCCCGGCTCATATCAGCAACGGTAACTTTATAATGCAAATCTTTTGAGAGATCAAGCGCCATAGGAGCACCTACCAGTCCACAACCCAATACGATTATTTTCATTTTTTCATTATTTTAATTTAACCATAATTAACAACAGGAATTCTTTTTTTCATTTGTGATAAAAACAATCCAAAAATAACCACCGACATACCCAATACTTTTTGAAAACTAAATAATTCTCCCAAAATAAAATAAGAGAATACCCCAGTAAAAACAGGTATAAGATTCGAAAACATCGAAGTTTTATTTACGCCAATTTCCTTTGTTGAGATGGTAAAAAATATAAAGGCAAGCGAAGAACAGAAAATGGACAGGGCTAACAACGAGCCGACCAAACTTGCATCGGGTTGGATGGAGAGGAATGACCTAAGTTCGAAAGTAAGGAAAATGGGCAAAAAATAGAATGCGCCTATTAAATTCTGTACGGCGATGATGGTAAATGCTGTATAACGTGCAGTTAATTTTTTAAGAAACACTGAATACCCAATGGCTGAAGCAACAGCAAATAGCAGGAAGGCAATCCCTGCGGGTGAGGCATTCAGTGTCAGGTTTTTGTTTACGATCATCAAAACAATTCCGGAAAACGAGGTGACCATTCCAACAAGATTCAGGCGCGTGAGTTTTTCCCGGAGTGTATAATAAGCCGCAATGGGAGTAAAAAGAGGAATGGTTGCAATAACAACCGCACTGATGGTAGAGGAAGAAAGTTTTAACCCATAGCTTTCGCCAATGAAATATAGAAAGGGATTAAAAAGTGAGGACAACAGAAACAATCCATAGTCTTTTCTTTGAATCTTTTCAATCTTCCCGAACAAACTCAACCCGGCAAACAATAACACAAAAGAAATGACAAGCCTTAAAAAAACAGTGGTTACCGGCGGATAGTATCTGAACACGATGGTAGTCCAGACAAACGACATTCCCCATAAAAGCATGGAGAGGACAGCCAAAATGTAAATATAAACCAGTCTCCCTTTCACAATGCTATGTTTACCATCTGCCTTCTTCGTTCAGCACCTTTGTTTTGCGCTTGAGAGTACGGAGAATGGCAGCCAAAATGAAAGATACAAATACTGCTATCAGCGAAACTCTCAGTTTATCAGGATACCCCGACATCAAATAATACCTTAAATGGTCAACAAATGCAAAGCCTACAACAGTTGCCAAAACTCCTGAATATTCCCTGCGAAGTACACTTTTCAATGAAAAATGAATGGCACTTTGGATGTAATTTTGGAAAGTCGGTAAGAAGGCAGGAACCTTCATTGACCAGGTGAGATAATCATCCCCAAACTTTCGTTCGAGAAAACGTTCTTCGGCAAACATGATCCTCTCATAGTAGAGCCAGAAAGCAAGTGAAACAATTATAACAAAATAAATATTGAATGTAAACATAACTATTCCGATCCACATAAGATAATTTCCTAAGTAAAGCGGATGCCTGATGAGTGAATAAATTCCTGTTTTATTAAGGGATTCGGCAACCTGTTCCTGCGTATTACGCCCGGAAGTCCCTTTTGGCGTGGTACCTATCGAATAAGCACGGATGACAAATCCAAGAATACTAATTAATATTGAAACAATTGTTAATCCTGTGATCCACGATTCGCTGATCTCATCATATTGGGTAAACAGCATAAAGGGGATCGCCAGGAAGAAAAGGATAATGGGAATTTGTCCCCGATATTTAAACAAAATATTTCCGCTTCGTTCGAATGAATGCATCAATGCCATAAGGAAATCTAATTAAATGATATTCGATAGGCGGCAAAGGTAAAAATTAAAAGGTTTAAAAAAATGACTGACATTTTTGTGAGTCAGCTAAACAAGAAAATAATAAGGTTGGGTGCAAAATATTTGAGGAGAACCCGATTTTGTCAACAAAACGCTCCTATCAAGCTAAACGATTGATTGTCCGCCCGACAGAGGAAATATTTTTTGTCCGGAGGGGTCTGTCGGGATTGGACAGAAGGCAAAATTTTTGTCCGGAGGGGTCTGTCGGGATTTGCAAAGGGCAAAGTTTTTTCCCGGGGGGTTTTGTCTGGATACTCAACAGGCATAAATAAGATTTAGCCAAAAAATTATTTGAAGAAGACTCATTTGTTATACTTTTATTTCTTCAAAGTTTTAAATAATGACAATACCATGAATATAAAACATTTTATTATACTGGTTTGCTTTTTTACATTAACTGGTTTGCATTCCCAGGAAAACCGATGGAAAATAAATGATTCGGGAGGGATTACCTGGCAGGTTGGTGCGTCTGATTTTCATAAAGACCATATTGAAATGAGCGGAAAGTTCATTTCAACGGTATTAAGATACGGCGTAAATGACGATGGCTCATTTTTCATTTCCAGGGATATAGTATGGCCTATGTTGCGCACTCTTCCAAATAATACTCACGGCAGCCTTACCCGCACTTTCGGGATTGACCCGGCAATGATGATCAACATCAATAACCGGGCTATTGAAAAGGAGATCGTGAACGAAATCGTACTCGATGGGAAATTAATTGTTAAAAGTACCCTGAACAACAACTGTAAACTTGAAAGAATAATATTCCCGTCAACTGACCGCCCAATGGTGTGCGAAAAATATACACTTACGAATAACTCTGATAAACCGGTTTCTTTTGAAATTCCTGAAATAAACATCCTGATTGAAACAAACCCATCCGAAGGTGTGGATGGAGCGTATCTTTTATATGTTCAATCCTATAATCATGGGTCTGTTCAACTTGAACCGGATTCCGTCTATTCATTTTACACGAGCATTACAGGACTTAAAAACCAGCAGCAAACCGGAACAGCAGATATTCACGAAGAATTGAATAAACGCAATGCCTTTCTTGCCTTGCTAAATCAAAACCTGGTATTGGAAACACCTGATGAAACATTGAACAAAGAATTTTCTTTTGCCAAGATTCGCGCTTCCGAAAGCATTTACCAGACGAAGGGTGGTCCAATGCACGGTCCAGGCGGATTAAGCTATTATGCAGCTATTTGGGCGAATGACCAGGCAGAATATATCAATCCTTTCTTTCCTTATCTGGGTTATGATTATGCAATTGAATCAGCCATTAATGCCTTCCGGCATTTCACCCGGTTTATGAATGATGATTACACACCTATCCCAAGCTCAATTATTGCTGAAGGAATAGATATATGGAATGGTGCAGGCGATCGCGGAGATGCTGCGATGATTGCTTATGGCGCTGCCCGATTTGCACTCTCATCAGGCGACCGTGCAATAGCTGAAGAGCTTTGGCAGCTTATTACATGGTGTCTTGAATTCAATAAGAGAAAACTTAATGACCATGGCGTAGTAGCTTCCGATTCCGATGAACTTGAAGGTCGTTTTCCATCGGGAACAGCAAACCTTTGTACCTCATCATTGTATTACGATGCCTTGATTTCCGCTTCATATTTAGGGAATTCGCTTGGTAAAGACAAAAAAATAATTAGTCAATACAATGAACAGGCAGTTGCGCTGAAAACCCATATCGAAAATTATTTTGGTGCCAATGTAATGGGATTTGACACATACCGCTATTATGAAGGAAATGACAAGTTGCGTGCATGGATTTGCATTCCGCTTACAGTGAATATATTTGACCGTAAAAAGGAAACCATAGACGCACTCTTTTCATCTGAACTTTGGACGGTTGACGGACTTGCTTCCCAATCGGGCGATAAAACATTTTGGGACAGGTCAACCCTTTATGCGCTTCGAGGAGTAATTGCCGCCGGCGACACCAAACGCGGGCTTCAATATTTAAAGTATTATTCAAACCGAAGGTTACTGGGCGATCACGTACCTTACCCTGTGGAGGCTTACCCTGAAGGAAACCAGCGACACCTCTCGGCTGAAAGCGGATTGTATTGCCGCATTTTTACCGAAGGTTTTTTTGGTATCCGCCCGGTTTCGCTCAACAGTTTTACTATCACCCCGCAAATTCCTGAGGAGTGGGATTTTATGAGGATGAAAAATATTCATGGATTTGGAACAATTTTCAATATTGATTTAACACGTGAATCAGGGAAGATAAAGCTGGTTTTAACGAGCGGGGATATCATCATATTGAGCAAGATAATTGAGAATGGAAGTACAATAAAAGTGACACTCTAAATCCCGGAAATTGAATCTACGATTACTTTATTACTCTATGTTCTCAGCTTTCCCAATCCATAAGTTCTTTGTAGGAAATAAATTTCAGTTACTGATTTTGCTATTTTTGAAGTCGCAAAAATACTATTTCATTATGTTTAAAAAACTCACCCAATATTTGATACTATTATCTTCTCCGTTCTTTTTACAAAACATTGTAGTTGCACAGGATAAAACCGTTACCTGGTTATATGATGCCGGAGCATGGACAACTGACCATATCATTGATGCAACCCATCTTACTGCAGAGATCAGCATTGATCCTTACAAACAAATAGTTACAGGCAAGGCTATTTTTAACTTTCAGCCGCTCAGGTTCGAAACCGATTCGTTCAACCTGAACATAATGGATATGAAAATTGAAAAAGTTTACTTAGACAATAAGCCAGTGAAATATATCGCTCAAAACAACACCCTTACGATTTATCCCGAATCTATCAAAAAAACATCCAAATATGATTTGACCGTTATATACCAGTCTGTCAATCCAAGGTATTTGTATTTTTCAGGTTGGGATGATGCTGCCGGGATAAAGCGGAAGCAAATCTGGGCGCACCGTCCGTTTTCATGGCTGCCTTATCTTGATGATAGGTTAACTGTTGATTTGATCGTCACATTCAATAATAAATATAAAGTTTTCTCCAATGGTGAAAGAGTAAGTGTAATCGAAACAGGTGATTCATTGAAAACCTGGCATTACCGGATGAACAAGCCTCATCCGTTTTTTTCTACAGCCCTGGTTGTAGGTGAATACGATTATCAGCCCATGGAGGCAGCATCAGGTCTGCCAATGGAAATGTGGTACTATCCCGACCAGAAGAACAGGGTTGAAACCACCTACCGCTATATGACCAACATGATAGACTTTTTTGAGGAAGAAATGGGATTGCCCTACCCCTGGGAATTGTATCGTCAGGCACCTGTGGTTGACTATTTATACGGAGCAATGGAAACCACTACATCAACTATTTTCGGTGATTATTTGTTTGTTGACGAACGTGCCTTTTCGGGAAGGAATTATATCAATGTAAATGCCCATGAATTAGCCCATCAATGGTTTGGGAATTATATTTCGCATCTTGCACCAAAAGATGTCTGGCTCACCGAAAGTTTTGCTACCTATTATGCCAAGATTTTCGAGAAGTCGGTTTTTGGCGAGGATTATTATCAGAACGTCAGGCGGGATGAATGGTTAGAGACCATGGAAGCGGAAGCAAAAGATAAATATCCGACAGGTCATAGCCAGGGCGGAAGGGCAAGATGGTACCCAAAGGGATCCTTGATTTTGGATATGTTGCGGAATGTGATGGGCGACGAAAACTTCAAAACCTCAATTAAATATTATCTGGAGCAATACCCTTACCAGGATGCCGAAACAGGCGATTTCCTTCGTTCAATCTATTTTGCAACCGGGCTTTCGATGGATTGGTTTTTCGATGAGTGGATTTACAGAGGTGGCGAACCCGAATATGAAATCAACTATCAGCCTGTTACCATCGGTCAGCAAGTCAAAACTCAAATTATGGTCAGGCAAATTCAACCGGTAAGTGAAACCATTAAGTACTTCAAAATGCCCATCATTTTTGAAGTCCATTATACTGATGGAACATTGGATCAGCGAAAGGAATGGGTGGATGGTCAGGTGACGACCGTTGAGGTTCTGAATGCAGGCAATAAGGAAATCGCTTTTGTTTTGTTCGATCCCGGAAGAAAAATTTTGAAGAAAGTAAAATTTGAAAAAAGCTTTGAGGAATTATCACAACAGTTACTCCATGCGCCGCACATGATTGACCGCTATGATGCCCTGCTGGCATTGAAGAGTACTTCCCCCGACCAGAAAAGGGATGTATTACTCCTCAGCTATGCCAATGAAAACTTCTACCTGAACAAATCAGAGATTATCAGCCAGCTTGCTGCTGATACTAATTCCATAACGATTGAGCTGATTCGGGTTGCCATCCGGGACCCGAATGTTTATGTAAGGCGGGCAGTGGTGCAAAACATTATCAATGTTCCGCCGGATGTTAAAACCGATTACGAAACCCTGTTAGCCGATCTTTCTTACATCAATGTCGAACTGGCACTTAATAACCTTGTAGGTTCCTTCCCTTCAGATGCAGAGCGGTATCTTGCAATGACCCAGGACGAAGAAGGCTGGCGCGGGAAAAACATCCGTATCCACTGGCTTGAACTTGCAATTGGTCAGGGTAAGAATGAATGTCTTTCAGAACTTATTCAATACAGCAGCAAAAGTTATGAATTTGAAACCCGGCAGAACTCGTTGATGGTCATTAAAACGATTGAATTACCTCGATGAACAGGTTGCGGAAAATCTTTTGAATGCTGCTGTTTACTGGAATTATAAGCTTGTGAATACTGCCAGTGAAGTCATCAATTTCTTCAAACAACAAACGGAAGGAAAAGCGACTTTAAATAATTGCTTAAATAACATGGCTTTGAATCAAGAAGATTTCAAAACCCTTAAAAAGATGATTGAATAAGCCATCAGGAATAAGTTTTTTTTACCGGGAATGGGTAAGCATAATTTCTATATTTATTTCTGTAAGCATTGAATATAAACTCCCACAGAGAAAAAGGCACAAAACTTAAAGGCATTTGCTTTGAACCTTATTGCTTAATAAACGTTAAATTCATTGTCTTCCTAAAGTATTGAATTATATTTGCAGGCATAAAAAGAAAATATTAAATGAAGGTTGTTTACAAAATATTCACCATAGTATTACTGCTGTTTATTACCATCAGCAGTATTGGTATTTCTTTTTATCTTCATCAATGCGGCTGCCGCCAAACCACCCTTTTTAGTTTTGAAGCAGGCTATTCGGAGTCGGATGAATTTTGCTGCTGTTCGGCTGAACTTCAACAGGCAGGTGACACGTCTTGCAATAGTGACATAAACGATGAAAAGTGCTGCAAAGAGCAATATTACTTTATCCTGCTTCCTTTGGGTCCCGAAAAAGCGGCCCAGAAGATTCAACCCTTCGATGGCAAACTATTCAAAATATCCGTTTCCAGCCTGGCTACAATGATTGATATGCCAAATCTGGACGAACCGGCACCTCCCGCGCCTTTGCCACCTCTACTATCAGGCGGGAAGTCATTCGTTTTGTTCTCCCATCAAATCAAAATCCCTTTTCCCATCGCCTGAACATATCCTGGCAATCTCCTGACTTTATTTTGGAGGACAACGACTAATTTTTGACTTTGTCAAATCAATAGTGTTATACCTCCAATATTTCTTCACTGCACATAAGTTCAGGGGAAAATTGATATTTCATCATCGGGATAACATATATTAATCAGGTTACTCTGTTTATTAACTTTAAATAAAATGAAAACAATAAAATATAAATTCCTTGCAGGATTATTGCCTGGAATTATTCTTCCTCTACTCCTATCTGCTCAAAACATAGTGGGTTATGTGTATGAGGTAAACGGCAATTCCGAAAAATCCTTTCTGCCTGGTGTTAACATCGTTTGGGAAGGAACCGTAACGGGGACAGCGAGCGATATCAATGGTAGGTTTGTTTTGTCAAAATCCGGTATTAAAACCACAAATTTGGTTGTCAGTCTCATGGGTTATAAAACCGATACCGTTGAGTTAAAAAAAGAACTTACTAAAATTGAAATTGAATTGGCTCCATCGGCTATTCAACTTCAGGAAGTTGAAATCAGTGCGAAAGTCAATAAAACATTTATTTCTAAGCTCAGCCCCCGAAAGGTGCAGGTTGTAACAGAAGGAGAGTTGCAGCGCGCCGCCTGTTGCAACCTTTCAGAAAGCTTCGAGACCAATGCTTCCATTGATGTTTCGTACAGTGATGCAATTACCGGTGCCAAACAGATACAACTGTTGGGACTTTCAGGGATTTACAGCCAGATTCAGGCTGAGAACATTCCCAGTATCAGGGGAATGGCTTCTGCTTATGGGTTGAATTACATACCAGGACCGTGGATGGAATCCATTCAGATTTCAAAGGGGACGGCATCGGTCATCAACGGTTATGAGTCAATCACAGGGCAAATCAATGTGGAATACAAAAAACCGCATGATGCAGACAAATTATATGTGAACCTGTTTGGCAACTCTCACGGAAGAATGGAAACGAATCTTTCGAGCGGATTTAAAATCAATGATAAACTCGAAACTCTCCTGCTGGTTCATGGCGATTATTTCGGCAATAAAATCAATAAAATAAATACGTCCACTATCAATGTCGAAGGCGGGAAAGAAACAATTGATGAGAATTTCATGGATATTCCGTTGGTCAATACTATCAACCTTTTCAACCGTTGGGAATATCATACTAAGAGGTATGAAACCCGATTCGGGATCAAATACCTGAGTGAAAACAGGAATGGCGGCACACTTGATTTTGACAAAAACACCTTTGAATTAGACACCGCCAAAATCAACAATATGGAATTACCTTATGGATTTGAACTCAAAACCAGGAGAACAGAGGCATTCTGGAAAAACGGTTTTATGTTCCCTGACAAAGAATGGAAAAGTCTGGGAATTATTTTGTCTGGCGTAAATCATGAGCAGAATGGTTTTTTTGGTGTAAACAACTATCATGGACACGAAAGGAGTCTTTATGCCAATTTGATCTATCAGTCAATCATCGGAAATACAAATCATAAGTATTCGACAGGAGTAAGTTATTTGTTGGACGATTTTAAGGAAGGTTATGACCAGATACAGTTTACCTACATTTACCAGACATTGCCTCCTGGGCAAACCCCAACGATGTATGAAACCGTCACCCTATCACCTGAAACTGATTTGACACCTGTGAATTACAATTTCGACCGCACGGAATCTATTCCGGGAGCCTTCTTTGAATACACTTATTCCTACCTTGATAAATTGACGTTTATCGCAGGTATTCGTGCCGATCATCATAACAGGTCAGGGTTATTTATAACACCCCGCGCCAATCTCCGTTATCAGATAACAGAATCGGCGGTAATAAGATTGTCAGGTGGTTTAGGATACAGGTCTGCCAATATTATTTCTGAAAACCTTTCTCTTTTGGCAAGCCAAAGGATTCTGGTAGTAAAAGAAACATTGAACCAGGAAAAAGCAGCCAATTATGGCATCAGTTTTATGAAGGAGTTCAGGCTGTTCAAACGGTGGGCAGAGATTGACATTGACCTTTACAGAACCGATTTTATCAACCAGGTAATCGTTGATACAGACACCGACCCGACAAAAGCATACTTTTATAACCTTGAGGATGGTGGAGAAAGCTATGCCAACAGTTTTCAGGCACAGTTAACGCTGGAGCCCCTCAAAAAGCTAACGCTGTTGTTTGCCTTCAGGTTAAACGATGCAAAGCAAACCATTAACGATACGCTGCGTCAGCGGCTTATGGTGAATAAGTACAAGGGCTTAATGACCCTTTCGTATGCTACAAATTTCGACAAATGGAAATTTGACCTTACGACCCAGTTAAATGGAAGCGCCAGAATTTCGCCCCAAAATCTCATGCCCGAAATCGTCCGCAGAGACTATGAAACGACACCGGTTTATGTTGTTTTGTTAGCTCAGGTCACAAAAAAATTCAGACAGAATTTTGAGGTTTACATCGGTGGAGAAAACCTTACCGGCTTTTTGCAGAAAGATCCGATCACAGAACCATTCATTCCTTATCATACCCACTTTGATACGATGATGGTTTGGGGTCCGATTGTAGGTCCAACTATCTATGGAGGACTTCGTTATACATTAAATTAGTTCAAAACAATTTTAAATTTTTAAGAGATGAAGAATATTAAATTTTTAGTCAAAGCATTTTTGGTTGTATCGTTTTTTGTTGGCGTATCAAATACAACTATTTCACAGGAAGTAAAAAAAGAAGAAACCATCACCATTAAAACCTCTGCCGTTTGCAGTATGTGCAAGGAGAGGATCGAAAAGGAGATGTCATTCGAAAAAGGTGTAAAAGCAGTAAATCTGGACTTGAAATCAAAAGACCTGACTGTTACATATAAGCCAGCAAAAACAACACCGGAGAAATTAAAAACAGCAGTCACTAAAATTGGATACGATGCCGATGATTTGGAAGCTGATCAAAAAGCTTATGATAAGTTGCCGGCATGTTGTAAAAAGGATAGTGCACCCCACTAATTGAAATGGGTTTCTTTATGTAACGAAACTGAATATAGGTAAAGGCGAGCCTGCCCGACTCGGTCAGGCGGGCCGGGTTAGTTTTAGAGTTAAGGCTAAGGCTGAGACTAAGTGAGAACCTTACCATAACCTTTTCCTAAACTGGCCCGCCTGACCGCCTGCATGCGTGGCATGGACGGGCAGGCATTCTGACCCTTGCCTCACTCACTTTTATCCGTGTATATCGCAAGTTATTCATCCTTGTTCCGTTTAATTTAACTGCGGGACAAAAACACTATTCACAAACTGAAAGTCTTGTATTAATCTTACAAGGAGAAAAACCGGTGGTCATAACCCATCGGTTTTTAATTTGAAGTTCCATTTTTTCCTTATGTTAGCCTTTAGCTTGTCACAGGCATTTCCCAATTTCTGGAAGATCGTAATTTAAATCCGATCTAAACATAAAATCGCATAAATTTGACCACTTTAAAATTATAAATAATTTATAACAGGTCGTATTTCAATCATTCACATTCACATTATCATGAAAAAGCAAGGAGTTTACTTTCGTTTTCTTTTGGTATTTACCCTATTAATCATAACGGGTAAAACCTACACCCAACACATCAACCTCTCCGATGGCATTCAAGGAATGACGATTCAGGAGAACAGTTACACCAACCTGAGAGCAATCAGCAGGATATCAGAAATTGATTATTATGATGTTAAATCTGACAAAGGATCCTTTACGATGATCAATGCTGACGAGTATGGATACTCGATGAACATTGGCGAACCGAGGGTTCCTGTAATGAAGAAGATTGTTGAAGTACCACTGGATGCTTCATTTCAAATAACCATTATCAGTGAGTCTGTTACAGAATATAATTTATCGGATTATGGAATTCAGCATAAGCTAATGCCGACTCAGGCGCCTTTATCCAAAGGCATTGATAATCCAGAGGATGTTTCTTTCGATTACAATGCTGGCACCTATCAAATCAATGATTACCTGTATACCAACCGCATTAAAATCATTCCTCTTGGGATCATGCGTGGTGTGAGGTTGGCAAGACTTGAAATTTATCCGGTACAATATAATCCGGTTCAGAATAAGATTAAAGTTTTTAGCGATATTCAATTCAACATTGAATTTATTGGAGGGGATGTTCAGAAAACCGTTAAAATGAAACAAGATTTGTTTTCACCATTTTTTGAAAACAATTTTAGCCAGGTTGTAAATTTTAAAAATGAATTGACCGATGAATTGATCATGGATGAGCCAGTGACTTATGTTATAGTTTCAAGTCCAATGTTCGAAAGTACGCTTCAGCCCTTTATCCAGTGGAAAACGAAAAAGGGGTTTAAAGTTATTGAGGGTTATACTAATAATCCATCTGTCGGAACCACAACCACCTCCATTAAATCGTATCTTCAGAATCTTTATAACACTCCTCCGGCAGGTTATAACTCACCCAGTTTTGTGCTGTTTGTCGGCGACATTGCTCAAATTCCTGTATTCAGCGGAACTGCGGGAAGCCATTATACCGATCTTTATTATTGTGAATATACAGGTGATCTTTTCCCGGAGGTTTATTATGGAAGGTTCTCGGCTGAGAGTATTGCCGAACTTCAACCCCAGATTGATAAAACACTGGAGTATGAGCAATACCTGATGCCCGACCCAACCTATCTCGATGAAGTGGTTATGGTAGCCGGCGCTGATGCTACCTATGGTCCGCTTCATGGAAATGGACAAATTAATTACGGAACTACAAATTATTTCAACGCATCGCATGGATTATTATCACATACCTATCTTCAACCGGAACCAAGTGGAGCCGGTTATTCTGCAAGTATTAAGGCGAATGTAAGCAACGGAGTAGGATATGCTAATTATACTGCTCATTGCAGTTCAAGTGGTTGGGCTGATCCAAGTTTTGTTATCAGCGATATTACAGCTCTTGCAAATGCTCACCAATATCCATTGATGGTAGGGAATTGCTGCTTATCCAATAAATTTGATGTGAATGATTGTTTTGGAGAAAAAATGTTACAGGCAGTTGACAAGGGTGCGCTGGGATATGTGGGAGGTTCAAACAATACTTATTGGGATGAAGATTATTGGTGGGGAGTAGGTTATAGAGCAACGGTTGTTGTTAATCCAGTTTACAATGCTTCAAATTTAGGGGCGTACGACAGGACATTTCACGATCATGGTGAAGCTACTGCTCATTGGTATATTACGCAAGGTCAGATGCCTTCAGCCGGAAACCTGGCAGTAAGTCAATCAGGATCAAGTTTAACAACTTATTACTGGGAAATTTATCATTTAATGGGAGATCCTTCATTGATGGCTTATTTTTCACAGCCTCCGTCAACTACTGCAACTTATCAGGCTCTCATGCCTGTCGGGAGCACTTCCTTCAGCGTTCAAACACAGCCCTATGCCTATGTTGCAATTTCGAAAGGCGGTAGTTCTTTATGGCGCAGCCATTTCAGATGCAACAGGTTTAGCCGATGTGGATTTAATCCCAATAACTGTACCCGGATTGGCAGATGTTGTAGTAACTCGTCAAAATGGTCAACCGTTTATCGGAACTGTAACAGTTGCTTCTCCCAATGGACCTTATGTATTAATTGATGGTTTTGAAATTGATGATAACACCGGAAATAATAACGGAATGGCTGATTACAACGAACAAGTCGCTTTGGATGTTACCCTGAAAAATTTGGGTAATGCTACTGCAAATAATGTTACTGCTATCCTGACGTCTTCAGATTCCAATATCTCTATAACCGATCCTACTCAGGTTTGGCCTTCGATACCAGCCGGTGCAAGCGCAACCCAAAACGGAGCTTTTGCATTTCATGTGAATGATAATGTTTTGGATCAGCATTCAGTGCAATTCAGCCTTGAGATGACTGACGGAAGTGATATCTGGATCTCAGATTTTACAATTATAATACATGCACCATTGCTTGAACCAAGCGTTGGACTTATCGTCAATGATGCAACAGGCGGCAACGGTAATGGTCGTCTCGATCCGGGAGAAACCGCCACTATTACTGCTGTTGTTGAAAACAACGGTCACAGCCTTTCTCCTTCAGCCACTGCTGTTTTGACAACGGTTTCGCCCTACATCACCATCAATTCAGGTAGCGATGCCCTGGGTCAGATTGCAGCAGGCGGCTCCGCCTCCGCTGATTTCAGTATCACCTGCTCTGCTTCCACACCTGTGGGGCAATCGGTTGACCTGGCGATGGCGGTTGATGCCGGAAATTACGGTTTCAATCATACTTATTATGCTAGTGTCGGACTTGTTCTCGAAGACTGGGAGCTGGGTAACTTCACCCGTTTCCCATGGACATTCAGCGGAAATGCAAACTGGACAATTGCAAATACGGGTCAGTATGAAGGGCTTTACACTGCCAAATCAGGTGTCATAACCCACAGCCAGACATCAGATATGAGTGTGATGCTTCAGGTGACAACTGCCGGGAATATTTATTTCTATCGTAAAACCTCTTCCGAAGCAAGCTATGATTACCTGAAGTTTTTCATTGATGGTGTTCAGCAGGGACTCTGGGCAGGCGAAGTGGCATGGAGCCAGGTTTCTTATCCCGTTACTGCAGGTATTCATACCTTTAAGTGGACCTATTCCAAGGATGGTTCGGTCAGTTCGGGTTCCGATTGTGCATGGGTGGATTATATCGTTTTCCCGCCTTCGGTTATCGTGGCTCCTGAGATTGTAGTCAATCCATTGTCGTTCAATGTTACTGTTGCACCCGATGAGATATTTACAACACCTTTAACCATCAGCAATACGGGTAATTTAAATTTAACATGGAGTGCAAGTACTGCTATCAACACCAAAGATGGCGGAAAGGCGTATTGTACTGCCAGCGGTGGTTGTGATGAATACCTCAGCAGTGTTTCGTTCAATACTCTTACCAATGCCTCCGGGGCTTGCAGCAGCGGAGGTTATGCCGATTACACTGCCATGTCCACAACCGTCGAACCCGGGATGTCGTACAACTTCTCTTATGTGATTGGAACTTATTATACACCTGACGATATAGGGGTTTGGATTGACTGGAACCAGAACGAGGTCTTTACCGATGCGGGAGAGAATGTGGTGTGTGCTTATAATGTGACAACTACCGGTTCTTATTCCATTTCTGTTCCTGAAAATGCTTTATCAGGTCCGACCCGGATGCGGGTACGCTTAAAATATTCCGGTGATGATTGCGGATCTTCTTGCGGTACTGCTACATATGGTGAAGTGGAAGATTATACGGTGATTGTGGATGGCGCCAACAAATGGCTTACCATTGCTCCCGGTTCGGGAACAATCACACAGGGCAACAATCAAAACCCGACTGTAACTTTTGATGCAACAGGACTCTCTGATGGAATTTATACCGGTCAGATTACTGTGAACAGCAACGATGCCGATGAAGGTCAGATCGTGATCCCATGCACCATGAATGTTAGCAATGGCTTTACCGTAAACTTAACCGCCATGCTGGAAGGTCCCTTTAGCGGAAGCGAAATGAATACCGATATTAATGGGATTTTGCCGCTCAATCAGCCATACAATGCCGCACCCTGGAATTATTCAGGAACGGAATCGGTGGGTGTGATGCCAGCCAATGCAGTGGACTGGGTTTTGGTTGAGTTAAGAGATGCAGCTACTGCTGCCAATGCCAACGTGGGTACCAGGATAGCAAGGCAAGCCGGATTATTGCTGAACAATGGCAACATCGTTTCAACTGATGGCAGTCAAATGTTTTTTGCTGCAACGGTTTCCAACAACCTGTTTGTTGTTGTTCATCACAGAAGCCATCTGGGAATTCTTTCGGCAATATCCATTGACTTTTTCAGCAGGAAGTTACAGCTACAACTTTTCAACTTCTGCCACCCAGGCTTACGGGGTTTCACCGCAAAAGCAATTGGCTTCCGGGGTTTGGGGCATGTTAGGCGGTGATGCAGACTGCAATGGTCAAATTATGCCGGCAGATATTATTGCCATTTGGAAGAGTTCAGCCGGAAAAACAGGTTACCTCATGGGCGACTTTAACCTTGACGGACAGGTTGATAATGCCGATAAAAATGATTGCTGGATGCCGAACTATGGGAGTGGGTGCCAGGTGCCCGAGTAATTCTTTAACTAGTTTAACCCTATTAAAACTTTGGTGAGGAATTAATTGTCCTTTATTTAATATATGTAAAAATTAAACTATGAATAAATCCTTTTTAATGATCGCAATGTGCCTAATTGCAATTTTTGCACAAACACAGGTTCCCAGAGATAAAGTTCTTGTTGAAATTGGGACTGGAACCTGGTGCCAATATTGTCCGGGAGCCGCAAATGGTGCAGATGATTTAATTGATAATGGAAAACAAGTTGCCGTTGTGGAATACCACAACGGTGATTCATATACAAATACATACAGCAATGCACGTAACAGTTATTATAGTATTACCGGCTTTCCTACTTCTAAATTTGATGGTGTTTTGACTTACGTAGGAGGGGGTTCGGCCTCGCAAAGTAATTATAATAATTATCTACCATTGTACAATCAGCGTATTGCTATCAATTCTTCATTTATAATTCAGTTAAATGGTTCAAGTATTGGAAATGATTATTCAGTAATAGCCACAGTTACAAAAGTTGCGACTTATTCCGGACCAAATCCTGTTCTTCATTTCGTGCTTACACAATCAAATATTGCTCAAAGTTGGCAGGGAATGACTGAACTTAATTTCGTAGAGCGTTTAATGGTGCCTAATCAGAATGGAACTATCATTAATTTTTCATCGGGTGATGTTCAGGTTGCAAACCTTTCTTTTACAAAAGATGTTTCCTGGCCTCTTGCAGATTGCGAAATTGTGGTATTTCTTCAGAATAATACAACTAAGGAAATTTTACAGGGATATAAATCATCGTTGGATGATTTGACTATACCATTGACTACCGATGCCGGACTAGTAAATGTATATAATATCCCTGTCACTTCTTGTTCGGGTAAAGCTTCACCCTATCTAAAAATAAAAAATAATACAAGCAACAATCTTGCGGCTGCAAGTATAAAATATATGATTAATGAAGGTCCTTTACTTTCATTCAATTGGAGCGGTAGCTTGGGATTAAATCAGGAAGCATTGTTCCAATTGCCACTTATGACATTTTCTCCATTTGCAGAGAACCTTTTTACTGCCTACATTCAAACCACAAATGGAGTTACTGATCTTAATCATATAAATGATACGGTTCACCAACAATTCAATATGGCAAACAACTACTTTTCAACCATTCATCTTGAGCTAAAGACTGACAACAATCCGCAGCAAACAACCTGGCAGGTTTTAAATGCTGCCAACCAGATTGTTTTTTCAGGAGGTCCCTATAGTCAGCCCAACACAATAATACAGCAGGTTATGAATTTTGAACAATCAGGTTGTTACCGGCTGGTAATTAATGATTCAGGGAATAATGGTATTTGTTGTTCATCGGGAAACGGATATATCACACTCAAAGATATTACCAACAATCCTTTCTATTCAGGAGGTAATTTTGGCCCGTCCGAAACTATCGAATTTGGAGTAACTATAACCGTGTTTAATTTACTTGCCTTCCTTGAAGGACCATTTAATCCATGGTCATTTGATATGAATGCCTCCTTAAACCTGGGAGGATTGTTACCCCTCAATCAGCCATACAATACCGAACCCTGGAACTATGGAGGCAGTGAGTCAGTAACTTCCATACCCTCGTCCGATATAGTTGACTGGGTGCTCGTTGAATTACGCGAAACAACAGGTGGCCCTGAAACAGCAACAGCCTTGACAATGGTTGGGAGACAAGCTGCTTTCATAAATCGTTACGGTCAGATTGTAAGCCTTGATGGTCAAAGTAATCTGCGTTTTCACGTAAATATTACAGGCAATCTCTATATCGTTATTCATCACAGAAACCATCTTTCAATAATGAATGCCTCGGCAATACCTAATTTTGGAGGTGCAATATATTTTGACTTTTCAGCATCTCCTGATTATATCTATGGTGGCACTTCTGGTTGTACTGATATCTATGGTTCATCTGCAATGACAGCTGGCAATGCTAATGGTGACGGCATAATCAACAGTATTGATCTGTCTGAATCATGGGAAATTAACGCCGGGAAAAAAGGTTATCAAAAGGGTGACATGAATATGAATCAACAGGTTGATAACGTTGATAAGAATGGTTTCTGGAAAATAAACTATTTAAAACAAAGTCAGGTACCACAATAAATAAAATCCTTTTTAAAATTTCTAAAACCTAACAGCACTATAAAATCCTGTTAGGTTTTATTTTTTCCCGGGATAGACTATAAGCGCTTCTTCGAGGCATTTCATGGCATTCTTCAAGTCTTCAACCTTTAGGACATAGCTAATCCGCACTTCGTCCAGTCCTTTGCCAGGCGTGGCATAAAAACCGGTTGCCGGAGCAAGCATTACTGTTTGATCCTGGTAGCTGAAATCTTCGAGAAGCCATTGGCAAAACTTATCTGAATCATCAATCGGAAGCCGTGCTACTACATAAAAAGCTCCGGATGGATTCGGGCAAAATGCACCCTTCATTTTATTGATGGATTCGACAACGATATCCCGTCGGGCAAGGTACTCTTTCAATACATTTGTAAAATATTCATCAGGTGTATCAATTGCTGCTTCCGCAGCCACTTGTCCAAAAGTTGGTGGGCTTAGCCTCGCCTGGGCAAACTTCATAGCTGCTGCCATTAATTCCTTGTTTTTCGAAATCAACGAACCAATCCTGATTCCACAAGCACTGTATCGCTTGGATACCGAATCAATAAGAACAACATGCTCATCCAAACCGGTAAGGTGCATCACAGAAAAATGTTTTTTCCCATCATAGCAAAATTCACGGTAAACCTCATCTGAGAAAAGGAAAAGATCATGCTTCAAAACGATTTCCTTCAGTGTTTCGAGTTCAGCTTTGGAATAAAGATATCCGGTAGGGTTGTTCGGATTACAAATAATGATTGCCTTTGTTTTGGGTGTAATGGCTTTTTCAAACTCAGCAATGGGAGGAAGTGCAAACCCATCTTCTATTTTCGATGGGATGGGCACTACCTTTATTCCTGCATTTACTGCAAAACCGTTGTAATTGGCATAAAAGGGTTCGGGAATTATGATCTCGTCGCCTGGATCCATACATGAATTCATTGCAAATAATATTGCCTCAGAACCTCCTGCGCCAATAATAATATCATCAGCAGAAATATTAATATTAAACCTTTTATAATATTCCACCAGCTTTTTGCGATAGGATAATATTCCCGCCGAATGGCTGTACTCGACTACTTTCTGATCGAAATTCCTGACGGCATTCAAAGCTACTTCCGGAGTTTCAATATCAGGTTGTCCGATGTTCAGGTGATACACCTTTACACCCCGTTTCTTGGCAGCTTCGGCAAAGGGTACAAGTTTGCGGATAGGTGATGCAGGCATCATTCTGCCCTTTTTTGAAATTGTTGGCATTTATTTAAATATTAATGAAATTTTTAAACCAATTCTTACCATTTAGAATAATTGTATCCCAAATGAACGGTACAAATTTATACCATTAAAAAAGGAAAAACCAAATATATTGAAAAATATTGAATACTATCTTATAGGACCCGGCAGGAATAAGCAAAAGGAGAGCAAAGCAACAAAAAAGAGGCTAAAGATAAAACGCTCATGAAATCGCTTTACCCTTAGCCTTTTAAACTAAGAAAAATGATATTTATTTGTTAACTGGAGAACTACTTTTATCCATTTCTTTCTCAGGCATTTTCTCCTGAGGAGCTACCAGAATATTACCTTTTATTTTCAGAGTAACCTGAGCTTCTTTGGCATTGGAATATACTGTAATGGTTTTGCTGATCAATCCAACCCTTTTGGTATCGTATTTAACCTGAATTACGTCAGACTGACCCGGAAGTATGGGTTGTCTTGGCCATGTGGGAACTGTACATCCGCATGATGAACGAACATTCGAAAGGATCAAAGGCTCCTTGCCTTCATTTGTAAATTTAAACTCACAATTTCCATCTGCGTTTTGTTCGATTGTGCCATAATCATGCTCCATCTTGTCGAATTTAATGATGGGTGCATTCGGATTATTAGCCTGGGCGGCAGCCTGTTCCTGTTCGGCTTTTTCTTTCGCCATTCTCTCCTGCTCCATTTTCTGTTTTTCAATAGCCTGGTCCTGAGCCGGCGCTTTGTCAGATGTAGAAACCTGTGCATTCAATAAAAATGCAGTACATACAATCAATCCAAAGGATAAAATTAATTTTTTCATTTTACTGCTGTATTTAAAATTTAACAATTATTACTTTAATGATGCAAATTTAGAGATTAAATAATTGTGTCAAAAAACCTTAACATATTTTTACGTTTGTAAATGAAATGTAAATCATCATTTAATAAATTACTCAAAGCCATTGGCTTTCATTCGGTATAGCAAATGGTTTCTTTTAAATTAATCTTACAATTTTTTTTGAAAAGAATCGCTAAGAAATTTTGCCTGTTGAAAATAACATTTTGCTTACTTTTACGCATTCATCAAATTTTGATTGACATGAAACAGTCTTTGCTTTTTTTGATCTCAATGGTATTTATCCTTACATTCAACGAATCGTGTTCAAATTCTTCTAAAGTGAATCACTCAAAGAAAAATGAAGCCGAAAATGAGATGGCGGGCAAAAAAGAAACTGCCGGACCTCCCGCCATCATCTATCAGACTGTAGCGGATTATTTTGATAAGGTTCCGGTTACGTTATCAGAAGATAAGTCGGAAGTGGTAAGTTATCCTGGAGTAAAAGATGTTTATTATAAAGGCGAGCTTTCATACCCTACTAAGTTAGATGATGATTATTTCCTTGATAACCGAGGCATTGATGCCAATACTGCATTTCTAAAACTGACTTATGAGGAGTATAGCAAACTGGAAACAACTCCGACCAAAGAAGAATTGTATGATATGATACTGGATAAAGATCCTATCAAAAAGATGTACAATTGTGGCAGTAAATATAAATACAAGGACATCGTGACTGAATTGAACGCTATGATCAACGATAAAACTATAAATGATCAAAAGAAACTAAAGTAATAGGGTTTCCGCTGCGCCAATATTTCACCAACGATCAGGCTGCTATTTTCTTTAACATTATAACTTTACATTTTATACCTTTACGGTAAATTTTGACACTCAATTTTAAGACTTGGAAAAATTGGAAATCAATTTTGATGAACTGGATGGAAAACGATTTTATTACAGCTTCATAGCCGGCGCCCAGAAAATATTTGATCAATATAAGGGTATCAATAAAATCAATGTTTTTCCTGTAGCTGACGGAGATACCGGAACCAATCTGGCATCTACCCTCAGAGCTATTATTGATACAAATATTCCTACGACCAATATAAAAGTTACTGCTATTGCCCTCGCCGATGCAGCGCTGATTGGAGCAAGAGGCAATTCAGGTATTATTTTCGCCCAGTTTCTTTATGGATTCAGCAACGAAATACGGGATGAAAAAAACCTTACTGTTGACGACTTTGCAGAATTAGTGAAAAAAGGTGTGAAATACGCTTATGAAGCTATTTCCAATCCTGTTGAAGGAACCATGATCTCGGTAATGCGCGAATGGGCCGACCATGTTTATTTACTGAAAGATAAAATCAAAAACTTCAATCAACTCATCATTCAATCTTATTCAAAAGCTGAAGAGGCGCTAAAAGACACTCCGACTAAACTCGAAATTCTTGCCAAAAATAATGTGGTTGATGCCGGTGCAAAAGGGTTTGTTGTTTTTCTGGAAGGGATGATTGATTTTTTCCAGCATGGTGAGCTTAAAAAGCTTGCCTCTACCCGCAATGTTATGAAAGTGAAGGATTTTGAGGAAGTCGTTCATGATGAAGGAGAAATAAAGTTCAGGTATTGCACCGAGGCATTGATTTCTTTCAGCCACAATAACGAAAACAATAAGTTACTGCTTAAAGAAGCAATTTCCGGCTTTGGGGATTCTCTGGTCATTGCAGGATCACCCAAAAAACTCAGGATCCATATCCATACCGACCATCCAACCGAGTTATTCTCAGTTATTAAGGATCATGGAAACACCACCTATAAAAAAGTGGACGACATGGTGATGCAAAGTAATATTGTTCATCACCGCAAGTGGGATACGGCGCTTATCACGGACTCAACCTGCGATCTGCCACAGGAGATCATCGAGAAATACCAGATCCATGTCGTCCCGCTTACCGTACACTTTGAAAAAGACTTCTACCTCGATTCACTCACTATCACACCTGATAAATTTTATGAACTATTAGCGGAAGCAAAGACCAATCCAACGACTGCTCAACCGACTTACAAGGATTTCACCAATAAATATGATTACTTAGCCAGCCACTACGATTCCATCATTGGCATCCACCTGAGTGAAAAAATGAGCGGAACTTTTTCGAACAGCCGTAAAGCAGCCCATGCAATTCGCGAAAGACAGGAAAAGGATATTGCAGTATTTAGTTCCAATAAAGTTACTGCAGCCCTCGGTCTCATATTGCTTCGCGCAGCCGAAGCCATTGAAAGCGGAAAAACATTTACAGAAGTTTCAGGAAGCATAGAAAACTGGGTTTCAAAAGCCCACCTGATGGTGAATGCCCAATCGCTGAAATACATGATCAGGGGCGGGCGCGTAAGCGCCGTAAAAGGATTCCTGGGAAAACTGATGGGAGTTCAACCCATCATAACCGTTACGAAAGAAGGAAAGGCGGAGCTTTTTGGCAAACCCACTTCATCCAGACAAAGCATGAAGATGGTATTGGATGAAGCCATCAAACTGATGGATGGGAATAAATTATGGGGTTATGCAATCGCACATGCTAAAAACCAGGAAGGAGCCGATTGGTATGCCACCGAAATGGAAGCGATAACCGCGATGAAACCGAAATTCATCAGCGCTGCTTCACCTGTTCTTGGGACACATGTGGGGCCCGGAGTGGTAGGATTGGCTATTTTGCTGGAATAGTTTTATTTTTAAACTCATTTCTTTGTCTTTATTTATTCACCTTCAACTTTTGTAAAAAAATGTCCAATTTTTCAGAATATTTGGCCATAGAATAAATTTCTGTTCATTTTTATTTTTTACCATAAAGCATGGTCTGTTCTTTTCCCTTTTTCTTACTTTAGCCGCTGTAAAAACAAATAGAGGTTAAAAAGATTTTCAATGATCAATAAGCAGTTAGTTGACCCTAAAAGCATAGTAGTTGTCGGCGGATCGAATGATACTACCAAACCGGGAGGTAAGGTATTGAAGAACCTGATTGATGGCAATTACCAGGGGAATTTGTATGTAACCAACCTTAAAGAAAAAGAAGTTCAGGGAATCCGGAGCTACCAGGACCCCGCAGGATTGCCTGATGTGGAAATGGCAATCATCGCGATAGCCGCAAGGTTTACTTTTGATTGGGTAAAATTCCTGACGGAAGAAAAAAATACCAAAGCGTTTATCATCCTGTCTGCAGGCTTTAGCGAAGTTAGCGAAGAGGGTAAAGTGATCGAAATGCAGATCGTTGAGCAGATCAATAAACACCAGGGGGCATTAATCGGTCCCAACTGTATTGGAATGCTCACTCCGGCTTTTCACGGTGTATTTACTAAGCCTATTCCTAAACTCGAAATGAATGGCTGTGATCTTTTATCAGGCTCAGGTGCTACCGCATGCTATTTCATGGAGTCAGGTATTCACAAAGGATTATCATTTTCAAAAATTATCTCAACCGGTAATTCCGCACAGATGGGAATCGAAGAGATGATCAAATACATGGATGAAACCTCTCCACCGGAACATACTGCCAGAGTAAAGCTGCTCTATTTTGAAAATATCAGCCAACCAAAATTGCTGTTAAAACACGCCAGTTCACTCATCAGAAAAGGTTGCAGGATTGCAGCCATTAAAGCAGGAAGTTCCGAAGCCGGCATACGCGCAGCATCTTCGCATACAGGTGCCCTGGCTACTCCGGATGTTGCTGTGGATGCATTATTCAGAAAAGCCGGCATCATAAGGTGTTATATCCGTGAGGAATTGGTGGCTGTCGCTTCGGTTTTTCTTCATCCGGAACTTAAAGGAAAAAACATCGCCGTTATCACCCATGCCGGCGGACCAGCGGTAATGCTCACTGATGCATTATCCAATGGAGGACTAAATGTACCACAGATTACCGGTAAATATGCGGACGAACTGAAAGCAAAGTTGTTTCAAGGTTCTTCCGTGGCTAATCCAATTGATTTTTTAGCCACAGGCACAGCCGAACAATTGGGAATGATCATTGATTATGTAAATGAAAAGTTCGACAATATTGATGCAATGGTTGTCATTTTTGGCACTCCCGGACTTGTTCCGATCAATGAAGTGTATAATTTGTTGGATGAGAAAATGAAAACTTCGCCTAAGCCCATTTTCCCTGTTTTGCCTTCTATCGTTACAGCCAAAAATGAAGTAGCAGAATTCCTGAGTAAGGGTAGAATCAATTTCCCTGATGAGGTATTATTGGGGTCCGCACTGGCAAAGGTTTACCTTGCACCTCCACCTCAACCATTGGAAATTGAAATTCCTGAAATTGATGTTCCAAAAATCAGAAAGATCATTAATGGAGCATCATCAGGTTATATTTCTCCCCTGGAAATTCAGGGACTGCTTGATGCCGCCTCCATTCCAAGAGCAGGTGAGGCAGTTGTATCCAATATTGATGATGCAATTTATGAAGCGGGAAAATTAGGTTACCCGTTAGTAATGAAAGTAGTGGGACCCTTGCACAAATCAGACGTGGGAGGTGTCGTTTTAAATATCGAAAATGATGCCCGGTTAAGCGAAGAGTTTAACAGGATGATGACAATTCCAAATACCACTGGTATTTTACTGCAACCAATGCTTTCGGGCATGGAGCTTTTTATCGGAGTAAAACATGAAGATAAATTCGGACATCTTGTTTTGTGTGGTTTGGGAGGGATATTCATTGAAGTTTTGAAAGATGTACAGTCCGTTCTTGCGCCTGTCAGTCGCGAAGAAGCGCTGGATATGTTATCAAGGCTTAAAGGCAAAAAAATTCTTGATGGTATCAGGGGTCAGAAAGGTATTAACCTCGACACCTTTGCCGAAATAATAACAAGGGTATCCGCACTGGTAATGGTAGCGCCTGAAATCATCGAAATGGATTTGAATCCGCTATTGGGCTCAGGCGATAAGATTATTGCTGTGGACGCAAGGATAAATATAAAAAAATAAAAAAATAGCCTCGGATTCACAGTTAAAGATTCCTGTAATTATTATTATTCAGAAACCTTTACTTTTGTGTCTTCGTCTAAGAAAAATATTTAAGCAAACAATATGGCAAACATTTCATTTGGAAACAAGTATTTCATTTTTTCAAAATTCAGAAGCATTCCCAAAACCTCTAAGATTGAAGCTGACAGAACCAACCTCATTAAAGAATTCAACGACCTGAATGAATTTTCGGGTTCGAACGAATTAAAAGATTTTCTGGAATTGGGTAAATATCTCGAATCGAAAGAATATCAAAACCTGCGGTCATCCATTGATGCAGGTAGAAAAAAAGAACAGGATAAAATCAGTCAATACGAAACCTGGAAAAAATCGAAAACTTTTAAAAAATTCTTCAAATTTAAATCCTCACCCAGGCTTAAGGAATATCTATCGTTTCAGGATTCAAAAGAATTGAAGGATTATGAGGATCTTGAAAAAACTGTGACCTCAAAAAAGTTTGACGAGGAAAAGAAAAATCTTGAAAACCAAAAATCTACTGAGGATAAGAAAGTTCACGAATTCGCAAGCCTGAAAAAATCAAAAGAAGTCAAGTCGTATTTGAAGACCAAAGGTTCGGAAAACAAGAAAGAAGCCGATCAACTTGCAGGAAGTACTGAAGTGAAAAAATTTATCGAACTTGAAAGGTATATCAGTTCTTCTGCCCATAAGGATAAGTTAGATACTGCCACCAAAAACCTTGCTTTGCTCGTCGGTCAGTTGAATGACTACCTTCAAAAAAAGAAATCAAAAAAGATAAAAGACTTCTTTCGCTTCCGTGACTCTGCTAAATATAAGAGTTTTCAGGCATTTGAAAAATCAAAAGATCTCACAGATTATTTGACTCTTGAAAAATACCTCCAGTCTGAAGAACACAAAACCCTAATGAAATCGCTTGATGAAAAAGACGCAATTGAAAAGGAAAAGAAAGGCAGGCATGAGGCATTTAAGAATTCAAAAAAATACAAGTGGTACGTCGGACTTAAGGATTCAGATAAATTCAATGTGCTGAAAAAGTGGGAAGTGGTTTTTGAAGACGACTTTACCAATAAGCAATTGGATCAGAAAAAATGGATGACCCGCTACTACTGGGGTGACAAACTTATCAACGATGCCTATGCTTTTGAGATAGATAAAGCTTTCCCTACCGACGGCAAAAACATTGAATTTGCTGACAGCCACGCAAAAATTATCACCCGCAACGAAAAAACAAAGGGCAAGATGTGGAAACAGCCTTTTGGTTTCATCCCGCAGGATTTCAACTATACCACAGGACTTCTCAGCACGGCTGGTTCGTACCGGCAGAAATACGGCAGAATTGAAGCGAAAATTAAAATAAATTATTCCAAACCCGTTGATTACCACTTCTGGATGGCTTCGCAACAGAACCTGCCGCATGTTGACATTTTAAAAGTTGCCGGGAAGAAATCGAAAGTTGATATGGCGAATTTATACGGAAATGTCGCTGCTAAAAAATCTCCCGAAAAAAAGACCGCAGAATTTTCAGGACTCGATGTCTCACAGGATTACTTCATTTACTCTCTTGAATGGACTAAAGAGAAGCTTACCTGGAAAATTAACGGCGTGACCGTTAATGAACAAACACAAGGAATACCTCAGGAAGAGATGTATCTTGTGTTCAGTTGTGGTATCACCGGTAAAACGGATAATCTTGGATTGCCCGTTTCGATGGATATTGATTGGGTAAGATGCTACAAACCAATTTAGTTCGAAGTTCAAGGTTCGAAGTTCAGAGTTAAAATTTTAAGCCAAAGCTGGCATAAATAAAAGGCAAAGCATCTACCGAGTAATAGCGAAAGTTGATGGAGGTAGTAAAATTTGAAACAGGTTCATACTGGAATCCGGCAATATAATAATCAAGCCTTGAATTTTCTTCAGGCAATTTCATATTCAAATGATCATATCGCCCGAGCGCCTGGAAATACTTATTCAGGACAACAGAGCCATAAATTGAAAACCCGTAATAATCGGTATCCTTGTTAAATCCAAAATTAAAAACATAAGTATATTCCGCTCCCACTCTGAACTTGTCGGTTTTATAACCTGCAAAACCCGAAATAACAGATTTTGCTTTTTTACCATATCCTGTATCCGGCGAAGGTGCGAAGTCGGTATAAAGTTTTAACGTGATCCTTTCGGTTGGATAGTATTGAATATTGTTGCTATAGATAAACTTGCTGTTTTGATCCTGGTAGCGAAAAGGTCCTTCGCCATTCACTATTGAAAACTGGTTAACCAATTTATCCCTGACCTTTAAATCCACCTGCACTCCAAAATCAGCAGGCATTCCCATTCTGAATTTCTCCTGATAAGTCACATCAATGTAACGATAGCCCCAGAATTTGTCCTGAAATGTCAGGTATTGCGTGCTTAATAACTGTCCAACACGGAAGGTAAAAAAATGGTTGATATCCCATTTAATTTCAGCCATTTTAAGGTAAGCAGTGTATTTGCTCCCCTCGAAGTAATCGTTGATAATGAATTTTCCAAGTGAATCGGTGACAAAAGTAAAATTTGTTGTACGGGTAACATCGAGCATGATCTTCCCGCTGACTTTATCAGAAATCTGGTTAAAGTAGCCGATGATGCCCTGGTTGAATTCAAATGCTGCCTGGGGTTTATAAGTGTTTTTAAATCCATAATGGAAACCGGTATATATCTGTCCAAAGCCATAGCTGCTAATTTCCTTATTCATTTCCTGTGTCGAATTTTGACTGTATAATAATGCAGGTAGTAAGAAAAAAATAAAGAAAAGATTCTTTGTGCTCATCCTATAATGTTTAGCCCGACAAATTTAACAACATAATCACCAAATCATAATATGCAGTTGAATATTTCAAATCCAAAATGCGATTGCATTTTGTAAAACAAAAAAATTATCACTTCTTTATTTTTTATCTAAAAGTTATATATTTGACAACTGATATTTTTTATTCAAAAGGCATATTAATAAAGGTGAAAAAATGAAAAATACCCCCATCAATCCGGAGATTGTTAGTAAAAGATTAGCCGAAAGCGGTATTGCAAGCGTAGGCAGGGCATCCATCAGGGAAATTAAAAAACTCATTGATGGCATTGAAGCCGATTCAGGTGAAAAATTTATCCGTATGGAAATGGGGATACCGGGACTTCCTCCTTCGCGGATTGCGATTGATGCCGAAATAGATGCACTTAACAGGGGGATGGCGGCGATATACCCAGACATCTATGGAATTCCCTCACTGAAAAAAGAAATCTCCAGGTTTTGCAAGCTCTTCCTCAATATTGATGTAAGTGAAGAAGGGTGCCTGCCAACGGTAGGTTCGATGATGGGAGCTTTTGCCACCTTTCTTACGATTAACAGAATGTATGCCGACAGAGACGGCACCTTGTTCATTGATCCGGGATTTCCGGTTCACAAACAACAATGCCGCATTCTTGGGCAAAAACATTATGCATTTGATGTGTATAATTACAGAGGGGATAAACTCCGTGCCAAGCTGGAATCGTACCTCGAAACCGGTAAAATATCATCCATTTTGTATTCCAATCCTAACAACCCGTCATGGATTTGCTTTACAGAAAAGGAATTAAAAATAATTGCCGAACTGGCCGATAAATATAATGTAATCGTGATCGAGGACCTGGCATATTTTGGAATGGATTTCCGAAAAGATTACTCAAAGCCCGGACAACCGCCCTATCAACCCTCTGTAGCGCATTACACCAAAAATTATATTTTGCTTATTTCAAGTTCCAAAGCGTTCAGCTATGCCGGTCAGCGGGTGGGAATGATGGCGATCTCTAACCATGTATTCCAGATCATCGCTCCTGACCTGAGGCGGTTCTATGCCTTTGACCAGGTAGGAAAAGCAATGATATTCGGTTCCATCTATTCCATCAGTTCCGGAACTGCCCATACACCTCAGTTTGCACTTGCTGCCATACTCAAAGCAGTAAATGATGGCACCTATAACTTTATTGACGTAGTAAAAGAATACGGCGAAAAAGCAAAGATCATGAAGAAAATGTTTACCGACAACGGCTTTAAAATCGTTTATGATAAAGACGAAGACCAGCCCATTGCTGATGGATTTTACTTTACCTGCTCCTACCCGGATTTTTCTGGTGATGAATTGTTAAAGGAATTGCTTTCTTATGGCATCAGCGCTATTTCGCTCGAAATAACAGGCAGCGAAAGGCTTGAAGGGATCAGGGCTTGTGTTTCGCTGATACAGCGCGAACAGTTTCCGGTGCTTGAAAGCCGGCTGAAAAGATTTCATGAGAATAATCCGGTTTAAGGTTCCAGGTTTCATGAGCGGAACGACTGATCAATAAGATTTTTTTTTGGGAGGAACGTAATGAAACCAGGCTCAGGGATTATTTTTTTCATCTTTATAGTAATCCAATCAGCTTTTCCACAGAAAGCTCCTGAATCTTATTTAATCTGGGATGAAGCACCGCATAATGCCTTTACGGATATCATCCGTTTCAATCATAATTTCTATTGTGTTTTCAGGGAAGGTAAAGGACATAAACCAATCAGGGATTGCGGTAAAATTCGGGTTTTGCGTTCGACAAATGGTAATAAGTGGAAATCAGTCGCAATTTTTGAGATCAATGGTTTCGATCTACGTGATCCTAAACTGTCTGTGACACCCGATAATAGACTGATGGTTCTGATGAGTGGAACCAAATATTCTGGGCATCAAAAAATAGCCGGAAAAAGTTTTGTTTCCTTTTCGGAAAACGGAATTGAATTTACTGACCCTTTGCCGGTAGTAATTGAAGAACTGTTTAATAGAATTAAATTTACTATCCCTTTGCGGGTAGTAAAAAAAGATTTGTTTAGCAGTAGTCATGATTGGATCTGGAGAGTTACATGGCATGACAATATTGGTTACGCTGTGTTATATCAGGTAAACGAGGTATATCAGGATAGGAAGCTGAAATCAGAAACCCAAACTAAACTCGTTAAAACCACGGACGGGATACACTACTATTCTGTGAGTGATTTCGGTTTGGATGGAAATCCGAATGAGGCTTCCATCCGGTTCGGCAAGGATAATAAAATGTTCGTTGTATTAAGGCGTGAGAATGGACAGAGCCTCCTTGGCCAAAGCACGCCTCCCTATATTAATTGGCGATGGACGCCTCTTGATTTTAAGCTGGGAGGACCAAATCTGGAAATTCTCGATGACCGTTTGCTTTGTATCGGCACGCGTGTTATTGATCAGCGTCCCGGATGTAAAAACCACCAAACATCGCTATTTCTTGTCGGCGCTGATGGAGAGACTCAATCCAGAATCACGTTGGAAAGTAATGGCGATACCGGCTATCCTGGATTCATGATTTATCATCGAAGATTATGGATTTCTTACTATTCAAGTCATAATGGCAAGACTTCAATTTATTTATGCAAGATAAAAGTGAAAGATTTAATCAACTATAAAGAGTTTAAAGTTTAAGGTTGGTACGGGTTTCAGGTTTCAAGGTTTAATTCCGGGGCAGGTTTCCGACTACTGAAAGAGGCACCGATGACGCGAGCGTCCTCACTCGTGCCTATAAAAATCTCTATGCTGGCTCGTGCAACAAGATCCCACCATCGAAGAAACCGGCTGAAGATCTTTAATCAAAACCATCCTGTGTAATAAATCCGGTATACCAGCATTAACTAGGGCTCGTAAAAGATTAATAAAATTCTTTTCCTCTTTCGGTTGTTTCTATTATATTTTTTCTAATTTCGTCCGGTTGTTATACCGTTAACAATCCGGTGAATTGATTTTCTTGCCCTGTTCTGCGGTATCACTGAATTAAAGCAACTTGCCCCCCTGGGTCCGGTTTGTTGAGGTTCGCACGATTTTATAAACACATATCATTCGATCATCTTATGGCATTAAAAGGAGAAATCATCGTTGACATCGAAAAGTGCAAGGGCTGCGAAGTTTGCCTTGCACATTGCCCAACCGAAACCATCGCGATGGTGGATGCAGTGAACGGAAAGGGCTACCATTTTATGCAGGACATTCATGGTAAATGCACCGGATGCACCAATTGCGCTGTCGTTTGTCCTGACGGGGTAATTACTGTTTACAGAGTTAAAGTATAAATTTCAATATTTAAAACCGACAATATGGGAAAAGAGCTTAGGTTAATGAAAGGGAATGAGGCTTTCGCCGAGGCAGCAATCAGGACCGGGGTAGATGGATATTTCGGTTATCCGATCACACCGCAATCAGAAGTGATGGAATACCTTACATCCGAAAAACCGCACGAGCGGACAGGTATGGTGGTACTCCAGGCTGAAAGCGAAGTGGCTGCCATCAATATGTTATACGGCGGAGCCGGTTGCGGGAAAAAAGTAATGACATCATCATCCAGCCCGGGCGTAAGCCTGATGCAGGAAGGTATTTCGTATATGGCTGGTTCTGAACTGCCGTGTGTGCTTTTGAATGTGGTGCGTGGCGGACCCGGATTGGGAACCATTCAACCCTCGCAAGCCGATTATTTTCAGTCCACCAAAGGAGGCGGACATGGTGATTACCATATCATCGTGCTGGCGCCATCATCCGTTCAGGAGATGTATGATTTTGTTGAACTTGGATATGAACTTGCTTTCAAATACCGCACACCAGTCATGGTTCAGTCTGACGGAGCCATCGGGCAAATGATGGAAAAAGTGGAGATCGGCGACCAGAAACCACGATTGACAGAAAAAGAGATCATCGCCAATTGCCCCTGGGCAACCACAGGCAAAACCCCTGACCGCGAAAGGAACATCATCACCTCCCTCAATCTTGATTCGCTGGTGCAGGAAAGGCACAATCAAAAATTGCAAAAAAAGTACAGGGAAATAGAAGCCAAAGAAGTGCTTTACGAAGAAATACAGTGCGACGATGCCGAATATCTTTTTGTTGCTTATGGAACCAGCGCCCGCATTTGCCTGAAATCAATTCAGATATTAAGGGCAAAAGGAATCAAAGCCGGATTGGTAAGGCTTATTACGCTTTACCCTTTCCCAAAAGAACCCTTGTTTAACATCGCCGGAAGAGTGAAAGGAATTTTGAGCGTAGAAATGAGCGCCGGACAAATGGTGGAAGACGTTAAACTTTCTGTGGAATGCAAGGTTCCTGTTTATCATTTCGGAAGAATGGGCGGTATCATCCCCTCTCCGACCGAAGTTGCCAATTTTTTAGAACATCAATTTATCAAAGGTTAAAACTATGGCTGAAACAATCACAAAAGCTGAAATAATAAAACCGGAAAACCTGGTTTACAAAAAGACCAGCCTGATGACTGATAACATTTTGAGTTATTGTCCCGGCTGCGGTCACGGAACAGCGCACAGGATCATCATGGAGGTTTTGGACGAAATGGGATTACAATCAAAAACGATTGGCATTGCCCCTGTAGGCTGTTCTGTGCTGGCTTACGAATTTATGAACATTGATATGCAGCAGGCGGCACATGGACGCGCACCGGCTTTGGCAACCGCTGTTAAAAGACTCCATCCCGAAAAAACAGTTTTTACATACCAGGGCGATGGCGACCTCGCTGCAATCGGAACTGCTGAAACAATTCATGCCTGCAACCGCGGTGAAAATTTCACTATCTTTTTCATCAACAATGGAATTTATGGAATGACCGGAGGGCAGATGGCGCCAACAACCCTCGAAGGAATGAAGTCGTCAACCTCACCGTATGGACGTGAATGGCAACAGATGGGGCATCCGCTCAAGATGACCGAGTTGGTCGCTCAGTTACCCGGAACATATTACGTTACAAGGCAGGCGGTTCATACACCTGTTAAGCGTGAGGAAAGCCAAAAAAGCGGTGCGTACAGCCATTGAATTGCAGCATCAAAACCGCGGGCTGACTTTTGTCGAGATAGTTTCAAATTGCAATTCCGGCTGGAAAATGTCGCCTGTACAGGCAAACCAGTGGATGGTAGACAATATGTTCCCATTCTACCCGCTGGGAGATATCAAGGTTGACGGGGAACTGGTTAAAAAGTAAAATTATTGATACAAGTTAAATTGAAAAATACCTTAGAAAATCTTTATTAACATGACTGAAGAAATTATCATTGCCGGCTTTGGTGGACAGGGAGTACTTTCGATGGGAAAAATACTGGCTTACTCCGGCATCATGCAGGATCAGGAAGTAAGCTGGATGCCGTCGTACGGACCCGAAATGCGGGGCGGTACAGCCAATGTTACCGTTATCTTAAGCGATGAGCGGATCAGCTCACCCATTCTCAACCTTTTCGACACCGCCATTATCCTGAATCAGCAATCAATGGATAAGTTTGAGCCGATGGTAAAACCGGGTGGAACACTTCTGTATGATCCAAACGGAATTACTCATCCTCCCACAAGAAAAGACATCAGCATTTATAAAATTGAAGCCAGCAAAGAAGCCGCAAATCTCGGACTCCGGAAAATCTTCAATATGATTGTTTTGGGCGGTTACCTCAAAGTAAAACCCATCGTTGAGTTCGACAACGTGATCAGGGGTATTAAAAAATCACTTCCCGAAAGATACCATCACCTTATAGCTGAAAATGAAAAAGCCATCAGCCTGGGATTGGAAATTGTGGAAGAAGTACAAAAAGTTTAAGGGCTTTAAAAGCAACAAAATCTAAACCTTTGAAGTTTAAATACTTTGAAGGTTTTTTTATTTTAGGGGGTTCGTTGATTTTCTGTAAAAATGTTGTACATTCGAAATCGTAAAAGTTATAAATTTCTAAAACCCAACTTATATGAATATCCGTTATAAATGCCCGCACTGCAATGGCTATATTGATCTCAAGGGTTGCGTTCTGTTTTCAGTTAAAACTCCTGATCAGCAATATGGATTGCTCTCGCTCCATACTGAACTCGGAAATTATGGTGTAGAAAAAAATCCCGGTTTTGATTATAATGAAGGCGATCAACTTGATTTCTATTGTCCTATTTGCCATGCTGAATTGAGTTCAGGTCGTCACAAAAGCCTGATCAAGATCATAATGGTTGACGAACAAGGCAGGGACTTTGAAATCCTCTTTTCGAGGGTAGCCGGCAAAAAAAGCACCTTTAAAATTACCGGTGAAACCATGGAAATTTTTGGCGACGATTCAGCCGAATACCTTGACTACATAAATCTTTCGATGATATTTTAAAGAACCCGATCCCGAATTTAAAAATCACCTTAAATCCGGTGACAGATATTAAAAATTGCTAATTCTACTGCTATGAAAAATACCATTCCTGCATTCATTTTCATTTCACTTATTGTAATTTTCTCCGCTTGTAAAAATCCTTCATTGAAAATCGAAGATCCTGACGAACTGGAAACATCGCGGATAAAGGAGATAGGTGATATGGTATCCAAAAACCTGACAAATACGCTGAAAGGTGAGCTAAAGTCAGCTATATCCGAAGGCGGATTTCAGAATGCTATCCAGGTTTGCAATATAAGAGCCATCCCTCTCACCGAACTTACAACAGAAAATCGGACAGGAGTCGTTAATGTGAAGCGAATTTCAAACAATTACCGTAACCCGCTGAATGCACCCGACAGCATTGAAAAACTCGCGCTGAACCACTACACTTCATTGATCGGAGATAATAAGGAAATGCCGGCGTTTTATATTCAAAAAATAACTGAAAATAACCAAATACGATTCCGCTTTTACAAACCCATCATGATGGAGCAGGTTTGCCTCGGTTGTCATGGTGAGTCAGCAAAAATGGACAGCGCTCTTGTGAACCAACTGGCAGGTTTATACCCAGAAGACAAAGCAACAGGATACCAAGTTGATGATTTCAGGGGACTGATCAGCGTGACAATCCGGGAATGATGTAGTGAATAGTAAAGCTCAACACCTCGTTATATTGCCCCTGATTCATCCGGTATGTGGCACCGGAAGAGTGATCCCTCACTTTAAGTATTGAATTTGAATAGCGGATATTGATCCTGAAATTTTCAATAAAAGTGTAATAAGCTCCAAAATTGATACTCAGATCGGTCTTATCGAACTCCCCACCGCTCACAGGGTCACCCGCATTGCCTTCTTCGTAACTGTGAACCAGAAATCCAAGTGACATACCGGCTTCAAGTGATGCTTTTTCATGAAAATCATATTTATAATGTAAGGGCATTTCAATGTAATTCAAGCGCAAAAGGTAAAAGTTATAATTATTACTTGAATCAGGGTTCTCCCTGCTTCCTTTCTGAATATAGTCGAGTTCCAACTGAATTGATGAACGTGTGCTGAAATACCGGTTCACAAAAAAACCAGCATAAATACCAGCTTTGTTCGGTCCCCATTTTCCGTCACCCGAAATTTCGGATGCACTTAATCCACCAAGCACACCTCCATTGAATTCCTGTGCCGTCAAATTTTTTAAAACAAGGAAAAGAAAGAAGACAAAAACCCATTTACAGATATTCATGATTATGCAATATTTTGCGTAAAAATAGTAAGAATTAATAAAGTAAATAAGGATCATAAAGTAATAACAAGAAAAGGAAAAGGTAAACGCTAATAACTGACCGTTACCACATTGGTGCCGTTCAATTGCGGAAGATCAACAGGGGTAACAGTAATTTGCCCGCCACTCTCTTTAAACATGTGACATTTGATGTCCATGTCATTATTGGCGGTGTAGTAAATGTCAATGGTATTTTGGTTGTCAACCACATTTGTAAGGTTTGTATTCTTTTTAGCCCGTATATATTGAACGGCATAATCGGTAGTTGTAAAAATTGGATTGTAGGGTGAAATGCCGGAAGTAACATTCGACATAATGGTATTCCAATTCGCCAATGTAATGGTATTAAAAAAATATTCATGCGTAAATAACGAGGGCAAAACCATACTGTTCAATGCTCTTCTCAGGTGGCGAATTCCCCTGGCGGAAGTTGTCGTAACATTATCACCCGGTAAATACATCGGATACCATTCGTAACCCCCGTCATCTCTTATTTCTGTTAAACAAATAAAGAAATCAATGCCATTTAATTTTACGTAATCGCCATAATAAACCGGACGGGTATTATTAAATGGATTGTCAGCATCATTGATTCTGTATGGTCCACAGTTCAGCCAGTCGGCAGTACCATAACCCCAGCCGGGTAACATTTGAATGGCTAAAAATTCACAGTTCATTTTCACCAACTCCGGCAGGCTCGCCGAATCAAGTTCGTAATAATGGGGTACAAAATATTTTGAAATTTTTAAATCATTTTGTTCATAAAACTCTCTTGCAGCAGCGCAGTTTGCAACAACATCAAAATCCTCATCATGATTGTGGTTGTAATAAATAAAGTCATAACTTAGAAACGCATGAGGTGATGCGGTAGCCAACCCATTATTAATTAAATTAGCCAGGGTGGGAATACTGGAGGGCGATATCTGGCTATTAAAGGTACCCAGCCAGGGTTTCCATCCATAATTATTGCAAATATTAACCCATTCGAAATTATTGGAATTATTTCCACCGGCTCCCAAAGCATCATCTACCCTCATTGTTACAAAGGGAGGCAATCCCAGCATAACAAATGGCTTTCGCGCTGCCCATACAATTCCTCTCCAGATAATATCGTCCATTCCACAAACAGCGCCCAGCACCTCTGTGTACATCCAACCGGTACTATTCCATTTGACTATGCGTCCACTACCATAGTTGCATATTTCCACCAAAGTAACAAAGTCGTTGCTATTATTTGGATTGGGAGCCCTTACAAGAACTGTAGGATTAACCAAATTACTTTTTTGAGACAAAGACCATGAACTAATCAGATTGACCACATCATTATTTGGATTGTATAAGTCAGGTGCATGTTTTTGCGTGATGTAATGCGTAACATTGGGGAATTTTAATTGCTGCACACTTAATGTTTTGGTTGTTACCACGGTATTAAAAGCACTGTTATAGTCAAAAAGATGGGCATCAAAACTACACAAACCGACCCCGCTTGAAATTGCATTCTCAAGAGCGGTTAAAGGATAATTGGAAGTGTAAACATTATTATGACCAAATATGATTATTCCATAATTGGTCAAGGACGGCAAACTTGTAGTTTTGAGATCACAGACTTCAAAAGGAATTCCAAAATTTTCCAGGTATGGTTTTATATAATCGGTAAAATCAAAATATTCCTCCATATTGGAATTGACAAGTACGATTGCTTTGTTTGATTGGGGATAGGATGTGATTTGATCAAATTCCTGTGCTGCCAAACTATTATATAACAGCAAAATAAAAAAAACAAATATTAATTTACGAAGATTCATAAGTAGTCAACTTTTTAAAAATTTTAATCAATTCGACTTTAAAATTTCAGGAAAAAGGATTGTTAATAATTTGAGCAAAATGATACCCGGTTAATTATTAACAGTAACAACATTACTACCATTCAGTTGTGGAAGGTCAACCAGGGTAACAGAAATTTGTCCCCCGCTCTCGTTAAACAAGTGACATTTGATGTCCATATCATTGTTAGCAGTGTAATGAATATCAATTGTATTTTGGTTGTCAACCACATTTGTGATGGCAGTATTCTTTTTTGCCCTGATATATTGAACAGCATAATCAGTTGTTGTAAAAATCGGATTGTACTCTGAAATACCGTTAGTTACATTCGACATAATTGTATTCCAATCCGCAAGGGTAATGGTGTTAAAAAAATATTCATGCGAAAATAACGAGGGTAAAACCATACTGTTCAACGCCCTTCGCAGTTGCCGGATTCCTCTTGCAGAAGTAGTGGTTATGTTATCACCCGATAAATACATCGGATACCATTCATAGCCTCCGTCATCTCTTATCTCCGTTAAGCAATTAAAGAAATCAATCCCGTTCAGTTTCACATAGTCGCCATAATAAACGGGGCGCGTATCATTGTTGGGATTTTTTCCGTCATTGATCCTGTAAGGACCACAATTCATCCATATTGTACTGCCATAACCTTTACCGGGTAATATATGAGTGGCTAAAAATTCGCAATTCATCTTGAGTAACTCAGGGAGGCAGTCAATGCTAAGTTCATAAAAATGAGGCACGAAGTATTTTGATATTTTCAAATCATTTTGTTCATAAAATTCTCTCGCTAAGGCACAATTTTGAACAACATCAAAATTTCCGTAATTATAGTGGTCATAATAAATAAAACTTGAAGTATTGAACGCATGGGGAGATGCGGTGGCCAACCCATTGTTTATCAAATTTGCCAGGGTGGGAATGTTTGATAGAGGGATCTGACTATTAAAAGTTCCCAACCAGGGTTTCCATCCATAATTGTTACAAATTCCAACCCATTCAAAGTTGGTAGAACCACTACCACCTGCGCCATAAACATCATCAACCCGCATGGTTACAAAAGGGGGTAAACCCAGCATGATAAAAGGTTTACGGGCAGCCCAAACAATTCCCCGCCAGATAATATCATCCATGCCGTAAACGGCACCCAGCACCAGAGAGGACATCCAACCCGTTCCACTCCACTTAACCACACGTCCGCTTCCGTAATTACAAATTTCTACCAAATTAACGAAGTCACTGCTGTTGCTGGGATCTGGTGCACTCACCAGGACTGTTCCGTTAATTAAATTACTTTTTTGCGTCAGCGACCATGCAATTATTAAATTAATCACATCATTATTCGGATTGTACGTATCAGGTGAATGTTTTTGGGTGATGTAATGTGTACCATTGGGGAATTTAAATTGCTGCACGGATAATGTTTTGGTTGTAATCACTGTATTAAATGCACTGTTGTAATCGAAAAGATGCGGATCAAAACTACACAATCCAACGCCGCTTGAAACTGCATTCTCTAAGGCTGCGATGGGGTAATTGGACACGTAAACATTATTATGACCAAAAATGATTATACCGTAATCAGATAACGATGGCAAAGTTGTGGTTTTGAGATCACAAACTTCATAAGGAATTCCAAAATTATCCAGATAGGGTTTTATATAATCCGTAAAATCAAAATAATCCGCCATATTGGAATTCACCAGGACAATGGCTTTGTTTGATTGAGGGTAGGATGTAAGTTGATTGGATTCCTGTCCAAAACCAAACTGAATGAAGCAACCTAAAAATAGTATAATTGAAAATATTTTCATAAAAATCGTTGTGAAAAAAAATATTTAAATCTCAATCAGGTACCTGGCTCGCTTTCCCTTCATTAGGCAACCAAATATCGTTTTTATCTTGATTGTTCGATTGTGAATCCAGGTTGTAATCGCTTTCGATATAACCCCCGGCCCCAGCTTGAATTGTCCAAATAGCAGATTTATCTATGCTGTTTATCGTTCCATTTCGGTCGCCATCACCACCAAACATTCCCCATATTCCGGGAAAGATTTCCTTCTGCCCGTTGTTTGAAACACCATAAGCTTTTGTTTCGCCATCGGTGAAATTATAGGAATAAATTCCTGAAGTTTCCGTAAGGAAAACCGAGGACATAATTCCCAAATGATTGCGGTGGTAAACCACAACAAATAAATTCTGAAGCAATGAATTGACGAATTCAGGATGTGAGATTCCGTCTAATCCGACAATGCTACCATCACTGAGCAAAAAAGCAGCCTGACGACCAATCATTGTTTCAAAGGTTGAGGAAGCTGCATCAGAAGCATCTCTGATTTCAATTAATACCCAGTCAATAATATCAGGATTGGGAATTGAAGCTACTATTTCACCTCCATCATAATTCCAGGGCTCAATATTAAAGGGTTGACTTAAAGGTAAAATCGCGTTTAAAGAAGGAACCATAACTGTTTCATAAAATGAACCTTCTAAAAATACTGTCAAATCAACAACAATTAATGGATTATGAACGGTTATGTAGTCAACCTTTAATTCAATGTCCAATCCGCTTGCATTTGTAACGGTGAGTTCAACTGTGTAAATTCCTGATTCATTAAACTGAACCTGGGGATTTTGAGAATTGGCATCGGTTCCGCCATAAAAATTCACAGTTGCCGGCAAGAACGACCATGCCCATGAATTAGGATTGTTGGTAGTAAGATCAGTAAAACTAACAATTTCACCGATAGCCGGTAATAAAATATCTGCTGTAAAATCAGCTTCAGGTACTGGAAGAACCGATATATAATTAGGCTTTGATTCCATATCGCTTCCACTTCCATTATAAGCAATCAGCTCAACCGAATAACTTCCCGATTCAAGAAACTGCACCTGCGGATTTTGGGAATTTGCATCTGTTCCACCTGCAAATATTACCGTTGCAGGAATAAATGACCACGACCAGGAGGTAGGATTGTTGGTCGAAAGGTCGGTAAAGAAAACAAATTCGCCAATAGCAGGAGTGAGTGTGTCAGCAGTAAAATCAGCTACTGGTAAAGGAAGAACTGAAATATAATCAGGCTTGGATTCCAGGTCACTCCCGCTAGGATTGGAAGAAGATAATTCAATAGTGTAATTGCCTGATTCAAGAAACTGCACCTGTGGATTTTGGGAATTTGCATCGGTTCCGCCGGCAAAAGTCACAGTTGCAGGCAAAAAAGACCATGACCATGAAGTTGGGTTGTTGGTCGAAAGATCGGTAAAAGTCACAATTTCTCCGATTGCCGGAGTTAAAGTATCAGCAATAAAATCACTTTCAGGTTTTGGAATTACTGTAATATAATCAGGTTTGGATTCCAGGTTATTTCCGCTTGCATTGGAAGCAGTCAGTTCAACAGTGTAATTAACTGATTCATTAAACTGTACCTGCGGATTTTGTGAATTTGCAGTTGTTCCATTTACAAAAGTAATGCTTGCCGGAACAAAAGCCCATGACCAGAAAGTGGGATTATTTGTAGAAAGGTCGGTAAAAGAAACCGTTTCATTCAGGTAAGGTGCTGTGGAATTTGCCGAGAAATTCGCTATCGGATATAAAACCGGTGTGCCGTTTATAGTAAAATCATCAATGCAAATACCATAACCATATTTTGCGTTCCCACTAAACGAAATGTAATAAGCGCTGCTTAAATCAGGCAAATTGATTATTGTATTTGTCCAGCTACTAATGCTGTTTGAAAATGTATTCAAGAGTATCCAGCTCCGTCTGCACTGGTTTTGTAATTAACCCTTAACTCATCCTGATTCAGAAGCCAGAACTCCTGTGTGTGCCAGAATGATAGTGTGGCTGATGAAAAAATGGTCAAATCGAAAGGTGGAGAGATAAGGAGGGTCATGTCATCATCATCATCCGTATCCTGCAAACACGCATTAAACATGCCTGAATGGGCATTTTCTGGGTGCATTTTTCCCTTGTTTCCTTTTGTAAAAGTCCAATTGACATTATAACCCGATACATTTTCCTGCCTCCAGCAATTAGGGATGATACCGCCATTTTCAAAATCCTGGGTGTATGGGAAAGTAACTATGGATACACACGGTGTTTGTGCATTACCCTCAATCCCGCAGGAATAATTATATTGAGGACTAAAAGACCAGGCTTTGTAAAAATACGAGGTATTGGGATTCAAATTAGAATGTAAAAAATTAAGCAATGAACCAACACTTATAACCGTTCCCCCACCCGCAAGTGAATTTCCCGGCGAATAGGTAATGCCATTTAAAGGATTTCCAAATGTATTTGTTGAATTTACAGCGATAAGTACATCCTCATTATTCAGATTCTTTGTCCAGCTTAATTCAACTTCATTTGAAGAAACTTCACTGGCGTTGAAAACAGGTGGATGACCACACATGGTCCCGGTAATGGATATATCATCAAAGGTTCTTCCCTGATAATATTCAGTAGATACAGTAAAATTAAAACCCTGTTGCCCGAACCTCACCTGAAAACTGGATGACACTCTTTGCGGCGGATTAGCCTGAGCAAGTATTAAATCTATATCAAGTCCGGTAACTTCATTCCATGTTCCTGCAACTCCCTGGTTTGCTGCTAAATCATAAATTATAATCCATTTATCAGTGTTGCTACCTCTGATCCAAACTTTATCATACTCCTCTGTATAAATATTGTTGTGATGCATGTGGTAAAATGACAATGCCAGATCGGTTGATAAGGAATACCGGCTTAAATCAAGATCCAAAATCAGAAAATTAGCGTTTTCGAGGAAATAACTTGAAGTAATTTTGTCAAAAGTTGCGGCTTTGGAACCTGTGTGATAAAATCCGCTACCCATCTCAAACCGCAAGCGGCCCCGAAAATTAACCTCATCGTAACTCCACTGAGGCAGTCCATTGATAGGGTAACTGTCGTTATAAAACGTGGTCACCGGTCCAACATTTTCAAATCCTTCGGTCCAGGGCAGGGTGACCTGACCGAAATTATTTAAAGATAGAAATTGAAAAATTATAAGAAATACCGTAATGTAAATTATCCTCATTGCCATAAAGAAAAATTAGTTGTTTCATTAAAAGTTAGTCGAGTTTTTGATCCATTTGATTTCCGGTTGTAAAATTAAACTTTTTTTATCATCCTCTGACCACTATCACTGATGCTGATCAAAACAAATTATATACCCAAAAGTAAATTATTAAATTGCCGGGTTATTCAAATTTAATACCAGAAAATAAACCAATAACAAATCACAATGTTTACAAATCTTCCAACAACATAACGCCTGAAAACAAGCACAAAAAATAATTATGATGAATGACCAAAACACATTATTTATTTCTCAGGCAAATTGTAATGGGAAATTCTTTTCCCAAATTGAGAATAAAAACAATAACAAGGAAAAAATCAGTTTGCTTCTCAGAATTCAAAATGATATCCGACAGAAATAGAAAAAGGCAATGGCTCTGAAAGTATCTCTATGTTGGGGTCATTTTTTAATTTTTCCCAGTCATCTTTATATTCCTGCGACCGGAACGGGAAGTTAATATCAACATCCAGTCCGCTCTTTTTCATCCTGCCGAAACGGATTTCCATACCCGGACCTATTGACGGACCGGTATAAAGCTGGTTATATTCTTCTGCATTCTCAACGTAGATAGCGGCATTTACTCCATACATTGCCTTTAGGTTGGGACGGAACCCTTTTTTTGAAGTCTTCGGAATAGCATATCCCTTTGCACCAACCTGCCAGGCAAATCCTCCAAATTGCAAACCACCTGCAATAAAAGCGCCGAAATATTTAATGGGTGTAAATGTAAATTTTGCTCCAAATATACCCCCGTAATCCATTCCAAAACCCAAACCAATGTCAGTGTATCGTGGAAAATCATATTTCTGCACAATAGAATCCGGAACCGTTTCTTTCCTGCCTTCCGGTGTGCCCAGCACTTGCAACTGAAATCCTTCATCCAGAACGATATCATCGGCATGGGTATCCCAGATGATGGTCCGTTTCTTGCCCGGAACAATTCCTCTCCTGACATCGCCATACACCGAAACCGGAATGATCTTTTCGCCCGAAGCAGTGGTCACTTCAAGCCAGATATTGTAGGTTTCACCCGATTTTGATTTGAGGATATCATAAGAGATCAATAATTTGGCTCCTTCGAACCGGTAATTCACATTCCCGATTTCGTAGGTTGACTGTGCTGGAAGTTCAACCACCGCTACCATAAGTATTGCTACAAAATAAATGAATGTAGAAAAGAATCTCAAATATTTCATTAATTCGTTGATTTTCAAACTAAACTATATCTGTAACCTAAACTTTCATTCCGGCTTTTATCGAATTACAAGTTTGCCTTGCTGTACTATAATTTTATTGCTTTTGATGGTGTAAATATAAATGCCCGGCGAAATATCATCTATATTCAAAGTAATTGATTCTTTCATTTCACCGGTCTGCTGCATTACAAGTTGACCCAGCAAATTGCGGATTTCAATTTTAAATTCATCCCATGAAGGATTCAATTCGTTGAAGCGGAAGTTAATCACATTGTCTACTGGATTAGGATAAACAAATACCGCAGGATTTACAGCATTTAAATTATTAATACCCGTAAGTAACAAAGAATCGGGTGTTATCGTGCCGACCGTGTCGCCATCTTTGATATAACCGGCTAATTCTTTTAAACTCCAATATTCGAAGCACCCTTCGCTTCTAAACGTTTCACCTAATGACCCGCCATAACCAAAGCCCATTAAACCGCATGGCTCAAAAAGTACTGATGTATATTCAAATCTGTAAAGGGTATCGCTAAATTGACTTAATTCGTAGAAGACATCGGCACTGTATGGAGTAGTAGTTTCATCCTTCGTCCCGAAATTTTTATAAAATCCCCCTGTTTCATCATCTACATCATATCTTGCAACCGTAAATACACGGTGAGTCCCATTTCCTGTATATGAGTTAGGAAGGACATAGTCCTGTCCGGAAAAATAATTGGCAGGATGGTTAATGGAATCTGTAAAATTGAAATCATCAGAATATGTGTATGAACTTATACCACCGCCGCCGCCAGCTTCAAAGTATAGACAATTATAAATTCCATCATAACTGTAGTTAAAAGAATTACTATTTACCTCTTTTGAGGTTATGGTTAATTTTCTGGTAATAAAACCAGAACCAAATGGGTCTCCGGCATCTTCAAAAAATTGAAATACATCTCCCACCCCGAAATCGAAAATATCCCAGAAATCAGGGACAGATTCTCCGTAGCTTGTGTTTTGAATACCTGCCAGTTCATAGTATCCACCGGTTATAAAATCAGGGAACTTCAAAATACCGAAATTTTTTGACAAGCGGATTTCACCTCCATCCGTAAGGCTGATCACTTTAACAGAGTCCTGATCTCCGAAAACATCTTCCAATGACAGGGACGTGACTTGAGCAGTAATGTTGTTATCCTGATCGAACAACCAGCTTTCGCCATTTGTGGCAAAGGCATGTAGGATAAAACTTTCGGGATCAGAAAAAGTGTAAACACCGTCATCCTGCTTTTTCATTTGTTTCAGAAAAAACTGAGGCTGATAACGGAGGGCAATTTCAGGATAACCGGGGACATTTTTCACTATCCGGTTCAGTTGAAAAATAGTATCGTTACCTGAAAGCTGAACCGATTCTACCCATATCGTATGGCTGATATAAGCCGAATCGGAATGCTGATAATTCATTTTCTCATTGACAAGGATAGGGCTCCAGTCTTGGGCGGAAAGGCTGTTGGCAAAAACAATTGTTAGAAAAAATATAATTGCTTTCATCGGGTTAGTGATTTGTGTTTGTCCGGCTAAAGATAAATAGAAATCAAATAGAAAATATCAGGCAGGGCAGTTTTTTTTCCAACTGCCAAGCACATTAAAATTCTTATGATTATAAATACAGAAAAGTCTTTACAGTATTGGCAATTCCTTCCGCATCATAGCCTAGTTTCCGGTAAAGTTCTTCGGGAGAACCCTGTCCGGCAAACTGATCAGGGATACCGAGCCTTTTTACCTGCGAAGCATAATTGTGATCAGCCATGAATTCAAGGAAAGCGCTTCCCAATCCGCCAATGATAATCCCATCTTCGACAGTGACGACTTTCTTGAAATTCGTGAAGACTTCGTGAAGGATATCTTCATCAATGGGTTTGAGATAACGCATGTTATAGACAGCAGCCTTGATTCCTTCCTTTTCCAGTTGACGGGCAGCCTCCATTGCAAAATTTCCGGTAATTCCAATAGTGACAATTGCAACATCATTGCCATCTTTCAGTTTTTGTCCTTTACCAATCTCCAGTTTTTTAAATGGTGTTTTCCATTCCTGTAAAAATCCCCTTCCGCGCGGATAACGTATCGAAAATGTTCCGGAATCATCCAACTGAGCGGTGTACATAAGGTTGCGAAGTTCTTCTTCATTCAGGGCTGCGGCAATGGTTATACCAGGTATTGTCCTGAGATAGGCAAGATCAAATGCACCATGATGGGTATTGCCATCTTCACCAACAACTCCTCCCCTGTCAATGCAAAAAACCACATGAAGTTTTTGCAGCGCTACATCATGGATCACCTGATCGTAAGCCCGCTGCATGAATGTTGAATAAATATTACAGAATGGGATCATCCCCTGAGCGGCAAGTCCGGCGGCAAATGTAACAGCATGTTGCTCCGCAATACCCACATCAAATGCACGGTCAGGCATCACCTGCATCATCATGTTAAGTGATGATCCGGAAGCCATTGCCGGCGTAATTCCTACGATCTTCTTATTTTGTTCTGCTAATTCAATGATGGTTTTTCCAAAGACATTTTGAAATTTTGGCGATAACTTTTCGGAACATTCTGATTTTTTGATTTCACCGGTTTTTTTATCGAAAATTCCGGGCGAATGATAGGTGGTTGGCTCTTTTTCGGCATTGGATAACCCTTTGCCCTTCACGGTAATGGCATGAAGAATTCTCGGACCGGGAATCCGTTGCAGGTCGCGAAGAATTTTAACAAGGTGAATAACATCATGTCCATCCGTAGGTCCAAAATACCTGAACTTGAAAGCTTCAAACAGATTGCTTTTTTTGAGGATGGTTGATTTTACTGCATTTCCTACCTGTTTGATAATGGAACGTGAATTTGCGCCATATTTTGTATCACCCCCCATCATTTTCCAAACCATATCCTTAAAACGGTTGTACGACTGGGATGTGGTAATATCGAGCAGGTATTCCTTAATAGCACCTACATTTTTGTCAATTGCAATTTTGTTATCGTTGAGGATAACCAACAGGTTTGCTTTGGAAACGCCGGCATTATTCAGGGCTTCCATTGCCATTCCACTGGTAATGGAGCCGTCGCCGATCACAGCAATGTGCTGTTTTCCGTTTTTCTCCATGAGAGAAGATGCCACAGCCATTCCAAAAGCAGCCGATATGGAAGTGGAGGAGTGTCCGGTTCCGAAGGCATCATACTCACTCTCCGACATTTTTGGGAAACCGCTGATGCCGTTTTGCCTTCTCAGGGTGTGAAACCGGTCCTTTCGTCCGGTGAGTATTTTATGGGCATAAGACTGGTGACCAACATCCCAGATCAATTTATCAGACGGAGTTTCGAAAACGTAATGAATGGCTACGGCTAATTCAACAGTGCCGAGACTGGCAGCAAGATGACCGGGATTGACAGAGATGACATCAATGATAAATTGCCTGATATCCTCACAAACCTGGGGCAACTCTTCCTCTCTCAATTTCTTGAGATCAGACGGTGAATTTATTTTCGATAATAATGTGCCGGATTCAGGCGACATGGATTATTTTTTATGCAAATGTATATTTTTTGAGTCAAAAAAGTCAGCCGGTTTAATTCCCATCAGAATGTAACAAACCTTTAGTAAATCTCTATAACAATCCCAATTCAAGCATCGCCTCTTCCGACATCATGTCCTTATCCCAGGGTGGCTCAAAAGTGATTTCTACTTTTACATCATTAATTCCGCTGATGTCCTTTACTCTTTCTTTCACCTCATCCGGGAGAGACTCTGCCACAGGGCAATTGGGTGAAGTAAGAGTCATCAAAATATAGGCATTGTAATCATCGTCAACTTTTATCTCATAAATCAACCCTAATTCGTAAATATTTACTGGAATTTCGGGATCAAAAATGGTTTTCAGCGTTTCGATCACCGCATCTCCCAATATGCTTTTTGTTATTTTGTTGGTCATAAGTTAGTTCAAGGTTTAAAGTTCAAGGTTTCAGGTTTCATCTCGCCTCTGGCGAGACAGGTTTCAAGTCAAAGGAAAATATCAAATATCCAATTTCAAATTTCATATTTCTAATCTCATATTTCTAATCTCAAATCTCATCCATCACCCTCCCTGTTTGGTTTTAAATACAAGCGCATACAATTTCATCTGCTTTATCATTGATGTCAATCCGTTTGAACGGGTTGGAGAGAGATGCTCCTTCAATCCGATCCGGTCAACGAATGCCATATCCGAATTAAGGATATTCTCCGGTTTTTGATCGGACAAAACCCTTATCAGAAGATTGACGATTCCTTTTGTAATTACCGCATCGCTGTCGGCTTTAAATACAACTTTTCCATCCGTCAGTTCAGCCATCAGCCACACCCTCGACTGACAACCGGTTATCAGGTACTGGTCGGTTTTGAATTTTTCATCCATGACGGGTAGGGACTTTCCCATTTCGATAAGGAGATTGTACTTGTCCATCCAATCGTCAAAAAGACTGAATTCTTCTATAATTTTATTTTCTTGTTCCTGTATTGTCATTGCCTTCATACTATCTCAACTGAACATTTCCTTTACTTTCTCAAGCGCCTCTTTCAATATATCCACTTCCTGTTTTGTATTATAAAACGCGAAAGAAGCCCGCATGGTACCTTGTATCCCAAGCCTGTCCATCACCGGCTGGGCGCAATGGTTTCCGGTTCGGATGGCTATTCCTAGTTTATCAAGGATAGTGCCTGCATCGTAGTGATGAATTCCATCCAGGTTAAACGATATTACACCTGCTTTAGCCGGAATATCTCCAATGATATCTATTCCCTCCACTTTTCTCAATTGTGTTGTTGCATAACCCAGCAACTCTTTCTCGTACTCAAATATATATTCGATCCTGGTTTTTTCAATATAATTCAAAGCCTCATCAAACCCTATCACATCAGCGACATTCGGTGTACCGGTCTCAAACTTAAAAGGCAATTCATTAAAAGTTGTCTTTTCAAAAGTCACACTTTTAATCATTTCCCCTCCGGTCTGGTAGGGCGGCATTTTTTCCAAAAAAGACTCTTTACCATACAAAACCCCAACACCCATAGGACCATAAAACTTATGGCTTGAGAAACAATAGAAATCGCAATCAAGTTCCTGCACATCAACTTTTTCATGAACAATCCCCTGTGCTCCATCTATCATCACCGGGATTCCATGCAGATGAGCAATTTCAATTATCTTCCTGATGGGATTGATTACCCCAACGGCATTGGAAATGTGCCCAACCGAAACAATTTTTGTCTTTTTGCTGATCAGTTTGCTAAACTCATCCAACAAAAGCTCACAATTATCATTCATCGGAATGACACAAAGTTTCGCTTTTTTTTCTTCACAAATCATTTGCCAGGGGACAATGTTCGCATGGTGTTCAAGCGCGGAAACAATGACCTCATCACCTTCATTCAGGAATTTCTTTCCGAAGGAGTTGGCAACAAGATTGATAGAATCGGTAGCGCCTTTGGTAATAATAACTTCATGTGAATATCGGGCATTGATGAATTGCTGAATATGATTCCTGGTCCTTTCAAAGGCATCCGTTGCCTGCTGGCTCAGATAATGAACCCCGCGATGAACATTGCTGTTAATGGTGGAATAATAACCGGAAATAGCATCAATTACCGCTTTTGGTTTCTGTGAAGTGGCTGCATTATCAAGGTAAACCAGTTGCTTTCCATAAATCTTTTGATGGAGTGCAGGAAAATCATTTCTTATGTTGGTGATGTCAAATTTCAAAGTTTGGGAAATTAAATTTTCGATAAATCAATTTCAAACTCGAATTTTTTCTCCTGGTTTTTGCAATGCAAAACACACTGGTCACAAATAGCAAGCTCTCCGCGAAGCCGTTTCTTGACCAGGTCGTCAATCCGCTCCCTGAGCGGCAGAATTGAAATTTTATTGATCACCTCAGCGGCAAAAGCATACATGAGCAACAACTTTGCATTGTATTCGCTGATACCTCTCGACTTAATATAAAAAAGGGCATTATCGTCAAGTTGACCAACAGTTGCGCCGTGACTGCATTTAACATCATCAGCATAAATTTCGAGGAAGGGTTTTGCGTTCACCGTAGCTTTGTCCGTCAGAAGCACATTCCTGTTTTTCTGAAAGGCATTGGTTTTCTGAGCATCCTTCCTGACAAGGATATGACCGTTAAACACCGCACTGGCGCTATCGTCCAATATACCTTTGAAAAGTTCGTTGGAGGTACAACCTGGTTTTGCATGGTCAACAAAAACATGATTGTCAACATGCTGATCTTTATCCACAAGATACAATCCATATACATCCGAATTGCAGTCTTCACCATCAAGAATGATCCGCAAATCGTTCCTGATCAGTCCTCCGTTTAACGAGATGGCATAAGTGCTGAGGTTGCTCCGGGCTGACTGGTAGAAAAATGTAGAATTGATGAGCGATGTATCGTTGTTCAGGTTCTGAAGCTTATAATGATCAAGTTGTGCTCCCTCATCCAAAAAGACTTCAGTCACCGTATTGGTAAAACTTGATTTGTGGTTGTGTGAATCATCACAATGAACCAATGTTAGTTTGCTGTTCTTTCCAAGTATAACAAGGTTCCTGTTTTGGACAAAAAGATTATCCTCCTTGTTCAGTACATTCACCATTTGTATGGTTTTATAAGTTGTAACCCCATCCGGAACATAGATGAATACGCCATCCTGCGCACAAGCCGTGTTCAGGGAATTGAAACCATTGATATTCTCTTTGGCATATTTATTAAAATGCTTCAATACAAGTTCAGGATAGACCTCCAGGGCTTTGGCAAAACTTCCGATGATAGTCCCATTTGGAAGCTGAATCAAAGGTTTGTCCCGATAAACGTACCATCCATTGTAGAGTGAAATAATGTGAGTGTCGAAATCGGGGACTTCACATTGAAAAACCCTTTCGATGTCAACATCTTTATCGGTAGGCTCAAAGTAGAAACTATAATCCCGATCCAATACTTTTTTCAGATTGGTATTTTTCCAGGCTTCCGTTTTTTCAGTTGGAAAATCGAGTTTCAAAAAATCCGTAAAAGCATGTTCTCTCATAACATTGACCTCCGAGGGACTATTATTGAAAATCTTCTCCCGATTCCTCGTGTAAAGGTCTGATATTTTATCTTTAAGCTCCACTTCCATCCCTTTCCTTTTTCCTTTTTACTTTTTCCTTTTAATTTTTCCTTTTAATTTTCTTTCAGCCATTCATAACCCCTCTCTTCGAGCTCAAAAGCCAGCTCTTTACCGCCCGACCTGATGATTTTTCCGTCATTCAGCACATGAACGAAATCGGGTACGATATAATCGAGCAACCGCTGATAGTGAGTAATGACCAGAGTTGCATTGTCTTTTGTTTTGAGTGTATTTACTCCCTTAGCAACCACTTTCAGGGCATCAATGTCGAGACCTGAGTCGGTTTCGTCAAGGATAGCCAAGCGTGGTTCGAGCATAGCCATCTGGAATATCTCATTCCTTTTTTTCTCTCCACCCGAAAAGCCTTCATTAACAGATCTGTTGGTGAGTTTATCCTGAATTTCGAGAAGCTTTCTTTTTTCTTCCATCCTAGCAAGAAAATCAGTTGCTGAAATCGGGTCAAGCCCTTTGTATTTTCGGTGCTCATTGAGGGCTGTCCTCATAAAGTTGGTCATACTGACACCCGGAATTTCCACCGGATATTGAAATCCAAGGAAAATGCCTTCAAGCGCCCTTTCAACCGTTGAGTATTCCGAAATATCCCTGCCCATATAAACGATTTCACCCTGGGTAACTTCATAGCCTTCCTTGCCGGTAATGACAGATGCCAGAGTGCTTTTGCCCGTCCCGTTAGGTCCCATGATGGCGTGTACCTCCCCTGCTTTTATTTCGAGGTTAAGTCCCCGGAGGATTTCTTTTCCGTTTATTGAAACGTGTAGGTTTTTTATTGATAACATTCTAAATGATTTATGAAATATGATGTATGATGTTAGATGTTTGAACTATTCGCAGAAGCTGCTATTTTTCCGGCAGGTTGTTTTTTTGAAGTGTTTTTGTACTGGTTACAAAAATTGAGACTAACTCATCATTTTCTTTCAACGCCAGATTTAGTTTTTGTGTGTTTTTATAAAGGTTCGATTTCATAATGATTTTTAAACCGACAAGGGTTTCTCTTAATTCTTTTAATACGATTTTTGTTTTGTGAATAAAATCTTTTCTTGTTTCAGCCCCTCTGGCTTCGCCATAATTCAGGGCGCTGGAAGTACCTGATTTTACCAATTGATTCGATAAAATCATTCCCGCTTGCGTTTTGGGAAGCTCTTTGCAAATTTCAATTATTAACGCTGCGAAGCTAATCACCCGATCCTCCATTTCCTGACTTTTCATATCTATTTCCTTTTAAATCAGAAATCAAATTTCATATCTCAAATATCTAATCTCTAATCTCAAAAATCCTTATCACCCCACGCTTCCTTCCAAACTGATCGCTAATAGCTTTTGAGCTTCCACGGCAAATTCCATCGGTAATTGCCTCAGCACTTCCTTAGCATATCCATTTACGATCAAACCGATGGCATTTTCAGTATCAATGCCGCGTTGCTGACAGTAGAATAATTGGTCATCCGATATTTTGGATGTGGTTGCTTCATGTTCCACAATGGATGAACTGTTCTGTGCATCAATGTATGGGAAGGTGTGCGCCCCGCATTTATCCCCCAAAAGTAAAGAGTCGCATTGAGAGAAGTTTCTGGAATTTTCTGCTCTCCGGCTTATCCTGACCAATCCACGGTAACTGTTATTGCTCAATCCGGATGATATTCCCTTGGAGATGATGGTGCTTTTGGTGTTTTTACCAATGTGTGTCATCTTTGAACCGGTATCGGCTTGCTGGTGATGATTGGTCACAGCCACCGAGTAAAATTCGCCAATAGAATGATCGCCTAATAAAATGCAGCTCGGGTATTTCCACGTTATGGCAGAGCCGGTTTCCACCTGTGTCCATGAAATTTTCGAATGACTTCCCTTGCACATTCCGCGTTTGGTAACGAAATTATAGATGCCTCCTTTCCCATCTTTATCTCCCGGATACCAGTTTTGAACGGTTGAATATTTTACCTGGGCGTCCTTTAAAGCCACAATTTCCACAACTGCTGCATGAAGTTGATTTTCGTCGCGCTGAGGAGCGGTACAACCTTCCATATAGCTAACATAACCTCCTTCATCAGCAATGATCAAAGTTCGTTCAAATTGACCTGTGCCAGCGCTGTTGATCCTGAAGTAAGTCGAAAGTTCTACAGGACAGCGGACGCCGGGCGGTATGTAGCAAAACGATCCATCGGTAAACACGGCTGAATTTAATGCTGCAAAATAATTATCACCGACCGGCACAACTGAACCCATGTATTTTCTTACAAGTTCTGGATGGTGCTGGACAGCCTCACTGAATGAGCAGAAAATGATACCGTGCTTTTGAAGCGTTTCACTAAACGTTGTTTTTACCGAAACGCTGTCGAAAACAGCATCTACCGCTACTCCGCTCAATTTTTTTTGCTCCTCCAGTGAAATGCCAAGCTTTTTAAAGGTTTCAAGCAATTCAGGATCCACTTCATCCAGGCTTTTCAACTCTTTTTTCTTTTTTGGCGCTGCATAATAAATAATGTCCTGGAAATCAATCGGTGGAATATTTAAATGCGCCCATTCAGGGTTTTGCATGGTTTTCCATTTGGCAAATGCTTTCAGCCTGAACTCAAGCATAAATTCAGGCTCATTCTTTTTCAGCGAAATGAAGCGGATGATATCTTCGTTCAGCCCCTTTGGGGCGGTATCCATTTCAATATTTGTAATAAAACCGTATTTGTACTCACTCTGCGTTACTTCCTGAAGTATATTGTTGTTGTCTTTTTCCATTTTAAATGCTCTGTCAATTTGTAAAAGAATTGTATTGAGCGCTGCAAAAGTATTAAATATCAGCGAATTTTTTTACCAATCGCTCCAAAAGTGAAACAATGAACTTAAAGATTTGTTGGAACATTGAAGCATAAAAATTTAATAATGAACCAAAGATTACTTTCATTATATTATATTAAATTTGTGCCTGATTAGTTTTATCAAATTAAAATATAACAATAAGCTATGGGCAAAGGTTATTTTTTCGCGGGTGATTTTGGCAATGAAAAAGTCAATGTGAAAGTGCAGTTGGATATCATTTCCTTTGAGGAAGAAGGTACCAGAATTTGTTATTCTCCTGCTCTCGGTTTGAGCGGATATGGCACAGATGAGGAACAAGCTAAAAAATCGTTCGAAATATCACTTGAAGAATTTCTAAAGTATACGATCAATAAAAATATATTAATTGAAGAGCTAAAAAAACTTGGATGGGAAGTAAAGGGTAGAAAAAACAACAGAATCTTTAAACCACCATATTTGGACCAATTGTTTCAAAACAGGGAGTACCTTTCAGATATTGTACGTAATAAGAACTTTTCCAGAACAACACGCGATATAACACTTCCGGCAATGGCCTAATATGGCAAACCTGAAAAATATTGAAACGAAAAAATACAGAATGTTTTTGATTCAAATAGGATGCAAAAAAATACGAACATCAGGTGGTCATGAACATTGGACAAGAAAAGATTTGAGCAGACCCATTTCGTTTCAATCACATTTTAAGACTATTCCGACTTTAACGTCAGGCAGCATCTACGACACCTTGGGTTGTCAAATGATGAATTTTTAATCTTGTATCGTTAATTAATTATTTTACCCTAAATAAATTCATTCAAATGCTTGAAAACTTACCAAACAGAACTGAATTGTCCACTTTGGGCGAATTCGGATTGATAGATTATCTTACCAACAGCATACAGCTTAAAAACCCCGGTTCAATAAAAGGTGTTGGCGATGATGCGGCAGTGCTGGATTATGGAAACAAACAGGTTTTGGTTACGACCGACCTATTGATCGAAGGGATTCATTTCGATTTAACATACATGCCATTAAAGCATCTGGGATATAAAACAGCAGTTGTCAACTTTTCGGATATAGTCGCCATGAACGGAGCACCTAAACAATTGCTGGTTGGGATTGGCGCCTCCAACCGTTTTTCGGTTGAAGCATTGGAGGAAATTTATAAAGGGATTTATCTTGCCTGTAAAACTTATAAAGTTGATCTTGTTGGAGGTGACACTGTATCCAGCCCATCAGGGTTGTTTTTGTCAGCAACTGCCATTGGTGAAGCAAAAGCTGATGAAATAGTTTATCGGAATACTGCTCAAAAAGGTGACCTGGTTTTCGTTTCGGGTGATCTTGGGGCTGCTTACATGGGATTGATGTTGCTGGAACGTGAAAAACAAGCTTTCAAAGCCGACCCAAATATGCAACCCGACCTCGAAGGACACGACTACGTTCTTGAAAGGCAACTCAAACCGGAAGCCCGAACCGATATTGTTAAATTATTGAAAGGTGTTGGTGTAAAGCCTACATCCATGATTGACATTTCGGACGGTCTGGCTTCTGAAATGCTTCATGTTTGTATTCAATCAAAACTGGGTTGTAATATTTATGAAGATAAAATACCGATAGATATTGCCACCGTTACTGTTGCCAGGGAATTCGGGATTGACCCTACCACCTCTGCCATGAATGGCGGTGAGGATTACGAATTATTGTTCACTATTTCCCAAGCCGATTATAAAAAGGTGAACGGAATCAAAGGCATATCGGTTATCGGGCATATAACAGACAAAAACGAAGGTTATAACCTGATCAGCAAATCAGGTACGGTTGTTCCTATAACTTCCCAGGGATGGGATGCGTTTTTGAAGAAAGGGATAAAATAGAAGGAAAAAGGATAAAGTTGAAAGGAAAAAGATTTGTTTGTTCCTGTTAATAAAATAGGTATTGAAAACAATCAATAAATACTATGACAGACTTGAACCGGTCATCAAAACCCTTCCAGGGAAGCCAGGCATTTACCAGTATTTTGATTCGGAAGGGAAGATACTTTATGTGGGCAAGGCAAAGAACCTTAAAAAGCGCGTAGCCTCCTATTTCAATAAAGACAGCACGGTAAGTGGTAAACTTAAAGTTCTGGTGAGAAAAATTGCAGAGATCCGGCACATTGTGGTTGATACGGAACTGGATGCGTTGCTGCTTGAAAACAACCTGATCAAAAAGTACCAGCCAAGGTACAATGTGATGCTGAAGGACGACAAGACTTATCCGTGGATTTGCATAAAGAATGAACCCTTTCCTCGTATTTTTTCGACCCGCAATGTCGTCCACGACGGTTCGGTATATTTCGGTCCTTATGCCTCGGTGAGGATGATGAATACCTTGCTGGACCTGGTACGCCAGCTTTACCGTTTAAGAACCTGTAATTTTAATCTCTATAAGGAAAACATAAAAAAAAAGAAATTCAAGGTCTGCCTCGAATATCATCTTGGAAACTGCAAGGGTCCGTGTGAGGGGTTGCAATCTTCTGAAGATTATGAAGATTCAATAAACGAAATAAAACTGATCATCAAAGGGAACATCAATTCGGTTATCGGACAATTGAAGGAGCTGATGAAACAATATTCCGATCGGCTTGAATTTGAGAAGGCTCAGACTGTGAAGGAAAAACTCGAATTACTCCTTCGCTATCAGAGTAAGTCTACCGTTGTCAACCCTAAGATCGAGAATGCTGATGTTTTTTCTATTATTTCGGATGATGACTTTGGTTATATCAATTTCATGAAAGTGGTGAATGGAGCAATTATCCAGTCGCATACGGTTGAAGTCAGGAAAAAACTGGATGAACCGGACGATGAACTCCTGCAAATCGCTATCATTGATCTTCGCGAAAGGTTTGACAGCAAGGCTCCGGAGGTGATTTTGCCCATTAAGATTGAAATGGAATTTCCGGGTGTGAATTTTACCATTCCAAAAATCGGCGACAAGAAACAACTGCTCGAACTATCCGAAAGGAATTGCAAATATTATAAACTTGAAAAAGAAAAGCAGGCAGAACTGGTTGACCCGGAGCGCCACACCAAAAGGATCATGGCGCAAATGAAAAAAGATTTACGAATGAAGGAAGAACCCCTTCACATCGAATGTTTTGATAATTCAAACATACAGGGAGATCAACCTGTAGCAGCTATGGTTTGTTTCAAAAACGGCAAACCTGACAAGAAGGAATACCGCCACTTTAACATAAAAACAGTGGAAGGTCCAAATGACTTTGCCTCAATGGAAGAAATTATTTTTCGCAGGTACAAAAGGTTGTTGGACGAAAAACAGGAATTGCCCCAACTGATCATTGTTGACGGAGGAAAAGGTCAACTGAGTTCAGCATTGATTAGCCTTGAAAAGCTGAAGTTAAGGGGAAGGATTGCTATTATCGGCATTGCCAAAAAATTAGAAGAAATCTATTATCCCGGCGATTCTCTTCCGCTATATCTTGATAAAAAATCGGAAACGCTAAAAGTGATCCAGCACATCCGCGACGAAGCCCACCGGTTCGGAATTACCCATCACCGCAAGAGAAGAGAAAAAGCCTCCGTAAAAACCGTTTTAACCGAGATAGAAGGAATCGGTTATACTTACGCCCAGAAACTTTTGTGGAAGTTTAAATCTGTTAAAAATATTGAGAAAGCAAGCCTTGAAGATTTGCAAAAAACCATTGGACACGTGAAGGGGGAGATCGTTTATAGGTATTTCAATAAATCATGACGGATAAATTAAATGACGCTTTATCCAATCATTAAGTGTATCTTTGCCGAAATTAAATAATATAACATGAATAAAGGAACAGTTAAATTCTTTAATGAAACCAAAGGTTTTGGCTTTATTAAAGACGCTCAGAGCGACAAAGAGTATTTCGTACACGTCTCAGGACTTGTTGATCAGGTAAGAGATGAGGATGAAGTATCATTCGAACTGGAGCAAGGAAAAAAAGGATTAAATGCAGTAAATGTTAAACTTTCGTAGTTTATAACCATAAAAGTCATTTATAATTTTACCCCTCTCGCCTCAGGCGGGAGGGATTTTTTTTATTGATTATTTTTTCTTTGAATTTAACACCCGCGTCCGGTTAAATTTTGTACTTTTATTTTTAATTTAAATTCTTGGGTTATAAAATTTATGCTTGAATTTCTGAATAAACCGTATCCTTTTAATGATGATTTAAAGCACAATACCAAAATCATCTTTTTCATCAGTATGGGTGTATTTGTGTTTTTATTTCTTTTTCAGCCTCTTCAGATAGATTCCCTTGCTACCCGTGATAAATATTTCCTCGCTATCGGTTTGGGTGTGATCACCTTTCTATCGTTAAGCCTTAACCTATTGATCCTTCCCAGTCTTTTTTCGAAGATACTCAACGGGTCGTCATGGAATGTAAAAAAGGAGATACTTTGGGATTTATGGATATTGTTTACTGTGGGCTTCGGATATTTTCTCTACTACAAAACCCTGGGTATAATGGCTTTCGGATTCAGTATGGTCGTAAAGATGATTCTTATTGCCATTGTTCCAACCTCGGTTCTCATCGTTTTCAACCGGAACCGTTTATTGCGTTCGCACCTTCGGTTAGCCAATGAACTTAACCAGAAACTGAAAGAGCACAAATCCATTCCCGACAAATTGGTTCATTTTGTTTCCGATTACCAGAAAGATAACCTCTCCATCAAAGTCAGTCTCATCCTTTTTGTCCGTTCTGCCAATAATTACATTGAAGTGTTCTGGAAGGAAGATCAGGCAGTTAAAAGCCAGATGGTGCGTTGCAGTTTGCTGAAAGCAGAGGAAATACTGAGGGACGACAAGTTTATTTTCAAATGCCACCGTTCGTACCTGGCCAACATCAATTACATTGACAAAATTGAAGGCAGTTCCCAGGGCTACCGATTGTATTTTGAAAAGGTTGACTTTCCGGTTCCGGTTTCAAAAAATTATGCCGAGAAATTGAAAGAATTGATTTAAGTCTCACCACTCCATTAATATTTTGGCACCTGTATTCGCTATTTTCGTCCCTAAAAATTGGTTTTATAACTATTCCCGCTTTCTTCATCCCTATTATGAACTTTAGCAGAATCACCACCCTAATTTTGACGTTTTAAAACATATTGGGATATTAAAATTATCCATTTTGCGACTTACTGTTATTAAAATTTTTGAGAATACTTTGGCATAAAAAAACACGAACACTAAGGTACATAACACTATGCAGTCATTAACTATCGGCGATCTAACAATAAAACTTCCTATCGTGCAGGGAGGAATGGGCGTGGCAGTTTCATTATCGGGGCTGGCATCGGCTGTAGCCAGCGAAGGGGGCATCGGAGTAATTTCGGCAGCCGCCATCGGAATGCTGGAACCGGATTACATGAAAAACTTCCACCAGGCTAACAAGCGCGCGCTTCGAAAAGAAATTCAAAAAGCCAGAAGTATGACCAATGGCGTTTTAGGTGTAAACATTATGATGGCTTTAACTGATCATCAGGAATTGATTAGGGTAGCTATCGAAGAAAAAATAGATATCCTTTTTATAGGAGCCGGATTGCCGCTGAAAATTCCTTACATTATTGCCGAAGCTGGAATGAGCAATCACCGCACCAAACTTGTTCCAAAAGTATCTTCAGCCAAAGCTGCCAACCTGATCTTCCGTCACTGGGCATCACATTATAATTTCATTCCAGATGCTGTTGTGGTTGAAGGACCTATGGCTGGAGGACATTTGGGATTTAAAAAAGAAAACCTCGGCGAAAACAGGGTTTCACTTCAGCAACTTGTTGAGGAAACGGTGATGATCCTTCAGCCCTTTGAAAAAGCGTTTGGAAAGACCATTCCGGTAATAGCCGGAGGCGGACTCAGTACAGGAAAAGATATTTATGACATCATGCAGGCAGGAGCAAAAGGGGTAAAGATTGGAACCCGCTTTGTAACTACCCACGAATGTGATGCTTCCCTTGCTTACAAAGAAAGTTATCTCGCTGCCAGCAAAGAAGATATTGTCATCATTGACAGTCCGGTAGGATTGCCGGGAAGGGTGGTGAAAAACGATTTCGTCCAGCAAATAATGGATGGTGAAGCCAAGCCTTTCAAGTGTCCATGGAAATGTCTTGCATCATGCAATTACAAAGAAGCTCCGTTTTGCATAGCGAGTGCATTGTTCAATTCTGCGAGAGGGAATATGGAAGAGGGTTTCGCTTTTGCAGGAGCCAAAGCCTACCTTGCAACAGAAATCAATTCAGTATCCGAAGTGATTACCGACCTCGTTTCCGGTTATAACCGCGAATCTTTGCTCAGGCAACTGACCAATATTCATCCTGTACATACGCAGATTCCTTGCCAGGTAGGGGTTTAGGAAGAAAGGTTCAGGTTCACGGTTACGCGTTCAAGCTTCCTGATATGATCAGCAAACTTCGGTAAGTAAGGCAAAACAATTACGTTTCAATTTTCAATAATAACCTGTTAAAATGCGCGGGCTGCCCTGATGGGGTGTGAACCAAACTTATTGTAGTAATTGCTGTCAAGGCCGCCTGTCTGCACGCCCAATTTCCATGCAGTGTAGAGATCACCTTCAGAAGAACTCCAATATTCGGCGTATCCGTAAGACCCGTGGTTCAAATAGTCGTACATTAAATGAAGCTCATCCTTAGATGGTAAAAACCAGTCGCTGTAACCATTAAGCACAAGGTCATCACATAATTTAGCTGCATAAACACCGGTGCCCTGTACTGCAACAATTGCAAAGGTATTAGCAGCGCCTGTTCCTATTGATGTTCCGTTTGCATTGGTTATCATATAGCTTCCATTGTACCATATTTCTCCTGTACTTTGATCTTCAGCTGCACATACCATTCCATGTTCACCAGAGTTGTCAATATAAAAAATAACACCACCAAAATAGCTTTCACCTACTACATAGTGGGTCGTAAAGGTCAGGTCATCACTATAGGTGATACCGTATGAGTTTTCTGCTTTAATTCTGTAGTGGTAGGTTGTATGAAGTGTTAACCCGGATATATCAGAACTGACGTTCGTAGTGATATTACCTGCTACTGGGTTTTGTGAAGGTGTAGCAGTTAGTCCGTAACTTGCTGTCGTTCCATATTCGAATTCGACAATAGTCATTAAATAGTTTGCATTCACCGTTCCATTCAATGTTGCAGAAACAGATTTTACATTTGTCGCATCTACGGTGATTGTTTGTGGTAATTCTCCTAAGGTTGTAAATGTCAGATCTTCTCCATATTCAATTCCCCCCAATGAATTCTGCGATTTAACTCTGAAATGATAAGTAGTTCCTGCTAATAACCCTGCGATATCGGCATTTACAATCGTTTCACCATTTCCTGTGACAGGGCTTTGCAAAGCACTTATTGTATTTCCATAACCTGTTGTAAATCCATATTCAAAAGTCACTATAACTGATAAATTATTTGCATTTACCGAACCATGGAGTATTGCACTCGCAGTATCAATAACTTCCGCCGGTTTTGTGATTGAGGTATAGGACACTTCCGAACTGGTAAATGATTTCATATCCCCGTAACCTGTGCCAGAACTATTGGAGGCATAAGCCCTTACATAATAAGTTGTGTTTCCTGTAAGTCCAAAGATATTACAGTTATAACTTCCGGTTCCCAGGCTGCCATCGCTGGATTTAAAATCAGTAAGGGTTGGATCAACCGCTGTACTCCAGCAGATTCCCCTTGCTGTTATCGCTGCCCCGCCGTCGGATGTTACTGTTCCCCCGCACGATGCGGTAGTTGAGGTTATATTCGTTACCATGCTTGTGGAGATTAAAGGAATGGTCACAGTGTCTCCGGTATCCTTTGAACAAGCGGATATCATCAATGTCAGTATTACTAAAAGGAAAGTGAAATAGCGGGTCCTTTTTATCAAGAATATCATATTTTTAATAATAATATTGGGTTACTTTTTTATATCTACCAGGATACAGTATGTCCAAATATGTTTACTGAAATAGTTGAGGAACGGTTAATGCTCACCTCTCCCAAAGAATCAATTGAACGGGTGATACCACCATAATTCACTGTACCGTTAATATGCAAATTTTCAGACTGGTGATTTACACTGGTATAGCTATTCGAAAAGCTACCAGAATAGGTAGTGTAACCCGTTAGGGTAATACTTGCAGTCCGGGTTTTGCCGCTACCATCAGAAATTGAATGGGTGTATTTTACTCCGTTCATTGAAAATACAAGATCGGTGGTAGTGATACCATGCGTATTGTCATAAGTGGTTGTGCCGGTAATCAATACAGTGCCGCCTAATGGCCCATCAGCTGTTATATTATGTGATCCTGTAACAACTCCAGCCAGATTCTGGTTGTAAATATCCACATAACAATTAATCAATGATGACCCAAGCGTCACATAAAAGTCATTGTCGCTGATCGAATCAGTTGATTCAGCTTCTTCCTTACTACAACTGCCAGCAATCAATAGCAGACATCCAAGCGCAGTGATACTGAAAATGCGCAATTTGTTTCTTGTTTTCATTATAAAAAATTTTAGGATTTAATGTTAAATCATTTTCTCTTTTTCGACGACCATTGTACCAGCAAACCTGATATTTTCAATAGCACTTATACTCAATAGCTTAGGAAATGGTTTCGGCAAATCCTGATTATCGTTGCCTTTCTGATATAGGTATCATGGAAAATGATATTCAAAGTGACAGGGTATTTATTAAAACTGAAGGATAGGACTGAAGCACAAAGATGGGGCTGGATTTAACAGATAGGCTACAAATGCAATCAAGCGTTGAAAAATTAGGCTTGAAAATTAGCCTCAAAGTCAGCAAGACACGAAGAAAACACCAAGTGCGGAAAATGAATAATTTTTTTGTGAAACGCTGTGTTATAAACCTTTTATTTCACTGAGAACCACTGAGGTTTTCACAGAGGTTCTAATAGAAAATTTGGTTTATTTTAATTTAAACCCTTGCTTCTGTGCTGCTCTTTGTTATAAATCAAGAGTTTAACATTTCTAAACAGTCTCTTAGTTAAGTTTCGTTGATTTAAAAACAAAGTTACGTTGCACCAAATAACTGTAAGTTACCACCAAAATTGTTGTAAGCAGCTTGGCTAATGTCGGCCAAATAAAAAAGTATTCAACAAAGATCTTCAGAAAAACATAGTTTAGAATAATGGCGCCAACAACGATTATCGCGTACCGGTACAACTGAACCCTGCCTGTTATCATTGAATTGGTGAATGTGATGTATTTAGCTGCCAGAAATCCGGTTGTGAAAGTAATAGGGAAAACAAAAACAAATGAAGCGATGTGGGCGCTCATTACAACAAAACCAAGGTCAACAACCTGCTTATTTAAAATGAAATTATAACAAATGAAGTAAAGAAAAATGTCAAGGAAAGTATTCGAACCTCCCATTGCAACATACCTGAATGTTTCAGCAGGAATGATCTTCCGGAATGGCTTATAGAACCAATCAAGTATGTTAATAATTAATGCTTGAAGTGTTTTAAGATGTTTTGCCATCAATTAAATCGGAATTTGCTATTATGCTTAAACTGATATGGCAGGAAAAGTTTCGTAATTCGGTCAGAATTTATTTTCATCGTAGAAAAAAAGTAGGTTTACTCACTAAGTGCAATACCGCAATTAATCAAATGAAGTACCCTTCAGCTATCTATTGAACGACAACCCTTTTGATCACTGTATCTGAATTATCTGTGATCTGTAAAAGGTAAATCCCTGCCGGAACTCCGCTTACGTTAATAAAATGAACCTGCTTTTGATTACCTGATTTAAAAGTTTCCTCCACCATCACCACTCCCGTCACTGAAATTAATTTAATTTCAATCATTCCTTGTTGAGAGGGTGTAAATTCTAATGAAATTCTATCTTTCGCAGGATTCGGAAAAACTTTGTATTGAGATTCTGGCTGGCTGGTATTTTCTAAACCTGTAAGTACTGCAGTGTAGTTTGCTTCCCAGCCCGCTCCTGTAACGCTTCCATTGGTAGTAAAAGCGATAAACATTTTACCGCTTGGTGCTGTAACCGGTTCTGGCAGATTGGTCGCAGGATATGAGCCGGAATATGTTGCCAATAAATCCTGAGATTCGTAATCATAAATGCGGACGCGATCTGCCGTTGATTCTGTATCGAAAGATGAAAAACTCAAGGTGACTGTTTGAGCCTGCTGCGGAGCTATTGTCCACATGCAAACAGAGGAATTGTGATAATTGAAATCAGCGCTTCCGTCAGTAATTGTTCCTGAATATTCTTCAAGGGTAATAAGCCCTTTGCAGTAGTCTGGTGTTAAGCCTTCAAATTCAACCTGCCAACCCTTTGCCGTGCCAGATCCATCAGAGTTAAAAACAAGTAATACTTCATTACTTGTAGAGGTTAATGTTGGAGGCAACTGATTACCTGAAAAAGATCCAAGCACTTCATCCTGCATGGTTGCACCATTATAAACGGTTACAAAATCGTTTACCTCAGTGTCGAAGGACTTGAAAACAATTTTAATGCTGCTGACCGAATCTTCAGTTGTTTGAGGTGCAAATAACCATGAACAACTTGTATTGTTTTCATAATTCTCAACCGGTCCGCTGCCGTCTGTCACCGATCCGCTGATCTTGGTCACCACATGATCACCTGTGCAGTAGTAGGGATAATTTGCATTGGGGTAAGTATCGAAAACAGCGCCCTGACCATCATTGAATCCATTTACTGATAACAGGGTGTAATAACCATTTTGTGAGCCACTCCAACCGAAATTGTAATGGAAATATTCATCCTGGTAACCGTCGCAAACAAAAGCATGACCTCCTGCGGAACTGAATCCTGAATAATACATTGGGAGAGAATTATCAAGGTTGTCTTTTAGCATATTCACCCATTCGCTGTTGCTGTGGTTATCCTTCCATGTAAAGTAACAATCGGGTGAATAACCAAAATAATCAATCAGTGCCGGAGGTACATCCGAACTGTAGGCTCCGCTTCCATCCGGACCGTACATCATATCTACCGCCACTCCGCAGTGATATTGAAGTTCTGCGATGGGACCCGGCAGATCATAGTCAATCGAATTTCGCATTCCTTCCCAGTCGTAAGTTGTTGCACCAAAATTAGCCGTCAAACTGCCATAAGGCGGGTAGTAATAGGTATGCGAACCTGTTCCCTGAATCGGGTACCTCCAGTAATACATCACCTGCGCCATAGCTGTAGCCACACATCCGGCATAAACATAACCTCCCGATCCACCCGCATCGGCCGGACAATAGAGATTATATGGATAGGATTGATTCCACGTACACGAAAGTAAAGGCTCTATGGATTTAGCTTTAGTTGTTTTGGTAAGAAAATCTAAGTTGTCTGTAGCATAGTGACTCCAGAGATTTGCAATTTCTTCAGTTTGCATTACTTGCTTTTCGCGAATAAAAGCAATAGCATCGCTGAATGTTTGAATGTAATTCCGGTACGAATCAGGCTGATCATAATGCTGATAATTGCCATTTATTGAATATCCGATCACTGGCGATAGCACATCATCCCCGGAAACGATAACAAAACCTCCCTTTGAAAATGCAAATACATAATAATCATTGCCGGTTCCGTTTGTTTTAATAATGGTTTCATTAATTTTCACCTCACCAAATTCAGTAGGTGCAAAATAAAGATTTGCTTTTTCAAAATAAAAATTGCTGTGCGATTATTGCGGCTATCTCAACCTTAACTTCTGCAGCGTTTATATTGATAGATAATACATAGAACAAATGCAATTAACATTATATTTCTTAACTTCATGATCAGATTTTTTTTGCAAACTTAATAAATAGATTTAAAAAACCGCATTTTATCCCCAAATTCATGCTGAATATTCAGACATAATTACAATCGGAAGGGCTGCCGGAATTCTTATGCTACTCTAAATACAATATGAAATTTCTTTAACTAAAATACTTGCTGCCAAATAGTAAAACGCGATGAACTATTTCATTTTAAATCTCAGCCGGCTCAATTCTCCAGGATTTTCTTTTCCGCGAATTGGGCGGAGGATAAAGCTATATTGATATTCTCCATAGTTTAGCGTGTATTGAGTATGCGGACGAGCACCCCAACTATCATCGCCGCCCACACCTGTTTGACCGTAATCTACATTCAACGAAACAAAATCGTTTGGTACCAGGTCATTTGTGTGTTTATAATTTTTCTTCACACCCTGATCCAGATTTTCGGTGGAAAAATTTAATGCAGAAAAGCAAAATTGCGGTTCGCCAATTATCATCATGCCTTTTCCGGCAGTATCCTGCAACACCATCCACCGCACATCGGTTTTGTAGCCATTTTCCTGCGGACGGATATAAGGGAAATATTGTTCAGCCACTGTGCTATTGTATAATCCAACAAAGGAAGCAGTTTTCCTGTCAGAGTAATTCTCACAAGGACCCCGACCGTACCAGGTGAGTTTGATAAATTCACTTGGAATGTCCATTTTCATTCCATAACGCAGCATTTCCGGCATCATTTGTTCCTTTTCGATGATCACGGCATCAACATGGGTCCTACCAGGAACAATATTATTTTCAGCTTTATTAAAGTCCAGAAACACCAGAACACCATCGTCAGTCTTTACACTTGAAAAAAGTGATTCTGCATTCAAATTTTTACTGATTTTGAATAAATTCATCTCCCCGACAAAAAACCTGTCCTCTTCTTCATAACCTCCGATGAAGCTTTTTGTATTTAATTCTATAGGCACAGCATTGGTCAGGTTTTTTTCTTCAACAAGTATCCCGTCAACAAAGAGCTTTAAGTTTTTAAGAGGCGCACTATAGACGAGAGCAACTTCATAATTTTTACCGGTTTCAAAAACCGCATCAAAATATACATAATTGGTCCCGTATAAAAAGAAACAAAGCTTTCCATCCCTGAACTCCAGATGCAGAGCTCCGGGTTCCCAATTTTCAGACTCCCAAATAGCATTTTTACGGGTAAACTTTTCAACCTTTATTCCAACCTGAAGGGTGAACTCAGGCAAAGATTCCATTTGCAAAGGAGGAAGTTGCAGCATAACCGGCTCATCAGCACTAAATCTCAGTGCTGCCATACCTCCGGTTTGTATGAAATAATTGCGGTTTCTGTTTTCCTTAGGGTTAGGTAAAAAATGATTGGAAATGGCAATGTCTCCATTCCCGAAAATCCTGTATTGAGTAAGATTACTTGCTTTTGCCTCATTGAAACCATGAAGCACTTCAATTTGGACTTCATCCTTTTCGGTTTTGAGGATGGTGAAACTTTCCGGAGCTTTCGGTTTGCTTTCCTCTTTCCATAAAGAACAACGCTTTTCCATGCCATTCCCGAAATCATTATCGGTTGGCGCCCGCCAAAAGTTTAATTGTGGTCCCTGCCTTATCAATTCCTGGTTGTAGAATTCGTAAGATGACAGAGTGCCGGAATTCTTGTCGAACCTGATTTTAAAATTATTTCCTGAGATCAGTGCAACAGATTCAGTTTCTTTTACCTTGAGAGATGAAAAATTATCTGTCAAAAACAATGACGTCGTTGGTTCTCCTTTCAGTTTAATTTGCTCCGTGGCAATGGTAAATCCTTCCGGCAATAATCCTGTTTCTTTGTTGGTTACAAAACTTACATTCATAAAACACTCTCTATCACCGTCAGTTAATGCTTCAGGAACCGGGATGGTTACAATGGCAGATTGCTGCGGCATAATTAACGGAGCGGGAGAGGAACCTGAGGAAACAGTTATCCCATCGGCTATGATTTCCCATCGAAGGTAAACAAAATCAAGGGGGATGAAAAAATATTTGTTCTCAATCTTAATGGTTCCTTTTTCAGGATTTATCACCGAAACCTTGATGTCCTGGTAAACCTTTTTCACTTCAGCCAGAGCAGGGTGCGGCGTTCTATCGGCTGAAACGAGTCCGTTGGCACAAAAATTACCATCAGAAGGAACATTTTCAGGACCGAAGTCGCCACCATATGCAAAATACTCAATTCCATTCTTATCCTTGCAAAGCAAACCCTGATCCACCCAATCCCAAATAGATCCACCCTGTAACTGGTCATACTTTTCAATTATGTCCCAATAGTCCTGAAGGTTGCCCGTACTGTTTCCCATTGAATGGGCATATTCGCACATAATAAGCGGGCGATCCTGTTTTTGTTGTGCATACTTTTCGAGATAAGTAACTGAAGGGTACATCGGACAATAAATGTCAGTATTATTGCCTTGCAATGCACGCTCATAATGAACCGGGCGGGAATTGTCACGATCGTGTATCCATTTGTAGCAAGCGGTAAAATTTACACCATCACCAGCTTCATTTCCCATTGACCATAAAATCACCGAAGGATGGTTCTTATCTCTTTCCACCATGCGGCTGACCCTGTCGAGGTGGGCATCCATCCATTCAGGATCTTTGGCAAGGCTTTCTTCACCATAGCCCATTCCATGCGATTCGATATTGGCTTCATCAATTACATATAAGCCATATTCATCGCAGAGTTCATACCAAAAAGGATCGTTCGGATAATGGCAGGTTCTGACAGTATTGATGTTGTTTTCTTTCATCAATTTGATGTCGGTGAGCATAGAGGCTTTTGAAATTACATGTCCAGTAACAGGATCGTGCTCATGACGGTTAACTCCTTTCAGCAGGACAGGTCTTCCGTTGACAAGTAATTGTCCATCTTTGATTTCAGATGTCCTGAATCCGATTTTGTTCCTGACGGATTCAACCTCATTGCCTGTATCATCTTTTAGGGTAATAATCAACTTATATAAATTAGGTGTTTCGGCTGACCATTTCAGGATATTTTTAAACTCACACTGGAAATCCACCATTGCGTTTCCTGATGGGTCAAATTCAGCCATTTTTGAAAGCTGGATTATAGAATGGTTATTCATGTCCAAAAGGTTCATTTCGACCTGCCTGTCTGAAGTTTTCATATTAGTTGAACTGTTTGATAATTCAACGCTGAGATTTAGTAACCCATCGGTGTAGTTGTTAATTAAGGTCGGTTTGGCAAAAAAATCACGGATGTGGACATCAGGTGTAGAGTAAACAAAAACATCACGTTCTATCCCGCTGATTCTCCAAAAATCCTGACATTCGAGATAGGAGCCGTTAGTCCAGCGGTAAACCTCTAATGCAATCAGGTTACTTCCCTGATGAAGGTATTTGGTAATGTTCCATTCGGCTGGAGTTTTACTGTCCTTGCTAAAGCCAACATATTCTCCGTTGATCCAGATAAAGAAAGCTGACTTTACTGCTCCAAAATTGACAAATACCTGCCGTTCTCCCCAGTTCTCAGGAACTGTAAAGCTGCGACGGTACGAACCTACGGGATTATAATCGTGCGGAACATGGGGCGGATCCGGTTCATCTGTCCATTCATAAGGGGTATTCACATAGATGGGATAGCCGTATCCCGACAACTCCCAATTGGCGGGGACGCTAATATCTTTCCAGTCGTTGTCAATATAATCTGTTTTATAAAAATCAACCGGACGATCGGCAGGGTTTTCGACCCAGTTAAACTTCCAAAATCCATTTAGCGATTGATAAAAGGGAGATTCTTCATTTTGCAAAGTTTCAGCCGTTTTGAAATCTGGAAAGGGAATGAACCAGGTGTGAGGCTCGGTTTTGTTTTCCCCTGTCATCTTTGGGTTTTCAAAAACCAATGGAAACTCTGGCTGGCTGAAAACGAAATTTGATAGATAACCTGATAACAACACGCATAAAAAATATATTCTAAGCATACCTTTATGTTTTTATAACTCAATGCAAAGCAGGCAAACAAATAATTTAAATGCCGGGAGGCAAATTGACCAGAAAATTTTCTATAGCTACAATTCGAAGTTATAGGCTATCCCGATGCCAAGGTGAATATTTTTAATTGGCATTTTCACTTCGTGATAATCAACAGTATATGTGCCGACTTCCTCTTCAGGGTTTTCAACGTAATTTATCTTATCAATAAATTCGAAAGTAGGTTTACAGTTGGCATATTCAGCAATAACCCTGAGCACATAGCCGCTTTTAAAAGCGTATCTTATACCGGCTCCAACAGAATAACCCAAAGTCGGCACCGCTTTCGGGTCTATCTGCCTCGAAAAGGACCCATTCTCAGGGTAATTGATATCAATGGTTTGAGAAGGTTGCCAAACAAAACTTACACCACCCATTACGCGCAAATCAAAATTAAAATTACCGGCAGGGATCGTAACATTTGGACCAACAAATAAATTCAGGTATTTCCATACACCCATATCCAATACAATACTATCAGCAGGTAGATTAATACCTTCCGGAAAGTTATTTATAATGGATTCTTCCAGATCGCTGAAGTACTTTGTTTTATCCGGATTATTGCTGGCAAAAGTCACCGTTGCACCAATTCCAAGATAATCATCAGGAAACCATGCGGCATCAAAGGTAAACACAAAACCGGTGTTGGCATAGCCGTTGGTGGAGTCCTTAGGATTATCTTCAGAAAACGAGCCCTGTGGAATGGCTCCACCAAAACATAATCCCAGGAAATTTTCCTGCTGACTTCTGACTTCACCTATCATTAAAATGGTTAAAATAAAACACAAGTAACCAACTTTTTTCATTGTATCAGATTTAAATTATACCGGTGGTAAAGATAGTATTATTTGATTTTTAAAACAGATGAATTTTGAAAGGCAGGATTTTTATTGGTTCGGAATTTAAACCAAAAATCGGAAATTATTCGGAAGGCACAACTTCGCGACCAAAGGGGGAAAGTGCTAAGGTTGCAAGTTTAAAATGTTGAAGGCCGAAAGGGATACCAATTATGGTGATACCAAGTATGATCCCAAAAATCATGTGTGTAGCGGCAATCCAGATTCCGCCAAAGATTAACCAGAAAATATTCATCCCGGTATAAATGCAACCGGACGCATGGGCTTTAACCACTGATGTCCGGCCAAATGGCCATAATGCAAATGAAGACAATTTCAGTGTCTGGAAACTAAAGGGTATCCCTACAACCGTAACCATCAAAATCAGGCTGAATAAAAAATATTCGATAGCCACCACGATACCGCCAAATATCATCCATACAACTGCGCTTATTATTTTTATCGTTTGATTCGACATTTCAATAAATCTGAATTAAGAGTTAATCTCCCCTGCTCCTTTTTGCATTTCAAAAAAGACATATCCAAAATAAGTTGCGTAATTCCTGTAAATATCTATCTCTGTTTCAATTGATTCAAACAGTACTGAAGCATTTTTATCATCCCGGCTTTTTTCTTCATTTCTTTTAGTTGCCTTTCTAACGGATTGAAGTATTCATCCCACCATGCACATTCAGGGAGTGCAAAAATATTGATTAAATTTTATTCACAAAGTTCAATCTGATGAAGGTTTTCATTTTTAATATTTCCAAATAATGCTCTAAAATGTCATGTGTATAAAGGTTACTCCCTAAAATACCGGAGAAGTGTCAATGTCTGGATTCAGTTCCACATCCGTTGTCTAAAATCAATGAAACTGATGGAATTTCGGTAATACACCGTGAAGCCTAAAAAATAGATTGATCACTGTCCTGGACTCTGGCGGGGAAGATTTTCAAAAAGATTAAAAGCCTCACCAATACCAGTCTATTTATTCTGTCATTACTTTCTTCCTTCATTTTGGTGAATACTTCATCAATCGGTTCCCACAACTCAATTTTATTGCCTTCTGGATCCATAACCCATGCAAATTTCCCATACTCATATTCCTCAATGGTTCCGATTACCTGCATTCCGTTTTTATTCAAATCATCAACCAGCAGTACGATGTTCTGAACCCTGAAATTGATCATAAAGTCCTTTTTACCCGGAAGCATGTATTCGGTATCTTTTTCAAACACACTCCATTGGGTATAACCTATTTTCTCAGGGTTTTCAGACCACCGCCATTCAAATAAATGACCGTACTTGTCGCAATCGAGGTTTAAATGATTCTGGTACCATTGCTTCAATTTTGCAGGATCCTCAGATTTGAAAAAGACACCTCCGAGGCCGGTTACTCTGCCCTCCTTTTTTTTGTCCATGAATAGAATTCTTTATGCTAATTGTCGCTAAAATATAAATTGTTCTGATTATGTATCACTTTAGTGGAAATTATTTTTGTTTAATGATACAAAAGTCTGTGTATAAATTTACAAGTGGAATACCTGAAGTGCAACAATTATCCTCAAAGGAAAACCCTTACATGAGGTTAAAATGACTGAAAAGTAGGAATTGGAATTAATTTGAAGTTTTCGCAAAGACATCTGAGCTAATCATCTCAGTGAATATTACTGCGGAGGTCTACTGCTATCCTATATAAAACACCAATTTTTACTGGCTTTTCCCCGGAACAAACACTTTGCCTCTGGCTTCCAGCCTGGCAAGGTAACGCTCACGGGCTTTAACTGGATCAGCGCCCTGTTCAATATAAATCCTGGTTTTAAGATCAATGACAACCTCCTGCATTTTTGAAAGATCAGGAGTTTTGAAAGTCGTTTGTTTTTTATCGTATTTGCTCGGACTTCTTTTTATGGTGGACATGAAATTTTATTTTAAATTGTTTGTTGAAATCATACTATCAAAGTTTTAAAGCAACTCAATAGCAGTTAAAAATCAGTTTTTCTTAATTCGTGTATCGGAAATGTTAATAAGCTATTCTCTGCCGTGACAGGTGCAGATGACTGAGAAGTATAATTAAATCCTGCCGGTTATTTTTAGCTTGTTAGCTGAAGCACATTAAAAAAGATCAGAACTGTCATTGAATAACGCTAATTATTCAATAAAGTATAAAAGTAATTTAAATAATTGACAAATGGTAAACTATTTTGAATTTAATTCAAATATTAATCAGTCAAAATATTTAACTATTGCCGAAATGCCTACTGCCTCTCATGAAAACCGATAAAAGTAATCTTGAAAAATCCGTAGATTGCGGACATCCCTTTAGATTTCATAAAAGGTCTGTCAGTCTGTTGAATAACTGTACTGGACTAATTTGCTTATCTTTGTTATCTCAAAATAAAGAAAATGGACCTGACAAAAGACCTGAGAATCGCTTTGCTGATTGATGCAGAAAACGTACCCCATTCAAGTTTGAAAGGGATGCTTGAAGAATTAGCCAAATATGGAACGCCGACTTTTAAAAGAATTTATGCTGATTGGACAAAACCCGCTGTTACCGGCTGGAAAAATGTACTGCTCGAAAATGCCATCACTCCTATTCAGCAATACAGCTATACTTCAGGAAAAAATTCCTCGGATAATGCCATGATCATTGACGCGATGGATATTCTATATACCGGCAAGGTGGATGGATTTTGCATTGTTTCGAGCGACAGTGATTTCACAAGGCTTGCAACACGATTGCGTGAAGCAGGCATGAAAGTTATTGGAATGGGAGAAAAGAAAACACCTTCGGCATTTATCTCCGCTTGCGAAAAGTTTATTTACATTGAAATATTAAAACAAAAACCATCTCCTTTGGTCACTGTAGCAGCTGCAAAAGGGAAAAAGCCTGTACCTTCTTCACCAAATACGGATTCCCTGAATAAAATAGACAATGTCATAATCAAGTCAATTACAGACTCTATCAGTGATTTGGCAGATGAAGACGGATGGGCATTTCTTGGTGAACTTGGTAATCTGATTTTGAAAAAACATCCTGACTTTGATCCCAGAAATTATGGATTCAATAAAATGTTGCCACTTATCAAGAGTTTAAAGAAGTTCCAGGTTGATGAAAGAAAGGCCGCCAACAGCAACATAAAGCTGGTGTATGTTAAAATCAAGTAAGCGGGATGTAACCCGGATATTATTCATTTAATCTCATGTAAAGTAACTAAAGCGTGAAGAAAAAGCAATTTAACCCTCGATAGAGTGATCTTATTTTTTCTTTTCTAAATCCATGCCGCATTTTGGGCATTCGCCTGCAAAAGAAGAGATAACTTCCGGGTGCATGGGGCAATAATATTCTCCTAATTCTATTTGATCAAACTTGCTTTTCATGGTAAAAAACCTGAATGAAAGCCCGGTTGTCGCCTGCAACTGAGTTACTACCTGTGTATTTGTCACATATTGATATACAGGAATATCAGCAAGGGCATAAACTGTAAACTTACCTTTAGTAAAACTTAGTTGCGGCGTTACAAAAACTTTTTTATAACCTGTCGCATAAGGATCGTAATTAGGATAGGCGTACAAAAGAATATCCTTGTTAAGTTTCATTTCGCCCACCCATTCACCCCTAACCTGCAGGGTAACCCCAAGGTTGTTGAAAAAAGACTTTCCTGCAAACAGGGCTAAACTGGCAAAATCGCCCATTTTTTCACCCAGTGGATTCCATCCCTTCTTAATGTAAATGGTATTTGTAAAAAGGCGGAAATTCTTCGCGAGGTTTCCCCAGTAAAAAAAAGAATAGAAGATTACGTCCTGCGCTCCGGTTGTAAGCTGAACGGCTTGTGGGTTAGTAACATAATAAGTGTCGCCTGAAAAAGGTTCAACATTTCCAGTGGAATCATTATAACTTCCTATTGGAATTTTGTAACCCAGCCCAAGTGTCCATTCAAATTTATTCTTATCAGAAGCGACGTTCAGAACATCGTAACGCGGGAAAAGAATTATATCGCTGAACCCTGAAGAGTTGTATGTTTTTGAGGGATCATTGTTTAAGCCGATCTCTTCTTTGTAAAAGTAATAACCAGTCTCAACAGACATCATGAGGTTACTTGTCAGGCCATAAGCAACCCTAAAGTATTGGTAAGCGCTTTTAAACTGATCAAAGTATTTATTGGTGTCGTACGAATCGCCTGTGTAAAATTTATCACTATTGATAAACTGGAAGTTTGTATTTAGTTCGAATTGATTAGAGGACAAAACTCCCTGTGATGTTCCTCCCGCTATCGGGCTTCCGGCGCCTCCTGCACAGCATTGAGCAAAAGAATGGGAGTTAATTAACAATGTAATGATCAGGGTTAGGAAAAGAATTTTCATTCCGTAATCTTTTTGATAATCTTTGAAGGAATTTTAAATAATTAAGAAAATGCAACAACCATCTGAGATGATCTTATCAGCGGGCAACTGCCAACCGGATCATTTTGCTTTGGATCCCTGTGGTTAGCCTGACAAAATAAATACCCTTGCTTAAATCGCCGGTGTTGACCTCTACCTTTTGTTCTCCCTGCGAAAGATTTGCATAAGAGCGTTCCGAGACCTTACGACCAAACTGGTCAATGATTTCAATTTTGACATCGTTTGACTTTTCTAAAAAGAAAACAACAGTAGAATTGGCGATGGAAGGGTTGGGGTAAACTTCAACATTTGAAAAATCCGCCAATCTCTCTGTAACTTCTGTTAAACTTGCATTAATAGCGGTATTGATAGCTTCCTGCAAAGCGGTTGCATTGACGGTATTGTTGGCATTGTAAAAAACGGCATGGTCAACATCGCCAACAACAACTATTTTTGGCATCCCGGGTGAACCATAATCTTCCATTTGAATGGCAGAATTGGAAAAGAGAGTTGACTTGGCAATTCCGTTGCTGTTAGCCCAGCTACCCAAAGATGAACAATTGGTGTTGGCATAATCGTCAACAAGATAATAGAAAACCTTGTCAGGATGCGAGTTCTCAAAACTCTGGACAACATTATAAGTAGTTAATGCGGGACCTACGCATGAACCGCAGGGCATGACCCAACAAATAACAATTATTTTTCCGGCATCAAGTTCGGTAAAGAGGTCATGGTTAATTCCTGAACAATCATTACAGTTGAAATTAGTTGCATTCTGTGCAAAGCCAATGCTGAACATCAAGGCTGTGATAGAAACGAGTAGTGTTTTTTTCATAGTACCAAATTTTAAAAATTAGACATGTTGACCCAAAAAAAAGATGCATCAAGAATAATTAAAATCCCCTAATACAGGAATTAACAATTATGTTTGGGATAGGTTCACAACCAGATTGGATTTCGTTGTTCGAATTTAGGTAACAGTTTTTAGTTCACTGTTTACTTTTGTTATTTTTGATGATAGTCCCCACCTTCACATATTTCAATTATAACCTCACAACAGCCAGTTTTAAAATAAGTTATCAGCTTTCTGCATTCCGTTTCTTGTTAACCTACTTTTTAATATTTTTCGTCAGGAAAGATTCTGATTAAACACTCTTCAGTCGTCTTGAAAGTGTTTTGTAAAAAATAAATTACTCCATTTGATTAATGTTAATCAGTTCGTAAGATTACTTTAAGTCAAAAAAAAACCCCCTGCTGGTAGCGAGGGGGGTGAAAATTTTAAATGACTTATATGATAGCTTAACGACTATGCGTGCTTAACATTTACTGCATTTAATCCTTTTTTGCCTTCCTGAAGCTCAAATGAAACTTCGTCTCCTTCTCTTATCTGGTCAACAAGACCGGATGAATGTACGAAATATTCTTTTTCGCTTTGTGCGTCTTTAATAAATCCAAAACCTTTGGTTTCATTAAAGAATTTTACTGTTCCTTTATTCATGATGTGTAGTTTAATTTCGGCAAAGATAGTATAAATGTTTGGATTACGGTAAATTAATTTAAAATGTCGCCTCCCGGAAGATAAAAATTAAGATAATAATAGTGAGAAGGCAATTGCAGTCAGAGATTGTGAATGAGAAATGAAAAATGGGTTACGTTTTACTTTATAAGGCGAATCAAGAGATAAAATTTATGCCACAAAATCTCAAAATAGAGATTCCAAAATAACTTCCCTAATACCATGAAAATATGATTTTCTCGTCAGTGATCATTTTCAACAAGAGGGTTAATGGTCAACCTGAAAGAACTCATTTAATTAAGAAGGGAATTTTTACATCTGACCAGCTTTTACCTGTTTCAGGCTTTTTCATCGTGTATTTGTACCTTTTATCAAGTTCCTGCTACATTACCTCCGATAAGCCTGTTTCATTTTCATAAATACTCAGAAATGGATAGTTTTCAGCTAATTCCTTAACATGTTCACAAAGTTTTGGCTTTTCTACCGGTATCGGTTTTTTTAATTGGGTAATTCACCTGCGCTCTAAATTTATGGAATTGGTTACGTATTTAATTTCTCAAACATGCTTTCTTAATTCATCAATAAATTCCCTTACGGATTCCATTAATGGCTTAACCGTATCTACGTCAAAATCATACAAGTCACCATAATCCCCTTTTTGCCGGTAATCGAAAAGTTTTGTATATAGTTTCCCGAACCTTTTATCTATGATGCCGGTTTTGACAAACTGAAGTCCAAACTGTGTGCGGGCGCTATCATGTGTTTTTGTAACAATATTATTTTTAAGCAATAACTATATAAAAACATGAATAGTACAACCGGTTAACGACTGTATTCCATTTCTTCTTCCTGTTAAGGATCAAAGCATCATCAAAAGATTCTTCCGCCCTGATGAACCGATATTTTATATATTCTTCCCGGTTAGCAATAGTCATAACCTCACTCCTTCCTGTGCTACAGCATTATAAAGAGGAGAAAATCTGAGTACTTTTTCCCAGTGGTCTTTTGGATAGATGAAGGTAGAAATGACCTGACCGATATTGAGTTCAAGTTCATAAAACTCGTCCCTGAATTTATCCTCAATCTCATTGGTTACTTTTTTCGCATCCACCAGGATTAAAATATCCCAATCCGAATCATCCCGGTTATCGCCACGGGCGCGGGAACCAAAGAGATATGCTTCAACCGAGGAATCCTTTTCGTGGATTGATTTTTTAATTTTTTCGATAACCTGATCGGTGTTCATAGATTATTTTTTTACAAATTTATTAAATATGGGTGATTATGCCTTTATCTATTAGATTTAAAATAATTTTTACCTTTTCTTTGACAATAATGATCTAAACACCTCCCAATAATCTGTTATTCAAATTCCCACAAGCATCAATGGCATTTTCTCCAATTAGAACTCTTTGCAGAGCAGAAAGGACTACATCTGATTCAATAAAGTTCTTACTTTCAGTATAAGGTAAAAAACGAAATTTTGTAGGATTTGCTGAAGAGTCTGGAAATTTACCCATTTCAACCTCCAGGTAATTAAAAAACAAATATCTTTCATGCTCTATTCGTGAGTGTATTATTCCTAATTTCGCCTTATGTGAGTTGATTAAAGAGTGATCATTAAGATAATTAAAAACCCGCTTAATATCCGAGGAAAATTCAGAATCAAATTTGTCTCTATCAGTTACGATCAGCAAATTATATTCTACCGGAGTCACATTATCTAACGATTTGATCAAACTTTGAATTTTTTCTTTAATCTCTTTTTTATTTGAAAAGATAAATTTATCCATGAGAATTACCTCACTAAAAGGAGGCAAATACGCACTCAACTTTTCCCATGAAAACCTGATTTTTTCTTCGACTATTCGTTTGTGTAAAACCTTCTCTTTTGAATGAAAAGATAATTCTTTCCAAACATCCAAATAATCGTTTTGAAAGCCAAATACGAAACCATTTTTGTTGCGATATTTTTGATGATCGCTAAGATTTTCTTCTTTTAAAAAAAAGACTGTTTGAACGTTTTGGTTTTTCGGAAATTTACAATTATGCGGTTTTTTAAAATGCCCAGGTTTAAAAGTAGTACCATTCCTTCCAGAGGTGAGTTTATTTAAGAAAATACTGGTTGGATCCTTATAATCAGGCTCCACAAAATTATTTATTTCAACATTTGACCCGGATTTTAAAAATCGCCAGAATGAATTCCATAATTCATTCTCCTCTTCAGAACCTTCAGGTATTTGTCTTGGAATGTCTTTGCAGAATTTATCAAACACCTCAAAATCAATAACTGTATTCAGCATATCAGTTCTTGTTTTGGAGTTTTAGTAAATCAACAGTTAGCCTGGTGGACTCATCAAAAAATCCAGGACCGAAATCGCCATCCATCATTCCGTCTTCTCTGATGTGCAATTCTTTCACCTGCTCCGCTCCTTTGGCAACTTCATCAGGGTGGTTAAAATAGTAAATGACCGAATCTTCCGGTTTGATTTCTTTTTTAGCAGTCAAATATTGAAGTTTACGGATGAGGTATTCGCTGTGGGTTTCAATAAAAAACTGGATATTGAATTTTTCGGATGTCTCTATAAACATGTCAGCCAGTTTGGATTGAAAAGCAGGGTGGAGATTGGCTTCGGGTTCTTCAATATATAAAGCTGGAGGCTCTCGTTGCCCATTGTCAAATTCATCATCATAATCATCATTATTAACATACCCGTGCCACGATGATACAATAACATTTAGAATTTTTAAAAAAATTGTAATGAGTTGACTATAGCCATATCCCAAATCGGATAAGTTTATTTTTCTCTTATTTTTAAAAATATATGGAAAAAGTAAAATACCTTCTAAACTTTCGAATTCAAGAGAATCCCCTATACCAAACACCTTCATCCATTTATCAAAAAAATCTTTCGTAATGTTTAATCCACGCTTAGAATCAACAAAATCTTTTAATAGGTTGGTTAATATATCCGTATTATTACTTGTTATGTAAGCCCTTACATGAGGGCTATTTAAGGAGGATAAATTATCAAAAGGGCTACTTCTAAAAAACCTTTCAAAATTTTCAATATCCCTCCATAATTTATAAAAAAATGTACTCATTAAATGAAAGAAAAAGTCTGAATTCGTGGTACTTTCAATTTTCCTTTCATGAACATTATAAAGAAAAGGATACATTTCAATCTTATCCTCATTCCCTTGAAGGAAAAAACGATAATTTCGCCATCGCATTTTTTCTTGATGTTTAACAAAGTAATAGCGGTGTAATTTATTCAAAAGTTCTAACCACATATATGGCTTTTGCTGGTAATCCATTACATACATGTTCATATGTAATGTCTTCTCATCAGGAAAATTAAAATGTTCGTTCAAAAATGCAAATTCATCCTCGATTGAATTGACTTTTAAGGATTCATCATATTTAAAAATGGTGTTTTCTGTATCATAATTAATCAATTCATCCATATTGATCCCTTGATTAGGATCATGTTCATTTAAATAGGTAAAAAATCCATTATTATTTATCAGGTCTTGACGCAATGAAATGAATATCTCATATAATTTGTCAAAATTTAACTTTTTATTGCTCCAGGAAAAGAAATATTTATCATCCTCCATGTCTTTAATCCTTAAATCTGAACAAATGAGAATATGATGATGATGCGTTTGGTAAGTAAACTCTATTTTATACCGCTTGTTTATTTCCTCAATATCGCAGAAGTAGCTAAGACCAATAGATTTTTCGTTGGAATTAAAATTTATCAAACTATCAATTTCACCAAGGTTATGAATTCCTATAGTAGTGTCTAACCTTCCAAGGTTATTTGCCTTCAATAAAAGTAAAAACTTTAACAATGAACTCTTTCCGGAGTTATTTGGTCCGGTTAAAATATTGATTTTCCTAAAATCAAAATATGTTTCTTTTTCAAAAATGCGAAAATTTCTTATCCCGATACCCTTTAAATGAGCCATATTACATTAGTTTAAGATTATATCACCTGCAACTTCTTCTAATTTCAACCTTACATTTGGTTCATATTGCTTTGCCTTATCCGTAATAAAATTGAACAAATCAAAAAGAGTTGAATTCTCTTTACCTTGCAAGTCACCAAGAAAATACCCGCCTTTTTTGTATCCCAAAATAATATCAATTTTTTCAACCACACCTTTTAACTTATCAACAGGAATTTTTGATCCAGAGGCTGTTTCAAACCGCCTTTTTATCAAATCATATTTGTCATTCATCAAATCCAATTGCCTGGTAATAGATGATTGGACGTTCCCACCTGAGATGCGTGTATTATAATGAGGTATCTTTTCATCGAGAACAGTACTATTAAGGATTGCACCGTTGCTGCAAATATAGCGCAATAAATAAACCTTAACCGAAAAATTATAAAATCCTGTTTCAGAATTAAAAACCGAAAGACCTAAACCACAAGTATCATTCGGCAATGGATTTATTGTTTTAGACTCCACCAAATCGAGCTTAGTAAACATATCGGTTCGTGTAATTTTCAGCAGTTCACTTTTCGCCTTATTTTCAATAATATCGAGATCACGGATATCCACATAATCAGGACTTGTCAAAGTAATGGCTTCACCATCTTCGATAACAACTCTTACATAGTTCCGTTTTATCAACTTCAAAATATTATTCAGCAGAGAGATGGATACATCCAGGTCAGCCTGATAAGCAAAATTTAGCGGGATTTTATACCACATTAACAGTTTCTCAAAAAACGACCTTCTCATCGGAAAAAGTAAATGGTGATCTTTCTTTACCTGTAAATATAACTTATTGTCAAGATTAAGAATTTGTAATTTATCAGGAGCAACAAAATAATAGTCAATTTGTCTGTTTTGTAAAAAATCAATTACAACAGCAGGCGATACATTTTGGAATGTCTTTCCTTCATTTAAATAGGCGCCGTATGTTGCAAATCTTCTAATCATCACTCTGATTGTTACAAATATTTTCGACAAAAGTGCTTCCTTGAAATGCAGCCTATTTGCATCTCAAAAAAAATATTCAAAAAAATTATTGCTGACCAACAAAAACATTATTTCGTCCCTGACGGGACTTGAATAAATTGGGCTGACACCTGCTACCGATATTGTGTCCCTGACGGGACTTGAATATACTGTAATTACCATTCGTGCAACCAATATTGTGTCTCTAACGGGGCAATCCCGGAAGGATTAAATATAGGTAGAGATAACATACAAAATATTCAACAAAATCCAGTAGGGACGCAATAAACAGGGGCATTTAATGAATCCGAAAATATTCTGACTGCAATTAAGACTCATAAATCGTAATTGTGAATTGCCTTTAAAAGATAATCTTATATCGTCCCTATGGGACTTTCCGGGATTAAAGGAATTTGTTCCTACCGATATTTTGTCCCTAACAGACAATCCCGGAGGGATTAAATATGGGTAGAGATAACATACAAAATATTCAACAAAGTCCCGTAGGGACGTAATGAACAGAGGCATTTAATGAATCCGAAAATATTCTGCCTGCAATTAAAACTCATAAATCGTAATTGTGAATTGCCTTTAAAAGATAATCTTATATCGTCCCTATGGGACTTTCCGGGATTAAAGGAATTTGTTCCTACTGATATTTTGTCCCTAACAGACAATCCCGGAGGGATTAAATATGGGTAGAGATAACATACAAAATATTCAACAAAGTCCCGTAGGGACGTAATGAACAGAGGCATTTGGTGAACCCGAAAAATTTTAACCGGAAAAAAATTCAGGAATTGTAATTGTGAATTCCCTTTAAAAGGTCGTCTTTAATTATGCCCTCAAGGCTAACCGGTTTAATGACTGTCAAATCCTTGCCGTAACTTAGCAATTCGCTGATCAGTTCCTTGTTTACAACAAGGTTCAACCGAACAATAATGCCATTCTCGTTTTCCTGAATTATTTTCTGGGAATGATGGATCGGTTTTGTTTTTATGTAAGGCGCCCGTTCGGGTGTAAATTTCAATTCAATGAGTTCTGGCTTTGCATTTTCAGGAATGGTAATCCCTAAAACATTTTCAAAATAAACGGATTCGTTGTATTCTTTTGTTAGAATAAACTTATGATCTGCCAAATCAAATAATTCAATCCTGTCGAGGGCAAGGTGGCTGATTTTTTTCAGTTCATCATTGAAACCGATCAAAAACCAGCGATTGTGATATTCCTTCAGTAAATAAGGATGGATGGTCATTTTCAGATTTTCGGTATGAGTAAAAGGAAGGTATTCAATACTTAAAACCTGACCGTTTTTTATGGCTTTATAAATGGGATCAATAAACGAAAGTCCTTTCAGGTTTTCATTGGTCTCGAAGTCAATTGATTTCCTTCCTTTCTGTTTTTTCTCTGGGATAATACCTTCCAGTTTGATAACCATTTCCTGCAAATCGGTGAGGATTGGTATGTTTTTGAATTGCTTTAAAATTTCAATGGCTTCTTCAAGGTTATGTATATCCTGTTCGTTGAGGGGATTGTTTTCGATAGAATAATCAGGATCATTGTAACTATAATACCCATCCTTGCAATCAATAGGAGCATCAAAGCCCCGTGGTCTCATGCTTTTCATGATGCTGATGTCCCCTTGTATAGTTCGTTTGCTTATGCCCGTAGCTTTTCCAAAATCATCTTCCAGCCGTATGGAAATTTCATCAATCAGATCGTCTAATGTCCATTTCCTACCTGTGTTTTTCAGGCAGTTGTCAATGACACGATAACGGTAACTTGCGTTTTTGTTGGTGGGCATTGGGTAAGGATAATTTAACTATTATTCAGATTAATTTATTCTGCAGAAATATGTCCCGTTAGAGACAGAATATCGGTAGAAAAAAGAAATAAAAACCATATTCTGAGTGCCGTCAGGCACGATATCAATTAATTTCAACCGGTTTAAAAATAAATCTGTCATCATATTCGATTTCAAATTCCTTTAACAACTCCATGTATTCACTCACAAATGTTTTCTTTTGGTGATGAACCTTTTGATTTTTAATATAATCAATCACTTTTGGAACATCACGTTTACTGTATGAAAACCCTCCATAACCTTCCTGCCAGGAAAATTTACCCCGAACAAATTTCTTTTCGTTGATCCATTTAGACGAACTGCCTTTTATATCCTGCATTAAATCAGAAAGCGATTGTGAAGGCCTTAATCCAACAAGTAAATGAATATGGTCAGGCATACCGTTTATTGCCAGTAATTTGTGTTTGTTATTTCGGACAATGCCACTGATATATTTGTATAATTCTTCTTCCCAGCTATTGCTGATGATGCAATCCTTGTTTTGTACGGTAAATACAACCTGGATGTGAATTTGAGTATATGTATTTGTCATCGGTAAATCTATTTCGTCCCTGACGGGACTTTGAAATGAACTAAATGAATATTTCTACCCATATATAGTCCCTGACCTTTAATGTAAAATGCAAAATCTCTATTCTACCTACATTCTGTCCCTATCGGGACTTATCAGCAAATGTATTAAATTATTCCTATTTATACTGATTCAAAAAAAAAATGCGAAGCCTTTTTCTATTAGAAGCGGTTATGCCGCAATATTTAGCCCAGTATTTTTTGCAAACCTATTCAGCAGCGGTATAAAATTAAAACAGCATAACCGTTCTGAGTGAGATTATGACATATAAAGTAATAGTAATTGTCTCCGCGTTACGATTTCTACAATATCATTGTTGTGGAGGGTTGTCCCGTTAGGGACAACATATCGGTAGAAAAACAAATAATACAATATTCTTAGTGCCGTCAGGTACGATATAGAATTCAGAACCAGAAATGTTTTTGCCACAAATTCACGACTCTAATCCAATCTATTGATTCTGCCTCTTAATTAAATTCAACGCACTTCCAGCCTTAAACCATTCAAACTGACTCTGATTGTAAGTATGATTTGCAGAAAAATTTTCTGTGGTTCCATCAGCATGGTTAAGCACAATTGTAAATGATTTACCTGGCGTAAACGATTCCAGTCCAATAATGTCAATGGTATCATCTTCCCTGATTTTATCATAATCATCCTTGTTGGAGAAAGTGAGGGCTAACATCCCCTGTTTTTTCAGGTTGGTTTCGTGAATGCGGGCGAACGATTTAACCAGGACAGCCCTGACTCCGAGAAACCGCGGTTCCATTGCGGCATGTTCACGGGACGAGCCTTCACCGTAATTTTCATCGCCAACAACGATGGAACTGAATCCTGATGCTTTATAAGCCCTTGCCGTTGCCGGAACCGGCCCAAATTCACCGTTGATCTGATTTTTGACACTGTTGGTTTTATCATTGAAAGCATTTACAGCGCCTATGAGCATATTATCAGAAATATTATCCAGATGACCCCTGAACCTCAGCCAGGGACCAGCCATCGAAATATGGTCGGTAGTGCATTTACCTTTAGCTTTTATCAGCAATTTAAGCCCTTTATAATCTTTGCCATCCCATTCCGAAAAGGGTTCTAACAGTTGAAGTCGTTTGGAATCAGTGGCGACAATAACACTGATATGTTTTCCGTCTTTTGCCGGAGCTACATAACCGTTATCTTCCACAGCAAAGCCGCTCACCGGCATTTCGATACCCTGCGGTTCATCCAGTTTCACCTTTTCACCTTTTTCATTTTCAAGGAAATCGGTCATCGGGTTGAATGCCAAGTCACCAGCTATTGAATATGCCGTAACGATTTCAGGCGAAGCAACAAAACCATGGGTATTCGGATTACCATCATTTCTCTTTGCGAAATTCCGGTTGAATGAAGTCATGATTGAGTTTTTTTCATGCTTATCGGCATTGTGACGCGCCCATTGTCCGATACAGGGACCGCAGGCATTAGCTAAAACAACTCCGCCTATTTTTTCGAAAACATCCAGATAACCATCTCTTTCAACCGTAAACCTGACTTGTTCTGATCCCGGGGTAACTGTGAATTCTGATTTGACTTTTAATTTTTTATCCAGCGCCTGTTTGGCAATAGAAGCCGCACGGGTAATATCTTCGTAAGAGCTGTTGGTGCAGGAACCAATCAACCCAACCTCCAGCTTTTGGGGCCAGCCATTTTTCTTCACAGCTTCGGCAAATTTTGAAACCGGTGTGGCGAGATCAGGGGTGAAGGGTCCGTTGATGTGAGGTTCTAATTCCGAAAGGTTGATTTCGATGACTTCATCAAAGTATTTTTCCGGATTCTGATAAACTTCAGGATCGCCGGTCAGATGATCAGCAATTTTATCCGCTTCATTTGCAACTTCAGTTCTTCCGGTACCTTTAAGGTATTCAGCCATTTTTTTATCATAACCGAATACTGAGGTTGTTGCGCCGATTTCAGCGCCCATGTTACAGATGGTTCCTTTTCCGGTACAGGAAAGGCTTTGGGCACCTTCACCAAAATATTCAACGATGGCGCCTGTTCCACCTTTAACTGTTAAAATACCAGCCACTTTAAGGATAACATCTTTTGAAGAAGTCCAGCCACTTAGCCTTCCGGTAAGTTTAACCCCAATCAGCTTAGGGAATTTAAGTTCCCAGGACATTCCTGCCATAACATCCACAGCGTCAGCACCGCCAACACCAATCGCTATCATGCCCAAACCTCCTGCGTTCACTGTGTGTGAGTCTGTTCCTATCATCATCCCTCCGGGAAATGCATAATTTTCAAGAACAACCTGGTGAATGATGCCGGCGCCGGGCTTCCAAAATCCTATCCCATATTTGTTTGAAACAGAGGCTAAGAAATCATAAACCTCTTTGTTGGTGCTGATCGCCGTTTCAAGGTCAGATTTTGCGCCTTCCTTTGCCAGGATCAAATGGTCGCAATGAACCGTTGAAGGAACAGCCACCTTGTCTTTCCCAGCCTGCATAAACTGCAACAGCGCCATTTGTGCGGTTGCATCCTGCATGGCGACCCGGTCGGGACGGAAATCAACATAAGATTTTCCACGATGGTAGGCTTCAATTGCCAAACCTGCATCAAGGTGGGAATAGAGAATTTTCTCTGTGAGTGTAAGCGGTCTGCCAACAGCTGTGCGGGCTGCATCAATTTTGGCAGCCATGCGGAAATAAACTTCCTTTATTAAATCGAGATCAAAAATCATGGTATTTTATTTAAGATTAAAGAATTCAGGAAACCGTTTCGATATTAAAACATGATTTGTTTCCATTGAAATTACGGACTGCAAAAATACTGCAATAATTGATAAAATCCATAACCTGTTGTCCAAATTGCAAATTCAAGAACATCTTCAAATCCCTTGTTAAAGCAATTAACAAAAAAAAATTACTTTTGCTTTTTCAAAATTTCAGGAATTCTTTAATTTTGTTATATAATGGTTTTCCCGGACTCTTTTTATGTACTACAGGGCGGTTTATCCCCATTTAGAAAATATCAATGATCAGAGTTTATCCTTTAATTTTTTTCATTTCTTAATAAAGAATTTTTTTTCTATCAATTAATCATACAGGAGGTCCCATCATTTGAAACAGCACATTGTCCACATGTTACACGAACGCGCCGCTAAGTACGGTTCGCGTGAAGTTTACCGTTTCAGGAAAAACGGTGATAAACATTTTACATCCATAACATGGAATGAACTGGTTGCCGAAACAGAATCCGTTTCAGCCGCCCTTTTATCTATGGGTTTCGGAACCGGCTCCAACATTGGAATTTTTAGTAATAACCGTCCTGACTGGAGCATTTCGGATTACGGAATTCTTGGGATCAGAGGAGTTGTTGTTCCATTCTTCGGAACTGCAACCAAAGAGCAGGTGAAATATATTGTAGACGAAACCCAAATGGAGCTTATGTTTGTCGGCAACCAGGAACAACTTGAAAAGGCCGATTGGGTACTGACTCATTCGCAGTCGCTGAAAAAGATTGTGGTTTTTGATCCCTCTGTCCAGATGAATAATGAACGATGCTTGTCATGGCAGGATTTCAAAAAATCAGGAGAAAATACAGAATTAAAGGAAAATTTTAAGAAAGTGCTGAACGAAGTGCAGCCTGATGATCTTGCAACCATACTTTATACTTCAGGAACTACGGGTGAACCCAAAGGGGTGATGCTGGGACATGATAATTTTATGTTTTGTTTTGGCATACACGAGCAGCGGCTGGATGTGACCGACCAGGATGTTTCGATGTGTTTTCTGCCTTTGAGCCATATTTTTGAAAGAACCTGGTCGTTTTATATGCTTCATTGCGGAACAGTCAATATTTTCCTCGAAAATCCAAGGGAGGTTATTGAAGTACTGCCGGTAGCTAAGCCTACACTTATGTGCACAGTTCCCCGCTTCTTCGAAAAAACACATGAAGGAATTGAGGCTGAATACAAGAAATGGCCAGTCATCAAACAAAAAATATTCGACTGGTCAATAAAGATTGGACATCTGTATTCTGAATATCGCAAGAATAGTAAACCAGCACCGGTGGGTTTGCAAATCAAACGTTCAATTGCCGACAAGCTGGTGCTAAAAAAATTGAGATCCATATTTGGTGGTAACATCCGCATGATGCCCTGCTCAGGCGCTGCTATTCGTCCTGAATTACTCAGGTTTTTCCATGCCACAGGATTGTTCGTTAACTTCGGTTATGGCGCCACTGAAACCACTGCAACGGTATCCTGTTATAAAAGCGATGTTTATGAATTCGAGTCGTGTGGAACAATAATGCCCGAATTAGAGGTGAAAATCAGTGATGATGGGGAGATTTTGGTAAAGGGTGCTTCAGTTTTCAGGGGTTATTATAACAAACCTGACGAAACAGCCAAATCACTTATTGATGGCTGGTATCAGACCGGCGACGAAGGACATTTTTCGCCAAATGGAAATTTAGTAATGACAGACAGGCTAAAAGATTTGTTTAAGACCTCCGTTGGGAAATATGTTTCTCCACAAAAAATAGAACTTTTATTAGGTCAGGATATCTATATTGAACAGGTATTCGCTATCGGCGATAACCGTAAATATGTGACTGCGTTGATTGTCCCGGTAATTTCAAGGATAAAGGAAGAAGCCGCCAGGTTTAACCTGACTTATCAATCGGACAAACAACTGATGGAACTGCCTGAGGTAAAAGAATTCATGAGGCAACGTATCGAACATCTGCAGAGTGAGTTATCATCTTATGAAAAGGTGGCAAGGTTCACTTTGATTCACGAACCATTCTCCATTGAGAACAATGCAATGACAAGTACTTTGAAAATCAAAAGGAGAGTGATTGCCGAAAAATATAAAACTGAAATTGAAGCTATGTATTAGCGGCTAAGTTTCCATCTTCGGTGCGACCATAGCCAGTTTTCGGGTTTCTTGCTGATGATGGATTCAAGTTTTGCGGCAAAGAGTTTAGTAATTGCACCGGCTTTTGCTTGCGTCGGATTTTCCGAAAGAACCGAAAGCTCTATTTCATAAAAGCCCCGCTTTACTCTTTGGATGTCAATATAAATAACCGGGTAATTGTATTCGGTGGCATACTTTTCAGGCCCATGAAGAAAAGCAGTTTCTCTCCCTAAGAAATCTACCCATATTGCCCTATCAGGGTTTGAAGGACTTTGATCGGCTGCCATCAGGTAGATGCAGGGTTCGTTTTTATACATTTCAAAGGTTCTGGATGTTTCATAAATGGATGCAAGCGTAGTTCCTGACCTGGATCGCGTTCGTTTCATAAACCGGTTGATCCATTTATTGGATAGTGGTTTATAGAGACCTATGATTCTGTGTTCCACCTGCAGGGCAGCAGACATACTTCCCCATTCCCAGTTGCCATAATGACCTGTAACGGCGATCACACTTTGTCCGGATTCATAAAAAGGCTTTAAGATTTCAGGGTTCATAATTTTATGCCTTTCCACGATTTGATGACGACTCATCGAAAAACCTTTGATTCCTTCGATGATGAGGTCAGTCAGGTTTTTATAAATTGCTTTCAGCAACTTATCGGTTTCAATCTTTTGGTTGGTAATAACAGAGTTTTCGAGATTTTGGATGATCACCTCCTTGCGGTATCCAATGATACGGTACAAAATAAACCGGATCAAATCTGAAAATAGATAGAGGACAAAAAAAGGAATGATGCCAATAAGCAGCACAAAAAGAATAAACAGCAAAGCCAGAATCAGATTCATTTCAGAGTAATTTTCCGCCAAAGGTAGCAGAGAATTTTATTGATAAATATTTAAATTCGACCGTTTTTCTATTTTTGCCCAAACTTTTGCTGAATGCTGTTTAGTTCCGGACTGTTTTTATTTTATTTTCTTCCTATCGTTTTAACCGGTTATTATGTATTGCGGGAGGATCTTCGCAATGGATTTCTTTTTATTGCCAGTCTTGTTTTTTTTGCATGGGGAGGTGTAAGCTATACATTAATACTTTTATTATCCATTATTGCCAATTACTTTTTTGGTCTACTCATCAATAGAACCCTTTATAACAGGCGGTCAAAACTTTGGGTGGGATTAGGCATTGGAGTCAATCTGGTTTTACTTGGAGTATTTAAATACGCGAATTTTGTAACCGCCAGCTTGAACGAACTTCTTCAATTTGTTCATATTCCTGAAATAAGAAACACTTCAATTGTATTACCTATCGGCATATCATTCTATACCTTTCAAGCTATATCTTATCTTGTGGATATTTACCGAAAGGAGGGACATGCTCAGAAAAACATATTAAGGCTTGGATTATACATTTCGATTTTCCCTCACCTTATCGCCGGACCCATTTTACGTTACCGCGATCTTGCAACTCAGCTTCATGTCAGGGTTATCAATGCTGAAAAGTTTAGTTATGGTATCCGCCGTTTTTTGATCGGACTTGCGAAAAAAGTCCTCATTGCGAATAATTTTGCGTACATAGCTGATGAGTTGTTTGCCGTAATTCCTTCTGATTTATCTGGGATGGCAGCATGGCTGGGTATTATTTCCTATACCTTCCAGATATATTTTGATTTTTCGGGCTATTCCGACATGGCTATCGGGCTGGCACGGATGTTCGGTTTTGTGATACCCGAAAACTTTAACCTGCCTTATATCGCTCGCTCCATTAAAGATTTTTGGAGAAGATGGCATATATCTTTATCCACTTTTTTCAGGGATTACCTTTATATTCCTTTGGGTGGCAACAGATTGGGAATTTTTAGAACTTATCTCAATCTTATCATTGTCTTTTTTCTCACCGGACTTTGGCATGGTGCAAGCTGGAATTTTGTCGCCTGGGGAATGATACATGGTCTTTTCCTCGTGATAGAACGTATTTTTACAACAAGCAAACTCAGGCTGATATGGAAGCCCATTCAACATGCCTACACAATTTTCATCGTTGTCATGGCGTGGGTGATGTTCCGTGCAGTTGATTTTGACTGGGCCTGGGGATACTATAAAGCAATGTTTGGATTCAATTCAGACATCAATGGATTCCAGCAGGTAGCAAAATATATCAATTTTGAGTTTTACGTAGTACTGGTCGTTGCAATTCTGGGATCAACAAATTTCTTCACTTATATTTATAAAAGAATTGATAGTTTGAAGTTAATACTAAACGACAGAGTTAGGCATATATTTGTATGGTCTTTTTCAATTGTAAATATCCTGTTCTATTTCGGTATTTTTATCTTATGTGCAATGTATCTGATTTCCGAATCATATAATCCATTTATTTATTATCGGTTCTGATGTGGAATAAATATAGGAAAAATATTGACCGTATTGGACTCAGCAACAGGTTGCTCATCATTGGATTTCTAGGAATGCTGCTTTTCCCTGCCATTCAAAGCAGTTTTAAAATCTTCCCTGATATGCCTTCTTTCGAAAACCGAAAACCAGCCGATAAACCTGAATTCAAATGGGAAAAACTTGATCCTTATCCGGTAGCTTATGAAAAATACTATGCTGACCATTTTAGTCTGAGAAATCAATTGATCAGGTTAAAATCAATACTGGGTGTTGTTGTTTTCCATCAATCCCCGATGCCGGATAAAGTCATCGTGGGAAAGGAAAACTGGTTGTTTACTGTAAAAGATGAATTGGATCATTACGAGGCGAAAAATTTGTTTACTACAGCTCAATTGGAATCTATTTCGCGAGAGATGGTTAAAAGAAAAAGATATCTGGATCAAAAAAATATTCAATTATACTTTGTGGTAGCTCCAACCAAATATACCATTTATCCTGAGTACCTGCCCTCATTTGTAAATAAACTGAATAATATTTCAAGAACCGATCAGGTGTTGAAGGCTTTGGAGGATAAGGGTATCAAGGTGATTGATTTGAGGAAACCTTTGAAGGATGCCAAAGGCGAAAACCTGCTTTATTTTAAGACCGACAATCATTGGAATCCTTATGGAGGTATCATCGCTTCTGCTAAAATTATTGAGAGGATCAAAAATGATTATCCCTCCATCCCGATACCCTCATTAAGCGACTATAACATTACGCAGATATCTGTAAAGGGAGGCAATACCGCTCAAATGTTAAACCTTGATACCAAGTTCGACGATATTAGTTTCAACCTTGAACCAAAGACAGAGGCATTGGCAAAGGAAGAGGAGAAAGTTGGTTATCCTGTTCCCGAATTTTTTCCAAATCCCTGGGATTATGAACATGTTTATGAATCCCACAATCAATCTTTACCCAATATTTTAGTTATCAGGGACTCGTTTGGCAATGCTGTAATACCGTTTTTAAGCCAAAGTTTTAACCGCTCAGTCTATATTTTCGATGGATGGAATTATATGCTCAATGAACCCATCGTTCAAAATGAATCACCTGACATTATGATTTACCTTATGTTGGAATGTTTGTGGGATGGATTCATTATAGGAATGAACAAATCCAAAGAATTTGAAGAGGCTAAATGACCAATTTTCAAGTTTTTTCTCTTTGATTATTCAACCATCGGTTCCCACTCGGCAAAATGATCGGAGACAACATAAGTTTTTGGATCGGTGGTCCAAAATTCGTTTGAGTTATAAGTCCATCCCATGGTTTCCGATCCCCCTCCGCTTTCTGTTGTGATGAGGAAGCGATGCGATAAATGTCCGATGTAGTTAGCCTGGTCGCGACTCCAGTCCTGATCGCCTCCCGACGGATCAATGGGAACCCAACCATAGTTAGGAAGATACACCTCAACCCAGCGATGAAAAACATCATCCATCGAAGCATAATCACCCCTTACGACAACTGAACCAACATAGCGGGCAGGTAAACCGGCGGCTCTGCACATCGAAATGTAAACAAACGTATATTCGGAACACGAGCCGTTACCTCTTGCAAGTACGGTCGGGGCTGTATTCCAGCCACCCACCATTTCGTAATACATTTTTTCGCGCAGGTAGTCGAAAATGCCCCTGAATATCCAGTAGGGATTGGTTTCATTGCCAATTGCTTCTTTTAATGCGTTTTGTATTACCGGGTGATCAAACTGGTACTTGTCGTTGTTTTCGAGGTATTTGCTTTTGATGTCTGCCGGTATATCTGATAATTTGCCAACCTGATCGGGATAGATGAAATAACGGATTTCACTTATTTCAGCCACGGTGGTCATAACCCCTTGTACTTTTTCGCCCGGACCAATATTTTTGAAATGAAAATGTGCGGTTTCCTGCCCCCATTTATCAACTGCTTTATCTGTATATTGAGGTTCGTATAAAGGTGAGTCAATGATATCCTGGTTTGGACGATCCTTAGGAATGGCAATGTGAATATCGGCGCTTATTAAATTTCCCGGTCCGAAGTTGGTGATCTGATGGGTATAGGTGATTTTCGCTTTGTGCGGATTGTAAGTCCTGAATTTTTCCCCATCCCTGATTTTTAACTGGTAAATTTTATCCTCCTGGTAATCCACAGCCCAAAGGTTTTTTCCATCAAAACATAATCCCGTTGTAAATTCACCCGGTGCATCAGCGATGAGAATGACCGAACCCGTTTTAGGATCAACCATATAAATTTCGTCTTTGATCCGGTCCGAAATCCAGAGGTAAGTTCCATCAAATGTAATCCCACGAGGATCGCCCGAAGGGGAAGGAAATGACCGGATTGTGGTTCCATCTTCAACACTGAATTGTATCACTTCCGAAGCATCGCTGTCAACACACCATAAGTATTTGCCATCCCAGGTCAGTCCTCTTGGGGTGGAAGAGGGTGCTTCGATTGTCTTCAATATTTTCCCGTCCTTTGGATCAAGTTTGTAAATCTTCCCGGCATAATGCTCTGATAATGGTATGCCACCTTTTACATCAGCATTCCATAAATTTTCGCCGTCCCATGCCAGACCCTCCGACCAGTAAGCAGGAGCTGAAATGGTGCGTATCACTTTCCCGTCTTCAGGATTGATGCAGTAAAGCATATCGGTCTGGTAATCTGCCAGCCAGAGATTATTCCCGTCGAAAGTAAGCCCCGTAGGATAATTTCCTGAAATATTAAAGGATTGGATGATTTCTCCGGTGTAGGAAAAACCAAGCAAAGGGATCATCAAAGCTAAGGCAGACAAGAATCTTTTCATTTTCATAACTTTTTTTACAGATTTTTATGAGCGTTAAAATTACATTAAGTTTGCGATTTTAAATCAGGAATAAATTGAAGTGACCTGAAAGCAAAATAAACCGCTAAGTCGCAGAGTATCTGATGCCATAAATTTTTGCGTCTTATTGGCTTTGCTGTTATAACTCTGACACACAAGATATGAATTTAGTCGAACAAATTAATGAAACCGTAAATTACCTCAAAGGTAAAGGAATTTCAAATCCTGAAATTGGAATAATTCTGGGCACAGGTCTGGGAAAACTTGTCAATGAAATAGAAATTGTAGCAGATATCGAATATAAAGATATTCCACATTTTCCTGTGTCAACTGTTGAATCTCACAAGGGCAGATTAATCTATGGCAAATTAGGAGGGAAGCATGTTTTGGCGATGCAGGGAAGGTTCCATTATTACGAAGGTTATACACTGCAACAAATCACTTTTCCGGTGAGGGTAATGAAATCACTGGGTGTTAAGTATCTGCTCATCTCCAATGCAGGTGGCGCACTGAACCTGAATTTCAAAAAAGGATCACTTATGCTGCTTGATGATCATATTAATTTTTTGGGAAATAGTCCCTTATCAGGTCCCAATCACCAAAATCTCGGCCCCCGTTTTCCTGACATGAGTGAACCTTATTCTAAATTACTGAATGATAAAATTGAAAAAATTGCCAGTAAAAAAGGAATTGTTCTGCATCAGGGAGTTTATGTTGCCGTAGTAGGTCCGAACCTTGAAACAAGAGCGGAATACAGGTTTCTCAGGGGCATAGGAGCTGATGTTGTTGGTATGTCCACCGTCCCCGAAGCCATAGTCGCCAATCATGCCGGACTTCCTTGTGCGGCTATCTCTGTAATTACTGACGAATGCGACCCGGATAACCTTCATCCTGTTGACATTAAAGATATTCTGGAAATTGCGTCAAAAGCGGAAGAACATTTGATACGCCTGTTTTCAGCGTTAATTGAGAACCTGTAAAAACAGGTTTGGAATAGAATTAGCCTGAAAAACTCTCAAATGGATAAAATAAGGACTGAAGTCCTATACAAGTCATCGGATTTCTCAACTCAATGCTTTGATAACCGGCATAGATAATCTTCTTTATCTTTGTAAAAAAAATCATGTGGGACCGACTCAACATATTGAGAGAACAATACCTCCGCCAACGAATCATGGATTCAATTGATTATGAAAAATTTTGCATGATCAGCATTGTCTATAATTCATCAAAAATCGAGGGATGTTCATTAACAGAGACTGATACGAGGGTATTAATTGAAAACAATTTAACAACGCAAGGTAAGCCGCTGACCGATCATTTAATGGTGAAAGATCACTTTCATGCATTTCTGAAATTGAAGGAAGACGCTAAAATCAAGCGCAAACTATCCGTTAATTTTATAAAAGAAACAAATGCTTCGGTCATGAAATCAACTGGCTCTAAAATCAGTACTATCAGGTGATTTTGATTCTTCAAAAGGAGATTTGAGATTAGCTCAGGTTTATGTTGATAAAAAATATTTTCCTCAGTTTTCAAAAGTTTTGCAACTGCTGGAGAAATTAGTAATGTTAGTAAATGATAAAATTGATCTGGTGACAGGCATTGAAACATTTAAATTAGCTGCTGATGTTCATTATAATCTGGTCAATATTCATCCCTTTGCTGACGGGAACGGGCGCACATCAAGGCTGCTAATGAACTATATCCAATTGTACCATAAGGAGCCCTTGATAAAAATATTTACAGAGGACAGAGCTGAATATATTGACATACTTAATGAAACTGAAGAAAAAGAAAATCCTGATATTTTCAGAGATTTTATTTGCCGTCAACAAATAAAATTTTTTGAAGCAGAGTTAGATAAGTTTAAAAAGACAGATAATGGATTTTCTCTCATGTTTTAATTTAACGTTCCAGTTTTATTTAGATGCTACGGCGTTTCAGGTTTAGAAATCTAGAAATAATCTGTAAAGAAAAGTATTACTTACTAATTCCCGTCGGCTCTGAACCTTCTATAGCATTCCTTAATCACACAATAAAGTTCGTAATCATTTACCCTTAAAACAAACTCCGGTTCAAGGTTACAAAACTCCATAAACCTGATTATTTCCTGCTCCTCCTTTAGTCCGGTAATCTTTTTCACAATCGCCAGGTTATAACGTTTTGCAACTAATAGATTTATTCTATCCTGACCGATAAGGATTTGATATTTCTTCAATATCTTTTCATGCCGGCTGACTGCTTCATACAAAGCTGTAAAGGGTCCTTTGATCACCATAGCGCCATCAAAAGGAACCGTAATGGGTACATCTTCAAAATGCAGATCAACCTGCGGTTCCGGATCGGTTTTCAATACAAGAAACTCTCTTTTTAATGAACTTAGATCCGATGGGTAAGGATGAATAATTATTTCTGACAGATTTAGGGTATCCGTTTGCAGGAGAATATTTCTATGAAAATAGGATTCCGCGGAAACAGGGATGATCAAATATGTGGTTTTGTATCCGATGGATGAAAACCTGATGGTATCCTGCCCCGCTGCAGACAACCGGTACAATCCTTCATCGTTTGTAATGGTGCCTGTGCGATTATTAATATTTATGATGTGAACATTACTTAAAGATGGATCAGTATCACTAAAGATTTTACCATACAGGGTAATTGATCCGGGTGACTGACTAATAGCAGAAATGCTTAAAAAAAGCAAACCAAAAAATAATACTGACCTTTTCAATTTGTCAATTTAGTCGGCAAAATTAAGACTTTATTTTTTGAGAATAGTTAAAATTGGTTAATTGGGTTCCTTTGCAGAACAATAGCTTACAATATTTCATTTTGTTTAATTATTCAAAATGGAAAACTACTTCTTCGTTTTGAACCGGAACTTTTACGTGAAGAGGTGGAAAGTCCTAAGACGCCAAATAAGCCTCTGGTCAATTCACGTGCTATTGTCTTGGTTATTGGACTCTTCATAATGTCGCCAAATACATCCTGCTCCTTTGCCTGTTTTCCCTGAGTCCTCTGTGGCGCTTCCTTTTCAGCTTGATGGTTCACTTCCTCTTTGTTCATTCGTTCATGCAGGATTTCGTAAGCGCTATTCCGGTCAATCTCCTTGTTATATAATCCTTTAAGTTCCGACCGGGAAACCAATTCATCAATCTCGTCAGGTGTAAGAATATCCATCCTGGAATAGGGCGGACGCATTAAAGTATAAACCAGTTCCGTGGGTCTGCCTTGTTCGCTTATGGCAGTTACCAATGCTTCACCGATGCCAAGTTGTGTAATAATTTCATCGGTTTTATAAAATTCAGAAACCGGGTAATTTTCAGCAGCCGTTTTGATGGCTTTTCTGTCTTTTGCAGTAAATGCCCGCAATGCATGTTGCACCTTTAAGCCAAGTTGTCCAAGTATGGATGCAGGTAAATCATCAGGCGACTGTGTAACGAAGAAAATACCTACTCCCTTCGACCGTATCAATTTTATAATCATCTCAAGCTGGTCAACCAGAGTTTTGGAAGCAGTATCAAAAACAAGGTGAGCTTCATCAATAAAAATTACCAATTCAGGCTTTTCTACATCGCCCTTTTCAGGAAATTTCTCATAAATCTCCGCCAACAGGCAAAGCATAAAAGTACTGAAAAGGGCGGGTTTTGCTTGCATATCGGTCAGCCTGATAATACTGATATAGCCTTTGCCGTTCCTATCGGTTCGCAACAGGTCCTTCACCTCAAATGAGGGCTCTCCAAAAAAATTATCAGCGCCCTGCTGTTCAAGCTGGACAATTTGCCTTAAAATGGTGCCGGCTGAAGCAGACTGAAAATGTCCGTATTCCTTCAAAAATTGATCCCTTCCCTCTTCCTGAATGTATTTCAAAACAGATTGTAAATCTTTAAGGTCAAGCAAGGGCAAATGTTTATCGTCACAAAATTTAAAAATGAGGGAAAGCACTCCCGACTGGTTATCATTTAAATCAAGGATTTTACCTAAAAGTACCGGACCAAACTCAGATACAGTAGCCCTTAATTTAATTCCCGGTTCATCCGAAATACTCATCAGTTCTACCGGAAAACCACTTCCTTCCCATTCCATTCCGATAATATTCCTGCGTTTTTCGATATGCTTGTTATTGACTCCCTCTTTGGCAATCCCGCTTAAATCGCCCTTAATATCCATCAGGAGAACCGGAACGCCACTGATTGAAAGATTTTCAGCTAACACTTGCAATGATTTTGTTTTCCCGGTTCCGGTCGCTCCGGCGATTAATCCGTGGCGATTAAGCGTTTTCAAAGGTATTTGCACCGGAGTGGACTCAATTGCACTGCCATCCAAAAGGCCAGCCCCAATTAAAATAGTTTTGCCTTCTGAAGTGTATGACGCTGAAATAGCATTGAGAAACTTATCCTGATTCATAATTTTCAAATTTAACGGGATTATTTTATTTTCGGATACAAAGATAAACACTATGATTGAATACATGAAGTTGCTAAAGTCCTGAATGATAATGTTGGCTAACCTTTTGATATTTCTATGAATAAATGACGATTTTTTTATTTGAACCACGACCTCTGAACTGAATCATCAGCCCAAAGAAATGACGTATGTTTGCACTTCAATTCTCCCGGCAATATTAAATGTATTACAACGGTTATAAATCATTCATTATTGAAATTGAAGACAAAATTGAAATTTTGGTCACGTAAACGATATGGATCCATTTTCGGACTTTCCATCATCATCATTTTTCCTCTTTTGTTAAGCGGACAGCGGATAGGTGATTACATCTATTTTGGGAAAGTAGAACTCGAAAAAAGGAACTATACAGAAGCCATCAAATATTTCAATGATGCCGTTTACCAGCGGCCTGCTTCTTACGAGGGTTACTTCCTCCGTGGATATGCCAAGTACAGCCTCGATGATTATCTGGGGGCTGAATCGGACTTTACCAAAGCTTCTGAATTTGACCCCTATAATCCTGAAATCTATCATTACCGGGCAATTGTCCGAAGCGAATTGTATGATTTGGGTGGAGCACTCGAAGACTTTGCAAGAGCAATTGAAATTGATCCGAAAAACCACTTTTATTATCTCAACCGGGCAAGGACATGGCTCTTCCTTCAAAAATACGACTCAACAATTGCAGATTGCGATAAGACCATCGCCTTAAAATATAAAGATGAATACGTATACAGATTGAGAGGAATGGCCTATGCAGGGTTGAAAATATACGACAAAGCCATTAAAGACCTGTCTGTCAGTATTTCAAAAGATACATCCAATATTTTTGGTTACGTACAAAGGGGTACTGTATGGATGGATTACAATTATCCCGATTCCGCCATCGCAGATTATAACCGCGCTTTAGTCATTGATCCTGACGATCCGCACAGCCTTCTTAGCCGGGCGCTTGCAAGAATGGAAGTTTCAGACACTTTGAACGCTCTGTCCGATCTTAACCGGATGATAGAAATATCACCCTATAATTCTTATGCTTTTTACAACAGAGCCATCCTTTATATCGGATTACAGCAGGAAAAAGCTGCCATTGCCGACCTCGACAAAGTGATAGGAATGAACCCTGATAATATCATAGTTTATTTATTTCGGGGAATGATAAAGCAATCAACCGGCAACCTGAAGGGTGCAATGGAGGACTTCAACAAATCAATTGAGATTTACCCTGAATTTGCAGATGCTTATTATGAAAGATCGCAGGTAAAAAAACAAATGCGTGATTATGCCGGCGCTGAGAAAGATGCTAAAACAGCCTATGAAATCAGTAAATTCAATTTCAATGAAAACGATAGCTTGAAGCTGGAAGAGAAAATGTACCTGAAACGCCTGATCGCTTTCAGCGATGAATTTTATGACCAGGAAAGAAAGAATACGCCATTACAGGATCAGTTGGTACAAATTCAGCTTCAGCCAATTTTTAATGTGGCTATGTTCTCCACTAACATCGAAAATATTAGGTTTTTTGATACTTTCGGGAAAAAATATTATCCTGAACGGGTGGTGCTGCTCAATAACATTGATAATACATTTAATCCGGAAATAGTAAAAGCTGAAATAGATTCATTGAACAGAACCATCAGTCTGGAACCTGATAATCCTGAACATTATTTTAGAATAGCTGAATTTTACGTGTTGATTCAAAATTTTAACCTTGCACTTGAAGCCTACAACAAAGCCATTGAGCTTGATAATAACTTTATCCTTGCATATTTCGGAAGGGCAAATGTTGAATTCAGGTTAGCGACGCTCATCCAGTCGGAACATGTCAGTATTTACCAGCCTGATGAAAGTGCGTTGCAACCAGGAGTTAAAGCTAATTCCGATACAACCTTGCTTGGAAAATCTTACCAAAATGTTTTGATGGATTACAACAAAGTTATCAGCATTGATCCTGATTTCTATTTTGCATGGTATAACCGCGGTTACGTGAAATGCCTGAATGGCAATTATTGGGGAGCCGTAAGTGATTTTACCCGCGCCATTGAGTTAAAAACCGATTTTTCCGAAGCCTATTTCAACAAGGGGCTTATTCTCATCTATTTAAACGTGAAAACTGTGGGCTGCACCGATATGAGTCGCGCCGGTGAATTGGGCATCCCCAACGCTTACCATGTGATGAAGAGATATTGCAATAAATAGTTGGGGATTCCCATTCCTTCTTTGATGGACTGCCCGACTTCATGGTCAAGGCAGGGAACCCAGAAACCACATGTTTGTCACTGAATTCCTTATAGAAACTCCGGTTCTTCTTAAATGATTTCAAAGATGAATGAAAATTTTTGGAAGAGTGTCTTTTTGATTAAAGAAAAGGCAAAAAATCAAAGGGAAAAGTAAGAGTATAAAGTATTTAATTTAAAGGTCTTTAGAAATCGAATTTTGCCAGGATAGAAATCCTTGTTGCATTGCCTTTCTGATTATTGAGGTTTTTGCGCGTCCCGGCAGTTGCCTCAACCCCGAGGCTAATGGTTTCAATTGGATTATAAAAAACGTTGGCTCCAAAGTATTGGCTTGACTTAAAGGTATTTCCGGGTTCATAATCTTCACATTTTACTTGCGAAATTCCGCCAATTACCGAAAAAACCATTGAAGGATTATACCTGAATGAATAGTTGACAAAACCTCCGGAAATAGATTTCAAAACCATACTGCTGGTATTCGGATTATACACGGCATCTAATTGTTTGCCGGTGAACCCCACATAATAATAAGCAATACCTTTCCCGATTGAAAATTGTGCATTGATCAGATGTTTTTGTTTTATATGAATCGCAGTGCTTAAAAGCATGCCATATCCGAATTTAATGCCCATTTTACCATTGTCAAGAACATCTATTTTCCTGTAAATACCTGCCACCTGAATGTGTCCCCATTTATCGAAGTATTTATAGCGGCTGGCTAAATCAAGGTTTCTCTGATTGGAAGCATCACTTATCAGTGTATCGGCCGGGTTATAATAGTCGGCTTTGGGGCTTTCGATCGAAACACCAACTATGTTTTGGGTTTTTAGTTTTCTTTCATATCGTATCAATCCATGCCTTTTGCTCAGGGAACTGTTTGGCCCTTCAAATTCAACTGTTTGAGGCAACGAGGCATTATCCATAAATGTGCTCCAGGTGTAACCCAGTTTCACGAAATTCCATTCTGAGTAAGCATGCCTCAGGCGCAAATAAGAGTCTGTATTGCTGGCAAAATCAACCTCTATATAAGCTTTTATTTTCCCAACTTTTGTATTGGCTGTTCCCTCAACTCCCAGTCGCGATTGTCTGGCGCCAATATAAATACTTGAAAGTCCCGGAATATGATCCGCTCCTACAGGTATGTCATAGGGTATAAAACCTTCCGTACTTTTCATCCCCGCAAAGTCATAAAAACCATTGATGCGCGCACTTCCCATAAATCTAAGCTTATACTTCGATTCTTCAAGGTCCTGCACATTTTTATCATGAACAATTTTGCTGGTATCGGCTTTTAGGGGTTGCAAGGCGATGGTGTCTACACGGCTTGAGAAAACATATACGGTGTCTGTTTTGATCTGTTTTTCCACTTTCGTAATGGTAAGCTTAAGCGTATCTCTTTGCTGCGCAGCAGCAGCCAAACTAAACAAAGTAAAAAAAATGATGATAGATTTCTTTGTCATTTCAATTTAGTATAAAGCTTCAGCATTCTGATCATTCAAATGTTACAGGTATTAAGAAATCAAAGGGAAAAATCCCAACGATAGGTATTGCCTTTTTTCAGTATTTCTTTGCCAAAAACCGGGAATAGTCCCGGAGCCGATGAAAAAAATATAGTTTCTTCAGTATCCATAATTAAAACTTTCTTCTCGAAGGGTAAGAGGTTGTAAGTGTTACTGTTAATCCACACATAAAGTGTTTTTGAAGTGCGATTTATCATCTCAATTTCAATATCGCCGGTTTCGTTTTCGCCCGATTTTTCAAAAAAATGCTGTTTCTGAAAGTGCAACGTATCAGTTACCGTAATCAATTTTTCGGACACAAAACCATAAGAGCTTGTCTCAATATCAAATACTTCAACAAAATTATTTTTTGGCTCGCGTGGAAGTAGAACAAGCAGATTTGAATTGTCGATTGTCGAAGCCACCTTATAATTTAAACCAGGACCTTCCCTGAAATTTATCTGCGATTTTGCACTCCCGAGTTGGAGTTGTGCAAACGAACCAAAAGAAATCAAAATCAGGAGGAAAAGCAGAAATATTGTTTTCATTTTATAACTCATTACAATAAGTTTTGCAAACCTATGAGTGATTAATTCTGCAATATTACAAACAAAACCATAAATAATTAAAATGAGGCAAGATTTCCATGTTTAACTATTCCATTCTGCGCTGAATTTGACCAAAATGCGTTATTCAAAATTTGTAAAACAATAATTTAACACTTTTAACTCATCATTGCAACAATGACCGGACCCCAGGCTGTCAGTAAAATATTGCCTAATGCGTAGGGTATAGTATATCCCAGTACCGGTAACTTACTATTCGCTGAATCCTGAATGGCTTTCAGTGCAGTGGTTGTCGTCCCTGCGCCGGAGTGAGCACCCAGCAGTATGACAGGGTTCATTTTCAGCACATATTTTCCAAAATACAAGCCGATGATGTGGGGCAAAACGGCAACTACCAATCCGGCGAAGATGATACCAAAGCCGGTTTCTTTTAGTCCGGCTATAAAACTCGGTCCTGCTGAAAGTCCGACTATTCCGATAAATACTGCAAGTCCTACATTGTCAAATATCCAAAGTGCAGCTTCTGGTATTCGTCCTACAATCCGCGTTTTTGAATGAAGCCATCCGAAAACCAGCCCCATCACCAGTGCTCCTCCGCTTGTTGTAAGCGTAAGTGCTATTCCGCCGACATTCACTCCCAGCAACCCAACCAATCCTCCGAGAAAAATACCGATACCGACGAAAATCATATCAGTTGCCGGTGAAACGGGTTCAAGAAAACCCATGATTTTTGCACCCCGCTTGATATCGTGCAACCTTCCTGATACCATCAACAGATCGCCAAGGTTGACTACGGTGTCAGGACCAAAGGGCATTTCCTGTCCGCCCCGGATCAATTTTCGAAGCACAATCCCTCGGCCATAATTCAGGGCCAGATAAGCCAGTGTTCTGTTGATGGCTTGTTTTTTCGATATGATTATTTCCCTGTATGCAATCGGGAAAGTGAGAAGCTCCTTATCTACTGTTTCAAGACCAATTTTGGCGGCACTTTCCACGATATTTGTTTGTCGTGCCATAATAGCAATGGTATCACCAGTATGAAGAATGGTGTCTGGCTCAGTTTCGGCGATTTTACCTTCATGCCGGATGCGCTGGATGAAAAACCTGACTCCAGGCACAGTATTTTCAATGTCGCCAACTTTCCATCCATTCCATTTTTCATCCGTCACTTTAAAAGATCTCACCGACCATTCCTGGAAGGCGGATTCTATTCCAGGCTCTCCTTCACTTATTGTTGTAAGTTTTTCGCTTAGTTTCTGACTGGCTTCCTGTAAATTGATCCGAAGCATTTTTGGAGCCATGGATGAAAGAAACCAGACAAGGGTAGTCGTTCCAATAAGATAAGTAACTGCGTAAGCAACCGGTATGTTGTTGATTAACTTTGCCTTCTCGGCATCAGGTATTGCCAGCCGCTGAATGGCTTCGCTGGCTGTCCCGATCACAGTAGATTCGGTAAAGGCACCCGCAAGCATACCAGCCGCAGTTCCGACATCATATCCCATAAGCTTTGCCATTACAACAGCCGTTAGCAAGCAGGAAGTGCAAATTACCAGGGTCAGCCCTAACTGTGGCAGGGCATCTTTCTTTAAACCCCTGAAGAATTGCGGTCCTACTTTATAACCGGTTGCAAAAAGGAAGAAGTCAAAGAAAATTATCTTCACAATTCCGGGGATCTGGACACCGACCTGACCGATGATCACTCCGGCAAAAAGAGTACCCAGAACAGCACCGACCTTAAAGTTGCCAATGCGGATATACCCAATCGAAAATCCAACTGCTAATGTTAAGAAGATGGTTAATTCCGGGTGTTGTTGCAAAATATCAAAAAAGGATTTCATTGGCTACCATTTTCTTTTTCCCATGCCCTGACATCCTTCCGTGCTTTATCAAATAATCTTTCGTAATTTCCTTTACATACCAGGTAAGTAACCTCTTTTCCCAAAGTTTTCCATAGCCTGTCGTCAAGATGGTAAACCCATAGCTGCTGATGCTGGTCTAACGGAGCTACGTTGTCAGTACCAAATAAAAACCTGTCAGGATATTTATGGATTACTTCAGCCGTTGTAGCCAGTGATTTCTCGCTATAATTAATCCATTTTGCCACTTCATCCCAGGAAAGATCGAAATAAAGATTTTTATAAGCAGGATCGGCAAGCATCTCATCAAACAGTGATCCCATGTCTTCGATTGGTCTAACAATTCTACCCAGACCAAGGTGAGCCCATATTACCGTAGTATTAGGATGCCTTTTAACAAGGTCCTGCATTCCGGTGAGATAATTTGATTTGCCGGGTTTCGGGAACGGATTGTCAATATCGTTATGAATTAAAACAAGCAACCCGGATTCAGCACAGAATTCAAATATACTGTCCAAAGCCGGATCTGCAAAACTGGCTACATCCCCTTCAATTTTTGATGAAACAAACTCCTTGTGAATTGTAAATTCTCCTATGCCACTAAATACACCCGGGAAAATTTTAAGAACTCTCCTTATGTGGTCTGTTGCATACATATCCGTAACATTAAATCCTGTGATCATAGGATCAAGTAGTTCCTGTTTCGCTTTGGGAAGTGATAAGTATGCCATAGCAATATACGCATCTGTAAAAGAGTAGTAATACAAATGGGCATCGGTATCCAGGTAGTAAATCGGGCCGTTTTTTCCCGTTACCCGGTATGACCATTGCTGTTGCAGCGGAAGCCCGAATAATGTTGAACGTCCGATCGAATCACCCATAATTTCATCCACATAAACATTTATATCGGTTCCTTCCTGAATATAGTTTGTGAGATGAAAATGTGAATCGTAAAAAAGACTGTTTTCACCTTTTTTACCCTCCTTTGCCTGCTGCGCAACTGTTAAACTAATTGTTATTAATTGAATTGACAGGGTTATCAATAAGGCATTAACTATTTTTAGTTTCATATAATTACAAAAGTGTTTAGATTTCTAAAAACTCAATGAATTAAGAAATTAACTCAATAAATTTTACTGAATTGGGATGATGTTTTATTGTATTACCATAAAATCGTACATAAAAGAAATGACTCCATTTTTCACTTCCTTACGAAAATATTATTTTGCCGGGGGATTTATATTTTATCAATTGTTTCTTTTTACAGGTTCAAATTATTGGTATACTAACATGTATAATTCACTCGCAAAGCCGCTAAGTATTAAAGAATAAGTAATTTAGTAGATAAAATAAATAACATTCAATATTGTTTTATAATTTCTCTTTCTTTTATAATTTATTTCAATTCAAACCTTAAAGTCTCTGCCTTTGCGTGATGAATTAATCAGGCTATGTCGTTATTTATCATGCTTTATTTAGGCTGAACCAGGAAGGGATTCACTCCCAGTTTTTCGACCACATATTTTATAACCAGTTGTGCTTTTACGCTATTTCCAGCCGCATCCAGCGGTGGTGAAACCACTCCGATACCAAATTTACCCGGACAGGCAGCCACAATGCCTCCTCCTACACCACTTTTGGCGGGAAGCCCTGTGTTGTAATACCAAATTCCTGCGTCGTCATACAGTCCTGCGGTAGCCATAACGGGAAGGGTGTACATAACGGTCTCCGGTGACACTACTTTCTTTTTTGTAACGGGATTTACTCCGCCGTTTGCAAGGGTTGCACCCATGGTAGCAAGATCTTTTGCATTTACGTTAATCGCACATTGTTTGGTGTAAATATCTGTTGCCTGAACGGGATCGAAATACATTCTGCCGTAAGCCAGCAGCAAATGGGCAATTGCCTGATTACGCAAATTATCGCCCGCTTCACTGATATAAACCGGCATGTTTAGTGATAATTTACGTCCTGCAAAATCACTCTGGAATTTCAGAATGCCCTTCCACTTGGCTGCAGAATCTGCACCATTGACAAGGCTGGTTGCTGCAATTGCACCAGGGTTTACCAATGGATTAATTTCCTTACCTTTCATTCTTTCGACTGCACATATTGAATTGAACACTTCTCCGGTTGCATCTACTCCAATCTTATCCTGAATTGCCTGATGTCCTGACTCCTCTATTACCTGTGCCATGACAAAAGCTTTTGAAACACTCTGGATGGAAATCATGGATGAAATATCACCCTTAGTAAATACCTGTCCGTCTGCAGTTACAAGTGCAATACCAAAAATGCCCGGATCCACATTGGCAAGTTCTTTAATGTAATCGGCATTTTTGCCATCTTTCACATCTTTGAATTTTGCATAAGCTTCATCCAGAGCTGCCTGAATGTTTTCCTTGGTTAATGTGTTGCCGACTTGTGCATGCAATGTCAGTGGCTGAATTAACAGGTTCAGTGCAATGACCATTGACACCAGAGTGCCTGTGCGGATTAAAAAATTTTTCATAGTTTGTTTCTCCTTTTTATTTTGTTAATAATGATGAATAATTGTTCAAGTTTATTTATTAATGCTTAACTGGTTATGTTTTGTTATTTTTTTGCATAAAATGTTTTGGAAAAATTATACTTTACCGTGAAATTAATCTTTGTGGCCGAAGAGGTAAAACCATCACTGTTGTTCTCCCGGTTTATCCACTGTAATTCAATTCCAGCCATTACATTGGGAACCGGGTAATAGAGAAGATTGGCTTCTACAAATTGTCCTTTGTGGTAGGCATCAGGTGACTGACCATCAGAGTTGGAAATAATGGTTGTTGAATAACCGATGGAACTGGTGAATTTTGAACTCCAGTTGAGATCAACAAAGGCAACAGCACCAATATCCGGTAATGCTACTCCTTTTATTGGCTTGTACTTATCGGTGTAATTCTTTTCTATACCAATATCTACAGGGGCATCGTTAAAATAGTTCTCTATTCCCTCTCCGTAAACTCCCTGCAGGTGCAACCTGACTTTTTTACCCACATCAATACCGGAACTCAGACTAATCCCCCAACCTGTAGCACTACCGCTCAGGTCAATTGTATCAACAGGGAGTGTCATGTCATCGTACTTCCAGCCAATATAGCGGACAATTCCACCCAACTGAACATAACCCCATTTTTGTGCATAGCGGTAATGACCCGTAAAGTCCGGGTATGGGAAATGAGAATTTAAATTGTTTAATTCGGTTCGGTCGGTGAAAACGCCTCCGTCACCGCTGGCGCCGGGCATCTCGAGTGCGAAAACCAAATGGGTTTCACCCAATATCGGTATCCAGCGGACCTGGACATTTCTGTAAAATAGCATTCCGCAGGGTCCCCAGTATTCAAGTGTGTTCGGGAAAACATCCAGATCCATAAATGCACTTTCGGTTTGACCGGCTCCAAAATGACCCAGTTGACCATAAGCATGACGAAGACGGATGGTCGTCACTCCTGCATCGGGTCCAACCCCAAACAAATCAAAATCAAATACCGTTTTAAATTCACCAAACTTAGTCTGCATGGAAGATTTAACACCGAACCTTGTCTGGCGGGCACTGAAATAAAAATTGCCATCAGTACCAAATTCATTTTCATAAGCCGGTAGCCTTGATGGCCGCATAACGTCGTACCAGTCCGGGTTCACCTGGTTGAAATTGTAACCGAAATCCGTCTGGGCAAAACCATAAATTTCGAAATATTTTGTGCTGTCATCCTGTGCTATTCCTATTGACACAAATGAAAGAAACAGTGCAATAATTGTAAATCTGATTGTTTTCATAGTTTGATTTGTTTATTTTAATACATGATTCATTTAATGCGAAATTAGGCATTATTCGGATTGATGCTTATTTGCACTTACGATTTTTAAAATACATCCAAATTGAATAATAGTATTGGAAACAGGATGATTTGTTTTCGAGTCCGTTTGAGGAGAAAAGATGAGTTCATTATGAAATTTCAGGGAAATAAAGAGTGCCCGTGACCGGTTAGTCAACTGCCGTGATTTTCTGCAAGGTGAGGGTGCAGCAGAATTTAAAATACTTTGAAAAATGGAAAATAGGAAAAACTTTGAGAGATAATTAGTCCTGTGTGTCTGGATGGGTGATAAAATAGTGGATGCTATGTGACTTTTAAATGACCCGCTCTTTCAATCTTTTTTGATGCCTGACAAATAATAGAAAACCCGCAAGAATGCCTGCAATAAGTAAACCGGTATCCTCCATAATGCCGAAGTTTACCACGGCAGTAAACCCGATCAGTGACCAGATAACCGGAATTATTATAATCGGAAGAGGTAATCTTTTGTCGGACCAGAGCAAAATACCCAAAGTAAATATAGTTGTAGGGCAGGGCAATCCAAAAGTGGGTGAGAAGGGAAAATGATGCCCGAATAAGATGCCAAGTAAAGGATATATGGCAAAAGCGTAAATAATTAATACCAGACCTGCGGTAAAATTAATGTTATCCTCAACTTTAAATGATACGGATTTCTTTATTATTCCGAAATAGATAAACAATAATCCCTGAATAATGAAAAGTGCACCAAATAAATAAGCCGCTGTATTAATTGCGGTGAAAAATAACAGTTGGTAAACAATCCCCATCCATAGCCAAAGGAAAGCCAACAGAAAGTTAGTAACAACATTACTGATTCTGAATTTCCAAAAAGCAAAAACAATGATCAAAAATCCGATTAGGTGAAAAACAATCTGCATGGGCCATACAGATATATTATACTCCCTGAAAATATTCATAAATTGCTCGGCGGTAAACGGAGGATTCATCGTTAGTTAATCATTTGGGATTATGTTGAGGGTTGAATAACGGGCTATCCAAAAATGATTTTGCTGAATCATACCTTAGCCCCACCGGCCATTTAATGATAGATTGGACGGTTTCAAAAACAAATTCAAGGACCATGGTAAAAGCTAAAAGAACCATAAACCATAGTATATTGGGCCCATATTGCAAATGCAACTGATCCATATTTTTTTAAGAAAAATATTAATTTCAACGACCTTGCGGCAAATGTAGAAAATTATTTTTTTATTCTGGTAATCGTAACTCAATATCTTTGAGCCCACTCCGAAAAGTGATTTATCGTCATTGCGAGCGTAGCGAAGCAATCTTTTGTTATTGGAAATCAACAGATTGCTTCGGGCTTCGCCCTCGCAATGACGTCCTGTTTGTCTTTTCGGAGTGGACTCATCTTTTAATTATCAAGCTTTGACAGACTTTATCTCTGCGTCCTGAATTCCAGTAAAGTTTTATTATTGGTAAACAATAAGAGTAAAAAAATTTTGAAACAGGCTTTAGTTATGAAATCACAAAAGCATAGCTTGTCTGAATACCTCTATCTTTCTTTGATGCAGGATAATAAAATGAAAAAGTTGTCTGATCAAATTAATAAAAACTCAACCCGCAAGGACTCTCCTTGCGGGCTGAATTTATAATGTACCTTAAAAAGATTAACAGAAATGATAGGCTATTTGTACATGGGCCATTCCGATTCTTTCCATTCGGTCGGGTTAACATCATTCCATTGAGGATGACCACTGGCTTTTAACAGGTCAAATTTATTCAGAATACCTGATTGCAACTGAGACACAGCATTTTTTTCTTCTTCTGTCAGCTTGCTTTCGTTTACCACCAGAATTGATTTTACACTAAAAGTGGGTATGTCATGGTCGAGCCACTGGTAGCCGGTAGTGCGGATGGTATCGCTTTTATAATATTTGGCCAGATCATTAATGTTTTCAAGCGGGATAAGTGCCAGTTTATCAATTGTGCTCTGGGGGCTGATGACTAACTTTTGAATGGGGGCGGAGCTTACTACAAAGAATGCATCAATCCTGCCCATAGCAAGTTCTTTCAAGGCATCCTCAAAATGTATATTTCGGGAAGACCAATATACCTGTGAACGGTCTTTAATCAGATTTGCTGTTGTATAGGTTCCCTGGTCGGATGTTCCGATAGCCACCGTTTTTTTTGTCAGATCCTGCAGTTTAGTTAGTCCACTGCTTGCCCTGGTCACAATATGAATCTGATCATAACCAAGCGGAACAACGACCTTAAGGTTCTTCGTTTTATTGGTGTTTTTAATCATATCCATAGCCTGCATTGCATACAAATTGTCTGCCTGAATAATGGCTAATTTGTAAGGAGAAGAAGGGTCAACCAGTTGATCAAGATTGTAGGATGCTCCGGTCGTTTGTTCGTTGCTTATTTGGTTACTCATATCAGTACCTACTATTTTTACAATGTCCTCAGCAAACTGATACTGAGAAGCCTGATCTGAACCGGATAAAATAGCCAACTGACCAAAGGTTGCTGTTATCAATGCGAAAGTCGCAGTAAATGCCAATAATAAATTTTTTGATTTCATACACAATGTTTTTGAATTAATCTTTGTAATTATTCGGCAAATGTTTTAAACATTAAAGGAAGTTTTCAAAATTATAAATAAGTCTTTGTCTTTGTAAATTGAAATTTGACCTTTTCAGAGGGATAGTAATTACGGGCTGAATTGTTTTTGTTAATGTCCTGCGGACAATTTATTTTTAATTGTATTATTGGCAAATAAGCCCGACGGGCTAACAAATTCTCATCACACGAAATTAAAAATTTATTCATTCTAATCAATCCTAATCTACTCATCAGAAAAAAAGAGAAATACAGCACATCAAAAAAAATAGATCCGATGTTCAACAACCGGCAGATGGAGACATGTTTCGCCTAATTTCACCAATTTTAGTTGAATCTGCGCTTTAATCTTTTCTATAAATATTTTATACAATTATTTTCTTTAACTACTTTTGAACCTCCGGTTTGGGAAGAGTGGGGTACAATATATTAAAATTTTCCGTAAAAATCTACAATCAATTGAGTATAAATATGATTAGAACATTTTGTTTAATTATTTTTTTAGGCTTTTCACTTTTATCGTATGCACAAAAAGACTTACGTAAAGGTTATATCATTACGAATTCCGGAGATACTTTATCCGGGATGATCAATTTTCAGGGTGATATCAAAAACAGTAAAGAATGTGTTTTCTACCCTGAAAAAGATAAGAAAGAAGAATTTCATCCCTTTGATATTTATGGTTACAGGTTTGAAGGTGGTAAATATTATGTATCCAAATTCACTGAGGAAGATGAAAAACAGATATTTGCCGAATACCTTGTTCGCGGTCAAAAAGACCTTTTTTATTATCGCGACAATATTGGCAACCACTACCTGTTAAGTAAAAATGATAGTGTTTTGATTGAAATCCCCTATGAAGAAAAGGTGGTTACGATTGATGGGAAGACCTATTTGCAAGAGTCAAAAGAACATATTGGTTTTCTTAAATCATATTTTTCTGATTGCCCGTCAGTCTATCGTGAAATTGAAATTATGAAAAAGCCTGACAAGAACAATATGATTTCAATTACCAAAAAATATCATGATGAAATTTGCGGTGAAAATAGTTGCATCGTTTATAAAAAGAATAAAATACCTGTTAAATTTGCAGTTGAACCACGTTTAGAGATGACCCACTTTAAAGGAGAAACCGGTTTCTTTAACCAGTATGGAGGATTGATTTATCTTTGGTTGCCCGAATCAAATGAAAATCTTTATTTTAAAACAGGCTTTTTATATTCAAAATACGAAAACGATATTTCGTTGTATAAAGTCCCCCTCCGGTTTGAATATGTATTTCCCTATAAAGTATTTCGTCCTAAATTCGATTTGGGTTTAAATACATATTTCTCTCAAAACCAAGCTTATAGCGAAGGATTGGCACTAACTTTAGCAGCATCCGGAGGGTTCTTGGTTCGGATAACTAAATTTATGTATGCAGACATTGATATTGAGACGGATATTATTCAATTTACTTTTGATACAGGCTTTTTAATTTCACATTCATTTGGTTTTGGCATCTTTGTAATGTTTTAAAAGTTGCTGAACATATAAAAAGAGCTTTATACGATAAACGTTACTAAATCCGACAACTGTGTAATGAATGTACTTGATGAAATTTAGAATTAGAAATATCGTAAAGATCATCCTTGTTTCAATATTCATTATGGGAGCAAATTTCTTATTCGGACAGAATGAAAAAATTGAGATAAAATTATTAGGGAATTGCGGACTTTTTATGTCTGATGGAAATTTGAATATGTATGTTGACTTCCCTTATCAATCCGGAGCACATGGATATATGACGTATAATCCCGAATTATTGGACAGTATTCCTACTCATTCGATTTTTCTTTTCACACATGGACATTCAGACCATTACGACAGAAAACTTTTCAAAAAAACAAATCAAAAATTATATGGACCCTGGCCTGTGAAATTTCTTATGTCGAAAAAAAGGAAATACAAACTTGAAGAATTAAATGATTCATTACCTGATTTCAAAATAACAGAATATAAAACCAAACATGGCTATTCCTTCAAACACTTATCGTACTTGATTGAATGGAACCAAAAGAGAATTTTTATTTCCGGGGACACACATTTGTCTGACACCCTGGTTTCAATTAAAAACTTAGATTTGGTTTTTGCAGCGCCCTGGGTGCTGATTGATGCGAATGATAGAAATTTAAAAATTGACGCAAAAAAAATTATAGTTTACCATCTTAGAAATTCAGATACACCCACAAGCGGAAGTGACAAAATTATTATACCAAAACAGAATCAAAAATTTGAGTTGGAATAAAATACGTTGGTAATAAATAAGGCTTGGTGTGGTTGGGGCAAGGGATAGAACCCATCCAACTAATGAATCTCGGGGCATCACAGGAAAATAATTTATCAACTTCTTTTGAAGTTGAGTCAACTTCGGAAAAACCGCAATGATAGCAGCCGGAACCTATTAAAGCTTTTTTATTCTTCTTCCTTCCTCAGTCCCCATATCTTCTTCCCGGCATAAATTCCTCCAAGTGCCAGCAGGATGCTTAACCCTCCATCAATAGGAGCGCCACCTCCGACAGGTGTGTTGCCTCCGCCTGGTCCACCGCCTCCATTAGGATGAGGGGGCGTTTGTGCAATGGGAAAAAGGGGTAACATTATTACCAATCCGGCAAATACGATAGTTTTATAATTTCTTTTCATCTTAATGGTTATTAATGAGATAATCATACTTATTCTGCAAGGATTATCCCTCTTGCCCATGGCAGGGAAAGAGGGATAATTGCAATTATATTATTTGATAAAAACTTTTTGGTTAACGCTGCCTTTGTCTGTGATAACGCTGACAATCATATAACCTGTGTGACCGGAAAGTTGTATCTTTTTCATCGTTTCTCCGTGTAATCCGGTATTGATAATTTCCTTACCCGGCAAATCATAAATTGTGACCGAACCATTCATGTTACTTTCGGATGCAATATAGACCTGCTGATCGAAGGAATATACTTTAATTGGATTTATGCCGGTAACATTCTCAGGCAATTCTAACTGACCGTTAAGGTGAAGTAAAAACCTGACAGGTTCGTCCAAAGGATCAGATGTAAAGGTATAGATGCTGTTAACAGACAGCGGTGTAAAAGTCCCTTCCTTTATATCTTCCAGAACAAGCTGACCAGCAGTCGTAAATCCATTGAGTTCTTTCACGGTAATTGAATATTCACAAGCTGCGCCTGCAATCATTCCCAATGGTATCACCTGGTAATCATCAGATTCGGTAAAGGCATTGATGGATAATTCTTTTTGATCCTTCGACAATGAATAAAACTGAGGAGCGCCAACCGAACTGTACATTTTCAGTCCGTCAAGCGGATCGAGTAAAACTGAGGCAAGGGCATCTGTCTTCAGTATAATTTCATCGTAATAATTGTTTCCTTCAACCATTAACATGATCTGATCGCCAGTATCTTTACCTGATTTCAGGATTTCTTTGGTGTTATGTATCCGTGCACCGTTATCAACACCCAAACTTCCTGTTGCAGCCGAGCAATGAATAATGAATCCCTGGTGAGGAGGGATGATGTTATCAACTCCATGGGTCCCTAATGCACCGTCTTTCACATACACTCCATAGTTTCCGGCAGTATGATTCCAGATATAAAGCGTCATGTCAATGTTTCCTGCAGTTCTTGACCATCCACTGCCGTCGTTTACATTCCAGTCGAGTGCAGAAGGATAAGGATTTCCTCCAAAGTTGTATCCGTCATTTACCGTAGTGGTCCGCCTGCCGTATTGGTACAGCGCTATTGATTTAGTTCCTGTATTCAGGTTCCCGTTAAAAGTTACGGTAGTATTTCCTGTCACCCCGTCTTGCGACCAAATTGCGAAATCCCTGCATATCGGTGTTCATAGGATAATTCGGATCGGTAATATAACTCCATTGTTCAGCAGGGCTCATCCCATTTCATCATGTATAGTCCCAGGAACACGTTGGCTGTGGGATTATCTACCGGAGACGAAATATAATGCCATTTGTCCTGTGTGATGTACCTTTCGCTGTAGCATTTACGCCGTTGTTTTCGATCAATGAACCGGTTCCGGTAGCGTCGGATTTAATTACAAGACCGGCATTTCCGGCACTGTTGGTTAGCAGTACCGCTTACCGTCAGGGCCTTTCCGGGATTGATAGTAAGGGATGCGCCCGACATGATTGTAAGGTCTTTGCAGGTTACATCGCTTGTAAGCAACGGATAATTAGGCGCACCTGATGGGATTATTATTTTTGCTCCGGTTACCGGAACACTGCTTATGTTCCAGTTCCCTGAGGTTGCCCAGTCAGTGCTTGCAGTTCCTGTCCAAGTTGCATCTCCTGTAAAATACGCTGTGTAGTCCTCAGCCTGTCCATAGGTACTGATATCACAAGCTGTAGAAGGTATGCTTCCGAATTTGGACAATACCCGTAATCTTATACCTTTATCAAGCACGACCCCGGAAGACGGTGTAGTAAATGACAATGTGCGGGTACCAACTTTATTGGCAGGAAATGACACAATAGCTTCACCAGTCTCAAAAGTTCCGTTATCATTATAGTCGATATAAACCTTAGCACCCTCATTGTTGGCTGTCCCTGTTTGAATTGTAATATTGTACGTCTGGTTAAGTTCAAGTTTTGTCCAATTCTGGCAGGTGTAATTGTGATAATATCCATCATTATATGGGGTGGAGAAATCAATACTATTTATGGCAAACCTGTAAATTCCGATTCCATAACCATTTCCACCATTACTGTTGGATGATAGGGAACAACCAGTGTTTATGGTTGGCTCGGCATTCATTACCAGAATATGGTTCTCTTTTGTTATAGAATGACTTCCATTGTTTATCGTAAGCTTTACACTATAAAGTCCTGGACTCTGAATATGTGTGAGATGGATTTTGTGAAGTATAATCTGTGGTTCCGTCATTATCAACATCCCAAGCCCATGAGCCGCCTGGTTTAAGGCTTCCATCTGTAAAATGAACGGTAAGGCTTCCCGAACAGGTGAAGCATTGGTCTGCTGCAAAATCAGCAACAGGAGTTGTAACAAAAATGTCAGAGGTAAATAATCCCCTTCCATGCGATGATACTACTACCATTTTGTCTGCATAACGGTATTTAAGCATGGTACAACGTGTATAGGCCAAATTTGTGCTGCTAACACCCCCAGTCGGTGACGCTGTTTGTTCCGGTTCCCAAATTGTCGGTACTCCAAACTCCAACTTCCGTTGCTATTAAAACCTGGTTCCTGTTTTCAGGATTATACAATGCCCAGCGCACTGGGATATCAGGCAAATTCCCTTCTTTACTGTACCAATTTATCCCTCCGTCGGATGTTTCCCAAATGGAAGTCACCCCATAGTTGGAATAGGTAACAATGATGTTGTTATCATTTGCACCGGCATCAATGCAGGAAACCCAGCCGGCTGTTGTAATGGGAAGTGTTCCGTTATCAATTCTGGTAAGTATGGGTGTGCCTGTACTTGCGCCTGAATACTTGTAAATCCTCCCGTTTTCAATGCCAAGGAATCAACTACGTCATTGTATGGGCTTACCTTTATTGCTGAAACCATGGCTGTTCCTACTGAAATCGTGAGATTGGTATTGGTTATGGTTCCATCCATACCTGTAATTCGCTTAAGCTGATCATCGTCAGCGGCCAGGTAGTAATATTTTCCGCTGGCTATCGTAATCACTTGGGATTAATAAAATGACCTGTTGATTCACTGATAAGGGATTGGAACGAAGCTTCCACCATCCAAAGAGCGATAGATGTTATTGTTAATGTATGCCGTTGTCTGTATATTCAGGATTTACCTGGTCGATATGGCAAAAAGCCTCCATCACCGCCTGTCACTTCAGTAACATCATTTACCTGAGGAAGTGTAAACTGATTGGAGCCATTGTCCTGGGCTCCTGCAAGGAAGTAATGACTATTTACTTCATTTTTTGCAGCACAGGAATAGAATTGAGTTACATTATAACCAGTGTCCTTGTCAGTAAAGGTCGGTGTCGCTGACGAATTTCCGGCATTTGAAGAGTAGGTAAACCCGCCGTCGTGTCCAAAAATGACTTCGTTGCTGGCTCCCGGACGGAAATGGATAGCATGTTGGTCAGCATGAACCTCGGGTTGTCCATAACCTCCATACCAATGTAGATATCGCTGACCATGTAGTACCCGCCATCTAGTGTCCGGTGCAAATCAATTCCACCTGCAATCACTAAATTGGGATTTGTTGGATGCACAGCCAAAATCAGATCATAAAATGCCTGACCTCGTGTAAAATGGTTACCGGTTCCATCCACCATCAATGGCGATGGCTAATGGTCGACCAGGTTATTCCTCCATCGGTTGATTTCTTGAACCATTCAATATCATGTTCGCCTGACCCGCCTTGAGCAACGGCATAAATCACATTTGAGTTTGAAGGAGCACAAGCCAATTCAACTCTTTTAGCGGCTGCCATAACGATATTGGCAGATAAATTCGTCCAAGTTCCTGAAGCTCCGTTGTTGGCATTGAGTGACTTGTAAACTTGCCCGGCTGAGTAAATACCCATACTTGCAATATAGATCGCCATTGGCTGCAATTTCAATATCTGCTCCCCAGTCACGATAAGCTACCCGAAACATACTGGCTCAGTACCCTTGTCCAGTTGCATCCTCCATCGGTTGAACGCATAATACCACCAGAGTTTGCAATAATAACCTCTGGTTGCAGTGAAAATGTATCCGTTGCTTTTGATCAACAATCTTATTCACGTATTGGAAATGGCTCCCACTGTTGTACGCTCCCGGATCGGTACCTGGCAAGCTGACTACCAGGTTGGCTCCGCCGTCAGAAGTTTTCCAGATGCCTCCTCCGCGCTGCGCGTCTGCATTAAACCAGCCTTCACCGGTTCCTACATAAAATTCCAGTGTATTCGCCGGGTTATAATGCAATGCAGCAAACAATAATATTGTTCCAAAAACCATCCACATGGTTCCACACAGGTGGATTGGCCGTAATATCATTGGTAAACCAAAGACCTCCGGAAACACCGGCTGACCATACCTTTTTATGAAGGTTGGATCGTTGGGATCGAACATCAGCGCTCTTGAGCGTCCGCCAACATTGTTCGGACCTCTTTCCTGCCAGGTAACGCCTGGAATTGGACCTTTTGTTTTCAGCAACTCATCAACTTTTTGATTAGCAACCATCTTTCTTTCGGCTGGCACTTGCACCAGTCGCCGGGTCCATTGTCATTAAAACATCCTGCTCCATAGCCAGATCAGGCCTGTCGGCTCTCGGGAATCTGATTCCATTCGTCACACATTTGTCTGAGGTCGGTTGTTGTAAGGGTGATTGGCAAGCAGTTTTCCCCATTCCTGTTTTTGGTTTTCGAGTTTGCCTGATTTTTGCCTTGTTTGCAGTAGGTGTAATTATCAATGCGATTGCAATTGATAATACTGTCAGTGAACTGATAACGAATTGTAAAGTTTTTTCATTTGAAAGATGCTATCAATTTTTGTTCGTTAATTATAAATATTTATTCAGTTTGAAAAATTCCTGCGAAGATAAGTTTAACTTATACAGAAAAGAATATTGCAATATCTGTGGACAAAATGCGGACAAATTAGTGGGTCGAATACTAAGACTATTTGGTTAAAACCTTGAAATATAACCTTCAAGAGATTCGGTTGTTGAGGGTAAGTTAATCTTTTTCCTGATCCGGTACCTCGTCTTTCGGATTGCTTCGGGGGTTACGTTCTGAATGCTTGCAATCTGGCTTCCCGGAGAGATGAAGTTTAAGGTAAGCGCAAAATTTAAGTTCTGATTTGGTCAGGTTCGGGATGTGATCTGTATCAGGGTGTTAAAGAAGTGACTGTGCAACTGGTTGAATTTCTGGTTGAACAGATCTGTGTCGCTCGAATCCCTGACCTGTGATTTTATTGCGGAAACCAGTCCATTCAATTCCGACAGACTAATGGAGCCTGTTGTCTTGCATGGCTTCAGTAAACTTTTTATTGATCACCCCCAGTAACTCATTCTTCTGCTCAAGGGCAAGTGCATTGCTTACCTGCTCCTGCTCCTTAATCTTAATTTCTCGCTCTATTTTTTCGATCTTTAGCCTACTGATCTCCTCCGTTTGCTTGATGTTCTTAAGCTGTAATTCATTTATTCTTAACTTTTCAGCCAGAAGTTCCTGCTTTCGTTTATTGTTCTTTTTATGAAAAATGAAGAGAATAACCAACAACAGGGATATAAGAACCGAGAGAAAGAAGACAAAAAGCAGAAATTGTTTCTGCCGGTTAGCCGATTGCAGTTCCAGCTTTTGGATTTCAATGAGGTTGCTTTTCTTCTGGTTTTCGTAAGTCAGTTCTGAAGCTTCCAGATTATTCCTGAGTCTTTGGTTGTAAACCGAATCAGCCGCGATGAGAATTTCTGCATATCGTTTTGTTGCACTTTTAAAGTTGCCCTTGATGGTATCAATGGATAACAATAGTTTTAATACCTGCTTCGCTGTAACATAGTCATTGATAGCTTTAGACAATATAGCCGACTTCGTCAGGAGAAAGAACGCAGAATCGTATTGCCGGCGATCGAGGTGAATCTCTCCAATTTTCCCGTAAAGGGTTACCAGAAGTGAAGTATCTGCTATTTTTTCTGAAACTGTCAGTGATTTTTGAAGGTAATAATGCGTCGAATCGGGTTGCGATAATGTTTCATAAAACATTGACAGGTGGTAACAGACTACAGACAGGTTTATGCTGTCATGATTTTCGATCAGTTTAGGTATAAGGCTAAGGTATAGCATCTTTGGCTTTTTCGGTGTTACCCATTCGGTGATACATAAATGCAAGATTACCATAATTATGAACCAAACCGGTTTGATTTCCGGTTTGCTCATTAAATATCATTGCTTTCCTGAAGTAGCTTAAGGCCGTATCATATTCACCCTGGCTGCTTTTACTTACGCCGATGATGTTATATACTTTTGCAATACCTTCTTTATTGCTGATTTGCTCAAATAGAGGCAAAGCTTCATAATAAAGTTTAAAAGCCATATGATCATCGCCAATAGAGAGGTAAACCGAGGCCATCCGCTCAAGCAATTTGCCTTTAATGATGGATTTTCAAGTTTTTCAGCAATATTCAGCGCTGCTGAATAATAATGCAATGCACTATCATACCTGTTTTCAGCATATAACAAATTTCCATACAGGAAAAGAGCTTTCGCTTGCCCACCGGCATAATTGCAATCCATCGCCAGTTTTTCTGCTGTTTTTAAATATTTGTAAGCAGTATCGGTATTTATATATTGGTGGCTGGTAACTTTATGAAGAATTTCATTGATCGCAGTGGTGTCGGTATGAAATGACGTTTCCTGGTCAGAATTGTTTCTCTTCTCATGTCCATCTGTGCATGATAGTAAATACATTGACAGGATTAAAAAGTAAAAAATGCAACTTTTCATTTCAGGATTTCCTAACATGTTCATTTCAATAAAATACATCTGTAAAATTAGATAATTCTCCTTAATTCAATTTCAAAGGCTTCATTCGACAAATAAAGGGTTTTCATTATCAATTTATGAATGAATTGAAGAAGCTATACCAATAATTAATCAGGCTTGTACAAAACGGGATTATGTTAAATTTCTGTTAAATAGTTAATTATCCTGACCAAAACTGCTTTTCTGTTGTTAAGTAATTTGTAATTCGTACATATACTAACTATAACACTTAGAACAATGAAAAAACTATCAATGGCAATCTTCGGGATATTTCTATTTACATCTGTCCTGATCACCAAAAACATGAATGCACAGGAGCCTGATATATATACCACCGGCTCTGTGTGGAATTTAACCTTTGTAAAATTGCACGCCAATATGGGCGACGATTATTTAAAGGGTCTCAACAAAACCTGGAAAGCCTCGATGGACGGACTGGTGGCTGCAAAAGTCATTAAATCGTACAAGATTCTGATGGGCGAAGCATCCAATCCGCAGGATTTTGACCTGATACTGATGACGGAAATGGAAAATTTTGCATCTATGGATCCGAATCCTGAAAAAGATAAGAAGATGGATGAGGTGGAGAAAAAAGTGAGAGATGCTATGGGCGCAGAATTTCAGAAAACAGTTTCAAACTACACAACCATGAGAGATATAAACGGAAGAAAAACCATGAGGGAAATCTTCCTGAAATAAAGCACAAAGCTTTATTTTAACTTATCAGAGTATTATAAATTTAAATCCACCAACAAAAATTAAACAAAATGAAAAAAACAATTATCTTAATGATGTCAATGTTACTGGTAACCTTGGGCTTTTCGCAGGGAACGGATTATAAAATGTACGAAATGCAGTACATGAAACCAAAAAACGATAAATTAAAGGAGCTGAGTGCAGCAATGGCAAATCACAACAAGAAGTATCACAGTTCAGGTCCTTATAGCGCTTATGTTTGGCTGGCTGAAACCGGACCTCATACCGGCGAATGGGTTTGGGTGATGGGACCTTGCACGTTTACAGATCTGGATTCGCGCCCCGATTCAAAGGAGCATACCGAAGACTGGATGTACAACGTAATGCCTTTTGTTGAAAGTGTTTCGGATGGCGAATACTGGAAGCTTGACGATAAATTATCCTATTCGCCTGAAGGCTCTTTTTCGGGTAAAGAAGTATGGACGATTTATGATTTGAATCCTTATGAAGGATACCGTTTTACTGTTCTTTGCGAAAAAGTTCTGGAAGTATATAAAAAGAAAAGCTATCCCGACTATTTCCAGGTTTACCGCTCGCAGTTCAGATCGGATAATGGAAGGGATATAGCGATAGGTTTCGGGTTTAAGAACTGGGCATTTTTTGACGAGGAAGATAATTTCTGGAAAGATTACGAAGAAATCCACGGCGAAGGCTCAAAGTGGAAGTTCATGGAGGAATACAGGGATGTGGTTGCATCGTCCTTTGAAGAGGTTTCCTCTCTCATTCCAGAGTTAAGCGGACCTGAAAAGAAATAATTTTTGCTAATGAAAATGATAAAGCCGGTGTAAAAAGCCGGTTTTTTTGTGTTTCCAGCAAATGGATCAGATATTACGGTGCTCTTCACCTTTTTGTTGACCGGGATGTTTTTATCTACTGATATTACAATGCTATGCACCTTATGGTTGATTAGGATATCTTGATCGACAATTATTCCGGTTCTCTGCACATTGATTAACCTGGATGTTTTGACCTAAAAATATTTCAATGCTCGACTTCAAATCCATAATAATCTTCCAATATCATTCAATAAATTCTTTGCAAATATTGTGATGCTATTTGTATATTTGTAAATATTTAACCATAAGTGTTCACCAATATTAGATGCAGCGCACCATAATATTTGTAGCAACAGTTGATATTATGGTGCTACGCACCTTATGGTTGATTAGGATATCTTGATCGACAATTATTCCGGTTCTCTGCACATTGATTAACCTGGATGTTTTGACCTAAAAATATTTCAATGCTCGACTTCAAAGCCATAATAATCTTCCAATATCATTCAATAAATTCTTTGCAAATATTGTAATGCTATTTGTATATTTGTAAATATTTAACCATAAGTGTTCACCAATATTAGGTGCAGCGCACCATAATATTTGTAGCAACAGCAATTAAATACAATCATAGGTGCAGAGCACCGTAATATTAGAATCAACAATGGCAAACACCTACACACAATGCTATTTTCACCTCGTTTTTGCTGTTAAAAACCGTGATGCCCTGATCATGAAGCATTGGAAAAATGAGTTGGAAAAGTATATTACCGGTATTATCCAAAACCACAAACACAAGCTTCTGGCAATAGGTTCAATGCCCGATCACCTTCATATTTTTATTGGGTATAATTTAAACCAACTTATCCCTAACCTTGTTGAAGAAATCAAAACATCAAGTAATGCATGGGTAAAATATCATAGGTATTCAAAATTTAAATTTGATTGGCAAAAAGGGTATGGTGCATTTACTCATTCAAGGTCTCAAATTAACCAGGTTGTGAATTATATTATGAACCAGGAAGGTCACCATCATAAAAAATCCTTTAAAGAGGAATACTTAGAAATACTTGAAAAAAATGGAATAGAATTCAAAGACAAGTATTTATTCGAATTTATTAGCGACGCAACTTCACCAGATTAATTATTCAGTTGTTTTGTACTTATAAATTGTTGAGAGATCAATCTAATTATTGTATTAACATCAATCTGTTAACTTAATTTCCAAAAATCTGTTTGTCAGTAATTGAATTGGTTTAATTTTGTTTGAGACGAAAATTCATCAACTGGTAGCGGAATGACAACATTCTGGAAGTATTTTTTTGTAGTTTTCTTTATTCTTGCCGTTCCGGTAGCTGCTTATTTTGGATACCGTTCGTATCGCTCATTCAAAAACCCTTCCTCCTCCGCCTTTCATGCCATTGTACCTACTACTCCCGTTATCATTGAGTTTCTTGAACCAGCATCCTTCCTGCACAAACTTAGTGAAGACATAGATTTCTGGAAAGAGTTGACCACCATCAACTCCCTGATGGATTTTCAGAATCAGATGCTGCACCTCGATTCGGTTTTGTCAACCAACAGCCAAATCAAGCCAATATTTGATGATTATAAATTATTTGTTTGTCTTCATCAATCTTCTGACGGATTGATGGAGCCATTGTTTATTTCGGAATTGCCTTCCATCGGTTATAAATTTACAATCGAAAGTTTTATCAAAGAAGTGAATGGCGAAAAAAGCATAGTCCTTCAAAAGAAGTATCTGAATGCAACCCTTTCCAAACTCAATCTGGCTGGAATGGAACGACTTTTTAATTTCGCCATACACAAGGGTGTTTTTCTTGGAAGTTTTGATGAACAATTATTGAAAGGAGCGGTTGAACAACTTGAAAAAGGAGTTCCCCTGAATGAGGGCGAACACTTCAAAAAGCTTGAAATAACCGCCGGCAAGAATGTTGATGCCAATGTTTTTATAAATTATTCCGGTCTTTCCACTCTTGCAAAGACTCTTACGGGTGAATCAAAACAGGCTTTGTTGCCGTTTTTGCAAAACATGGGCGAATGGTCCGAAACCGACCTGATCATCAAACCCCGCGAACTTCTTTTAACCGGATATTCTATCACCTCGGGTGATGGCAGCAAACTGCTTGACCTTTACCGGCAGGAACCTCAGATCATTAAGATACCTGAGATACTACCTTATGATATCTCTCTCTTATTCCATTTTGGATATGAAGATTACTACCGCCACCTGAAATCGAGGACGACTTATAGAAACCTGAACGATTTGGATAAGGTAACCGACTCTCTCATTCAGGAATTAAAAAAACAAACAGGATATTTCGTTCCTTCGAGCTTTTATCCCTGGGTGGGTCATGAAGTGGCATTGGCGCAATCAGGCGAATCAGCGGAATCGCCTACCCGTAAATATGTGATCATTCAGGCAAACGATATAAAAATTGCAGCCGATTCAATAGAAAGTCTTGCAAACCGAATCTATTCATTAAAGAAGAAAAAGAAATACGAAGAGGAATTTGAAGATTATATGATTCGATATCTGGATGTACCGGGTTTGTTTCCGCTTCTGTTTGGTCCTCTTTTCAATGGATTGGACTGTCCATATTATTTTACCATAAGGGATTATGTCGTTTTTGCCAATTCTCCGGGGGCGCTAAAGTACCTGATCACTAACTTCTATGTGCAAAAGACCCTTGCTGTAAATCCGAATTTCAGGTCGTTTTCAAATGGCATTTCCGATAAATCAAATTTGTTTTTATACTGCAATACACGCAAATCACTCAATGCTGTTTCCGGTTTTTTTAGTCAGGATATTGCCATTGAAATCAATAACCATCCGGAAACATTCGGAAATTTTGAAGGAGTGGCGGTCCAGTTCAGTTATACAAACGAAATGTTCTACACCAGCATTTACCTGAGGTACAATCCAGCATCTGAGGAGGAACTTCCATCAGGATGGATTACCCAAATTTCGGGTAATGTAGTTGGAAAACCATTTTTCACAAGGAATGACGAAACAGGCAAACTGAATGTTATCGTTTATGATGACCTGAATAATATTTACCTTATTGATCATTTCGGAAAGATTAGCTGGAAAACACCTTTGATTGATGCACCATTAAGCCAGGTTTTCACCATTGATTATTACAAAGACGGGAAAAAACAGTTCATTTTCAATACCCTGAATTACATTTACATCATTGACCAAACCGGGAATTATGTGGGAAATTTTCCCGTAAAACTTCTAGCTGATGCTACCAATGGTATTCAGGTTCAGGATTATGATGGTAACATGGACTACCGGTTGATCCTTGCACTTTCTGATAACAGGATTTATAATTTGGACAGAGATGCAAAGCAAGTGGATGGTTGGGAAAAGATTACAACACGACACGGCGTAAATACACCTGTTGAATATCTGAATCTGGATGGCAAGGATTATTTATTTATTACCGACCTTGATGGCAGTGTTAGTATTGTGGGCAGAAAGGGCGAAACCCGTATTAAAATGAAAGATGGATTTCAGAAGGCAGCGAATACAAAATTCTACATCAATCAAACCAACAGTAAAGGAGAACTCATTACCACAGACAAGCACGGTAAGTTGATTTATATTAATGAAAACGGTAAAATTGATCACACCGACTTCGGAGATTATTCTGCTGACCATTACTTTTTATATGAAGATTTCCTGCAAAACGGTTCAAAAGATTTTATTTTTATTGATCAAAATAAATTGCGTGTTTACGACAGGTTCAAAGAATGCCACCTCGAATTTGATTTTCCTGACAAAATCACAATTCCTCCTGTTTTTTTCGATCGCATCAACAGCCAACCTTTAATTGGAGTAGTAACGTCAGGTGAGGGGAAGGTTTACCTTTTCAATAAAAACGGACAAGTTTATAAGGATAATAATTTTAGGGGTAATACGCCGTTTACTATTGGTAGTATAAACAACGACGGCAAACTGAACCTGGTGATTGGAGACGGGAATAAGGTGGTGGATTATTTGCTGGAGTAATGTACCGAAAGTCCCTTTACATAAAAGTTCAAATTGCCCTCAAATGTCCGCTTGCAGAATAATGGTAAAATCAAAATTATCTTTTCAAAATCTAACCTCTAACATCAAACCTCTAAAATCTACTTTCCTTCTTCCTCATAAACCGTCGTGGAGTACGAAGTTGCAAAGGCTGTAAAAAACCCCATCCCTCCATTTGATATGTTGGTGCTTATATTGGCAGGTGGTCCGCTGAAAAGCGGATTCCTGAATTCAAAGGTTTCATTCATTACGTCAATCACAAAATAGTAATACTCTTGAGTTATACCGCCCATCCTGAGCGTAATGATATCACCTGGATTCACAACCTCATCAGGGTTGTCCTCAATAAAGTAATAAACAGCAGCCCCATAGGTAAAATTGCCGTTAAAATACTTGTCATCCGAAATGCCAACCTCATCAATGGTATCAGTGAGAAGAACCCCATTTTTGTAAACATCGAATATGTAAAAATTTACCGTCGTAGGGTCCGTTGCATACAATTGTAATTCCCATGCTTCCCATTCTTCCTTATAAACTACATTGATTGAATCAATGGGTGCAACGGGATTCAGTATGCTCGAAGCTGAATAACTTGTTTGTCCGTTGATGGGTTCCTGCAATTCAATGTTGAGCGAGTAAGTTCTCCCGGGTATGCCAAAATAATCAGGCTGAGTTTCATAGTAACCAGGTATTGAATCGTTTTCCTGGAGTGTAATCGTTTCAAATCCATCGCTGATGGTAACCATGGCGTTATTTACCGCCGGAACGTCCGTTGGTGTGTAATAATCAATGGATTTTGAGAGCTTCACATAATGCTTCATGGTATCGGAAGTGATAACACCATCCACAACAAAACGGGTATAAGTCGTTCCCAGGTCAATGTCAATTTTTTCGGTACATCCCGAAAGAATTAAAATAGCTATTGTTGCTGCTAATAATATTTTTTTCATACTAATTATGTTCCCTAAAATTTGAAATTAAATGTAATTGCAGGCACTATACTGAAAAGGTAAGTCATCTCAGCATAGGTCACATTGGGGTTATCGACATCCGATTTAAAATTGATCACCCAGGGGTTTTTACGTGCATAAGCGTTGTAAGCAGAAAAATTAAGATCCCAGTTCCAGTTTTGTCCCGGTTTTGTTTTGCCAAGCAGTGTAACCGAAACATCCAGTCTGTGATAATCCGGCATTCGATAGCCATTCCTTTCACTAAAAACGGGGATGTATTGGTTCCCAACTTCTATCCTTCCTACCGGGAAAGTTACTGCCGAACCGGTATTATAAACCCAGGTAGCGCCCATTATCAATCGCTTGCTCAGATTGTAATTCAGCACAATGGCAAGGTTGTGGGGTTTATCCCATGAGGCAAGATAGGTTTGGTTATTATTGATTCCATCTTCGGGATAAAGCGTATTGGTTTTTCTTTCTGTCCGCGACAGGGTATAGCTAATCCACCCTGAGAACTTCTTAATATCATACTTGAAAAATACCTCCAATCCGTAAGCCTGCCCTTCGCCAAACCTGAGTTCTCCCTCAAAAAGCTGGTTCAGTAAAAGTTCGGCATGATCCTTAAAGTCAACTGCATTTTTGAATTTTTTATAATAACCCTCAACCGAAGTCTCAATGGTGTTTTGCCTAAAGTTTCTGAAATATCCAAGTGCCACCTGGTCGGCAATCTGTGGCTTCACGTTGGGGGTGGAAGGAAACCAAATATCCAGCGGTGTTCCTGCTGTGGAGTTTTGCGCCAACTGAATGTATTGTCTGGTTCGGGAATAACTTGTTTTGATAGATGAAAATTCATTCAGGAGATAGACCAGCCCTACACGGGGTTCAAGTCCGTAATAGGGGCTGAAAAATTCGCCATTGCCATAAACCGTTGAATCCACCATGTTATAATGGTCGTCATAATTATAGATTGTCGAGGAACCCACGTTTACAAAATGAGAAAACCGCAGCCCGTATTTCGCAATCAGTCTGGCGCCTAATTTTTGTTCATTGCTGACGTAAACCGCCGATTCCAGTGCATTATTATTTTCAACGATGTATTCCGTAAGGAAAGCATCCGAACCCAGCCCGCGTGCAGTGCCCGGAATAAAACTATGAAAGATGGCGCTCGTCCCGAACCGGATGGTATTGCTGGAGTTCAGATAATAGCTAAAGTCAGCTTTTCCGCCGTAATCCTGAAGGCTGGCAATCCATTCAAACGAACTTGACGATCCTTCCGGGATGCCCAGCTCATAATCGAATTTACTATAGAGTGCGGTAAAGTTGGAAAACAATTTCTTCGAAAACAGGTGATTCCATCGCATGGTAAAGGTGGTGTTTCCCCAAAGCATTCTGAAATCAGGATTCTTGAATACATCTTTGCCATGATACGCCGAAACGAAAATCCGGTTATTTTCATTCACCTCGTAATTAACCTTTGCATTGAAATCGTAAAAATAAAGCTTGTTTTCCCTCACAGCAGGGTCGCTGTTCATCTTGAGGAAAAGGTCGGCATAGGTGCGCCTTCCCGAAACGATAAAGGAAGCCTTGTCCTTCACTATCGGTCCTTCTAATGTCAGTCGGCTCGAAATGGTCCCGATTCCGCCTGTTCCGCTGAACCTTTTTGCATTCCCGTCTTTCATCCTTACATCCAGCAGCGACGACAACCTTCCACCGGATGAAGCCGGGATATCACCCTTGTAAAGTTTCACATCCTTGATCGCATCGTTATTGAACACCGAAAAGAAACCCATCAGGTGCGAAGGCATTGTAAACCGTAGCTTCGTCCAGCTGGATCAGGTTCTGGTCCAGGCTTCCTCCCCGAACGCTGAATCCTGAGCTTCCTTCCGAAATGCTTTGAACACCCGGCAAAAGCTGGATGGCTTTGATAATATCCACTTCACCCATCAGCGCAGGAATTTGTTTGATGGTCTTGGTATCCATTTTAATCGAACTCATCTCAGCGTTTGTCACATTATCGTTGATAGCGGTGCCGGTAATAACCACCCCTTCCAGTTCCTGGTTGGCGAGGGCAAGATGCACATCAAAGGTGATGTTTTCCTTCAGGTCGAAAGTCTTTTCCACCGGCGTATATCCGACATAAGAATACACCACTGAATATTGACCGGCAGGAAGGCTGATGCTGTAAAATCCGTAGATGTTGGAAGTAGTTCCCGATTTAATTTCCTTCACATAAACCGTAGCGCCGATCAGGTCTTCGCCGGTTTTCTGGTCATGGATATAGCCGCTTAAGGTGTTTTTTACGACAGATTCATCTCCTTCAGCCATTAGGGCTATCGGCCCAAAAGCAAGCAATACCAGCAATAACGCCTTTCCTAAAATAATTCTCATTCCGTATTTGTTATAATATGACAGGATTTATTTCGAAGTCATAGACAGAAAAAATTCCCAAGAGTTGTAATTGCATTCATCTTTAAACTCTGTCAATGACGATTTGTTATAAAAGTTATTTCATTTCTTTGGCAAAGCTAATGAAGACAATGGGATTAATAGAGTGGTATTAATTATTTATTAACCTGGAATTTTCTAAAGCTTATTACTTTATTGTGTTTATGCTAACCTGCATTTTGTGAATAACCATCCTCATTTCGTTTATGCCCGCCAGCATTTTGTTAATACAAGCCCTAAACTTGTTAATAGCCGTCCGTATTTTGCTTTCTTTTATACACATTATATAAAGGGCTATCCGTATTTTGTTAATAGGTATCCTTATTTAGTTAATGCACATCCGCAACTTGTAAATAGCCATTCACATTATGTTTTCACCTACCCGCATTTTGTTAACAGGTACCCTCATTTAATTAATGCACATCCGCATTTTGCTTTCTTTTATACACATTTTATAAATGGCTATCCGTATCTTGTTAACAGGCATCCTTATATAGTTAATTCATACCCGTAACTTGTAAATAGACATCCCATTTTGTTAATGACGATCTGTATTTGGTTTTCTTGCGGCATCAATCACCCTATCTAATAATTCTGGTAAAACGAACCCAATTTGGATTACAAATGCAATCGTAATTGCACCTTCAGTTCTGTTTTATTGTTCCCGTCTATTTCATCCAGCCCCGAACCGAAAGTCGAACGATCACTCAGGGTGGAAGTTGCAAATCGAAATGAAATATTAAATGAACGGGTCATCCGGTAATTGAAAAGCAAATAACACCTGCTGCCTTTGTAGTAATAAGCCGGTATGGAAAAAGCATACAGAACATCATTCTCATAAGCATAAATCCTTTCATCCCACGAATCGGTATCGAAAAGGGCATACCTTGCTGTAAGTGAAAATTGATCATTCCGGTTTTTCCATACCACATCCTGGTAAATCAAATACCCTGTTCCTTTATAGGTAACGCCTTCTTTGTAAAATGAATATTCAAAACGGTTTTTCAGGGTTATCGAAGGTGAAATGGCGTATTCAATATGAAAACGGTAATTGTTTTTCCGTGTATTGATAAGTGAGGCTGTCGTTTGCTCCCCGGATGGCTCGTTCAGTTGGCGGTTGTTTTGCCTGAAGCTGAAGTAGATCAACGCATCATCTCCCATTAATTTCTGAATTCTTATCATACTTTCATTTCCGGATGAAGGCGCATCAATACGGTATTTGAGCCAGGGAAATTTGAAATTATCAAAGTAAGCAGTTACCGTCCATTTTCGGATGAGCTGAAGTTTTATCCCTGTAAACAAACCCTGCTCATTGCAATTGTGGCTTCCTTCGCCAAATGCGTTACTGAAAAAGTTTTGGTAGTCTTTTGGATAATTTCTGTAAAGAAAAGTCAAAGTAAGGCTTGGGTGGGGATTTGCGTTAATGCCATGCAGTTGTGCGATAGCCCCATTTTTGCTGTAAGCGATCTCACCAAAAAAATTAAACTTCCTGAATAACCATGTATAATCAAATCCTGCATTAAAATTCTCTTTCCCCTCAAAATCAAATTGATTATAGGGTTTCTGATCTTTGGAAAGATTGCTGCCAAGCTTCGAAAAATAGCCCGTAACACCCAGTTTCAATGTCTTTTGGCGAAACGATACATGTCCGCCCATTGCTTCAATGTCCACCGCTTTTTTGGTCTTTAATTCGCCGGGAGTGCGATGCAGCCCCGACTCCTGCATGGAAGTAATGGCAGGTTGTTCATCCGTCAGGTAATCTGCTTCCGAAATTGATGCATCAATAAGATGGCTGGAATAAAATGCTGTAAGGTCGAATTTTCCGTAAGCTATAGTTGCAGCCCCACCTCTGAAAAAAAGATTTTCGTTGGAGGAGGCGGATGGTCTTAATCCCTCTTGCATTCCTTTTAAGATCTACCGCTTCTGCTGATTTCCCGAATGCAAGTCCCGAGCTTAAAGTTAAACCCTGTCCGAATCCCAGTTGGTAATCGCCAACAGTAACAGCTTTCAATATCCCGATGTCGTGCAGGCTGAAATAAAACGAATAAAAATCAAACCCGTTTTTGAGTCTATCTCCAATGAGTCGCTGAATAGAATCGTTGACATTTTCGGTCAGAAATACTTCGCCTGCATCTTTTTCCGCCAGAAAACCAAACCTTACCCTGTCGTGGAAATTATAACCGTATTTCAGGTAGATTTTATCAGGACTCCCAAGATAACGTGAATTTGGACTGGCATAAAGCGCCGAATCCGAAATGGATGTGTAGCCTTTTTGTTCCTGGAGAACACGCTGGTAACGAACAATTGCTTCATGGCGTCCATATTTTGTCAGGTCCTTAAATTTAAAACGATTTACAGGTTTTTCTTCCGAGACATATACATAGGGTAAAATCTTTTGGATGGATTCTGTATCGAATCCATCAATGGATTGAAGTTCGAAGACAGTTAAAAAATGACCATAGGTTTCGCGATAAGCTATGAGGTTGAAAATTTGCATTTCATTCAGGAAAAACAACTTTTCGAGGTCAATCATCGAGGCATAATTAAGGTTCAGTGGATTTTCCCTGAAGTAAATTAAATCGTTGATCAGGTCGGAATAGTCCAGCGTTTCATCCGTGCTTTGAGCGATGTTCTCTATTTTATCAGTAATGTCGTTCACATCTTCCTTGACTTTAGGCTCAGGTTCCTGGGCGAAGGATTGAATGGTAATTACTAAAAGGAGAAAAATTATTACAGGGTAAGAAAGTCGGAAAGTGAATTTATTTTGGAGGCTAAATTGCAAATTGTTTTTTAGCCACAAAGACACCAATTCACAAAATACCACAAAATCTGACGTTTCATTTACTTCGTGATCCTTGGTGTTTTTGTGATTTGGTGGCATTAATCTCTTTTCTTTTTAAAATTATAAATAAACGATACCATTGGCGACCAACCCAAAGTCTGGTGCCAGGATGATGACAAATCGAGGACAAACTTCCGGATGTTCAGTCCGAAACCAAAAGAATAAACTGAAGCGATGCTGAAGTTTTCGGAACCGGAGGTGGATGGTAAGGTGGAATAACCCACCCTCACTGCAGCTTTGTCAATTATTTTGTATTCCAACCCGCCCCTTATCAAGGGTTTGAAATCGGAGTCCTTTTCTGTTTCGAGGGCGATCAGGAGCTTTTCGGAAATTTTGTATGCGACACCAAGTTTAAAAATAGCAGGTGTCTTTTCATCATAATCCTTCTGAATTTCAACCCTGATGGGGTTATAAATATGAGCGGCGATGGTAAGTTTTTCAGTCAATTCAGACCGTATCCCGACTTCAAAGGTGAAGGCATCTCTGTTTCCGTAATCCTCTGCAATATGGGTACGAAGGTAATCGAGCTGGACACCGGCTGAAAAAATCTTCCCGAATTTCCTTCCATAAGCAAGCCCGGCTTTCATTTCGTTGTAGTTTGTATATCCGAATGAATTGAAGTTGATCCCGAACGTTCCGGATTTGGTGGTCAGAACAAATGCGGCGGCTTTTAAACTCAATTCCTGCACGAGGAACCTGTTTTCATAATACAGACCAATGGCTGGACTTTCTAAACCACCTAATCCTGCCTGGTTGTTATGAACTGACCAGAAATCGTTCAGGGCAACAGAAGCATTGCCTAAGCCGGCCGACCTGCCTCCAATGGGTTGATTCGGATGGGCGCACCAGACTTCGCAGGTGAAAAGCAATAATATCAGCCAAATATTACATGCCTGCTTTAGCATAATGTTTGGTTTGGAATGCCAAATTTACATAAAATTTTGTTTCAAATCAGTATAAAAATTTTAATGAAATTATTTCCACAAATCAGGATTAATAAAAAAAGGTATAGCGGAAATAGAGGACAAAAATGAAATACAGGCGTGCGTGAGATAAACTACACCTTTATACCCTTATTTCCCATGTGCTATTTCAAAGATTGTTAATCGGCTAAAATGAATAAATCAACAGGCTGATCAGATACAATTTCTTAATTTTGAACAATAGATAATTTTTTTTGGTTTACTTAAAAAAGTACTTGCTATGAAAACAGTTTTGGAATTTCTGAATGAATTGAAAGTAAACAATACGCGTGAATGGTTCGAGTTGAACCGCAAGCAATATGTGATGGCTAAAACGGAATTTGAAAAGTTTCTGAACGGATTGATTCCGGCGGTTTACAGCTTTGATTCTGAAATCGGCAGCCTGACTGCGAAGGATTGCATATTCAGGATATTCCGCGATGTAAGGTTCTCGAAGGATAAATCGCCATACAAAACAAATATGGGCGGGTTTATATGTAAAGGTGGTCGGAAAGGAGCCTATGCCGGATATTATGTGCACATTGAACCGGGAAACTCCATGCTGGCAGGCGGAATATATATGCCTCCACCTGATATTCTGAAAAAAGCAAGGCAGGAAGTCTATTACAATGCCGATGAATTTAAAGGGATTTTGAATGCAAATGATTTCAAGAAAACCTTCAGGGTAATGGAAGATGATAAGCTGATTCGTCCACCCAAGGATTTCCCTGCTGATTTTAAGGATATTGACCTGTTGAAGTATAAGAGTTATACAGTCTTTCGCGCGGTTACTGATGAAGCATTGCTGAACAAGAACTTTTTGGAATATGCTGCCGGAGTGTTTAAGGTGATGCACCCCTTTAACCGGTTTATCAACAGGGGACTGAAGAATTAAAGGAAATATGTAGAAATAAATCGAAAAATGAAATAAAGGGAAATATGATCATTTGAATTGAAAGTTAATTGACAATTGCAAAAAATTGTTTCGTCGTGGTTTAAATTAAAAAAGCCCGGTCCGGAGTGGATCGGGCTTTTTTAGTGAGCTTTTATTTTGAAATGAAATTGTGTAAAATAAAATTGTTAAAATATTCGGTATAAGAGCAGCTTTGGGGTTCATTATTTTCATCTATCCAATGACGCGTCATTGTTCCGGTACACACAGCATCGGAGGTGAGGTAGGGATCGAGATGATCGATGCCAGTGACAGTGCCATCAAACTGGTACTTCAATTGATCACCCCAAGTGGTGTTATACCTTTTGTAAGTAAAATTAATGTTGAATGTGTAATAATAGAGGTTAAAGAGTCCTCCGGTTTCGATGTGGTGAGGAATGACGGTGCCACTGCCTGTGCAGGTTTCTTTATAACCGGACAGCTCGTAAATGATGGTATAATCAATTGTAATAGAGCCAGCGCCATTTGACTGGCATATTATCCAATCATCTTCGTTGCCTCCGGAAAGCGCTCCCAAGGGGATGTATTGGATTTGATAAGGAGGATCAGGTTCCGGGCAACCGAAGAAAAAAGGGCCAACATAGATACCGTAGTCTTTGTTTTCGAGATATGGAGGGAGTGGGTTATCCAAATCAACTTCGATGTTTCCCCATTCCCATTTCCAGTTGGTATAAAACCCCCAATTAACAATACCAGGCGATAAAACATCAGCACTATCGGTCGTTCCCCTGTAAAACCGTATTTTATTGATTGCTCCATTTTCATTAGCGGTCCCGCCGAATACACCCTTGAGGGTATAGTTTCCATCGGTGCCTGTGACGGTAGTCATTTTTGGTCCATACCATGTTTTTCCATCGGCGATGCAAATACTGCGTGCTGAAACATTTGATAATTTATTGCCCTGGGGATCGACGATGGTCATTGTAACATTGTGATAACCCCATCCAAGCCGGTGAAAAAACGGGACTGCTAACTGACCTTTATTTTTGCTAATGAGGTAATCATTTATATGGTTCCTCAGTTCATCTATACTTTTAGCACCCTTTCCCTGGATTTCAAAAATATCCTTAAAAGGGGCTCCGATAACTGGAAAGTCGGTAAATCTTGATACACCATAAGGGGCATGCACATCTTTGATTTTTGGATTGGTTCGGTGCAAACCTGCAAACAATACAATTCCATAACCTTCGATGCCCGGAAAATCCTGAACATCCGGCATGTTATAAGAACCAGAAAGCATAATCCTGGGTTCTTCAGGATTATAACCAGCGACTGTACCATTCTGAAAATACTCTGAAAGATAGGCTGATTCTTCAATCATATAATCATCCCGATCGGCTGGAGTGCCAATACCATGCATTGTAGTATTGGCTGGTAGTTGAGCCTGTAAAGTTTGATACCCAGAATTGCCAACCATCAGATGCATGATGTAGTGTCCGGATTCATGGGCTAAATCAGTTTTCAACTGTTCGATGGATGGATAATCCTGATTCAAATTTATTTTACAGCATGGTTCCGAGGCATCCATCCAAAACGGATCATAGGATGGTGATCCCCAATAGAGTTTCTCCACAATTGTATTCCTGCGTTCCAATATTAAATCTTTTAAAGGTCCCGGCTGAATAGAATCGAGGTATCTTTTTATCATGGCTTTAAGCTCTGATTTCATACTTTCGTATTTATAAAAAACTGCATCTTCACCTCGCAGAGTGGTGATATATGTGTAATTATACCCCTTTTTTTCAGCTTTTATATCTTTATCCATTTTCAGTTGAGGCATAACCAATAAATAAGCCCTTTTTTCAGGAGTGATGGAATCGTAAGGAATAGCAACCCAGGTATTCATGCTGTTGGTATAATCATGCATCAAACCGTCTTCTTCTCCATAACCCCAAACCATAGTGGTTGCTGTGTCACTTTCGGGAAGGATCAACCTGATCTTGTCAGTGCCTGTAAAATTGATGTAATAACCGAAGCCTTCAATAAGAGGCGCAACTCCACTAATAATTGGAGCCACCTCAAGGGTACCTGATCCTCCATCGGGGAACATGAAAGTGAGGCCATTGACGGATTCGGTTACTTCGTCGCCGGGAGATGCATTGATTTCAACGGTTGTTTTTGTTCCGATCACCCAGTCAACTGCTGGATTTTCGTTGTTGTCATTGTTGTCTTTTTTGCATGTGTTGAAAAACGCTATAATCAACATTGCAAACACAAAAGCAGAAATTTTAAATACCTGTTTCATAAAACCTGAATTTAATAAATAACCTCATTTTTAAAATGCCCTACAAAGCCCGTAAAACCTAATGATATAGCTATGCTGACTTTTGTAACCCAGCTAAAGTATTTAGATTTATTGGATAAAAAAAATTATAGGAAAAATATTTTCCGGGAAGTGAATATTGCCAGATGAGAATAAAGGAGATTTATTATTGCTTGAAATAAATTGAACTAAATTGAACCGGAAAACTCCATGCTGGCAGGCGGAATATATATGCCTCCACCTGATATTCTGAAAAAAGCAAGGCAGGAAGTCTATTACAATGCCGATGAATTTAAAGGAATTTTGAATGCAAATGATTTCAAGAAAACCTTCAGGGTAATGGAAGATGATAAGCTGATTCGTCCACCCAAGGATTTCCCTGCTGATTTTAAGGATATTGACCTGTTGAAGTATAAGAGTTATACAGTCTTTCACGCGGTTACTGATGAAGCATTGCTGAACAAGAACTTTTTGGAATATGCTGCCGGAGTGTTTAAGGTGATGCACCCCTTTAACCGGTTTATCAACAGGGGACTGAAGGACTAAAAGGAAATAGTAAATCAGATTATTTGATCAACGTCTTACGATGTCTGATCCATGAATTCATTAATTGAAATCCCCCCCCGAACATCAAACTGGCAATAAATAGTGAAATAATGTACAAACGGGGATTGGGGTGCTTTATAATATTAATATTGATTCCCATTTAAGTCCTGTCCTTACCAAAAGGACTTACTGTTTATCATAATAATTTAAAAATGCTCCATAAACACATTATCACCATTATCCGATACCAATAATTCAGTACTACTTTAACCTGGTTAATACTTTCGTTATAATTTGTATATCAGCGAATTAGATCAATGGTATAATCTTTGTAAATTTCACACCGTCAGTTCAATCGAGAAAAAATAACGACGTGAAAGTAAATTCTGAAGACAAAAAAGAAAATGGTTTCTATGAAAACCGGCCTGCAAATGAGAAATCAGGCTGCAACGATGAATGTTATAAGGTTCTGAATGTTAGCGCCAATGAAAGAATCCATGAAGCTGTACTTGACAGTTTGAAGTATTTTTCCTTCAACGGGAAGCATATTGGAATAATGAAAGCATTTTCGCTACAGGAGGCAAGGATGGTATTCGAAAGACATCCCGATATTGTGTTGGTGGTTATTGACAACAATGTGCAGCTCAATGGTTCGTATAAGGCTTTTACCAGCTATATCAACGAAGAGCTTAACAATTACGATTGCCTGATTGCCTTTAAAGACCCAATGATGGGACTTGAGAATAACCCATCATCAATGGAAATTAATCCTGATGCTCAATCGGATTTCTCAATGGCAAGGGAAAGATTGCTCGAAATGATACGAATGATGATGATGACTGCTGAACTTGATGTGAAAACCCAGGGCAGCCTGCTTTTGGATCAGATCAGTGATAACACCTTGCTCAAAGTAAATAGAAGCACCCTTCCCTCCGAAAGTATCACCCGTGAAAAACTCTATACTATTTTAGCCCACGACATTAAAGAACCGATTGGAAACATCAAAGTAATACTCGACTTTCTGACCAACGAACCTGACCTGCTTGACATGAAAACATCGCAGGAGTTGCTGAAAAGTGTGAAAGAATCGGCTTCATCCATTCATGAGTTGTTAGACAACTTCCTGTTCTGGACACGGATGCACAAGCACGAAATTTATTTCAATCCGGTGAGGATCAATCTGGCGCACCTGGTAAGGGAAAACATTACCCTGCTGAAAGGGGTGGCTTTAAACAAGAACATCATTATCGGTGCCGAAGTGAACGAAGGTTTAACCGTGGTGGCTGATGAATACATGATGACCACTGTGTTACGGAACCTGATTTACAATGCTATAAAGTTTACGTCTCGCGGAGGCGGAATCCTGGTGACTGCTGAAGAAACGAATGGTCATATTGACTTGTCGGTGCAGGATACCGGAATTGGCTTGAGGAAAACGGAACTAGAAAATCTTTTTGTACCAGAAGTTTATTATAAATCAAGCGGAACAGCCAAAGAATCTGGAACCGGACTGGGTTTGATACTCTGCAAAGATTTTATTGAAAAAAATGGTGGCAAAATCAAAGTGGAAAGTGATGAAGGATTCGGAAGCACTTTTACTTTTTCTCTTCCCAAATGGAATCCTATTTCAGTAAACTGATAATCCGATAAGAATTATCTTTGCAGGTATTAATATTAATTCCTGCAAATCCTGATGGACATTGTTTTTAAATATTTCCCCGACCTTTCTGAGGTTCAAAAACATCAGTTCCGCAATCTCGAACCCCTTTATCAGGATTGGAATTCAAAAATAAATGTGATTAGCAGGAAAGACATTGATCAGTTGGCTGAAAGGCACGTACTGCATTCATTGGGAATCGCAAAGTTGATTCAATTCAAGCATGGCACACAAATTCTGGATGTTGGCACCGGCGGAGGATTTCCGGGTATTCCCCTTGCCATTTATTTCCCGGAAGTGCAATTTCACCTGATTGATTCCATAGGAAAAAAAATCAGGGTTGTAAAAGCCATAACCGATGAACTCGGACTTAAAAACGTTACTTCAGAGCAAGCCAGAGCCGAAAATATTACCGGAGAGTATGACTTTATTATCAGCCGCGCTGTAACCACTTTACCGGATTTCACCAAATGGGTCAATCATTTGATTTCACCTTTGCATAAAAACGCAATTGCAAATGGGATACTTTATTTGAAGGGAGGAGATATTTCGGGGGAGATCACAGGCATTAAAAAAGAGATTCACATTTACCCCCTTAATCATCATTTTTCCGAACCATTTTTTGAATCGAAAAAGATTGTTCATCTTACCGAATTTTAAAAATCCAAAGAGTTGGTATTGTAATTTTCTTAACTTCGCCCCTTCAAAAAAATAAATAACTATTCGTATGACAGAACAAATCAGACATTCGTTACGTGAATCGAAAACAGCCCGCTGGATAGCATTGGCGCTCATTTCAATCACTATGTTTTTTGCATATTTCTTCGTTGATGTGGTGGCGCCACTTCAGATTCTTATGGAAACAGACTATAAGTGGACACCCGAGGTTTTTGGCATGTTGGGCGGTTCTGAGTTTTTCCTGAATGTTTTCGCTTTTTTCCTTATTTTGTCAGGTATCGTCCTTGACAAAATGGGCATTCGCTTTACATTGATCACCGCTGGTTTAACAATGGTTATTGGAGCCGCTCTTAAATTTTATGCCCTGACACCTGGTTTTCAGGCCTCAGGTTTTGCCTCATGGCTGGATTCATTTATTGTTTATATCCCTGCTACTGCAAAACTTGCGTTCGTAGGTTTTGCTATATTCGGAGTTGGAGTTGAAATGGCTGGTATTACTGTTTCCAAAACCATTGTAAAGTGGTTTAAAGGAAGAGAGATGGCGCTTGCGATGGGACTTGAAATGGCTGTTGCCCGCCTGGGTGTATTTGCCGTTTTCCGGCTAACCCCAATTTTCGCAGATAATGGTGGGGCTTCCAATTCAGTTTTCATGGGACTCGTTTTCCTATGTATCGGTTTTATGACATTTTTTATCTACACATTCATGGATCGCAAGCTGGACAAACAGACAGGAGAATCAGGCATTGCATCGCCGGAAGATGAGTTTAGGTTATCGGATATCGGAAAAATATTCAGGAATCCCGGTTTCCTTGCAATTGCCAGCTTATGTGTCTTATTTTATTCTGCAATTTTTCCTTTTCAGAAATTCGCTACGGATATGCTTGCCTCAAAACTTAGCGTGGATGTTAAAACCGCCGCTGCCTATTTTTCATATTTCCCTATCGGGGCAATGGTGTTGACTCCATTTATTGGCTATTACCTTGATGTTAAAGGCAAAGGTGCCTCCATGATGCTATATGGAGCAATTTTATTGACTGTATCTCACCTCATTTTTGCCTTTGTCCCGGCTGAACATTTCACAGTTTTTACAGCCATCCTGACCATTGTGATCTTAGGAACTGCCTTTTCCCTTGTTCCCGCATCAATGTGGCCTTCGGTACCAAAAATTGTTGAAGAGCGTTATTTAGGTTCCGCCTTTGGAAGTATTTTCTGGATACAAAACATTGGATTACTTGCAGTACCTGTACTTATCGGATGGGCTTTATCAGCGTCTAATCCCGGCGTGTCGGAGCAGATCAAGGCAGGAGTTGAGGGGGTTAAATATGATTATACTGTGCCTGAATTAATATTCTCGAGTTTTGGTGTTTTGGCTTTTTTCCTTGCCATTATTTTAAAAAGGGTTGATAAGAAAATGGGATATGGACTTGAAATACCAAATAAACAGAAATAGTTGATTCAAACAAAACAACAAATTAATCTGCGCCGAGAGAGCCTGATTTCTCATGAAATGATATTTTATAAATGAAAAATAATTTGAATAAAAAATAAAAAACATGAACAACAATATTTCAGATATCGAACCCAAAGTGTTGTGGAAGAATTTCTACAGCCTTACGCAAATCCCCCGCCCTTCGAAAAAAGAAGGGAGGATAATTGAATTCATGAAAAATTTTGGTGAAAAACTTGGGCTTGAAACCATAGTTGATGAGGTAGGAAATGTGATCATCAAAAAACCTGCTACACCAGGCATGGAGAACCGTAAAGGTATTATTCTGCAAGGGCATCTCGATATGGTTCCGCAAAAGAACAGCGACAAGGTTCATGATTTTGAAAAAGACCCTATTGAAACCTGGATTGATGGTGAATGGGTGAAAGCAAGGGGCACAACCCTCGGTTCAGATAACGGTATGGGAGTCGCAGCCGCCATGGCAGTGCTCGAAGCAAAGGACCTGAAGCATGGACCCGTGGAAGCGCTTTTTACCATTGACGAAGAAACAGGTATGACAGGAGCCGAAAATCTCAAACCCGGAATCCTTGATGGTGATATCCTGCTGAACATGGACTCAGAAGATGAAGGGGAATTATACATTGGCTGTGCCGGAGGGGTTGATACTACTGTTAAATTCAAATATACAGAGGAGGCAGTTCCAAAAGATATGGTCGCATACAATATAAGTGTTAAGGGTTTAAAAGGAGGACATTCCGGGCTTGATATTCATCTTGGTAAAGGCAACGCATGCCTGATACTCAACAAAACCTTACTTGATGCCTATGAAAGATATGGCATCCGTATGTCATCCATTGATGCTGGTAGCCTGCGGAATGCGATTCCGCGTGAAGCTTTTGCCACAGTGGTGGTGCCTGTAAAAGAATCGGAAAATTTTAAAAAGTTCATTGAGGAAGCACATCAATCGGTAAAAATGATACTGAAGGATATAGACCCGGATGTTAAAATCGAAACCGAAAAAACCGATATGCCAATCTCAGTTTGGGATGTTGTTATTCAGCACAATTTTTACCATGCTGTTTTTGATTGCCCTAACGGAAATCTTGCCTGGAGCAAGGACATCGAAGGAGTAGTAGAAACATCATCCAATCTTGCTATCATCCGGTCAGAGAATGGAACCATAACCATCTCTATCCTTACACGAAGTGCAGTAGATGCTGAAAGGGATGCTACCGCTAAGAAAATCGGAGATGTTTTCAGGGCAAATGGCGCTCAGGTAGAGCATCATGGGGCTTATCCCGGTTGGAAACCCAATGTACATTCTCCTATCCTAGAAACCATGAAAGAAGTTTACAATAAGAAATTCGGGAGGGTTCCTGAAGTAAAAGTTATTCATGCGGGATTGGAATGCGGCATTCTGGGAGCCATTTATACCAAATGGGACATGATCTCTTTTGGTCCCACCATCCGTTACCCGCACAGTCCTGATGAAAAAGTGAATATTCCCAGTGTGCAAAAATTCTGGGATTTCGTTGTGGAGACATTGAAATATGCTCCTATAAAATAATCCGATCAATAACCCGGCAGGATCAGACCTTCTGCCTGGGTTGTTTTGATTTTCCTTTTACCCTCTCTTGCATCTATTGTTATTCCTGCCATTCAGGCAATCTTTCCATCCTTCTGATTTCTCTTAACTCCTTTTTTAACAATTCTTTAACAGGGTGTTATGTAAGTATTGATATATATTGTTATATTTTTGTATTCAACAAAAATACAACTAACTTAAATTAACACTATGTTTATGAAATCAACAACTACATTCAACAGTTTCGGAAAACCCTCTTTTATAAAGAACGGGTTCATTCTTTTAATTGCATTTGCAATGACTACGGGCGTTGCCTATTCTCAGGTGGCTATTAATACTGATAATAGCGCACCTGCTGCTTCGGCAATGCTTGATGTAAAGGCTACGGGTATGGGCTTCTTGGCTCCACGTATGACCTTTGCTCAAAGACCGGCAGCTCCGGCAACAGGTTTGCTGATTTACCAAACGGATTCCGATCCAGGATACTATTATTTTGATGGCGCTGCATGGCAAAAAATTGGCAGGGCAGGAGCTGATTACTGGTTAGCCAATGGCTCAAACATCTACTTTAGTGCTGGAAAGGTTTCCATAGGAACCAATGATCCGATGAATTTTGGATTAAACGTTAGCAACTATGTTAGCGGGAAGGGCGCTGTTCGTGGAATAGATTCTGATGGGATTTACACCTATGCTGAAGGTCAGCTTGGTTTTTTGAACTGGCCTGGAAATACTGGAGGACTGCCCTTTGATGTTAACAATATTGGTGTTTTTGGTATGAAACCGTCAATAGGATTAAATGGTGCTGCTATCTATGGATGGAACAATGATGATGATGCAACAAATTATGGTGGCGTTTTTATTGCCGATGGTGTTAATACCGGTATCAATTATGGTTTTTACTCAAATGCTGTTAATTCCACCAACAATTATGCTGGCTATTTTAAAGGCAGAGTTCTGGTGGAAGCGAATGCAGCAGGAACAGATAACACACAAACAGTATTTCGTTCATCGGTGACCCATAATATTTCATCCGATACATACGCAATTGAAGGGGTATCGGTACCATCCCCAGGATATGGAATAGCTGTGAAAGGTGAAGGAGGTTATATGGGAGTGTATGGACAAGCCAATGCAACCGCCTATACAGGATCCGCTTATGGGGTATATGGTTATGCTACTGGTTCTGCCGGAACAAGGTATGGCGTTTACGGCACTGCATACAATTCAGCAGGAACAGGAATTGGCGTTTATGGCTATGGATCCGGTACAACAGCCAGTTGGGCTGGGTATTTCTCCGGGGATTGTTACATCAGCAGCGATCTGAGAATCGGAACCACTGTGGCAGCCACTGGCTATGCTCTTTCAGTAAACGGAAAGGTTGCCTGTGAGGAAGTACTGATAGATGATTCCGGGTTCTGGCCTGATTATGTATTCAGTGACGACTATCAATTGCTAACTATTGATGAGTTTGAAGAAAGCATCAACAATAACAACCACCTTCCGGGTATGCCTTCTGCAAAAGATATAGAAGAAAACGGCGGGCACCACATCGGTGAGATTCAAAAGAAAACACTGGAAAAAGTTGAAGAACTCAGCTTATATATCATTGAGCTTAACAACCGTTTAAAAACGCTGGAAAAAGAAAATCAGGATTTGAAAGCCAGGACATCAAACCAATAATCATAAGGAGGACTAAAAATGAAACTTAATTTTAAAAAAGTATTCTTACAGGTTATCTTTGTGATGTGCGTTGCAAGTCTTAGCGCTCAAACCGCTGAAGCTCCTTTTCACAAGGAACCCGTGAATATAAATTTCGGCACTCACGATGGAATCAGTATTGATGAACTGGATGCCAACGGAGTAAAACTAACTGCCATTCAACCTTCACCAGCAAGGACTTTAGCTTTTCCTGGAGCTACTTATACAGTAATAACGGAAAGCATAAACACTCTTGACCATGCACCCTGGTTACAGCTTGTTTTTGGCACTGTAAATCTTGGAGAAAACAGTTACATTGTCATTACTTCTGATTTTGACCAGGATCAGCAATTTTTCAACAGCCAATCCATTGTAGAATGGATGAATCACTCTGCCTTTTTCAAAGGGGAGTCAGTTATCGTGCAATTGTTTGTTGCACCGGGCGATGTGAATATAACGGCTGAAATAGCCGAACTATTGGCTGGTGAATATGCTGATGGTATAGCTGTTCCTTTGAGCCTTTGCGGTGCTGACAACAGAATAGCTAGCGGATTTCCCAATATAGATGGAAGGCTCATGCCCCTGGGATGTACGGGCTGGATTTCTGCGGCAGGTTATTACTTAACCGCAGGGCACTGCCTCGATGTAACCAGCGCCAATTTACAAATCATGGAATTTGATGTTCCTGCTTCTTTGGCAAATGGAACAACTCAACCGGCTGCTGTAGTGAATCAATATCCTGTTACTTATAGCAGCAGGGTCTTCCAGAATGTACAGATTGGCGATGATTGGGGCATTTATAATTGCGGCGCCAACTCTAATACAGGTTTAACGCCTGCAGAAGCGCGACGCACCTATTACCACTTATCAAAGGATGTTGCTCCGCCGACTATGCGCATAAGGGGTTTTGGAACTGATGAAACTCCTCCGGGTACAACAGGATTCCGCAATGCCCAAAATCAAACATTGCAATATAATGATGGACCATCTTTGGGCGAATTTATCGTTTCTGCTAATCGGGTTTATTGGGAATATCAGGTTGATACCGAAGGAGGCAACTCCGGAAGTTGCATTCATGGAGCGGGCACACCTGACTTTTTTACTTCCGTCGGAATTCATACCAATGCAGGGTGCAGCGCAACCGCTGGAAATACAGGAACAGGATTCGAGGCTGATGATACGGAAACTGCAATGAATAATTACTGGCAGACTGAAATTGAATTCGTGGACGCAGATCACCACCTAAGTTCCACTATTGGAACTTCTGTGAACCCCCACCAATCATTGCAAACTGCCCTCAGTCAGGCTAATGCCGGTCATGGACCGGGCGTTGCAGCGCTAGAGCTCATACAGGTGGCAGGGTCAAACAATGGTTCCGGAGGTGTTTATCAGCAAGCCATCAGTTACAGTGGTGCTACTCACGGAGTGGTTATTCGTAGGTCAGTTGGTGCTGTAAAAATAGGACCAGCAGCAGCTGCTGCTTCATTTTCATCGTTAAATGAGGACGTTGAAAAACAATAGTAGTGAAAAACTAAAGGTTTTTAAAAATTTAAATTTACTAATATGAAAAATCTAAAAATAATTTCGTTCCTAACCTTGATGTTAATTTCTTTCGGATATGGATTTACCCAGCAGGCAAGTGAAATAAAACTTACCGAGTTTGACCGAAATATCAGCCTCAAGGACCAATTAGCTATCATTAATGCTGGGAAAGACAATCCGTCTAAAATCAATCCTTTACAAATGGATACAAGGATTGTCTATGAGATGAACTCAGAGGATGAGACCTTTGGTGCAGCAAATGATAAATTGCAACCTGTTGAAGAGGATAAAAAGGATCCTCATGCTTTACCGGGAGTAGCCATTGAGCAAAATCCTGTGGTGAATATGCAAAGTGGCGGGGCATCAAACACTCAACCGGTAGGCATCACCCCCGAAAAAGCTGTTAATTACCAGAGTGAAGGCGGTGGTAGTTTTCAAACTCAACCGGAAAATTCGGTTGAATTGATAGATTACAGAAGTAAACAGGGAGGCAACAAGCAACCTGTCGGGGATATTCCAAAGAAGTAGTCAGGATTTTCCTGCCCTCACACTTTGGATACAAATACATGTATAAATCTTTAAATATTAGCAAGATGAAAAAAATAATAAATCTTCTTTTTGCCATGATGTTAATGGGATTGAATTCTGAAGCACAGTTCTTTGTCAATCAGGGTGCTGATATCAGAATCAATACAGGTTCATCTATGGTTATCATGGGTAATTTCAGAAATACTCTTGATGGAAGCATCACCAACTCAGGGAGCATAAGGATTACCGGCAACTGGACGAATGATGCTGTAAGCGGAAACCTGTTGCAGGGGACGACTGGGACTGTATTCTTTACTGGAGCCGCCCTGCAGAATATTGCTGGAACCACACGTACCTGGTTCAGCAATCTAAATCTGCAAAACAATGCCGCCCTTGGTGTGCTGACCTCAGTTTCTTCTTCATTAACGCTTGTGAACAAATCCATAAGTTTAGGAAGTTTTAACCTCCTTATGGAAGGGAGCGCACTCATCAACGGAGCATCATCATCTGGATATATTGTTGCTTCCGGTACCGGAAACCTGCAACGGCAGGTTGGCAATTCCGACACACAATTTCCTGTTGGAACAACCACAGCTTTCGTTCCGGTAGTTTTGAAAAACGCAGGTGTTGTTGATAATTTTGGCGTGAATGTTTTTGCTGATGTACGACTGAATGGTCTAACCGGAGCAACCATCCCACAAATCAACGACTGTGTAAATATGACATGGAATGTCACAGAGGCTACACCCGGTGGTTCGAATCTATCGGTGACTCCTTACTGGAGTGCCGGCGTCGAAGGCATTTCATTCAACAGAACCACTTGCGGTATAGGTCACTATACCGGTGGAGCATGGAATCCGCAGGCGGCAATGGCAGCCAACGGTGCAAATCCTTACTTTATCACCCGCACAGGGATCACCTCACTGTCACCCTTTGCTGTGGGCGACCTCCAATCACCGATGGCAATACCCTTACACATCACCCTGGATATCGCGGCAATGCTTGAAGGTCCCTATAACGGAGCTACCATGACGCCTTTCCTCAATGCAGGCGGATACATTCCATTGGCTCAACCCTATAACACTGCACCCTGGAATTATCCGGGATCAGAAAATGTAGGAGCCATGCCGAATGGAAATGTAGTTGATTGGGTACTCGTTGAACTCAGAGATGCCACCAGTGCTGCCAATGCTACCGGAGCAACCACGATAGCACGTCAGGCAGCATTCGTGCTGAATAACGGCGCTGTAGTAGGTTTAGACGGAGCTTCCGATCTGTTATTCACCAATGGTGTCACCAACCAGTTGTTCGTTGTTGTATGGCACCGCAATCATCTCGGTGTTATGTCAGCCAATCCTTTGGCGAATATCGGCGGAATTTATTCCTATAATTTCACTACCGGTGCCGGACAGGCTTATGGAGCCGATGCTCATAAATTATTGGCGGGAGGAGTGTATGGTATGTATGGAGGTGATGGTAATGCGGATAAGACAGTGAACAACACAGATAAATCAACCGTTTGGACCCCCCAGGCAGGAGCGCAGGGCTATAAAACCGGTGATTTTAACATGAACAGTAACGTTAACAATCCCGATAAGGATGATATTTGGGTTCCGAATAACAGTAAAACATCTAAAGTTCCTAACTAATACATGGACAGAACTTATTAACAACTCGCAAATTAACTTTTCTAAATTAATGCAGGCTCAAAATAAGTGAGCCTGTTTTTTTTACCCATCCTCATCCATTTTCTTCAAAGACTAAATTGTGGTCGTTTGGCATCTATCAGAAATTAGGTTTACGATTTGACTTTATTCGGGACCAATCAGCATCAGTGATAAATCAAAAAAATTTAAGATTCAATTGGTTGCTGAATTCATTTTAGCTCTTATCTATTTAATATAATAGAAAACTATATAATCCAAACGGGTGATTTTACAACCGTTGATATTGCAAGGAATAAGCTCAATCGAATCAAAAATTCATACACGAAAGATGCGATTGTTTGTGCCAACCAGTAATCGATTATTTATTCGTGAAACTCATCCCAAATATGCGGGACAAAAACGCAAGCATTGTCCGAAGGACTCCTATGGAGAAATATGCAAGTTGAACAACCCAACTTAGGAGGAGTGTTTCATGTCTGTGATTCCTTTACAAAAAACTTGATGATATTAGATGGTGAGGCAATTAGTGCTTTCAAATACTCATGATTGTACCTTTTGATGGCTTTATCTCGTTTTAGGGCAAAAGTTTTGAAGGACATTCTTCAAGATACACCAGGCGCCAGGGACCTTTGTTAACGGTAAACCGGCTTAAACCGGAATTGTGTTCCTCAAGCCTTTTCAGAGGGTTTGTCGTAAACCCCTTGTAATAAATATTTGAGTCTTTTGAATAAAGTTTGTAAACAAAATACTGCATAAAAAAAGGGAAGTTTTTGCTTCCCTTGTGCGGTCCGGACGGGACTCGAACCCGCGACCTCCTGCGTGACAGGCAGGCATTCTAACCAGCTGAACTACCGAACCAATATTTTAAGAACGTTTTGTTAAACGGGTTGCAAAAGTAATCGTTTTTTTTAATTGCGCAAATAATTTTTTCAGACAAATATTTTATTCTTTCTGTTCGTAACCATTTTGCAACTCTTTGAGTTTTACTTTTGTCTAAGTTGCGTTATTTAAAATTTACATGAAAATGAAAAAATGTTTGTTTCTATTAGTCGGGATGGTTATGCTTAACATTGCTTTTGCTGAAAAACTGGTGATAGTCAATTACCAGGATGAGAAGGAAATGAAAAGCCTCTTTACCAATGATGATTTAAGAATTAATTATTTCTCCGATCAATTTGTTATTGCAACAGCTAATGATAACTATTCTGGAACCTATATGCTTATAGCCGATGACTGTTGGGATGGTCAGCAATATTTTATTTCGTGGTTTCATAAAGGCGTAAAAGGCGATTATCCCTCGCAGGTGGCTGAATTGGCAGACATTGTTATGGAGGAAACCAACTTTCTGATCTTACGATCAGATGCAAATGTAACCATCCATCCACCAATTGATGGAGAGGTAGTGAGGATAAACAACCTCGATATTAAACTGCCTGAAAAAAAATTCAACTATACCAAGGGTTCCATTTTAAATGACCCTGAAATTGAAGCCATGATGGCTGCAGTAGATGTTTCACTTTATCAAACTAATTTGCAGCATTTACAGGATTACGGAACACGTAATGCATATACAGCCCAGTCAATACTTGCACAAAACTGGTTAAAAGCACAATTTGAAAGTTATGGTTACACTGCTGAATTGTTTGACTTTAGTATGCCAAACGGACCGGCAAGCGACAATGTAATTGCAACCAAGACAGGTACCAAATATCCCGATGAGTATGTTATCATTGGCGGACATTACGACTCATACTCTTATTCAGGAAATGCACCGGGTGCAGATGATGATGCATCCGGCGTTTGCGGAGTATTGGAGGTAGCAAGGGTGATGGCTAACTGGGAATCGGACAGGACCATTCTTTTTTGTGCATGGTCGGGCGAGGAGTATGGACTCTATGGTAGTGAAGCCTATGCAACCTGGTGCGAAAACCAGGAATTGAATATACTGGGATATTTTAATATTGATATGTGCGGTTACCTTGCTCCCGGTGATGTCATTCATACCGATATCATTGCTCCGGCAACGGCACAGCCACTGGTAGCGTTTTATACGGAAGTTTGTGCAATGTACCTTCCCGACTTTATTGTCGGTCCGGGAAGTTTAAGCGGAGGCGACAGTGATCATACCTCCTTCAACAATCATGGGTTTATGGGTATTTTCCCTTTTGAGGACAGCCAAAATTACAGCCCATATATTCACACTTCAAATGACGTAATCGGAACCAGTGTCAATAGTTTTGAGCAGGCGATTACATTTACAAAAGCTATGGTTGCAAATGTTGCTACTATGGCTAACTGGCTTGCACCACCTTCAAATCTGGTGGCTGTTCCGGGCGACGAAACCATTGAATTAAACTGGGATATTTTATTGGAGATAGACAATTACAACATTTATAAGAATGATGTTCTGATCGGCACAACGACTGAACCCTCCTATATTGACACCGAGGTTCAAAATTTTACAACCTACACTTATTATGTAACGGCAATTTATACTGAAACAGGCAATGAATCCAACCCATCCAACGTGGTTACTGTGACACCTTTGCCTCCAATGATTTTTCCTTTTCTGGATGATTTCGAATCCAATGCCTTATATTGGAACTTTGAAGGAAGCTGGGGTTTGTCAAACAACCAGTCGTATTCCCCTTCTTATTCAATGAACGAAAGCCCAAATGGAAATTACGCTAATGATCTCGATATCTCAGCTACACTTTACAGTTTCAGTCTGGAGACAGCCCAATCGGCTCAAATGTCATTCTGGACCAAATATGCGCTCGAATTAGATTACGATTATACATATCTGCAAATTTCTACCAATGGCATCAACTGGACAGATCTCGAAACTTTTAACGGAACCGTTAACTCCTGGACAAATAAATCCTATTCATTAGATGCTTATCTGGGGGAGCCTTATGTTCAAATCAGGTTCCGGTTTACAAGTGACGGTTATGTTACTGCCAACGGAATGTTTATTGATGACTTTGAATTGAATGTCGAAGGAACAGGAACCAATGTTGGAGTAATTAATGTTAACAAAAAAAATGTTGAGGTTTTTCCAAATCCTATGGTTAATTCTACACTGATAATGATCACAGGTTTAACATCACATGATTTGGAAATCTCATTTTATTCCTCAGTCGGAAAATTAGTAGAGAAAAAAGTTATTTCTGCAACAGAATCGGATTATTCCTACGAATTCAGTTCAAAAGGATTGAATCAAGGAGTTTATTATTGTGTGGTGCGCATGGGAAATGAAGTTCAGGTTAAGAAAATAACGATAGTTCAGTAATTTTTTTTCATAGTGGTTGGGCGGGTATTCGGTGAATATCCGCCTTTTTTATATTTGTACAATAAAGGCTCCCTGGCTTCGAACCGAAAAGTAATTCATCCCCAATTGGTCGCATTCTTTGATCCACTGATTGGTTTTCCAATAGGAGTTTGAGTTGTCAATGATAATCATCCCAAAATCGAATGCAGCTGCTAAGTCGCTAATGGTTATTGATGGATCGTGAGAGATGAGGAGATAATTGACAATAAATTTTTCCTGAGTGGGATTAAAATGAAAGTCCTGATCAATCCTTACAAGGGTCTTGTCGTAAAACTGTATAAAATTATTGGATTTAAAAAGATAGTCATTTTTCATATTTTGAGCCAGTGTAAACAAGCCTTCTTTGAATTTAACACCGGAAATAATGCGGTTATTTTGAATGTGGTAACTCATCCTGTTATCATCACTTTTCATGGTTGAATCAATGAACAGAATACCATTTTTCCCATGTATAAAATCTATCATTGTCGCTTTATTTACGCAATAAACTATCATTTTCCCTGCTTTCAGGTTGTTGTATTTGCGAATGGTGACAGATGAAAGAAACATTGTCAGTACAATTATCCCAAAATAGAAATACGTTTTCCTTTTAATGAAAAAGAACATCGCACAGCAAAGAATCAAACAGAACAATAAAAGCAATTCGATGAAATTGACATAAACACCCCTGGAAACAGCAAATGATTGCTTTTCGATAATGTTTACCGAAAAATTCAGTGCCCATACAATACCGGTAAGCAATTTTGCAAACAGCATTGAAACCGAAGGGAAAAAGGAAGCACCCAATACAACGATCCCTGTATATATGATAAGCATGGATGCCGGAATGGCAATGAGATTGGTAACAAGAAACAGGTTAGGGAATTGATGAAAATAATACAGGCTTATAGGAAAAGTCATAATGGTAGCTGCAACGGAAACCATTGATATCTGCCATACATAACGCAGTAACCGGTTTTGCAGTACAAATAGATTTTCAAGAGGTTTGTAAAGCCAAACGATGCCAAAAACAGCCAGGTACGAAAGCTGAAAGCCCACATCGGCAATGAAATAGGGATTTATTACCAGAAGCAAAAAGGCTGAAGCCGTTAGCGTATTATAAATATTCGTTTTCCTGCTGAGCAGCCCGCCAAAAGCCACGAATGAAAACATTAACGATGCCCTCATAACCGAAGGCGATAATCCGGTGACGAGCGCATATAACCAAATTAGCAGAACCAGCAGAATAACCTTCAGTGTTTTCGTTTTCCTGTTCTTGTCCATAAACATCAGCAAGGAATTCAGAACAAAATAAATGATACCAACATGCAGCCCCGAAACACATAAAATGTGCATCGCGCCAGACCCGGAAAACTCTTTCACCTGCTCCGGTTCCAAAAAACCATCATAACCAAGTAGAATAGCTGTTGCTACGGCATACTCCTTGCCTTTTATATTTTGTTTTTGCAAAATATCCATCAATGTCTCACGAAGGTGGATGCCAAAAGCCTTCAAACGGTTTCCATGATTCCTGCTCAGAATCTTCCATCCATTTGCTTTAACAAAGCCCTGGTCATAAATACGCCGGTACGAAAGATAACGTTTGTAATTAAATTCACCGGGATTCATGGGTGGATTGATTGAACTAAGGGTTGTGCTGATGATCAATTGATCGCCGTAGCGGATGGATCGCACGACACTGTCTTTTTCAAAATAAAGCATAACCTTGCCGGAGGCTTTTCTCCAACTCAAACTATCAGCGAACATAAGCGCTTTAGCAACTATTTTATAAGAGTTTGGTCGTTCCGTAACAGGTTCATCAATTTGGACCAGTATTCCTGAATTTTGAACGGAAAAATGGGAGATATTTTCTGCGTAATGGCTACCGGTCTGCAAGCGTGTGTTTTCGTAACCAGTGCAAAACATCAGCAAGTGGAGGAGAATTCCATTTAGCCATCGGATTTTATAGTTTATTTTCCATGATCTGATAAAAACCAGCAACCCATAAACCAACAGCAACAGAAGAAACAACGGTACCAATGAAAAATTCAATGGGAAATCAAAATAAATTGCTGTGACGATTCCTGTGATAAAAGGAAGGATGAGGCGAACGAACGGATATTGATACCAGATTTTCATCACGAAAATTCTGAATGATTGATCGAAATGGTTTAATTTTATCCAAAAATACAAAAAACACTTTTTAAAAATGCAGGCTATGAAAAAAATAAAATTTGCGGTTCTGATGATTGTTATTATTTCCATTGCATCAACTGTTAATGCACAGGAACAGGAAATGAAATATATTTTTGGAGGTAAGACTAAAATAAAGGTCTCAGGATTTATCGCCCCAATCATGGAATACAGCGCAATGGGCGATAATTTTGCTTTTTTTATGGGAGGAGGCGGAGGTATACTTTTGAACCAGACTGTTTTTTTTGCCGGATATGGCGAAGGACTTACCACTCAGTATGAAGAATCCCTGTATCTTGACTATGGCGGCGGCTTATATGGAAAACTTACAAATGAACAAGTCTCTTTCGGGCATGGTGGATTCTGGATGGGATACATTCATCATTCTGAAGCTCCCATTCATGCAGGTATTAGTACTAAGCTTGGCTGGGGATCAATAGATATCTATGATACCTTCAATAAATATTACGATCCAAGTGAGTTAAGGGATAATGTTTTTGTGATCATTCCTCAACTTGAAGCTGAATTCAATTTTTTCAAATGGCTGAAAATGAATGTAGGTTTGGGATACCGTGTTGTAACCGGAGTAAATAAAAGCTATCCTGGCAAATCCGACCCTATTTATGATAAAAAAGACTTTAACAAACCTGAAGGGACCATGACATTGATGTTTGGGTTTTTTAAATAGACAAAAATTCTATGATTTTGGCTTTTAGCTTAATTAGAGAATGTTACGTAAGAATAAGTAATTTCCTGGTTTCAGGACAAAAAGGAAGGTGGTGATGTTGAAAATTGCAATTCAAAAAAGCGTTACTCTTTTATTTCAGTTTTCGTTTTGCGAAAAAGGCAACCGACAGGGTAGCAAATGACACTACCGATATGGAGCTGATGGGCATGAGGATGGCCGCGAAAACCGGGGTTAGTAATCCCTGAACAGCAAAGTACAGCCCGAAAATATTGTAGAGGAAGGAGAGGGCGAAACTGATTCGGACGATGACCATACTTGTTTGGGTGAAATGAATAAATTTTTCGAGTTTGCCAAATTCTGATGATTGCAGGATAGCATCGCAGGCTGGGGAGAAATGATATACATCGTCGGCAATGGTAATGCCGACATCACTTTGATTCAGGGCGCCCGCATCATTGAGTCCGTCACCAATCATGAGAACTTTTTTGCCCCGCTTTTTAAGGTCTCTGATATATTCAAGTTTATCAGACGGCGACTGGTTGAAATGAATGCGACTTTCATCCAAAAACAGGGGAAGGAGGTTTGATTTTTCAGCTTCATTATCACCGGTTAATAAGTGGAGGTCGTATTTCAGTGAGAAGCGGGCTATAATATCCTTCAAACCGGGTCTGTAGCTATTCTCCATTTGAAAATATCCCGGAACATTATCTTCCATAAAAACATATACTTGTGTCCTCATCCCTTTTTCTTCATCGTCCTTACCAGTGACGAATTTACGGGAACCAACATTGATCCTCACACCTTCGATTTCGCCGGTAATGCCCAAACCAGGAATCTCTTTGAAATGATTAACCGCTAGGTATTGGTCGCCTTCAAGTTTTTGAAAAAGCGCAGCACTTAAAGGATGGGTTGAATGCCTGACAAGGGATTTGATCATCATGACCTGCCTCGGACCAAGAGGCTTACCCACAAATGTTAAGCTCATGGATTTGGAATGGGTAATCGTTCCGGTTTTATCAAATACTATGGTATCTGCGTTGAAGAGCTTTTCGATAACCTGTGTCTTCTTTAGGTAAAATCCATGCCTGCCGAAATAGCGCATTGTACTGCCGAAAGTAAAGGGAATAGTTAGGGCGAGGGCGCATGGACAGGCAATGATAAGTACAGAAGTGAAAGCAAAAATGGAAATCGAAGGATCGTTAATTAACCAATAAATACCGGAGCCAAATGCGATGAGGAGGATGATGGCAGTGAAGTATTGGCTTACATGGTCAACTATCCTTTTCATTCCCTCGTCTTCCTTTCCGGATATGCTTTCCTGATTCCAGAGCTGGGTTAAATAGCTTTGCTCCACTTCTTTTATTATTTCCATGACAATCGAACTGCCTGCCTGTCTGCCTCCGGCGAATACTGTTTCTCCGGTATTTTTACGCACGGGAAGTGATTCTCCGGTGACAAAGCTGTAATCAATATTGCCCTCACCGCTGATTATCCGGGCATCGGCAGGTATCAGTTCTTTGTTTCGGATAAGGATGTGATCGCCTGCCCTGAGATTTTGGAGAGGCATAACAATTTCTTTTCCTTTCTCTATTTTTGTAACGGCTACAGGAAAATAGGATTTATAATCCCTTTCGAACGACAGTGCCTGGTAAGTTTTTCCCTGGTACCATTTTCCTATGAGCATAAAAAAAACCAATCCGGATAATGAATCGAGGTAACCTGTGCCAGAGCCTGAAACAATATCATAAGCGCTTTGAAGAAACAAAGCCAATATTCCGATGGCAATCGGCATGTCAATACTGATGATTTTGTGCCTTAGACTTTTTATGGATGAGAGGAAATAATCGGAGCTGCAATATGTGACTACCGGTATAGAAAGCGCCAGACTAAGCCATCCGAACAGTCTCTTAAATCCCGGTTCAAGCAATTCACCGCCCGGAAGGTATTCCGGGAAATTATACATCATCACATTCATGAGCACGAATCCTGTGATTCCTATTTTCAGAATCAATTGCGTATTGCTTTTGATCTGTTTCTTCTTTTGAAGATGATCCAATGTGATTTCGGGAACATAATGGATGGATGCAAGCAATTCGACTAACCGGCGAAGGGTGAGTTCGGAGTCCTTAAAGGTTATTGCCACCTCTTTTTTCGGAAAATTCACGAATGAATGAACGATTGCAGGATGCAGTTGATTCATGTGTTCGAGCAACCAGATGCACGAAGCGCAATGAATGGCTGGAATGAAAAAGTTGATTTTGCTTATACCGCCATCCGAAAAGTCGAGCAGTTTGGTTTTTATTTCTTCGATGTCGAGGTATGCGTATTTTTCACCCTGATCAACGGTTTCGACCCGGATGCCCGGCATGGTAGCTATTTCGTAATACTGCTTCAGATCTTTTTCATTCAGAATCTGGTAAACAGTTTTGCATCCATTGCAACAGAAAGGTTTATCGTCCCACATCACAGGATGGTTTCCGCAATCTTCTCCGCAATGAATACAAGGCAGTCCCATTTTTTAATTTTGTTTCAAAAGTAGGAAGAATGTAGTTAGGGGGGTAACGTTTGGAATGACTAAATTGACTAAAATTTCGATTGATTATAATGAGGATTGACCCTATAGACTGAAATTTTTGTGTGGCTATTTGAAACTAATAAATTCATTGCGGATATAAATTCGTAATACTTTCGTATTTTTGTTTATTATTAAAAAATTAGCTTTATGATCCGAAGCCTTGTTATAAGTTGGTTATTGATCGCAATGTTTTTCTTAGTCCTAGTATCATGCGATTCTTCACTAAAAAAAACGCCTCCGGCTCACAAAGGTGATACCGATTGGCAATATTTCGGCTTGTCTTCTCCTGGTGCTGTGCCCCGTATTTTCTCGCCAGATATTCTATCTACTTCACGGAATGAAAGGGATTTTGTTATTTCACCGGCTGGCAACGTAATGTTTTACAGCCTTGTTTTACCAGCCAATAATTTGAGTGTAATTGTTTTTCTTGCATTTGATGGTTTCTTTTGGTCTGAACCAGAAACCGCAGCATTTTCAGGAACTTATAAAGACCTGGAACCAGTTTATTCGCCCGATGGGAAGAAACTCTTTTTTGTTTCCAAAAGACCCCTGACAGGGAATGCAGAAAAGAAAGATTACGATATTTGGTATGTGGAACCTGAAAAAGGTTGGGGCAATGCTACGCAAGCCGGGCTGCCCAATACGGATGAAGATGAATTTTACCCCTCCGTCGCTTCCAGCGGTAACCTTTATTTCACTGCTAAATACGCCGATTCGTTTGGAAATGAGGATATTTACTTTTCGCGTTTTGAGAATGGCAATTACCTTCCTCCTGTGAACCTTGGCGAGGTTATCAATACTTCATTTTATGAATTCAACGCCTTTATAGCCCCTGATGAAAGCTATCTGATTTTTTCTTCTTTAGGAAGGGAAGATGACATGGGTGGCGGTGATCTTTATATTTCGTACAACAGCGGAAATGGTAGTTGGACACAACCTGTAAATCTTGGGACATCCATCAATTCTGATAAGCTGGATTATTGCCCGTTTGTTTCGCCCGATGGTAAATATTTATTTTTTACCAGTCATCGGGTAAACGAGAACTTTAAGGTGGGAGGACATAAAAAACTCAGCATCCTCCTTCAAATGGCAGATGGAATTGAAAACGGACTTGGAAATATTTACTGGGTTAACTTCAATAAAGAAGCCTGGAGATAATTATAACTTCCTTCACTTATAATATCGCTTTATCTCTGTCACTAAAATACTTCATAAACTGAACCCGCTCGTAAACAGCTGGGTTTCCACTATTCTCCTGGCTTAGCTTTCCTCGGAACTGGTCAATGGTTTCAAAGTTGTTGCTGATCATCCACTTTTTCAGATCCTTGAGCATGTTTTGAATTCTTTCGGGTCCTTTGTTATAAATGGAAGACACTACCTGAACTGCATTTGCACCTGCCAATAATTGTTTGATAATAGCGGCGCCATCATGGATACCGGTTGAGGCGGCCAGATCGCAGTTTACCCTGTTCGACATTATAGCAATCCATCTGAGAGAGAGGGATAGTTCGTCAGGTTTACTAAAAACATTGGAGGAAGTAATGGTCATTTTTTCGATGTCAATATCAGCGCTGTAGAACCGGTTAAACAACACAATTCCGGCAACTCCCGATGAAGAAAGTTTTTGAATGGTTTGTGCCAGTGAAGTAAAATAATAACTGATTTTTAAAGCAATAGGAATCTTAATCTTTTCTTTGAGTTTGCTGACAATATCGAAATATGTTTTTTCAATTTCTTCAGGACTTTTGGACATGTCGGAGGGTAAAATGAAAATGTTAACCTCAAGGGCATCAGCGCCGGCTTCCTCAAAAGCTGTTGCAAAATTGGTCCACTCATGCTTTGATGAACAATTCACGCTGGCGATAACCGGAATATCCACTGCCTTTTTTGCTTCCGCGATGAGTTTGGTATATCTGTCAATATTTTCTGATTTAATGCGGTAATCGAGGTAGTCGAGGAATTCATCCTTGTAACGGTTTGATGCTTCTTCAGCAACGATTTTTTCGTACTCGTGAGTGATTTCCTCTTCAAAAATTGATTTTATAACTACGGCAGCAGCTCCATTTTCTTCCAGTTTTTTAATTTTCTCCGGCGAATCTGTAAGTCCTGAACTACCAACAATAATCGGATTTTTGAGCGTAAGTCCTAAATATTTAGTTGTTAAATCTACCATCTTAACCTGTATTTATCTTGTTTGTAATTATTGCAAATCAAATTGTAAGTCCTGTAAAACCCTTTTGAAAGTTCTACAACCTTAGGATCAACCGACTAACTGGCTGATAATATCTTCAACTTTAATGCCTTCCGCTTCCGCTTTGTAATTCCGAATAATCCGATGGCGGAGGACATTGGCTGCTACAGCCTTGACATCTTCAATATCGGGTGAATATTTACCATGAATTGCTGCATGACACTTGGCTCCAATGATAAGGTATTGCGATGATCTCGGACCGGCTCCCCATGTCAGGTAATCGTCAGCCCATGCATGTGAACCATTTACTCCTGGACGGGTCTTAGCCGAAAGTTTAACGGCATATTCAAATACGTTATCGGTTACCGGAATGCGGCGGATCAGGTTTTGAAAATAAAGAATTTCTGATGCGGTCAATACAACTTTAAGCTCAGGAGTATATTCTGTGGTTGTGGTTTTCACAACTTTGATTTCCTCTTCAAAAGATGGATAGTCCAACCAAATATTGAACATAAACCGGTCGAGTTGCGCTTCTGGCAAAGGATATGTGCCTTCCTGCTCGATGGGATTCTGGGTAGCTAAAACAAAAAACGGTTCTTCCAGTATATATCGCTCGCCTGCGACCGTAACCGCTTTTTCCTGCATGGCTTCCAAAAGTGCAGCTTGTGTTTTGGGTGGGGTACGGTTGATTTCATCCGCCAGAATGATATTGGCAAATACAGGTCCTTTGATGAACCTGAACCTTCTGTTCTCATCCAGTATCTCGGTGCCTAAAATATCGGAAGGCATCAGGTCGGGGGTAAATTGTATCCTTTTATAACTCAATCCCAGCGCTTTCGAAATGGTATTTACCAGCAAGGTTTTGGCTAATCCGGGAACACCAACAAGCAATCCGTGCCCCCTGCTGAATATGGCAATCAACACATCTTCAACTACCCGATCCTGACCAATGATCACCTTGGCGATCTCAGCGCGCAGGATTTTATATTTTTCAACAAAACCGTCAACTGCCTCCACGTCATTTTTATACATAGCTTAATATTGTGGTTTAATCATGTTAATGTGAAACAATCCCGAATATCAAATTGTTTTATTTAATACCCCATGAATTTGCAAATGAACAATCTTTGTAGCTCTCATTAATTTTAACAAAGGTTTGTTTCGTTCTATTTGTGATCCATTTGGTGATCATGTCCTGTTTTTTATCTTCCGTAGCCCATGCCTGAATCTTATCATAATCCTGTTTCAGGTTGGCTTTGTGCGGCTCGGTTCTTTTTTTGAGGTACAAAATCCTGTATGCGTCTTTTCCGTCCTGTGTTTGAAACTGAACCGGCGCCGATACCTCCCCGACTTCTAACTTATCAATTACAAAGGCGACTTTCGGGTCCAATTGATCTGTCTCAAACAGCGTGGTTCCGGTCATTGGATTGATAAGCAATCCTCCGTTATTCTTACTTGGATCGTCAGAAAACCTAACAATGGCTTCATCGAAAGTGTATTTTTTTTGGTCAAGCAAAAGGCTGATACTGTCTAATTGAACTTTGGCACGGGCAAGATCAATGGGTGAAACTTTGGGTCGAAGTAAAATGTGACGGACATTTACATATTCACCCCTTCGCTCAATTAACTGAAGTATATGAAATCCGGCTTCGGTTTCCACGATTTCTGAAACCTCACCTTTTTCAAGATTGAAGGCAACGGCTTCAAAAGCCGGAAACATTTCTCCTCTGCCAAACAAACCGAGTTCGCCTCCGTTCTTTGCCGAGCCGGGATCTTCTGAATAAAGGATGGCAAGGGTAGCAAAGTTTTCGCCATTCAATACCCGGAATCTCAATTCCTGAAGTTTGTTTTTTACTTTTTCTGTTTCTTCACGATTTACCGGAGGAAGTTTGACAATTTGTGAAAGCTCAACTTCCGAATTTATAAATGGCAGACTATCCTGGGGTATTTCTTTGAAAAAGGCTTTTATTTCGGTAGGCGTTGTTTTAACATCTCTTGTAATTTTATCCTGAACTGTTTCTACCATCAACAATTCCTTAACTTGTTCGCGAAGTTCATCTTTAAATTCAAGGATTGATTTCTGGTAAAACTCTTCAAACTTTTCGGGTGAGCCAAGCAGTCCGATATAGTGCCTTAACCTTCTGTCCATCTCGGCTTCCACCTGTGCATCGGAAACCTCCACACTATCTAATTCAGCCTGGTTCAAAAGCAATTTCTGGTAAAGCATGCTTTCGAGCATCGAACATTTGATGGTTGATCTGCTCCCCTCTGCCGTTCCTTCCTGCATAATGTACTGCATGTATTGCGCCTCGATATCAGATTCAAGAATAATGTTTCCGCCCACCACCGCGATCACCTGGTCAATGATTTTGCCTTCGTCCTGCGAACGGATTATCGTTAGGCTGAACAGAAATAAAAAAAGCAGGAAGTATCTTTTCATTGTTGATTTATTAATTAAGCAAAAGAATAGTAACGTTTAAAATACCTTTTGATGTTGTCCGAAAAAAAATTCTCATTACAGTATTTAACAAAGCTGTTTTTTGATAAAAATAAAGGTTAATATATTTCAAAGTTGCTTTCCTTCACTGCTGACTTAAACACGTCTTCACGCATCTGGCTGATAATTTTAAGTTTTCTTTTATTGATGATTACATGCCTGATATTTTCTTTTTCAAAGCTCAGGGGCGATTCACCGTCTTTTATTTTAATATCGGTAAAATTTACAAAGTAAACCAGTTGATTGTCATTAATTTCAATTTTCCGGTGGTTTTGCAAGTATGATTCCTGATTGTATGTCGTGATGGGAATATACCTGAGCACATCATCGAACAATATCCAAGTTTCATCATCCTTATAATATAAGTCGGCAAATTTTCCAGCATACTTTTCCAGCGAATCTCTTTGTTCGGGAAGATCAGAAAAAAAGAACTTCCTTATTTTAGGTAATTCGGGCAAACCACTGTCGAACCTTGCATAATAGATCTTAACAATATTATTTTTCAGTAAAAAATTTCCAATGTTATCATAGTAAAATTTTTCGATTTCAGCATTGGAAACCACAGTATCGAGCAGTTGCTTTATCAGTTGGGTTTCGTATTTATAAACAATAAGCGAATTGCGGTACTCATTCAATTGTTTTTCAAATTGAAGGTCTTCCTTGCGAAGATTTTTTTCAGCCTTGTGCAGTATCAATGTTTCAGTCACCCAGGTATTGATGTAGTTTTTCACAATCGAAATACTGTCCTTTGATGAAGTTCCAGCCGCAACGATATTCCCGATATCGGATTTATAAAGGTAGTCATTATAAACCCGAGCGAGTACTTCCCCTTTATCCTTATTGTAACCTCCCATACAGGAGGTTAAAAAGATCAGTCCGGGCAAAATGAATTTTTTCAAACTTTCGTACTATTGTTTGGTCAAAGTTGATAAAACGTCCTGATGAATTACTACCGGGTATTTAGCCTTTAATTCCTTTATCCACTCTTTTTCCAGGTATTCCTGGTACCCTGCAGTAATCAATCCCCTGGCTTCATCAAATGTTTTTGGCTCAGGTTCAACTTTGTCATGAACCACAACAAATACGATTTTCCCTTTTTCAACAGTATTTTCAGAGATTCCTTTCTTCCATTTTATTGAATCAATCAGGCTATTGTCCTTGCTTTGATATTTTTTATGCTCGATTCTTAAAACTTTCAAAGAATCATTGTTGATGGCAGCTAAAACCTCATCATCTGTTTTTCCTTCAGCCGCTAACTTCCTGGCTTTATCCGCATAAGTGGAGTCGGTGAAAGTATAAATAGAAGCATCAAGACGTACATCCCACATGTACTCATTTTTGTGTTGTTCGTAATAATTCTTCAGTCCGGTGGTGTCTTTGGTGGCATATGTCCAAATTTTGTTATTGGTCAGTTCAAACAATAGAATGCCATCACGGTATTCTTTTATAATAGCTTTGAATTCCGGATACTTTTGTTCGAGTCTTTTATCTTCATAAATTTTACACTCTTTGTTGGTGAATTCGGTGAATTTTTTATTCACAAATTCGTTGATGTTTTCTTCTTTTGCGATATCCTGGTTAGCGGCAATAAAATCAGCAAATTGTTTTTGCGAATAACTTTCTTTGCCCAGAGTGAAAACAGTACCGCTCAAATCGCCTTCAGGGGCTGACCATTTACCTTCAAAAATTGTTGAATCAACCATGCCGTACATTTTGTTCAGCCCTTTTTCATTCACTTTGAAGCCATAATCTTTTTTTATGTCGCGAATGATCACATCTTTGCTTTTTTGCGCCCGGCTGTCTTTTTTGAGTCTTTTACTTAAATTCTCTTTTTCTTCTTCAAACGACTTAATCCCGGATTTACTGATCAGTTTTATGATATGCCATCCATAGAAGGTTTGAACCGGACTTGAAATATCGCCCGAATCCCTTAAGGTGCTGATGGTCTGGATGAACTGCGGAACCATCCTGTTCACATTGAATTTTGGAAGCATTCCACCTCTTGCAGCCGAGCCTTTATCATCCGAATATTGCTTTACCAAATCATCATAAGATTCGCCTTCCTCAATACGAATGAACAAAGAATCTATTCTCAGCTTTAAACTTACCGAATCCTGGTAGGTAGCATTTTCAGGCATTTGCAGAAAAAGATGAGCGACCTCGATGGATCCTTGTGCAGGAATACGGTCAGTTACTTTGATAATATGGTAACCATAGTCGGAACGAACCGGACTGGAAACCTGACCCTTTTGAGTTTTGTAAGCTCCGGACTCGAAAGGATATACCATATCAAAAACGGTGAAATATCCCAGATCGCCTCCATTTCCCGGCATTGTTTTGCCGTTCTGCGCAGCCCTGTCTCTTGCTGATGGGTCGTCCGATACTTCTTTTGCTACTTCTTCGAATGATTCTCCTTTGGCAATCCGGTTTTTTGCAGCCATTATTTTGTTGTAGGCAACAAGAGTATCCTCTGGCATTGCTGATGGTCCGACTTTAATCAGGATATGGCTTGCACGGATATCTTCCTGGTATCTTTTATAGGCTTCTTCCAAAAGCGATTCAATGATATTTTCATTTACGAAATAAGGCTCTGCTAATTGCTCACGATAGCCGGCAAGTTCATTTTTGTATGAAGTAACCGTATCATAACCCAATGCTTCGGCTTCTTTCACCTTTAGCTTAAAGTTAATGTAAAGATCAAGATACTCTTCGGTTGATTTTTTATCAGTGATGTTTTCCTGAGTGTTATTCTTTTTGTACACGTACATAAAATCATCTACAGTAACCGATTCACCTGCAATGTTAATTAGTTCCCGGTTGTCCTGTGCAGAAATTTCTGCTACTGAAAATACAAAAATGCAAAGGATTAAAATTCTTGTTAAACTGTTCATAATCATACTATTTCGGATAAAAAATTATTAATTGGACGCAAAGATAACTCAATTACCAATACAGAAGTAAGAACCATCGCTTGCTTCAACCCATAATTCATGGATTTTTAGAAATTTTAACTTTTCTACCTGCTGTAATTTGGGGCTTCGCGGGTAATGGTTATATCGTGGGGATGGCTTTCGATCATACCGGCAGAGGTGATTTTGATGAATTTGGCTTTCTGTAAACCACGAATATCCGCCGAGCCGGTATAACCCATACCAGCGCGTAAACCACCAACCATTTGATGGATCACTTCCGACAGACCGCCTTTGAACGGAACCCTGCCGACTATTCCTTCGGGGACCAGTTTTTTTATGTCGTCTTCCACATCCTGGAAATAGCGGTCTTTCGATCCTTTTTGCATAGCCTCAATAGAGCCCATACCACGATAGGTTTTGAATTTTCTGCCTTCAAAAATGATGGTTTCACCGGGCGATTCGTCCACGCCCGCAAACAGCGATCCTGCCATAATGCTGTCAGCTCCGGCTGCAATGGCTTTTACTATGTCGCCGGTGTACCTGATTCCTCCATCAGCAATGATCGGAATCCCGCTTCCTTTCAATCCTTCCGAGACTTCATGGATAGCAGTAAGTTGTGGAATGCCGATTCCTGCAATTACACGGGTAGTGCAAATTGAACCTGGACCTATACCGACTTTCACCGCATCCACACCGATTTTTTTTAGCGCTTTTGCGGCTTCTGATGTTCCAATATTGCCAACAATCAACTGTAAATCAGGATAGCGCCTCTTAACTTCGGCAGCTATTGTCATCACACCCTTGGAATGGCCGTGTGCAGTATCAATCACAATTGCATCCACCTGCGACTCAATCAGGGCCATTACCCGCTCAAGCGTGTCGCCTGTTACTCCCACAGCGGCGGCAACCCTAAGCCTGCCTCTGCCATCCTTACACGCATTAGGTCTTTCCTTTATTTTAATGATATCTTTATAAGTAATCAGCCCGACCAGTTTGTATTTTCCATCAACCACCGGTAACTTTTCAATTTTGAATTGCTGAAGAATATCCCCTGCTTTCTCAAAATCGGTAAACTCAGTGGTGGTGATCAAGTTTTCTTTGGTCATTACTTCATCCACAGGTTTATCCGGATCTTTTTCAAATCTTAAATCCCGGTTAGTAACGATTCCAACCAACACATTTTTTTTGTCCACTACCGGTATGCCACCAATACCGTATTCGCTCATTATTTTTAAAGCATCACCTACCAGGGCATCCTTTTCGATGGTAATCGGGTCGAGGATCATTCCATTTTCAGCCCGTTTTACTTTTCGCACCTCATTGGCTTGTTCTTCAATTGTCATATTTTTATGGATGACCCCTATACCGCCTTCCTGTGCCAACGCAATTGCCATTTTGTGTTCGGTAACTGTGTCCATAGCTGCCGATACAATGGGAATGTTCAGCCTGATGGTCTTTGTGAATTGGGTTGAGGTGTCCACTTCACGTGGAAGAATTTCGGAAAATGCCGGCAACAATAAAACATCATCGTAAGTTAGTCCTTCACCGGCAAATTTATCTTTATCAAATTGCATAACCAGTAGTATTTAAAAACTGCTGCGAAAGTAGGAAAAATGTCGGTGGTTTTGTACAATTACTTTCTCTGCCATTATCTTATACATGTGATTAACGAAGAAAATGGCGAAATACAATTAACGAAATTTTCATGAAATTAATTATTAGAATACAATAAAATAGGAGTGTTTAAGTTTAAAGTCTGTTTACCTTGTTTTTTAAGTAACGTTTTTGGTAAAATGAGGGGTATTATTACCGGGAATATTTAATTGGCAATATTATCTCCAAAAATTTCGTTAGTTTTGCACACTTTTTTAATCTTTAACATTTTCAATAATTTTTATGAAGAGACTTTCATTGTTGATTTCCGGGCTTTTACTAACTTTTGGTCTACTCCAATCACAAAACCCGGATGAATGGAACGGACAACTACCCACCCGAAACACAATCACCACAGCAGTACCGTTTTTAGGAATAGGACCTGATGCCCGTTCAGGCGGAATGGGTGAAGTGGGAGCCGCAACTGAACCCGATGCAACTTCCATGCACTGGAATGCTGCCAAATTAGCCTTTATGGAAAAAAGTTTCGGGTTTGCCGTTAGTTATAGCCCCTGGTTGAAAAAACTTGTCCCAGATATTAACCTTGCCTATCTATCAGGATATGCCAAAATTGATGATCGTTCAGCGGTATCCGGATCATTAAAATTCTTTTCGCTTGGAGAAATTGCCTTCACTGACAATACCGGATACAATTATCTGAATGCACGCCCAAATGAATTTTCAATTGACGGAGCCTACGCCAGGAAATTTTCTGATAAAATTTCAGGAGCGGTTGCAGCACGGTTCATTTATTCAAACCTTACGCAGGGACAGGAAGTTGAAGGCACTACCACCAAGGCGGGGACTTCAGGCGCTGCCGATGTCACATTTTTCTATAACACTGACCTGAGTATCCCCTGGCTTGAATCGTCGAAACTCTCATTTGGAGTAGCCATTACCAATATAGGAGCAAAGATTTCCTACTCCAATGATGACCTTTTAAAAGATTTTATTCCTACTAATTTAAGGATTGGACCTTCATGGCTTATGAACATTGATGAGTTTAACTCCTTCCGTTTTTCGATTGATCTGAATAAATTACTGGTTCCTACACCACCTATCCGTTCCGACTCAATTGATGCAAGTGGAAATTATATTATTCTGGCAGGTATGGACGACAATGTTTCCGTTCCAAAGGGAATGTACCAGTCGTTTTATGATGCACCGGGCGGTTTCAGCGAAGAAATGAAGGAAATTATATGGGCATTGGGTATTGAATACTGGTATGCAAAACAGTTCAGCGTCAGAGGAGGATATTTTCATGAAAGCACCATGAAGGGAGGAAGACAATTCTTTACCCTGGGTGTGGGATTAAGGTACAATGTTTTTGGACTTGATTTTTCATATCTGATCCCCACAGAACAGCAAAATCCGCTTGCGAATACTTTGCGCTTTACACTCGTATTTGATTTTGACGGATTCCAGAATCAGAATAATTAGTGTTTAAAAACATCTCATTGGGATAACATTTTTGAGGCTTGTGCGTAGAAAGCATAAGCCTTTTTTATTGGCGGCATATTTCACAATATTGAGAACACTTTTTGGCAAGTATTAAAAACATATACCCTGATGAAAATAAAAGTCGGATTTGGATTTGATGTTCATAAACTACAGGAAGGAGAGCCCCTTTGGATAGGCGGAGTCCATATCCCTTCCGATAAAGGAACGGTTGGTCATTCCGATGCCGACGTATTAATTCATGCAATATGTGATGCTTTGCTTGGTGCATTAAATCTCAGGGATATTGGTGTTCATTTTCCAAATACCGATCCGGCATATAAAGGAATTGAAAGCATAAAACTTCTTCAAAAAGTGTGCGACATGGTCAGGGAACATGGGTATTCAGTTAATAATATTGATTCAACGCTTTGTCTTGAGCAGCCCATAATTTCACCCTTCATCCCTCTTATGAAAAAAACACTTGCCTCGGTAAGCTGCCTGAATGAAGAAGATATTTCAATTAAAGCCACCACAACCGAAAAACTTGGTTTTACAGGTCGTGAAGAAGGTATTGCAGCTTATGCCGTTGCCCTGGTAAAGAAAAATGGTTTGTAAAAAAAGTCAGGAGAGTTTTCATCCTGCTGATATTTCTAAAAGAACATTCAGAAAAGTAAATAAGCTGTAAAAATATCAGCGTAAATCAGCGTAATCTGCGGGAAAAATTTTCAACTGAGTGGCACTTATTATTTTTAAGCCTATCTAATATAAAAATCAAGTAACTTTTTGTCTTCAAGGTATCCTTCAAGGTGGTCGCCAATTTTAACAGGACCTACTCCCGCCGGTGTGCCGGTAAAAATAAGGTCGCCCATTTTCACTGTTACGAATTGAGAAATGTAACTGATGATTTTATCGAACGAAAATATCATATCGGTTGAGATTCCTTTCTGCACCCTTTTTCCATTTAAATCAAGATGGAACGAAATTTTCTCCCTATGCTTCAAATCCGCCAACGGAATCCACTTACTGACAGGTGCAGATTGGTCGAATCCTTTGGCAATCTCCCAGGGTAATCCTTTTTGTTTGCATTCCTGTTGCAGATCGCGGGCTGTAAAATCAATTCCCAGACCGATTTCATTATAATAGGTTCCGGCAAACTTTTCGCTGATGTGTTTCCCGTTTTTTGATAGTTTTATCACCAACTCTGTTTCGTAGTGGATGTCTGAAGAGAATTCAGGATAAAAAAAAGGACGATTCCGTATGAGTAATGCCGTATTCGGTTTCAGGAAAAACACTGGTTTTTCGGGTAAAGGGTTATTGAGTTCAAGGGCATGTTCCACATAATTTCTGCCAATGCAAAATATTTTCATCTGTTTAAAATTTTAGCCACGAATGACACAAATAGATTGATTTTTACCAATTTACATTAATAAATGGATGCCTCATGGTAATTATCTTTCGTTGAGTTAAATGTTTAATCATGGACGATTCCTTTTAATGACAATTGAATTGCAAATGTATTCAATTTGATTTTTCGTAGCCCGATAATGAATATTAACATTAGGCTGTTGAAAAATTCTTAAAAATGAAAAATCGTGTTGATAAATAAAAACGTTGAACATGTAAAGTCATGGGTTTTGTAAACTATTTTTGAAGCATGTCGGAACAAGAAAAAAACACAGCCAAACAACCTGAAATTCAGGAGAAAATTAAAAGACGCATTCAAAAAAACGCCTTGTTTCAAGGGCTTGCTGAACACGGAAGAATTCCCCCACAAGCCATTGACCTTGAAGAAGCAGTTTTGGGTGCGCTGATGTTAGAACAAAATGCACTTACTGCTGTCATAGATATTTTGAAACCAGAAGTGTTTTACAAAGAATCGCATCAGATTGTCTATGGTGCCATTCACAGACTTTTTGCAAAATCACAGCCCATTGACATTCTTACTGTGACCAATGAATTAAAAACCAGTGGCGAACTTGAACTGGTGGGTGGAGCCTATTTTATCACCCAACTCACCAACAGGGTTGCGTCAACTGCCAATATCGAATACCATGCACGCATTGTTACTCAAAAATATATCCAGCGCGAATTGATCAGAATCTCGTCGGAAATCATCAAGGATGCCTTTGAAGATACAACCGATGTTTTTGAACTGCTTGATAAAGCAGAGAAGAGTTTGTTTTCGGTGAGCGAAAGCAATTTCAGGCGTAGTTTCGACACTATGCAATCCCTGGTTCGCGCAGCCATTGATGATATTCAATCGGCACGCACCCATGAAGGGAACCTCCGTGGAATTCCTTCCGGCTTTACCGATGTGGACAGGATGACAGCCGGTTGGCAAAAATCAGACCTTATCATTCTTGCAGCGCGACCTGGTATGGGTAAGACCGCTTTTGTCCTGTCAATGGCAAGAAATATTGGCGTTGATTTCAACATACCGGTAGCCATGTTTTCACTCGAAATGTCTTCCATTCAATTGGTCACCCGTTTGATTTCGAGCGAAACACAATTGTCGGCGGATAAACTGAAAAAAGGAAACCTTGAAAATTATGAATGGGAACAACTGAATGCAAAAATCGGTAAGCTGGTGGATGCACCTATTTACATTGACGATACCCCCGCACTTTCAATTTTTGAGTTACGCGCAAAATGCCGTAGGTTAAAAGCCCAATATAATATTCAAATCATTATTGTTGATTATATTCAGTTGATGTCAACAGGAGAGGACAATAAAGGTAACCGTGAACAGGAAATCAGCACGATATCCAGATCACTGAAAGCGCTTGCTAAGGAGTTGAATGTTCCAATCATTGTCCTTTCACAGCTTAACCGGTCAGTTGAAACCAGGGCAGGTTCAAAGCGACCCATCCTCTCCGACCTCCGCGAATCAGGTGCAATAGAGCAGGATGCTGACCTTGTCTGTTTTATTTATCGTCCTGAATATTATAAACTGGAACAGGATGAGCAGGGGAATTCTACAAGAGGTATGGCAGAACTCATCATTGCAAAGCACAGGAATGGTGCGCTGGGTGAGGTTAAGATGCAGTTTATTGATAAGTTCGCCAAGTTTACTGACTTCGAAGGGGGAAATTATGAGCCTGCAGCCGGCATACCATCTGACTACGAATATCCCAGTGAAAACTCCTATACGATAGCATCAAAAATGAACGAACTTCCTGAGGAGGATCAACCTTTTTAAAATTGGTTTGTTACATTTGCAGGATTGTGGATTCATACTTTTATGATTTGCATGCAATCTGAAAATGAAAATATTTTTGCAGCTATACCGTTAAGTTTTAAATTTTCCTCAATGAAGAAAATATCTCTGACATTCATCTTGATTATATCTCTGAGTAATCTTTTCGCAGCCCATATTTTAATTCCTATGGATGAAACCCAGAAAAACCATTTGAAATCTTATGGTATTGCCTATTGGATATTACAACGGGAGGTGGAAGTTGACTGGCTTTTGAATTACAAAGGTGGAAGTTTTATTGCTGAATATTTTGATGAAATTGAAAAAGAATGTGTGATACGGGGCGTTACCTACCAGATCATTGCAGATGCTCAATACAATGCAATTTTACTTGATATTGCTGACCCGGAGGTAAACATGGATGCAGTTAAGCTTCACAAAGCGCCAAAGATTGCCGTGTATTCACCAAAAAACAAGCAACCCTGGGATGATGCCGTTACATTGGTGCTAACTTACGCCGAAATTCCTTACGATATAGTTTATGACGAAGAGGTAATGTCAGGAGCGTTGCCACTTTATGATTGGCTTCACCTTCATCACGAGGATTTTACGGGTCAGTACGGGAAGTTTTGGGCAAGATATAAAGATGCTGACTGGTACAAGGAAGACGTTAGGATCAATGAAGAAGTTGCCCGGAAACTTGGGTTCCTCAAAGTTTCGCAATGCAAACTGGCTGTTGCGCAAAAAATAAGAGATTTTACTGCCGGAGGAGGCTATCTTTTTGCTATGTGCTCGGCTCCTGATAGCTTTGATGTTGCATTGGCAGCAGAAGGGGTTGATATGTGTGATTATATGTTTGATGGAGATCCGATGGATCCGCAGGCACAGCAAAAGCTCGATTATTCGAAATGCTTCGCATTCAAGGATTTTACAATCAGTACCAATCCTTATGAATATGAAATTTCTTCGGTAGATATTAATCCGGCACAACGACTGATAAATCCACAAAATGATTATTTTTCCCTGTTCGAATTTTCGGCAAAATGGGATCCTGTTCCAACCATGCTGTGTCAGGATCATACCCAGTTGATCAAAGGATTTATGGGGCAAACAACCGCTTTCAGAAAAAATGAGGTTAAATCGGATGTGCTCATCATGGGTGAAACCAAATCGCTGAACGAGGTGCGTTATATTCATGGAGAATACGGAAAGGGCACATGGACTTTTCTTGCAGGTCATGATCCGGAAGATTATCACCATTATGTTGGCGATCCCGTTACCGATCTGAATTTATACCCAAATTCTCCGGGATACAGGCTGATTTTGAACAATGTACTTTTTCCGGCTGCCAAAAAGAAAAAGCAAAAAACCTAATCATGAAAATCCAATAAGCAAAATTCCAAAAACCAATTTAAGTAACAGCACTTTTTGATTTATCTGTTCTTTTGTAGTTGAGTTTATACCGAAGTAGGAAATTCAAAACCGCCCTTCATGCCAGACTATTTTGATTTTCACTTTGGTATTACTTTGTAAACTGGGCAATCTTCCTGTTCCAATACCAGTAAAAAGGTAATCCGCTTGCGATTAATCCAAGCCCGATCAGGGCTTCTCGTGGTTTTCCAATCAGTGTAACAACAATCAAAGCTACGCAGAAAATGATAAAAGCAGCAGGGACAACAGGATATCCCAATGCTTTATAGGGACGGTGAACATCAGGCATTTTTTTGCGCAAAATAAATACACCCAGGGTAGTCGCACCATAGAAAATAAATGCCGCAAAAATCAACATGTCTGTCAATTGGTCGAAACTACCGGAAAAGACTAAAACCGACGACCAAATTGCCTGAATGACAATAGCTTTTGAAGGTGTATTGTATTTGGGATGAATATAAGAAGCGGATTTAAAAAAAAGACCTTCCTTAGCCATAGCATAATACAGCCGGGGTGGACCAAGAAGTGTGGTATTGGTGCACCCAAAAGTGGTCACAAGAACAAGTATGGCTATAAGGATTGCTCCTGTATTTCCCAGGAAATGACCAACAACTGCAACAGCCGCAATTGTATTTTGGTTTTGATACACTGAAACCATTTCATCCATCGGCAATACATATAGATAGGTGAAATTAATAGCCACATATACCACCATCACGAATAAAACGCCAAAGACCAATGCCAAAGGCAGATTGCGGTGGACATTTTTAATTTCTCCGCCGATGTACCCGGTAGCACTCCATCCTTCATAAGCCCAGAAAGCGGCAAGCATGGCAGCGAAAATCCCCTTGATAAATCCACTCGAAAACCATGAGCGGTCCGTATATCCGGTAGCGGGTGTTTGAAAATTCTGGATACTGCCTCCTCCGATGGTCAACCCAAGGACAATAATGAGCAGGATGCTGATTACGACGATTATGAGTACAAACCTGCTTAACCCTTCGCCGAATTTCAGACCGATATAATTATTATAAGATAAACCGATGATGAGAAGCACGGTAAGAACCTTAACTCCAAAATTATCGAAAGGTGAAAAGACACCAAAAATTGAAATCTGTGCCCAGGCATCCGGAAGTACGGGTAACGTTATCAAAGTATTGAAAGAGTGGGCAAAAACATAGGCAATGGATGCGACTGCCGCTGAACGGATCACAGTGAAGGTGGTCCAACCGAAAATAAAGGCGAAGAATTTATTATAGATTTTTTTAAAGTAAACATATTCGCCTCCCGAATCAGCCAGAAGACTGGCAACTTCTGCATTGCTCAGAGCGCCGAAAAGTGTGATGACCCCTGCCAGCACCCAGCATAATAGTACCAGGTCCGGAGATAAAAGATCAGCAGACATAGGAGCTACTTTCTTGTAAACCCCTGAACCGATAACTGAACTAACCGTAAGTATAAAAGCAGAAAACAATCCAAGCGATTGAACTAATTTTCCCTGAGATTTTTCGTTTAATGACATTGGGTCAAAAATAAATCAATTTGAAATTGGTTTTTGAAATTATTCTTAACCTGAATAATTCATCACGCAAAGGCGCAGAGAAAAGGCTTGAATTTAAACAAATTAAAAAAGAAAAACATAAAATAAGTTAAAATTGAATATTTGTAATTGTTGATACTAAATTACTTATTCTTTGCAACTTAGAGGTTTTGCGAGTGAGTTTATGAATTATACAAGTTAAGAAGCTTAGTAAGGATGTCAAAATAACTTTCTCGATTCATAAGTTGAAGATAACTAATCGCAATCATCAAGATTATCGCAGATTCCTTTATTACTCTGAATTTTATTCCTTTGATTTTGAATTGAAATACAATATATCAAACAAGTGTTCGGGGAATTTTTTTTGAATGATTCACTAATCAATTGAGTAATCGAAAATAGGGTTGAGCAGCACTCGTATTGATAAATTTTCCAGAGTTTCAACAAAACTGTTATCCTGGGTAAATAACCTAAATGCGTTCTTTGTATCCGAAAAGTTTCCTGGTTTTAATTTGTTGTTCGATGTATTTCGGAACCATCTTTTCCCACCCCTTTTCACCCATTTGTATCATCCTTAAAACGCGCCTGCTGTTGATATAAAGCCATTTCTTCTTTACATTGGTGAGATCAAGAATCTTGCGGTTATATTTCAAAAACTGGTATAAAAAATCCAGTCCTTCCGGTAACGGAAGATTGGATGAAGTAAGAAGGTGCTCACCTTTGGTGGGGTCATCAATTGAAACAGATGAAATAGTGGGGTAAACATAGAGTTTCATGTTGTCGGGAAACATTTTCCCCAATGCTTCCAGAATTCCTCCTTTAAGGTTCGTATAGTATTTATTGTCCAATACATTGAGCAATGTAGGAATTCCGATCACGATTCTGAGGTTCCTGATTTTAAACCGCGAAAAATAGGAAACGAGTTTGAAATATTCCATAAAAGATGAAACCATCACGTTTTGACCCATACCATTCAAAATATCCACCCTTGTCAGAAAATCGCGTTCATCCAGTTCGCCTTCCTCCATAAGGTTATTAATGGTCATTTCGCAAAGTGCAAGGGTATTATCTCTTTCATAATCCTCATCCTTTTTAAATAAAGCATAGCTGGTTTTCAGCATATCAAAAACCACATAAGTAATCGGTCTGAAACTTCCCCTGAATGCTAAAACATTTTTATTGTAGAGCATATCAGCTGGTTCTCTCACCTCACCGTGGCGGTCGAATACAATTGCTTTTGTCATTCCGTTTTTAACCAATTGGACTGCAAGCAGGCGGTTATCAACATATTCAAGGTGCTTCCCTCCCATCCTTATCATCGTAAGGTCAATCCTGTCTGTCGAAATGTTATCGAGCAGGGATTGTAAAAATGTATTGGGGTATTTGTTATAAAAATAGCAGGCATAGATCAAATTGACTCCCAGGATGCCAAGGGTATTTTGCTGCAAAAGCGGATCCTGTTCCAGCAACCTGACATGAAGGATCACTTCATTGGCAGGCGCTTCGGGCTCGAGCTGAAAGCGGACACCCAACCAGCCATGTGCTTCATTATCTTTTTTAAAGCTTATAGTTGCTACAGTATTTGCAAATGCAAAAAAACAGGTTGAGTTATTGCGTTTTTTAATCAAAATAGTAATCAGGTCATTGTATTCCGTATCAAGCATTTTCAGCAATCTTTCTTCCGAAACGTACCTCCCAGACTGTCCTTCGTTATAGAGCCTGTCGCTGAAAAGCTTGTCGTAAGCCGAAATGGTTTTAGCCACCGTCCCTGACGCTCCCCCTGCCTGGAAAAAGTTGCGTGCGACTTCCTGCCCTCCACCAATCTCTGCAAAGCTTCCATAAATTTTATCATCAAGGTTTATTTGCAACGCTTTGCGGTTGGTACTCAATATTTCTCTTTCCATATCTCTTAACTTGTTGCCTGTTTTCCCGCACTAAAATAATATAAATTGAGCAACGGGAACAGAATATACCCAAAATTCATCATTCTCAATGCGTTATTTTTTTCCTGATGTGTAAAGAATGGGTATAACAAAATTGATGAATCTATGTTCTTTCTCATCCACAATAAATAAGAGAGGGCTTTTCCGTCTGGAAAAGCCCTTGCTGAAAGAGACACTAAATTGATTATGAAAATTTTCAGATGTACTGTATCTGACTGTTTTCACATATCACTATCATTTGTTGAAACTTCAACTGTCGCTGCTGGTATTGGACTTTTAATTCCTGCTCCAGTACTTCCCGATTTTTCTGCGATTCGATCAGGATATTAGAAAAAATCAGTACTATATCGGCATTTCCTTCAAATTGATCTATCATGAGAGGGATATCCTCAACATCCTCCTTCACTTTTGACGACCCCGCTAATAATGCAGCATAAATATTGGTTTCACCCTTAGCAATCATTATATCGTATGTTTGCTGTAATTCAGGATTTACATATTCGCCTGCAGGTTTTTCTTCAGTTGGATTCTTAAGATCATATCTTAAAAATTTTACTGCGAGAAAATTTAAATGTGATTGCTCACTTTTAGCAACATTTTGAAATAAAGAAAGGTTATACTTATTGTACATGACATTAAAATAATCCCTCAGTAATTTCTCATTCTCAATAAGGTAATTCATATCATCAATTTCTCTGGGACTCAGAGTTTCATTAAAAACAGAGTTACTTTCATCATTTACATTTGTTCCTGATGGAGTCAGTTCGTCATCTTTTGAACAGCTCAAAAGCAATGCAACTGCGACTGTCAGGCTGAAAACAGCCTTTAAAGTCCTTGTTAAATTCAATGTTTTCATAAGTTTAAATTTTTGGTGATTAACAAATTATATATCATTAATGATCAATGGTTCAGTTATGAAAAGAACGTATATGAAGACTGAGGGGCAAATATGATACCTTCTACTTTTACTTATTGAAAATGTGTTTCTTACAATAAATAACAGATATGTAAAACCTGGTGGGAAATGTTCGTTTTCTATATTTTTTGTTCAATATCGAACAGGGAAACAGGAATTGAATTGTTTTAGTTGAGATGTAAAAATGAAAGTTATTTGGGCACAAAAAGAATGTACCCGAAAGGAGTTAAATTTTGCAAACAAAGCCCGGATTATCAGTTCTGTGTGCAACTATTTGATAAAATATTAATAGAGGGAACCTGACAACGCCCACTCAATATATAAACAGCATTCAGGTATACTAATTATCCTACTTTTCTTCTGTGGTTTTATCTTTTTTAGCGGATTGATCACCGGACATTCCATCCTTAAATTCACGGATGCCCTGACCCAGACCTTTCATCAATTCTGGAATTTTCTTGCCGCCGAATAATAATAAAACCAAAACTACAATGATGATGATTTGCCAGGGGCCAACAACACCAATCAGAATATTTGTTGTCATATTATAATTTTTAGAGGACAAAAGTACAAATAATTAATCGCTACCCATTAAAGCAATTATTTAACTTTTTGATAAATCACCCTGCCATTTACCATAGTTACATAAGCATTCCGGCAAGTGTGGCAGAGATGTATGAAGCCAGCGTACCACAAACCATTGCTTTGATGCCGAGTTTTGCAAGGTCGGCTTTACGGCTGGGCGCCAGAGCGCCAATCCCACCAATCTGGATAGCAACTGAACTGAAATTAGCAAAGCCGCAAAGAGCAAAACTTGCAATAACCACAGCCTTGGCAGAAAGGACACCTGAACTGATCATCGGTGTTAGATCGGTATAAGCAACAAACTCGTTGATCACCATTTTTGTTCCCATCAGAGCACCGACTGTTTGTGCATCAGCAGCAGGAACCCCCATTGCCCATGCCAGCAAGCTGAATACCGTACCAAAAATATCCTTTAATCTCAAATGTGCCACATCTATTCCGGCAAAATCAAGCGAAACGCCAGTCCAAGCAAGAAAATGTCCGAAATATCCCAATACTCCATCCACAAGGGCGATCAAAGCTATTACACCAATCAGCATAGCTAATACATTGATAGAAACTTTCATTCCATCGCTTGCACCATGACTGATGGCATCCATTATGTTGGAATGTTCTTTTTTAATTTCAAGTTTAACTTTTCCCTTAGTTTCAGATTCTTGGGTTTCGGGAAATACGATTTTGGCAATCACCAGCGCTCCCGGAGCAGCCATAAGGCTCGCCGCTAAAAGATAAGATGCAGGTACGCCCATCGAAATATAAATAGCCATTACTCCGCCGGCAATACAAGCCATACTGCCTGCCATTGAGGCTAAAAGTTCTGAACGGGTCATCCCGCTCAGGTAAGGACGTATCATGATCTGGGCTTCAACCTGACCAACAAAGGCGCTTGCAACATTGGACAGTGCCTCACTGCCGCTCACCTGCATCGCCCAATGCACGAAACGTGCGATGACCGCAACTACACGCTGCATTATACCGACATGGTACGCCATTGCTACCAGCACGCAGACAAAGATAATAGTAGGTATAAGGATAAATACAAACATCCCCTGCTTCACAAGATTGGGAGGCAATATTTCAGTGACTTTAGTGAGATCACCAAAAACAAACAAACCACCTTCGTTGGAATAATCAAGCAGTTTGTTAATAGCTTTTCCTATCCAGTAAAATATCTCCTGACCAAGTGGGACCTTTAAGATGAAAATTGCCAATCCGATTTGTAGCAGAAATCCGGTTACGACAAGACGATAATTGATGGCTTTTCGATTGTTCGACATTAAAAAAGCAAGTCCGAATATGACTGCCAGGCCAATGAGTCCCATGAATCTGTCCATAATATCAGGATAAATTTTACATGAAAATATTATTGCAGGGTTCCCGCAATTATTCTCTACCTAACGGGATTACCAAAGGTGCAAATATCATAAAAATATTTTGGTTTGATACAAGTTGATATATTAATTCATTATTGTCCGATGAAAATGAAATAATAGGCTTGAGATTCTTCACTTCACTTCGTTCCGTTCAGAATGACAAAGTGTTGTATTTTAGGAAGGGGGCTTGCAGGCGGCTGAGCCGCCTGCAAGCCCCCTTCTCCCAAAGCATCTACAACGTTATTGTCATTCTGAGCGTTAGTGAAGAATCTCTAAATTTAATCGGACAAAAATGATATTAATTTAAAATCGGCAGTAATTCCACAAATCAATGTTTGACTTTCATTAAAAGTGCCGGCGCAGAAAATTGTATGCATTATCGTGCATAAACCGATCAACCACTTCGCCGGGATTTATCCGATTAAAGGGTTGTAGATTGGTAGCTATTGCGGAATTGATATAATTGAATGCATGTTTTTCCAAATTGCTTTCCAGCAAATACATTTGTTCAGCAGTCCAATAGCCATTCAAAGGATTTATCATCCCATCGAAATCAGACCCGATGGATTGTATGCCCCATCCAAATAAATTTTGTCTGTCCAGGGTTTCGGCTATGTGCTGGATTTGATTCCAAATCATCCTGGATTTGTAGAATAGCATATCTCTTCGGTTCTTGTTTCCTTTTGTTTTTTTTATTTCAGATACACTTCCTACCCTGCGTTCATCCAACTGAACGCCAAAAATTCCACCTGATAGTGCAATTTTTACGATTTCATCGTCAAATAAATTGATGTCTTCCTCCTGAAATTTTCCAAATGTTGCCTGATTATCAATAACCTTTTCCTTCGGGGACCTTAGTCCGTTTACCGCTCCATGACTGACAATAATGGGAATATTTTCACCCTGATATTCATTTTTAAGAATTTCATAAAATTCATTCCTTGACTGAACACTCATGTGTTTTACATCAATCAAAACCCTTCTCCCGGTTTTATTATCGAGCAATTTTTTTAATACTTTTTTCCCAAGTTCTGTGAAGCCAGTATCTAATCCCTCAGATTGGTCGGCAGAAATCTTTGATAAGCTTGTAAGGCTTCTGGCATGTCCGCATATCTCGTTATAGAAATGGTGGGTCAATCCCATAAAAAAAAGTGGTTTATCCCATTTCTTAACCTTATCAATATTGCTCAATACCTCCTTTTCACTGGTTATCTTACCCATAGCTTTCAATCCGGTGTTAAAAACATTAGCACCCTCAATGGTCAGGATCACATAGATAGTTTTTACACCGTTTTCAGCCTCCATCTCTATTTCGTTAAATCCAGAAACTATCTTGTATCTGCATTTTTCACCCTCAATATTCATCTCTTTTCCGTCAAGTTGTTTGTAGAAATTGTATTCCATTTCAAGATCGGTAAAGTAGTCGGGCATTTTCTGCAGGTAATCAATTCTTTTTTGTCCGACTCCCATTACAAGATTTTTTAAGGAATCTGCACGCAGATTGGTACCCAGTTTATCAATAACCCATCCCTTTTCAGGTGGATACAAGGAAACAATAACAACATGAGTACCACCATAGGCAAGGGTTGAAAAATCAGCCTGGGTGAATTTTGTTAATGAAACAGCGATATTCAATACTTTATCGAATACAGTAGGCGGATCGTAGTGCCAGATACTGTTTGATGCCCGACGATTCGCGCTGTTTACTCCTTTATTTGAATTAAAACTCTTACCAAATGGCTTCATTGCCGGGTGGCAATGGAGATCAATAAAACTATTTTCCATAACAGCTTTAAATTAGTTAAAACAAGGTATATTTAGCATAGTTAACGATATCTTAAACAACCGCCGACTCCGTTACCGAAACACATTTCAGAGTTGAATGTTCAAAATAGCTAAATTGGAAATGAATAATTTCTCAACAGATATAATTCATCAACCGGCGAATTGAAAACAGGATGAATGGAAAGTTATATTCTGTTTCTGAATGCTAGTGTTAATATCAGGGATTTTCTTTTTTTGCAAAGTATATTTATATAGTAGAATTCAGGATAATACCCTGATTTACTTGACCATAATTTTGCCGAAATAAGTTTGACTCATCGAATTCAGCTTAACAAAGTAAAAGCCTGAAGGTAAATGGGTGATATCTATCTTGTTTTTCTGCCTTGGCGACAGATGGTATTTATCTGCATAAAGTACGATGCCTTTTGAATCTATTATTGCTATTTCTGCGACCTCAGTACTCGTTTCAGCAACTTCAAAATAGATAGCTTTCGAGGCAGGATTTGGATAAAAATGAACAATATCAAGTGCAACAGGATTGATTGTACCTACAGTATTTACTCTATATGTTATGTCCAATGCATCTAAATAAAGAGTGCTTCCAAGGCCTATAAAAGATCCGTTATCATCGAAGTTGCCTGAGCCAAATGCTATATTTAACGTATCTGGTACCTGTAAAGAAAAATAATCGGATTGCATTTCAAAATATGTATATTCGCTTGCAGGAGGAAGTTTGATTATTTTATCTTCAAGAACTTCTGACATCCCGATATTTTGATTAAACCGGTATAAGGTCATCCTGACCAGGGCAGTATCTGTACCAACCGGCTCATATTTATAATAACCGGAAAGTATATCGGGGACCGAATCAACAGGCATTCCCCCAGTAGGGCCATCCTCTCCAAAAGTTCCATTCGTTATAAATCCAAGGGTATCGCCCCACGAAGTCAGGGTTGATTGGATACGTATTGAATTGTCTCCCTCATAGCTGTCAGTTGATTTAACAACAGAGTTGGTTCCCAGTGACAGGCTGAATATATTTGAGGTAAACCAATCCTCAGGTTCTTCAGATGAATAATTTGTCCAATTTTCAAATCCATGGTTCGGGTAAGACGTGCTGACTCCAATCAAACCGATGTCGTCAACGGTGATGGTACTACCTGTAACCGGGAAGCTAAAAATACTTGAACTTGTAATAACTGTTGCCAGTGAATCGGGTGGTATGATTGGAATGAGCCATTGCACGGGAGCGGAAAAACGGGTATAATTATTTTTTGTGCCATAAAATTGAATAAGGCAAATACCCAATGGTGCCCCGAATTTTTTGAAGAGCAGGATGATGTTAGCAGTATCCAGTGGTAAAACATTGTATTTTACATATCCAACTACCGAGTCAGGTCGTGTGTTAAAAGGTATTCCCCCGGCAACAAATCCGTCACCAATCGAACCAATAAATATTGCACCTGAAATATTGCCTTCTGATGATGGTATGGTTTCCAGCTTCACGGCATGCGATCCTGAATGTGCATCAGAGGTTTTCATTACATTGGGTGAGCCGGAAGTTGTATAACTGGCAAAATTGGTCGAAGCAAACTGATCGGGATCTTCATAATACTGTTTTTCAAACCAGTTTTCAAAACCACTGTTTTGAATGTTTTGACTATTCGCCAGGTATAAAATAGAAAATAAAGCTGCTGAAAGAATGTATCGGACAAGTTGCATAACAATGTTTTTTTTAGAGAGTTTATTATTTTAACGTTTGTAAACTTTTATTGTTCGGAATTATAAAATGAATATCACTCGTGCAAAGCCTCCGCTGCCCAGTGTGGCGTTTTTATCAAACATGCTGTTGAGATATTTTGAACCGGCATACAGGTAAATGCTATTAAGAATTTTTACCCCGAATCCCAGCCCGAAGTTGACGTTCCCAAAACTGCCATAGACAACAATTGGTGTAAGATAAAAACTGTTTTTATAGTTCCAGGTTGCAAAAGCTTCAACTTCATAGTTGGCTTCTAAAAGGGGATAGTAAATTCCCTGAATACCTAAATAAAATTTTTCTCCGGAAAGATACTTTCCAAGCGTTAATTTTAAGCTAACAGGAAGTCCTTTTGAGAAGCTTTCAGTATTGGAATTCTTAAATAAAATGCGACGCAAGTTGTTATAGGAAAAATCATTCGGGAGATTTTCGTTTTGTCCGGTAAGGCTGTCGTTGCTAATCCCGTTAAAAATAAAGCTGGTATCCATTTCACCGGTAAATGTATTTCCGTTCCAAAAAATCAATCCAAGATTTTTTAAAGAAAACCCGACATGAAAACTTTCGGATTTAGTAAAGTGGTATTCCAGGTCGGCTGATACTCCGTATCCATTTACTTCAAAAATTTTACCCCATACCGTATCTGACAATTCCGTCATTATTGATGTCTCAATATCAAGATAATCTCCATCAGGTTGAGTGTAAAATGATGAATTTTTGAGATTGATATCGTTATAATTCTGACCAATATTAAAACCCAGCAACCAGCTCAATTTATGAATGGAATTACCGGATTCGAACCGATGGCCCATACCACCTTTAATCTGATTAAAATAAACATTGTAGTAGCTTGAGTTTTTCATGATAAGGGTTTGACCAGCGAAAGATTTGTTACCCTTCAAAAGAAGATTAATGAGATCATCGTCAAGTGAAGCATCGAGAAAATGCTGGTTTTCGAGGACAAATATCAAATAGTTTTGCCCTGGTTTCTTTTTTAGGTTGAATTTTACTCCAAGCCCCATGCTTGTAATCTGCCCTGATAATGAAGTGCCGGACATATTTTCTCGCTGCTTTTCGATCAATTCATCATCAATAAATTGCGACTTATTTATCTGACTAAAAAAATTGTTGGTAAATGTATTTGAACCCGCCTGCTGATTAAAAAATGGAGCTACTTGGACTTTCCATTCATCTTTTCCAGCAAGATCATTTGGAAAATAATTGTATTGAAAACCCAACTGTCCCATCACTCCCTTTGCCAGAAATACAAGAAAAAATATGTTGAGTAAACTTTTCATCCTATAATGATTAACCAATTCCAATTATTTAAGTTAGATTAATACCCTTTATTGCTCGACCAGGTAAGTGAAATCACCAATGATCTTTAATTTGAGAATATCTGTTGAATAAATTTTAACATGTTTATTTTCAGCGGAATTTATTAAAAGCTCATAGTGGCTGAACTTTGCAACCCGGATGGACTCTTTTAATGATTCAGTAAGCCATACATCTATCCTCGTTTCCACAGGTTCGACAACTGCAGAATCTGGTCCCCAATATTCCTCCGGCAATAAATTCTGCAAACAATAATGTGTCAAGTATTTCATGGTACTCATCTTCCAAAAATAAATTCATGTCAAACGTAAACGGAAAGCCATTGTCTAATACTACCACCAGTTTCCCTTCACTTACATTGCTTATGTCAAGACCTTCACCATACCATTCTTTGGTATTTTCAACAAATAAATCCTGAATCATCACCCCCTGATTCACATTTGCTTCAACAAATACCCGGATGGGTTCCTCAAAATAGAAAAAATGATCGCGGGTGGTCGAATCAGCAGATGGATTGCTGGTCATTTCAAGGGTATAAGATACCTGGTCAGGTATTATTTGGAGAAGGTCATTGAAGTTTGAGTTGGTGAAATCGAAATAATTGTCGGCAGGATCAATAACCATTAATCCGTCACCGGTTTGCGCAGCAGCCTCAATGTAGAGACCGGAATCAATCAGGTCGCCCTGAAGAATTATATTTTCGCCGGTTTCGGAGTTGAACGCAGAAAACTCTTTGATTTTTACCAGTCCATCTACTCCATAATTATTTTGAATTCGGAGAAAAACTGCAGCGTCTTTCATCGAAAAGCCCGAAATGTTCAAATCCCCAAAAATATTAACCTGATTGTATTCCGGTCCAAAATAGTAAGTATTACGCCCAAAGTTTCCTTTTGCGTAATCAATTACGATGTCCTCAAAATAAATATTGACTGCAAACGAGTCAGCCTGGACAAGAATGAGGGTATCCGTTATGGTTGGATCTGCAAATAACCCAAGGGTGTAATTGACCATGTTGACAGTATCATTATTGCTTCCGGTTAGATTTAATCTGTAGCCTGAAAAATCAAATGACTCGCTGGCTAATTGTCCGGCCGGAATAATCTTTGAAATGGAGAAAGTATCGGTTTCATTCCGTACCGCAGAATTAATAGCAAACTCACTAAGTATTGGTCCGGCGGAAGAATTATAGACTTCAAAATTAATTTTCCCAGAACGGATAACCGCATTTTCCAGGGCAATCCCTTCGAAACCAAATGTTTCATAATCCAGTGGCCAGTCAAATTGAGCTTCAATAATAGGCTCGCCGGGGGGCAAAGGAATAGAAGGAAAGGGCATCCAGGACATGACCTGCTCAAAATGAAAAAGCGTATCTGGTAACTTGACCAGTGAGTCAACATTCACTTCATATAACAACCTGTCAAAAACAAATGACACGGTATGATCCGCATTCACAGTTATCAGGGTATCGCTTATTACATCCATTATGGTAACTGTATCACTTAATAATGGCACCAATAAGTCTATATCCCAGCTTGGATGAGGACGTTCTTTACTACACCCTGATAATAAAATGAAAACCATGATGGATATGAAGAATCCGTTTCTAAAAAACTTTTTCATCAAAATTTTATAACCATAATAAATAGTAGAAGGAAATCTTCCAACTTCATTTTTTTCTCTTTTACCCGGCTTAATAATCTTCATTTGGAAATTAAACGGATATACCGACACTTGGTTACCCTTGATATGTTTCTCTTATAATCGCCGGATTTTCGGGATCTTATAAATGGAGAAAGGACATCTCCAACTATTAGAATTGGGAAGTTGTACTAAAACATTTTGGAACATGATGGTGTGAGGTTTGCACCAAAAATAAATATTCAAAACAGGAGAAAGAAAAATCATGCTTCCTGGTAGACTTCAGTGGGACTGACAGCAGCTGGTTTTGTTTTTAAGTTTTCGACAATATACATGTCAATTTCGCCTTTATTTTTTGCCTGGATTTTTCCCCGATGGGTACAGTCGAACTGATCTTTTATCAATTCATAAGTGGTTCCTGAAATATTGACCTGACCAGGAATGCCGCTCGATTCCATGCGGCTGGCGGTATTAACGGCATCACCCCAAATGTCGTAAGCAAATTTGTTTTTCCCGACAACACCTGCAATAACAGGACCGGTATGTATGCCGATACGTAATTCCCAATAGTCTTCGCCACGTGCTTCCCGCTCTGTTTTCAGTTTTTCCATGTAGGCTTTTATTTCGAGACCGGCTTTGACAATGTCGGCCGGATTGGTCTCATTTGCCAAGGGAATGCCACCTGCACACATGTATGCGTCTCCGATTGTTTTAATTTTTTCAATGTTGTGCCGGTCAATGATCCTGTCGAATTCCAAAAAACACTGGTTAAGCTCTTCAACCAATTGCTGCGGGGTAAGTTTTTCGGCAATTTTAGTAAATCCCTTAAAATCGGTAAAAAGTACCGAAACCATATTGTAATGCCTTGGAGTGGCTGAACCTTTTTCTTTAAGCTCTTCTGCTGTCTCAACAGGTAATATGTTCAACAGCAGCTTTTCCGATCGCTCTTTTTCGTCTTCTATAATTTTCTTGGTTTTCCTCACATATTTGTAACGGTTGAACAAACCGATGGCGAGGATGAGGAGGAGAATTCCAGTAACTCCGGTAGCGTTGCGGATGGTTTTTTGCCTTTTAATATCCAACTCCTGCAAAGCCTTATCCTTTGTTAATAGATCAATCTCGCCTTGTTTCTTCTCAAGGTCAAAACTTAAAGTCACCCTTTGCAACCGTTTATCCATCTCTGCATTGTAGAGGGTATCTTTGATTCCGGAAAATAAGGTTTGGTATTTATAAGCATTGTTAAAATCGGATAATTTAAAATATGACTGCGCCAATCCTTCGTAAGCATCTTTCAGTTCATAATTGGCACCAATATTCTTTGCTATTGTCTGGGCTTCCTTGTATGTTTTTGCTGCAGACTGATAGTCGCCTTTCATTTCATAAGTTGTTGCTAAACCTAAAAGTGACTGCGCCATCTCCAGCCTGGCATTCAGGGTTTTGGCTTTTTCAAAAGCCTCTTTCTGTTTAATGATGGCTGTTGTATAGTCCTTTCGCTTTGCATACACTTTCCCAATGTTGTTCAGGGCATAAGCTACATTTCCACTTTCCGTTTTTTGATAAGCAATAAGAGCTTTATCAAAATAATAAAGTGCAGAATCATCTTTATTTCGTTCAAGATAAATTTCGCCCATATTTACGGCAGAGGTTCCGATGGCATCATTGTCACCAAGTTCTTCACTCAGAGGCAATGCTTTAAAATAGTATTCAAGGGCAAGGTCGTGGGTAGCTTTTTTATTGAAGTAAACAGCGCCGAGATTTACCAGTGCAGTAGCAATCCGGAGTTTATCATTGATTTGCTCAGAAACCCTAAGCGATTCAAGATAATTGTCAACGGCTTTGTTGTCGTCGCCCTGGTTAAAATAAATAGCCCCAATATTGTTCAGCATATTCGCTACTCCAAGTTTGTCACCGATAGCATCGAATGTGGCTTTTGATTGCTGCCAGTAATTGATGGTTTCGAGATATGCTCCCTGGAAGTAATAGCTCATACCAATGTATTTCAATGATAAAGCCACATCTTTTTTTGAACCAATCTGTTCAGCAAGCGCTTTAGCCTGCATTCCGTATCGTATGGACTCGTTGGGGAGCGTTCTGCTGTAATATTTGCTCAAGCCAATCATTGCCTCAATTTTTACAGTGTCAGCTTTTGCTGATTCCAAGAGCGCTTTCAGGCTATCAACCTGCCGATTCTGTGCTGAAGAAAAAACAAATTGAAAAAGCAAGGTGAGGGTCAGGAGTATACTTCGCATTTTTATCACCATCGTTTACTTGTCCGTTTTCAGAATTCTAATCCGTTTAAATTAAACATTTGCAAATAACTTATTATCCACAACAGGAGGGTAAACAAAAAAAAGAGGGATTTGTTGAAATCCCTCTTTATCCAAATTGTTAAAAATAGTTACTGTCTGATTATCCTGAACAGTTTCTGCTCTTCACCCAGGGTTATCCTGATAATATAAACACCTGGTTCCATGTTTGAAAAATCCATTTCAACAGTCCTGCCGGATGCATTTATAATTCCGTGACAGGTTTTTCCAAACAGATCATAAATTACAATATCCTTTTCAGAAACTTTCAATTCGCCCATATCTATAAATACCTTATCCATTGTTGGATTGGGGTAAGCAATGAGTTCATCAAAATCATTATTCAGAGCTTCTGTAACAATAGCTGATTTATTGCAGGAAGGTGAACTGGACAGAGCATAGTCGTATTGGGTTTTCTTTTGAGTACCCTGATAGCTTTTAACCTGCCATTTTATCTTCACTCCGTCAAATTTCACAAAGAAGTCACCTCCGCCTGCAAGGAATAAAACAGGTTGTCCTTCGGTACTGAACGAACCTCCATACCCGATAATTTGATTGTCACTTCCTACAGGTATGTAAATATCCGTAGCATTGCAATTGATATATTCAAAATGCGCTACATAGGTAAAACCATTTGCATCAGGCGGAATTTGCTCAACGCAAACCAGCTCAATTTCTATCTTTTGTGCACCGCTTCCGTAAGGATTTACATAAAGGTTACCATTGGTTGATACAAAAGTATAATTCGCAGCCAATGCAGCAGGAATGATTTGGTAAGTACCTGCCAGTCCACAATAAGCCGGACTCAGGGTATAGGTTAGCGACGTTACTACTGACTGGTTCTCGCCATTGACGAATCCACTGAAAGTAGAAGTAAAGGATGGCAAAGCATCTCCCTTTTTGATCACTTTATTCGCTGCTGTCACATAAGCAGTTGCTTTATTGATGATTAGAACTCCGGTTATGCCTCCAGTATAGTTGGGATTATTAACCGTAGCTGTAATGCTGTAGGATCCCGCATTTTTTGGCGAATTATTATAAGTTAAAACAACATCAAGCCCGGAGGGTATTGTTGCGGCAGAAGCTGACTGAACAGTTCCGGTATAAGTATGAACAAGATCGCTCAGAATAATGGTGGCGTTGCCGGGTAAAATTGTCAGGGTTCCTGTTGCAGTCCCTGTGTAATTAAGTTCATTCACAGTCGCTGTAACCGCATAGGTACCCGCATTTATTGGTGGATTACTGTAGGTCAATGAAACATTAAGACCTTCAGGTTGCGTTAATGCTAATGCGGACTTAACGCTCCCGTCATACACATGCACAAGGTTTACCAGGCTTACTAAAGCAGTGGCAGGTGTGATTGTTAAGAAACCGGTAGCCGATCCGATATAATTCGGATTATCTACTGTTACCATTACTTCATAAGAACCAACATTTAATGGAGTATCACTATAATTCACCACTACATTCAGTTCAGCAGGTTGTGTGGAGGTTGAAACCGATTTAACAGTTCCGTCATACACCTGGTCAAGGTTTGAAAGAAAAATGATAGCTGTTTCGGGATGAATGACCAGCGTTCCTGTAACGGTGCCGACATAATTCGGATTATCTATAATAGCGGTAACAGCATAGCTGCCTGCATTTACCGGGACATCACTGAAACTGACAATTACGTCAAGACCTTCCGGTTCTGTTGTTACGGCAACCTCCTTCACCATTCCATCATAAACCTGAATGAGATTTCCTAAAGTCAGCGTAGCATTTGCCTGCTGAATAGTCATTGTAGCTGAATTGCTTCCTATATAATTCAGTTCATTTACTGTTGCAACCACTTCATAAGTTCCTGCATTTACAGGAGGATTGGCTTCACCATTAAAGGTATAATCAACCACAAGATTTACAGGTTCAGTTGATACAACGGGCATTTTACTGTTGCCATCATAAGTCTGAGTAAGGCTCACCTCTTCAAAAGTTACAGTTGCCTGTGCAGGTATGATAGTAAGCGTCCCTAACCCATACGAAAGATTGAAGTTGTTAGAAAGTAATCCTCCCGGAACGATAAGATGTTGTCCTACATCATTTCCGGTAATCAAATTGATGGAGCGCAGGTTTACACTTCCTACCGAATCGCCGGCAAGGATATTAATGTCTCCTTCGCCCAGGATAACGATGGTTTCATTGTTGGTTAAATCATTTACCGTACTTGTATTCACAAGGGCGGTGGCATTCACAAGTGCGGTGGCATTTACCAATGCTGTCGCATCCACAAGGTTGCCGTCCGGATCGTACGTGTTTACCAAAGCTGTTCCGTTCACAAGCGCTTTTGCATTCACCAGGGCAGTAGCATTCACTAATGCAGTAGCATTTACCAATGCAGTGGCATCCAGCAATGCCTGCGGATCAATCAGGGTGCCATTAACGAGAGCAGTTGCATTAACCAACGCCGTAGCATCAGAAATCATAAAGCTTTTATTCACCAATGCGGTAGCATCCAGCAGAGGTTCTCCCTGCGAATTCACCAGGGCTTTTGCATTTACCAATGCGGTTGCATTCACCAATGCCGTTGCATGTAATTGCATTAACGAATTATTAATGGCAATTTTATCTTCTTCCGAAATGATCACGTTATTCCCCGGATCAATGGTGTCGTTGTTATAGAAATAATTAAATTCAATGCCGGCAATGGTATCGCCATAAACAAAAGTGGCGTCTTTCGGCTGGATTACCAACTCCATCTTTTCGATGGAAAGCAAACCGTTAACAAAAACAAAGTTGTACTGATTCAATAATGCGACATCTACTGTATCGGTTGCAGAAATTCCGCTTTCAGGATTAAGCGGGTCATCATCCGAAGCTTCAATCGCCCACAAACCAGTGTTGCTTAAAGCATCTGCAACGGTTTCAAAAGGGATATCTATTATTCTTGAAATCCTGTTTTCACTCATTCCGCTCGATTCGAGAGGTACGCTTCCACCTACGCTCTCAACAGAGTAATTGGCTGAAAATTCAGGAAGCACCTCGCCAAATTTCTTAAACTTGTCATCAATTGTGATAAGTATTGTTTCCTTTGTCGTAAAATAAAGTGGGTTTGACAACCCTCCATCGGTACCGTTTGTTCCCGGGAGTGAAGGATTGTAAACCTGGATAGGATTGTACAACCCTCCAAAAACCGGAACAGTACCTGTAAGAGTTGTCCCATTTAAAATGGTCGTACCCGACTCAAGTGGCGCACCATCAAAATAAATCTGTGAACCTTCGGTAAAATAATTTCCGGTAATCGTAATTTCGATCGGTTCCTCTCCCGGAACAAGTGTTGTATCATATTGCAAACCTGACAACTCGGGTTCAGGATTTGCCATAGTTAATAATGAGGCATCCGCTTTAATGAATCCATGACCTGTGGTATAATCAAAACCCGGAGTATTCATGTCTATTGCAGTATTAACCAATGTGCTTTTAACTTCATCAGGTGAAAATGAGGTTCCATAATATTTTGAGCGCGCCTGCATGATTAATGCTGCAACACCCGCCGCATGAGGAGCCGCAGCAGAAGTACCAAAGAAGTTTGGAAAAGGATCACCGTCAATATTTACACCACCAAGATCAACAGTTGTATTCACTCCATTCGGCGCTGTGATTTCAGGTTTATTTCTGATAATGCCATTTACAGGAGTTCCCCCAACAGACGAAAAGGAAGCTATGGTAGGCGGATCAACTCCAAATTCAGGTGTGTTGCTGTATAAAACTGCACCAACGGCAATTGCACCTTCAGCATTAGCCTGTCCGACAAGGGTTGAATTACCCGAATTATATTCGTTTATCGTCAGATCGCCACGGAAAACAACATATTTTATAAATACATTATTGCCCCCGGAAGCTTTTACGATCATTATATTTGTTTGCGCACCTCCGCTTGCAACGGTAAACGGCAGCACTTCGATGGGTTGTCCCCCGATGTTGTTCCTGTTGAATCCAAACAGTGTGACTCCGTTATTATTGGTCAAATAAATATCAAGGTCAGCGCTGGTGATGTCTGAATTTGAACCATCATCCCACTGTAAGACAATGGTATAATTTCCGGCACCAAGCGATACATTTTGATATATGTCATTTCCGCCGGTACCTGCAAAATTGTGCGCTACGCCGGTGATCCCCGGAGGAGTAACGCCTGCATTAAATGTGCTTTGGTATGATTTATTCCCGTAATTACCGGCAGCCGAAAAATAAGTAACTCCTTCGGCTTTTACTTCATTCACTGCCTGTGCAACAATACCATCGGTTAAAAAAGGCTGTGTAATATAGGTAATGTCATCAACGATAATATCACATCCGGCATCTTTCAGCTCCCGGATTCCATCAGCAAAATCAACGGCATTGATAAACCCTGTTCTGAAAGCAAGATTTGCCTTTGGTGCGATATCATGCAAGATTTGCAGCATGGCTCTTCCTTCGTCTGTTCTTGTACCATAAGGATACTCAAGAATGACCTCAACAGGATTTGGATTTTTCGGGTTTTCATTTCCGGGAAGATCTCCTTTCAGTACATCGTCGTGTGCAGGATTACCCAACAGTGTATTGTAACTATCGGAGATAACGCCTATCTTGACACCATCCCCTTCTACATTAAATCCATTGCGTGCAAAATCGGACCGCATGGAAATATCACCCAAACTGGTCACTATCCCGGCTGTTGGAATAGCAGGGTAAACCGGTACTGCATAATTGATGTAAGTGGTTAAGTTGTTCAAAGATAGTAAAACATTGATTGGTATTTTACCACTGATAACATTCATGTCTGCATCTGGAATAACTTCAGTTAATCCATAAGAGGATACAAGTAAATTCAATAAAGCGGTGTATTGTCCATCGAGCGGAAAAATTTCAACCAGTACATTGGTTCCGAAGATCTGGAAAATATCATTCGACTCGGCTGTGCCCGTAGCAATGAAAACGTTATAAAGTGAAGTGAGTTCAGGGCCTATCAGTGACTCCAACTTTCCACCGGCAGGAGGTGGGTAATAGGGACTGATAGGTTGGTTTCCGCAATCAATAAGTGACTGAAACTCCTGGATGGTAAATTGCACCAGGAGTTGATTATTAGCTGCCTTCACAAGTGTTTGCTGATCCTGCAAACCGCCGGTTAAGGTATAAGTTACTAAAAGTTCGCCCGATTGTTGCCCAAAATTACCTAATCCGGTAATCCTGAATCCTGTAAAAGGAACACCTCCGATATTTGGACCAAGGTTAATGGTTGGATTTCCTGAACAACCTGAAACAAACTTAGCCGTAACATTTGTATAGGTTCCCGGAATAGCCTGTACGGCAAAATGGTTTATTTTTTTGCTTTTGGATACTGCATCTTCATCATATTTCAATGAAAGCTCAATGGTGAATTGATCGTTTCCAGGCGAAGTAACCGACTGAATGGTGCTGGAATATCCAAGCCCATGATCTTTTGATACCATGCAGTTGGTTTGCGCTTTAAGGTCATCTACTGCAAATAAAATAAACAGTAAAATCAACCATCCCGAAAGGAAATGTAATGTCAATTTTTGTGTAATCGTTTTCATGTAATGTATTGTTTAGTGGTTAAATGAAATTGTAATGAGTAAATGTATCATAAATGATGAAATGTTACTATTTAGAATTATTACAAACAAAATTAATTGGATAAAGTTTAACCGATGATTATTTAACACATATTTAACATAATAAACCGTAACGGAACCAAAAATCAGGAGAGATCATTTCTGAAACAATAAATTCCTCTTGTCACTTTTGGGGTGAGTCATAAATGGTAAAAAAATAACAAAAATAAATCCGGTTTGCATGCCATGCAAGGCAAAGATTGATGTGCAAAGCGGTGCAGTTTATTCTGCAGCTTGCATGGGGCTTAAATCTTTTTCATTCCAGATACATCCCGTTGACTTCATCAAATACCAACAAATTTATTTGGTAAATATATTTTCATTTTATAATTTTGACTCAAATCTTTAACTAATAATTATTTAAACCTATGAAAAAGTATTTACTTATGATTGCGAGCCTCCTGATAATGGGAGGAAGCAGTGCTTATGCACAAGAAATTGTTCCCAATGGGAGCTTCGAAAACTGGACAGGCTACGACCCTGACGGATGGATTGCTTTGTTTAACAACGACGAGTTTCAGAACATTTTCCAATCGGATGAGGCTCAGAGCGGATCACACTCTGTTGAGCTCCGCGTTGTTTACCACCCTCTTTTCTCAAATTATGTAAGACCTGGAGTGTTTATCAATCCCAATTTTGAAGTCGGTAGCAGACCCGGGGCTTTAAATGGTTATTATAAAGGTACATCAGCCGGAGGTGATACCCTTTCAATAGCCGTAAGTATGTGGAAAGAAGATATTATGATCGGTTTTGGATTTTTTCATTCAACTCAAACTGTTTCAAGCTGGACTAGCTTTTCGAATCCGATTACTTATATTACGGAGGAAACACCTGACGAAGGGTTTGTTTCTATCTATGCCGGTCAGGCTTTTTCAAGCAATGACGGAACGGATTACTTTGTTGACAACCTCACCTTTTCAGGACCTGCAGGCATCAATAACATGACTGACCAAATTGATTTCACACTCTTTCCAAACCCTGCTGATCAAGAGGTAACGATTAGCCTAAGCCTTAACCGGAACAATATTCTCGATTTTGAATTGATAACACCTCAGGGCATTGTCATTCCGGTTTCTCCAGGTATTCGTTTCCAGGCTGGTTCAAGTAGCCATCAAATTTCCACTGTATCATTTGCTTCGGGTATATATTTCCTGAATATCCGTAATGGCGATTCACAGGCAATTAAAAAAATCATCATCAATCATTAGAGAGGGATAATATTTCACATATCTCCCGGCGCAACACAAACGGTCAGGCTTTGAGTCTGACCATTTTTTTGTCTATTGTAAAGTGATTTAGAATCTGTTTAAAATTCAATGAAAAATTTAACTTTACCATATTGCCACGAAGTCACCAGGACACGAAGAAAACACAAAGTGCGGAAAATGAATAATTTCTCTGTGAAACTTTGTGTTATAACTTTTTATTATACTTAGAGTCACTGAGTATTTCACTGAGGTTCACAGAAAAAATATGGTTTATTTTATTTTAAAGTTTTGTCTCAGTGCTTCTCTGTGACTTCTCTGTTCAACTCTGTGTTATAAACTTTTTATTCTAAGGAGAAAAACTGAGGAGTTCGCATATTCTGGATTGTCCTTCGTGGTATAATAAATCAAAGAGTATAACATTTTTAAAACAGTCTCTTAATCTACCTAAAAATTAATATCCGGGTAATGGTTTTGTTGCTGGTTTTGAAAGAAATATTAATCCATACAACACAGGTTCACCCATAGCTCCGCAAAGCTATCTCAGAAGTTCATTGCGGTTGAATATTTCCGGATGCTGACATAGAAATACCTGCATTGCAGAAGAAACTGCAAGGCCAACAGTCTTCTTGCAAATTCGAATCAATCTTCTAACCCACTGACCTGGGTAACACTGAGTAACTGACGGTATAATTAACTGCTACTTTTTCTCTGTTTCTTTATTAAAGTACTTGAAGAACAGCGTAAGCAATAGAAAGGTGTTAGCCATGGTAAAAAAGGTGGACGAATGTTTCAATCCAAATACGCCACCACCTCCGAGGAAATCAATCGAGCCACCGATCATCATTACCAATGCGAAAAAGGCGCAAATCCAGCTAATCAGAATAAATGGTTTCATTTTTTTACATTTTTTGTGAATGATTCATGTTAAAGCCCCTAAGTATCTATAGTTGATCGAGTAAAGATAATAAATTTCTGAAAAGCAATAATATTTTGTGGATTTGAATTTGGCTGACAGCACGATTCTGTTTCTTTTAACTTGTTTCTGGTATAAATATTTAAGCACAAATGATCATTTTTGTAAAGAATTGTGATTTAAAACCTTCTTTTTTAACCCATTTTTGTTAACCGAATCCCTGTTAACAAATAAATGCACAAACTGATAATATCCTCCTTTTACAGTATACATTTGTTGGGTTTGTAGGCTTTTTAAGCCTGCAAAAAGTTTTGGAAAACAAAAGAATGAATAAAAATATTTATACAAATTAATAGGCTCAATAAATAATACGACATGAAAATTACAAGGTTTATTTTAACATGGTCAATTATTTTGATCTGTTATCAGCTATCTGTTGGCCAGGTGCCGCAAGGATTCAAATACCAGGCAGTATGCCGCGACAACACCGGAGAAATTATTCAAAACCAGGAAGTGAGCATCCGGTTATCCATTCATGACCTTAGTCCCCTCGGCACCATCGTTTACCAGGAAACTTTTACTGTGAACACAAATCCATATGGATTGATTACCCTTGATGTCGGAAATGGGAATGTACAGTCAGGAGATTTTACCTTGATACCCTGGGAATCCGGGGGAAAGTACCTTGAAATTGAACTGGACCTGGGTGTAGGTTATACTTCCATGGGCACAACACAATTATTGAGTGTTCCTTATGCTTTACATGCAGAGACTGCTGAAAGTATTTCGGGTGGAATTACTGAAACCGATCCGGAGGTTGGATCCAATTTATTGAATTACCTGTCCAAATGGGATGGAACATCCCTGGTTACTTCTTCCGTTTTCGACAATGGAAGAATAGGGATTGGAACAACCACTCCCTTCAGAAAGCTCCATATTGTCGGAACGGATGGAGGACTGAACAGCGGTTTGAGGCTGCAGGACCCTTATGACGTTTTCCTTGATTTTTCTGTTACCAGTGCTCCCATGGGCATGCAGATACATGCCGATCAGACCAGCCAGCTTGATTTTTTAATTGGCGGGCAGGCAAAAATGTCAATTCATCCATCAGGTAATATCGGAATTGGTATCTGGGACCCATCAAAAAGATTAACAGTTGCAGGCAACGCGCAGATTCAATCAAACGGTGCGTGGATTCCTGGCGCCACTGCAAGACTTTATTTAGGACCCGATGATAACATGTGGATCGAACATATTCATTCGGGAGGTTTAAACCTGGAAGTTTGCAGTGGATGGCCCTTTTATATTCGGAATGGAGGCGAAGTCACCATGGCCATTGATGGCTCCGGGAATGTAGGCATCGGTACTATGTATCCCTCGGCTAAACTTGATGTCTGGAACGGAAACATCACTGTCTCCAACGGCGGCGTAATATCCAACTATGGCTTTTATGGCGACGCACTTAGAAGCAATTGGGGAAATGATCTTACCCTTCAGTCATCGTACGAAGACAAGGGAATAATCTTTACAACATACACAGGTGAGAAAATGAGAATAGATGCCAGTGGAAATGTAGGTATCGGAACCATGACCCCTTTAGCTTTGACTGGATGTGAATGGTGTGATCAATGCTTCAGGTGGAAATTCAGATAACTGGAATTCAGCTTATAATTGGGGAAATCATGCGGATGCAGGTTATCTTACAAGTGTAGAAGATGTAACGGTTGGCAATGAAGTAACGGATGCTACGAATTCAACCCTCACACGAAGCGGTTCAGGTACACATGTTGACCCGTATACGCTTGCACTTAACATGGGCAATGCAAATACATGGACGGCGGCCCAGACATTCAGTGGTAATACTTATTTCCCCGGAACCAGCGTCTGGACTTCCACGGGGAGTGTCGGGATAGGGACAACCAATCCGGGTGCAGGTTCAAAACTGGAAGTTTGGAACGGAAATGTTACTGTATTAAATGGCGGGGTTCTGGCAAATACGGGATTTTGGGGTGACATTTTGAGAACCAACTGGGGAAATGATCTTACATTGCAATCATCTTATGCTGATAAAGGAATCCTCTTCAGAACGCAATCGGGTGAAAAGATGAGGATTGATGCTTTAGGAAATGTGGGTATCGGAAAAACCAATCCCTCCTTTAAGCTGGATGTAAACGGGGATATAAATTCTGCTGGAACATTGTATGCTGCCAGCGGAATTATAACGGCAACAACTACCCCGGCTGTGCTGGACGTTAATGGAATTGGAAATTCGTCGCATATACGGCTCTTTTCAGGACAGGACAATAGTCAGATATTTTTGTCTGACTACGCGGGTACTATGGGTATCCAGTTATGGCATACGGGAAAGGCATTTTTTGCAGGCAATGTTGGGATTGGAACAAATTCACCTGCTTCCATTCTTCACCTCATTGGAAATTCACCTAAATTAAAAATACAAACACAAACAAACCTTACCGACCCTTCACTCGAATTTGTTAAGTACGGAGTCCGGACAATGGAGATAAAATTAATGGACGGTGGCGCGGGTACCGGACTTCAGTTCATTGATCAGAATTCTGAGCAGGTAAGAATGTATATAAAAGCCAGCACTGGTAATGTGGGTATCGGAACAATATTCCCAGATGCAACTTTGGATGTTAATGGACAGGTAAAAATTTCCGGAGGGTCACCCGGAGCAGGTAAAGTGTTAACTTCCGATGCCTCCGGCCTGGCTACCTGGGAAACGCCCGCATCAGCCGGATCGCATTTTATTGGTGAGGCATACGGTGGAGGGATTGTATTTTATGTTTACGATAATGGGCAACATGGCTTAATCGCTGCAACCGCCGATCAAAGTGCAGGTATTCAGTGGTCCAATGGCGTTTACAGATATACCGGCACAACCGGTGATGGGTTGGGCGCAGGAGCAATGAATACAACCTTGATTGTAGCTGCTCAAATGAGCGACAATCAAGCAGGTAATTTCGCAGCGAAAGTTTGTACTGATTATTCAGCTACTGATAATGGAATTATATATGGCGACTGGTATTTGCCTTCAAAATATGAATCGGATTTACTTTTTCTACAAAAAACCGTAGTTGGAGGCTTTTCCGATAGCAATTATTGGACTTCAACCGAAGAAAGCTTTGCGGAATCATTTGCAAAACATAAGTACTTTGGCTCCGATCCGCAGACCTTCCCCAGTGATGTCAAGTACCATACTTTCAGTGTAAGGGCAATACGGGCGTTTTAATCCTGATTCTAAATTGACAAAAGGCAATTTTTAGGATAAACAAGAATCTTATTTTCAACTTTTTCTTAAAGATTGAATGGGGGCTGCATTCAGTCACTGGTAATTTAGTCTAAATTGGTCCACCCTGTGCTTATACAAAAAATACGGCTGGACAACTTGAATCTACAGAACAATTATTTTCCCTGATTGGATAATATCGTCATTATTCATCAGGGTAAAATAGTAAATCCCTTTCCGGTTTAACCTATAAATGAATTGTAAATTCCCCGGTTGTAATACCTGTCTATCAATCATATTCCCTGTTCCATCGTAAAAAGTCAGGAAGAAAGGAGAGGTTCCATAAAGAAATCCCTCAAAATGAATGAACCCAGTTCCTGGATTAGGATAGTACTTCAATTTGCTGACTGAACTTGTATATTCATCCTTATTGGAAATGATACTGCACAGTCCGGGAATATTTTCATCGAGCCACTGGATTCGTAAATCAATCCAGGTTTTAAGGGTATCTAGTTCGGCATTGTAGGTAGTGGCTATTGCACCCACTTCAGGAGCCGGGCCGCTGATGCCAAGGATGGGCCATTTTTGAAAATGCCTTGCCTGAGCACTCTGCAACAGGTTTTGAATACTGTCAATATACGCAAAAATAGCTGCAGTATCCAATATTGTTTGCCGGTAGTCTTCATAGGCACAACGCAGTTCATTGGCAAATGTGGTATCCTGCAACATACGGATATACCATCCGCAGGAATAATTATCAGTTGGGCAATCGTTAACCAAATGCGCCCAACCCGAGCCATCGGTATTTTCAAAGATCGAACAGGTTGCAAGATTTTTCCATGCCCAGTCGAAATCCCAAACAGGGCCGGCCTTCAGTTTACCGCCATTTGAATATTTATCTTTATAAAAAAATACACTCTTCTTAAAGCCATCGTTGTTGCGCGATAATTCATTGACAAGAAAGTAATCAATGAATGATTTTACATCCAGGTATTTCCGGTAACCGCTAACCGGATCATCAAATTCAGGGCTATAAAGGGCAGTTTCAAGACTATCAACATAAGCGGCAATGTAAGACTTCTGAGGTGCATTGATTGAATCCGCTTTTGGGTATTCGTAAACAAAATGGACATCAAAACCCGGGTGATCAATCGGTGAATAGTTTGACTGGAAACTATTATTTTCATCCCAGTAACACTGTTGCAGGACATAGCCTCCTGTTAGCTCATCCCCTAAAGTGTCTGCCGGGAGTAATTTAGCAATATCAATCCTGTTTTGATCCCGTTTTATTTTTTCACCAAAAACATAAATACCTTTATAAGTGCTGTCAACAAGCACTTCACACAGGCTGGTCCTTACACTGTAATTCCCCATTTCTTCAAAAAGCTTAAAAGCCAGTGTGTTCCTGATGAGGGAGCGATCGTTGAAGTTGGATAGCAAAACCCAGTCATTTTCGGGAGGCATTCCCAAAATTGAAACATTGTTATTTGATCCAGTTTCTGTTCGGGTTTCGATGCCATAAGGTGTCTGGGGATAACCGGCTGAAGTGGATCCCCTGATTTCAATTCCTATATTTCCACTGTAAATATTGGAACTGTCGGTTACATAGGTAATATTGCCTGGGCCATTGTATTTAATGTCCATGAGTGCATCAATTTTTGTATCCTGAACAATGGTTTGCCCCAGTGTGTTGATCATAATTATGGGTAGTTCTGAACTGTCAAGGACAACCGTTCCCAGGTCGCTTACACAGAGCTCAAACGATCCTGTTCCGCCACCATAGCCCCAAACCTGGATATAAAGCACCTGTCCGGGATAAAGGTCATATAAAGTCAGGAACGAATAATAGCCATTCCCTCCATCATCATCACATCCCAAAAGCTGAGGATTTGTGCAGGTGGTATCTGTCCAGACCGCTAATACCTGTATCAGTCAGATCACCATTATCGGTAATAAAGCTTACGTTTCCCGATGGAGGTGCCGGCATCGTAAACCAGATGTCAGCACCCTGGTAATTGGCGCAACCCGGATTATATCCTGAGCCGAAAAAGGTGGCATTGCTGGCAATGATGCAACCGGTATCAATGGCTATGGCTGAACATGGATTTCCGCCGGGAACTATAATGCTGTTGCAATCAACCTGTGAAGAAAATACATTCCCTGTTTGCGGATTGGGCCCGTCGGCAAAAACCACATTCCACCCCGGATCGAAAAGCTGGTAGGTATTTTCACCCTCATATTCGCCTGCTGTATAGTAAAGATCCAGTGTATCACCTTCATTGATCTCAAAAACAGCTATACTTCCGGAATTGATAGCCGTAAAATTTCCAACAAATCCATTGTTGATGAAAATCTCAAGATAGGCTCCGTTCCAGCCATCTCCATAACTATCGTGCATGCTCAGCTGATAACTGCAGCCCTGTGATCGGGCGAATGTACACTGAAAAAGTACAAGGATTACAAAAGAAGCTTTAAAGATAACCATCCTTAACTGTTGTTGCATATTATTGTTCTTTTTCAGTAGCACTGAATCCTTCAATGACCTGTTTAATTAATTGCGGATAAAAGTAGGAAATATTAAAAGGTGCGCGTTCTGAAAAGATGAATTTTTCAAAAGATTGCTTTCCCGATATTAAGGGCATATCTGAAAGAACTTTTCTGTATATTCAATAGGTCATATTAGGAATCGCCAGGATTTGGCAGAAATCCAGAGAAGAAAGCTTATGGGAAGATTCCTGCCTTCCAGTCTGAGAGAATTGAATAAATAAAGTATGCCTTTGTTTGTTGTTTCAGTCTGCTTTCAGGGGAGGCCCAACAACCATCATGTCATGATCTTCGAATATTTTTGCAATTTCTTTATCCGATGGCAGGGAGGTCAATGCATCGGTTGCTTTAAAAAAATCTTCCATTTTACCTGCCGGCATATAAGAAACAATAACCCTGGCTATGTCGGTTAACTGAACAAATGCATGCTGCACATTTTTTGGAAGAAAAATAGTATCCCCGGCTTTCATCTGATATTTTTCTTCACCAACCTGGAAAAGATATTCTCCGTTAACAATATAAAAATATTCGTCCTGGTAAAGATGAATGTGCAAAGGGGGACCACCTTTTGGCGTAAATCCGTTTTGTTCAAAAACAGCTAAGTTTCCATCGGTATCCGATGAAGATATTTTTAAATCCAATTCATTCAGGGTAACGCCCTTCATTTTATAATGTTTGTCAAACCTGGCTTCACCTGCATTTACTTTAAATCCATTAATAGTTTCTTTCATAAACTTGAATGATGTCTTTGTTAATGCAAAAATTGGAAAAACAGCAATGGCGCTCAATATGAATCTTCCTCGGTTCATGCCTTATTTGTATTTGTCGAATTGATAAATTATCCAATGCAATATCATCTCTTAAGTAAACTCATTATTTTCATGATAAGCCTTGGCGGAGGTTTCATCCCAAGCTGTTCCATCAGGGCAAGCCGATCAGGAACGCCCCAGTGCTCAACAAGTTTGCTGTCATTGAACCGCATGATGTCAATGACCGTAATCTCAAACTTTCTGCCCGTTGGCGGCATCGGACCGAACTGAGCTTTATGCGTTCCACGTCCGGTAAGGCGACCCCACACCTTATCATTATCCATGATCAGATCTTCGACAATCAGCGAAAAATCGGGGAAGGCATGGTGTAAACTATTTGATTGATTTTTTGACCCCTTCAGCATTAGGGGGACTAAAACCATATTGGTGTTCAACAAAATCGGGCGATGCATACTTGTCAAAAACAGTTGTATCTCCCCTGCTGAAACCGTCTTCAATAAAGATTCTGAAAAGTTCTTCGTTTGTCTTCATTTTGTCTGGGTTTAAGGTATGCCATTTCAAAGCTATGTTTTAAAATGCAGGGAAACCAGAAAAGCAAAGGTCCGGATCATTTGTTTCTGCCGGCGATAACTAAGCCTGACGACCCGGACCACTGAGCGGAGACCATTTGAAGCAAGCCTGCCTTATTCAAGGATCAGCATTTTAGGCTCGCTGATGACACCTGCTTTTTTCATCGTTTCCTTCAGATCTGTCTCATCCATTATTTTCATTGCCTTCTCCAGATTACTGGTCTGAAAAATCATGTGGACCTCCTGCCTGTCCTTGGAATTGGCACCGACTGCCACTTCCTTCAACCCGGCACCCGTTCTGCGCGCCTTATCCGCATCAAAATACTTTTTCCATTCCTTGTAGTCCTTGACTCTGTGACTCATAATTACTGTTTTCATCTTGCATAAGTTTAGTTATAGTTCCACGGCCACCCTGGTCATGGCGAGATTGTTTCAATCTCTCAATATAAAACAATCAGTGAGTTCAATAGTTGTTCACTTTATGGAACCTGTAACGGCATCCCGATTTATAATGATCACATTATCCGATTGTTGTGTTTTCAATTACCGTTGATCTTTTTCAATATTTAACACTACTTTAACAAAATTAAGAGTTTCAGGCATGAGGATTTGTCGGGAATCCATAGAACAAAGCTTTTGCATGTATTCCTGCTTCCTGCTTTTTCAGGAATGCTTCTGGGGTCGCAACGAATTCATGGTTGTCAGTCAGGTCAGATGGGCCTTTCGCAGGAATATTTCAGGGATTGCAGGGCATTCCTGAATCATGACCATCGAAAAATCAAGCCCAGAAATCAATCCGGTAACTTCTCACCCGGTAAAAAGATCGTTTTTTCGATACCATTGTGAACAGGACCCAGCGACTCAAGATAACGGTAAAGAGCTTTTAAATCCGCGTCATTCATTCGTGAAAAAGCCTCCCAGGGCATGGGCGAACCTTCCACTAATCGCCCGGCATGGAAACGATCAATAAACAGAGGTTCATCCCATCCGGTCATAGCGCCCGTCTCAACGTCGGGAGTAATGTTAGGGGAAATAAAGGAATAACCTTTTGAAAATGCATCGGGTTCAAACTTCAATCCTCCGGCGAAGTCAGGTCCAATAAATTCACCTGTTTTCATATCGCGTTCGGTATGGCATCCGACACAATTAGCAACACTGTTTGCCAGGTATTTGCCATACGCTGCTGTAGTATCAATGGTCACTGATTTCGGCGGTATATTCTTCGGTCCCTCTGGTTTAATGAGTCCGAATGCGACAACGGCCTTTCCCAAAAATGTGTATTCCGAAGGTTTTACTTCATGCTTCACCGGCTGCTGCGATCTTAAGTAGGAGATGATGGCTTTAATATCTTCATCACTCATTTCCTGGAAAGCCATATAAGGAACCATTAACTTGTTCCTGTGATTTACTGAATAACGCAGCGCTCTCGCAATTTCGCCATCTGTCAGCTTGCCGATCCCTGTTTCAGGGTCGGGCGTGAGATTGGGTGTGGTGAATGTGCCGGGCGGAATTTTAAACTCCATCCCCCCTGTCATTGGAACTTCTTTTCCCTGTGCCACTTCGTTTATCCTTTCAACAGGAACATGACAAAACACACAATGGGCAGGACCATTGGCGAGGTATTTGCCGTGTGCAATTACCGCCGAATCGCTGCTGGCTGTAATATTGGGATATTCAGTTGTGAATTCTTTATTCCACGAAAGGCTGATAAAGGTGAAAAAACCGGCGATAATCACAATTAAAACAAGGATGATTACAACGAATGTTTTTTTCATAATGATTTATTTAGTCAGTCATTAGATGAAAAACAAGTTAGGTTTAATTTTGTTGATGGGCATTCAAAAACTAACAATTTTTTAACACTTTGCAGCTTCAGAAAAAAACACTTTATCACGAATAAAGGTTTTCAGGGTCCGGGTCATACCTAACCTGTCGAATTGTGTGCGTGAGCCATTGTTATCAAGTGATGTTACGCAAACAGATTTTTATTTGAGTTAATTTGAGATTCCTCATTTCGCTTCGCTTCATTCGGAATGACAGGTTTTGTATATAGATATGGGTGGCCGCTGTGCCACGAGACCTCGTGGCACAGCGGCCACCCCCAAAAAACCCAACGCCATGTCATTCCGATTCGCCAGCCGGCGAAGAGGAATCTCCTTTTTATAACCTAAATTTATGTTTTTGCGTAACATCAGTTATCAAATCCGGTCTGTGCTTCGACAGGCTCCTGCAGACTTGAATAATGAAAATGAATAATTTTAGTAGTAGCTAAATTGATTAGTTGAATGATAAGAGATGAAGGTGAACCAAGACAGGGGTTTTAGGTTTTCTTTACTTAAAAACTGATTGAGACCTTCACCTCTTTAATCAAGGACTCAAATAGAAATTAGGGCTTAAGGGTCATTGTAAGGTTTTGTTTATCTTTGCTTCAAATGCTTAACCACATGAAAATAATTACTTGTCTATTCTTACTTACGTTGATCCTTTTTGCCGGATTGTCTTTTGGACAGGTGGCCGGAAAGAAAGCCTTTGAAAAGTATTATCTACGCAAGGGCATCACACCCTCCGAAACCCTGAATACGAAAAACGTCTTTTACTTTACCTCCACTTTCCCTTTTTCGATCGGAAGGATTGAGAACTCGGATGAATGGCGGCTTAACCCGGCCTTCAGTGTGGGCAATGGCGGAATTTTTGTTTTCGGGAAATCCACTCTTTATGAAGATCATTCCCGAAAGATTGTGCCTATGTTTTCGTTTGGAATTGCGGCTGATGTTGGGGTTAAACAGGAACTGGGCGACATGAAAACGACTTTCAACGGAAACCTCATGATCGGGCTTCATTGGGTGAATCTCATGCTGGGTTATGATTTTCTGAATCACACCAATTACTTTGGCCTCGCCCTGCGTGTTGACCTGGTCTCTTTTTCACCCAACAGCCTCTATGTCTTTAGTGAAAAGGAAGCGAAGAAGCTGAAGTGATCGACCAGCAGCTTTTAAATCTGGCTCGTGTTCAATTGCTAGTATCCGGTCATTTGAAACGTTGCATCTGTCCGTCTCCTGACGCAAACTTTGCTTACTTTCCTGTAAGCAATAAGGTTTTGTCGTTTGATGGTCCGTGTTATGCTTTCGAACAGGACTAATCTGGAAGATTTGAAGCAGTCGAGGAAGAAATATTATTCCTCTGTCCCTTATTGAATCAGAATTTTTTTACTACCCGATCGGTTTGCGGCTCTTAACTTTATGATATACATTCCCTTTGGTATCCCTGTTAAATCCAAATCCAATGTTTTTTGAGTTTGGTTTTTATAATAATCTACTTCTCTGCCTGCCAGGTCGGTTATGATAATATCAAAAGGCCCGGTCAAATCATCGGTAATTTGGATGGTGCAATGCCCGTCACCAGGATTCGGATTGACATTAAAAAGAATACTGTTCGAATCCTTTTTATAGACAGTAATCCCAGCTGGTCCGCCCAAATGTGCCAAAAATCCATGTTGATTATTTGAAAAAAGGACGGTGCTCTGAAAATCAAGGCTGTTATTAAATAATCCTCCCACAAAAAGAGTGTTTTCGGAAGATACAGCGACCCCGGAAATTCTATTGATACCGAAAGAGCCGGCCATTGTTTTCACCCAGTCAAGTTCACCCTCAGATGTATATTTTGCGACGAAAATGTCTTCGACACCCGTATTGGTATACATAAAATCGTCTTCAAAATAAATAGTATCCCTGACCGCCATGCCAAAATACACATTGCCCGCCTGGTCAATATCCATTTGGTTATAATCCATGCCGTAATGCTTTTCTTCGATGGATTTGGCCCATATAGTATTTCCATTTGTGTTAAATTTTGCAATAAATTTACTCATATTACCGTACGGGCTTCTGAGCATAATATTGTCGAAGTATGTTGAATCGCCATGCCATCCTTTTATGTAGCAATTTCCATCGGGATCAGCATGAATACCCGATGGCCAGGAATAATCATCTCCCCACCCTATTTGCAGGCTACATTTCGCTTTTGATGTGGCCCATTGTACAATGCCATTGGGATTGATTTTGGCAATAACAATGTTTCCATCCCCTTCGTTCAGGGTAAGGGGATAATCATCCAGCGTAAAATTTGTTCCGATTACTTCACCTGTAAAATAAACATTGTCTGCGGCATCATTCGTTATAAAACATTCCCAATCGGTCATGTCATCACCGCCGGCTCTTAAAGCCCACGTAAAATTTCCATCCGGGTTATATTTACTGATAAAAAAGTCGTCACCTCCCAATGCCTCCAGCGAGGTGTTGCCAATATTTATGGTTCCTTCGAAGCAACCGCACAACAGGATGTTACCTGAATGATCAGCGGATAATGTTAACTCATGCCCATTAAAATCCTCCTGTACTGACCAAACATAATTGCCCTCAAAATCATATTTTAAGATAAAGATACTTCCCCACTCAGCAGGGTTAAGGATTGTTATTCCCGGTATCACCAAAGGTTCATAAAAATTACCTGTGATGTAAACATAATTCGAAATCGTGTCTGTTACCAGGTAGCTGCCGACAGAATAATCTTCGTAACCTTCCGGGAAAAGCCTTATCCAGACGAGACTTCCATCACCAGCGTGCTTTGCAAGAAATAAGCCCTTTCCGATTGAAGTGCCATAATAATTCAGGTCGTTGGAAGCATAACCATACAGGTAAACAAAGCCAAACTGATCTGTGCCCAAACCGATCACATCGCCAAATGCTGAGTTGCCTTCAAATTCAAATGACCATTCTTCTGCGAGATTTCCATTTAATTGAACAATATTAATTATTTGATCTTTTTCGGCCGAAAGATTTATCTTATTTTCCTGCTCATACGCAGCGATACTCCTTAGGCTGTAATCCAATGTACAGGTATTCAGCAGGGTGCCGTTCGAGCTATTGAATTCAACCATCGTGCCGGGGCTTATCACGCATGTTTTCGATCCGTTCATGCAGATATCAGCAGGATGCGGACCCCAATAAGGTATTTCGGAAGCATGACTCAGCCAAAGAAACTGACCCGATGTGGAGCATTTGGCCACAAACCCATCATAACCCTGCAATTGAAATTGCCCTAATACAATGCTGGTTCTGAAATAACCCGTAAAATACAAATCTTCATTTTCTGCTAAAAACAAAGCCTCTCCATAACTGTCGCCATAATTTTCATGGCCTGCCATATTTGCCCATTCGAAATTAAATGAAAGGTCAGATTTTGCAATAAAGGCATCGCCGTATGAAACCGGGTCAAGATAAAAACTCCCAATGTAACCGGCTGAACTGACAGTCCCGGTGAAATAAATATGCTGGCTGCCTATTTCCATGTCGCAAAAGTTTTGATCACTTTCATACTGATCCACCATTACACCGGCTGAATTGCATTTCAATATAATGCTGGAATTAATATAGGAATTTGTCGTGCTGCCAAGAGTTCCAACTATGTAAATATTACCGCTCAAATCGGTATCAATCACCATACCGCAGCCAGAAGCAAGGCCTGCCGCCGATAATATTTCTCCGTCATTGTTCAATTTTGCATAGAAAAGATTAATGCCATAGGTGTCGTATAAATTAAAACTTCCGATCGAGGCATTCCCCGAATAATAGCCTGTGCAAAAAATATTTCCTGCATTGTCAATATGAATTCCATTGGATTCAATCTTTCCATCGGCGGAAGATGAAAATTGCTTTATCCAGGCAAAAGCACCGGATTTCTGAAATTTAGCAACAAAAGCATCCCAATGTCCCAGGCTGCTTAACGTATTATTACTTACGGTGATGTCACCCGAAAATGATCCTGTTATATAAATGTTTCCCAGGTCATCCGAAACAATTTCCCGGGCATTGTCTTTCCCTGAACCGCCGAATTCGGAAATATTGCTCCAATCAGGAGGATTGCCGTAATCAAAGAAAGCAGCAGGGGAACATGTGTTTTTAGAAACCGTACCGGGGATATCCATTTCCTTGAAATGTTCCTTTTGTAAGTTTCTTTTGAATTGTTGCAGATCCTTTTCTGAAGACTGGTTTACGTTCATTTGAGAATAGCCAGAATAGAATGCAAGCATCAGGGTGGAGCAATACAAAATTTTTTTCATGACTTTTATCTGTTTAAGTTGTTTCAAATCCGATAATGTGCCCATCATGAGGGATGGGGTTATACCAAATCCAACAGGACCCGTGGGGATGGATAATGCAGCCTTGTTAACCGGGTAAAAAAAGTGGAGGATGAAGGATAATTGTTTCAAGACTTTCTGATTGTCGTTCGACAAATTTAAATAAGAAAATTTAGTAAAAGCAAATCTTTTCAAAATTATTATTCGTTCACCGTGTTTTAGCCTGTCCATATCCATCAGGTTAGCCTGGCAAAGATTTATCCGGGAACAAATGAATCAGCATGGGATACATCAGCATGGAGATGGGAGTTGCTGAGGGGAGTTTTTTTGCCACAAGTTTCAAACCTGCGGCAACAATGGGTTCAGCATGACCGGCATTTCGTTTATTCAGGATGACATTTGATACGACACAGGCATTCCTGAAAATCCTTTAGGGTTTGTCAGGAATCCAGAAAAACTTATGAATGCTTATGGATTCCTGCCTGCGCAGGAATGCTCCGGCGTCAGGGTCACACTGAACTTATCGAAGTATGTGAGTGAGCCATTGTTATCCAATCCGGTCTATCCTTCGAGACGTCCTCCTGCATCGGACCCTCAGGATGACCGGCATTTTGTTCTTTCAGGATGACGGGGATTTCGTTTTCTTGTAATGACCGTGATACTGCAAAGCATTCCCGAAAAACCCGTAGGTTTTGTCAGGAATCCATATTCAACGTTCGTATTAAGACTTCTTATATGATCGTCAGATTCAATTGTCAAAAAGTAAGACAGCGGTTACCATCACTTAAAACAAATGAGTATGTATCAGTGTAAGTGGTAAAGATATCTGCATTATCATTCATGGTTTGCCTGCTTAATTTCACTTTGTAGCTTCCATAGGGTAAATCATACAAGAAGACTACAATTCTGTAATTCTGATAATATTTACTTTTTGAAATCACTTCGGGATTACATCCGCAGTCAAACGTGATTATTTCAGCAGAATTTCCAACCTGATTGAGGTTATTAACAATCTTGGGATTCACCTGAATAATATTTCCATTCCCATCGAGGATTTCCATTTTAGTATCACTATAGTCGAGCCGGGCTGATTTATTGGTAACAGAAATCCTTCCATACCCGGGCAATAAATCAGAACCCGGGATCATGGCAAGGGTCCTCAGGAATTCTTTTTCTTTTTCAATTATTTCCCGGTTTTCTTTGTTCGGATCATACCAGTTTTGTGCGGCAAAATAATCAATTTTCTCACGTTCCACCTGCTCCCTGAACAGGAAGTAATAAGGCATTTGCGAGTCCAGAAGTTGTCCATCTGTATTTATAATTTCAAAAACACCTGTTGTATCAGTAATTGCATAAAATTCAATGGCTTTCTGTTGATAAGGTATGAGATAGTGCCTGCTGATTTTGGGATTTTTATATTCAGGTTTGATCATTCCATCCTTGCCTGCCAGGTTGTAATCACCGTTTTCTTCATGCCTTACCATCAAAAGGTTTTTGCATTCATACATTGAATAACTCTTGTAAGTATCCACCGACCAGTACATGGTGTCCAGAATAAGCTCACCGCTGTAATTAAATACACCCCATTTGTCATTCATTCCTTTTGCTTTGAAATATTCTCCCGGCATACCCTGGGCATCATTAAAAGTAAAAATGGGATGCAATAATTTTCCTGATTCATCAAAGTGTGCAACTCTTTTCCTGCCGGATTTCAAATTTTGCATACAAGTTATATTATACACGCGACTATTTCCAATTTCTGTAAAACCCAATGAGGTGTAAACCGGTTGAATGATGAACTTGCCATACCCGTCAATTAATCCCACGGATATCCTTTGTCCCTTGAAAGAATCAAAAGCTACATCTGCACTTCCGGTCGTATCAATGCCAGCAAGTGTGTAATCAATTTTGTCGTAATTAACTGACACTCTAACTATTTTATATACTTCACCGGCACAGTCAACCATTGTTGCATTGTGCATTTCATTTCCCCATATATCACCAAGCAGTTCGGCATTGGTATGGGTGTATTTTTTACCCTTGTAATCTTTATGGGTACATTTTGACTGGAGTGACAAATAGGTATTCAATTCCTGTCCGTAAACGGAACCAACGAACAAACACAGTAAAATTGTAATAAGTCTCATACTGATAAATTTAGTTTGCAAATTAATACGATTAATACATACAAACCTTCATATTCCTTATTTGAAGTGAGTTTAAAATACCGAACAACAAAGAATTTCATGGAAACCTTTTCGCATTATTCAATTAAGCACTTATGAATAAATGGAAATATTGCAGCCCGAGGATAAAGGGATGTGGCAGGGGATGGAAAATTTAAGAAGGCAGCGGGAGAAGGCAATGTTAAGGCAGGCGGGTTTATTCCTCCTGAGACACCTACAGGCAAGAGCCTGATGGAATATGATCGATTGAGGCGGGTACAAAAAAATTGCACACCAGGGTAAAAGGGGTAGAATTTAGAACAGGATTATTTTCCTGCGTTTAAATTCATGGATGCTTCAAGTCGTTCAATGCGTGCATTCATTTTTTCATTTTCGGCTTTCATCCAGTCGTTTTCGGTTTTCAGATCTTTGATTGCCTCTACCAGCACTGCAGTTACTTCGGCATAATTAATTCCCTTGTAACCGTCAACATCGTTGGTGAATACAAGTTCCGGCAAGACCTGTTCCAATTCCTGAGCAATAAAACCAATGCGGTTTCCGTATTCCGGATTGCTTTTCCAGGTAAATGTAACCCCCCGCAATTGCATCACTTTATTTAGCCCTCCATTAATGGTTTTTACATTTTCTTTCAGGCGAATATCAGAAGTTGATGTGGTAAATGTGCCATCAAAAGTGCGGTTAACAGGTCCCCAATACGCACCAGAACCGATGGCGCTGACCCGAATATTGCCAACAACATGCAACGCCTGAGTTGGTGAGGTTGTACCAATTCCCAGGCCTCCGCCGTTGATGTAACTGTCACCTTCACCCAAAAGCGCCATAGTTTGAACACCTGCTGTTTTATACACATAAACAGCTCCTGCCCCGTTACTGTTCTGTCGTATTTGTACTTTCTCATCACCAACTGAATTTTTAAAAACAGCCAATCCTGTTGAACCGGTGCCAGAAGCCTCTATATCAAGGCGGTACTGTGGGGTTTCAGTTCCAATTCCAACATTTCCGTCAACATAAAATTTTCCCCCGGTAAAATAACCCGAAAATCCATCATTCGAAAAAACCTGGGAATGTATCCCGTATGTAGTTCCGGTATTAGCTATTGCTCTCGCACCTATCGCACGGCCACTTGTGGAAATTGTTGATCCAAAAACACCCCAGGCGCTTCCTGTTGTCGAATTTGATGTACCAAAAACGCCTGCTCCCGAGGGGGAGAAAGCCCTACCTGCAACTCCAAAGGTTGAGCCGGATGGAGCATTTGCTTCGCCCAGAATGCCGGTACCTGAGGTTGAAGCAGATATACCCCGAACTCCATAATTTGCACCAGAAGAGGTGCCCGCATAACCATAAACCCCTGTCCCCACAGTGGACACGTTCCAACCCATAACAGCAGAAGTTGCTCCGGTAGTTGAGCTGGCACCGCCATAAACTCCGGCTGCACCACCATCAGAGGAATCGGTAAAACCAGCAACCCCATAATTTTGACCGGTTTCACCGGATGCATATCCCTGAACCCCTCTGCCGTTAGGAGAATCCGATTGGCCAATAACCCCCCTTGTAAAACCCGATGTTGCTGTTGCATGTCCGGTGATTGCCGCAACCTGATTTGTACCTGAATTGGAGACTTTCAATGCTGAAGAACCCACTTCCGCAGTAAGGGCTGTTCCATCGAAGGGTAAAGTCAGCCCAGTTGACGAATTGGAATGCAAGGCAAAGGGCACACTTAAAAGTTGGGTGGTTCCCATGTTTTGATAGACTGTGCCTCCAAGGGGATCAAGTTCCACCTTGATGTACATTTGCCCCAGCGACCAGTCAATACTGCTGAATATTCCTGAAAGTACGGTTCCGTTGCCAATATTAAGGTTTGCAAGCCCGTAATTATTTGTATTTGTTGTGTGGCGTTCCTGATAGAGAAGCGTACCTGAAGGGCTGTCCTGTAAAATACTAATCCTGAATGCTACGAGCTGGTTCTGGATCAGGTTTCCGGTGCTGTTTCGAGCCACGGCCTGATATTTAAAGGCCTGCGGAGTTTGAGCTATGACAGCCATTGTCATCAGCCATATACTAACGAATAATACGGCAATCTTTTTCATAGATCTTATATTTTATTGTTAACATTGAGTAACATAACAAAGACCATATTAATTTGTTGCGCTTAAACTCATCGAAGCTTCAAATTTATCAAATTGTGAATTTAAAATTTCAATTTTTGCTTTCAATTTATCGTTCTCAGCTTTTAGCTCTCAGACTCGCGCCAGTTTGGGGGCAGGGACCCAGCAGGTGGAAATAAACTTATTCCCCTCCCAACCTTAGTAGAAGAGAAAAACCGAAAGCATAAAACCTTATTACCTTATTGAATTATTTCGGAACTGAATACTTACAGAGAATCCTGGTAAAGTTAAAAACCACGCGATACAATAGCGCAGGAGCGGGGACGTAGTCATCCGGCACGCAGGCTGACGAGCAAGACTACGCCCAACTTGGGACAGGCTTCTTTTATGTTCCTTTGTCTTGAAACAAAGGAACCAAAATTCAAGAAAATCCGATCCGAATCCCTCGACAGGCTCGGGACAGGCTCTTCCCACAAGCCACTCGCTGACACCGCGGATTTTCGGGCCGGCGCACTGTAAATGCTGCGCATTTATAAGGCGGGAAGCAATTGACTTTGGAGGATTTGGAAGAAGGAACTGTCATCCGGCACACAGTCCGACGCACAAGACTACGCCCCGGGGGAAGTAAGAGATTATGTTAGTCTGAGACTAACTTTTAGACCGACGTAGTCACAGACTACGCCGAACCGGGATTGGGGAATGGAATAAGATTCCTGGTTTTGCGGGATAAAGTGCGGTCAATAATGCACCTTAATTAATCCTTTGTTTTTTGAAAGTATTTTATTCCATGATGGCGGAAGGGGTGTTTTTAAATTGAAGGGTAGGATTATTTTAGGATGAGACTAACTTTTATGTGCGACGTAGGCAGAGACTACGCCGAACATAGGATGGCTTACCTTTATTGCCACAAGTTACAAACTTTCGGGGACAGGGGGAGTACCATTACACTTTAATCGTCGACAAATTAATTGATTCCTTATATTTTCTAATCTATTTATTTCATGAGAATTCAATTTATTTAAATTTATTTTATTAGAAAAATTTAGAATAACTTCAATAGATTTTCTTTCTCTAAATAAACTATCAATCTTTTTTTTATGATCTAAAGAAATTTCATTATAAGGAATATGAAGATTTTTAAGTTCATTTGGAGTTAATTCCAAAACCCCTCCGCCATAAAATCTTCCGTTTAATTCTGCTAAAACCAATGTTAATGAATTAAAAAACGAAAAAGCAATATTATTTATATCAAATAATTTTTTTGCCATAATCCGATAAAGCGAATCAGTAGATAAAACATTTGCATTATTAATTATTATTTTTGGATAAAGATGACTTCTTTTTGTAAAAAAAGCTTGCGAATACCAAATTGAAGGTACGCTATACCAATTTACTCTTTTTTTCATTTTATGACCTTTAGGTATTTCATTTTCCTCACCTTTATGGATATATTTAATTAACATTTCATCTAATTCAGATTTTGGTTTATTTGGAAGAAGTATAAGATTTACTCTTTTATTTTTTTTATCTAATTGCTCAAAGTCACTTTTTGTAAAATAGAAGGTATCATTAACATATGCACCCTTGTGCAATATTGGTTTAATGTAATCATTTAAATTATTTTTTTCAACATCAGATGAAGTGAGAATAAAAAAATCATTAGCTGCAGTTACGATACCCACCTCAAGTTTATCGCAGTAATAATTTAATTTATTCAACTTTAATTTATCTACAGTGTCCCCTATAAAATTTAAATCAGAATCATTCAAAATGTAATTGGTCCATTTATCAAGATTTTTACGGTGGACATTAAAGTATTTTTCAGTGTAATCAGGAATTTTTAAATCTTCGAGCTTATTGACTTGATAAAAAGTTACACCTTTTTCAAGCTCATTTTTGCATTTTTTAATTCCAACAAATACTATTATATCTTGTTCTATTCCTGGGAAAATTAACTCATTGAAAGCAAAAACTTCAATTCTTTCAAATTTAAGTAATAAATAATCTCTTATCTTTTTAGTATATTTTACTTGTAGCAATTCAGAAGGCAATACAAGACATAATATTCCATCGTCTTTTAAATGATTAATTGATTTCAAGAGAAATGAAGGCCAAATATTCTTTATTTCTCCAAGATCAGGTATTGCTTCCTTACAAATAGTATTACATTTTTGGATTTGTTCTTTTGATAAAAATTTTTTATTAATATAAGGAGGATTGCCAATAATTAAAGAATATTTGTTTATTGTAATGTCAAGAAAATTAGCATTATAAGCATATGATTTGTGCTGATTTTTAATAGGTATGATTGCTACTGCTTTTTCAAGTTCATCTTTATTCAATTCTACTAGATCAAGATTGAAAGGCTCTGAACTGATATGTTTCATTAGTGAATTAACAAACGCACCATCTCCACAACTTGGTTCTAAAACATTAAAATCATTAAATATTTCTAAGTATTTTTTCTTTAAGTGCTTAACTAAAAAATCTGTTAATATTTTAGGGGTATAATAAGCACCATTCTTTTTTAAATCGATCATTATTTTTTAAAATCTTCTGAGGAATAAGAGAAGTTGCATAGAAGTCTGTCTTTAATATCATTTAAGCTATTGTAAGTAATAGTCATTGATTCTAATAATTCAATAGCTTTACAACCTTTGTCTTTACGGATTATGTCAAACAAATGATTTATTAATTTTTGATATTCAAATTTAAGATTATGATAAGCTAATATCAATATAATCAATTTTCTGTCAAGTAGTAATTGATTTCTATTTAATCCTAATTTAATAACTAAGTATTCTCCACATTTGTTTTTCCCAACAAGGGTTCCTCCATCTATTATTGCAAAAAGATCAGAATAATCGACTTGAGATGGATTAGGATAATGAATTACATTAAAATCGTCAATTACATCGTACCAATCATTATTTTTAAATACATTACAAATTGGACATGAATAATAAAGATTATTTATATCATCTCTTAATTCTGGGAACAAGGATTTTGGTTTAAAATGCTCAACATGATAAAATCTAATTCCTCCTAAACGTTTATCTTTAGTAGAACAATAAACACATTGATGATATCCTTCATCCGCTAGAATGTCTTTCCAATCTTTATAAATACCTTTAGTGGGCTTTACAGTTCTACTTTTATCAATTCTTTTCCAGTTCATTATTAAAGAAATTTATGAATTCTTTAGCTTTTTGATTGATATTATTTAGCTCTTCAAGCTTACCTTTAAATATTTTCAATAAATCCTCTTTATTAATTAATTCTTCGGTATACAGTGGAATTTGAAAAAATTCCTGCAACGACTTTAACCTTGAGATTTGATCACTTGTTGCTCTTCCGTCAATTATTAATCTGCTAATTTCAGATAATTCGTCATATAAACTTTTCCTTTCTTCAAAACTCTTTTGACAAGATCTAATAAAAATCTCAACCCATGTATCTCTATCCTCTAAAAAATCATCCCTTGAAAGTAAATTTTCATATAATCCTCGTCTTTGTTTTAAATCGTCATTGATTGTTGCACTGGTAACTACATGAATTGGAATATTATTATGTTTGCCTCTAAGGTTTTCAATTAACTGATGACCAAGATATCCACATGATTTTCCTGTTTCAGTTAACGGCGTATCCATTAATTTCTCATCAATTATTAATGCATCAATTTCCAATTCTTCTATCCAATTGGAATAATCTTCAGGATTAGATAATGGTTCGCTATCAAAAATTTCAACACCCTCATTATTTGTTTTTTTCAAATAAAGTTTAATTGCTTCTTTGAATGACTCTCTTTGATCTTTATTATCATCTATAATGCCGATAGTAATCATAAGTTAGTTTTTTGGTAACCAAATTGTGAATTGAGCTCCTTTGAATTTTTTACTATTTATTGCTTCTGCAAAACCATTTAATTCATTAACAATAGATTCCACTATTGTTAGTCCTAATCCAGTACCTGTTGGAATTCTTTTCTTTTCACCTATTTTAGTGCTAAAAAGAGGTTCCCAAATTCTTTCCATAAATTCAGGGGCAATTCCTGGACCATTATCCGATACTTGAATGCAATATCCTTTAACATCATTTTTATTTTCCCTAAATAATTTAACTTCAATATATCTTGATGAATTTATTTGTTGGCAAGCTTGATAAGCATTTGTTAGCAAATTAAAAACTATTGCCTCAATATCTAAAGGGAAAACTTTACTCATAACTTTATCCTCTATTTCGAATTTGATTTCTACATTTGCCCCTTCTAATACAGGCCTTAATTCATCTATTGTTAGACTAATTATTTGATGAATTCGTTTATCAATTTTTGCAAAGCGTTTTTCTTTAGATACTCTAGCTAAAGCAAATTTCCCCCAATTTCCAATTTGTTTTGAATACTTTTTGACTTTTGCAAGTTCAATTAATGAGTTTTCAATATTAGGTGGTTTAAGTTCAAGATTTTCAAAGGCATTATTTGCAGCTTGTTTTAGTAAACTTATAGAACTTTGAGTCTCATGTCCGAAAACAGCAGATGTAATTCCTAAGGTTGCTAAGCCATTAAGTATTCTATTCTCACTTATTAATTCTTCAATTGTATCATTAATGTTCTCGTCTATCTTTGTTATATTAATTTTCGATTTTTCGATAGATTTATGGGCTTGATTATTATTTCCATTTAATAAATAAGTTATTGATTCATCGTGTAATTTTTTTATTAGTTCTATAACTTCGTTTATTTCAAGTAGTCTTTCAGATTTTGCTTTTTTAATTCTTGCCTTACTAATTCTACTTATAGTTTTTTTTCGATTTTTATATATTTCAACTCTATGTGATTCCAACACCATAATTGCAGCTGAAACTGCGTTCCTCAAATCATCAAAATGTTCATTCTCCACTAAACCTTCCCTAGCAGCACTATCTAAGAGCCCAATATTTTTATCACGGCCAATGAAAACTGCTCCTACCAATTGATTTGGAGTAATGCTATAACTAATTCTTCCTACGCCAGCAGGATCCCTTGCCTTTCTCTGTGCAAGACCAAGCCAATCACCATATTGCGAGTCAATATAACCATAAGGTTTAACAGCAATGTTATCTCGATAAATTTTAACGCCAAGATTTTGATCTAATACTGCTCTAAATTCAGATAACTTACTATAATTGGATCTTTCTAAAACAGATGAATCTCTTAGGAAAAATAGAAGTCTTATTTGAAAAGGACCACATGAGAACCTATTTGCTGATTTTGATTCATTATTTGACCTTGTTATAATTTGATTAATCGGAATATCTCTTATAAACTCTTCTCCGGGAAATCTTCTATTCTCTATATAATACGTAAGATTCTTTTGTTTACCATCATATTCTACCCTTAACTCTATTTCAGCGGCATCATAAAATGTTGATTCAACTTTAATATTTTTATATTTCTGATCAATGTCTGTTTTAAGTAAAATATTGAAACGTTCATTATCAGTAAATGGCGGAGTCAATGTGGTTAATTCTGAATATAGTTTTTCAATATCACCCTTAGCCCAATCTTGCCTTAATGAATTAATTATAATTTCTGTACCATTCTTGCTGGAATTAGGAAAAATAGGAGTGGGATTTTCAATAACTTCTATAGGTATTTCTTTAATATCTTTATTATCAGTATCAAATAAGTCCCAATATACTTTTAAACCTTGGGTTTTATTATTTATTGATTTAGTTATTAATGTAAGGGTTTTACCTAACCTGTCCGCCGCTATTCTTCCGATTCCTTTTTCTCCTGTTTTTCGCCTTTGAAGCTCACTCTTTTTTTTAACTTTCTTTTCTGAATACCCAATTCTTAACCAATTCTCATCAATAATTTTTTCTGTCATACCAAATCCATCATCAGCAATTCTTATAAAATCCCCACTTTCTTTTGAAAAAATTTCAATTTCAACATTTTCAGCATCAGCATCGTAACTATTTTTAACGAGTTCTATCACTGCAGTAGTAAATTCTTTAATACTATCTCTTCCCAATTGCAATATAGTCCTAGCATCTACCGTAAAAAATTTTTCATTTTTCTTCATTTTTAATTTAGTTAATATAAAAAATCACGTTAAAACTATATTTACATCAAAAAATCCATCTAAATTAATAATTGCATTATGCTATATGTTATTATTTAATGCTAAAAGTTTTTTGCATTTATAATCTTTTTCAAAATTATATCTATTTAATTTAATCAATAACTCTAAATCCAATATCTTTTAAATATTCAAATGTGGGATCATAGAAAGTAATATTACGTGTTGGGTCTTCTTTATCCCCACTAGGAACAACGATAACCATTCCTTGTCGAGCCCGTGTCATTAGAACACGATATGCATTCTTTAAGTAATTTTTTCTTTCCTCCTTCTTAATATGAAGCCAACGATCGCCTCTAAATGACCAATGTTCCCAACCCTTTTCAGTATATCTAAAATCTGCATCCCAAGTAACACAAACCCAATCAAGTTCTAATCCTTGAATATCAAACTCTGTTGCAACATCCTCTAAATAAAATGAAGAGCGAACATCATTTTTACCATCAAGAAACCAATGAATTGGATCCATAGGTGATTTAACATCAATTGCATAAGGTTTTAATCTTTCGGCTTGTGATGAAACAACAATCCCATAACGTTCAGAACCTTGAGCGTGTTCTTTTAACCACTGCTTCGCTTTAGATAGATCACGAGTTATAACGATAGGATATTTCTCTTTAATCAATTTAAGCGTTTTTTGAGCTTCCTCTTTATTTAGATCTAAAAGCTGCTTTATTAATAGTGATACATGCTCAGCTCGGAATGAACGCATTGATACAGAAAGATGAAGTTCATCATTGTAATTTACGTTTGGTCTTGATTCTATTTGTTTTAAAAGTTCACCTGCACTGTATTCGCTATCTGTAAGTCGCGAAGAAATATAAATATTCCAATTTTTAAATGACCGTTCAAGAGATTCAATCCATTCACTTATCCCCGCCTCGCCAGTATTAATTTCTTGTCCTCCACCAACAAGACAGACAACAACTGCCCAATCTGAATGACGATCAAGACAAGATATTAGAAATTCAGGTTCTGAAATATTGAAGTTTGGTTTCTTCTTTTTTATTCGCATGAAATTCGATGTTTGTTCTAAATTCCATGCACGTTGAGCTTCATCGAATAAAGCAACATGTTCAATTGGTGCTTTTTCCAAATCAATAAGGCAATCATCACGAAAATGATGAACGTTTTGAATGAACATTTTAACTTCACTCATTGCCTCACCTTTTTTAAATCTTGAATCCTCTTTCTTTCTTCCTTAGAACTTTATCTCTGGCAAGGGCTTCTCTCAATATAGCAACAAGAGGTCCATTACCTGAAAGAAAAACACTGTAAAGATCATTTGATTTATCAATGTGTATTGTTGCAATATTTAATCCTACTAGAGTTTTGCCTGCTCCCGGAACTCCTGTAACAAAGCAAATAGATTTTTGAGAGTTCTCTTTTGATAATCGAATTATTTTAGAAATTGCATCCGAGGTTTGGCTAAGATTAATTGCACTTGCATCACTTCGTGATATTTCACTTACAGAATGGCCATTATAGAGAGCCATTGCAGCTTCAATAATTGTTGGGGTCGGACAATAACGACCATTTTCCCAATACATTTGTATCTATATTGTTCCCATCAAAAAAAAGTAAAACATCTTCAATAACCTTCTGTAATGAATTTAAATTACTTTTAATTGGAAAAAGAAGTTTGTTATCTCTAGCAGTAGTTGCAATAGTAATGTTATTGGTAATCGGCTTCAGTGGCAATTAAAATAGGTGCAATATAAAGGTCATGACTTGATTCATGAAAGTTTCTCAAATCTAAAGCGTAATCCCAGACTTGATCAATTGCATTGGAGTTAAATTCTTTTTCACCTACTTTGAATTCTAAAATAAATAATACAGAACCAATAATTACTACTGTGTCAATCCTCTGACCCATCCGAGGTATAGAATATTCAAAATAAATACTACCATTAAATGAACTTAATACATCCTTCAGGATTCTTATTTCTGCTAACCATGCATCACGTTGAGATTGTTCTAAAGAAAAGTCATTGCTTAATGCCATTTTACCTATAATTTCTTCATAGGAAGAACTAAGAAAATTTGAAATTGAATCAGAGTAAAAGGCACGGTTCATTTAATCCAATATTATACGCCACGAATGTATAAATAAGAAATGAAATGGCAAAAGGAGGACAAAGTATTTAGTACTTAGTACAGAGTAGTTAGATCGGAATTCGCGACATGTTGTAGCTTAGGGTATTCTTATCATGCACATCAGCCATAGCGCAAAGCTAAATAAAATAAGAAATGAAATGGCAAAGAGGGAAAAGTAGTTAGTATTTAGTATCTAGTATTGAGTAGTCAGGAGCTTTGCAGGGATCAACTAAAAAAGCTGTGTGATCAGCTTATGGTGTTTGGCCTGCTTCCATACTTTGGGTAGAAAATATATTGTGCTTATCCACAACAATGCCGCAAAAACGGGCAGGGTAAATTCGGGGTTGGGGTTACCGGTTATCTCTTTTACCCATTCGTAGGAGGCATTGGCCGCACCGTGAAACAACACCATTAATAGTAATCTTCCTTTTGTTTCGTTAAACAGGTATATCATCACCAGTACTACCGGCAGGGATATGAGTATACGGAGGCCCATATCGGGGAAATATATCTGGATGAAACCTGCATAATCGCCCTGCAGGAGCAGGATGATGCAATCATTCCTCAAATGCCAGATGCTGTTGACCAGCGACAGGATGATCCATGCAATGAGAATTTTATATTTTGCCTGCAATTTGGGGAGCAGGTATCCTCTCCATCCTGGTTCTTCGCCAAAACCTGTGAGGATTGAGAGGGTGAAGGTGTTGATCAAAAAATTAAGATAGCTGACCGGGAGCAGGTGCCTCTGAAATGAAATATTTCCATATCCCGTAATAAAGCAGTAGGCAAGTACAAGGTGAAAGAGGATCAGTTCAAAAAAAAGGGCAAAGGCAAACCATTTGACATGGACATCGAAGGAAATTAAATTCTTCAGCAGATTGACAATGCCTATTTTACCTTTTTCGGCAAATATCATGATGAGTGCTGCAGTGGAGGGACCAAACTGTGCAATGAGCTGCAGCACGCCCATTGGAATAACAAGGCGCATGTGACCGGTTTCAGCAGAGGCCATTAAGAATTTAGCGGCCCAGGTAATCAGGAAAGCAATGAGGCTGTAAACCATATCGGTAAATTTAAGTGATCAACCCTGGTCAAAAGCCATTCACTGAACTGAGTTTCGGATGCCCGGCCAGACCAAAAGGGCTTCAGATCAATCTGTAAAATTAGTGATTCGGTGATTAATGGAATTAAATTTTAACATCCTATCGAGGTTCGAGGTTCGAGGTTTGAGGTTCGAAGTTCGAGGTTCGAAGTTCTGGGTTCTGGGTTCGGAGTTCTGGGTTCTGGGTTCAGTTCGAAGTTCGATGTTTGATGTTTGATGTTCGACAATTTTTGCCGACTGCCGACTGCTCATTGCCGACTGCTCCCTGTTCGGAGTTCTGGGTTTTGGGTTCCGTGTTCAATCTGTGACCATGCCTGAATAACGTTGACCGTTTTGGGTAATGATAGCTTTATTATAATGCTTACTTTTGTAAAAAAAGCACAATGGATTCTTTGATTGTAAAGCTGGAAAACAAAGCAAACAAAGCCGAAATAAAGAAGCTGCTGAAGAATATCAGGGGTATTAAGGATGTTTCGGAGAAAATAAGCAGGGAGGATTTTGAAAACCTGGTGGATATGGCATTGCTAAAAGAAATCAAAAAAGCCGAAAAAGACGATCTGTATAATTATACTGAATCAAAAAAACGTTTTTCGGAATTAAGGAAAAGAATAACCAAATGATTGTAAAATCATCTGAATCGTTTTTAAAGGATTTGTCAAAGATTAAAAATAGTGATGTTTTTGACGAAATAGAAAATATCTTCGACCTTGCTGATGAATGTACTGTTCCTGAATCCATCCCGGGATTTAAATCGCTTGACCAATATCCAGGTTATGGAAGGATTAAAGTTGGTAATTATCGCATGGGTGTAAAATACAGTCAAAAAACGATAATTTTTTACCGGGTCATGCACAGATCGGTTATTTATAAAATATTCCCCTGAGAATTTACGCAGACAATTTGAAAGCTTTTAGCTGTTAAAAAGGCTTTTAGCTATTGGCTGTTGGCTGTTGGCGGATGAAAAGGCTGTTGGCCATTAGCTTTTAGCCATTGGCAGTTAGCGGTTTCATTTTAGTCAATCAAAATTCAAGTCAATTTAGGCACTTGTTCTGTTCGGGGTTTGAAGTTTGAGGTTCGAGGTTCGACAATTTTGCCGACTGCCTACTGCTCATTGCCGACTGCTGACTGTTGGTTGAAAAGGCTTTTAGCTGTTGGCGGATGAAAAGGCTGTTGGCCATTAGCTCTTAGCCATTGGCAGTTGGCGGTTTCATTTTAGTCAATTGAAATTCCAGTCAATTTAGGCACTTGTTCTGTTCGAGGTTCGAAGTTTGAGGTTTGACAATTTTTGCCGACTGCCGACTGCTGATTGCCGACTGCTGACTGTTGGTTGAAAAGGCTTTTAGCTATTGGCTGTTGGCTGTTGGCGGTTTCATTTTAGTCAATTGAAATTCAAGTCAATTTAGGCACTTACGCAGTTATCCGCAATGAGGCATTTGTATGAAACAGACGAATAATTGCTGTTCAACGATGAATTTGATGGGTTCGTCGAAAATATTTGCCGGTGATAAATACTCCCTGTTATTTTGATTTGGTTTTTTAATTTAAATTTACACGTTATGAAAACGAGATCAATTGTATTAATCATTTTCGTGGCTGCTATGATGAGCGGCTGCCTGGTGAAGTCGCTGCATTCGTTTTATGATGAAAGCGATGTGGTTTATAAACCGGAATTGAACGGGCAATGGCTGGATGATGATTCATCGAAATGGGTGATCAGCCGTTATTCATTTTCGAAAGGATGGCTAAAAGGCGACAGCCTGGATAATTCGTACCTTGTGGAACTCTATGAGGACTCTATCCGCCCGTCGAAGTTCAATGCGCATTTGTTTAAGGTTGACGGCCTGTGGTACCTCGACTTTTTGCCGATAAAGGAAAAAGGTGAACAGGAGCTGTATGATATTCACCTTATACCGGCGCACTCGCTGGCACGGGTAAGGTTCGACAGCAACGACCGTATGGCGATCAGCTGGTTTAATGAAGAATGGCTGAGGAAATTGTTTGAAGAGAACCGTGTGAAAATATCGCACGAAGTGATCCAATCTGATGAACAGGGGAAGGGCACGCAATACATATTAACGGCTTCGACCGGTGAACTGAAGAAATTCATCGTCAAATACGGAAATGATCCGAATGCCTTTAGCGACGAAGGCAATACGAACTTTTTAAGTCTGAAATTAAACCGCGCAAGATGAGAATCAACGTGATGAAATTGCCATCAGCCCTTATGCGGAATGCATTGCTCCAGCACCTGGCTTTCTGGGTGCTGGCGTATTATATTTTGCTGAACCTGTTTGCCGGATCGGACACCCGTCAGCCGATTGATTATATTTATACGGGCATTTTCCTTTGCACGCTTTTTATCCCGGTGGCGCTTAACCTGTTCGTGCTGATCCCGAAGCTGCTGAATAAAGGGAAGTATATTGCTTACGGCATCCTTATCCTGACGGGTCTTTTCGCATTCAGCTTCTTTAACCAGGTTTTGTTTGCGCACCTGATAGACTTTATCCTTCCGGGATACTACTTTATTTCGTATTATTCGTATGCCGACCTGCTGAAGTTCTTCGCTGCCTTTTTGATCCTTACCACCCTGCTGAAGCTTTCGAAGGAATGGTTCGGGCTGAGTAAAGCGCGCGAGCGGATTACGCTGCTCGAAAAAGAAAAGCTGGATGCGGAACTGAAGGCGCTGATGAACCAGGTGAATCCGCATTTCTTATTCAACAGCCTGAATGTTTTGTATTCACTTGCAATGAACAAGAAGCAGGAAACGCCGGATGCCATCATCAGGCTTTCGGATATCCTGCGCTATGTAATTTATGATTCGCATAAGGAAACGGTGACACTGGATTCGGAAACAACACTGCTGAATAATTACCTTAATCTTCAGCAATACCGGATTGATGCAGGCGCTCACATTGAATTTAAAACGGATGTTACCAACGGGAATACAAAAATTGCCCCGATGCTGCTTTTGCCCCTGGTGGAGAACAGCTTTAAGCATGGCATCAAGGGCGATACCGGTGATACGTTTATCCGCATAAAGCTCAGCCAGCAAATGAACCGGGTTCATTTCACCATCGAAAACAATAAAGGAATTTCGGCTGAGCCGGGGGAGAAAGCCGGAGGCGTGGGACTGGAAAACATCCGGAACCGGCTGAAACTGATTTACCCGGATAATTATACCTTTGACGTGAAAGACAATGGCTTGACATTTAAGGTAGAATTAACGATAAACACAACGCTATGACGATTCATTGCATGATTGTTGAAGATGAACCTGTTTCGCAGGATATACTCAGGAGTTATATTGCGGATTGCCCGAACCTGAAACTTGTTGAAACCTGCAAAAATGCTTTCGAAGCGAACGAGGTGTTGATGAACCGGAATGTTGACCTTATGTTTCTTGACATCAATATGCCGGGTTTGTCGGGGATGAAATTCTATCAATCGCTATCCCATCCGCCTTTTGTGATATTTACCACTGCCTATCCTGAATTTGCCCTTGAAGGCTTTGAGGTAGATGCGGTGGACTACCTGCTAAAGCCCTTTCCTTTTGAACGTTTCCTGAAAGCTGTAAACAGGGCGGCGGATCGCCTGAAATCGCTTGCAGGAAATAAATTGAAGGATGATTTCATACTGTTTAAATCGGATAAAAAAATTCATAAGATCTTTCTTTCCGATATTCTTTACATCGAAGCGCTGGGGGATTATGTAAAGGTTCATATTAAAGACCGGTTCCTCCTGGTTCATGAAACGCTGCAGAACCTACAGAGCCAGCTGCCCGAGCCGCCTTTTTACAGGATCCATAAATCCTATATTGTATCGGTGAACAAATTCACCTACATCGAAGGGAACAGCCTGCAGATCGGTGATCAATCTATTCCGATTGGAAATACCTACCGTGACCATTTCCGTGAAATGATCGGGAATAAAGGGTAAGTCTTGAGTTTGAGGTTTGAGGTTCGAAGTTTGAGGTTTGATAACCTTTGCCAACTGCCGACTGCTCATTGCCGACTACTCCCTGTTGGTTGAAAAGGCTTTTAGCTGTTGGCCATTGGCAGTTAGCGGTTTCATTTTAGTCAATTGAAATTCTAGTCAATTTAGGCAATAGTTCTGTTCGAGGTTTGAGGTTCGAAGTTTGAGGTTTGACAAGGTTCTTTGCCAATTGCCTTGACTGCTTCATTAGCTTGACTATCATTTAGCAATCTGTTCAGGTTTGAAGTTCATTTGAGGTTCGAGGTTCGAGGTTTGGACTCTGACTGTTGTTGAAAAGGCTTTCTAGCTTTTAGCCATTGGCAGTTAGCGGTTTCATTTTAGTCAATTGAAATTCTAGTCAATTTAGGCACTTGTTCTGTTCGAGGTTAGCGTTGACTTCTCGGTTTTGGTTCTCGGTTTATTGTCAGTCGAATAAATAAAATGATGAGGGATAAAAGAAGAAAGTTGTAACTTTGACATTTAAACACAAAAAGATGTATATCGAAAGAACAAATAATGAAATCATAATCCGGCTTCCTTCCTATATTGACACGGACGGTCTGCAGCGATTTATAGATTATCTTTGCTATAAGGAAGCCACTGCCAAATCGCAAGCCAAACAAGAGGATGTGGATAAACTGGCAAAAGAGGTTAAAAAAGGCTGGTGGGATAAAAACAGAAGAAAGTTTATCAAGTGAAAATTATCCTCGACACGAATATTATTTTCAGTGCACTGCTCAATACCAACTCAACCATTGGTGAATTAATATTTGATTCTGAAAATGTATTTGAGTTTTATAGCTGCAATTATATGCGACTCGAAATAGAGAAGCATTGGGATAAATTGAAAAAGATTTCAAAACTTACAGATAAAGAACTTCAAGAATCACTTTTCAGGCTTTTCACTAAAATTCATTTTATTAATGAAGAACTGATTTCAGAAAAAATCTGGCAGAAAGCTGAAAAGCTCACCGCAGACATTGACATTGATGACACTGATTTTGTTGCGCTGACTTATTACCTGAAAGGAATTTTGTGGACCGGAGATAAAGAACTTTATAGTGGATTAATAAATAAAGGATTTAAGAAAGTTATTCGTACACAAGAACTTTTAAGAAAGAGAAACCGATATAAAAGATAAACTCATTGTTTTGGGTTCAGAGTTCTGGGTTTTGAGTTCTGGGTTCTGAGTTCTGGATTCCGGGTTTTGGGTTCTGGGTTCAGGGTTCTTTTCGAGGTTCGATTTTTGACAATTTTTGCTGACTGCTGACTGCTCATTGCCGACAACTCCCTGTTCGGGGTTCTGGGTTATGAGTTCAGTTCGAGGTTTGAAGTTTGAAGTTGGGTTCTGGGTTCTGAGTTTTGGTTTGGCGGTTTCATTTTAGTCAATTGAAATTCTAGTCAATTTAGTCACTTGTTCTGTTCGGGGTTTGAGTTCTGAGTTCTGGGTTATGAATTCTGAGTTTTGGGTTTGACAATGCCTGAATAACGTTGTCCGTTTTTTAGTTTAAAAATTTCTTTAACATAAGTCATATATTGGTCAATAAAAATTACCAGATACTACCCATATCAGCTTCGATTTCAAAGTTAATCGCGAAAATGGTAATAAGAACTACATCAATAACGAAACCAGACATTAGCCCTATATATTCAGGCTGTTTCCAGTTATTGCGAGAAACATAACTGATATCATTCATACCAATAGTATAGTTCCTTTTATCCTTGCCTTCCAAATTCAGCAATGTTATCACAGGCAAATCATGATAGCTTGTTGCATCGAACCGGGTATTTTTAAAATAGACTTCGGTATTATTATCGAAGTAAGCAGTAAAAGGTGCACCGCTGTCAATTTTTACCAGCTTAACTGCATTGTATGTAAAAGCAACCAGCTTTCCAAAGGCGGATGTTTTCGAACTGGTATCGAATATCCTTAGCGTATCGCCCACAACAGGGAATAAACTGTCAGCAAGGTACTGGTTTCTGAACCTGATATAATTTGCCTTGTATTCTTCCTCAGGCATTTCGGTCAGACCCAAATAAGTCCCTTTTAACTTTGTTTTATCGTTTCGGTGGACAATGATCTTTTGTTCTTTAACAAGTTTATCCAACTGCATGTCTGTCTTTTTATCATTTGGATTGCGGTTTTTATCGACAATGGATCCGACCCCAAAACCAATCAAAGTACAACTGTTGCACAGGAAAATAAAACCCATCGCAATGAGGAAAGAAAGTGCGGAAGTGAATGTTGTTTTCATTGTTTTTGTGTTTTGATGTTGGTCAGGAAATTAAAACTGGATTTCATACTTTGGATTTAAATCAGAGGACCAAATATAAATAAATTGTCAATAGGTTTTTCAATTATTCAATCTTGTTCTTTTCGAGGTTCGATTTTTGACAATTTTTGCCGACTGCTGACTGGCTGGTTGCTGGTTGCTGGTTGAAAAGGCTTTTAGCTGTTGGCCATTAGCTGTTGGCTGGTTCTGTCAATGCCTAAGTTACGTTGACCGTTTTTTGTTTAGGGTTCTGAGTTCAGCGTTTATTTATTACGTGAGCCCCCCTGATATACTGGTTTTACTGAAACTATAAACCCCCGGTATCAGTATAAAACACAAAGAAGTAAAACATTTTTAAAGATTTGAATAATGCTTGTTTTCAAATAAATAAGATTTAAATCCTGAACGAATGTACCTATCTTCTTCCGGTCTTAATCCTAATCTATTTATATTAATGAAGTGCAGTGTCAGCACGGTAAAGTCGGACAACAGAGGGATGAAAAAAACAAGTTTAATATGTGTAGTTATTGGGATGCTTTGGGGTATAACCCTGACAGCGCAAACCAATGTAAGCGGGGCGATATCGGTAAACACTACATGGACAGCCGCAGGAGGTCCGTATATTGTGACGGGCAATACGCTGGTACAGGAAGGAATTACCCTGACCATAGAGGCAGGTGCCTCCATTAAGTTCAATGACCAGATGGCGCTTCAGGTTGACGGGGAATTGATTGCCACAGGCAACAGCACTGCAGAAATAATTTTTACAACAAGCAAGTCGAATCCAGCACCCGATGACTGGGGTTTTATCCTGTTCAGCAATACGAGCACTGATGCGGTATTTGACGCAAACGGAAACTACTTAAGCGGTTCCGTGATGGAATATTGCATAGTGGAATATGCGGGAGGCGGTGATTATACTTTCGGCGCCATTATGGCTGACAACGCGCTTCCTTATTTACATCATTGCACCATTCGGCATAATGGCGCTTCAGGGATTTATGCGAATAATATCCCGGGTGTGCTCAGGATTATGAATAATATTATAACCGGCAATACTTCACCTACGGGAGGCGGAATAAACGCCTGGGGCGGATATGTGATCATTGAAGGAAACACAATCGAAGGAAACGAAGCAACATCGAGCTATGGCGGAGGAGGAATATTTACCTATTCCAATACGTCGGAAATATTCAATAACCTGATTTCAGGCAATACTTCCGTCGGTTACGGTGCCGGTGGAGGTGGCGGCGGAATTTATATCAGAGAAGGAAGCTCAACGATATCTAAAAATATTATCCGGAACAATATATTGAACAGTAATTATTCGGAGGGAGAAGGGGGAGGAATTTTATCCTACCTGTCGAATGTTACGATTACTCAAAATGAAATTACCCGGAACACCGGAGGAAACGGGGGCGGTATATTTGGCGGCAACCTGATTTCCGGTAATTGCATCAGCGAAAATATGGCCGAAAACAGAGGGGGTGCCATATACATGTCACAGAATAGTGTGACAGGTAATTCGATCGTCTATAATACGGCTCAACAAGGTTCGGTCACTGATATTTATATTGCCGACAGCCCGTATGAATTTAAGCTTAACACTATGACCGGAAACGTTACAACAGGAGCTAACCCTGTTTATTCGCTGGGTATTTCGGCACACCCTTCCATCAACTTTAATAATTTTTTCGGTAATACAGCTGCTTTTGTACTTTATAATAATAACAGCTCACTGTCAGCCCATCTCAATGCAAAGGAAAACTGGTGGGGAACAACCTCCGGTACAGAAATACAAGGAATTATTTATGATTGGATTGATGATGCCACAAGAGGCATAGTGGATTATTCGCCCTTTGCAACCAGCATCAGGACAGATGCTCCAATTTCTCCGCCTTCAGGATTGTCACTTACTGAAGGTGCGGGTCAGATCAGCCTTGGCTGGAATGCAAATTCAGAACCTGACCTGGCAGGATATAAAGTACATTGGGGAACAACGAATAACTATCCTTATGAAAACACGCTTGATGTGGGCAATGTAACTTCCTATACCATCACAGGACTTTCATCAGGGGCTTATTTTGCTACCGTTACGGCTTACGATAACTCAGCTGATACGGTGACCGATGATCCCGGAACAATTGTAAATGAAATTCAATGTGCAGGAAATGAGAGCTGGTATTCAAAAGGTGTTTCAAATGTCGGGATAAATGACTGGACAACAAAAGCAGATGCCATGTTAGTTGCTTTTCCGAATCCTTCGGATGGTACTTTTACCCTGCAGGTTCCATCCTCAGCCACAGCGGTTAAAATCAGCGACTCGTTCGGCAAACTGATACGGAAGACAAATTTGCAGGGTCAGACAAATCTTAATTTTCACCTTGATCAGAGCGGAACGTATATCATACAGGTTGAAACCGAAAAGCAGGTAATTGTGACAAAAATCATTATCCTCTAATTCAATTCTGCTTAAGCTCTTCAGACAACACGGACTATTGGTGAATAGTGATAAGCCTGTTGGTCCGTGGCATTGCCACAATGGTACCTTCTGTTTGCTGCATATTTTAGCAGTACATGTTTTAATTCAGACAAACTAAAGTTTAAGCGGATCAGGTACTTTTTTCAGATAAGGGTTCTGTGTTCACATTTTTCCGGTCTCTGCTCATAATTCAGGATTCAAGATGTAAGTTCAGGATTTTTGCCGACTGCTCATTGTTTTGAGTTCTGGGTTCTGAGTTCTGTTTGCCAACTGCCGACTGCCCCCTGTTCTGGGTTCGGAGTTCTGGGTTTTGTGTTGGCGGTTGACCTCGAAGTTTGAAGTTCAAGAAATGAGTTAAAACGAATTCATTGTAATTGATTATTTTTGTAAAAGTAGAATTCAATACAAAAAGCGATGAAAGAAAAAGATGAAATAATAACTGTCAGGGTGAAGAAATCAAAAGCTAAGGCATTTCGGAATATGCTGAAATTATTTGATTTTATTAAACTGGAATCACCTGAAGAGAAAATAAACCGTTATGTCAAAACAGCACCCAAAGACGTACCTCTTTCGGACGATGATATCATGGAATTAATCAAGGCATAGAAAATGTCGTCATTGGCTTCAAAAAAGAATATCCGGGTTGCATTTGACACCAATATTTGGATTAGTTTTTGAATTGGGAAAAGGCTGGAAAGACTAAAAGATATTTTTCTTAACGATAAAATTATAATATTCATCTGTCCCGAAATAATTGAAGAATACCTGAGAATAGTCGGGAGTAAGAAAATTGCAAAACATTTAACCCAGCAAAGAGTAATAGATACCTTAGACCTGATTGAGACTTTTACTAAAAATAAAAATGTACATTCAGGGAAGCCAATATCGCGCGATCCAAAGGATGATTTCTTACTTTTCTTTGTAAAAGAAAATAAGCTGGATTATCTTGTAACAGGTGACAAGGATTTATTGGTTATAAAAAAATATCATTCCTCACAAATATTGACATTTAAGGAATTCGAAGAAATGCTTTGAACTCAAAGTGTTCAGGATTTTGCTACCTGCTCTCGCTGGAAGCGAGACCTACTGCTCACTGTTTTGAGTTCTGAGTTCAGGGTTCTGGGTTTTTCTTGTCACCGAAGTTAAATGAGGCGCCGAAGTAGAGACTTACGGAATTGAAGAGTGAATTCATATTGTTGCTTGGGGTGCCCTGAAGGGGCAATGATTCCACTGGATTGTACTCGACAGGATCGGAAAGGTTGGCTATTTGTTGCTGATTTTTGGTGCTTCCAACGGTGTATTGCAAACCGGTAATGATGTTTTGCCCAAAGACCGTCCACGAAAGTCCACCGCTGATATGGTAAAGATCGGTGTTGATGTTTTGAACCCTTTTCAGATTTTCATAATTACCCTGATCGAAGTTCTTACGCGAATTAAAATCGGTTCTGAACCCTGCCATCAACCTGAGATCCTTTTTTAAAGTCCAGCTATAACCGATGGCTGCATTCATCAGCGCCCTTGCTCCTCCGATATAGGTAAGCCATTCCGTTTGTATAAACACGGGAGATTCGATGCCGGCTGCAAGATCGGGGCTTTCATCAGCCTCAACCATCCGGAATGGATCTATGTTTGAAAAATATTCAAATGAGAAATAAAGGGTACGCTGTTTTTCGGGAAAAGAGTAGGTAATTCCAGCGGCAGCAGAAAACGGGGTTTTGTAGTTTACCTGCATATCACCCTTTTCTTTATAGTCGGCAATAACATAGTCAGGAACAGGCTCGCCTGTGCCAGGTTGGGTAATGTTGTTTTGCTTTTCCTGGCGGGTGACCCGCTTGCCATCGGAATAGATCCCTCCAACCGAAGGTGTGGTAAGGCTTAAGCCGAAACTAAGGTTTTCGAGCTTGTAATAAATACCGGCTTTCCACAGCAGGCGGTAATCGTTGTATTTGAGGTACTCGGAACGCTGGTAGCTGGCTGCAAAGAACGGAACATATTCGTTGTTGATAAATATGCTATCATTTAGGGAATATGCCTCAATGTCGAGTGAATTGGTATAATTGGCGCTTTTGACAGACACAAACATACTTATACCGACAAAGAGTTTTTCGTTCAATTTTACTGAACCGCCCCCTCCTATCCAATCATCGTGGAACTGATCGGAATACTTATAATAGGCATAATATCTTTCGTCGCCAGGGATATTGGTGAGAATGTCAATCCTTTTATCAACCGATTGGTTTAATTCGGTTTTGACATTTTCGTTGTTCAGGATGGCAATTTCAAAACTCCATTTCGTGAATCTTTTTGATTTGATCATGTAAGATATGAATCGCGGTTCGATTTTGCCCCTGGTGGAATTAAGATCAATGCCTTCGCCCAACCCATTTTTGATATTCACAAAATCGAATGAAAAAAGGCTGGCATTTAATGTAAATTTTGACATGGCTACTTCCGAAATGCCCGCAGGATTGTAATAGATGGCGCTGGGTCCTGAACCTCCGCCTACAACGGCACCGGAAAGAAGTGAGGACTCTTCGTTGAAGCTGCGTGTCCAGTAATTATGTGTTTGACCGGAGATAATAAAAGGAAGAATTAACAATAAAAATAAAACCAGTGAAAAGGATGCTGAAAAAGAAAGCGAATCTTTCAACTTATTTAATTATAAGGGTTAGTAATGCAAAACTAATTTATTCTTGGACATGAATTACAACAAAATCGGCGGTTTTAATCCGATTAATATTTACCTTCGTAAACAATTAACCCGTTGTGTTGTTTAACGGTTTAAACATTAGGTTATGATGATCGCAATTCCTTATCTGCATTTTATTGGTATTATGGTTTTAATGGGTTCATTAATCACGGAACACGTGCTTTTAAAACCCGGTATGACCAAAGAACAAATCAAAACTCTCGCACTCACCGATCTTATTTATGGAGCGTCGGCAATTATAGTTCTGGTAACAGGATTGCTTAGATGGTTTGTTTACGGAAAAGGTTCGGCTTACTATCTCAGCAATCCGCTTTTTCATACAAAACTGACTCTGTTTGTGGTTTTGGCTGTATTGTCAATCTTCCCTACCATCAAATTTCTGAAATGGAGAAAAGAGGTGAACAGCGGCAGAGAACCTGAAATCACTGAACAATCGGTTAAAAAAATATTGATGTACATCCGCTTGGAACTTCTGATCCTTGCTATCCTGCCTTTGCTTGCTGTGATGATTGCAAGGGGTGTGGGAGCGAATTGAGGTTGGAGGTTTGAGGTTTGCAGGTTTGAGGTTTCAGGTTTCAGGTTTCACTGATTTGAGTTAGAGGTTTGTCAGGTTTTGTTAAGTTGCCGGAATCAAACTGCTCATTTCTATTACTGACTTTGCTCAAATCCTAAATGTCATTCAACAGATTCTCCGACGTAATGAATCACGATGCGGTTTACGATTCCGGGAATGTTGATGGGATCGCCGGTGATTATTACAATGGGATCACCCTTGACTGCCCATTTATTTTTGATTAAAAGTTTATCCACTATTCGAATAAATGCACTGCCCGAAGAGGGCTGTTTCATATAAGCAGGCTTGATACTGAAAAGCAAAGCAAGCTGCCGAAGCCGGGTTATATTTTCACCAAATGCGATGATGGGAACCAATAGCCTTTGTTGTGAAAGGAAAATTGATCCTCCACCTGATCGGGTCCAGGTAACGATTAATTTTGGATTGATATCTTTAACTATGGTTCCGACTCCATGTGCAAGGGCTGCAGTCCGACTGAATGAAGCTGTACTTTTTATCAATAAACCCTCTGTTGGAGCGACCGATTTCAAATAGGAATAAGACTTTCCGGCTATCCTGTTCATCATCTTTACTGTCTCGACAGGGAATTTTCCTACGGCTGTCTCGCCTGAAAGCATTACGGCATCAGCGCCATCAAAAATGGCATTGGCAACATCCGAAACCTCGGCACGTGTAGGAACGGGCGATTCAATCATACTTTGAAGCATTTGTGTGGCAACAATTACAGGCTTGCCGTTTTGGTGACACATCCTGAGTATCTTCTTTTGCAGAATGGCTACCTCCGAAAGATCCATCTCAACGCCTAAGTCGCCACGGGCGACCATAATTCCATCGGTCTCATCAATGATGGATTGAAGGTTTTCAATGGCTTGCGGTTTTTCAATTTTGCTTATGACGGGAATATAGTTATCGGCATCTTCAAAAACATTCGACAAATCAAATCTGCCACTTTTCAAACCAAAATTCTTAGGACGGGCTTTCAACCTTACCAGTTCGTTTTTCAAAACTTTTACATCTTCACCACTTCTCACGAAACTCAGAGCGAGCATGTCGAAACCTTTTTTTACTGCAAATTCAACACAGGCAAAGTCCTTTTTGGTCATGGATGGTGCCGAAAGTATAGAATCCGGAAGATTAATTCCCTTGGATGAAGTTACCCATCCGCCCCGTATTACTTTACAAATTAATTTTTTATTGGTTTTTCCTGCTGTCTTCTCCAGGCACTTCAACTGTAGGTTACCATCGTCAATGAGGATTTGTTCCCCATTTTTTACCTCATCAATAAAATTGGGATAGGTTGAAGAAAAGCTGATCTCATAACCCTTTTCACCTGAAATAATATCCTTGTTTATGAATTCAATCAATTGTCCTTTTTTCAGCAAAACACCAGCTTGTATTACTTTTCCGATCCTGATTTTAGGACCAGACAAATCACCCATTACAGCAACATAAATACCTGTATGCTTTTCGGCAGCCCTCACATTTTTCAAATAGGCTTCATATTCCTCAAATTTGCCGTGCGAAAAATTGATCCTGAAAACACGTACACCCTCTTCGATAAGTTTTCGGATAATTGTTACGGAAGAACTCGCCGGTCCGAGGGTTGCAACTATTTTGGTAAATAAAAACGGAGATTTACTCATGGATTTCTCTTTATATTCATGAAGCAAATTTAGGCAAAATAAACTCCGGCGACGCAAATCATTTCACACCAAAAATGAATCCGGCGCTTGTTGTCAGGATAGGCAATGTGATTGAAGTAACCTGCTAATATATTTCCTTATCTTTTTTACCGGGGAGGTCCAGTTTGTCATTCCTGAGCAGGTTGTAACTCAGTGAAAAATACCAAATATTTGCATTGAGATTTTTATAAGGCTGTAGCTGATCATTGTCAACATAATCCTTGTTATGAAAATTGGTGATGTAGTATTTGAATTTCAGATTGGTTCCCCAGGGCAATTGGATACCCGCAAAGAAACTCTGCTGGAACCATTCAACCCTATCGCTGAACCAAACTGTGAATTTATCACTTTTGTGGTCACCATCAAAGGTTTTTTCTTTGTAAGCAAAAGGAAATTCCATTTCATAACCGCCATAAACAAATGTTTTGTTCATAACGCCCACCTTTAAGCCTACAGGTATTCCAAGGTTATAGGTCCTGAATTTCTTCTTCAGCATTTTGGTTTCGGTCGGATCGTTGGGATTGTTGGTCGAAACCTCATAATTATCATAAATGTATCCGACATTGCGGATTGTCAAACCGACAAATCCACCAAAATTTTTTGACAGGTCGTGGTTCACCATTCCCTGAATGTTAAAGAAAGGTGAAAACCTCATCACGTTACCGCTGCTGCTTCCATTATCATCAATGGTCGCAAATGAAAAGATGGTTTCACCCCCTCCGGTGAAATAGGTTTTTGACTGCGAAAAGACAAGGCTTGCAGACATTGCAAGCAATAGGATGACTGCTAACTTTTTCATGATTTGTATAATTATTTTTATTGATGATTAATTTTAAAGCTAATAAACAACAATAATTATTGTAAGTTCATATTATTGCAAGTAAAAAGGTGCAAATTTAATTCAATTCATTTTTGGTTCAGATAGAAAACACAAAAACCTAAAGTAATATTTTTAATACTATGAGATTGGCATTTGATGAGTGGCGGCTTTGCATTAAACTACCATTTCAATTTAGCTATTAAGCCTGATTAATTCATAAATCAGGCCTAAAGCCCATTGTTATTGGGTTTTCCTTAACCCCAGACTTTGGCATCGCCATCCCTTTGGGAAAGTCTGGGGTTAAGGAATCCTGAGACTGGTAAAGAACTTTAGTCCTGATTTTAACAATTTGTGAATTTTTCAGGTAAGGATTAATTTTATTTTTCAAAAAAAATTGTTGTTTATCTCCATGTTCCTTTAAAATACGATGAGTCCAAGTGTTCCAAATATATTTTTTGCAGGAGCAGTTTTTTTCTTGTTTAAAAAAATAATTGACATATCTTTGCACTCCCAAATTTCAGAATTCAGTTCTTAATATAACGGGAGTTTAGCTCAGCTGGTTCAGAGCATCTGCCTTACAAGCAGAGGGTCACTGGTTCGAATCCAGTAACTCCCACCCTGAAAGCCACCTACGTGGCTTTTTTGCTTTAACAATAATTGATTTCTTTCAAATGATTTTCTTCCCAAGGTCATTTAAATCCATTCCCTCAAAATTCCCGGAACTCATCAACAGCAGGTTTTTGTTTTTCCAGTTGATTATGAGTAAGTCGTTTAACAGTGCTTTTGAATCAGTATAAACTTCAGCGTCGGGATTGCCAAATGCTTCTTTTACCTGCTCTTTTGAAATTGCGGGCAATTTCTTTAATTGCAGCGCGTGAGGACTAAAGAAAATTTTTGGAATATCTGCATTATCAAGGCAACCTTTATAATGGCTCAGGAAATTTTCGCTCAGGCTGCTGTAAGTATGAAGTTCGATGCAGGCAACAAGCTTCCGGTCAGGAAATTGCTTTTTTACAGCATTGGTGGTTGCCACCAGTTTGGAAGGCGAATGTGCGAAATCTTTAAAAACAGTGGTATGATCATTTTGGGCAACAAGCTCAAGTCTCTTGGATGCACCACTGAAATCCTGAATGGCTTCAAAATATTCATCATCATTTATTCCTAATTGATTGCAAATGATACGCGCACCTTCAAGGTTCATGAGGTTGTGCTCGCCAAAAACTTTTAAAGGAATTGTCTTATTCCGATAAACTATTTTTGTGATACCGTTTTCGATAAAATGATCAGGTATGGAATAAGGGAGAGCGGTAATATCTTTCCTGGCTGACAGTCCGATGGCATTTACATTTTCATCATCACTGCAATAGACAAGCGTTCCGCCAGTGGAAACCAAGTCAGCAAACTGCCGAAACTGATCAACGTAATTCTCAAAAGTCGGAAATACATTGATGTGATCCCAGGCAATCCCGCTGATGAGGGCGATATCGGGCTTGTATACATGGAATTTCGGTCGCCGGTCAATGGGTGAGGTAAGGTATTCGTCGCCTTCTAAAACCATAAAAGGGCGCGTCTTCAGTGATTTTCACCATCACCTCAAATCCTTCCAACTGCGCCCCAACCATATAGTCGCAGTTGATTTTGTAAAAGTTAAGAACATTCAGGATCATGGAAGTTATGGTTGTCTTGCCGTGACTTCCACCTATGACTATGCGCTTTTTATTTTTGGATTGTTCGAATAAGAATTCGGGATAAGAAAATATCTTTAATCCAATTTCTTTGGCTTTGAGCAATTCCGGGTTATCGGCGCGGGCATGCATTCCAAGTATGACTGCGTCCAATTCAAGTGATATTTTATTTGGATTCCAGCCTTCCTCATCAGGAAGTAGTCCGTACTTTTTCAATCTGCTTTTGGAAGGTTCAAAAATTTCGTCATCAGAACCGGTGATCTGATAACCTTTTTTTACGAGGGCAATGGCGAGGTTGTGCATGGCGCTCCCGCCAATGGCGATAAAATGGACTTTCATTTAATGTGTTTTTGGCAAAATTAAATAAATATAGCTTGTGGGAGATGCCGCGAATGCACGAATTTCAAATTTAGTATAGGAACAAAGTAGGCAAAATTAATATTGGTATTTTTGCCGGCTTTATGGATAAAGTGAAAATATATACAGTTATAGCAGAAAACTGGAAAATGGATGGTGGTGTGGCTTTCGGAGTTGTTCCGCAAACAATATGGAAGCAACTTTCGGAGCCGGATGAGTTTAACCGCATCAAAATAACAAGCCGATGCCTGCTCGTCGAAGATGGTAACCGATTGGTACTTATTGACACGGGTATGGGAAGAAAACAAAATGAAAAATATTACAGTTACAGGCATATATTTGGTAAAGAAAACCTGAAGGATTCAATTGAAAATTCAGGATATACATTTGAAGACATCACCGATGTTCTTTTCACCCATTTGCATGATGATCATTGTGGCGGAGCGGTGACAATGAACGCTGAAGGCAATCCTGAACTGGTATTTGGAAATGCCCTTCACCATGTTTCGGAAGAGCAGTGGAACTGGGCTTTACATCCCAACAAAAGAGAGATAGGTTCATATTTTAAAGAGAATTTTGTTCCAATAGAAAAATCGGGAAAACTGAATTTAATTAAGCAGGAAGGCAAATTGACTGAAAACATTGGTTTGAGGTTTTTCAATGGACATACTCAGGGTTTGATTGTTCCATTTATTCACATCAGTAATAAAACCATTGTCTTTCTGGCTGATTTCATACCTTCGTCCGCTCACATTCCGCTTCCTTATATTGCAAGCGTTGACATACAGCCATTGATCGCCTTAAAGGAAAAGGAGGCGTTTCTGAAGGAGGCTGCTGATAAAGGTTATTTTCTCGTCTTTGAACATGACTACGAAACCGAATGTTGTACAGTAAAACATTCAGAAAAAGGTGTTGTAATGGACCAAACCCTTCAAGTTAAAGATATTTTGAATTTATAAAGCAAATAATGGGTTAAATTGAATAATTAATATGATGATCAAACAGTATAACGAACAATTTAAAAACAGCACAGTTACTGAAGTATTAACTTTTTTTCTTCGGGAATTTAAAGGAAGAATTGCCTTTGCCTCCAGCCTTGGAGCAGAAGACCAGGCACTCACACATCTCATTGCTTCCATTGATCCGACAATAAAAATATTCACCCTTGATACAGGAAGACTGTTCCCGGAAACCTATGACCTGATCTCCCGAACCAATAGCCGCTACAAGATCAATATGGAAATATATTTCCCGGAAGCCAAAAGGGTTGAACAGATGGTTCGCGAAAAAGGTATCAACCTGTTTTACGAAAGTGTTGAAAACCGGAAACTTTGCTGCCACATCCGTAAAATTGAGCCACTGCGCCGCGCGCTGGAAGGGATGGATATGTGGATCACCGGACTCAGGAGAGAGCAATCCCAGTCGAGGAATACCATGACACTTGTGGAACAGGATGGAAGCAATGATGGAATTTTAAAACTCAATCCTTTGATTGAATGGACAAATGAAAAGACCTGGAATTTCATCCACGAAAATAATATCCCTTACAATAAATTACACGAAAAAGGCTTTCCAAGTATCGGTTGCCAGCCTTGCACACGCGCCATTGAACCCGGAGAAGATATACGCGCTGGACGATGGTGGTGGGAAATGGAAGGTAAGAAGGAATGCGGGCTGCATGAATAAATTGAATTCAAGAATCCATCATTAAAATCAAATATCTACTTCACGAAAACCTTTCCCTCTTCAGGATAATAAATCGTTCCGCAACCCGGACAAATAAAAAAGTATGGATAATAAAAACTTGCCTGCGGTTTGACCGGCTTGTTCTCCGCCCTGATTTTTTTTATTACCGGTGAGGTGCATTTTTGGCAAAGCTGTCCTTCTTCTGTTATTTTCGCTGTTTTGTGACTACTTCTTTTTCTGAACAAGCTTCGGTTCTGAATCATTTGATTGATCCAAGCTGCTCTCATAATTGAAATCTTCAGGCAAATTGGGCTGAATTGCAGCCATTGTCGCTAACTCGTCGCATCGTTCATTTTCCGATATACCCGCATGACCCTTTACCCAGTTAAACTCAACATCATGTTTTTTTGCCAATTCAACTAATTGCTGCCATAAATCCGGATTTTTTACTTTTTTCCAGTCTTTCTTGATCCAGTTTTGAACCCAGCCCTTCGTCATGGCATTCACAACATACTCCGAATCGCTGTATAACTTCACTTTACATTGTTCCTTTAAAGCCCGGAGTGCCATGATTACGGCATAAAGCTCCATCCTGTTGTTGGTTGTGAGCCTGAAACCTCCGGAAATTTCTTTCCTGTGTTTACCATGCATCAATACTGCACCAAATCCTCCTTTTCCCGGGTTCGGATCGCTGCCCCCATCGGTATAAATGATTACTTCTTTCAAAATATCTATAAATAATTTTTCACATTCAATTTAGAAGTCGGACATCAAAAGTATTAATTAAATTATTCCCATATTTGTAGTCACAATTTCAATTCATAAAAATACATGATCAGGAGTTAGCAGATGGAACAAGTAAAGGATAAACATTTAAAGCTTGCTTACCAGTTTGTTGAACACACAGGACGAAATATATTCCTCACAGGAAAAGCAGGAACAGGCAAAACCACCTTTTTAAGATCACTGAAAGGCAATATTTCAAAGCGGATGATCGTAGTGGCACCCACAGGTGTAGCAGCCATCAATGCCGGAGGTGTTACTATCCATTCCTTCTTCCAGATGCCATTCGGGCCTCACATTCCGAATGATTCGAATCAAAGATTACCTGAAACAGAAGTTCAGAATATTTCAAAAAATATTCAGCGTTTCAGCCGAATAAAAATCAACATTATCAAAAGCCTCGATTTGTTGGTCATTGATGAGATCAGCATGGTCAGGGCAGATTTGTTGGATGGAATTGACGAAGTTTTACGCAGGTACAAAAACCGTTACAACCCCTTTGGCGGAGTTCAGCTGCTGATGATAGGTGATCTGCTCCAACTTGCCCCCGTAGTGAAAGATGACGAGTGGCAGATTCTCCGGCCTTATTATGATACCATGTTCTTCTTCGGAAGCAGAGCTTTTCAAAAAACCGATTACATCAGCATCGAACTCAAACACATCTTTCGTCAACGGGATGATGTTTTTATCGGAATTCTTAACAAAATACGCGACAACAAAGCCGATGACAAAGTGCTGGAAGCCTTGAACAAGAGATACCTTCCCGGTTTCAGTAATGGGAATAAAGATGGGTACATTACCCTGACCACACATAATTATCAGGCACAGGAAATCAATGACAGGGAACTTGGAAAACTCTCCGGTCAGGGCATACACCTATACGGCTGAAGTGAAGGATGAATTTCCGGAGTTTGCCTATCCTACAGATTTCAAACTGATTTTGAAAGAGGGTGCCCAGGTGATGTTCATCAAAAATGATCCATCTCCCGGCTAAGCTTTTTTTTAACGGAAAAATAGGAACAATTATCAGCATTGATGAGGAAGAAATTGTTGTGAGAAGTAAAGACAACGACCAGGAAATTCATGTCGAAAGGGTGGATTGGCAGAATTGCAAATACACTATCAATGAAAGCACAAAAGAGATTGAAGAAAGCATTATTGGCAGTTTTAATCAATATCCGCTAAAACTTGCCTGGGCAATTACTATCCACAAAAGCCAGGGACTTACATTTGACAAAGCCATTGTAGATGCCAATGCTGCTTTCGCTTTTGGGCAGGTGTATGTTGCATTAAGCCGCTGCCGCACACTCGAAGGATTGGTTTTGAGTTCACCCATCGCTGCAAGGAGCATTAAAAGTGATGCAACGGTTTCTGATTTTGTACAACAGATTGATCAAAACCCTACAGGTGAAAAAGAACTTAAGGAATCAAAATTTACCTATCAGAAGGAATTATTAAAGGAATTATTTGATTTCCATACCATTCAGAACCGGATTTTTTATTCCCTGAAGATTATCAATGGCAATAAGGGAAGCCTGCCCGACCAATATCCATATAAAGTTTCCTCGATTGCGGATTTGGTTAAAAACGAAATTACCACCATTGCTGAGAAGTTTGAAAATCAGATGAACCAATTGTTAATCCGGAATAGCAATGCAGAAGAAAATCAACAGGTTCAGGAAAGGGTGAAGAAAGCCAGTGCTTATTTTATTGATAAAACAGACACTCATGTAACAAAAGGAATATTAGGGCTTTCTGTAGTGACGGATAACAAAGCGATACGAAAACAGTTGGAAGAGGCGTTAACCCGGCTGGAATTGGATATTGAAGTTAAGCAAGCCTGTTTAAAAGTCAGCCTCGATGGTTTTACGGTGAAGAAATATCTCGACAAGAGAGCAAAAGCATCCATCGAAGAACCCGGAAAACAAGCTCAGACAAAAAGCCGTAATGAAATATTTACAGGCATGATCGCCCACCCGGAACTTTTTACCTTATTAAAAAGATGGCGAATGGCTAAGTCTATAGAATTGGGAACAAGTCACCAACGTATTCTTACTCAGAAAAGCATGGCAAAACTTGCCAATGAATTGCCCACTACCCTGGTTCAGTTGTTCTCAGTGAAAGGACTTGGACATAAGAAATTGGAAAAATTTGGGGCGGAATTGTTGGATATTATTATTGCCTATTGCGTAGAAAAAAACCTTCCGGTGGCGGAACCCCAACTGAAATTATCAAAGAAAACTGCTAAAATTACTGTTGATTCCAAAAGCATCAGCCTCCAACTTTTTGAAATGGGTAAAACCATTCCTGAGATAGCCAAAGAAAGAAGCATGGCCGTTTCAACAATTGAAGGGCATCTGGCATGGTTTGTTGGGACAGGAAAACTTGAGCTTAATAAATTATTGTCGGGTGAAAAGATCGAAATGATCTTGAAGCAAATGAAGGACAATGACTCAAAAGAAATGGGACCCGTTAAAACAGTATTGGGTGACAAAGTTTCGTGGTCGGAATTAAGATTTGTTGCAAACCATTTAAAATTTAAAGAAAAATCGGAGGTTCTTTGAGGTAACCTCCGATTAAAATCAATTTCAAAAAATCTTAGGATTTTAACCTCACCACAGGCGAAATGGATTTACTCCACAATCATATTC
>CAWJBC010000010.1:0-298435 GCA_963840975.1 uncultured Bacteroidales bacterium | reverse complement strand
TCAATCCGTTCATTCTTCTTATAGGCATCCAGCAGGTTGCTATATTCATTTTGAAAAGAATAATCAATGCCGTAAGGAAGGATATTTTTAATGCCATCCAGTACTTCAACTTTTATTTTTGTTCTGGTAGTATTGAAAATGGAAGACTTCTTTACAAAACCGAAACGCTCACTGTTGCACCAACCATATCTGAAACCAAGTCCCAGGTCCGAATTGATTTCTTCAAAAATGATTTTATTTCCATAAATACTTTTGTAAAGATTTCTGCTTATGCTATAAGTTTTTTTTGATTCATCTGTAAAAGGTTCCCACAAAAACGTTTTTCCGCTTTTCTCAACCAGGATGTAGGTCTTACTACCTGTCTTATCCCTGTAATCATGAATTTTATCTTCAGTGTAATATGGAAATAAAGCATTATCACGGTTTTTTCTTCCGGCTGTCAGGGAGCCATTACTGGAAATAAACATCCAGTGATCAGAATTACTTACAATGCTGATAAAAAAATCCGGAATCTCATGGTAATTATGTATTTGATAATACTTTTCGCCATCAATCCCAACAAATTGTCCAGAGGTTTTCGCTTTGTCTGTAATTAGCTCATTAATACCCAGAAATATTTTACTTTTTTCCATTTGCTTTCTATGAAATATTTAATGTTATTACCTGGCTTTTAGAAAAATAGCTTGCAATTCTTCAAGGGATTTACCCTTGGTTTCAGGCACTTTAAGAAGTATAAATATTAAACCCAAAGCAGCAAAAATTCCATAAATAAAAAATGTGGGAGCAGTTCCAATGTTTGATAACTCCCATGGGAAAAATAGCTGCACCAGGAAGCTGACTACTGAATTTATAAATCCAACAAATGATATGGCAATGGCTCTGAGCCTGTTAGGGAATAGTTCTGAAAACAATACCCACATTACAGGGCCAAGTGAAACTGCAAATGAAGCCACAAAAGCAAGTATTGCAGTTAATATTAATACGGAATTTAGTTGTATGGCCTTAGAAAGAATTTCTGATTCATACAAGCTTGCCATAGGAGAACCCAAAACTTCTTGAAGGGCCATTTTAAAATCCACATCACTTTTGAATTCTATATTTCTTAGGGCATCAAGTTGCTCAATATTTATATCAGCAGAAAGTGATTCTAATGTTGCATCCGAAATAATAAAGGTTGCTGAATTAAATCCATAGGCAAGCACAAACATTGAAATGGCAATTCCAGTAACGCCAAAAATCAACAATAGTCTTCGGCCAATTCTATCTATTAAGAGCATAGCAAGAATTGTAAAAACCAAATTTGTAAGGCCCACATAAATTGCTTGAGAAAAAGATGCATCAACGCCCAATCCGGATTGCTCAAATATCATGGGAGCATAAAAAAACACCGAATTGATTCCGGTTATTTGTTGCAACACAGCGAGAATAATACCAATAGTTAAAACTGTTTTTAGAGCAGGATTAAAAATTTCTTTAAGATGAACTTTCTTTTTCCCTGAATCAGATTTTAGGCTCAGTTTTATAGCTTCTAGTTCAGGTATAGCAAGTTCTTCGCCGCTTGTCTTTCTCATTATCAGCAATGCCTCTTCTTCCTTTCCTTTCATAATAAGCCACCTGGGGCTTCTTGGAACGACAAATAGAGCTACAAAATAAATTATCGCCGGCAAGGCTTCAATGCCTAACATCCATCGCCAACTATATATATCTAATTTTAATGCTTTGGTCCATTCAGCTCCGGATTGGCCAAATTTTAATATCAGGTAGTTGGTAAAAAACGCTGCAGAAATACCAATTACAATGTTCAATTGGTTGAAAGAAACCATCCTGCCTCGAATCTTAGGAGGTGAAATTTCCGCAATGTACATGGGCGCAATTATTAATGAGGCACCTACTCCAAAACCACCAAGCATTCTCGCAATAACTAAAAAAATGAAAGTTGGTGCAATTGCTGATAAAATTGCAGAAAGAGCGTACAGTATCGCAGCCAATGACAACACTCTCTTTCTGCCCCACCGATCGCTTAAAGGACCCGCCAACATCATTGCAAGCGTTGCAGTAAGGGTTAAAGAACTAACAGCCCAACCTAATTCTAACTTGGTCAGATCAAACTCAGGCTCAATAAACTTAACGACTCCGGAGATCACTGACGCATCAAATCCCATTAGGAAACCACCTAAGGCTACAATTAATGAAATCAGAACGATATGTCTATTGTTGTGTTTCACATTTTAGTCCTTCGGAGGTACATCTTTTTGATATACCCTCACATAGTCAACTTCCATCGTTTGAGGAAAGGCAGCCTCATCTATCCCCTGGATGTTTCCCCATTCTCCTCCAATGGCTAAATTCATGATAAGGTAAAAAGGTTTGTCATAGGGCCATTTGCTTTCCCCTAAGCCTTCATTTTGATATTCAAAATAGAGGCTGTCATCAACGAATCCTTTCATAATATCTGGTGTCCATTCAAGAATGTAGGAGTGAAATTTTTTGTCGATATCAGGAATATATATGGTTGCCGTTTTTTGTGTCCCTTTTTGCCACTGGTAATCTTTTGAATGAGCAGAAGCGTGCACAACACCAAGATCGTGGCCCACATGCTCCATGATATCAATTTCTCCAATATCCGGCCAATTCCCATCCATAAATGTCCATCCACCAGGCATTGCCCAAATGGCGGACCATGTGCCCCTTGCAGAAGGCAATTTTGCGTTTACTTCAATTCTGCCGTATTTCCAGTCGGCCATAGAAACCAAACGTGCAGAAGTAAATTCTTTGCCACCAAGATTTTCTTTGCGAGCAGTTATTTGCAAAATACCATTCTCAACCTTTGCATTATTTTCATTTGCAACCGTGTAGTATTGTGCCTCATTATTTCCCCATCCGGCTTCATTTCCTTCCGTGTCGTATTTCCATTTTGTTGAATCAGGCAAGCCTGAATAATCGAATTCATCCTGCCAAACCAGCTGGTATTTATTTGCATCCTGACTTTCTGATTTTTCATCAGATATTCTACCACTTCCAGAATTACAACTTGTAAGAAATGAAATAGCACTTAAGAATAGAATTATATTTTTCATATTATTTATGCAATTAATGGACTAATGTTTGAAGTCTTAGGGATTCAATATAGTTCTAATTTGATTCCTGAAAAACACGGACATAGTCAATTTCCATTGTTTGCGGAAACGAGGTAGTTTCATCCGGTGAACCCGGCCAGTTTCCACCTACTGCAACATTTAAAATAATGAAGAAATTATTTTGAAATTCACTAAGTTGGGCAGGAGTTATATCTGCTGTATAATAATGGATATCATCTATAAATGCTTTTATTTCCTGGTTATTCCACTCTACTGAAAAAATGTGATAATCATCCCCTAAAATACCGGATGGAAGGGTATAACTTTGGCCGTAGCTGGCATGTTGGCCCTCGTTATCCCAATGAAGGGTAGCATGGGTTGTATTATCATTCCCCGAACCACCAACCATTTCCATTATATCTATTTCGCCACAAGCCGGCCAGCTCACTGAATTGATATTGGCGCCCAGCATCCAAAAGGCAGGCCAGATACCCTGACCATAAGGCAGTTTTATTCTGGCTTCGATTCTGCCGTATTTGAAAGCAAATTTATTTTGGGTTGTGATCCTGGCTGAAGTATAATCTCTTCCACCAACTGACTCTTCCCTTGCGGTGATGGTAAGGATGTTATTTTCAACTGCAACATTGCTTTGGCTATTTGTATAATACTGTAGTTCATTATTACCCCAACCGTTTCCCCCGGTTTCTATATTCCATTTCGAAGGATCAGGAAACCCTGCGTAATCAAACTCATCGGACCAGATAAGACCGGGAAGATAATTAGGGTCATCCTGTGCAATAGTTACAGTTTGTTTAAGCGAATAGTTTTTATTATTGACTGAAACAAAAAGCTCTACTTCGTAATCACCGGAAGTTGGGAAATAAGCCAGGTGTTCCATTTCATCTTCAACTTCAATGTTGCGGTAAAGCCATTTAAATGAATCATAGGTTCCCTGCGTAGTATTTATTAATTTGACATAATTGGGATTGATTGGGTCTATTTCTGTTGTAAAAGAAAGCAACAAATTATTATTAGCAATATTAATTGTTTTTGAAATAGATTCATTACCCCCGGTATAATTAGTCAACCTTAACACCACCTGATAATTTCCGGCTTCAGGATAATAAATTACATAGATTTTTTTCTTATCAGTTGTAGTATCAGCCTGACCGTTACCAAAATTCCAGATCATCGAATAATACTCACCCTCTGATTGATTTTTAAATTGAACATAATTATCATCCAGGTATTCAAAACTGAAATCTGCTGTAAAGCCTGCCTCTTCCTCTTTATTACAGCCAGAAAAGACAAATAAAAAAACAATAATAAGGGATGTCAGTACAAATCTTAAATTCCCTTTTGGCATTAAGTTTAATTACTTTCATAATATTTTTATGTTATTAATTTAATCATCATGAGATAAAAATAGACACTGCAGGAGAGTCTGAATAATATCCTCCTTTACGCAGTGTCTATTTCAAAAAACCAATCATTTAACCTAAACTCTATTTATGAGAACATTACAATCTTTTACTTTTGCTCCGGTTTTACATTGGTGAAAGTATGATACCAGGCAGAACTTCAGGTCATCTTCCTTAATTCTTACTTTAAGAATATTTTCAGTAATTTCAATGATATCGTATTCGCTTGTTCCTACCCACCAGCACATGAACCCCTGATCAGAAAAATTCATACTTGTACCTCTGTAAACTCCATCAATTGATGCTTTAGATGTTGAAGCTGAGAACGAAACAGTTTTAACCCCATTGAGATTAGGAACCACATCATCACCATGACAAACATCACCTTCTACTCCTATTTTTATGGCATAATAACCTGGTATAAATGCCGGGCCTGCTAATTGCTCATAGGTTAGCCCATTGGTCGTTTTGGTAAAAACTAATTCGGCATCGTACATACAATCCTTTTCCCAGGGGGCTGCCTGCCACCAACTGGCCCAGGTATATTCCAGATTTCCGTAATCTTCTCCCTGAGTTCCCATGCCTGCATGTCCGAGTTGATCTGCAGCCCAATACCAACTTTTTGAACTACCACCTGTAAGGAATTCTAAAGCTTCGCTATCTTCAAACGTACTGAGCACATCAATCTTCACGTTTACACTTGAAGAAATTCCACCGGTTCCAATGGCAAAAACTGTTACATTGTATGAATTTACTCCAACTATTGAGAACGCATGAGTTATTTTACCATCTGGTGCAACCTGGTTCTTCCCATCGCCAAAAACATAATTAAAAGTGATATAGTTACTGGCAGTAGCCACAAAATTTACAACACCACTTCCATCTCCATTTGGATTGGCAGCATCAGCACCAACAATTTCATAAGTCAATGTAACATTGGATGGGCGTTACCAGCGTACCAAGTTCATGATCATCTTTCTGGCAGGCACTAATTGAAATTAGCACACCTGCAAGTATCACTAAAATATATATTCTAAACTTATTCATTTTCATTCAGATTAATTGGTTAATGCAATATCATCAATTAAGAAAGTAAAGTCGGGTGAACCATTTCCTACAGTTCCATTGTCAAAGATGATTACAAGTTTTTGATATGATTCTGTAGTTGAGATACCACTATAATCAAAAGTTATTTCTTCCCAGGTATCTTCAACTGTTGTTAACTCTTCAACTTCATAAAAAATTGAGGAAGTAGTCATGTTCTCAACTTTCAGCAGCACCTTCGCTCCAACTCTCGGAGAAAACACTTTCATTTTGAATGTCTTATTCACTGAGAAATCAATAGGAGCATCCAGTCCAATCCAACTACCTCCCCAGGTCTGTCCTGCATTTTTTATCATTTGAGCCACCTTTGAACTTGTATTTATACCGTTTGATTGTGGATTGTCAATAACCGTTACAACACCCCCATCAAAATTTATCCACTCATAATTAATAGTTGATGATTCAAAATCCAGTGGTAATGAAGGTTCAGTTGAAGCTCCCTCTCTGTATATATAGATATTGTCCAAATAAATATTTGAACCGGCCGTACCATCAAATTTAAATTGAATCACATCTGTTAAATCGACCACCGTCGAAAAGGTGGTTAAGGGAATGTCATAACTCACCCATTCACCCGAAGTAATTGGCAATGCATAAGGAGTCTCGGCTGGTCCTGTGCTAATCATGTAAATATTGATTGCAGTGGCATCATCTGTCCACATATCAATGTGCAAATATTCCATGGCTGAAGCATCAATGGGATTTTCAAATTGAGTGCCCTGATAATTTAAATTGCTGTATTTTAATGTATTGTCGCCGGAAATCTCTTCAAAGGTAACCACTGTAGATTGTCCCCAGTTTGGGTTAAAATCCGTATTTGGAATATCAGTGTAAGCTCCGCTAAAAATGGAGATCACATCTGTTGGTACCCTACCTGGAGGTGTTGGTGCAGCCATTTGTGGACCTGTAAGTTCGTATACCGTTATTGTGTCGCTGAATTCTGTTGTTGCAGCCCCACCACTTTTAGCAATCACCGTGATAATATAATCACCTACTTCGGCATAGGTATGGGTTACAACCTCTTCAGGTAAGGCATGGACGGGTATTTCATATGGCTGGTCGCCAAAATAAATATCCATTATGCTCACAAAATCTGCAGTAGCTGAAACAGACACCAGAGCCGGATTAGCAATATCCTGAATTATTGTTACCACTAAATTTTCAGGAGCAATGAAAGTTACATTTATCTCCTGGTTATAGGTTGTAGTCAAACCCGAAAGACCAACAGCAGTGATATCAACTTCGTAAACACCTTCTGCATAATTATGTTTTATTGTCTCGTTGACAGCATATTCTGAAGGTATTTCCCCGGCAACATCGCCAAACTTAACCTGATAAGCAGTAACTCCTTCCCCACTTGGAATAATGGTTACATGGCCAGTATTGTCCTGGGTAATGTCAAAGGTTGCAGAAATATTGGCTGGTGCTGTAACATTGTCCAACTCTTTTAGATTATCAACTTCCTTGGTGCATGAATAGGCAATTACCAGGAAGATCGTGAATGCTGTTATACTTTTAAATAGTTTCATTTTTCTAAGTTTTGGATTAATAATTGGGATTTTGAGTCCAGTTACCAGCTGAAAAATTAATTTCTTCAATCGGAACAGGGAATAGTTCATTCTTTCCGGCAACAAATCCATCAATATTCTCAGCTGCCCTTCCTGTTCTTACAAGGTCAAAGAAATGATGTCCTTCACCCATGAGTTCTACCCTACGTTCGTGGTAAATAGCATCGGTAAGGGCGGCACCGGTTAATGTAATCGAATGGAATTCGTCGCCAAAGGCCCTTTCTCTAACCATGCTCAGGTATTCCTGCGCTTTGGCATCAGAGATACCTCCGCGATTATTGGCTTCCGCAGCCATTAGCAGTACATCCGCATAACGAATTGCTCTGTAATTGTTTGGATTGGTAAGATTTGGATCACTCGCAGCATCGGGATGCCTTTTACGGGGAAGATACTTCCTGTTAAAGAAACCTGTATGTTCATAACCGGTTGTGTATTCTGCATCAGTAGTGTCAGCCCAGGCAACAATATCCAGAATCGTTACACCTTTCCTAAGATCTCCGGGTTCAAAGGCATCTGCTGCTTCCTGATCAGGTACATTAAAACTAAATCCAGAAGTAAAAAGAGGTCCAGTATAGCCTCTTACACCGCTAAATCCAACCGCTACATTTCCTTCGCTGCATTGCAGGCAAACAAAACTGGCGCCTTCGAATTCAAAGTACTGGACTTCAAATACAGATTCTGGTCCGTTTTCACCTTCTGCTTCAAACATATTGTTAAAATTTGTTGCCAACGAATAATTTCCTCCGTTAATTACCTGTTCCAGAACTTCAGCAGACTGTGCAAATTTTTCCTGGTACAGATAGGCTTTTCCTAATAAAGACAGCGCGGCTCCTTTGGTTACCCGTCCTATCTCAGCCTGATTATCCGGCAAAACACTTGCAGCATAAATTAAATCAGCTTCAATCTGAGCATACACTTCAGAAACTGGCGAGCGTGGAATGCTAGTTTCATCGCCTGGTTTGAACCTTTCGTCAACTTTTATCGGAATTGGACCAAACCATTTAACCAGCTCAAAGTTGTAATATGCTCTGAGAAACCGAACCTCGCCAATCATTATTTCTTTTCCATCGAAGTCAGTTTTATCTTTGAACTCCATGAAATAATTGCAACGCTGAACCCCGGCAAACATCCAGTTCCAAATATCCCGCAGATTGCTGTTGGTTGAAGTATGGATCATATCATCAATCTGCTGCCATCCAATAACATCCGTTGGACCTTCGCCACCGCAAAGGGTATTGTCCGATGCAATCTCACCAAGTATTGCATTTGCGTAAGTTGTTTGCAGCAAATCGTAAGCACCGATAAGCGCATTGTAGTAATCATTTTCTGAGTTGAAGTAATTTTCAGAGTCGATTGAATACTCTGGAGAAATCTGCACAAAATCATCCGTGCAGGAGTTTGTGATCACGAACATCGCAATGAATCCTGCGATTGTCAATTTGTTAAATATATATTTTTTCATCACTAAAAGTTTTAAATGTTAAGGCTGAATCCGAAAGTATAAACTCTTGAGGCCGGATAGAATCCTGAGTCGAAACCTGAACCTATAGGTTGACCGCTTGAGGCTGCGGGATCAAATCCCATATATTTCGTAAGTGTAAACAAGTTGTTAATGGCAAAATAAAATCTGATTTCTTCAATCCCAATCTTTTTTGACTTAGCTTCAGGAATTCTGTAACCCAATTGAACCCGCTGAATCCTTAAATAGGAACCATCTTCTACATAATAATCAGAAAAAACATTATTCGCAGTAGCAGCCGTCGTTACTCTAGGCACTTCATCACTGGTGCCTGGTCCGGTCCACCGGTCAAGCGTATAACTCATTTTGTTTACGTTAGGCTGAGTTCTTTCATAATTTCTAACAATATCATTACCAATACTTGTAAAAGTGTACATTACGAAATCAAAGTTTTTATATTCCAATGAGATATTCAATCCCATGATAAACTTAGGTATAGGATCTCCAATATTGGTCCGGTCATCTGAATTAATCACTCCGTCACCATTGATATCTTTATATCGAATGTCTCCGGGAGATGCAGGGGCGCCAAGTGCAGTTTGTGACGGATGAGCATCTACTTCTGCCTGTGTCTGGAAAATTCCGTCGGTTTCATAACCATAAAAATATCCTATAGGTAATCCTTCTTCCATACGGGCAGGAGCAGACTGACCAACTCCAAAACTTCCACCCTCAACGAAACCAGTACCATTATTAACTTTAAGAACTTCATTCTTTAATGTTGTAAGGTTGTAGTCAATTCGATAGGTGAAATCACTCTTTGTTGTACCGCGGTAACCCACAGCAAACTCAAATCCACTATTGCGGACTGTTCCTGCATTTTTTGTTGGACCAGCACCACCAGGACCGTTAGTACCAAAAATCCCCGATACCGGAATACCTCCGATTAATAAGTCTTTGGTAGTTTTAATGAAATAATCCGCTGTAAAATCTAACCTATCTTTAAAGAATTTCATATCAAAACCGACATCAAACTGTTTTGATTCTTCCCATTTGACCTCTGTATTTACCATTGCACCAACAGCCTGACCTGTTACAAGTGTATCGTTTAAGATATAGACTCCTTCGCCGTTAAGCTGAGAAATATATCGAAAGTCACCTATTTTATCAGAACCTAAAATTCCGTAGCTCGCCCTGAATTTGACAAGGTCTACATTTTTAATATCCTTCATGAAATTTTCATCTGAAATGATCCAGCCAAGGGTTGCAGAAGGAAACCAGGCGACGGCTTCATCAGGGCCAAATTTTGTTGAGGCATCCCTCCTTAACATGAATGAAGCCAGATATTTTCCAGCGTAATCATACTGCAGCCTTGTAAAATAGGATAATCTGCGCTGGTCATAGGTCCATGAGCCTGTTGCTTTGGTAGTATTTAGGCCATTTGCCAGGCTTATATCTGCAAATTCCCAGGAATTATTAGGTATATCAAAACCTGTGGCGTTAAGGTTATTACCCCATGTTTTGAAAACAGTTGTTCCCAATGTTCCGGTAAAACCATGTAATGCTTTAAATGTATTATTATAAGTTACAAAAGCATCAAATGTATAATCATTATAATTGTTTTTTTCCTGATAAACACTGCTTCTGGTCACATCAAAAACTTTTCCGCCGTAATCAACAATCTTTGAAAAGGACTTGTAATTGGTGTTTGTTGTATTAAACCCAATCCGGCCAGTAGCTGAAAAATGTTTTGCAAAATTTGCTTCCAGACCAAGATTACCATTAAGCTTATTCAGATCATAAGCGTTATGGGTATTGGCAATTTGCTGTAAGGGATTGATGATCTCGATTCCAAGGTTTGCTGGTGCCAGAAAATAATTTCCAGATTCATCGTATATTGGAACAGTTGAAGGCATATTTACAGCATTGAACAAAACAGAACCCAATCCGAAATCGTTGAATGATCTCCTGTCAATATGGGTATAGATAAGCGAGGTATTCAGTTTAAGCCACTTATATAAGTCAGCTCCCAAATTCAATGCGCCAGTACTCCTGTCGTAGCCCGATTTATCGCCACCGATAATACCATCCTGCCGCAAATCTGAACCACTGAGAGAATAAATCATATTATTCGTTCCGCCCGAAATCCTCAGGTTATTATCAAATATTGGTGCTGTTTCAAAAAGTTCATCCTGCCAGTCGGTGCCTTCGCCTAATCCAGATACATCGGGAAAAGGCAATGCCTGTCCGTTTGCTGCATAACTCTCATTTAACAATACGCCATATTCCGTAGCATTAAGAACCGGTAACTTCCGGGTTGTTTCCTGCATCCCAAATGAACTGGATAAATTCACTTTCGTGGGTGTATTTTTGGTTCCTTTTTTTGTAGTGACAAGGATAATTCCATTAGCACCAACCGTTCCATAAATTGCTGCCTGTGCGTCTTTCAAAACCGTTATTGTTTCAATATCACTGGGATTAAGGGTATTCAAATCACCCTGATAACCGTCAATTATAACGACCGGGGAAGCATCACCGTTGGTTGAGATACCCCTGATTCGAACATCAATTCCAGCACCCGGTGATCCTGATTGCTGTGTTACATTAACACCGGTGATTGTCCCCTGCAGTGCTTCTTCAACTTTGATAGGTTTTAACTTATCAATAGTCTTGGAACCCACGACAGACACAGAACCTGTTAAATCCTTTTTCTTAACCGTTCCATAACCAATCACAACAACTTCATTCAGTCCAAAGGATTCCGTTTCTAGAACGATATTGATTATTGTTCGACCTCCAACTTGAATCTCCTGCGTAACCATGCCGATATATGAAAAAACCAGCAGGGCATCGGCAGGCACCTGAGTTAAAGTATATTTCCCATCAATGTCAGTGGTCGTTCCTACCACCGTTCCCTTAACAAGCACTGTAACTCCTGGTAACGATAGCTTGTCATCTGCTGAAGTTACTGTTCCGGTAACCGTTAAATCTTGTGATTGAGCTTGCATGTGCCACACGGAAAAGAACACAAGAAAAAATGTAAAAATTCTCTTCATATATTTAATTATTAAAGCATTTGTTAAAAAATAATTTTTTTGCTATTATTTTCTTTTTCAAAAGTAAAACCGACATACCCCGGTTTCCTAATTTAAATCATCAACAATAATTCATCATTGAAATTTTTCACTACATCAAAATTTCATCAAACAAAATTTTAACAACTGATTTACAACAACTTATTTTATTATAAGTCCTTTAATCGGATGGAACAGGTAAAAATTTTCAATTTTAGTAGGAGAGAATGAAATCAGTAAGATTTTCATCTCTGGTGAGCTTGAGTTTTCGCCTTAATCTGTACCTGCTAATTTCAACTCCGCGGGTTGAAATATTCATTAATACGGCAATTTCTTTGCTGGAAATATTCATACGGAGGTAAGCGCATAATTTTAATTCCCGTGGACTGAGTTCAGGAAATTGGGTTTTTAAGCGGTTTAGGAAAGCTTCATGGACATTTTCAAAATGGGTTTCAAAAACTTCCCATTGCTTTTCTGTATCAAGCTCTTTGTTGATTTCTCGTGAGAGTATATGTATCTGGCTTTTAACATCAGGATCACCAGCTTTGGTAGTCATTTTTTTCAGATCATTCTTTATCCTGGTTAAAAGTTTATTTTTCTGGATCATATCCATGGTGGAGTTAGCCAATTCCTTGTCTTTCAAATTCATTTGCTCACTTAGTTTTTCGTTTCGCAATCGTATGATCTCTTTTTCTGCTTCAAGGGTTTCCATCTGCAATTTCTCCTCACGCTCTTTGAATTTCTCCTGCTGCCTCATAATTTCCCGACGTTTCGATCGCTCAATTTTTTTTCTGATCAGTATCAGAAATATTCCAATGATAAAAAACCCAATTATTGAATAAGCAAAATAAGCTGTATAGGTTCTTTCCCAGGGTGGGTTAATGGTAAATTTATATGAGGCGGTTTCAGTCTCGACCCCATAAATGTTGCGAGCTTTGACATAAAATGTATAGTCTCCCTCATAAAGATTGGTAAATTCCCTGTTATATCTTACTTCCCAGTTGGTCCAATCTGCATCATATCCTTCTAAAAAAGTGGAAAATTCAGTTTTTTCAGGGTTCTCAAAATCATTAGCCGAAAAGGCAAAATACAAACCATTATTCCTAAACTTAAAAGCAGGAACATAATTTTTGGAGCCAGATGTGAATGTCCTGAATAATATTGTGGAATCGGGATGAAGCAAACTAACTTTGTTTATGTAAACTGAAAATGGAATTTGATAGTCTTTATACTGATTCGGATTGTAGTGAATAAACCCGTTACTTGCACCAAACAATACATGTTGTTCATCAATAGGATAAACAAATTCAAAACCACCAATTAGATTTCCTTTAATTTGCATAAAGGGTAAGTGGATATTTGTATATTCTCCATCTTCCTGCAATCGCATCACACCCAATTCGTGATCTGTAAAATACCAAATGTTTCCTTTTTCATCTTCAATTAATTTTGAAATATCTTTAAACTGAAACAATTCATTAAAAAAAGTACTCTTTTCAAAAGAATCCTTGTTAAGATTGTAATTATAAACACCATCTGATGATGAAAAAAAGATTTTTCCTTTTAATCGGGTCACATTTATTCCAAATTCCGTATTAAAACCATTTGATGAATTGTAAAAATCTACACGTTTAACGCTATCCAGCTCCGAATTTAGGATTATATGGAAAACACCTTTAAATCCATGGCTCATCCAGATACTTCCATCCGTATCAACTTCCAGTAATCTGGACGATTCATTAAATCCTTTTATCTTTTTAGCTACGGTCCAATTATCCCCAACTTTTTCGAGTAATAATAATCCGGAGTAGGTCCCAGCAATAATCTTATTCCTTTGTTGGGGTAACTCCAGGAAAATCCAACCGCCAGGAACGTTGGAAATTTGTTTTGCCTCAGTCCCATTAATAATATAAGCTCCTTTATTGTTTCCGCAAAATAGTTGATTGTCAATAACCTGTAAGGTCCAAATCTGACCTCTGGTTGCTTCTATAAGTTCAAATTTTTCATCTTTTTCAGCTGATAAAAACTCTTCCCACTTTTTAATAAATACCCCCTGATTTGTTCCAAGGTATAAATTTCCATTAAAAAGTGCACTTGTGTAACCAGCGCTGATCCCTTGTTTATAAGATAATACGCTTAAGGGTGAGTTTATTTCAAGGTAATCTATTCCATTATCTGTTCCTATCCAAAGGTTTCCAACCATATCCTTTTTTAGGCACAAAATTGTATTGTTTTGTAAACCCATGGCCCTGTCAATTTTTTGGATAGGAATTCCATCATTTGTACAAATTAATAAGCCATTCTGAATGGTACCGAATGCGAGGTAAGCCTCGTCAAGGCTTATGGCCGAATAAACCTGGTTCTGTCTCAAAAAATCAGCTGCTGGATTTGACCATTCTTCTAAACGATCTCCGTTGTAGATATAAATTCCTTTTTCAGCAGTTGCAAATAACAAATTATTACCAAAAGGTAAAATGGCCCATATTTCAAGTCCTTTTAATATTTCTGTACCTACCAGTGGGAAAAAATTTCCCATTGAATAGCGAAGTATTCCCTTTTCCAAATCCACGACGAGTAACTGCCCGTTTACAAAATATGAAAAATGAAAATTACCCGGTGCCTTAACAACCTCAACTGTATCTTTATTCAATATTATCAGCTGAGTGAACGATTGAAATACCAATCCATCCGGAGTTTGATGTATGCGCCAGATTTCATCAAAATCACGATCTTCAGGACGAATTAATTCCATGAATGAATGGTAAACCAATTGACCCAATGAATCGGGTTCAAAGTATCCGAATTCATTGAACCCGCCGGCATAAATCCTTCCATCACCGGAAACAAAGACACTTCTTACTATGATCTCTTTTGGTAAAGGGATCAGGTTCCAGTTCAATCCGTCAAACTCTAAAACACCATCATTATTGGCAAAATACATGCGGCCGTCTCCTGCCTGGTCAATCATCCAGTTTTGTTGACCGGCATTATAATCAAGTCTTGAATAACTTTTTATAAAAGGGGTCCCGACACTATTAACCTGAGCTTCAATATTAAAATTAAATAATAGTAAAAGGATCCAAAATATAAAATGCCTTAATAATATACTTATGCTTTTATTGCTCATATCAGGATGCTAAAATAAGCAATTTTGCCTATTTCAATTTCAATAGTTTTACAAGGGAGATTTACTTTATTTTAATTGGATCGTCATCAGGTCGCACTAACTTTAAGTATAAGAATAGTAGCCGACTGCACGACACTTTCCTGTCAAGTTACAAGAAAGTTGAAGCGGGGTAAAACACATGAATTTACTACATGCCAGGCTATTATTTTTATGCATTGTTACCAACTGTTCCTTTAAAGCATCAATGCTGAAGGTCTACAACAAAAATTTGGTTTTTCTAATGAATTTGATATTTAGATTCCATTGTTTACATTATTGTCCTTACATACTCTACCAGAAATATACCCTAATTTGATTGCTTTGAGATTAAAAAAAAGCCAGCTTCTAAACCGGCTTTGTAGAGTGTTTTATTTTAGTATTATTTTACAATCATTTTCCTTGTTACGGAATTATCACCTGCAAAAACAGTATAAAAATATACACCTGAAGGAAATCCAGTTGCATCTATTTGCATTACCTGCCTGCCTGCATTAAAGAATTTTGCAGGTAACCTGTAAACAGCTTGACCTACCATATTGGTAACCATAAGTTCCAATATAGCTGGTTTATCTATGCTTACAAAAACTGAAGAAATCCCATTAAATGGATTTGGGAAGTTTTGTGATACATGACTTTTGCTAAGAATTATTTCTTCATTGATACCAACCGGCAGCATGTATCGAAGGATTGTATTGCTTGATCCGCAAGCCAGCAAAGCGTTTTTGGCTGGATTGAGGGCCATACTAATAATTTCACCACCGATGGGTGTGGGAGACCATTCAAGGGTCCAGCTCTGACCACCGTCATCAGTTCTGTAAATGGAACTGCCGGTTGCCCAGCCAGTGGTTGAATTCAACATTAAAAGCACATCAAGATCCTCATCTACAATAGTGCTGATGACACTCCATGTTGCACCTCCGTTGGACGTTCCCAACACCAGACCCTCATTTCCAACAGCCCAGCCGTTGGAGAAGTCAAAAAAGTGAATATCCTTAAGAGCATAGGTGCTGGGAGGATTTTGTGTAGTCCAAGTTGCCCCACCGTCAACTGTATGTCTTATAAATGCGTTTTCACTTCCGTAATACCCGCAAGCCCATCCTTCCAGGGGATTGATGAAATGAATATCTGCAATATAATTGGGCGTGTTCATGTTTTGTGCTGTCCATGTAACACCTCCGTCCATAGTGTGCCTTATGTTTCCTGACCCACCAAATGCCCATCCTATATCCGCTGATATCCACGTAAAACCATCGATGTAACCAGCAGGTAATGTACTTGTAATCCAGTTTACACCTCCGTCAGTAGTTCTGTAAAGAATAGCGGGTTCAGTAAGGGGGCTCCCCTGGATCATTATCCAGGCGGTATTCTCATCAAGAGTAAAAACCCAATTACCACTAGGCGTATCCTCATCTTTAAACCAGTTGCTGCCGCCGTCATCAGTACGTAGAGCAAAACCTGTTGGGTCGTCCAGGAATTTGGAAACAATCCAGGCACTGTTATTGTCTATCCAATCTACAGACTGCAAATAATAGGATTGAAACTGGTAATCCCAGTTAGCCCCAAGATCTGAGCTGTGCAATATGCGGGCTACATCTGCCCCAATCCATATTGACGAACCAACGTAATTAATATTGTAAGAGAAAGTTGGAGAATTATTTGTAGTCCATGTTGTTCCACCGTCTGTAGTTATTTTCACTATCTTTTGACCTGTAAAGCCATTATCTCTGCACATTAAAGCCACATGCTGAGCATCCTGAACATCCAGATTACTTTGATCACAATTGGTATTGGTCTGGATAGTCCATGTTGTTCCACCGTCTTCTGTATAAAGAACCTCACCGTCTTGATTATTTCTATTGGTGGTAGCCCAGCCTATATCAGCGGATGCAAAGCCTATGTCGCCGCATGACTTTCCATCTCCTGTAAAGGTAGGAAGTACCTGATTCACCCAGGATGTTCCACCATCCACTGTTTTTTGCACGAATGGCAGACCACCAGCATTTCCGCATATCCAGCCGGTTTGGGCATTAATAAAACTGACTGCTTGAATTGTAGGGTTACTAGCGGAACCGAAACTTTGATTCTCCCATGTCTGACCACCATTTGTTGTATGAAGAACAAGGTAAGGGCTGCCATCTTGCCAGCCACCAACTGCCCATCCTGTGAGGTGGTCGATGAATTGTACATCAAATAGTCTCCTGCCTGTTCCACTTGGTTGATTAATCCACGTTTGCCCACCATCCGATGTCGCATATATCAACCCGCTAGCGAATACTGCCCAAACTGAGTCTGCGGTTAGCATGAAAATTTTATTTGGGCCACCCTCAGGTATTGGTGTGACTTTCTCCCAGTTTTCACCGCCATCTGAGGTGGTGAGTACAAGATTATCTCCTGCAGCCATACCATGAAGGCCATCTTCATGAATTGTAAACCCGTTAGTGAAATTAGCAGAGGGGGTTTCTGAAATTACTTCCCATTGCTGGCCATAAGTAGAGAACCCGAAATAAATCGTAATTGTAATAAGTAATAATTTTTTCATCATGCTAAAGTTTAGTTGAACAATATACTTAATTAATTCTTTGTAATTCAATTTTACACGTTTTTCCTATTTGTCTTTTTTTTGCAGGTGCGAATTAAATTTTTGAAGTATTTTATTTAATGCTTCATTTTGTGTTTTTTTCTTTTTTCTGAATTGGGCTAATTCTTCTAAATCCTCTATCTCAGAATTTTTTTCTTTTTTCTGGTTTTCATGTTTTGCCATATCCAAAAATTTTTGATTACAAATATTGGTTTGTTTGATATTTTGTGCAAATATTCAACCTATACTTTACCTTAGCTGTCAGGGAATCAGCCTATACTATTCCTTAATATTTCAATATTATTAAAAGCATAATACCTTGATATTTAGTTGATGTTGAATTTAAGATTGTTGCTTTAAAAACACAATGGCCAAAACATGTGTGCCAAAAGAAAATCCTACTGTAAAAAGGAATATTATAATCTTGAAAAAGATTTAAATCTGGGAGAGGAAAGTGACCAGATTAGTCTGGTTATATGCAATGCCAAGTTTTTTCCGTATTCTGGAACGTGCCACTTCAAGTGTACTGGTTCGATGACCAGTTAATTCAGAAATTTCTTTGCTTGTCATATTTAGTCGTAGAAATGCACAAAGTCGCTGTTCGGTGGGTGTTAAATCAGGAAATTGTTCGATCAGTTTGTCATAAAATTCGTTATGTACCTGGTTGAAACGAATATCAAATTCTTTCCAGACTTCCTGATCTTTATTGTTTTGCAATTCTTTTACAATTTTTTTAATGGCATACTTTGTCTCTTGTTTCTCTACTGTCACCCTAATGTCCATTAACTTCCCGGCTATATCTGACAAAACTTCATTTTTCCTCATTAAAGACACCACATTTGAAGTGAGTTCTTTATTTTTTATTTCTAAGTCTTTTTCAAGCTGTTTTTTTTCGATGAGTGCATTTTTAGCTTTGATGCGATTTCGGACAATGAGAATTATTATTGCCAATACAAACAAGGAAACGAGAATTATACCTGAAATAATATAGGTGAAATTTTTACGCTGTTGGGCTAGTTTTATCTCTTTGTCCTTTTTTTCAAACTCGTACAATTGATTTAGCTGTGAAAGCAGGACCATACTTTTTTCCAGCCCCAGACTATCTTTCATGTTTAACTCAAGCAGAGCATATTTGTATGCATTAGTGGAGTCATTTAGATGCAAATATTGTGTGTGTAAGTTTTTTGCAGCAAAGTAAATAGTTTGTTTTAAATCACTTTCTTTACATATCGCATAGGCCTGTTTAGCATAAAACAGCATTTTGCTGGGATCGTCTATTTCGGAAAAATATTCTGACAAGCTAATATAAAGGCCAACAAGATAAGGGATATTATTAAATTCCCTGCAAATGGAGACAGCTTTTTGATAATAGAAATAGGCCGTATCGTAATTTTTTGAATATCGAAATACCTCTCCCAGGTTATTGTAATTGGCCGCCTCCCATAATTTTCGACCGTTCATTTTATTGAGTTTAGCAGCTTCCCTTAGCATAGGCTCTGCTTTAAAAAAATCACCCTGGGTTATGTAAATCGCAGCAAGGTTATTCAAATTTCTCGAAATCACAACAAAATCATTATTCTGCCTTGCAATCATCAACGACTGCTTATGATATTCAAGAGCCTTATCAAAGTTTTTCTGATTGGCATAAACACTCGCAATATTGAATAATGCATTTCCAGTACCTGCGATGTAATTTATACTGTTGGAAACCTTTAGTGCTTCAAAATAAATTTCAGTACATTTTTCATAATCACCGAGCATGTTATAGATGTTCCCGCTAATCAATAATGTTTCAACAAACATTCTATCATTATCCAACTTTAAGGATAAGGCTTTTGCCTGTTCAACATAATTAACTGCTAACACTAATTCTGTTTCGTTCTTGTAAATGTCTGCGAATTGAATCAATACCTTCAGCCTACTTTCATCATCTTCAAGTTTTTCTGAAAGATTCAGCGATTCTGTGGCATATTTTAAACAAAGTTCAGGCTCACTTGTAAGCAGGCTATCTGTAAGCTTTATTAATTTCTTGATTTTTTCAGCGTCACTTAGTGATTTAAACATATCAATTTTCAGGTTTTCAAACAACAATGTATCCTGGGCAGCAGAATAATTCCATGTTATAATGGTGAGCAGCAGGAGACAAAAATATCCTCTGAAAATCATACGCTTACTATTTGACATATAAATAAAGAACACAAAGATAAGCGAAGGATTTTTACATTCAAATCTATTCAATTCCTCCAATCTAGTTGATTTTAAAAAAAAGATATTGCTGCTTAGAGTAAAAGTGCTTCGAATACTAATAATTCAAATCAACTTTTTGATGTAATTAACTTAAAAATAGTTGGTAACATCGGTGTTGCAACAAGATGTAATAAAATATTAGTATTCGGGCATATAACAAAACCCATTCAACTCTTAAAATATGAACCATATTATCGACCCTACAATTATCAATACTCTAAAATTACCATGTTGCTTGATGTAATAAAGTTGTAGACTTAATATGCTAATGATGTATTTATTATGAAGTCAGTTTTTTGGTTTATAATTAATAAGTAAAGATATTTGTTTTCAAAGTAATATTAAGCATCGAAAAAATAAAAAGGTATTAAAAATGAAACGATTACCAAAAGCATCACGGCGAGCAATACAATTTTTAGCAGTACTATCTGTAATTCTATCTGCAGAATATAGCTACAGCCAAATTGGAAATGTAATCTGGGAAGAGAATTTTAACAATCTGGATAACTGGATTATTGAAACAGGCAATGGATATTGGGGATGGGGCAATGGTGAATTGCAATTCTTTAAAGAAGAGAATGTAGTAATTGATGAAATTCCCGGTGAACCTGGTAATAATGCACTCCACATTACCGCCAAAGAAGAAACTGGTCCCGAAATAGTTGACCAATGGGGAAATCCATTGAATCATACTTCCGGAAGGATCAATACAAAATCGAAAATTTCCATAAAATGCGGATTAATTGAAACCAGGGTAAGCATCCCAAATCTAGACCTGGGAGGATGGCCAGCTGTTTGGCTATTAGGCACAGCTAACTATGCCTGGCCCAGAAATGGAGAAATTGATATGATGGAAATGGGTCATAAGAAAGCATTTCGGGATCTACATGATGACCACAATGGTGGAAATGGTATGAATAATTCAACTGTTAATCAAATGGTTGGGGCCAATGCCATATTCTTTTCGGAAGATGCCATTACGCCTGAAAATCCATCAGGTGCGGCCAGCCTTTCCTGGGACCCGGATGATGAATTTTGCAGACCTTATTACAATTATGACTTGCCTTTGATCAATCGATTCCTTATTTATCGTACTTATTGGGATGAGGAAAGTGTTCGGTTCTCCGTCACTGATAATGGTGTTGAGTATGACCTTTACACAGATCCGTTTCCTATTGATAGCGTTTCTGCAGAATTTCAGCAACCATTTTACTTAATCACTAACCTTGCTATTGGCGGTGCATTTACCGATGCCTATAATCTCGGAGATCCTGGTAGTGGACTGCCTGTTTCAATGCCTTTTCCTGCAGAAATGTATGTTGATTACATTAAAGTTTATGAATGGAACGGACAGGGTGAAGTGCATATAGGTCCTCCCAATTTCGAAAGTGGAACATTTGGCGTATTTACAGATGAAACACCAACAAATGGGGGTTTGGAAGCAGGTGTGAGCGCTGAAATATATGTTTGGGAAGGCACGCTAACTGATGGATCCATTCCACCCTTTGAAGGCGAAAACGGGATTTCATGGATTACCACAGGGATGGGATGGTTTGGAGCTGGGATTATGTCTGTCCAGCCCGTTAACCTGTTCAATTTTGGTGAAGGAAATGTAAAATTCATGATTAAAATTCCGGCTAATATAAGCTTCAAAATTGGAATTATTGATAACTGGGGTAACCAGAATTATGTTGATTTCCCTGCAAATCAAACAATTTATGGCCTTGTTAGGAATGGAAACTGGGGACAGGCATCCATACCCGTGGATGATATCAGGGGTGAATTGATTGACCTGCGAATGTTGAGTTATGAATTTGTGATATTGGAAGTGAACGGAGCTTCCTGTGAATTTGCCCTTGATGATATTTATTGGGAAGGAGGAATAACAGGCATTAATGATGAATATTTAGAAAATAACCCGAATGCTGGTTTTACTCTACAAAATAATTATCCTGATCCTTTCAGTTCGGAAACAACAATAACCTATACCATTTCTAAAACTGTAGATGTGGAATTGACTTTGTATGACCTTACTGGTCGAATTGTAAAGACACTGGTAAATAAAACTCAAAATGCCGGTACTTATTCAGTGGATTGGAATGTAGAAAATGAAGTATCTGGTTTGTATTTTTATAAAATGAAAGCCGGCGATTTCACTGACTTTAAGAAGTGTATTCTGCAAAGGTAATTCATGAAGAAAATGACGAAATAATAATTAGTTTATGATAGATTTAAAAGGAAGAAATGCCTTAGTGACAGGATCAAGCCGTGGAATTGGCCAACAAATTTCACAGGGATTAGCTAAATTGGGTTGCAATATCATTGTCCATGGACGAACTAAAGAAAGTTGCACCAGGACTATTGAACTACTTGAAAAATATAATGTGAAAACATATTGTGTGAATGGTGAATTATCCGATGAAAAACAAGTCAAACAATTGATAAAACAAATTCATAACTTAAATCTACAAATTGATATTTTGTATAACAATGCTGCCATCATGACTCCATTCCATGATGACATTTGGAATCACAGTTGGGAAGAGTGGACAGAGAGTTTCAGGGTCAATGTCATGGCTATGTATAGCTTGTGTGGGGCTTTTATTCCAGGGATGATAGAAAATGGTTTCGGGCGTGTAATTAATATTTCGTCAGGGATAAAAGACAAACCCGAATTAGCGCCTTATGGGGCATCGAAATGGGCGGTTAATAAACTTACAGAAGATATTGCTTCTAAGCTTAATAACACTGGTGTTCGAATTAATTACCTTGATCCGGGATGGTTGCGCACCGACATGGGTGGCGAAAATGCCGAGTATCCTGTTGAAGCTGTATTGCCAGGAGCTCTTGCACCAGCTCTAATTGAAAATAATGGGCCAAACGGTGAATTTTTTTCTGCAATTAATCACAAAATAAATTTATCTCACCTACGCATGAAATGATTGCAAGGACATTATTTTGATAATTGTTTAAGCAGTTAAAATAATTATAAATATGCACTGCTTATATATTCAACGCAAAAATTGCTCATCCTTCAGGAGAGCTAAACAACCGATGCTATAAGGGTTTTTTATGAATCCAATTAAACCTTTTCTAATCCCATTATGCAAAAGCCCTCTTTCAGTCCAAAAGTTTCAGCTTCTAAACCTTGTAAAACATATGTTATTTTGCGATGGAGTATCCTACCTGTATATTTTTTTGTGACTTTATCATATTCTCTTAACAAAAGCTCGTGCCCAGCTAAAAAATCTCTGTCATTTTTTCTTAGCTCAAAAGGTTTAACCCCACACTCTACTAATTGAAAGTATTCTATCCAAGTTTTAAGTTCGTGTACCATATCCAAAAATTTAAACTTTCCAAAAAAATAAATGTTTAAAGATAAGGCTGTGAGGAGTCTATACAAGAAAAATAATTGCAGGTCTATGCGATTTTTATTTTACAAAAACTATTCGCTGAGTTTGCATTATACCATCAAATTGATAGCAGCATAGGTAGATGCCCGGATTCATAATTACTCTAAAACTATTCAAGTTAGTCTGATCCATTTTTGAAATCATTATCTTTTGTCCGGAAAGATTAAATATCTCAAGTTTATCACCCAACAATTCCGGATGGTTACATTCCAAATGCAGCGTGTTTTGATTTGAAAACAAAAACACATTTGGTTTGTCATTAAGAGCATCATCAATGCCAACGGATAACTGGTTAGAAATTAAATCCTCAAAACTATTGAGAATTTTTGCTTTCATGGTAACTGATAACTCAACAGAGCCATTTACATTACCTAATAACATAATCGTTGCCTGTGAAGCATTTAAAAAAATCACTGTATCGATAGTCAATCCGGGCGTTGCATTGTTCAAGTTAAAGTATTTCTTCTTAAGGATTGGACGGCTAAAGTAATCATTTACTAAAGTAATTTCCAACTGAGGATATGATCCTGATAATTCAGCAGATGGGAAAAGCAATGTTCCAGGGATGTTGTTATCTATCCAGTTTATTCGGTTAAAAAACCAATTTTCAAAAAAAGCCACCTCATCATTGTAATCATTCCCTATCCAATTGTAGTTAGGATAGACATATTCTCCCAGAATTGGCCATCTCTCGTAATTTCTTTGTTGCGCTTCATTAATATAAGCTAATATTGAATCAATGGCATATTCAAGCTTATCGTTGCTGAATTCATTTTGCCTCAATTGATGCCACCTGGTTTTTGATAAATTTTTAAAATAGGAATCTTCCATCAGACGTTTCCACCAAAACATAATACTCCAGTCAATTGGTTCCACCATGTTATACATCCAACCCGTATAATCGATTCCTGGTGGCCAGTAATCAACATTAGAGTATCCAAAGTTAAAATCCCATGCGGGTCCTGCGAACAGTTTACCTCCATCACTATCTTTCTCCTTATAAAAATATGTGCTGTACCTGTATTTGTCAACTTCTTTTGATATTTCACTCAAAATCATCTGATCGACAAATGAACCTGTATTAAAGTATTTATTGTAACCAATATTAGGATCGGAATAGATCGGACTTGTTAAAACATTTTCGGCTGTTGTAATGTAATCTTTTATATAATTACTTTGTTCGGGGGCAAGATCTTCTGCTTTGGGATAATAATATTGGAAAGTAATATTCATGGCATTCGGATAAGGAGGTGAAGGAAATGATTTCCAGCCATCAATGCCATATACAAATCCGGGGTCTATTTTATCTACTTTTAATAAATAGCCGCCAGTGAGCTCATCGCCAGAAATATCCTCCGGTTTTAATGTGGCAATATTTACTCTGTTTTCATTCTTCTTTATTTTTTCCATAAGGATGTAAACCCCTTTGTAATCATTATTTACAATCACTTCGCAATAAGCCATTCTTGTGCAATACGGATCAAGTTTACTTCCCATGTAAAACGAAATGAAATTCCTAAGCATCGATTTATCGCTATATGGCGCATACAATATCCAGTCATTCTCATCCGGCATTCCAAGCAGAGAAACATTAAGGTTTTCGCCTTGTGCATCCCTGGTTTCGAAACCATACGGTTTCTTTGGAAACATTTGAGTGCTTTGCCCTCTGATCTCAATTCCAATAAATCCGTCATATCCGTTTGGCGGATCATATTGGTTATTCAGGTTGCCGAAACCATTGTCAATAATTCTCATTTGTCCTGATATTTTGGGTTCATTGGGTATAGGAACACCATAAGTATCAATGATCACTATTGGAAGATTACTTGTTAATCCTGGGGAATCATCTGAAATACGCAAAACATCATCAAGGTACCAGTGGGAATCAGAAGTCGTCCCGAGAAAGTCAAAAAATATGACCATTCTGAAATAATCATTAGAAGTATTACCAGAAAAATCAAATTCCAGATCATCCCATTGACCAGGTACGGGAGTCTTTTCAATTTCTTGCCATGACGTATTAGTGCTATTTTCAAATTTACACAACACGGAACCACCGGAAGGGGGAGCCAGTATTTTTAAACGATACTTCGGATACTCTCCAAAATTAACAGGGACAGAAAAGTCAGTAAATATCAAATCATATTGACTCGAACTTGTAATAGCCTCAAGGCAGTGAGCCGAAGTATTAATACCCTGTTGTTCAGGATTTGCCACAACCAGGATTGAAACGCCTGAAGCTGTCCAGTTGACATTTGTTCCATCCCAATTGGCAATAGTATCAGTAACTTGAGACAAAAGTGGATTTGTGACAAGTGTAAATAATAATAAAAAAATAAAAGATGTTAACTTGGTAAAACCCATCTGATACTTTACGTCTTTAATATTATCGAATGAACTAAAAAAGGTAATTTTCGACAAAGTTAGCGAAAAGACCAAGAGGAAAAAAGGTTTCGTGAAAATCATCAAATTAAAACAACCTTAACGATTAATAATGGACTTTTTGATGGGATATTTATTCTAAAATTTTACATTCCATAATTAGTACATATTAAAAGATGGATAAATTATAAAAATCAAAAAAATGTCAGGAAATATTTATGTGTGTACTTAAAATGTGATGTGTTTCTAGTGATTTCTGCCTATTGTCAGGACACCGCAATAGAGATTTTCAAATTTTGACCTTAAATTTAGTGCTAATTGAATACGAATTTCATACAGATTAATTTTTTCAGATCTTGAATTATTTGGCTCGAATTTGATGTCCCTACGGGCTATTGATAATAATTTAAAAAGGTTGTATGTTTTTTACATACAACCTTTCATTAATTTATTCTGCTATGCCGTTACTATTTCTTCTCACCTAAAAAAGGAACCTCTTCCAGGATTTCCATCCTGATAGTAGTTAAAATATAGCCTTCTATTTGGTAAAATTGTGTGGCTACCAGCGGTGTTGTGACCTTTTTGATTTTGTTGTAATAAGTAACAATCAACTTGTCGGTCGCTGTTGAAAGTTTTATTACTTCATTGGTCCATGCTTCTGCCTGCTCGTTGGTCATGGTGTTGTATTCTTTGGCATACTGTTCCAGAAGCTCAATTCTTTTCTTTCCATTTTCCTTACGGGCTAATTCATATTCATCGTACAACTGCCAAAATGGACCTTTCTGAATCTCCAGAAGATTTACAAAATTAGCAACAACAGCCTTTTTCTCCATTCCAAAAGCTGCCTGGAAGAGATCTACCTCCTCTTTGTTTGATTGTGAATAACTTGCGATTGCGATAACAACTGAGGTTATCAAAAGTGTGATCTTTTTCATTTTTAAAATTGTTTAATGTTAATAAATATGTCAATTATCCATCATAATTAATTCCATTCAAATTGGTCTGTTTCCTTTAGAAACGCTACAATTAAAATAAGATTTCCTTTTGTTTAAGAATACAATTATTCTTTTATCAATCCCTTTTTCTTCAACTCGGCTCTGATGGCATAAATGATTTCATCCAGTGTTTGATCCAGTTGGGTTGGATTTAGGGAAGTAGTAGTTCCCGACCACATAAGCTTGCCGGTAACGAGGGAAAAAATACTTGTTTCCACATAGAAGGTCCGGTCCTGTGTGTAATAGCCAGGCGTACCATAGTAGCCATAATACCCTCCGGCGCGTCCACCATAATATCCGCCATAATATCCACCTCCATAATAACCACCTGATCCCTGCTGATAATTCACAGTTTCATTCACATCGGTAAGTCTCATCGTAATCAAACCGTCATAACCCTTTTCTTTTAACTTCGCATCTACCGTAACCTGGTTTGTATCGCTGGGAAGCAGAAATGCATAAGAAGGAGAGGCGGGCATTTTTAACTTTGCCACAATTTTATCCTCTGTGACCCTGTTGGCAGTTTCATCTTTAATACGGGCAATAACCAATACTTTGTTAAAAGGTTTTACAGTTTCAGGAGTCAACGATGGATCTACCCATGTATTCACTAATTTGGTCGAGGGAGAGCATGCAATTATCAGACTGATTAAGCTTAATGGTATTAAATTTTTTAGTTTCATAGAATCATATTTTTAAAAAGGTGAGTAATTATTTATCTTGTTAATTATAAGCTAATAATTTTTTGCAAAATTACAGTTTTTTCATTTCATAGGTTGTAAATTTATTTGACTGTGAATTTTGTAAATTCACTTTCTCTTTACAACCCAAAACGGTATTGCAGACCAACCATAAATTGTTGGCGACTACCTAAAAACCCGTATTCACCTCTGATCATAAAATGTCTGTTGATCTGAAATTGTGATCCGATGATGAAGTTCCACATATTTTTTAAACTTTTATCCAACGAATACTGAACGGAAGCCTCATTTTCATCGTTCAAAGCGCCATCCAAACTTGTCAGCAGTTCACCAGCAGCCGTAATGGTGCGGTTGGCAGTTTCATATTTCGCTTTATTTACAGGATTTTTTTGTTCCGCTGGGGTTAGTCCTTCCCACCATGTATCAACATTCATCTGTGCCTGCTCAACTTTAGTTAGACCTTCATCTACTTTAGGCTGAAGTTGGTCAACCGGCAACACTTCATTTAAATTTAAAGAACCGCTTGTTTCTGAGGAAAACTTTACACGGAAACCTCCCACCCAAGCAGCAATATTCATATCAGGTTTTTTGAATTTAAATGTCTTGCCAAAACGGGGACCAAATACAAAAGTAAAGACCGGTTTGTCAAGTGCATCAACATCAGTCCAAACAACGTTCATATCAAGCGCCATCCAGCCATTACCAATCCCCAGGGTAGGGGTCATGCCGAAACCAGCCGACACTGCATCAAAGCTTGCAGTTGTAGAAAAAGAGGTTACTTCCCGCCACACATTGGAAGTGTCAGGAATCCAGACCCCGGCACTTATTTCGGTAGAAGTTTTTGCTTTGCCTAAAATACCATACACATTTAAAAATGGCAGCAGCCACACATCCGGTCTGACAGTTAAAGCCCCGGCTCTGGCTATTGCATCATTGAAGCGGATGATTTCATCCAGGTCATACATTGGTCCATTATTAAAACCTACAAACAAGTTATCAATTACCAGGGATGATTCCTGCTGAAAGTAGTTTACACTAAGCCCGGCAGAGTATGGAAGCAGAAATCCCTTTTCGGTAGCTTTTTGACCCCAAATTGGCAAAATGTAAGGATATTTCTCTGTTTTCAGACTGTCAATAAGCGCTTCGTTTTTTTTCCCAACCTCCTTGTTTGTATAAACCTGATTGTACGCATGAAGGAAAAAAAAGAAACAACTCGTTAATAAGAGAAATTGCTTTATCATAAATTTTTATTTACATTAAACCGGACGACCCTTTAATAAAATATTTTTTGATCCTAATCTCGTTCATAAATATTGAAACGATGTCACTAAATATAAGAGTTCACCAATCAGATATTTTCCAATATAACCATAGATACTGAAAGAAAGAAACCAAGTACAGTGAATACACCGGCAAGTTTCCCGCCATGCTCATAAGCTTCGGGTATCATCGAATTGGCAAGCATCATCAGAATTGCGCCCCCGGCGAAAGCCTGGATAAATGAAAGCCACTGATCGGATGCACCGCTGAAAAGAGCGAAGCCTGCAACGCTTGAAACTGCACAAAACAGAGCAATGAATAACCACAGCAGGATTATTTTTTTCCTGCTCCATCCACTTGCCTTCATCCCTGTGGATCCAGCAATCGCTTCGGGCAGATTGGAGATAAAAACCGCTACCAGCATGGCAAGGCTTACTGTTCCACCTTCAAATATACCCAATCCGATAACAATGGATTCAGGTATTCCATCAAGAATGATTGCCAATACCATTGGAACTATCAGCTTTGAACTTGAGGATTTATCAACGTCCATTCGGTTGCCTGCACCGAATTTTCCAATCAGCTTGTCGGCGAAAAAAAATATAAAGGCACCGGCGAAGAAACCAAAAGCAGGAAATCCGGTTCCTCTTGCCAAAGTAACTGATTCAAAAATCAATTCATAGGATATAGCGGAGATCAAGGTTCCTGCTCCAAATCCCATGATTATCCCGATGGTTCGTTTTCCTAATGAAAACCGGGAAGCAATGATTCCGCCCAAAATCAAAGAGGAAGTTGCCAATAAACCCCACAAAAATGCATTTAACATATATATAAAATTTTAAATAAAAAAACATTGCATCCAAATCCCGAGCAAATTTAATTACTTATTAATTAAGCGTCCTTATTTTTTCAACCCGATCCACCTACTCCAAGTGTATCGGCAGAACCGGCACGGGCGCGGTCTTCAGGATCGCGAAAGTCGCGTTCCACGCCTCGATTCAAAACTTCGAGTTCAGTACGCAGAGATGCAGCCCGCTGTGGCGGAACTACATCTATCAGATTCTCCAGCAATGCCTTCATACGACGGACAATCTGGATGCTGTCTTTGCCGTAATGCCTTATTTCAGTGATCGCCAGGCTTATGAAATCGTTCCAGTCGGGCGTGCGGTAGATAAGCCGAAGTTGCCCGTTGCTGTCGTAAGCTTGCCCGGTATTCAATTGCCGCCGGGCGACTATTCTCATTAGGCGATGGACCTGATCGAGAGCGAGGACAGCTGTGGTTGGGTCATTAATTGCCGGTGAAAGCGCCTTTGCAGCTATGTCAACGATGATGCGGAATGCGAATCCCGGATCTTGCTCCATCGTCCGCTCCGGACCGATGGCGACGGCGTTATTTAGTTGGTGATCGGTGATGATCTTTACACCCTGATACACCCTAAACAATGGCTCCCCACCGGTCACAAAATCCCCTACTTGCGGGACGAACTCAATCAGGCAGTTGTCGCGCCGGGCTAACTCAACAAGTCCGGCCAAATCAAACGCCATCACAACACCGGTGTGCCGTGATTTGACGATATGCGACGATAAATGATCTTTTATTACGGGCGCAGTGGCAGTAAAACCTTCAGTCTCAGCAATAGGTTCCGGATACACATCTTTAATTACCTCTTCCCCTTTACTGCCTAAAAGGCACAAAAGACTGATGGGCCGCAGCGACTTTCCCACATTGTCAATCATATAGAGAAATATACCAATGCACATTAGGCTGCTCCACACTGCAATCCAAAAGGAGATCAGGTTTACCGAATCTCCGATGCGAGCCAGAACTGCCAGCGCAAAAGCGAAGGTGAAAATGAAGACTGTCAGAGCGAATTTGAGTACCGGGTTGCGATAGAAGATAGCAATGATCCGTGGAGTAAGCTGGGCGCTCGCGAGTTGCACCGATAAGAGCAGGATAGAAAAAACGAACACAATAAATGTAAACATTGATGCAGAAAGTGTGGTAAGCAATGCCCGTGCGCCATCAGGACTCATTGAAGCATTCAAGCCGTAAGTCATATCCACCCATCTAATCAGTCTATGAAAGAGAATCGCTCCCACCATGCCAACGAGTGGTGGGAACCATATTGAATTTCTGAAAAAATTCCTGATGCGATAACGTTGCAGCCAATTCATGGGATTGTATTTTTGTTTTTTTCTCTCATTTTCTTATGTTTTTTGAACGATCACGATCTGATCCTTTTTCTGTTTTTCCTGTAGCTTAATCCGGTAATTGATTGTTGCGAGTCTTGCGCGCCAGATCAGGATTAATACTTGACACAGCTTCAAAATGGGTTAGGTGCACTTTACCACTTAGGTGTTCAAGAAAATGCGAACGTTTTAGTTGATCCATGATCGGTCCTTTCACTTCCGACAAGTGAAAGGTAATTCCGCCATCCTTGAGTCGCAGGTTAATGGCTTCAAGGCTTTCAAGCGCCGAGCTGTCAATACCGTTGATTGCAGGACATTCGAGTATAAGGTGTTGAATATCCGGATTTGATGCAACCGAGTCATTCACCAGGTCTTCAAGGAAACGAGCATTTGGAAAATAAAGACTCTCATCCACACGCAGCGACAGGATTTCGGGAGAAGTCACAACCGTATGTCGTGACACATTCCTGAAATGAGAGGTTCCCGGTATCTGTCCCACAATGGCCACATGAGGCCGTGATGTTTTGTAAAGTGAATAAATATGGATAACGCAACACCAGCAATAATACCAGCTTCAATTCCTGCCGTCCATGTAACGATGATAGTGGTAGCCATAGCTGCAAAATCTGTTTTTGAGTACGACCAGATGTGTTTCATGGCAGCAAAATCCACCAGTGAAAGAACGGCTACAATAATGGTAGCAGCAAGGGTAGCATTAGGTAAAAAGAATAACATTGGTGTCAGAAACATGGTAGCAAGTGCAATGCCAATGGCGGTAAATGCACCAGCAGCAGGTGTCTCCGCACCAGCATCAAAGTTGACTACGGAACGGGAAAAACCACCGGTAACGGGGAATCCGCCGGAGATGGCAGATCCAATGTTCGATGCACCAAGAGCAATTAATTCCTGATCAGGATCAACACGCTGCCGTTTTTTTGCAGCCAGGGTAAGAGCCACTGAAATTGATTCAACATAACCAACTATGGAAATCAAAAGTGCCGGTACTATAATTTTTATCCAGAGTGCAAAATCCAACGGTGGCAGGGTGATTTTTGGTAACCCTTTGGGAACTTTTCCAACGATGGCAACCCCCTGATCAGCCAGACCCATCACTGCCACGATAATAATCGTTACAATAATAGCTACAACAGGACCGATTTTGACAAAGACATCAGCTAGCTTTTTGCCCATTCCAATGCGGGTTAAAAGCGGCTTAAGTCCGCTTCGGACCCAGAAAAGAAAGATAAGTGAGCCGATTCCGACTGCTGCTGTTACGAAATTGATTTGTGGGATTTCGTGCCAAAGAGAAATTACATTAGCTAATAAAGTTTCTCCCTCCAGATGAATCCCCAGTACAGGGCCTAACTGACTTGCCGCAATCATGACACCAGAAGCAGTTATAAAGCCTGAGATTACCGGGTGACTGAGGAAATTAGCAAGAAACCCAAGTTTAAGGAAACCCATTGCAATCATTATTAATCCTGATACCATGGCTAAAGCAATGGCAGCACCAATGTATTCCGGTGACCCCTGTGACGCAAGTTGTCCGGCTGCAGCTGCGGTCATCAAACTTGCTACGGCAACAGGACCAACTGCAAGAGCGCGCGAGGTACCAAAGATGGCATAAAGCACCAGCGGCGCCATGGAGGCATACAATCCTATCTCTGGTGGAAGTCCTGCAAGTAGTGCATAGGCCAGCGACTGGGGAATCAGCATCATTGTTACGATTAGCGCAACAATCATATCGTTGGTGAAGGTCTTGCTGGTGTATTTGGCTCCCCATTCGAGGATTGGCAAATAACCTTTAATTACCCCCATCACGGATGATTTTCCTGTTTTGCTTTCTTTATTAGTCGAATTCATTATCCTATTTATTTTTAAAGTAATTTTCTACACTGTCTGCTTTGCCTTGATGGCATGTTTAGCAAATATTCTAGCTGCAATGACCGCCAGTATCACCGACCACAAAGTCCACATGATGACCATCGTTACAATGCGAGGATCCGCATCCGGAATGGCAAGCGCCGCAGCCAAAACCGCTGCGATGTTACGGGAACCCATACCCAGAGCCATAACACTTCTTTGATTCTGTCTCAGACCAAAGCCAAAACGATAGGTTATCAGAGCCATGACAAGCATGAAAAGAGTCATTGAAAGGAGGGCAAAACTGCCCGCTGTGTCGACCATAGAAGGACCATAAAGCACAAGACACCAAACTATAGTCAACAAAGTGGAGAGCATGGCAATTTTCTTAACTGCCGGGAAAATTTTAGTTGCAACTTTATCTGCATAATGCCTGATGGCAGCTCCGATTATCAGCGGGAGAAGGATGGTCAGCAACAGTGGTTTTGCAAGTGCCCAGGCACTGATCGTAAGACCCGGAATCAGGAGAGGTGCAATAAGAGGCATAAAAATTACAGTACCTAGGGCTACCAGCGGTATAAGAGCTCCTGCAAAAGCCATGTCTCCACGCCCTCTTCCCACCATTTGCTGAAGAAAAGGGGCACAAGGTGCCAGACTGGTGAGGAGCATTACTATTACATAAGGTTCATCCAAAGGAAGCACAATGGTGATCAGATAACCTAATGCCGGACCAACCACCCAGCCCCAAACGAAGATCAGTACCAGAGATTTCTTATTTTGAAATGCACCTTTTACATCTGGCATCTTGACCTGAAGGCCCATGGCCCCCAGGTTCGAAACGGTGAAGAGCAACACCAATGGTCCAAATGAGCTCTGAAGAAATTGCATGAATGTGTCCATAATTTATTTTTTTAGCTAAATGGCGCGATGTGAGCGTGCGAGCATACTTCCTGAAATATTGCGAACGTTAAATCCGTTTTGCATTAGAATGCGTGTGGCATAGTAAGAGCGTTGCGCCGACCGGCAAAATACAAGTATTTCCTTATCCCTCGGAAATTCACTCAGGCGGGAGCGAATCTGAGGCAAAGGAATATTTACAGATCCCGGTACAGCCTCTGCTTCAGCTTCCGCCGGAAGCCTTACATCTACTAAAAAGACGTTATTATTCTCTGCATAGTCCCAATGGCAAACCGGCATATCGCCACGAAGTATATTGGCGGCAATCATTCCGGCAAAGTTCACAGGATCTTTTCCAGTGCCGAAAGGTGGAGCGTAACAAAGTTCCGCTTCTTCAAGGTCGTAAATGGTACATCCCATTTGAATAGCCATCGCGAACGAATCAATTCGTTTGGTAACACCATCTTCTCCCATAACCTGGGCACCAAGTACCAGTCCGTTTGATTTTCGGAAAATAAGTTTTACAGGCAGTGTTTTTGCACCCGGATAATAACCTGCATGTGAGTTTGGATATAGATATACCTTTTCGTAATCGGTATCCCCAAGTGCAATCAATTGTTTTTCGCTAACACCTGTCTGGGCGATTGCTGCATCAAAAAGCTTGCAGATAGAAGTTCCTTGCGTACCGCGGAATTTTGAATCGCGTCCTGCTATTACATCGGCTACAATTCGTCCCTGGCGGTTTGCCGGTCCTGCCAAAGGAATAAGATTCCATTGTCCCGTTACAAAGTTTTTAACCTCAACAGCATCGCCTACGGCAAAGATATCAGGGTCGGATGTGCGCATGTGATCGTCAACGCGCATACCACCGAGTTTTCCTATTTCGATACCAGCCATTTTTGCCAGTGAAAGTTCCGGTTTAACGCCGATAGCCATGATAACAACATCGGCAGGATGCACTTTCCCTGATTCAGTCAGAACTTCAAGACTCCCATTTTTGGCTTTCTGAAATCCGGCAACACCATCGCTCAACTCAACTTTAATACCATGTTTCCTCATGTAACGTTCTACGAGGCGTGCCATTTCTGTATCCAAAGGAGGCATCACCTGGTTCAATTTTTCAAGAAGCGTAACATCAAGTCCGCGTTCTTTCAGGTTTTCAACCATTTCGAGTCCGATAAATCCACCGCCAATAACTACAGCAGTTTTGGGTTTCGAAATGGTATCTACACCGATGAATGAGTGACTACCCAAATTCTTTTCTTCGCGATCAAGCCATTCACGTATATGCCTTGCATCAAGCACTGTACGAACAGAGAAAATTCCCGGAAGGTCAATTCCCGGAAGTGGTGGACGAATTGGCGCTGAACCTGGAGAAAGAACGAGTTTATCATACTTTTCAGTTGTTACTTCACCTGTAACATGGTTCTTTAGATCAACAGTTTTTTCTTTGGAATTGATGCCAATTACCTCGCAATTTATCCGGCAATCAACATTGAATAATCCGCGAAACATTTGTTCTGTTGCTACCAGCAGATTTGCCTCGTTTTCGATAGAGCCTCCTACATGGTAAGGCAACCCACAATTTGCGTATGAAACATAAGGCCCACGTTCGACCATCAGGATTTCGACTTTTTCGTCCATTCTGCGGAGGCGTGCTGCACAAGAGGCACCACCAGCTACTCCACCAACAATAATTACTTTCATAGTTTTACTTTTTAATTGTTATATTTCAAAAAAATTACTTTTTAAATGGTTTAATTTTATATTTCCTGTCCTTTCAAAGTTAAATTTCACTGGGCTTATATTTTAGGTTTTTTTAAATTCTCTGCCCCACTTGTATTGCCATGCCACACCGATCAAATCGAAGTCGCTGCCCGTTCGGGTCGAAACACCCGTGCTCATATAAAATTTCAGTGAATGATGGATATTTACGGGAAGTGCAAAGGTAAATCCGAAACGCGAGTTCTCCTGCAGATCATTTCCCTCAACGCCATCTATGGTTGTGCGTCCTCCCCAATAATAGGTGCCGTCCAATGCTGCCCAAATACCACCTCGAAAATTATAATGCACATGTCCCTGAACAGAACCGATAGGTGCCTGGGTCCTGGTCTTGTCCTGATAAAATTCATGGTTAATTGTGTAAATAGCCGCTCCTCCGGTAAGTTCCAGTGTCAGAGAGCCAAATGCCTTGGAAACGCCCAGTTCCGGCTTGAATGTAAAGCGGTTCGTCCCTATATTGACCAGCCTTTCGGGATCGTATTGACTCAAGGGCAAATATACCTGCAAACTTGCTCCAATTACCAGGTTTTGTTTGTATTTCTTAAATTCAGACAGGTTTAATGCAGGTGCTCCCAAAAAGTTAACAGTAAGTCGCACACGAGGATCACCAAAACCCGAAACTATTCGGGAAACGGGTTGTCCCTGGAATTCGGCAGAACCTGAAAGCCATGCATAGGGAAGGATCATGTCAATCTTACTGGACATTTTACCGATTTTTATGGAACGGGCATAAGCTAATACAGTTCCATGGATCTTTATATTTGCATTTTCGAGGGGAACAGCAGGATCAAATAAAACTCCACCTGAAGTATAGGCATAACCAGCTAACACAAAATTTAATCCCACAGGCAAGTTTGTGTAAGTCCTTGGTTCAAGATCCTGGGCTTGAATGGGGGTGTGTAATCTTAATAAAATAAAAGCACAGCCAAGAAAAATCATCTTTAATTTTAATCCGTGAATGTGCATAAAATGTATTAATAATTAATGTTTTATTATAACGTAATTTGATTCAATCATTTTATTGTGGCTAATACTTACCCGGAACTGATCCCGTCTGAGCCAGGGAGTCAGGTCTTCGTAACAAAACATCACCCTCGCTTTCGCTGTCGAAATGATACAGTTTAGCTATGGTGATCTTCTTTGCAAGAAAACTACAAGCAATGCTTGCCAGGAATGCCCCTGCCAACGGTCCGATCCAATAGATCCACCATCCTTCCCACTGCCCGGAAATGACAGAGGGACCAATACTGCGCGCAGGATTGGTACTGGTGCCTGAAATTGCAGCTTCCAATGGAACCATGATACCGTAAAGAAAAGGAAACATAAATGGCGTAAACCGGCGGATTTTCCTGAAACCGATGAATACTACAAGAAGAGATACCATGACAAAGGTGGTGATGACTTCACCTAACAATACTGCGGATAGTGAATATCCTGTTCCAGGCACGGTTACTCCAAATTCAAGGCTCCTGCCCATTTGACCCCAAAATAGTAGGGGCAGACACCCAACAATTGCTCCGGTCAGTTGCGCCAAAACGTATGTTATAGCAAGGCGTCCTTCAATCTTGCGAAACAACCAGAATACCATTGTAACGGCGGGGTTGATATGCGCTCCACTTACTTTTCCTATGCGCGAAAGGGCTATTGATGCGCCAATTGACCCAAACAAAAAACCGGTTATTGACTGACGTACCTTTACATCTGGAATGAATTGTGTCATTGGACTTCCTGATCCAAACATAAAGATAACTACTGACAGACCGCCGAACAATAGTAGCCCTGTACCCAGAAATTCAGAAATAAAGAATTTTACACGGTATTTCAGATATTTTGCATTATTCTCATTCAAATCATTCATTTCATTCTCAATTGTATAGCCATTATCATAAAATCGTTTATTGAACTACTAAGAAACTTATGCAAACCGGAGAGACAATTTTGGTCGAATCCGATATTTGTTTCAATTTTCCATTATCAGAATCAATCCTGAATATCGCAATATTGCCAGATTCCTGATTAGCAGCTAAAAGCCACTGACCGCTGGGATCAATCTCAAAATTACGCGGAGTTTGTCCTCCACTTGAAATCCACTCAACGGCTTCCAAACTTCCATCTTTGGGGCTTATTCTAAACAATCCAATGTTATCAGCTCCTCTGTTCGATATGTACAGAAACCTGCCTTTTGTATCAATAACAATCTCTGCCGAAGTGTTCTTAACGGAAAAGTCATCAGGAAGTGTTGAAAGCGATTGCAGGGGTTGCATCATCCCGGTTTCTAGTTCAAATGAAAAAACCGAAATAGTAGATGATAATTCATTTAAAACGTAAATGAATTTTTCGGATGGGGCAAAAGCGAGATGTCGCGGACCGGAGCCAGGCTCCAGTTTTAACCCGAAATCACATGGTTTTAGAGATCCATTGGAAGTATCGAATTGAAATATCAGCACTTTATCAATTCCAAGATCAGCAACTGCAACAAACTTGTTGTCATTGGTCGCCTTTATAAAATGAGCATGTGGCCCGGCCTGGCGTTCAGGATTTATACTTGATCCGGTATCCTGGACAAACGCTGTATGCGAACCCAGCCTGCCATCATCACCGATTGGGAATACAGCAATATTCCCACCGTTATAATTTGCACACAGAAGGTACCTTCCCGACTTATCCAGCGACAAATGTGCCGGTGCAGCACCCAGAGAAGGTATTTGCTGAAGAAACTGCAAATCCCCTGATTCTTTGTTGATCTTATACACGCTTAATGCACCTGTGTATTGATTTTGAAATGAATCCACCTCATTGACAGCATAAAGGAATTGTCCGGCTGAATCAATGGTGATAAAGGATGGATTGTCCGTTTTGGCAACCAAACCTATCGGGTTTAACTTACCATTTTCCGGATTGAAACGGTAGGCATAAATACCTTCGCTTCCATTTCCAGTATAGGTTCCCACATAAACCAATTGTGTTTGAACAGAATTTGTGCAAGCAAAAAAGACCACAAAGGGCAAAAGCAGCAGAAACTTTCCGATGAACGAATTTCTATGTAAAAACATCCTCATTCAATTAATAAATGCTATCACCTTTATATATCCGAAAACTGAATTACAACCTTAATATCATCCGGTTTTCTGTTGAGTGCACTTAAAAAATTCTCTGGCTTTTCGCGTCGGGTGATGAGCTTTGCCAGCCATGTATGATCGGCTTTTGCTAAAGTTTGCCCTGCCCTGAACCATTGGCGTTTATTTGCATTCACACTCCCGACTATCACATTATTTCTCAACACTGCTGCAGCAGCCACATCGGCAATGGCAGCGCCGGTCATAACACCTCCATGTCCGACACCTGTGAGACAAACAATCCCATTCGCCCCGATTTTTTGTATGGAGTCAGCTATTACCTGTCCAACACCGGTACATTCAATGATTGCATCCGGCTCGAATCCCAGGTCAGCAACACTCCCTGAATGATAGGTTGCACCCAGTTCCCTCACGAGATCGGGCTTGGAGCCGGTTTCCATACTGTCGAGTACATGGATTTCTTCCACACCCCAAATTTTCAGGCTCAGGGCAGCCAGAAGACCGATCGGCCCAGCGCCCGTAACCAAAACGATGCGTGGCTCCCAAAATGACCTCCTGCCAATCATTCCGACTTGTTCCATAGCTTTTGTTACCACGGTAGTAGGCTCCAGTAGAACACCAAGTATGCCCAGAGAAGGATCAACTTTTATAGCGTATTCAGGTTCTATTCGCCATCGCTCCGACATAAAACCCTGGATTTCCTTGATCCCGCGTTCGGTATAAAGACCATTGCGGCACATGTCCCATTCGCCAACGGCGCAATTCGGACAGGGGACAGGGTCAGGACGACGAACGATGCCAACGACCAGGTCGCCTTTTTTAAATCCGGTCGATGTACCCGGATCAATGACGCGGCCCAACGATTCGTGTCCAAGTATCAGATGTTTATTGCCAGGAGGAGCCCAGCCATATTTCCCTTCCACAATTTCAACGTCCGTGCCGCATACGCCAACGGCAATGGCCTCAACAAGTATAGATCCATCGCGCAAATCCGGCTCCGGCATTTCCATAAACTTTGCTGTTCCCGGTTTCTTTGGTTCAACTGTTATAGCTTTCATAAATATTATAGTTTTCTTTTTATGTTTGAGTTCATTCCGAAAAGACAAACAGGACGTCATTGCGAGGGCGAAGCCCGAAGCAATCTATTGATTTACAACAACAAAAGATTGCTTCGTTACTCTCGCAATGACGATAAATCACTTTTCGGAGTGGACTCATGTTTTAATTAATACTTCAAAAATGTGGTAACCCCAGGCAGGCATATCCAGAAAGAGACCTCCTGAAATAAGTTCATTGCCATCGCGATCATAAATTGCTGAACTCATCATGTCACTTAAACGGACTGTTTTTTCAGAAAGGTCAGCAAATGGAAGTGTGATATAGCATTGCCCCTGGTGAGGCGAGTAGTTCACTGTCACCAGCGCCCTTTCGCCATCTTTTCCTGTCCATGCAAATGCCAGAAAATTATCCCATGTGCTGTTGTCGTTCCATGACGGTTTGCAGTCAAGTAACTTCCATTCACCATCACGAAAAACCTGTTTCTTTATTACAGTGAGGAGTTTTGTATAAAACTTTTGTAGGGTTTCTTCGACATTTTCCCGGGGAGCACGCACCAAATGCGGTGAAATCCTTTTTTCCCTCCCTTCAAATTGCCCCTGATGGAAGAACCGTAAACCAGGCGACAAGAATGTTATCACGGCAGCTGCTTCATGTTTTTTTTGCTCAAATGCTAAAGCTGCCCGCGGTTCGTCATGATTTTCAAGGAAGCGTGCCAGTTTATCCTGATAGTCAAGCCCTGCATAAAAATGCTCGCGCACTGGCTTTGCATGTCCTTCCTCCAGGCGATCGTAGAGCCGTTTATCATAAGCATAATCAAATCCCAACTTTTGAAGCTCCCACTCCATGTCCCAATAAACCTCTGCCATGAAGCAAAAACCAGGGACTTTTTCGCGGATAGTATCAATAACCTCCCGCCAAAAAGGTAGCGCCTTCCGGCCCCATGTTCTTTCAAACACTTCGGGCAGGATAAGCATTGCCATATCGCAGCGCACTCCGTCGCACTGGCCGGAAATCCGAAGCAATTCTTTGGTCATGGCCTCAACAGTCGCCGGATTACTGTAATCAAGCTGAACGGTATCGGGCCATCCGGCAAAATAAGGATCTCTGCCATAAGCAATGATCAGATCTCCCTTTTTTCGTTTAACAGGGGTAAAATTTTGCGGATAATTAGCAATATCATGCTCCGTTCCTGACACAAAATATTCCGGGTGATTTTCAACCCAGGGATGATCGGGAGCCATGTGATTGGGAACAAAATCGAGCATGAGCTTAAGTCCACGATTGCGGAGCCTGTTTCTTAATCGTTTGAGTGCGGCATCCCCTCCAAGATCAGGATGGACTTTATAATTTACAATTGCAAAACCAGAGCCGGCAATATCTTCCTCTTTAAGATCGGGCAGGGTATTTTCAAAATCACGTCTCCATTCTGGGTTTTTGCGTGAAACCGCTCTGGCAGCTTCACCAGTTGTCCACACACTTAGAAACCAAACCCAGTCGAACCCCATTGCAGCCAGGCGATCCAATTCACTGTCGGGGATATCGTCTAAAGTTGCTTTTCTGCCAATGCCATTCGACAACTCGGTGAGCCATACGCGCGTATTGATTTGAAAAAGCGATGGATATTTTGTCAGGGTTTTCATTTCTTCGTTATTTTAACTTTATTATTTCCTTTATGAAAACCTTCTCCTTTTCCCCCCTTAAGAAGCCGATCAGCGTCAAGATGCCCATAGAGCTGTATGAGTTTTGCTACAACACCGCTCCATCCTGTTTGGTGGCTTGCACCAAGCCCGGCGCCATTGTCGCCATGGTAATACTCATAAAAAAGTATGAGATCGCGCCAGTTGGGATCCGTCTGAAACTTTTCTGTTCCACCGTAAACCGGACGCTTACCGTTTTTATCGCGGGTAAATATGCTGATCAGCCGGTTGCTTAACTCCTTGCTCACATCAAACAGGTTCATCAGGTTACCCGATCCGGTTGGGCATTCCACTTTGAAGTTATCACCATAATAGAGGTAAAACTGTTGCAGCGACCTGATAAGCAACAGGTTTATTGGCATCCACATGGGGCCGCGCCAATTGGAATTACCACCAAACATTCCATTATTCGATTCGGCAGGCAGGTAATCCACCCTGAACTCCTGTCCATTAACAAACATTATAAATGGATTTTTTTCATGGAATTTTGAAATAGAACGGATACCATGAGGCCCGAGAAACTCATTTTCATCCAGCATTTTTTCAAGTATCCTCTTGAGTTGTTCAGGCCTTACGAGGGCAAGGATACCACGTTCATTTACACCCAGGTTGCCCGGCCCTGTAGGATGAATGGATTCCCACAATTCCGGCATCCTTCGCTGGCGTTCGACAATATTGGCCATTGCAGCCGGAACACTTTCGCGCTGCTCTTTTTCGATAATACTGGTGGCGCACAAGGGCAATAAACCCACCAAAGAGCGTACTTTAAGTTTTTCTGCGGTTCCATCCGGTCGTCGCAGCAGATCATAATAAAACCCATCCTCTTCGTCCCACATACCCTCCGGTCCTTTTTTATTCATGGCAATTGCAATGAATTGAAAATGCTGGGAAAATTTCACCACCATTTCCTCATAGGATTTGTCGTGCAGCGCCAGTTCTGTAGCCAATTCAAGCATGTTCTGGCTGAACAGCGCCATCCAAGCTGTACCATCTGCCTGCTCAAGGTGTCCGCCTGTTGGTAATGGAGCACTTCTGTCAAAGACACCAATGTTATCGAGTCCCAGGAAACCACCTTCAAAAACATTTTTACCAAAGCGGTCCTTTCGGTTTACCCACCAGGTAAAGTTTATGATTAATTTGTTGAACGTTGAGCGCAAAAAATTTATGTCAGCCTTGCCACCAATTGCCATATCCATTCGATGCAGAAATAAACTTGCCCAGGCATGAACCGGCGGATTCACATCGCTGAAATTCCATTCATAAGCCGGCATTTGACCATTGGGGTGCATGTATAACCCACGAAGCATTAGCTCCATCTGGTTTTTGGCAAAATCGGGATCAACCATAGAAATCGGGAGGGTGTGGAAAGCCAGGTCCCAGGCTGCATACCAGGGATACTCCCATTTGTCGGGCATAGAGATAATATCTTCATTCAGCATGTGATACCAGTCGGAATTTCTTGAACTTTGGTATCCGGTATGAAGAGGGTTTGAGTTGTGTTCATCCAGCCAATTGTCACCATCAAAGAAAAAGAACTGCTTGCTCCATAGCATCCCGGCAAGCGCCTGCCGCATTACGTTGGCTTCATCGGTGCTTACATTGGAAGGTGTGACAGATTTATAAAATTCATCGGCTTCTTTTAGTCTGGTTGCAAATACTTTATCAAAGCTTTTTCCAAAAACTTCACTTTCGGTTTTTGATGATTTTTTTGTAAGTCTTAACTGGATTACAGAAGTTTTTCCTGAACCCACCCTGAGCTGATAATGTGCAGAAGCCTTTGTTCCGGTCAATTTTGGATTTACAGCATCCTTCTTTCCATTTACCACAAAATCATTGATGCCATCTTTCACCCATGCACTTTCATTTTTCTGACCCGGGAAAAGTAATTCATGGTTGGTTTCATTTTCAGTAAACAGAAGCGGCACATCTCCTTCACAGGATAAAGTAAATTCGCCCATTAACGAATGTTTGGCATTAAGTGCGCTTATCCCTTTTGATGTTTTGACCTTTTTTAGGTTTGGTTTTTCGGCAACCCTGTTTGATTCGGCAATCCATGATGACCAATTGTTTCGGAACCATAGTGTGGGTAAAAGATGAAGGTCGGCCGCCTCCGGACCGTGATTAACGACAGATATCTTCACCAAAATATCTTCCGGGCCCTCTTTTGCATATTCGACAAAAACATCAAAATAGCGGTCTTCATTGAATACACCTGTATCAATTAATTCATACTCCATTTCTTCCCGCGAACGTTGTCCGTTTGTTTTTACAAGATCGTCATAGGGAAAAGCAGCATGTGGATATTTGTAGAGGTATTTCATGTAAGAATGTGTTGGTGTGCTGTCGAGATAAAAATAGTATTCCTTCACATCCTCGCCATGGTTTCCCTGGCTGTTGGTCAAACCGAAGAGCCGCTCCTTGATGATCGTATCTTTTCCGTTCCACAATGCCAAAGCAAAGCAGAGGTGCTGTTTGTCATCCGAAATGCCTGCGATTCCATCCTCGCCCCAACGGTAAGCCCTTGAGCGGGAATGATCGTGGGTAAAGAAATTCCAGGCGTCGCCATTTTCGCTGTAGTCCTCACGGACCGTTCCCCATTGACGCTCACTTAAATAAGGACCCCACTTTTTCCAGGGTTGCTTGTTTTCCCGGGCTTCTGTTAACCTGATATTTTCCATAGTTTTAAATTTTAGTTTATTCTTTAGTTAATTTTCCTGATGTTTTATCCCAAACGGGCTAAAATTGTTCAGGCTGAAAATGAGTATCCGTCATGATCCGCTGAGTAAGGGTTATGAACGGTTTAGGCGAAATCCCTTTATTTTCATATTTCTCTCCATTTTGATAGTTTTTATAATGGCATCATTAACCCGTACAGGGTATTACATTCCACGCTATTTTAATGTTAACTTATTTGTTTTCTGCTAATTCTGTGTTTGTATTAAGCCATCCGACAAATAACTTATAACCAATGGACATTACGATAGCTCCCGTAAACAGCCCAATAAATCCTGAAAGGATAAATCCTCCGATTACTCCGATAAAGATCACCAGCATGGGAACCGGGGCTCCTTTGCCCAGCAAAATAGGTCGGAGAATATTGTCTGAAAAACCAACCACCAGGAGTAAAGCAGTCCACACAATAGCAGGAAGGGGTTCTTTTATGGCAAACATATAAATGATGATAGGCAGCGTTACAAAAAACAGGGGAATTTGAAGTACCCCCAAAACAAATATCAGCAATGTCCAAATTCCGGCATAAGGAACTCCTGCAAGCATGAACAATATACCATGCAAAACAGCTAATATGAGGGCTACCCCAAGCACCCCTTTGACAACATTGGCTACAGTCTTCATTGTAACATCGGCAAATTCATCAGCTCTGTCACCTGCAAGTTTTCTGAAGAATTTGCGGATAGCTTCGCCTGTTCCTCCAATAAACAAAAGAATGCCGGCAATGATTAGCGCTGCCATGATTTGTATAACACCACCGGCAGCACTTAATATTCCCTTTGCTAATTTCTTGCCCAAGCCATAAAGTTGGTCCTGATATTTAACGATGGTTTTTTCCAACTGTGTTGAGCCGGCATACCATAAATCGTAAAGTTTGTCCCCGATGACAGGCCATTCTTTAACACTCTCAGTTGGTGGTGGGATGGTCAGGGTGCCGGCATCATAACTTTCCTTAAGCTCTTTCACCTCATCAACAAGTGAACTTATCATAATACCCGTAGGAACGAAGAATACTGCCAGGATAGAAAAGATGATGATAAAGGATGCCAGTTTAGACCTTCCACCCATTTTCTTTGCGAGTTTGCTATGGAGCGGGTGTATTGCCATAGCAAGGATCAAACTCCATAATATAATACTGACAAAAGGGTACAAGATCATCAGGCACCAACTGACAATTAAAAAAAGGAAGAACAACCGGATGATCGTTTCGTAAATATTTTTGTCCTCATTTAGGTCTTTCATATTGCTTTTTTTAGTTAATTAAACCTATCATTTTTATTTCGTTACTTTTTTCCCTTCTTCTTCTTATCACTTTTTCTATTGTCCCGGTCATTGGAATCATTTTTCCGGTTGATCTGGAATTTTTTAACAGGAAGGATTGTTCGTATCATACCGCTTTGGATGGTCTTCCAAACATAATTGATGATCCCTTTGTTCTTGTCACGTTCGCAACCGATCTCCACTATTTTCAGATCTTTACCGGGAGCAGGATTATTGGACAATGCCGCCCAGTTGGTTACGTTTGATGCTAATCCCCATTCTTTTTCAGTATCTTTTTTCACAAAAGATACATCCAGGTCCTTATATAGAAATTCCATCCAGCCTTTAGAAGAGTTGTCATTGGCAGTAAAACTGAAAGTCAACCGGTTTACGTTGCCTTCGTTGAATTTCATATTGATGGCTGGTTCAAGCATATTGTTGAGCGGGCTAAGCTTCATGGCGCCGACACTCCCTTTACATGTAAATTCGTGAAGATTTCCTTCCAGCGGAAGTGTCAATTCCAGATTTAAACTACCTTCACCCATCACAAGCGCCTGAACATTCAATTGCATTACGTTTTCAATCGTATCTTCAGTTGGCTGGTTTGTCAGATCGTAGGATTGAATACTTAAATTCTCAAGGAGAATTGTTCCAGCTTCCGGACGCCCTTCGGCAAGTTCACCGTATAAAATTTTTGAACGGGTTATTGACAGGGTATCTATGTGCACAGGGATGGGAATCTTCAGGAATGATTCATTGTAAAATGGTGGGAATCTGTTTAAATTAAAGGTCACATTCTTGTCGCGATATATATCTGCATCAATACTGTCAATCATGATGGAAGATATTTCAAGAGCGCTGCCTGCAAGGAATCTCGCAATGCCAACATTACAAAATTTAACTTGTCCTATATTCACGTCGAACCGGTCATTCTGGAAATCAAGTTTGCCCGAAAACTCCTTTTTATCATATTTGGGTATCATACTGAATCCATTCAACACGATGGTGGAATCACTTTTTGTAAAAGAAAATCCATCCAGCTTCATATCATACAGCCCTGTTTCCGGATTCAATTCAATATCGGCAAGGCTCAGGTTAATGTCGCCGTAGGTAAAACCAATTGGCTCCTGAATACTATCTTTTTCCAGGGAGATGTTTTGGGCAAGTAAATTGATGCCGGGAGACTTTGCGAGGATAACTCCGTTACTTATCAACTGGAATGTTCCACCGGAAAAGATGATCTTTTCAAGATAAATTTGTGTAAGTAGTTGTGATCTTTTCTTTGGAGTTTTCTTTTCCCTGACTTCCTGTACTGCCTTATCGGTTTTTTCGGGAAGGGTAATTTTCACATCCGGATTTTCTATTACAAGTTCGTCAATCCTTAGCCTTTTGTTAAATAACATCTGGCGGATACTGAAACCGGTCAGCCGTATATCTTGCACATCTATTTCCAACCGGGGTCCATCTATAGTCATCATTGTATCAGGAAATATTCTGACGTCTTTGATGGTTATAAAACGTTGAAAAAGGTTAACCCTGATCTTTTTGTATTCAATCTGATGACCCATTGGCTTGGTCACCTCTAATAGCGAACGGACGTAAGGGTCAACCAAACGATCGGTATATTTGCCGAGAAACAGGAAAGCCGCAATGAAAATTACCAATAAAGGCAATATTCCATAAAAAAACCATTTTTTCTTTTTCATAAATGATGTTTTCCAGAAAAAAATATTCGTAAAAACCTTAATTTTAAGCCTTTATTATTTCCAGTTCAGCAAAAGCCGTTTTCAATTCAATTGCAAATCAGCACAATGCAGCGTATAAATTTAAAATAACGGTTTTGCTATTTCCACTGTTCCATAATGATTGTTTTTTTAGCATCAAAATCTGCCTGTGTAATGATCTTAGCATCCAGCAACTCCTTTAGTTGCTTTAGTTCAGTAACAAGTTGGGTATTGTCTGCTCCAGCGATATTCAGGCTATCAATTGTGGCTTTTAATTTTTGGTTTTCAACCTTTAACGCTGACAAAGATTTATCGGCGCTTGAAGTAATTCCATAGATGGTCGAATCCCTGCCAGCCTGGAGGGAATCAATTAAGAACTCTGCTTTTGTCGGATCAAAATCATATTTGATCACCTTTTCTTTTATCACCGAGTATATGCCAAAATAGATATCCCGGTCTTTTGAAACAGAATCCAATTGGGCGCTGAGTGAGGCGGTTACTTTGGTTAGGGAATCAATTTTCATCTCTTCCGGGTCAACTTTTCCTTTTTTCTGGCTGAAGGCTTGTGAAGCTACAACAAGCACTAACAATAAGGTCATGATTTTTTTCATTTTTCTGTTGTTTTAATTTAAATTTTATTTAAAAGAAGAAATAATTGGTTATTAATAAAACAAAATTAATCCTATTTCACACGCTATCTGCAAATGACGATTTATTTTTATATTGTCATATCAACATGTAAAATTACATCCAGTCAATAAAAATAGCAATACGGAAGAATCTGTATTTTACCTTCGGATAAATTTATTGAGCTCCAATTAACCAAATAAATCTAAATGCTTATGTTTCAGATTGTTTCTTAAAATTTCTGAGTTCTTTAAGTTATTAAATATTTTAGCTAAATTCATAAAATACCTTTCAGAATATTCAACTCCATTCATATATAAAATTCAACATCTTTCTATTTACTTTCAACAACTCCTTTGGAAATACAAATTGCTAAGGATTGTAATATGTGTTAACTGTCTGTTCAAATTTAATACTTAGCTCTGCGATTTTGCCTTATGCGTTTCAAAAAATATGTGTACAATTATGTTTAATGCATAAACATTTGCAGTTGCATATTTAGAGTCATACTGGTAAGTCAAATTGCCCTCCAGCGCGAACCATGATTTCCATGAGATTGTAGTTCCTCCGATAATCCTTACCCGGTTAAAATAATTATAGCGTGAATCAAAGAACGGTTCAACATTAAAGTAGGGTACAACTGATGTTATTCGGGGCGAAACCTCCTTTTCCACCATCAGACGGTAGCGTAGCCTGTATGAGAACTCCGGTTCCTGTCCAAGCCAGCGAAGGTCTGTCCGGATACGCGAGGAAATCAAAACGCCTCCTTTTATCGGTATTCTCTTATGAATTTCAGCAAAAACCATGTCTTCAGTATAACCATTTTCCGGATCATCCAGACTCCATCCTGCCATATATCCAGGTCTTACCATCCATGTTTTAAGCAATTGATACCTGTTTTGATCAACCAACCTCATATAAATCGAATTCTTTGTATGTCCCCAGGCATAGTCCGCCTGCAAATAGATATTCAGGTCACAATCCTTGCTTTCGTGATATTTTGTAACCGGAATAAATGCCGATAACCGTAAAGAAGGACGCAGCTTGTACCAAATGTCAGTTTCAGGCCAGAACTCAAAGGATGAATTTTGTGCGATACAATTGTTTCCGGCACTTAAATAAATAAAAAGTCCGGTACAAATCAGCTGAATGCAGTAACGCCGCCCTTTCATCTTCGCCTAAGAATTATCTATGTTGTGTGTTAAAATTAATCAATCAAGGCTATTGTTTTTTAATACTGAATTCAACTTTTTCAATTGCATTTATTTCCTTACCCAGATCAATAAGAAATTCATAGATTTTTAATTCAATCAACTGCTTGAGGACAGTGCCATCAATGTTTTGCACTATTTCGCTTTGCAGGATAAAATAAGTTATTTTTTGCGAGGCTTCGTCAACATTTATGTTGCCGATCAGTTGGCTGATAATTCCTGTAAGGACTTCCAAAACCTGCTCCTCGGTAACATTATCTTTAATTATTTCCAGGTCCAGCAACCAATCGGTAATTTTCTGCGCGGCAGCCTCAATGTTTATTTCGCTTATTTGCTCTATTATTGGAAAAATTAAGTTGTAAATATTTTCGCTGCTAAAAACTTCCATTACCTTATTATGGATGATTGCTGCCATGTTTTCAGCAACTTCTTCCGCATTAAACAACTCAGCCAATTCGTTTAATTTTTCTTCGAGGAAAGCGACAACGCCGGGTTCAGCCAGTTCCACCAAATTATAGGCCCATGCGGCTATCACCTGTGAAGCCTGTTCGGCAGGGATATTCTGCAAAGCCAAAATAGCGGATTCAAAACCGTTGGATATTATTGAATTCATAATCCCGATGATGCTTTCAGCCATGCTGGCAGCAGCCTCTTCGTTGGTTAAACCAGAAATTGATGATTTTAGCACGGTTAATGCTGAGGTAAGGACCGGCTTAATGCTATTCCAGTCGGGATCCAGTTCCAGGCCGGGGAATGTTGCATTTAGATTATCAACCAGGGGGATCAGCACATTATCAATGATATCCTGGGCTAATGCCGGCATTTGAACGGTGCTTGTTGTCCGCAGTGTCTCCATAAACGTTACCAGCAAAGGAGCAAGACTATCAGCATTAAAAAAGTGACTTGTTACTACCGAACCCAATGTGTCGGCCAGTTGCGAAATGCTGCTAGAATCTACCGATGAAAATGCGGTCCACATCGGGTAGATTTTATTGTAAATATTTTCTTCCGAAAACACATTGTTAATGACACCATAAATGGCTTCGGCAATTACCGGAATCAGGGCCGGAAGGGTTTCGTTTTCAAACTCCTGAAGAATGGGGAGGATAGCATCATAAATAGCGGTCTGGCTGATGTTTGTCTCGATTCTGTTTGATATTTGAGCAGCTAGTTCCTGTGCAATTGCTTCAGGGTTTTCAATTTGCAGTTTATCAAGAATATCGAGCACTTTATCATAAACCAGTGTTTCCCAATCCACTTCTTTCAACTTTTGCAAAACAAGCTCTGCCAGCTTTTGAGAAATATCTTCAGGGTTTTGGGTTATTTCATCAATTTTTCCATGAATTAAATCATATAACAATTGCTGAATGGTAGCTTGTATCTCCTCATTGCCTAAAATTTTATCCACTATGGCATTGGCAATATCATTTGGTTTTCCGGTGTAAATAGCATTTGTAATCAACCTGTTTACAGCCTCATTTATGATTCCATTGGTCAGATGATCGGAAGTGATGGTGAAAACTTTCTCATCTTCCGAAACATTGTACTTGTACCTTACCAGGCCCGCACTATCAGGATTCAGCCTGATTTCGGTTTTATTAAGGACATTATAATATCCGAGCTGATGATATGCTCCGGTATTGGTCGTATCTCGATTTATTATAGCGGTTTCAAACTGGTATGTAAAAAACTCCTGCCGATACTCGTTGCCAAAAATATCAAACGAAGTATATTTACCTGGTTGCACCATTCCGTTTTCATCGGCAATATTGGCCATCAATGGGATTGCTCTCATTTCATATTTCACATCTACGACTAAGTCGTTAAAACCCCATGTATTATCCCGGAGTAAAATCTCGGTGGATTTAACTTTTTGGATTAAATCAAGATCAGGTGTGATAAGATCTTGATCTGGTTCACACGATGATATAAAGAGTGAAATAAAGAGTACTGAAACTATTAATTTTTTATTCATCATTTTCGATTATAAATGTTATAATTAGAAATTAAATCCAAACCTCACCACAGGGCCGAATTCGTCTACGTTAAAAATAAATTCTTTGGGTTCTTCTCCCGATTTATAATCAGTTGATAAAATCCGGTAACCAGCAGATAACTGAAATAATTTGGTAAAACGGTAGCCTACATAACCCTGTAATTGCCATGTCAATTTTGACCCAACGCTAAATCCTCCTACATCGCCTCGAAATTGAAACAACCATTTATCTTTTATATCAGTGGCCATTCGGGCTACAATAATAGGATCGAACCATGTTTTATGGTGACGCCCTTCAATCTCTTCGGTACCTGCAGGTATTACATTAACACGCGCATCAACACTTGTTTGAAGGTAGTTGGTCCTACCTCCTACACCTACTTCAAGAAAAGAAGTAAGACGGTAAAATCCGGCAGCTTCCCAAATTAATTGCTTTGCGGTAACACTTCCTTCGTGAAGAATGATACCCGGAGTTACGTCCTGGGTTAAATTCATATAAACCAAATCGGAGGTAATTGCCCACTTATCGGTCTTGGCCTCAAGGTATATCATGGCACCCATTTGCAACTTACTAAAGATGTCGCCGGGATTGGCTTCTATAGGTAATATTAAATTCTCACCAATACCTGTCTCTCCGTTCATATAAGGAAACATAAGGTATGGTTCGGCCAGGAAATGCCATTTTTTTACTTTGGTAGAATCCTGTGCCAGGACCTGACTAAAACTAGCACCTAAAAACAGGACCATACATAAAAATGTGGTACTGAATAAAAACCGGGTTTTCAAATAATTCATTTTTTTGTTTCTTAATTTATTACGAATGATTTAAGAATTATCTACTTAGTCTCAGAAATCAACATCAGTTTCGGATCAATTTTATATGTGTACGGTAATCCTGAATTTTTCCAGCCGTTCACCATTCGTTCTGCAAAAAATACACTGTTGGGATCTTCCACCATATCACCCTCAAAGCCGTCGGTGATATTGTATACAATTTTAAACCCGGCTTTTGCCAACTGATTAGTAGCCATTGCGCTTCGGCCTCCGCTTCGGCAGGTTACCAAGATGACATCATCTGGTTTGAACACCTTGGCGATCTTGTCCATGAAATCAGGATTGGCTTTCATTGGAAAATGTTTTTTTTCGGGATCCCATACGTACACCTGGTCAAAGGCCGGTATATTCCATGCCATAGGCGCATGGCCGACATAAATATACTCTTCCGGTGTACGGACATCCAGGATCTTCACCTTTTCAGGATCCGCTTTCCACATATCGTAGGCTTCGGCAGAGGTGACATAGAGCCCGAGGCTTGTCTGTTTCTCCGTGGGAACATCCGATATCGTTTTCTGTGCTGTAACTCCGTTTGTTCCGGCAATAAAGAACAAAGAAATGAGGAGAAACAGGGTTTTTAAATTTTTCATAGTTACAAATTTGATTCCTAAGTTGATTTTTGCTTTTCAGTGCCTGCAATAGCCAGGACAACAAGGGTCCAGAATGGAAACACCTGCAGAAAGGGTACCGCTTCGATAGCCAGCGAAATAAAAAGTGGCCAGCGAAATCCGATTACGGCCAGCAATAATACTGCGGTGACTCCATCCACAACCCAAAATGCCGGTGGGGAAAGTGCCAGGGCAATACCCAGGATATCCGATACTACCGCGATTAGCAAAGCCCACCGCCAGCGGGGAGACTTCCATGCAATAAGCAAATTGTTAATCCACCTTGTCATTGTGATTCATTACTACTATTCTAATCTCTTTCCCAATTTAGTTAGTCCTTCTTTTTTACCCATTTCTAAACCCAAGTAGCATTCACCGGTTTCCGGACAGGAATACGCAGATATCTTTCAGCCGGATAACCAATTACGAAAGTTCCAAATGGAATGTGGCCTTCAGGAATACCAAGCATATCAATCATAGGTGGATAACCCTGAGCAGCTGTATTGATGCTGCCGGTAAATGTGGTTCCCAAACCAAGCGCCGGTGCTGCCAGTTGAATCTGGTGAATGCCTATCATTGCAGCCGGAGGCGCAGTGCGCTCATCTTTAGGTGCAGTAGCCATAATAATACAAGGGGCTCCTCTTGTAATACGATCATTATTACCGTCCCATGCAGAAACAAATATCTCCAGGTTCGCTTCCGCATAAAGCGCCGGGTTCTTTTCCTTTACAATCTTCATCCAGTCCATGGTCATTTGGCCAACTTGATGAACCTTTTCCATATCGTTGATCACAATCCAGCGAATGACCTGACGATTGGCCCCGTTCGGTGCAAAGCGGGAAATGTCCAAAAGTTGTTCAATCTTTTCTTTTTCGATAGGTTTTTTGATAAACGTGCGGACCGAACGCCTTGAACTCATGTACTGTTTCACTTTATCCCATTGTGGAACCAGGTGAATATCGATGGGCTCGCAATCTTCGGGGCTCATGGAACGTTGATGCATAGCACCGGTAGGACAGATGGCCACACAATGGCCGCAGTCAATACACAAATCCCATGAGTTTTCTATTGGAACCGGGAAATCCTTTTTAGTGATTAAAGCCCCCGGGCAGGCCCTGATGCAACTGCCGCAACCTATGCATAGGCTTTCGTCTACCTTGATGATGGTTTCTAGTTTGCATCCAGTATTCATCTTTTTTTATAAAATTAGGTTTAAAGAAAAAAGGAAGGCAAATCCTGTTATTTACCGTTTGCCGTCCTTATTATTATATATAGATTCGATGATCCTAGTTTTAATCTGAGTTTCCTTTGGGTTATCCGATTCGACCACCTGATTGCAGTGGATCCGCCGGAGATGGAAGTTTAGAAGTAGTCCGTTTCTTCCATTCAGCTTCAAGCAATTCCCTTGCAGCCTGTTCAAGGATATCAGGTGCGGCCCATTCATTCACATCAAAGTCGTTTTTAATGTATCCGTGGCTCAACATAAAATCTTTACCAACTTCAACGGAAACAAGGTTCTGTGGCGACAAGTTTGGAACAAGGTCGATGGGTTTGATTCCTTCAAAGGTATCTTCTACATCTAAATAGAATGTTTGCCTGTCGAGAATACCTGCAGCAGCGTGTTTGTTCTCGTTGGCCCATCGCCCCACCCGGATCATGCCTTTCATAAATGCAACGGCAAGTTCACGATGTTCTTCGTACATCTCAACTGTACAGGTAATAGCTGCCGGTATATTGGCCACCTGCAAAGTCCAGTCGGGATACAACGATAAATCTTCAATAGCCTTGAATTTGCCCGTAGCTTCCTGAAGATGTTGGAAAGGTTTACTTTGCGTGTAACAGGCATCGATTATCCCTTTTTCAAGTGCGGTCTCAAGCGGACGGAATGCCAGGTCGTGTTTGTGGTCGCGCTGCAGCCATAAGTCCGATGGATTGAGCATTGGTTCCAGCATTTTGGGATCGTTGTACCAATCGTCGGCATAAGGGAATTCTACCAGTTCAATGTCTTTCATTGTCATCCCGTTCATCCTTAGCATCAGCTCAATACCCTGATGTTCCTGAATACGCCACCAATCGTTTTTAACCTGATTCATACTTTTTGAAATTCCGATTTTTTTGCCCTTTAATTCGCTCATCCGATAGATGTCATCCCGTGAGCGAACCATCATACAGCCACCTTCTTTCGGAGCATGGGTCACTCCCAGAAGCCTGGTCCTGCGGATGTCGGCATGCACATGGATAGGAGGAAACAAACCACCAAAACGAATGAGGTTGTCCATGTTGTGAATGTAGTGCGGATACCAGTCGGTCTCTCGCTTGATACGGAAATAATCATAATCCACACCCAGTTTTTTGAACTCTTCACGGGTCCAGCCAAGTTCCTGATCCACATTGCTTGCTGAAATAAGCGGGCAATTGGTATAGTAAACTTCTTTCCAATTTAATGGGATTACATTTAATTTTGTGTTTTCAAAAGTTGTAACTTTTACATTTTCGGTAGCCATAATTTTATGTATTTATTGGTTATTTATTTATGTATCTATTTCCCTTTGTGATTGAGGATCCAGCTTTTGTTTTATTTATTAGTCTGTTCTCCTTTTTGATCCTCCCCTTCAGCATTATCGGCAGAATTATTAATATCCGCGATTTGGCAAGTGTCAGTTGAGTCAGTAACCTCCTCCTTGTTGTTTTGGTTCTTCAACATTTCTTCATAAATATCCACCCTACCACATGCACAGGTTGGACCTTCGTTTATTTTGTTTTTGTCTGTCATATTAACAAGGGTTTATATTTTTAATCCACTTTTATTTCTTCTATCTCACCAGGCCTCCAGTGTTTATAATAATTATCTTCTGTGGTGCCATATAAGCGCAGAATCATATACCAGCCTTTTCCCGGAATCGTTTTTATGCAATTGCCAGCTTTATCAGGCAGAACTTTAGGAACAAACCAGGCATCCACCGATCCATCTTTGTTGGCCTCCAGTTTTTTACAATTGCAGTGAACCGATGGCCAGGGCTGATCGGTTTGGATCATTAAATCGGTTTCACTGTCATAGACGATTACTGACCAAAAGTTACAGGCAGGCATAACGGAGGGTAAATGGAACCTGTAATATTTTCCTCCATTCAGCGGTTTACCGCTGATATCGGTCAAAAATGAATATTGCACCACATCGTCCATTTAAAAATACTTAAAACTGCATATCTTCCCCCGGAAAAAAAAGACTGGTATGTTCCATTCCAAAAGGTGGTAAAATTATATCCATTTGGGGGCGAAATGCAATAGTTATTGATCCTTATTTTTTTAACTTTGCGCTTTATTAAAAGTTGTTAGTTTTACCCGTATGAAGTCCAAAATACAAGACTATAGCTTATTTTTTGAGTTCATCGACACCTTTGCTCCGATAGGATTTAAGGGGATAGATCCTGATCATCCCCTTATGCAGGAATTTGAAGAAATGATGGAGAAAAACAATCAGTTTATTTATATTGCCGATATACTCCAAATGAAAGTCTTGTTTACAAGTAGGAGAAGCAAAAAAATGATCGGAATCGAACCAGTTGATCTCTCTCCATACCACTTCATGGAAGCCACACACCCTGACGATCTCCAACGTCTGAACCTGGGCAGGGCCAAAGTAATAAAAATGGCGCAGGATCTTTTCATCAAGGGTACAGGACCAACCATCGTTTCTACAACCTTTAAAATCCGGACTCCGGGCGGTGATTTTTCCAATTTTCTGATCCAGGGTTATTTAAAATATTTCTCTGAACCACACAACACAGTATTTTTTCTTAAAATCCATACCAACATTGACTGGTGTAAAAAGATAAAAAACGGTTATCATTACTATGTTGGAAATGATCTGTCGTATTTAAGGTATCCTGATGATGAATTGTTACAAACGGGAAATGTATTTACGAAAAGGGAATTCGAGATTATACAGTTGATTGAGAAAGGGCTGAGCACCGAGCAAATTGCGGAACAATTATTTGTAAGTCCATACACCGTGAACACTCATCGCGGGAATATTTTGCAAAAGTCAGGAAAAGCGAATATTTCGGATCTGATTTATGAACTCAAGGAGCGGGGGGTACTATAAAAGCCCCTGGCAAATAAGATTACCTTGTAATTGTTGTAAACTTCAGGGGGTCCTTTTCATTTTTGGATATGCAATAACTAAGTATTCCCAAGGGTTTCAAGGGCAGCATCAAAAATCCGTTTCAATGCTTCCAGCTTTTCATTGCCAAGGTAACCCTGCTTCCACCCTTTTTCCGTTAGTAAATCGCTGATGGCAAATACCGAACTCACCTTTACATTTCGAAATGCACCGACAGCAAAAAGTGCGGAGGCTTCCATCTCTACAGTTAACACGCCTTCCTCCCTGTATTGCTGCAATTCTTCAATGGTTTCGCGGTACAAGGCATCCAGTGTCCAACTGCTTCCTTTTTTAAATGGGATAGCTTTTTCATCCAACACTTCACATAAACCGGCTGTTAACCCTTCGCTGGCGTGTGCATATTTTTCGCCAGGTAAATAATGAAAAGAAGTGCCTTCGTCACGAATGGCGCGTTCGCAAACCACTATATCACCAACTACCATGTTTTTTTGAAGCCCCCCAGCAGACCCCTGGTTTACAAATTTTGTAATCCCATACGCAATCAACTCTTCAAGTACCATCACAGCAGTGGGTGCGCCATATCCTTTGGTTTTAGTAACCAAAATCCGTGAGTTTTTGTATGGCAATAAATACGAATCCTTTAACCAGCCATCACATGCAATACGGTTGGGAAGCTGGCTGATCCACTTCCAGAGTGCATTGTCGTAACAAATAATTGCCCCGTCAGGAACCGGAGTTGAAGGATGCAATCCGATTTTCCTGCGCTCTTCAATCACCCCGGTTGGTTCGATGATTGCTTTGCCGTTATACTTTCTTGTATTGTTGGGTATGCTCATCAATCTGTTATTTTTCCATCCCCATATTCTTTATCCGTGCCTCTTCCCAGCCAATGAAACTGGAAGGAACCTGTACCCATTCTTCTTCAGAAACCGGTTCGAGGTGAAGCGCTCCCGAAGGGCATCCCATTCCGCATGAACCACATCCCACACATTTGTTCCTGTTATATACCGACATCCTGCCATCTTCGGTTTTTTTCCAGGTATGCGCAAAAAACTGACAGCGCCTGATACACTCTCCGCAATTGGTACATTTGTCGTAATCTTTTACAACGCGGTAGTTCGACCGTTCGACGGTTTCTGTCAGTTTGCCCATTCGTCCACCTTGCAATATGGTACAGCAACATCCGCAACAATGACAGCCACCAACAAACTGTGGTTCCTCAGCTCCCATCGTGAATCCATAAAATCCTTCAATGACCATTGTGCCCATTGCATCAAGCTCAGCCCATCGTTTTGATGCTTCTTCGCGTGTCAAAACATTTTCCGATAGCGGTGTTTGAGGCGGGAGGCCAACAAAACCACAACGCTTATTTGGCAATTCGCAACTATGGCCATGCAAGGCAGCTTTCTCTTTTTTACACACACAATCAATCACAAGGAAACGCTCATGCCGCTGGAAGTGAGCATCAATGTCGTTATGTGGTTCCTTTTTAAGCCACTCAGGTTTGAGCGAACCGACCATTGGAATAACACCCTGGGAACCGGGCCTTGGAGCAAAAATTTTCTCGCCACCGCCTTCAATAACATATTGTTCGAAAATCTCAGCAAATTCTTTGGTTGATGGACGGGTTTCCTGCAAAAATGATTCATACCAGCCTACCAAAAAAGGGAATAGCCGGTACTTCTTTGTTTTAACTTCTTTTGAATCACCGGGTTTAGCTTCTACTTTTCCAAGACCTTTAACACCAGTTTCCAGGGCCAAAGTGTCTGCTTTAACCATACGGCGGGGTATCATACTTTCCAACAAAACGGTCACCTCTTCCTCCGGCATGCCCACACGTTCTGCTATTTCTGCAGCAGTTTCAAGTTCACGGCTCAAGGTGCTGGCAACCAAAGCTTCTTCGGGTGAAAAAACCAGTTTTATCAATTTAATTTCCAATTTGGAAGGAGTTCTTGTAAATCCGGCAGGAAGTGCATCTAAGGCATCGGCCAGTTTTTCGTATATGTCTTCAGAAATTTTTATATTGCTCATGATGAATATTTTAGTTTGTTATTTTACTGATTATAATCCTTGTCCCAGATATACGCCAAGTGAATATGCAATCCTTATAAATTCACTGTCGGCAGGCACGATTCTTACTTTGTCAACCGCATCTTTGAAGGGTACAAAACTTATATCGGGCGGCATAAATGAAACCATCACACCATTTTGCCCGCCTTTTAATACCTGAACAGAACCGGCGCCATAAGCCATGCCTAATTGATGGTCGGTTGCGGTGGGATTTCCACCCCGTGCCCACGAACCAATTACCAAGGGGTAGGTTTCAGTAGTTAACAGTTTTTGGAGCCTGCTTGCAACCGTTGCTGCTACCTGTCCGGCTGCCATTGTTTCCGGAGGTTTTACGGACGATTCGCCCTCCCTGGTTTTAGGTGCGTCACCAAGTTTTGCCCCTTCGGCAACCACAACCAAACCATAAGGCCGTCGGATTGAGATTTTATCTTTTAATCTTTTTGCCAGATTTTTTATATCACAAGTAATTTCAGGTATTAAAACCGCATCGGCACGAACGGCAATACCAGATTGGAGAGCAATCCATCCGGCGTGTTCGCCCGGCACTTCAACCACAGCAATTTTACTTGCCGATTTGGCTGCCTGATACGCCTTGTTAAGCATTTCGATGGTAACACTGAGGGCGCTGTTGAACCCAAATGATATGGCTGTTGTGGCAATATCATTTTCGATGGAGCGTGGGATACAAACCGTATGAAGCCCTTTGTTATGGAGCTTTTGAAGAATACCAAGCCCATGTCCGCTTACAATTGAAATTAAGGCATCAATTTCTTCTTCCTTCATCCTTTTCAGAATGGCATCCGAGAGATCAACTTCTTTTCCGGAAGCGGAAGTGGCATGGAAGGGATCGACCCTGGGCGATTGTCCCAGAATACCTCCGGTAGAGGGGTCGAGGTTTTCAATCAATCCGGGGCTTAATTCGACTAATCCTCCGTTGGGATAGTTTTCGGGAAACAACAAGCCCGCGAAACCATCGCGAATGCCAATCATTTCCCAACCTAATCTACCTCCAGCAATGGCAGCGCCCATCACAACTGCATTTGTGCCGGGAACAAAACCCGACCCCACGTTTATTGCTACGCGTCTGTGCGTGCCTGCGTGGCCTAAACTTTTAATCATAATTTTTGGTTTTTTATTCGTGTTAAATTCAATCCTTTTAATCTGCAATCTGTTATTTCTTCATTGCTTCCAGGCTCTTTTCCCGTCTATCTTCCCAATCCTCCATGCTTGTCGGCGTATAAAACCACTCCTCTGCCGATACCGGCTCCAGCACCAGGGCTTCCGGGTCACAGGCAATCACACAAACGCCGCAACCAATGCATTTATCGCGAATATATTCGGGCATGCCATCATCGCGGTTCCCTTCGATATGTGCATATGTGGGGCAACGATCGATACATATCCCACAGGCAGTACATTTATCGTAATCTTTAACAACCCTGTAGTTTGACGGCTGGCTGGGATAGTGATTGTTAAATACCCCACAGGCATATCGGTCGCAATTGCAGCCGCCAACATACTGCGGACTTTCAGCGCTCATCTGAAATCCGTAAGCTGCGTTACTTACATGCCCCATATTCTCCAGTTTTCGAAGAAGCTGGTCTGCTTCCTCCCGGCTTAGCACATGTTCTCCCAGCGGTACGCTGGCAGGCAGTCCTAAAAATCCACAGCGCTTCAACGGATAGCTGCTGTCGTCTTTACCCAACGCCTCCATCTCCTTTTTACACACACAATCCATTACCAAAAAACGATCGTGCCGTTTTAAATGAGCGTCAATGTCGAGATGTGGTTCCATTGTAGCCATCAGTTCCGGTTTTAACGAGCCCCGCACCGGAACAACGCCCAATACGCCGGGCCGTGGAGCAAGGATCCGCTCGCTGCCGCCCTCTTCCATGTATTGATGAAAAAGTTCTGCAAATTCCTTGCCCTCAATTCGCATAACTGCTTCGTACCAACCAATCATAAATGGGCCAAGCCGGAACAACGAATCTTTTCCGGGAGGCGGCGCAGGCATGCCGGGATAGGAAGGAGGTCCCTGCATACGGACAAGTTTCCGCGAAATCAGCCCGCTGAGTATTACGATGGCATCTTCCTCATCAATTCCAGCCCGACTAGCGATATCTGCCGGGTATTCATACATTGTTGTCAGATAGCTTGCAAGCGAAACCTCTTCAGGAGTGAATACCAGCCTGAGCAGTTTTAATTCCACTCCCGATTTCATTCTTGGAAAGCCCTGAGGCGTAGCATCCAGCATATTGGCCAGTCTTTCGTAAACATCTATGGTTTTATCTTTGTACTCCATTTTTTAACCTCCTTTAAGTGTTGAATTTCTTTGAAGAAAAGTTCCCAAAATAAATACCCAGTGATCCTGCGATCTTCAGGAATTCACTCCCGGCAGTCACCTTTCTGACTTTATCGATTACTTCAGCTAGAGGCACGTACTGTATTTCAGGAGGGGCAAAAGCAACCATCACCCCATTCTTTGATGCTTTCAGTGCTTGGATAGCACCGGCCCCGTATGCCATGCCCAGTTGCAGGTCAACGGCAGTGGGTGTTCCGCCTCTTGCCCATGGTCCGACAACAAGTGGATAGGTGTCCCGGTCAATAAGCAATTGGAGTTCCCTGGCCAGTGTCTCGGCTGTCTTTTCAGACGGAATCATGACTTGCTCAGTTGCTTCGCCGGTTGCCTCCGGTGGAAGTGAAACTATACGTGTTGAATCAGATTTATCTTCCTGTGGTTTTTTGAATAGTTTTACGCCTTCGGCTACTACCACCAATCCATAGGGCCTCCTGGAAGAAATCTTTTCATCCAGCCTCCGGGCCAGCATGTTCAGATTACACGGTATTTCGGGCAACAAAATCGCATCAGCAGAAATTGCTATGCCTGCCTGGAGTGCAAGCCATCCTGCCTGTTCTCCGATTACCTCTACTACAGCTATCTTTCGGGCAGATATGGCAGCCTGCTTTGCACGCTGCAACATATCTATTGTAAAGCTCAGCGCACTGTTAAATCCAAAAGAAACCGAGGTAACAGGAATGTCGTTCTCAATGGATTTTGGGATGCAGACCGTATGCAATCCCTTGCGATGGAGCCTGTAAAGGATATCAAGCCCCTGGTTACCAACAACTGAAATTAATGCGTCAATGTTTTCTTCCTTCAGCCTTTTTAATATTTCATCAGAATGATCCACACCACCATTGTTGAGCGTGGTGTCATGAAACGGATCGACCCTGGGTGCCTGTCCAAGGGTGCCTCCCTGTGAGAGATCGTGGAGTGCAACCATTTGCGGACTGAGGGTAACAAGTCCGCCATCGGGGTAGTGATCGGGGTGCAACAAGCCTTCAAACCCATCTCGGATTCCGACAATTTCCCATCCCAACTGACCTGCTGCCTGGGATGCTCCCGTAATGATGGTATTTATTCCCGGAAGATACCCGGCACCTACATTAATTGCAATACGCCGGATAATGCCACCGTGTCCAACATGTTTAATCATAATTTGTTGTTTTAAAGTGTTAGATTGATTTTAAATTTTAAAAGATTGATTTATCCTGATGTTATGCAAACAGATTTTTATTTTAGTTAATTTGAGATTCCTCATTTCGCTTCGCTTCATTCGGAATGACAGGTTTTGTATATAGATATGGGTGGCCGTTGTGCCACGAGGCCTCGTGGCACAACGGCCACCCCCAAAAAACCCAACGCCATGTCAATCCGATCCGCCGGCCGGCGGAGAGGAATCACCTTTTTATAACCTAAATTTATGTTCTTGCGTAACATCAGTTATACTTAACTTTTATAATTGCCAATATTTCTCTACGTGAACCTGACCGGGTTCGTTTTTTCTGTCTTCCTGAAAACCTTCCTGTGAAAGGATTTCCAGCATCTCTTCACTCATTTGTGGACTACCACACATAAAAACATGGGTGTTGTCGGATTTGGGTTTGAAACCCCAGGCCTTCTCGATTATACCGCTTTTCCACACATCCTGAACATAACCTGCTGCCCCTTTCCAGGGAACAGGCTCTTCATCAGGTCGACTGAGAACAGGAATATACGTTACGTTTGAACGAAGGTGCTGCATGGTCATCAGAATTGATCGGTAACCCAAATCCCAGGAATGTCGGGCACCATGTATGATGGCAACCCGTCGCTTGGGCTGGGAACTCAGGTAAGTACTGAGCATACTGATAAAAGGGGCAAGCCCTGAACCGGTTGCCATCAATACCAGATTGGCACCTTCGGGAACCTGCGAATCATCATAGGTAAATTTGCCGTTTATCTTTGGAGAAAGCCAGATGCGGTCTCCAATTTTCAGGTTGAACAGACGCGGTGAAAGCGCACCCCCCGGCACTAAGGCAATATAAAATTCCAAAAACTCGCGGTTGGCCGGAGACGAAGCGATACAATACACCCTTTTGATCAGTTTTTCAGGATCGGCAGGTGATTTCTCAGGTTCAGCCAGTGCACAACGTGTTGCCGAACCCGGCAGTCCCAATGCTGTGAAATGTCCCGGCACATAATCGGGCAATTCCCAACCATCGGGTACAACCTGCAATATCATCAACCACGGCGAAACTTCGTTACGCAAGGTAACTATCGCGTTTAAAACTGGTTCTTCCATTTTATTTTCGCCTTTAATAGTATTTGATTTATTTCCGTTTTATTTTTCCCATTCAACCAAAAAGGTTGCACCATTAACTCACTCATCATCCTACACCAGCACCATAGTAATGGCATGATATCTACAAGCATCAACACAATCGCCACATCCATTACAAATTTCAGCATTTATAATGGCTTTGCCCGGAAGTAAATCAGCGGCACCGCATACCATTGGCAGACGCTTAGGTCCTTCTTCAATTGCCTTCACTTCGCAAACTTTTATACAATCCCCTTTGCCATAGCAATGATTCTCATCGACTACAGCACGATAATTTGAATTTTCCATTGTTTTATATTTAAACTGTTATCAATCGAATTATAAAGTATCATTGTGGCCCCCCTTTCTTTTTCGTCAGTAATTCAGGAATCCACATGAACCAGAAAACCAGCACAAAGAAGAAGCAATCAAAAATTACCTTGCTTTGCTCGTGCGGCTTTCCCTTGAATCTGTTTAACACGGCAGCCCATGTGTTGCCAAATAGATTTCCGAAGAATATCATCCGTATCAGGAGAATGATGTGCTTTGCCGTTTTATCTCCGTAAAAGTCGAAGAGTTGGGCAGTCATTTCCGCATCTGGGTTTCTATTGGTTTCTGCGAAATGCTGCGCATAGAGCAAGGCATTCAGTTCAAAAGGGGATGCGTCTGCCTGAAACTGAAGCTTAAGCATGTTGGCAACTTCCTCCTCGCTTATCCCGCTCTCGACCGCCTGCCTGGCATGAAACCAACTGCAGTAGCTGCATTCATTGATGGCCGTAATCACGAGCATGATTTTTTCTCTCAAAGCGGCGCTGATTTCTCTGTTTCGCAAAGCTCCAATGATGCTGGGAAATCGGACAAGCAGGTAGCCAAGATCCCCCAGCAAGGTTGCCGCAGAGAATATTCTTTTATCAAATTGCTTTTCCAATTCGTCTATTAGGTTTTTAAATTTTAGTTCGTTTTGGAAGTATCGGATTTCGGATTGACCATTTTGGATGGCAGGTAAACCTGATCTGCCTTCCGCAACCGAAAATCCGCAATCCTTAATTCTTTAGAGCATTAAACGGCCACCATTTCAATTGCCTGATTGGGGCAAACGGGAACGCAGTCACCGCAGCCGGTACATTTGTCTGCATCAATAACCGCTCTCCCGGGTAACATCGCATATTTCCCTTCTGAAAGACAGACTGCTGCAGGCATTCGTTGCGGCCCTTCACTAATTGCTTTTTCGGGACAGGCTTTTATGCATTCACCGCTGCCTTTACAATCATAGAACTTTAATTGTGCCTTGTAGCCGGCTCCTTTATGAATACTTTTCTGATTGCTCATCATCTCCTTTTTTATGATTATTAATAATTATTCAGTAGTTCTTCCAAAAGCTTTATCAATCATAGCCTGAAAGCGTTTAACCACTTCTTCAGAAGGCGTTTTGTAGTCATCGAGTTCGTAAACAACACCGAGCGATTCATACTTGCCGAGTCCAAAACGATGATAGGGCAGTAATTCATAATCAATCACATTTTTGTGCGGTTTAATAAACTCCAAAACCCCCAATACATGTTCATCATCGGCGTTAACACCCGGAATAAGAGGTGTGCGGGCAATAAAATCAGTGTCAGGAAAAGTTTCATAAGCTTTTTTATAGTTGGCCAATATACGTTCGTTGCCGACTCCTGTCCACTTTTTATGCCGTTCCGAATTCATCAGTTTTATATCATGAAGCACGGTATCAACATGTGGAAGTACTTTTTCGAGATTTGCCCAGGGTGCATTGCATGCAGTTTCGATAGCAGTACTAAGACCTCTGTTGTGCGCTTCCTGCAGCAAAGCCGCAGCAAAATCGGGCTGAAGCATCACTTCTCCACCACTGATAGTCATCCCTCCGCCTGAATTGCGGTATATGGAAGCATCTTTTTCAACTTCGTCCATTACTTCACCAACAGTCATTATTTTGCCAAACATCTCGAGAGCACCTGTGGGGCAAAGTGATGCAATCTCCTGAGTAATGTTTGTGGCCAGCTGCCAGTTAACTTTTACCTGTGAATCGTCTACCTCCACAAAATAAAAACCACCTTCGGGGAAGGGTGCTTTAAGGCAAATGCTGCACTTCTTCCCGTCACATTTTTTCGGGTCGTATGAGACTTCCGGCTTTAACCTGATACTTTCAGGATTACCGCACCACTTACAACGCAGGGAACATCCTTTGATGAAAACATTTGTGCGGATACCGGGGCCGTCGTGGCTGCAATATCGCTGGATATTCAAAACCCTGCCTGTTATTTCCAATATATTATTAGATTGATTTGTCATGATTCTTCCCTCCTTATTTTCCAAAGTAAATATCCAGTGAATTGGCTACCTGAAAAAACATGCTTTCACCAGGTACCGTCCGAACCTTGTTGATGGCTTCGGCCAGCGGAACAAATTTTACATCAGGTGGGATAAACGAAACCATTACCCCGTTACTTCCGGCTTCGAGCGCCTGAATAGCTCCTGCACCATATGCTACACCTAATTGCCGGTCGACGGCTGATGGCGAACCTCCTCGTACCCAGGGGCCAATAACCATCGGAAACGTTTCTTCAGCAATCCTAAGTTGTAAACCTTCGGCTACAGCCTGAGCTGCCTGTCCAGACTTCTGAATGACGTATTCACTGTTTGAATCGCTGGTTGCCAATGGAGACAGAGTAGCTTTGAGTGATGATACTTTTTCTTCCTTTTTAGGTTGGTTGATTATTTTTGCACCTTGTGCCACAACTACCAAACCCCAGTTTTTCTTACCTGACATTTTCTTTTTTAAGTGGGCAGCAACATCTTTCAAATCGACAGGAACTTCGGGAATCAGAACCGCATCGGCAGCGACAGCAATACCCGCTTGTAAGGCGATCCATCCTGCAACCTCACCCTGAACTTCCACCACAGCAATTTTCTGAGCAGCTTTTGCCGCCAGACGGGCACGATCGAGCATTTCGATTGTAAAAGTCAGCGCAGTATTAAATCCGAATGAAACCGAAGTTGAAGCAATATCATTTTCGATGGAACGGGGAACACACACTGTATTCAATCCCTTTCTGTGAAGCTGGTAGAAAATACTTATACCTCTTGCACCAACAATAGAAATTACGGCATCGATGTTTTCTGCTTTTAATTTTCTAAGCAACTCATCCGACATGTCCACTTCCTCAACCATTTCCAGTTCGTTAATGGTGCGGACATTAAATATATCCATCCGGGCCGACTGGCCAAGAACACTTCCTGTATTTGGATCAATATTCAATACCCGGGGATCGATGGGAAATAATCCTCCATGGGGGTATTTCTCAGGATGAAGAATACCCTCAAATCCGTCGCGAATTCCTACCAGTTCCCATCCCAGTTTGCCTGCAGCCAGGGCAGCACCTGCAACCACAGCATTTATTCCTGGAATGTAGCCGGCGCCAACCGTTATGGCAACCCGTTTTTGTCCTGTATCTTTACTCATAATTATTTCTTATTGGTTATTTTTTGTTTTCATGAACCCGGTAGGCTCATATGTAATTTGAAAAAGTAAGGCACGACGCATCCGCCATGCCCTACCAGTCCATTTTATCTCATTATTGCTCGAAAGACTGCAAAGTACGTTCGATGATCTCATTCTGTACGCCCACGTGCAGCTTAGTGAAGAAAGCACTAAAACCGGCAACGCGAACAACAAGGTCACGATAATTTTCAGGGTGCTTCTGTGCATCTCTAAGGATGTCGGTATTCAGAACATTGAACTGAATGTGATAGCCATCATTATCAAAATAGGCCTTGAGAAGATTCAGCACGTTATCTCTGCCCTTGCGAGTTTTAAGCTGATCAGGCGGAAATTTCATGTTCATATGCGTTGCAGTGTACTTGATGGCTTCCTGGCTTTTAGCCGCAGACATTACCAATGCTGTGGGTCCGTTGACATCAGTGCCCGGCATAGCCGAAAGACTACCATCGGTAAGTGCAACCCCGGCATATTTACCGCTTGGCAGTGCTCCCGTAACCATTCCCATCAGGTTGTGGACGCTCTTTGTATATGCATCCGGCGCTGATCTGATTTCCTGGCTTAGGTAGTTACCACCGCCATCTACTTTATTGAAAGCCTCAAAAATAGAATCGTAAACCCTTCTGGTAAACCTGTTCATTTCAGGAATGTCGTTGCCATGTTTTGGAGCTTCGTAACACATCTTCCTGACTTTTTCGTATCCCTGAAAGTTGGCTGCCAGCGCTTTTGTCAGTTCGTCCATGGTAAGCTTCTTATCATCATAAACAAGTTTTTTTACTGCCATCAGCGAGTTGGCAGCATCAATACCACCAACAACTATCTGGGCGGTAGTATAGTAATTTGCTCCGCCATTCCATACTTCGGTGCCGGTTTCAATGCACCCCCCGGTAAGGAGTGATCGCCAGGTAACCGGAAGGAAATCAGCACATAACATACTGGCGATCCATGCGCCTCTGCGGAGAACTTCCTCATTGAATTGTATTTGCTTCTCGAATGCTGCATATAGTTCTTCGAAGGTCTTGAAGGTAAGGGGATCACCTGACTTGGGTCCGATCTGCTGCTTGGTACGGGGATCGTAGCCATTATTCATTGTCAGTTCGATAACTTTCCCGAGATTGGGTTGCCCTTCAACTGGGTGACCGGTTTCGTAAGGAATATATGAACCAACACAGGCACCAATACAGGTGCGCCTGGCCTTTTCAAGAGAGATACCTTTCTTAGAGTCACCGAATAAATTCAATGCCCGTTTCAGCATCACATCGCCATTAACGAACTGAGGCATTCCGATACCTGTACCTATTAAATCAAGTACTTTTTCCAAAAACTTACCACTCATCTTCTCTGTGTAGATACACGTCAGCGGAGGCTGCGGTAAATGAAGATAGTTAGCTGCATCAAGGATCAGATAATCCATTTCTGCTGTAGCATCTTCACCATGTTCTGTATAGCCTCCCAGTGAGATACTCTGACCAAGGTCGGCAGAGTTCTGCAAAGCTACTTTTTCTCCATAGTAATAACCTATTTCGTTTAGCTTGATGATGAGGTTCTCAAACATGAATGTTGCCTCCTCCGGACCGATTAGCCCGGCAGCTTTGTCACGCTGATAGAACGGCTCCAGGTTCTGGCCCAGGTAAGCCTCAGAATAACCACAACCTACCTGCTCGATTTCAGCAATGATATGACATAGGAAGTGGCACTGTATAGCCTCTCTCAGGTTACGGGCAGGATTCTCGGGCACCCATTCGCAGGTCTCGGCAATAGCAATTAATTCAGCCTTACGGGTTTCGTTCTTTTCTTTTGAGGCCATTTCCCTTGCCAGTTCAGCATACCGATGCGCCAGGCGGATAATGGATCTCATTAAGATGAGACTGGCTTCATAGAAGTATATTTTGTTGGCATTGGGCAGACGCATATCGAGAGACGCCTGACGCTCCCCGACCTCCTTGATCATGCTGGCAAGCCCATTGTTGTAAATCCTTGGGTAATTAAGGTTTCCTCCACCCCCTGGCCAGTCAAAGAAACTCACAACGAATCCGGAATCATAAGACGGGTTTGGATTAAAACCATATTTTTTCTCAAAGATCTCAAGTGTTCGGGGCTTAAGTGCACGTTTGTCCCAATATTCGAGCGCCCATTCGTTTGCTTTCTTATCTTCAGGATTCTTCGACTTCTCAACCGTCTTTTCTTCTTTCATCCACTCCACGTTCCATTCCGGATAGGTGTAGATCCCATTGACAGTGCTCGCCATGCTGCCTACAAAGAGGTTATCGTCTATGTATAATTTTTTCCTTTCAAGAAGGGTTGCCATAAACTTGGCTCTGCGGATTATCTGCTGGTAGCCAGCTGTGTCTTCGTACACCTCTTCCATTATCCTGACCCGCTCAAAATCAACCTCAGCAGGGGTGCTCCTGAGCTGTTCTTTCAGCCGGTCGATACGCGAGGTGTCGGCTTTTACTTTAGCGGTGCCTTCATAGGGCTTGCCATCTAATTTTCGTCCCGGGCTTGTATAATGAGGGACTCCTGTTTCTTCTTTCTTCATTTTACATTTAATTTAAAGGTTATTTTTATATCAAAAATTCATTTATTACTTTATATTCATCGGTTTATTCTTTCAATTTATTTTCAAGCGATTAGAAGATTATAACTTCAATTAGGGATTTTAAAGTTCATACAACTTTGTAAAGCTTATAACAGTATCAGCCTGTTTTTCAAGAAGCGTATTCAGTTCTTTTGCGGTCCTGATTCGTCTGGCATCAATTTCTACAAGCCCCTTTCTGAAACTCTGGATGGAATACCTGAAGTTGTCCTGATCGAACATTTCACACCTTACAATGTGTTCGGTGGGGTCGTCGGTTTCCTGTTTGCACTCATGCCCAAAGCCATAAATTACGGTTACGTTGTTGATGAGTTCCTGCGATGTCCATTGTACTTCGCCGTAACCTCCAAATTCGTTGTGCCATACATGAGACCATCTGCGAACATCGGCTTTCCAGCCTGCTATGGAAACCTGTTTCGTATCGTCGAGTGCGCCACTGTAGGGCGGAACCGGCAACCCTGCCTCAGTACCAAGCGAAGAGTACTTTCCAAAAGCCTCGGGCCAGTTGAAAATAATTTCGCGCTGGAACTCGCCGTTTTTGGTAATTTTTCCTGACCAGCTCCCGCCAAAATATTCCCGAAATAATTTTGCCGTTAATTCTGCCACAATCGTCCTGTTGATTTAAATTCCGGAATTTGTATTTTCTCTTTATCCCGTCTTTTTTTTATCCCGTAAAATTACAGGTATTCAAAAACGAGATCAATACCGACTGCTCAGTATTTTTTTTATTTTTGCTTCTCGTTTACACTATGAATTACACAGGTTCACCATTTTTGATGAGAAAGCCATATAGTTATAGTATATTTTTTGATTTTATCGAATCCTACTTGCCATCGGGTTTCCTGAATATTAATCCGAACGATCCTGTTGTGCTAAAGCTTGATGAATTGATGGAAGAGAATGATCAGTATTTTCAGGTTTTCGATCTCGGGCAAATGCGATTTTTGTTTACAAGTAAACGAATCATACAAATGATTGGTATCGCTTCTGAGGATATTAACCCCGGACATTATACACAACTTATTCACCCCGATGATGAAGATAGGCTTGGGCAGGCCAGGTCACGGGTGTATAAGATGGAGAAAGAAATTTTTCAGGCACAAGCAGGTAGTACGTTAACATCCTACAACTTAAGAATTCGCAATCCTGCCGGTGTTTATAATAACTTATTTGTTCAGGACTATATGTTTTTTAGTCCACTACCTTACAAAGCCGTTTTTATGATACAGGTAGTCACTAATATTGATTGGTGTAAAATGAGGAAAAACAGTTTTCATCAATATGCAGGAAACGATCTTTCTTTATTTAAATTTCCTGATGAGGAACTGTTAAAGATTGGTCTTAATTTATCAGGTCGGGAATTAGAGATCATCAAACTGATAGAGCAAGGCCTAAGCAGTAAGCAAATCGCTGAAAAATTATTCCTGAGTGTTTACACTGTGAGTACCCATCGTTCAAACATTTTAGCCAAGAGTGGTAAATTAACCATTTCCGATTTGATATATGAACTTAAAGAGCAGGGATTGCTTTAATAACTACAATATGTCAAAGAACGTTAGTACAGACTCCTGATCTCCTCAACCATTATCAACAGTTTCCAGGATTTTTAAAAGTTTTTTTTGCGCTGCATCTTTTTTTTGATTCAACTCCTTATTCCGCTTCTGGTATGCCGATTCTACATCATTTATTACCTCATCTGTCAGTGACTCAAGTTTCTTTATCCTACTATCCAGCACCTTGAGTTTGTACATTAATTTGTCGATATCCTCTTTCCGGTTTTCCATATTCAGTTTATGACTATACAATTTATCGAACAAAATTAATTCAGCTATCACCGTGAATGCAATACCGATGAAACTGTATTTTTTTTTATTTTTGCGAACTCAAAAAAAGCAATCCTATTTGGAAATTATGCAGGAAGAATATCGGGATTATAGTTTGTTACTAAAATTTTTCGATGCTTTTTCTAAAGCAGGTGTCGAAGGGATTGTCGCTGATGATCATCTGATGATTGAGATAGATCAGTTGATGGAAACGAATAATCAGCTTTTTTATATCTCAGATGCAATCCTGATGGATATTCTGTTTGTAAGTAAAAGTGTTTATTCTATGTTTGGTATAGCACCCGATAAAGTTTCTCAGGGCTTTTTCCTTACAACTACCCACCCGGAAGACCAGAGGAGACATAACCTTGCCCGGTCGAAACTGATAAGCATTGCGCAGGAGTTGTATATTCTGAAAAATGGATCAAGAATTATATCGAGCAATGTCAGGGCAAGAAAACCTGACGGGAGTTATTTCAATGCACTTTATCAGGCTCACATATTCTACAGTAAAGTTCCATACGAATCTGTATTTCTGATACTTGTTATTACGGATATATCCCGTTTTGAATTTATACACAAAGGTTTTCATTTTTACACGGGTACCGACCGTCAGATGTTTCGTTACCCGGATGATGAACTTCTTATGTCGGGAAGTATCTTTTCATTTACCGAATTTAAAATCATCGAACTCATCAATGACGGACTCAGTAGCAAGGAGATCGCTGAAAAGCTTTTCAGGAGCCTGTATACAATTAACACCCACCGGACCAATATCATCAAGAAATCGGGGAAACGCTCTATCACGGAAGTGATCAATGATTTGAAAGGACAGGGATTGCTTTAATCGTGACTTATCAGCCCTCTAAAAAACTTATATTTACCGGATTAAGAACCTTTTAATGGTATAGTGGAATACAGGTATAAAACGGCGAAGCGGGAAACAGGGAAGAATAAGGGGCAGGAGAGGTTGTTTTTATAAATCTATCTCTGTGGTTCTCTGTACCTCCTCCGTGCAACTTTGTGAAATAATATTTAGTTTCACTGAGAACCACAGAGGAAATTTGGCTTTACCAAGGAAATATCAGCCAAATGCAACGATTGGAATTTACTGCAATCAATGGGATGCTACCGGATTGGAGGCGGGCATCTATTTTATTCAACTTTTTGCAGGTAACGACAATCAGGTGATGAAAGTGATAAAAGGGAAATAAACACGAAAAAGGAATGCCTGGGGAACAGATAACAAACGTCCCGGAACCCAATTCTATTACTGAATTTTTGATTCGGGATAAAAATATTAAGTGGTTGTAAACCCTATGATTATTTCAGAACCTTTTTTATAAAATCCTCCACTTCGGGAACTCCGCCCTGGTAAACAAGGTATCCATTATAAGGCTCCCGCTCGGTAATTTCATCATTGATCGGGGTGAGCATAATTCTTTTCACCTCTTCCGGATCATCGGTTTGTCCAAGCGCCCAGCTTAGCTTTACCCAAGCAACTTCGGGCAGCATGTTCCCGGCTGGGATTATCCCCTTTGCCATCATGTCTCTTCCTGTGTCATAGACAAACATGTGAACATAACCCCAGATGGTTTGCAGGGTCATATACATGTGGACGCCTTTGGCATGAGCTCTTTCGATGGCGGGGTATAATTCCTTATTTACATGACCGAGTCCTGTACCAACAATGATGATTCCTTTGTATCCTGCCTCTACCAGATTGTCAATGGTATCGGGTTGAATACCCGGATAATAATATAACATTGTTACTTTTTCATTGAAATAGGGTAAAATTGTCACATTCCTGTCTTTCCTCCGGGGTTTATAATTCTTTTTAATGTGGTGTAGTTCACCTCTTTTCACCATCGCCAGCGGCGTATCTCCGATAGTTCTGAATGTTGACCGGTAGGAGGAGTGCATTTTCCTGACCCTTGTTCCTTTATGAAGCAAACCATAAACATCGGAAGTTGGTCCGAACATACACACCATGACTTCAGCAATGTCGGAATGACCGGCGGTGTACATGGCATTCATGAGATTGGTAGCTGCATCTGAGCTGGGCCGGTCGGATGAGCGTTGCGAGCCAACCAAAACGATAGGAACCGGCGAATTCTGAACCATAAAAGTAAGCACGGCGCCGGTATGATGCAGGGTATCTGTTCCATGCCCGATAACGATACCGTCAATACCATTTTCGATCTCCTTTCCAATGGCTTTTGCAAGGGCGATGTACTGTTTCGGCCCCATATTTTCGCTGAATACCGCAAAGACCTTTTCTGTTTCGAGGTTGCAGATATCAGCAAGCTCAGGGACAGCACCATACAATTCGCCGGGCGAGAAAGCCGGGATCACCGCACCGGTCCGGTAATCTAACCGGGATGCAATGGTTCCTCCGGTTCCGAATAATTTTACTTTGGGTAATCCGGGTGTGACGGGAAATTGCTTTTCGGGTATTTTGTAAACAGCTTTTTTATAGCCCGTTTCGGTCATGGCTGTGATAGTGGTAATGTCAATTCCGACATTGTATCCGGTCTGGATTTTCACCACGATATGCTGGTCATCATCATTTTCCGACCTCGGTAAAATAGTACCTTTAAAGGGACCACGGGTGGTTTCAATTTCAACCTGACCCCATACCCTGACATTGTATTTTGTTAATATGGCTAAAGAATCTCCTTTATAACCCTGAAAAAAATCCTGTGACATAATGCTAATTACTTTTATTGGTTAGATACCCTGATAATTTATTGAGCGGGATATTCCCGACTGCCTTCCTGCGGAGTTCGCCCATTATCCAGTCAGTGCTGTTGGAACCGGATGGGTTGACGGCAATTTGTTCAAATTTATTTTTCAGGAAAGGGATCATTGAAATAATTTGTTCTTCAGGTATTTTATTGAATTTTATGCTGTGAATAACCGATTCAAAATCCATTTTTGGATGCTCGTACAAAACCGGCAGCATATAGCGTGCAAGACTGATGTGGATATGGTGCTGAACCAGGTAGTTAAACATCCCGTAAATCAATTCGCTTTTGAATATGTCCGCCGACTTGTAATGACCTTCGATAAATTTGAAGGTGTGACCGATAAAGGTTCCTGCAAAAACCGGGTCGAGTTTAAGGTCGTTGATCAAACGGCTGATCAATGTGAAATGGTTTCTTGATAAAATATAGGTGTAGGTATCTTCGGGAATGTTCCACATCCGGAGCTGCTGAAACCTTTCAATTATATCTGTGGGCAGGTCTTTACTGAGTTCTTCAATGTAAGCATTCGACAGCGGAATAGGAGCGGAGTCGGTATCGGGATACATCCTGTCGGCTCCGGGTAAAACCCTTTCAAAAATGGTAGTCCCGTTTTCGAATGATTTGCGGGTTTCGTTAGGTACTTTATCAAAAGCCATCTTACAACGTTCTTCAATGGTTTCCAATGCAGTTTTAATATCTTCCTCCGGACCCCAAAAAATAACCTGTGCATCATCCTGACCGGCATCGAGCAATTTGATGATTTCATTTTGTTCCTCATTGCTGATAGTCGGATCCAATTCTTCTGTATGGATCATGAAGGGTTTTTCCAAACAGGCGATAACTTTCAGCCGGTCTTCTATTTCGCTGGCATACATTTTACCGGGTTGGGTGAAATGCGACAAAATGCCTCTGAACCCGGGAAGATTTACAGCCATAACCTTTTGCTTTTTTCTGAAGGCTTCTTTAATACCAGGATGATCTGATTTGAAAAATCCGTTCAACTCAACAGGATGAATTTTCCATTTCGGAATATCCTTTACTTTTTCTTTTAGTAAATCTTTTATGCGGAGCAACGCCCATTGCCTGAACGCCTCATTATGGGTAAGCTCAGGTATCCATTTAGTATGAGCCACACCCTTGATCTCCACGCGTGAACCTCCTTTGCAACTTACGTTCACATCCTGGCGTCCGGCGCCAATACCTGTCCTGACAAGCCCGGTGCTACGGTTCAGAAAACGGATGTAATTGTTGGCTTCTTTTACTTCGTCAGGGTTTACACAGTCAGGATAAGTAACCGTTTCGATGAGGGGCATACCCAGCCGGTCGGTGCGGTAAACACGAGTATGACCAATGTCGGAAACCTCCCTGCACGAATCTTCTTCGAGGCTGAGTTGAATCAATCTTATTTTTTTGTGTTTCAGTTGAATTTCGCCTTCTACCCCGATGATACCTGTCCGCTGAAAACCGGTTGGAATGCTTCCGTCAAGGTATTGCTTACGGGTAATATGAACCTCTCCCACAATGTTTAGTTTTGATAGAAGGGATATCCGGATGGCAATGTCAAGTGCCTCGCGGTTGAGTAGAAAGGGCGGCGTGTCGTCCACATCATAAGTGCAGGCGGTGTCGTTCGAAATGTGATAGATGATCTCCTTGCGGGTTTTGAATTCCATCAAAGCCGTGCCGTCGTATTCGCCCAATTCGCTGAGGGTAGGGCGCATGTGGCGGATCACCTCTGCATCATATTCGTGGGCTTTCTGGTAAATGCCTGCCGGGCAATTGCAAAACAGCTTATGCTTTGTTTTCAGTTGCTGATGGACTTCCAGCCCCGACATAAACCCGATACGGTCGTAGTCGTGCTGTGTGGCTTGCTTACGCGGCACATATCCAATGGCTTCGCGTGTTGCCTGGTAATTCTTCTTTGCATCGAAGTGTTGTTGCATAGTAGATAGTGTGATATTGTTGAAAGCGGCAAATGTATGTATTTGGCAGGGAAATGAATTCCTAAGTTGAAAAAAAAGTTATATTCAATCGCTTTAAAAGTGTTAATAAAGGTCGTTTAATGCCCATAAAAAGTTGACGCATTGCCCAAATGTCGTTGCCTCATAATAAATCTGGAATTCAATTTTTCTAAATGTAATTTCAATTTAGTTTTTTAATATTTTTATTTCTTAATTGGGAAACACAAACCGCAACATACTAATCTATGAAAACAAAAGGTCAGGAATTATTTCACGGACATGCACTTTTGTTATTGACTGTATACTCTTTATTTAATTCGTTGGTTTTTTCGCAAAACCAGGATAAGGGAATTGAGTCCAAAGATTCTAATCAAGATTTACTGTTTCAAAAAGAGCGTGTCATGTTCTACAATGTCGAAAACCTTTTCGATGTTTTTAATGATTCGCTTACCAACGATGATGAATTTACTCCTGAGGGTGAAAGGCATTGGAACAACACAAAGTTTTACAAAAAGCTGAACAATATTTCAAAAGTCATTATCAGCATCGGAGAGTGGAATCCTCCTGCCATTGTCGGTTTTAGCGAAGTTGAAAACCGGTTTGTACTGAACAAACTGATCTATGAGACCCCTTTGAAAAAGTTTGACTACAATATTATTCACATTGGATCGCCCGACAGGAGGGGTATAGATGTAGCTATGCTGTACCGGGAATCCAGGTTCGATCCGATAGCATATACACCCATACGAATCAACTTTCCGGATGACTCACTCTACAAAACCAGGGATATACTTTATGTAAAAGGGATACTTGCACAAGCAGATACCGTTCACTTTTTTGTTAACCACTGGCCATCAAGGTACGGTGGTTATGAGGATTCCAAACCGAGGCGAATGTTTGTGGCTTCGGTGCTCAAACACAAGGTTGACTCACTTTGCCGTATTCTGCAGCATCCAAACATCATAATTATGGGGGATTTTAATGACGAACCCCGTGATGAGAGCATTCACAGCGGATTGTCAGCACTGACGGATACGGCAGGTATGAAACCGGATGATTTGGTGAACCTGATGGCTGGGTTCCACAAAACGCATGTGATCGGAACGAATAAATACAAGGAGAATTGGGGCGTCATTGACCAATTTATCGTGTCGGGGAATTTATTGAATGGAAAAAATAATATCCATATTTCGACCGAAGGAGCTAAGATTTACCAGGAATCTTTTTTATTGGAAAAGGATGATATGAATTTAGGCTTGAGACCTAACCGGACTTATATCGGTCCTGTTTATCATGGAGGTTTTAGTGACCATCTGCCGATTTATCTTGACATAAATATATCTCACAACGAAATCAAACAGTGAGTTTTCTTATCCGTTATCCTTAACTGAACCGGATAGCTTTTAATGGTGATATTTTGGTGATGATAAAGGTTGGGACGATGAGCATCAGGGTGCAAATGATCAGGGTTCCTGTATTAATGATTAACAGGTGGCTGATCTGAAAATTGATGGGTACCTGCGAAATGTAATAAGATTCCTGGTTCAGCTTAATGAAACCGGTTTTGAGCTGCAGGACGCATAAACCTATTCCTATCAGGTTTCCCCAAAAAAGTCCTTTGCCGATGATATAAATTGCATTGTAAATAAACACTTTTCTGATGCTTACGTTCTGGGCGCCAAAAGCTTTGAGGAGTCCGATCATATTTGTTTTTTCAAGGATCAGGATCAATAAGGTGGAGATCATGGTAATGCCAGCCACCAGCACCATGAGGGCGATGATAACCACTACATTCATATCCTGGAGGGAAAGCCATTCAAAAATCTGTGGCTGGGTTTGTTTTATTGTTTTTGAGTCGAAATCGTACCCGATAAAATTATAAACCAATTCACCCATTTCATCAATCCTGTTGTAATCATCAATCAAAACTTCAAAGCCACCCACTTCGTCCGGTTTCCAGTTGTTCAGCTTTCGGATATGTCCGATGTCGCCCAAAACATACATTTTATCAAACTCTTCCAGCCCGGTTTCAAAAATTCCGCAAATGTTGAATTTCCGTCCGCGTGGTTGCATTTCTTCATTGCTCACAAAATACATCCTCAACGGATCGCTTGTTTTCAACATTAGCCTTGATGCAAGGCTTTTCGAAATGATTACATCATCCGTTACCGCATGAATCAGTGACTTTGAAAATGTTTCCTTCCACCATTTTCTCTTTAAAAAAAGACCAGTCATAATCAGAACCGACTCCTTTTAACAAAACTCCTTCGATCTGATCATCCGTTTTGATGATCCCGGCTTTGGTTGCAAAGACCTGGATGTGTTTTATGCCCGGTAGAGAATCGAGGGAGGAATAAAATGGCTGGCTGATGCTGATGGGTGAGGGTTCAAAAGATGTATTAACCTGGAAATTTGTGATGATAATATGTGAGCCGAAGCCAATTACTTTGTCGCGTATCTGCTTCTGAAACCCGGTGACAATAGCCACCGAAATGATCATCACAACCAATCCCAAAGCCACACTGATCACTCCAAGCCTGACGATGGGCCTCGAAAAATTGGCTTTGCTTTTCGAAATGATTCGATTTGCAAGGAACAGCTCAACATTCACCGGAAAAAGGCTTTGTGAAAAAATACATGCAGATAATGCCTGTCACTTTAAAATTCTTTCATCAGGTTTGCCATTTCAATAGCACCCATTGCGGCATCAAAACCTTTGTTCCCGGCTTTGGTCCCGGCTCTTTCGATGGCTTGTTCGATACTATCGGTTGTGAGTACTCCGAATATAATCGGAACTTCAGTATCGAGCATAGCATTTGCAATTCCTTTCGATACTTCTGAAGCCACAAAATCGAAATGAGGAGTTGCTCCCCTAATAACCGCACCCAGGCAAATCACTGCATCGTATTTGTCTGATTTAGCCATTTTTTTTGCAATCAGCGGGATTTCGAACGAACCTGGCGACCAGGCGATTTCGATTGCTTTTTCATCGGCGCCATGGCGTTTCAGAGCATCCAATGCCCCTGCCAACAACTTGCTGCTGATAAATTCGTTGAATCGTCCTACAACGATTCCAAACTTCAATCCTTTTGCATCTAATTTTCCTTCTAATACCTTCATAATTTCAGTTTTATAATATTTGTTCTAAAATATCCTTTGTTTTTGTTTCATTCAGCATGTGTCCGAATTTCACCCTTTTGGTTTCAAGATAAAAATAGTTATTGTCGTTGTGATGGATTTCGATAGGTATTCTTTCGACAATCTTTAAACCGAAACCATTGATACCTGATATTTTTTTCGGATTGTTGGTCATGAGTTTAAGCTCCCTTACACCCAGGTCAGCCAAAATCTCCGCACCTATGCCATAATCCCTAAGATCAGGCGGAAAACCGAGCGCTTCGTTCGCTTCCACCGTATCCATACCTGAATCCTGCAAATGATACGCTTTCAATTTATTGAGCAATCCAATTCCTCTTCCTTCCTGCCGCATATACAATAGAATGCCGCGTCCTTCCTGTGAAATCCGCTTGAGCGCTAAACTGAGCTGCTCACCGCAATCGCATCGCTGGGAACCAAAAACATCGCCGGTAAGACATTCGGAATGAACCCTCACCAAAACCGGTTCACCGTTGGCGACATCACCCATTACAAGTGCAATATGTTCTTCTCTTGAAATTTTATCTCTGTACCCAACTGCATTGAAAATTCCCGATTTAGTCGGAAGATTAACTTCTGAAACCCTTTCCACTAATTTTTCGTGCCGCCGCCGGTAATTGATCAGGTCGGCAATGGTGATCATTTTCAGATTGTGTTTTTTTACATAGTCGATCAATTCGGGAACCCTTGCCATGGTACCATCCTCGTTCATGATCTCGCAGATCACTCCGGCAGGATACAACCCTGCAAGCGAAGCCAGGTCAACGGCAGCCTCTGTATGACCAGCTCTGACCAATACACCTCCTTTTTTATATTCAAGCGGAAAAACATGACCGGGTTTGTTGAAATCTTCGGGACCCGATTCAGGATCAATTACTTTTTTTATTGTGAATGCTCTCTCATGAGCTGAAATTCCTGTCTTCGTTCCAGTAGCGTCAATTGAAACAGTGAAAGCGGTTTTATGTGTATCGGTATTCTCACTTACCATCATTCCGATGTTCAGTTCAGTAAGTCGCTCCCTGATGATGGGCATGCAAACCAAACCACCACCATACTTTGCCATAAAGTTGATGGACTGGGGAGTAACTTTTTCGGCAGCCATGATCAGATCGCCTTCATTTTCACGGCGCTCATCATCAACAACCACTATCATTTTCCCATCCTTTATATCTGTAATCGCTTCTTCTATCGAATTAAATATTTTCATCTGTTTAAAATTTTAACCACGAATTACACATTGACACGAATAGATTGATTTTCACTAATTTGCATCCATAAATAGATGCTGGTTGTGTAATCATCTTCCCGTGAGTTATAATGCATAATCATAGACGAATCATTTTATCAAACCCTTCTTAACTTTATTTTCAATTGCATTTCCTGTTCCTGCTTCTAAATAAATCCATGTTCTTTCAGGTAATCCAAATCAATGGTTTTTTGTTTCGACTCAGTTCCTGCATTTACAAATCTTTCGATGTATTTTCCTACCATATCGCATTCAAGATTTACCATTTCTCCCTTTTTTCGTTGAGCAATCGTAGTATCTTTAATGGTGTAAGGTATAAGAGATACGCTGAAATCATTCCTGGTTAATTTGGCTACCGTCAGACTGATGCCGTCAATGGCAATGGATCCTTTTTTTATGATATACCGTAATATTGCCGGGTCAGCTTTGACAGCAATCCATAGCGCATTATCTTCTTCCGTAATACCGGTGATGGTGCCTGTTCCATCAATGTGTCCGCTGATGAGGTGTCCTCCAAGCCTTTCGCTCAGCTTTAAGGCTCTTTCCAGGTTTACCTGGGATCCGGGTTTGAGGAATTGCAGGTTGGTGAGCCGCATGGTTTCTGCCATTACATCTGCCGAGAAACTGTCACGGTCAACTGAAATAACAGTGAGACACACACCGTTGGTATTCACACTGTCACCTTTTTTGAGATCCTCAATGACCTGTGCTGCGTTTATTTTCAAGACAGCCGACTGTTTACCCAACTGCACTGATTGTATTGTTCCTATTTCTTCAACGATACCTGTAAACATAATTAGCTTTTAACAAAATACGACTCAATCATAATATCACCATCTAAGCCTGTCACATTTTCAAATTTTAACCGGGGAGCCTGGCTCATTTTATTAAATCCGGCGCCACCCAGCGGTGTTTTTGATTTTTCGCCTCCAATCAATTTTGGCGAAATAAACGAATAAACTTTATCCACTATTCCTTCCTCAATGACTGAAAAATTCAGCGCACTTCCCCCCTCAAGGAGGATGCTGTCAATTCCTCTTTCCCCTAATTTACCCACCAGATAGGTAAGGTCGGTTCGTTTGTTTTTTTCAGGGCATACTATCACTTCGCCACCGGCATCATTCACCATTTTAAGAAAATCAGGCGGAGCCTTTTTGGTAACGGCAACAATTATTTTTGCATCACCCGATTTAAAAACTTTTGCAATGGCAGGAGTTCTGCCGCTTGAGTCAACAATTATTTTTACCGGATTTTTTTCGGGCAAAAGTCCCGATCTGTCGGTGAGTTCAGGATCGTCGGCAATTACAGTATTTACCCCAACCATAATTGCAGAGTACCTGTGCCGGAGTTCATGGACAAACTTCCTCGAAGTTTCGTTCGAAATCCATTTCGATTCTCCTGTGTTAGTCGCTGTTTTCCCATCAAGTGTCATTGCTGTTTTGAGTACGACAAAGGGAATCCTGCTGGTAATATATTTAATGTAAACTTCGTTGAGTTTCCGGATTTCGTTTTTAAGGACTCCCGTCTCGACCTGAATTTCGGCTTTTTTCAGCTTTCTGATTCCTTTCCCATTTACGAGTGGATTCGGGTCCGGCATTCCTACAACTACACGAGTAATTTTCTCTTTAATAATGCGCTCGGTACAGGGAGGCGTTTTGCCAAAATGGTTACAGGGTTCAAGGGTTACGTAAAGTGTGGAGCCAGCGGCATTTTTGATGTTTTTCAGGGCATTGATTTCGGCATGAGCACCTCCAAAATATTCGTGATACCCCTTTCCGATGACCTTACCGTTTTTAACAATGACTGCTCCAACCACAGGATTGGGATTAACAAATCCGTATCCTTTTTTCGACAGTTCTATTGCCTGCCGCATGAAATCAATGTCGTAACGATCACCCATAAAAAAACCCAAAAGATAAAAAAATCTTCAGGGCATATAATAAAATCATCATCATTTAAAACCTCTTCTTCCATCCAGACTTTAACTGTCGGTTCCGGAGTTTCACCGGATCAGTCCGTCAATTTGACGGAGTAGCGGACTTTAACCGCCGATCGGGAGTTTCACCCTGCCCTGAAGAAATTTTAATTACAACGCAAAATTAGCCTTTTTATCTATCCAAAAAAAATCTGCACATATATTTTTTTCTTATACATTTTGAAGCTTATATGAAAAATAAAGTTGATTATCAGATTCATTCAGAAAAATGAAAAAACCGACTAAATGAAGTAATATTACGCAGGCAGGGTAAAAAAGAACTGGCTTCCTTTTCCTTCAACACTGTTTACCCAAATCTGACCATCGTTCTTTTCAACAAATTCCTTGCAAAGGATCAAACCCAAACCGGTTCCTTTTTCCTTAGCCGTTCCCGCGGTTTGTATCTTGTGGTCAAGCCTGAATAACTTCTTCTGATTTTTGGGTGAAATCCCTACTCCGGTATCGGCTACCTCAACTTTAACATGCTTGTTTTCTGAAACTGAACGGATTTCTACTTTTCCTTCGGGTGGCGTAAACTTAATGGCATTAGTCACCAGGTTAAGAATTATTGCTGAAACCATGTTTTTATCAGCAAAAACGATGGTATTGGGTGGAATTTCCGATTTTATCCGAATGTTTTTATTGCGGGCAAAAGGCTTGAGCAGGGTAATGGTTTCTTCGGATATTTTTGAAATATCAATCTTTTCGTGAACAATCATTGTTTTGCCCATTTGTGTACTTGCCCAATCCAAAAGGTTTTGAAGCAGTGCAAACGTATTTTCAGATGATGCCTTCAACTGTTGAATAAAGGATTTACGCTCTTCTTCGGAATAGGTATCATAGTCGTCAAGCAGAAGATTCGTAAGCACAAGCAGTGAATTGAAAGGGCTTTTTAAGTCGTGGGCTACAATAGAGAAAAACTTATCTTTTGTCTGGTTGGCATCCTTCAATTCTTTATTCAGAAGTTCCACATACCGCTGTTGATCTTCGATCTCCTTATTTTTTAACGACAACTGAATGTTTAGTTTTTGGTTCGTTTGATAGCGTGAATGAAGAATGACCATAATGATGAATGCCCCTAACAAAATGAATAAAACAAAGCCGATGATAACTTGTTGGTTTCTGATTTGGGCTTTATTTAACTGCTCGCTGTGTTTTAACCGCTCGTTGTCCTTGTCTTTTTTCTCAACCTGGTATTTTGCCTGTAACTCGGCAATGGTTTGCTTGCTTTCTTCGGTATATAGCTGGTCTTTTCCTTCGATATACATTGTATAATATTCAAGCGCTTTTTTGTAGTTTTTCAATCCTGTATAGACTTCTGACAGGTTAATATAACATTTGATCAGTTGATACTTCAGGTTGATTTCGGTAGCCAGATCCGCCCCTTTGTTAAGGTACAAAAGCGCCTTGTCGTAGTCTTCCACATTTTTGTAAATAATCCCCAATTCAGTATAGGTGATGATTAGTCTTTTTTTATCTCCGATTTCTTCCTTTAGTTTTAGCGCCTTTTTTTGAAAATCCAATGCTTTAACATAATCCCCTTTAAGGTTATATGCTTCACCAATATTGCTCAGGGTAATGGATTTCAGTTTTTTGTTATTGATCTGCTTCCCGATCAGGTCGGCATTATAGTAATATTCAAGGGCTTTGTCGAATTGGTTACGCTGAAGGTAAATATCGCCGATATGAAGAATCAGGTTTACGATATCGGGGGTTCTGTTCAGTTTCTTAAAAATGTCGAGACTTTTGTGAAAATATTCAAAAGCCCTGTCAAAGTTCCCGAGTTCCTGGTATATTATCCCAATGTTGTTGTACGAATTGGCAATACCTAATTCGTCGTTGTTATCCTCCCAAAATTTTAATGCTTCCTGATTCTTATTTAACGCCTCATCATATTCGCCCCAATCACTCAGTATTTTTGCAACATTTCTGAGTGAATTAGCAATTCCTACAAAGTCCTGTTTTTTCTTAAAAATCTCTAATGCCTTTTCATAGTACTCTTTTGCCTCCACATAATTACTCCATTCATAATAACACTCTCCGATAAAACTTAATGCTTTTGCTGCTTCAATCTCATTGTTGTTAGTGTTTTGGATGCGGTAAAGTCGTGTTGCATATTCAATTGCTTTCTCATAATTGTTCTGCAGCTTGTGAGCACTGCCCATCACAAGCAGGGAACGGGTAATCTGTGAGTCGTCGCTGATTTCATCAGCCAAGACAAGTGCACGTGCAGCGTATTCAATTTGTTTTTCTGGAGATTTCTCGGTGTATAATTCAGCCAAATCATTGCAAAGTTTTATTTTCTCTGTAGTCGAAAGGTTATAATTCAGTGAATTATACAAAATATTTTCAAGACTGTCAATTTTCACCTGGGCAGAATCATTTAACGATTCCGGATCGGCAAATACCAACAAACTGGAAATAAAACATAAAAAAATTATGATGACGACCTTCATATTTAAAACCTGCTTGACCTGAATGTCCTTATTCAACGAAAATTCCTAAGATAGGTTGTCCTATTAATAGGGTAATTTGTATGCTTTCCGTCAGAAGTTGTTATTTGTTTTGCAAAATGCCCCTTAGAGTAAAAATGCTTTAATGTTATCTCCGCTATTATAATAATCTTAATTTTTTCTGAATGTCTTTTGGAATCGAATTTTTATGAACCAAAATATCAATCGTTTTAAGCTCTACAAAAGGCCTGGATGCAAAGAAGAATCCGTTGTACTTTTGCTTATCGTTGCCCCATGAGTTTTTTACTTTGTAAAACTTGTTGCCATTCTGATCAGTTGCAATGCCGGTTATCTGCATTCCATGATCATCGGTTGTAGAGTAGTCATCGAATTCGATCTGACGCATTTCCTGTGTGATGGCTTTTTCTTTGACGAGGGATTCAAAATTATAAAGGGCTTCTTCCTTTTCTTTATTGGTAAGCTTTTCCCACTTTTCTTTTTCTGTTCCGGTAAGGTCGGTCAGTTTTTCGTCAGGCACTACAGCTACTCCATTCGTCCATGAAAATCCTTTTTCACTTATATCGCTGCCCCAGCCAACGGTGTAGCCTGAATTTATAGCATTGTCAATGATCATCATCAATTCATTCAAAGGAACATTGTAAATCTGACCCATCGCCCAATTGTCAGGTACTTCGAGTATGAATTTTTCATAAAAAGGATGGTGGGTATAAGAACCCAGTTCAATATAGTCGTCGGTATTGATGTTTAACATTTTGGCAAACGATTCGGGTGTATATTTCACACCGTTATATGTAAAGCTTTCAGGATATTCGCCCAGGTAGGCATCAAGAATACCTTGAAAACCATCAAACCAAACTGGTGAGAGCTTTTTATTTTTGTTCTTTATGACAGCATCCACGTAAGCTTTGGTAACCGCGTCCAGTTCACCATGTACATGATTCTTTTCGCTAATCGTTTTCCCGTCGAAAACTTCTTCGGGTACCATTCCATATTCTTCAAAAACATGAAGTGCATCATGGAAAGCACCACCGCCTGCAAAGTTTATTGCGCCTTGAAACCGCACATACCTTTTTGCTTTTTCTGCATAAATGTGTTTCACAACAAACATCTCCGAAAGATCAAATTCTCCTTTACCCATCCTCAATAATTCAGATTCCAAAAATGCCAGAGACGAAAAGCTCCAGCACGTACTTGATTTGAATTGATTTTTTACGGGTGTGGAAGGATTTTCCTTTACAATCGTAAACTGATAACCTTTTGAATCCTGATCCGATGCAGTCTGGGCTGCAACTGGCTGAAATGTAATTAACATTGCTACAAATGCAATGAAGAAATAATTGATACCCTGTTTCATGTTGTTTTTGTTGTAGACTTTAATAACTGCAAAGGTAATAACATTGTTATTATCGCCAAAAGTGTTCCCGGTTGCATGTCAATACTTTTTACCTTCCTTGTCAATCATCGGGACAAAACGTACCGCCGCTAAATCTTTTTTGATGAGTTTACCAGCTTTCTTTTCAAACAAAAGCAGTTCTTGATCATGCAATTCGCCGACCGGTATTATCAATTTACCGCCTTCAGACAATTGGTCAATGAGCGGCTGAGGAATCCTAGTTGGTGCGCATGTAACTATGATTGCATCATAAGGACTGTATTCGTGCCAGCCCGCATATCCATCGCCGGCTTTAACAATGATATTTTCGAATCCAAGTTTTTCTAACGTGTTTTCCGCTTGTCTGGCAAGCGATTCAAATATCTCTATGGTATAAACACTGTCGCACAACTGGCTGAGTATTGCTGCCTGGTATCCCGAACCTGTACCGATTTCAAGCACTTTGGAGGTTTTGTCCAAATCAAGTACTTCGGTCATTAAAGCCACGATATAGGGCTGTGAAATTGTCTGTCCTTCTCCGATGGGCAGGGGAAAATCGCCATACGCCTGATGGGTGAATTCATCCGGCACGAAAAGATGCCTTTCAACCTTCAGCATGGCTTCGATCACCTTTTTGTCTTTAACCCCTCGTGCAACAATCTGGTTTTGTACCATATCTTTTCGTTGAACGGCAAAATCATCACTTTTATAATCCTGCGATTGACAATCGCTAAATAAGACAGAAATCATAATGCAGGGGAATAATATTTTACATTTCAAATAATCCACTCTTACAAGTTTAGCTCACCTGATTGTTAAATGAGTGACACAAGATAAGAAAAAACATTTAAAACGTGAGGAAACTAAAAATTGGCTAAGTTATAAATTGATGTCCTAAACAAAGAATTATTGAATTCTGTAGTAAATGAAATTGCGATCTCATGTACCTCAATCTAAAGCGATAAGGGCTGTATTTTTTGTGATTTGCACAGATTATGGAATCAGATTTAATAAATGTTATTGCCGGGGTTTGTCCCATTTTGCCCGTAGGGCATGAATATCAATAGAAAATTAATTCGCATGAAATTTCTTTCCCATAGGGAATGTACAACATGCAATCATTCAAGCTAAAGGATCAATATCTATTCAACAAGCTTAAAAATGTATCGTTCGTCATATTCAATATCATATTCTTTAAGAAACTGAAGGTATTCTTCACGAAAGGATACTTTCTTATGATGCTGTTGTTGGTCTTCAATATATTTAATTTTTTCAGGTAATTGTGATTTACCGAGTGAAAATGCTCCAAATCCCTCCTGCCACGAAAACTTTCCAACTGATAAATGGTTTTGATTTATCCATAAGGATGTACTTCTTTTTAAATGATACATCAAATCCGAAGGTGCTTGTTTTGGGCTCATACTGATCAATATATGAATATGATCGCTCATCCCATTGATTATATACAATTTATGTCCTTGTTGAATAATAATTCCATTCATGTATTTGTAAATGTCCTCTTGCCATTTTCGATGGATAAGGCATAAACGATCCTGAACTGCAAAAACATAATGAATGTACAATTGGGTATAGGTATTAGCCATATTTTTATTGTTTTTGTTAATGTCCTACGGACAATTTATTTTGTTTATTTATTTGTTCTATTGACATATAAGCCCTACGGGCTAATAAATTCTTATCAAACGAAATTAAGATTTTAATCATTGTAGTCAATGCTAAATCGTCTCATCATAAAAAAGCAGAATTAAGCACATCAAAATAAAATATAGCCTAAAAATTTATTTTCAGTTGTTCGCTCATGTTGAAAGTTTTACGATGGTATGGGGTAATGCCTAATTGGAAGATAGCTTGTTTATGCGCTATTGTTGGATAGCCTTTGTTTTTGTTCCATCCATAACCAGGATATTCCAGATTCAGTTTTTGCATGTATTCGTCACGGTGAGTCTTAGCCAGGATTGATGCAGCCGCAATCGAAGTAAATAAACCGTCGCCTTTAATGATACATTGGTGGGGTATTTTACGAAAAGGCTTAAACCGGTTGCCGTCAATGATGATGAATAGCGGTTGAACTTTTAATTGGTCTAATGCCCGGTGCATTGCAAGAATGGAGGCATTTAAAATATTGATCTCATCAATGGTTACATTATCAGCCACACCAACAGCCCAGCAAACAGCAACATCTTCAATGATTATACGAAGATCATCTCTTTGTTTTCGATTCAGTTTTTTTGAGTCGTTAAGCATGGGGTGATTGAACCCTTCGGGTAGAATGACGGCTGCGGCATATACGGGACCACAAAGACAGCCTCGCCCAGCTTCATCGCACCCTGCTTCCAACGGGTTTTTTGAGTAGGATTGTGCTAACATTCTGTCTTCAAATTTAGAATGAAGTGAGTTCTCTAAGGTTATTAAAGAGAATTACCAAAGTCAGGATTGCGAAAAAAAGCTCGAACCAGAATTTCCGTTTAATGAATGAAAACCCATAAGAAATATAAACTGACAATGGAATAGCAATCATTGCTAAATGTGTATTGGCAAGTGTTCCTGAACCAAGATAAGTCAAAAGGCAAACCACGAGAAGGTAGAAAATCGTTCCAAAACGTTTTCGTATGAGGATGGTTTTTTCCTGAACGCTGCCTGTTAATTTTATAAAGGACCATAAAAAAAATAGTACCACTATCCCGGTAATAATCCATTCTGTAACCGAAAAACCGATATAGATCGGGATAAATGCAATGGTTGAATAATAGCCGCTATAGGCATCCAATGCCATGAAAAGCTCATCACTCCAGTAAAAATATGTAAATAAAAAAATATAGGGAGTCAACAAACCGGTAACCGGAATTAGCCAATCACGCCATTTATACAGGCGGTAAACGATAAATGTTAACCAGATAAAAAGTATAAAATAGAATACCGGGAAATAAAAAAACGAAGCCACTGCAGCTAAAAGTCCTGAGTTAAATATTTCGGGATAAGCTTCCTCTTTTGCATAAACTTTAAACAGGTTAAATATCATGAAAATCAGGAACAGGTTCGAGATCAGAACAGGGTGTAAATAAAGGAGGTTCCTTGAGTGACTTAATAAAGTAATGTAAACCATTGCAGGCAACAGAGTGTTTTTTGGTAGTAATTCATTTTTTATCAGCACATAGTTAAATAGGAAAGCCTGTGCCAAAACGAGTACAAAGGCAACGATAACGCTCAGCAGGGCATTGTTTCCTAAAAAATTAAATACCAGAATATAACCCGGCATCAGGTAGGGATTCAGATCGAGGTCGGGGAGGGTAGGATTAATAAACGCATTGAGCCAAAGCATCCCTGCAAGAGCCGTTAGGATTAGGTACTGGACAAAATAACTTTTCCTGAAAAATCCGATTAACATTTCATTGTTTTATAAATTCAATTTATCGTAAGTAAGTATGATTTGATGAGATAGTTTGATTGGGAAAATCGTTTATCTCAAATCAAACCCCAGATCTTTCCTGAAATACATCCCTTCAAAATAAACCTGCCCGGCGTTTTTATATGACTGATTCAATGCTTCATCCATACCATCGCCAAATGATGTAACTGTCAATACTCTTCCTCCATTTGTAATAACACTTTTCTTATCCTCTGACAGGGCAGTGCCGGCATGAAATATGATACTATCCTTTACATTATCCAACCCCTCAATGACTTTACCTTTTGTATAAGCGCCGGGATATCCGCCCGAAACAAGGAATACAGACGTGCAATAACGATCGTCAATCTCAAGGTTTTTTGAATCAAGATTATTATTGCAAACACCGGAAAATAAATCAAGAAGGTCACTCTTTATTCGCGGTATCACCGATTCCGCTTCAGGGTCGCCCATCCTGACATTGTATTCAATTACATAAGGATTACCGGCTACACTGATCAATCCAAAGAAAATAAATCCTTTGTAATCAATCTTTTCAGCCTTTAATCCTTGTATGGTTGGAATAATTATTTGCTTTTCAATTTTATGCATAAAAGCCTGGTCAACAAATGGAACGGGGGAAATGGAACCCATCCCTCCGGTATTTAGTCCGGTGTCCCCTTCGCCAATTCGCTTGTAATCTTTGGCAGAAGGCAAAATCTTATACGAATAACCATCGGTAAGAATAAAAACCGATAGCTCAATCCCTTTCAGAAATTCTTCAATAACTACTTTTTTTGAGGCCGACCCGAATTTCTCGTTCAGGATCATATCCTTCAGCTCGTTTTCAGCCTGATCGAAAGAATCGCAAATAAGAACTCCTTTGCCGGCAGCAAGTCCATCCGCTTTCAGCACATAAGGAGGTTGTAATGTCTGCATGAACGTGCCTGCTTCGTTGTAATTGTTTTTATCAAAAGTCTTATACCTTGCCGTTGGGATGTGATACTTTTCCATAAAGCCCTTTGCAAAATCTTTACTTCCTTCCAACAGGGCAGCTTTGGCTGATGGCCCCATGACTTTTACCCCTTTTAGCGCCGGATCATCCATAAAAAAATCATAAATGCCATTTACCAGCGGTTCTTCGGGCCCAACAACCACCATGCTGATCTCTTTTTCCAGCACAAACTGTTTGATCTGATGAAAATCATTGGTGTTGAGTTCAGTATTAATACCTGTTTGGCTTGTTCCCGCGTTGCCGGGGGCAATATAAAGCTGACCAAGGAAAGGACTCTGGATGATTTTCCATGCCATTGCATGTTCCCTGCCTCCCTGTCCGATCAATAAAACATTCATTTTTAGTTGGTCTTTTTTCGTTTTTATAACTGTTTTTCAAATCCGCCTGATATCTGCGCCCAATTTTTGTAGCCTGACATCAATTTCCTGATAACCCCGGTCAATTTGCTCAATGTTATCTATGATACTTGTCCCTTTGGCTGATAGTGCCGCAATCAGCAAGGCGACACCGGCTCTGATATCAGGCGATGACATCCTGATCCCGCGTAGCGGATACATTCTGTTCAGGCCTATTACTGTTGCCCTGTGCGGATCGCACAAAATGATCTGGGCGCCCATGTCAATCAATTTGTCAACAAAAAACAGACGGCTTTCAAACATCTTCTGGTGGATGAGAACGCTACCTTTTGCTTGTGTGGCTGTCACGAGGGCGATGCTGATAAGGTCAGGGGTGAATCCGGGCCAGGGTGCATCGGCAATGGTCATGATGGAACCATCCATAAAAGTTTCCACCTCGTAGGATTCTTGTTCAGGGATAAAAAGATCATCTCCCTGCTTAATTATGTTAATGCCTAATTTCCTGAAAACCTCGGGAATGATGCCGAGTGCATCATAGTTTACATTTTTTATGGTGATTTCCGATTGCGTCATCGCTGCCATTCCAATGAAACTTCCAACTTCAATCATATCCGGAAGCATGGTATGTTCTGTTCCTCTGAGCTTTTCCACACCCTCAATAATCAGCAGGTTCGAACCCACGCCTGTAATATTCGCTCCCATGCGATTAAGCATGTTGCATAATTGCAGCAGATAGGGTTCACATGCGGCATTGAAAATGGTCGTTTTCCCATTTGCAAGAACCGCTGCCATTACGATATTCGCGGTGCCGGTAACTGAAGCTTCATCCAGAAGCATATAGCAACCGGTTAACTCATCGGCTTCAATCTGGTAAAGCATTTCCTTCTCTTTGTACTGAAGTTTGGCGCCGAGCCTTTGAAGCCCGATAAAATGGGTGTCCATGCGCCGTCGTCCGATCTTATCACCTCCGGGCTGGGGCAGATAGGCTTTTTTGAACCGCGACAGCATAGGACCGATGATCATGTTTGATCCACGCAGGCTTCCTCCGTTCTCAACAAAATCCTCAGTTTTCATATATTCAAGGTCAATCTTGTCTGCCTGAAAACTAAAGGAGCCTTTACCCAATTCCTCAATTTTTACTCCCATTTTTCCTAAAAGGAAAATCAACTTGTTCACATCCCGTATTTTGGGAATGTTATGAATTGTGATCTTTTCGGGAGTCAGCAAAGTTGCACAAAGAATTTGGAGAGCTTCGTTTTTTGCACCCTGCGGAATGATCTCCCCACGGAGTTTTTTACCGCCAATAATTTCGTATGATGCCATTTCCGGTCGAATTAAATATTAAAAGCAATTGTGTTTCACAGCAAGCATGGCGAAAATAGTGCTATTTCAACTCACTTTTTCGAATTGATGAAATAAGATACCCACAGAAACCGGGGTATTTTTTAACAGAAAAAAGGGGCTAAATAAACTGGCGGAAATAATTTAATCAGTTTATCATTAGTTCAATCAAAGGAAAATATCACTTCGATAATTTCTTACTTTTTCCTTTTCATCATCTTCGGATTGGGTTTCTTTTTATAGGCACCCGGTTTTGAAGATTTTGAGTACTTTGAATTTTTGATGGGCTTTTCAGGAACTTTCTTTTTGTTTCTTGAAAGAATATCGTTGGTTGTATTTAGCCTCAACTCGTCTTTAAGTTGTAGCTTCCCATTGGAAAGCGCTTCGAGGTGCTCAAAGATTAGGCTGTCATCAACGGATTCGCGGTTCCAGTTCAGGTAAGATTTTTTCAAATGATTAGCAATGGCATGTACCAGAGCATCTTTTTCAGGTCCTTCTTCATAATTGATGGCATAATCAATTATTTTCTGGATGTTACCGCCATACATTTTATAATCAACCTTGCCGGAATGATATTTTAAACGTTCAGGCTTGGCTACAAGAATGTCTCTTGATGGCGCGGGATAAGGAGCATCCACATCCAGTTTAAAATCTGCCATAATGTGCAGATGGTCCCATAATTTATGCCTGAAATCACCCGAGTCCCGGGCAGCAGGATTGATTTGTGCCATGATCTGTATGATCGTTTTTGCAAAAGCTGTCCGCTCTTCACGATTCTCAATATTCGTGCAAAACTCGATGAGCTTCTGTGTGTTTCTTCCATATTCCCGGATAAATAATTTACCTCTTCCTGTATTATATTCCATGATTGATTGTATTAATGTTAGTTGTCGGTGTCTTTTTGTTTCAATACTTTTTTAGAAAATATTTGCCCGGATAAACAGGCTTTCAGGGATTCTATAAAAGGTTCATAAGCTAAAACAACCCTAAGCCGACTTTTTCGATGTATTTATGCTGCAAAATTAATAAAAAATCAAGTCGGCAAATTTTTTTATGCTTCAATCGCATTTTAAATAGGCAAATCTAATTTTGGTGGGGATTTCCCCTGAAATTCGAGCTCACTCCAAAAAGACAAGCAAGACGTCATTGCGAGGGCGGAGCCTGAAGCAATCTGTTGGTTTTCAGCACTAAAAGATTGCTTCGCTATGCTCGCAATGACGATCAATCACTTTTTGGAGTGAACTCAAATTTAGAGACTACAATCCTGTTTAGACCGCTTTTTTATTGATTGATGAATTCGTTCAATTCAGTTATTGATGATTCAAAATCGAAAGCATCGTTCAAAATATAGTAGTTGTCAATATCGTAAGTGTAGCCGTAAGCTTCCTTTGCAAAATTAAGCCTTGAACTTTCAAAATCGAAAATTTCCATAATCTCTTTTACTTGTGATGCAAGCAGACAATTCGATTTCACCACTTGTTTTGCTACTGTCAATTTTGAGTCTTCAAAATCTTTGCTTGATATACTTTTCTTTACCGATTCAAAACTTTCGGTTGACATGGGATAGTTGCATCCGGTTCGCCCGTTATAGCCTGGCAATGGGTTTGGCTCTTCATAAGTCGTTGCATTTTTATTTCCGGAAGTGGTGGTCGTTGTTGTAATAGTTGTATAGGTAGTTTGCGTATGGCTTTGTGATTGGGTTACCGTTCCTCCCGGAACCGAAATGTTTATATTCATATTGGCATTCTCTCTGCCATCATCAGCATTGATATTCATCGAAACTCCGGTATTGACATTGACATCATTAGGTTCGTCTGAGTAGGTGGTGGTAATGGTTTGCGTGGTGGTTGACATCTCCTCAGATACCGGTTCTTCATATACCGGTTCTTCCACAATCTTTGATTGAACCACAGGAGTCCCTTCTATTTTACTCCAACTGCTTGGTTTTACCACCCATTTTCCTTTGTTATTTAGTGATATTTCCCAGGTTACGGATGATATATTTCCATCGGCATCTTTGCCCTGTATCGTTTTTTCGATGGGCATGATATCTTCACTTTTAAAAATAATTTTCGCTTTTGCCCAGTCATTATCCAGCGGAATATTTTCAACCCTTGACAGGGGTTCAGTATTGATTTTTTTCCCATCAAGAATCACAGTAAATTCTTCACCACCTGATGTGAAGAAGGTTGCCAGAGGTTTCTGAGCTAAAAGACTAAACCCAAAAACAGAAATAATTGAAATTAAAAGAAGCTTTTTCATTTTATTAATTTTAACAATGATTATTTTCAAATAAGTAAACTATGTGTAAATAAAAACGACCTCCAAAAATATAATTTTAACTTAAATACCCAGGCAATTGTTTCATCCGGTTAGATTGAAATTTTTTTATTCTGAAATGCCCTTGATAGAAAAATACTCGTTGAATTCTTTTTACCTGAATTTATTCCATTGGTTATTTTTTTTAAGAAGGTTTAAATCTTTAAGTTTGCCGATCATTTATGAAAGTAAGCAGGTCAAATTTTTATTTGACTACGAAAAGAGCACATTAATTTAAATTATAATGAACAATATTATCGGTATCCGTCACGAAGATAGGTATTTAATGGAGAGGCGTGTGGCCATTACTCCCGGTCACGCTAAAAAGTTAATTAATGAACAGGGCTTAAGAATTCTGGTTCAGAAATCACCAAAAAGAATTTATACACATGAGGAGTATACTGCTGCCGGGGCTGAGGTTGTTGATTCATTGAAAGAAGCGCCTGTCATCATTGGAATAAAGGAAATGCCTGAAGACTTTTTTGAAGAAGGCAAAACCTACATTTTTTTCTCTCACGTTATCAAGGGGCAGCCATATAACATGCCGATGCTAAAGAAAATGATAGAAAAGGAGGTTACGCTTATTGACTATGAGAAAGTTGCCGATGAAATGGGTAAACGGCTGATCTTTTTCGGACGTTATGCGGGCATGGCCGGGATGATCAATTCGCTTTGGTCGTTAGGGAAGCGATTGCTGGAATTTGGAATCGAAACACCTTTTGCCCGGATCACTCAATCCCATCATTACCCTTCGTTGGATGACGCTATCAGGGTGATTTCAGATGTGGGTCATGAAATTGTTGAAAATGGTTTACCCAAAGAATTAACTCCTTTAACCATCGGTTTTACAGGATACGGAAATGTATCAAACGGCGCTCAGGAAATTGCCGGACTGTTGCCGATCAAGGAAATTTCACCGGAAGAACTCCTCACTTTGAAAGAGAGGAAAAACCTCCCGAATAATGTTTTGTATAAGGTGGTCTTCAAAGAATGGGATCTTTCGCAGCCGAAAGATGATGTGAAAGAATTCGAACTGGTTGATTACTACTCACATCCCGAAAGATATAAAAGTGTTTTCGAACCTTATATTCCTCACCTCACCGTCCTGATGAATTGCATGTATTGGGACGACCGCTATCCGCGGATTGTGACCAAAGATTATTTGGAGAAATTGTTTTCAACGGGTAAACCAAAACTGACCGTAATTGGCGATGTAACCTGCGACCACGATGGCTCAATTGAATGCACGCACAAGGGAACGGAAATTGAAGACCCTGTTTTCGTTTATGACCCGTTTACCCGAAAACCCGCCATGGGATTCAGGGGCAATGGCCTACTCGTCATGGCGGTTGATATTTTACCCAGTGAGTTGCCCCGCGATGCGTCCATCGGTTTCAGCAACACATTGTTTAAATTTATAAAGCCCATTACCATTGCCGATTATAACAAAAAATTCGAAGAACTTGAATTGCCTGCTCCCATCAAAAGAGCCGTGATTTTGCACAAAGGAAAGTTTACTCCTAATTTTAAATACATCGAACAATATTTGTAAACTCAATACCTCAGATTTAAACGGATTTTAAATAGAGTATTACCTGTCTGATTTTCCTGATGTCATGATTAATTGTGAATAAAATAACAGCATACCCTTTTTTACTGGAAAATAATTTTAATTTTGCCGCCACTGTTGCAAATTATAATGATGACGGGATTTGACTTTGAAGCAATTTTCTAAATAAAATATTAATCTTGTAAATTATGAAAAAAGTATTGATTCTTGGCGCTGGACTGGTTGTAAAACCAATCGTTCAGTACTTATTGAAAAAAGGATATTATGTAACCGTTGCCACACGCACCAAATCGAAGGCTGACAGCATGATTGATGGTCATCCGAATGGAAAATCTGTTTCCTGGACGGTTGAAGACGAACCTGCTTTGGACCGCATGATAGCCGAACACGATTTGTCAGTCAGTCTTTTGCCTTATGCTCATCACGTAATGGTTGCAAAAAAGTGCATCGCCCATAAAAAAAACATGGTGACAACCTCTTATGTAAAACCTGCCATGCAGGCTTTGGACAGCGAAGCTAAAAATGCCGGTATCATCATCCTGAACGAACTGGGACTTGATCCGGGTATTGACCACATGTCGGCGATGCGCATCATTGACCATGTTCATAATAAAGGTGGAAAAGTTGAGGAGTTTTATTCGATTTGCGGAGCACTGCCCTCACCCGAAGCATGTAACAATCCGTTTAATTATAAATTTTCATGGAGTCCGAAAGGTGTGGTAATGGCAAGCAACAACGATGCGAATTACCTGAGAAATGGAAAGATCACCTACGTTCCGCCGGAAGATCTGTTTAAAAATCCGATCAAAACAACCTTTCCGGAGGTAGGCAAACTCGAAATTTATCCCAACCGTGATTCCGTTCCTTACATTGATCTGTATGGTATTCCTGAAACGAAAACAATGTTCCGCGGCACTTTCCGTCATCCGGGCTGGTGCGAATCACTTGATGCCATGAAAGCCCTTAAGCTGACTTCGAACGATAAATACGATTTCACCGGTAAAACCTTTGCCGGAATGGTCGCCCTGCTGATCGGTGAAAATGATCCTTCAGGCATCAGGTCTAAAGCCGCTAAATTCCTCGGACTAAATGAAAATGCCCATGCTTTACAAGCAATTGAATGGCTGGGATTGTTCGATAACAAACCCATGAACCGCAAAGAGGACAGCCCGTTTGAGGTAACCTCCGACCTGATGATTGAAAAGATGCTGATTGGTCGCACAGAAAGAGACATGGTTGTTCTGCAGCATTTGTTCCTTGCATCTTATCCTGATGGGAAAAAAGAGGTGATCAAATCGAGTATGCTCGATTTCGGTTCTCTTGCAACCGATACCGCCATCGCCCGCACAGTTGCCTTGCCGGCAGCCATGGGAGTGGAGATGATCCTGGCGGGTAAAATAAAAGAGAAAGGCGTTTATATCCCTGTTTTACCCGGAATTTATAACCCTATCCTCGATCAATTGGAAACCGTTGGGATAAAAATGGTGGAAGAATATGGTTTGCCCGAAAGTGCAATGCTGAAATAATTGAAATAAATAGAAATTGCCTGATATTTCTAAAAGTATATTCAGAAAAGTAAATAAACTCTAAAAATATCAGCGATAATCAGCGATATCTGCGGGAAAAATATGCGACTGAGTTGTAACAAAACCGTAATCGTAAATTGATTCCGGTTTTTTTTATTTTTGACCCCTTAAATATTATTAATATGGCAAAATACGGAAAATGGGTCGGATTGGGATTAGGATGGACTCTGGGAGGTCCTATCGGAGGTTTATTAGGATTGGTTTTTGGTTCTATGTTCGACGGAATGCAAGGCGGCAGTTTCGCTTACCAGGGCCAGCAACCCTATGCAACACCCGGTGTGAAGCAAACCCGTCCCGGCGATTTTGCCGCAAGCCTCATTGTGCTTGCTGCCGCTGTGATGAAAGCCGATGGTAAAGTACTCAAAGGGGAACTCGATTATGTGAAGGAGTTTTTCAAAAGACAATTCGGTGAAAAACTGGCAGTTGAAAACATGCTCGTCCTTCGCGAACTGCTCAAGCAGGAGATCAGTGTTAGGGAGGTTTCCCAGCAAATCAGGAGCTTTATGGACCACCCCTCACGCCTGCAATTGCTTCACTTCCTGTTCGGGATTTCTTCCGCCGATGGACATGTTCATTCAAAAGAAGTGGAAATGATCAGGAAGATCAGCGATTACCTGGGCATCAGTACTCCCGATTTCGAATCCATTAAAGCCATGTTTTACAAGGATCTTTACAGCGCTTATAAAATCCTTGAAACAACGCCCGATGCCAATGAAGAAGAATTGAAAAAAGCCTACCGCAAGATGGCAACCAAATACCATCCTGACAAAGTAACTCACCTCGGCGATGAGTTCCAGAAAGCAGCCAACGAAAAGTTCCAACAGGTGAATGCGGCATGGGAACAGGTTAAGAAAGAAAGAGGGATTAAGTAAAATTCCAATGGTTAAAAACCCAAACTCCAAAAGATAGATGCAATTTAAAGATCAGCGGATCATCGGTATTTTATTGGCTGTTACAACGGCACTGTTGTGGGGAGTACTTGCCATTGGATTAAAATTAGCCATTGATATTCTGGACCCGATGACGATCGTTTGGTTTCGGTTTCTGCTGGCGTTTTCCGTCCTTTTTGTTTATTATACCATCAAAAAGCCTTCCTATTTAAAAATCCTGACCCATCCGCCCATGTACCTGCTTGTTGGTGCGTTAGGTTTGGGGATCAATTACATTGCGTTTATGTACGGACTTAAGTTTACTTCCGCCAGTATTTCGCAAATTGTCATTCAGATTGGTCCCATCATGCTGGGAATGGTAGGTTTTATTTTTTTCAAAGAAACCCTAAGTCGCCGTCAGGCAATGGGTTTTATGATAGCCGGTACAGGGCTGGCGATCTTTTATTTCGATAGCATTTCACAATTTTTCGGACACGAAGAACTTTACAATATGGGTATCCTATGGATAGTGGTAGCTGCTATGGCATGGGTGGTTTACGCTGCCTTCCAGAAGATGCTCATCAAAACTTATCCTGCCCAGCAACTGAACCTGTTTATTTTTGGGCTACCGGTCCTTCTGTTTCTGCCCTTTGTAAATTTTTCAGGCTTTACCCATTTATCTTTTTCAAATTGGATGCTGATGGCTTTTCTTGGTTTGAATACACTTTTCAGTTATGGTGCTTTGACCCTGGCTTTTAAATACCTCGAAGCCAACAAAATCAGCATGATCATTACGATGAATCCCATTATTACCTTTATCATCATGGGAACGGCTGCTTATTTTGAAGCAACCTGGATGAAACCAGAAGTAATTACTGTCAAAGGGATGCTGGCTGCTTTGCTGGTTATTGTCGGAGGCGTATTAGCAGTCGCATTTGCCAATCCAAAAAAGAAGAAAGATATTAAACAACTGATTTCAGTCCACGAAAAAAAGGAATGAAAGCCGGTTAAATGTGCCAGGTCTAATGTCTAAAATCTAACCTCTAAGTACTAATTACTTCCACCTTCTTGCTCTTCTTCCTGTCGTGTTCGTCCAGCATGATCTTTCGAAGTCTGTAGGATTTAGGTGTAACTTCGAGGTATTCATCGTTCTTGATATATTCCATTGCCTCTTCAAGCGAAAATTTAAGAGCAGGCGTAATCACAATTTTTTCGTCCGATCCTGAAGCCCGCATGTTCGAAAGTTTCTTTGTCTTGATCACATTCACGACTATATCTTCCTGTCGTGTATTCTCACCAATCACCTGACCGGCATAAACTTCTTCAAAAGGATCAATGAAAAACCTGCCTCTGTCCTGCAGCTTCTCGATGGAATAAGCAATAGCCGTCCCGGTTTCCATCACTATCAGTGAGCCGTTGCGACGGTTCGTAATGTCACCTTTCCAGGGTTCGAAGCCTTTAAAACGATGGGCGATAATGGCTTCACCTTCGGTTGCGGTAAGGATAGGGTTTCTGAGTCCAATTACACCTCTTGAAGGAATGGTGAATTCGAGCAAAATTCTGTCGCCTTTGGTTTCAATGGTCAAAATATCACCTTTGCGTTTGGTTACGATCTCAATCACCCTTCCTGAAAAAGCCTCCGGCACATGAACCGTTAACCGTTCAATCGGTTCGTGTTTTACCCTGTCAATTTCTTTGACAATCACATTGGGCTGCCCTAATTGGAATTCATATCCTTCGCGACGCATGGTTTCGACAAGGATTGAAAGATGAAGAATTCCCCTTCCATAAACAAGAAACTTATCCGGCGAACTGGTTTCTTCCACTCGCAAAGCAAGGTTTTTTTCTGTTTCGAGAAAAAGCCGCTCACGAATATGCCTGGAAGTAACGTATTTCCCGTCTTTCCCGAAAAAGGGCGAATTATTGATAGTAAACAACATGCTCATGGTGGGTTCGTCAACTGCGATGTGCAACAATCCTTCAGGCTTCTCAAAATCAGCAATGGTATCGCCGATATCAAAACTTTCGAGGCCAAATACAGCGCAAATTTCACCAGCCTCTACTTCCCACTTCACCTTTTCTTTGCCAAGTCCTTCAAAAAGATATAATTCTTTAATTGTAGATTTTAAGATTGTTCCGTCCTTTTTTACAACAGAGACCTGCATTCCGGCTTTTATTGTTCCTCTTGCAACTTTGCCTACTGCTATCCTGCCCATATACGAACTATAATCCAGGGAGCTGATCTTCATCTGAAGGTTACCCTCCTTAGCATGGTATTCCGGAATGTAGTTGATAATGGTATCCAACAGGAAACTGATATCACTGGTTGGGGTTTTCCAGTCATCCGACATCCACCCCTGTTTGGAGGAACCATAAGCAGTTGGAAAATTTAGTTGTTCTTCCGTTGCTTCAAGGTTGTACATCAGTTCGAATACCGCTTCATGTACTTCGTCGGGAGAACAATTGGGCTTGTCAACTTTATTGATAACCACAATGGGTTTAAGACCGAGTTCGAGAGCTTTTTGCAGGACAAATCTTGTTTGAGGCATAGGTCCTTCAAAAGCATCAACCAATAACAGAACACCATCAGCCATGTTCAAAACTCTTTCTACTTCACCACCAAAATCAGAGTGGCCCGGAGTGTCAATGAGGTTTATTTTAACGCCATTATATCTTACACTTACATTTTTGGCAAGGATGGTAATCCCTCTTTCCCTTTCGAGATCGTTTGAGTCGAGGATCAGTTCACGGATCTCCTGGTTGTCCCTGAATAGTTTGGACTGGTATAAAATCCTGTCAACCAGCGTGGTTTTGCCATGATCAACGTGTGCTATAATAGCGATATTTCTTACATTCTTCATAATACTTATTGTGGTTACCTGTTGGAAAAAGAATCCGCGAAAGTAGTACTTAAAGTCATTTCTTTGACAATTAAACGCTTGTATTCACATAATTGTTTTTTGTTAAGTAGGCTAATTGTTAAGGTGAAGCAGCAAGATTGGTTGGTAATGCACAGATGTATTGCCATTTTATCGATCTTTGCTCACTTTATTTTATTGATTTAATTAAGGATGAAATACAACTTTGACGAAATCATCGACCGGAAGAACACTGCTTGCATTAAATGGGATTTTTCGAAAGATTTTCTTGGTGAAGACGACTTGCTTCCCATGTGGGTGGCAGATATGGATTTTAAAACGCCGGATTTCATTGCGATGGCAGTTCAGGAGAGAGCCGCGCATGAAATCTATGGATATTCTGCCCGACCTGAAGGATATTACAGTTCAATCATAAACTGGGTAAATATTAAGCATCAATGGAAAATTGAAAAGGATTGGATCATTTTTAGTCCTGGAATTGTTCCTGCGGTAAATCTTGCTGTTTTGGCTTTCACCCTGCCCGGTGATGAAATTATTGTGCAACCTCCGGTTTATTTTCCTTTTTTTTCTGCAGTGAAGGATCATGAAAGAACCCTTGTGTACAATCATTTAAAACTCGAAAATGGCAGGTTATCAATGGATTTTAAGGATCTTGAAAAGAAGATAACCTCAAAAACCAAATTGATCATCGTTTCCAATCCCCATAATCCCGGTGGCAGCGCATGGACAAAATCCGAACTTACGCAATTGGCTGAAATCTGCCTTTCCCGAAATATTTTAATTCTTTCGGATGAAATTCATTCCGACCTTGTATTCAAACCCTTCAGGCATACCATAACTGCCGCCCTTTCGGAAGAAATTGCAAACCATACCATCACCATGATAGCACCAAGTAAAACATTTAACCTTGCCGGACTTTCCACTTCATCGGTCATCATTTCCAATCCCGAACTTCGAAAAACTTTTAAGGATGTCCTGGAAAAATTTCATCTGGGTCAGGGTAATATTTTTGGAGCCGTTGCCTCCCAGGCGGCTTACAGTCATGGTGGTGAATGGCTTGAACAATTGATGGATTATCTGAAGGGAAACGTAATTTTTATTGATGAGTTTCTGAAAAAAAATATCCCCTCCGTTAAAATGATCATTCCTGAAGCAACCTACATGGTTTGGCTCGATTTCAGAGAGTTGAATTTATCAGCTCAGGATTTGAAGGAGTTAATTTTAAAAAAAGCGAAACTTGGACTGGTTGAGGGAACTATGTTTGGACCGGGAGGCGAAGGTTTTCAGCGGATGAATATTGCCTGCCCCAGGAGTTTTATTGAAGAAGCCATGCAACGGCTCAACCAAGCAGTAAATCAAACTTCATGAATCAAAAGGATGAAGAACGGCTGATCATGGATTATTTCAGGAAGATTTATCCTCATTTTCCGAAAGGGAAGTTGATGAAATCGGAATCTCCTGATTTTATCTTACAGCAAAATAATCATCAAACCATAGGTATTGAAATCACCAGGTTGCATGATGCAAATATCCCAAAAAGTAATCCAGGCTTTCCTGTCGCTAAATTGAACTATACCAATCTTGAAGCTGCGATTAAGAGAAAAGAAGAAAAATTAACCCTTTACAGGCAAAAAAAGATCAATGTTTTCTGGCTTATTATTACGACTGATTTTATTGACCGGAATGCCAGTGTGAATGTTACAAATTTTCTCTCCGGGTTTGATTTTAAAACACAATATCAAAAGGTCTTTCTCTTTGACCTGTTTGACAGGAAAATTTTCGAAGTCAGCACCAAATAAAAAAGCCGCTTTAATGATTTAAAACGGCTTTTAAATATTTTAAAAATCAATTATTTTTTCAACAACTCCGCAAAGTATTGGTAAAAATACGGAATAGCCTCAATTCCGTTAAAAAACTGGTTGAGCGGAAAGTTTTCATTTGGCGAATGGATGGCATCCGATTCCAATCCGAATCCCATCAAAAGAGATTTAATTCCCAGCACTTCCTCAAAGGTGGAAATAATTGGAATGCTGCCACCGCTGCGTGTCGGAACGGGGACTTTGCCGTAAACCTTTTCGTAAGCTTTTTCGGCTGCCTTGTATGCAGGTATATCAATCGGGCAAACATAACCCTGGCCACCGTGCAGTGCAGTAACTTCAACCTTAACTGACTTTGGAGCGATGGATTCAAAATATTCCTTGAAAAGTTTTTCAATCACTTTGTAGTTTTGATTTGGAACCAGGCGGGTCGAAATCTTTGCATAAGCCCTGGAAGGCAAAACAGTCTTTGCTCCTTCACCTGTATATCCGCCCCAGATGCCGCAAACATCAAACGTCGGGCGGATTCCGGTGCGCTCTGTAGTTGAAAAACCTTCTTCACCTGCAACTTCTTTGATGTCAATTGCTTTCTTGTATTCTTCAAGGTTGAATGGCGCTTTGGCAAGCATTTCTCTTTCTTTCTGCGAAACTTCCATCACATCATTATAAAATCCAGAAATGGTGATCCTTCCTCTTTCGTCTGTCATTTGAGCGATCATCTTACTCAGAACATTGATCGGGTTGGCAACACCACCACCAAAAAGTCCTGAATGAAGGTCGCGGTTGGGTCCTATGACCTCAACCTGCCAGTAAGCTAAACCCCTTAGTCCGGTTGTTATTGAAGGAATGTCCTCGGCGATCATTCCCGTATCCGAAACAAGAATGATGTCGGCTTTTAACATTTCTTTATAATCGCCGCACCACTTTCCAAGACTTACAGAGCCAACTTCTTCCTCGCCCTCAATCATAAACTTAACATTGCAGGGCAGGTTGCCGGTTTTTACCATATATTCGAAAGCCTTGGCATGCATGAACGACTGTCCTTTATCATCGTCGGCGCCACGTGCATATATTTTACCATCCCTAACTTCCGGCTCAAAAGGAGGTGATTTCCACAAATCAATCGGATCAACCGGCATTACATCATAATGGGCATAAACCAAAACTGTAGGTGCATTTTTATCTACCATCTTTTCACCATATACCACCGGATTTCCTTCTGTTGGCATCACTTCGGCTCTGTCGGCGCCTGCTTTCAGCAGTGTTTGTTTCCAGTATTCCGCTGCTTTCTTCATGTCTTCTTTGTGTTCCGTTTCCGAACTGATGGAAGGTATGCGGATTAATCCAAACAATTCTTCAAGGAATCTGTCTTTGTTGCTCTCAATGTAATTTTTTAAATCTTTCATTTATTGTAAGGTTGTATTAATTAAAAAAACGAATGATTGCCAAAAATAATAAATCCGTTGAAGTTGGTAGGTAATTAATTTTAATTTTGTCCTCAGAGAATTAAGTTTTTTACCACAAAGGCTCAAATGTCTGCACAATGAACTCAAAGTCTGACTTTATTGACCTTAGTGCCTTCTTAGTGTTATAAGTGGTTAAATCTTTATTTGATAAATTTCAGCTAATCAATGCAAAAAATAAAAATAGCCATCAACGGATTCGGAAGGATTGGCCGGATGTTCTTCAGAATTGCCCATGCTAAGGAAAACTTCGATATTGTAGCCATCAACGATGTGATGGAACCTTATACCATGGCTCATTTGCTGAAATACGATTCCGTCCATAAGCGGTTCGACGGACAGGTGGAATCCAATCATGATCATTTAATTGTAAACGGGAAGAAAATTCTGATTTTTCGGGAAGAAAACCCTGAAAATCTTCCCTGGAAGAAACTTGAAATTGATGTCGTGATCGAGTCGACGGGAATATTTATAAGCCGCGATGCTGCGTTTAAACATGTGGAGGCAGGAGCTCGAAAAGTCATCATATCTGCTCCTGCAAAGGGTGAAAGCGACGGAGTTCAATATGTAGTTCTCGGTGTGAATAACCACCTGATCAATAAGGCCGATAAAATCATTTCCAATTCTTCATGCACCACCAACAATGTCGCACCGCTCATTATGGTGCTCGACAAGTTCTGGGGAATCGAAAAAGCGTTTATCACCACCGTTCATTCCTATACGCGCGACCAGAATATCCTCGATGGTCCTCACAGCGATCTTCGCCGCGGAAGGGCAGCCGCTTATTCCATCGTTCCGACCACAACCGGTGCAGCAAAAGCTGTCACAAAGATTTTTCCCCACCTCGAAAAAAATATTGGCGGCGCCGGCATCCGTGTCCCGGTTCCTGACGGTTCGCTTACCGACCTTACATGTACCATTGAGCATTGCGCTACGATAGATGAAATTAACCTTAAATTCAAAGAGGCTTCGGAAACTTACTTGAAAGGTATCCTCGAATATACTGAAGACCCAATCGTTTCGATGGATGTGATCGGCAACTCCCATTCCGCGGTATTTGATGCTCAGCTTACTGCCGTGCTTGGCGACAAGAACAAGCTGGTTAAAGTTGTTGCCTGGTACGATAATGAAGTGGGGTATTCTTACCGGCTGGCGGAGCTGGTGGAGTTGTTTGTGTAGTAAACAAACATTTTTTTCCCTCGTTTTCAGATTTGAATTATTTCAACATAAACACTTTCCTTTAAACAATAATCACATAATGTTGTTATTACATGGCAATTCTATTGTGTTATCCTAAAGAATTTACAATCATGAAAGATTTTGGAATCAGCCAAATGCTGACCGAATTAGGCTTAAAAGAAATAAACAATGGTGCTTCCACCGGTGCTGAATGGTTTGAAACATCAGGAGAGATCCTTGAATCATATTCCCCGGCCGATGGAAAACTGATTGGTAAAGTAAAACAAGCCACCTGGGACGATTATGAAGTGATCGTTGCCAAAGCGCAGCAGGCATTTAAATACTGGCGGATGGTTCCGGCTCCCAAACGTGGAGAGATCATCAGGCAAATGGGGGAGGAGCTGCGGAAGTATAAAGACCCGTTGGGTAAGCTGGTATCTTATGAAATGGGGAAGGTTTACCAGGAAGGCCTGGGTGAGGTTCAGGAAATGATAGACATTGCTGATTTTGCCGTTGGGCAGTCAAGGCAGTTGTACGGACTTACCATGCACTCCGAACGCTTTAAGCACCGGATGTACGAACAATATCATCCGCTGGGTATTGTGGGCGTAATTACTTCCTTTAATTTCCCAGTGGCTGTCTGGGCGTGGAACGCAATGATCGCCCTGATAGCCGGTGATGTGGTGATCTGGAAACCTTCATCCAAAACTCCGTTGTGTGCAATCGCGGTTCATAACATTATGAGAGAAGTGCTGGTGAGAAATAATGTGCCGGAAGGTGTGATCAGCCTGGCAGTCGCCGGTTCAAAATTCATCGGCGACGATTTCCTGAAAGATAAGCGCGTACCTTTGATATCGGTAACCGGTTCGGTGGCGGTTGGCAAGCGTGTTGCTCGTTTGGTTGGCGAGCGACTCGGTAAAACGATCCTTGAATTGGGTGGCAACAACGCCATCATTATTTCACAATACGGGAATAAAAACATGGCATTGAGGGCAAGTTTGTTCGGCGCCATTGCTACAGCCGGACAGCGCTGCACATCTACAAGAAGGTTGTTCATTCACGAATGCATGTACGACAATTTTAAAGAAAAACTCATTGCTTCCTACAAGCAAATCCAGATTGGCCATCCGCTGGATGAAACCAAGTTTGTAGGTCCGCTGGTTGATAAATCTGCCGTTGCAGCCTTTAAACATGCACAGGAACAACTATTAAAGGAAGGCGGAAAAATCCTCTATGGGGGCGAGGTGCTTGCGGGTGAAGGATTTGAATCCGGAACCTATGTAATGCCCTGTATTGCGGAAGCTGAAAATCATTATCACATTGTTCAGGAAGAAACGTTTGCGCCCATACTGTACCTGATGAAATACAAGACGATTGAGGAAGTTATCGAAATGCACAATGATGTTCCGCAGGGTTTGTCGTCAGCTATTTTCTCAAAAAATATTCACGAAACCGAACGCTTTCTTTCGCACGAAGGTTCCGATTGCGGCATTGCCAATGTGAACATTGCCACCAATGGCGCCGAAATAGGAGGGGCCTTTGGGGGTGAAAAAGACACCGGCGGCGGACGCGAATCGGGTTCCGATGCCTGGAAAGCCTACATGCGCCGGCAGACCAACACCATCAACTTCAGCACAGAGTTGCCTTTGGCTCAAGGGATAAAGTTTGATGCGTTTGATGAGTAAATGAAACTTGCGTGGAGCATATTCCATTATTCCCCTATTTCCCGGTCTAACTACTAAATACTATGTACTAAGTACTCAGTTCTACTCCTTCACCATCTTCCCCACCTCCACCATCTTTTCATTTTGCAGCCTCACAAAATAAACTCCCCGCGGCAGGGCGCTGATGTCGAGTTGGGTTTCGTTATCTGTTAGCTGCCTTTCCATTACTTTTTCGCCGTTGACATTAAATATTGAAAGTTGTGTATTACCGGTTATTGCAGGTGAGGAAATGGTGATTTTATCTTTGGCGGGGTTAGGAACAATTAAAAAACCTGTTTGAGTAATTGTTTCTTCAACCATTGTAAGGCAATGCTCCAACACCTCCTCCGGGTTGTCGCATCCGGGCGCGTTATTTATTATATCAGTTGTTCCGCTTGGAGCGCTTAGATATTGGCAAATGCTATAAACATCACAATCTGAAAGATTGGAATTGAAGATTATTGATAAATAATCAATTGAATTTATTTGGGCACTATCCAAACCGGCAAGGCTTGTCAGGGACTCATTTCCCTCAATAGAAATTAATTCCCCAATTGAACTTAATCCCTGTAGTACAGTAAGATTTGTAAGCGAATTATTGTATGAAATATCAAGGGATTCTGTTAAAAAACTAAGATTATCAACACCGGTTAAACTTGTCAATGCATCGTTGAATTCAATTCTAAGATTACCAACAGAAGTTAATTGTTCAAGTCCCGTTAGATCGATAAGAGAATTATTGTAAGCTATATGCAACCATGTTTCAACGCTGGTTAATCCATTTAATCCAGTTAGATTTGTTAATCCAGGACTATGCCAAATATTTACAAATTCTTCAATTGTTGTCAATCCTTCCAAACCTGTTAAACTTAGTAACGCATCGTTATGGTTGATGATTAAATGAGAACCGATTGAAATTAATCCAGATAATCCTTCAATAGTTATCAGAGCATCATTTTGGTATATTTCAAGTCTGCCTCCTACAGTTGTCAGGCCTTCTAAGCCTTCAAGACTTGTAAGATTTGGACAAAATTGAATATAAAGAAACTCGCTGATGGAGTTTATCTGGCTCAACCCATAAAGATTTGTGATATCATCACCTTGTATATGAACAGGTCCTATGATGTCCGTGCATTCTGGATAGTTATTTTGAAAATTATCGATCTGACTTTGATTAAAAAAATCAATTCCGTTCTCAGGACATGGCTGTCCCATTGCACCAGTCATCCCAACCAGCGCAACCAATAAAACAATAACCCTTTTCATACTTTATATGTTTTAAATTAATGCGTGGGGCAGGGGGCATGGAGCGTGGGGCTTGGGGCAAATTCCGTCAACCCTTATACCTTTATACCCTTATACCCCTATTTCCATTTATTTCAATTTAGTTCTCTTTTTTTCCTCTATTTCCGGTCTAACTACTAAATACTTTGTACTCCCGAAGGGATGCCTTTGGCATAACTACTCCCCTCACTCCGCCATCCTCACCAAATACAACCCTTCGTTGGTTGTGCTCAGGTTGGTAACGTTGATAAAGTCGCCTGTGCCGGGCACGTCGGCTATGTCCTTTACCACCTGTGCGCCGGCGGTAAGCTCAAAGCCCAGTTCACCGTTGGGTTCATCCTCAACGGTATGCCTGAAAAAGCGGAGGTCGGTTTCGCCTGCATTGATAAAGACAATGGGTGTAACGGTAGTAAATTCATTGAGGGCGGTAGCCGTGGCGCCTGCCGGCAGTATGTCGTAAGTGTCGGGCAGTTCGGGTGGCTGCTGGCTGCCGGAGTAAAGGATATAGCGGCGGTAGCGGGCATAGTCGTCAATATGTGCGCGCTTGCCTGCGCTGCATATCACCTGCAGGTCTTTCCACACGTCGTTGTAAGCCGTTATGCGTTCCTGCGTGGTGATGGTGCGCCCCGATTTGCTCACCTCCTGCTCTTTGTTGGCGATCTCAAGGTCCTTTGCAAGATTGGAAATGCGGGTTGGCAAGGCTGCCGGCATGCCCTGGTCGGTAAGCTGAACGGAATATTTGCCCACGGTGGCCGACAGCAGTTTCATGAATACGATCATCCTGGGCTGCGACCTTCGGGCATCTTCGTAATCGTCGTACCCGAACTCTTTCTTTATGCCTTTGTTGGTCGGGAATGCTTTTTCAACAAAATGCTTCACATCCTGGAAAGCATTGCGCGAATCGTCGAGCAGGTCTTTCACTACCTGCGACTTCTGCGTTACCTGGTCCATCACCAATTCGTCGGTGAGGATGGCCTTGGCTGCCGTGAGCCGGGTGTCGCAAGTGGTTAAAAACGGCAGGTCAATCTTGGTGTCGAACGCCGATATCTTCGTGATATCATCGGCTGCGAAGGTTTCTTTTACCGTTGCATCTTCTAACATTTCGGCATCGGTCTTCGAATAAAGTCTTTGGATTTCGATAGGTGTTGACATAGCTTTAATGTTTTTGTTCGTTTAATAATTTTGTTTGATTTCAGAGGTCAAATATACAACAATCAAAAGGCGATGTCAAGCATTTTTTCAAAAAAGTTGGACGGGGTTTCGACAATGATGGTCTTTATTTCGATGATGCCGGTCACCGTTTCGAAGAACCTTGCCACTCTTTCAAAGATACCCTGCGTAGCTTCAATATAATCTGTCGGAGTTTCAATAGTAAAGTGCGCCGTTTCGATGAAGCGTTCCGTCATTTCGATACTATGTTCCGGCATTTCGATGAAGCCGCGCGGCGGCGCAACGGATCATCGAAAGGGCAACATAAGTCTTCGAAACAGCAGCAAAGGTCATCGAGAAGGCGGCAAGTATTATCGAAGGAGCGACAAATATCTTCGAAACGACGGCAATGCTTATCGAAACGACGACAAGAATCGTTGAAAGTGCAGCAATGATAGTTGAAAGACCGGGACGGATTAAGGTATAGGGGATACAAGGGGAATAAGGGGAAATTTGGGATTGCTCAAATTCGCCCCATGCTATTTTTCAATCATAAAACAAATAATTTATCCCTTTGATGAATTCTGGATTAGACTGGGAGAATCAGATAATTAGTGGATTAAATTCAGTCCATTTACTAAAGTAAAATGAACATCATTGGCAATGAGTGTTATATTATTTTGCATAGCTGTGGCAGCTATCCAATGCTGGTATCGAGCAGGCAACTTTTACCATTCATTTTTATCAATTTTTTCGCATCCTTCTTCAATAGTTGCCTTGTATTCTTCACCCTCCATTTTATCCATTATTCCATAAAAATCCTTAGCCGACTTTTTACCCGGGGTGCGGTGCATCTTTTCCTTTTTCAACATATCACTGAGTTTATCAATTATCTTTTCATTGGATAGTTGCAGTACCTCTTTTATAAATTCCAGTTTTTTCTTTGCTAAGTCCATGTCGATATTCTTGAGGTAACAAATTTAAGAAAACTAATTAATTTCTGCCATCAAAATTAACATATTAATGAAATGGCTGTTCGGCTCAATCATAAAACATCCAGCTTACGCCAAACCTAAAGCCGCCGTCCTGCATGGGGTAGGAGGGAACCGTGTAATAGCTGAAATCCTTGAGCAGGTATGCGAGGTTGATATATTTCACGAAAATCCTTGAGCGTTTTATTTGCAGGTTAAGGAATACATTGGTGTAAAAATAATCGCCCGTTTTTACGCTGTTCTGCACATAAAAGCTTTTGATGGCGGGCATATAGGCGTAGCTAAAATAACTGGTATTGTAAAAAACATCAACGCCGGTTTGCAGAATGGTCGCCTTTTTAAAGAGGTCTTTGGTGAAATAAATGGAAATATCTGCGGCCAATTCCGGCACCCGCAGGGCATCATCCGATGTGGTTTGATAAACACCCCGCAGGTCGAAGCTCCAGTTGCCCACGTTGATCAGCTTGCGCAAAAAGGCTGAAAATACATTCAGGTTGCTGCCAAGCTGAGCTGGCATGGCAAGCGAATCGAAGTAAACAAAGTTTCCGATATTGAAAAAGTTAACTCCTGCATGAAGGTTTTTAATTTTGTATTCGATGGTATTCAGGAAAAAGCCTTGTTTATTCAAATTGTTGCTCCACCTGAAATGGTTGGACGAATAATATCCGTAAAACCGGTCGGGCTCCTGCAGGGCGCTGGTGAGCGAATAGGAGAGGTCACCGAATTTGGTGTGGAGCAACAGGGCGCCTTTCAAATGAAAATCACCGGCATAAGCGTTGCCTGTAACAATGTCGCCCGAAAAATATAACTTTAAGATGTCAGAAACTGTGAATTTGACCTCAGCCGAGGGAATAAGCTGGTTGAAAAATGTTTTTGTAGTATCCACGGTGAGCTCACTGTAAAGATGCTTCAGGGCAAAATTAAAAGTAAGAAGCTGCCTTTTTGCATTGTCGGAATTGGTCCACGACAACTGGTTTTCAACTTTACTCACAAAAGTGGAATCGTAAGTAGGATTCACTGAATCATAATAGTTCCGGTAAAATGAATTGTCAGAAGAATCCTGCTGGTACACCTGGATATTGCGGGAGTAAAGGGTAGAAAGAGAAATATTTCCCGGGATTATTTTCCTTTGAGGGGTTAATGAATCATTCGTACTCAACCTGAAGCGGTGGCGTTTCGAAATGAAGAAAAATTGTTTGACGTAGTAAGTGTTCTCTTTGAGGGTGTTTTTAGCAGTGGTAAGGTTCACAGTAAAATTCTGCCGGTTCGATTCTATATTTTGTTCGAAAATGGAATCGTATTTAATTCCGCCGTTTTCTTCCAGCCTGATTTTGTTGTGCAGATAATTGGCCAGCACCACATAGCGGTAATTTTTTGTTTGAAACCGGGTTTTAAAGGCGAAATTCTTGTCATCTGTTTCCTGGTTTGGATAGTATCCCGGCGAATTGGTGTATCTGAGGGTAAGCCCCACATTGAACCAGCTTGAAACATTTTGTGAATGATCAACAAAGAGGTTTTGTTCTTTTTTTGATCCCATCACGTAGTTTAATTGGGTAAAAGGTTTCCCGACCCAGTAATAATTCAGGCTGTCGTTGTTAAACATATATTTTTCCAGGGCAGAGGTATTTCCGAAATCAACCCCGCTTTTAAAGGTGGGCTTATACACCATGCTGATGTTAGCATGGCCGTTATTTCCGAGCGAGGAGTAATAATTTCCGGGCTTTGTGATCTGATCGTATTTCTGAATACCGGTAATTAAAGTATCTATTCCTTTCAAAAATTCGGGACCACCGAATTCGAAATCATTGTGAAAAAAATAAACCTTTGAAGAGTCGAGGGTAGAAATCGTTGTATCCTGGGCGATCAAATAACCGCTGCATAGCAGATAAACAAAAAAGAAATAACCAAGGATATTGAAATATCGCTGCATCAGAATTATTAATTACCGCTTAAATATCAGATAACGAAAGTAATTTTTAATTATTTAGGAAAGGTTGCTGTATTGGAAAATATTTCAACATGATTGAAAAAAGCGGAGATTTATCAATCAGATAAAATAAAAAACCCTGTCCGCATGAAGCGAACAGGGTTTTATAAGGCTGGCGACGACCTACTTTCCCACCCGAAGGCAGTATCATCGGCGCTGGCGGGCTTAACTTCTCTGTTCGGAATGGGAAGAGGTGGACCCCGCCGCAATAGTCACCATAAGATCGTGAATATTTTATGACATATAAGAGAAAGAAAACACAGTATGTACGAATAGAAAAAACGTTCAGAAAAAAGCTTACGGGTAATTAGTACTGCTCGGCTTTGCCATTACTGACTTTACACCTGCAGCCTATCAACGTCATCGTCTATAACGACCCTTAAAAGAAGTCTCATCTTGGACTGAGTTTCGTGCTTAGATGCTTTCAGCACTTATCTCGTCCGCACATAGCTACCCTGCAATGCAGCTGGCGCCACAACAGGTACACTAGAGGTGCGTCCAACCGGGTCCTCTCGTACTACGGTCAGGTATCCTCAAACTTCTAACGCCCACAACAGATAGGGACCGAACTGTCTCGCGACGTTCTGAACCCAGCTCACGTGCCACTTTAATCGGCGAACAGCCGAACCCTTGGGACCTTCTCCAGCCCCAGGATGTGACGAGCCGACATCGAGGTGCCAAACCACTCCGTCGATGTGAGCTCTTGGGAGTGATCAGCCTGTTATCCCCGGAGTACCTTTTATCCTTTGAGCGATGGCCCTTCCATACGGAACCACCGGATCACTATGTCCTACTTTCGTATCTGGTCGACTTGTAGGTCTCACAGTTAAGCACCCTTATGCCATTGCACTCTGCGCACGGTTACCAAGCGTGCTGAGGGTACCTTTGAAAGCCTCCGTTACGCTTTTGGAGGCGACCACCCCAGTCAAACTACCCACCAAACACTGTTCCCCGTTTTGCGGGGTTAGGCGTCAAATAAACAAAGGGTGGTATTTCAAGGTTGACTCCACGACCCCTGGCGAGGCCGCTTCAAAGTCTCCCACCTATCCTACACATTGTTTATCCAACGTCAATGTTAAGTTATAGTGAAGGTTCACGGGGTCTTTCCGTCCCGTTGCGGGTATCCGGCATCTTCACCGGAACTACAATTTCACCGAGCTCATGGCTGAGACAGCGCCCAGATCGTTACACCATTCGTGCAGGTCGGAACTTACCCGACAAGGAATTTCGCTACCTTAGGACCGTTATAGTTACGGCCGCCGTTTACCGGGGCTTCATTTCAAAGCTTCTGACGCCGAAGCGCCATAACATCTCCACTTAACCTTCCGGCACCGGGCAGGTGTCAGGCCTTATACATCATCTTTAAATTTAGCAAAGCCATGTGTTTTTGATAAACAGTCGCCTGGGCCATTTCTCTGCGGCCACGCTTGCGCGTGGCACCCTTTATCCCGAAGTTACAGGGTTAGTTTGCCTAGTTCCTTAGCCATGGATCACTCGAGCACCTTTGGATACTCTCCTCGACTACCTGTGTCGGTTTGCGGTACGGGCAGCAATAACATGAAGCTTAGAGGTTTTTCTTGAAAGTCTGATTAGGACCACTATCCGCTTGTCCGAAGACTTACGGTACTATCGAGCTTCAGCACATTCAACGGATTTACCTGCCGAATGTATACCTAAACTCTTCAACGTACTATTCCGTCAGTACGCGGGTCTTTCACTCCTTTGTCACCCCATCGCAGCTATTGCTGGTACTGGAATATTAACCAGTTGTCCATCGACTACCCCTTTCGGGTTCGCCTTAGGCCCCGACTAACCCTGATCCGATTAGCGTTGATCAGGAAACCTTAGTCTTTCGGTGTGCAGGTTTCTCGCCTGCATTATCGTTACTTATGCCTACATTTGCTTTTCCAGACGCTCCAGCATACCTTACGATACACCTTCAACGCAACTGGAATGCTCCCCTACCACTTTCGTCGTAAGACGAAAATCTATAGCTTCGGTAATATGCTTAATGCCCGATTATTATCCACGCCCGATCGCTCGACTAGTGAGCTGTTACGCACTCTTTAAATGAATGGCTGCTTCCAAGCCAACATCCTAGCTGTCAAAGCAATCAGACCTCGTTTAAACAACAACTTAGCATATATTTAGGGACCTTAGCTGATAGTCTGGGTTCTTTCCCTCTCGGCGCTGGACCTTAGCACCCAACGCCTCACTCCCGAGAATCATGTCATAGCATTCGGAGTTTGTCAGGGTTTGGTAGGCGGTGAAGCCCCCTAGCCCAATCAGTAGCTCTACCTCTATGACACTTGTACTCGAGGCTGCACCTAAATGCATTTCGGGGAGTACGAGCTATCTCTCAGTTTGATTAGCCTTTCACCCCTACCCACAGTTCATCCAAACACTTTTCAACGTATACTAGTTCGGTCCTCCATCTCGTGTTACCGAGACTTCAACCTGACCATGGGTAGATCACAAAGTTTCGCGTCTACCCCCGCTAACTGAACGCCCTGTTCAGACTTGCTTTCGCTTCGGCTTCTCCCGTTTTCAGGATTAACCTCGCTAGCGAGGAGTAACTCGTAGGCTCATTATGCAAAAGGCACGCCGTCAGCTACTATTAGTCCGAAAACTAAATTGGCCTCCGACCGCTTGTAAGCGCACGGTTTCAGGATCTATTTCACTCTTCTGTTCGAAGTACTTTTCACCTTTCCCTCACGGTACTTGTTCACTATCGGTCTCTCAGTAGTATTTAGCCTTGCCAGATGGTGCTGGCAGCTTCCCACAGGATTTCTCCGGTCCCGCGGTACTCAGGATACTGTTAGGTCATAAATCAATTTTGCTTACAGGACTTTCACCCCCTATGGTCCAACTTTCCAGAAGTGTTCTGCTATCAATTTATTTTCCACGTTACAGTCCTACAACCCCAACATTGCCGTAACAACATTGGTTTGGGCTTTTCCCCGTTCGCTCGCCACTACTTAGGGAATCACTATTGTTTTCTCTTCCTCCAGGTAATGAGATGTTTCAGTTCCCTGGGTTAGCTTCCCGCCTAAGCGGGATAACTGGCCTTCAGCCAGATGGGTTGCCCCATTCGGAAATCCCCGGATAATAGGTTATTTGCACCTACCCGAGGCTTATCGCAGCTTGTCACGTCCTTCATCGCCTCTGAGAGCCAAGGCATTCACCGTACGCTCTTAATTACTTTCTTTCTGTAGTCGTAATATTCTTAAACTACTTTTACTGTATTTTCTTTCAATATGTCAAAGAACTTTGTGGATTTATCATGAATTTTGGTTAGCGGATGACTTATCACACGCGCTTACTCACAAACTCATATCCAACTTGTGGAGAATAAGGGATTCGAACCCTTGACCCTCCCGCCAATGGCAGGATGCTCTTCCAGACTGAGCTAATTCAACAATTTCAATAATCAAAAGAACTAAATATTAGTGGAGAATAAGGGATTCGAACCCTTGACCCCCTGCGTGCAAGGCAGGTGCTCTAGCCAGCTGAGCTAATCCCCCAAAGAGCCGTTGTAGTCCCGCCCAGATTTGAACTGGGGACCCCTACATTATCAGTGTAGTGCTCTAACCAACTGAGCTACGGGACTATTTCCTTTTATGGAACTTTCATCCTTCAATTCCCGAAGCTCTTTTTATAGAGCACAAGGAATATTCCTTTTTGCTCTAAGGAAGAGCCCTCACAATCACTCGTTTGGGATAATATAAAAATAAAGTAAAGTTTTGTAGTAAATATCACCCCTGCCTAAGGCAGGGACAATAGTAAATGCTCTAGAAAGGAGGTATTCCAGCCACACCTTCCGGTACGGCTACCTTGTTACGACTTAGCCCCAGTCACTAGTTTTACCCTAGGCCGCTCCTTGCGGTCACGGACTTTAGGTACCCCCAGCTTCCATGGCTTGACGGGCGGTGTGTACAAGGCCCGGGAACGTATTCACCGCACCATTGCTGATATGCGATTACTAGCGAATCCAACTTCACGAAGTCGAGTTGCAGACTTCGATCCGAACTGAGACCGGTTTTTGAGATTAGCATCCTGTCACCAGGTAGCGACCCTCTGTACCGGCCATTGTAGCACGTGTGTAGCCCTGGACATAAGGGCCGTGCTGATTTGACGTCATCCCCACCTTCCTCACTACTTGCGTAGGCAGTTTCCTTAGAGTTCCCAGCATTACCTGATGGCAACTAAGAATAGGGGTTGCGCTCGTTATGGGACTTAACCCGACACCTCACGGCACGAGCTGACGACAACCATGCAGCACCTTGCAAAACGCCCCGAAGGGAATCCCGCTTTCACGAGACGTCGTTCTGCATTTGAGCCCAGGTAAGGTTCCTCGCGTATCATCGAATTAAACCACATGCTCCTCCGCTTGTGCGGGCCCCCGTCAATTCCTTTGAGTTTCAACCTTGCGATCGTACTCCCCAGGTGGATCACTTATTGCTTTCGTTCAGTCGCTGACAGTGTGTCGCCAACAACGAGTGATCATCGTTTACAGCGTGGACTACCAGGGTATCTAATCCTGTTTGCTCCCCACGCTTTCGTGCATGAGCGTCAGTTTTAGTTTAGTGAGCTGCCTTCGCTATCGGAGTTCTGTATCATATCTATGCATTTCACCGCTACATGATACATTCCGCCCACTTCAACTATACTCAAGAACGACAGTATCAATGGCAGTTCTACAGTTGAGCTGTAGGATTTCACCACTGACTTATCATTCCGCCTGCGCACCCTTTAAACCCAATGAATCCGGATAACGCTTGCACCCTCCGTATTACCGCGGCTGCTGGCACGGAGTTAGCCGGTGCTTATTCACACGGTACCGTCAGTCTCGCTCACGAGCGAGAGTTTCTTCCCGTATAAAAGCAGTTTACAACCCATAGGGCCTTCATCCTGCACGCGGCATGGCTGGGTCAGACTTGCGTCCATTGCCCAATATTCCTTACTGCTGCCTCCCGTAGGAGTCTGGTCCGTGTCTCAGTACCAGTGTGGGGGAATGTCCTCTCAGAACCCCTAGACATCGCAGCCTTGGTGAGCCGTTACCTCACCAACTAGCTAATGTCACGCATGCCCATCTTTAACCGCCGGAGCTTTAATTTATCAAATCATGCGATTGATAAATGTTATGAGGTATTAATCCCGATTTCTCGGGGCTATTCCCCAGTTAAAGGTAGGTTGCATACGCGTTACGCACCCGTGCGCCGGTCGTCAGCATGTATTGCTACACCTGTTACCCCTCGACTTGCATGTATTAAGCCTGCCGCTAGCGTTCATCCTGAGCCAGGATCAAACTCTCCATTGTAATAAAGTCATTTGATGTCTCAAGATTTACTATTCACAATCCAAAAAGGAATTTGCGGATATTTACTACTAGGCTTTACTTCAGTTTTTTCAAAGAACTATTTTGTATCGTTTTAATCGTTTCTCTTTTTAAAACGGGCTGCAAAAGTACACCCATTTTTTTATTGTGCAAGTTTTTTTTAAAAAAATTATTAACCTGCGAAAAGTGGGTAACAAAGATAATCAAAATATCACATTACCCATTTTTAAATTCAGAATTTCTTAAAAGAACGATTCGCTAAATGCGGGTGCAAAGATAGAACTTAATGTTTTTAAAAAACAAGCCTTTTGTAAAAAAAAATAATTAATTTTTTAACTACTTGTAATTTAGGTGATAAACCAGATAAAAAATATTAATATAGACGTTTACATGAAAATTATTTTACATTTATATCATTTTTACGAATTGAATTATGATAATAATGTTTCATAATCGAAGTTAATTTAGTTTTGCAATCAAATGGTTTAACTATGCTATCACTTATCTGTCGTTTTCCAAAAATGCTCCTTTTTATATTGTTAACCGCAGGTTTAAACAACCTGGTTGCTCAAGATATTAACTTAAAGGACAGGAAGAACAGTTCTTTTATGGATCGGGTTTCTATTGGTGGGGCTCTCGGTTTTGGGTTCAGTAGCAATTCAATATTGGTTGATGTTTCTCCGATAATTGGTTACTCATTGACCGACAATTTGGTTGTTGGTGTAGGACTGACCTACAAGTATTATCAATATAACGATTTTTATCAGAGTACCTCTGATTTGTCATCCTTTAGTGATTTAAAGAATAATATTTATGGTGGAAGTGTTTTTGCAAGGTATTTTTTGACAGGTATTGGCATTCCTGTGATAGAGAATATGTTTTTACACGCAGAATTCGAACCTCTTATTTTTACAAGTGATTATAAGTTTGTATCTTATACATTTGGCGATTTTTATGGTGCTGATGGTGGTTTCTATGTTAGAGAAAGAGACCAAATAACAATTACAAGTTATTTCCTTGGCGGTGGTTTACGACAAATGATTAATGACCGATCGTTTGTTTATATTGAAGTCCTGTGGAACTTTAACGAAGATCTTTATTCTCCCTATTCCAATCCGCGTATCAGAATTGGAATATCTGCCGGGCTATGAACTTCGCCCAATTACTTTTTAGGTATCCTTTTTAAAACTTCAATTGTCAGATCCCAGAACTTTGAGGCACTTGCAATATCAAGTCTTTCATCAGGCGAATGTGCACCTTTGATGGTGGGACCAAAGGAAATCATATCCATTTTTGGGTAAACAAATCCAATCAGCCCACATTCCAATCCGGCATGTATCGCCTTGACATCGGGTTCACTCTTGAACAGATCAATGTATGCTTTCCTTGTAATTTCAACTATTTCAGAATTAGAATTGGGTTTCCAACCCGGATAGCCATCAGAATGTTTGACCTCTGCTCCAGCAAGAACAAAAACGCTTGCTACCATATTGCAAATATCATCCTTGGCCGATTCTACAGAACTTCGCTGGCTTGTAGAAATGGTAATTACATCATCGGCAATTTTTATTGAAGCGAGGTTAGTAGAAGTTTCAACAAAATTCGGTATATCAGCCGACCATGCAATAACTCCATGTGGACAAGCATAAACGGAATTGAGCAGGTTATTATGGTTTCTTATATCAATAATAAAGTCAGGTTTGCTGACATTTTCTATTTTTACCTGAAGATCTGGTTCGGTAATCTTGTATTCCTCTTTTGCAATGAGATGAAAAAGTTTAACAAAATCATTCAATGATTTGGAATGGTTTTCCGGAACTGTAACATTGGCAAATGCTTCGCGGGCGATGGCATTTCTCAGATTGCCACCATCAATATGTGATATTCTGACACCAAAGTCTTTGGTTCCCTGCCACAAAATTCTATTGAGAAGTTTATTGGCGTTTGCCCTTCCTTTTTGAATGTCATCCCCCGAATGGCCACCGGTTAGACCCGAAACTTTAATTGAAAAAAATTGGTGTAATTCTGGAACTTTTTCTTTCAAGAACTTTAGTTTTGCAACCGTATCTTTACCACCAGCACAGCCGATAAAAAGTTCTCCCTCGTCTTCTGAATCCAGGTTTAATAAGATTTCACTGCGGAGAAATCCAGGTTTTAATCCATTCGCTCCCGTCAAGCCGGTTTCTTCATCTACCGTAAAAAGACATTCAATCGGACCATGGGGAACATCTGTGGCTTCCAGAAGTGCCAATTGAGCAGCAATCCCAATACCATCGTCAGCTCCTAATGTGGTCCCTTTTGATTTCACCCATCCGTCATCAATCCATGCCTGGATGGGGTCATTGAAAAAATCAAACTCCAAATCACTGTTCTTTTCGCAAACCATGTCAACATGGCTCTGCAAAACAACTGACTTAAGTTGCTCAAAGCCTTTGGTGGCAGGTTTCCTGATAAGGATATTCTCTGTCTCGTCCTGGATAGTTTCGAGATGATGCTTTTTCCCAAAATCCAAAATGTAATTTAGAATTTTACCTTCGTTTTTTGATGGACGTGGAATTTTTAATATCTCTGTAAAATAATACCACAATCTTTCCGGATTCAGTTTGTTAATTTCGTTTGACATTTCTTTTATTTATTAGCTCTATAATACTATAGAATTTTTGAGTCTTCAAAAATAGACTTTCTTTTTTAGTTAACTCAAAAAAGGAAAGGAGATTTTTAGAACCATTACTGAACCATCATGCAAAATGCCAAATATATTGAACGGTGGGAGTAGTTGGTCATTGCATTAATTGAAGAAATCATCGAATTTTGAACCTTCCAAATGATGTACTATTTTCTTAGAGAGTCAAAGGGTTCAGCTTTTGTCAATCTTAATATCAATTGGGATAGTGATCCAGGTTTCAATGGGCTTGCCCGCTAACTTACCGGGTTTGAATCTTACTTTCCTGATAGCTTCAGTTGCTGCCTCATCAAGTTCAGGTATGCTTTTTACTATTTCCACTTCCGAAACAAGCCCGGTTTTGCTGATCAGTGCCTTGATTATAATTTTATCGTCAATACTCCTGTTTTTGGCTTCTTCAGGGAACTTGATATGTATTTCAGAAAGCATTTTGGGTGCTTCATCCCAGGCGGGTTGAACCGATTCAAATCCTGTTCCCTGCAATGGTACGACAACTGTTGCAGGAACAAACCCCCAGTCTTCGCCATGTCTTATCGCCCACAGAGCTTCTTTGGGGAAGTACTTGTAGTACTCGACTATTGTACCTTTAGAGATACTTATGTTCTGTTCTGAAATTTTATTGATACTGGTTTTTAATTGAGTCTCTGTAATGACTTTGGCCTTTTTCCCGGCACATACATTAATGTTATAATCCTCAATGAAATTCATCGGGTGCTGGGAGTCTTTTTTCACTTCTTTAACCGTGTTAAGTTCAGAAGCAACATTATCAGCCATCTCATTTTGAGAAAAGACACTACATTCATTAGCTACGAGGGTAGAAAGTAGAAGAACGATTGTCTTTTTCATCATTATAAAAATTTAGACCTTCATATATACGAATATTCTTAGAAATGGTTTTGATTTGAAGACATAAATATACTTTCTTACCAGAATTCAGTCCATTTCCTGATGATGCTTTAATCAGTGAAAGATATTGCCTTTTAAAAGAAATAGGGAAATGCTGGGGAAAAGAGTAATCCGGTATATCAGGATTTTATATCTGAGTTTAAAATTTTTCTGGTTGGAGATATTAACGGATTTAAGCTTGTTTAAGTTTTGAAATGGTTTCGTGAGGGTTTGCAGATGAAAAAATACTGTTTCCAGCAACAATTATATCAGCTCCGGCCTGAAAAAGTTTACCTGCATTAGTTAAATCCACACCTCCGTCAATTTCTATTTGTGTTTTTAATTTTAGTGAATTGATCAGGTTTTTGAGTTGTTGTATTTTTAAATAGGTGTGTTCGATAAATTTTTGACCGCCAAATCCGGGGTTGACTGACATTAGTAGCACCAAATCAATTTCTGCAATAATGTCGTCAAGAGAATGAACAGGTGTGTGAGGATTTATGACAATACCGGCTTTCATTCCCAATTCCTTAATCGCATTAACAGAGCGGTGCAGATGATCATTTGATTCGTAATGGATAGTCACAATAGATGCCCCGTGCTCCTTAAACTTCTCAAAGTATCGCTCAGGCTGAATGATCATCAGGTGGACATCAAGCGGTTTGGTGGCATATTTCTGAATGTACTTGAGAACCGGAAACCCAAAAGAAATATTTGGCACAAAAACCCCATCCATAATATCAATGTGAATCCAATCTGCCTCGCTGGAGTTAATCATCTCTATTTCCTCGCGCAGTTTTCCAAAATCTGCCGAAAGAAGGGATGGAGAAATTAATCTATGCATAATGTAACATTGTAAAATGAGCAGTAAAAGTAGTAAGAAAATGATACAAAAGCGGATTTTTGATCCGCCTCAATTTTATCCTAAGAATGTTTTCAATTGATTACTGCGAGAAGTTTGTTTTAACCGTTTTATGGCTTTTTCTTTTATTTGCCTTACTCGCTCACGTGTAAGTTCATATTTTTCTGCAATTTCATCTAACGAAAAAGGAACGGCATTGTTCAATCCAAAATACATACGTAAAACATCGGCTTCCCTGGGTGTTAGGGTCGAAATGGCTCTTTCAATCTCTATTTTGAGAGAATCATTGATCAGTTCGCTTTCAGGATCGGGCGATTCATTGCTTCTGATCATATCATAGAGGTTATTACCGTCATCAGTCAGCAGAGGAGCATCCATCGAAAGGTGCCGGCCTGCATTTTTCATCGAAACTTTGACCTCCTCCTCATCCACTTCGAGAAGTTTGGCAATTTCGGATGAGTTTGGCTCGCGTTCGTATTCCTGTTCCAGTTTTGCATAAGCTTTATTGATCCTGTTCAAGGTTCCAATCCTGTTCAGGGGCAGCCTCACTATTCTTGACTGTTCGGCAAGCGCCTGCATAATGGATTGGCGAATCCACCAAACCGCATAAGAAATAAATTTGAAGCCCCTTGTTTCATCGAAACGCTGCGCTGCCTTAATCAAACCCACATTTCCTTCATTGATTAAATCCTGAAGGCTCAAACCCTGATTTTGGTATTGCTTTGCAACAGAAACCACAAACCGGAGGTTTGCTTTTGTGAGTCTTTCGAGCGCTCTCCAGTCTCCCAGCCTGATTTTCTGGGCGAGGGCGACCTCCTCATCTGCGGTGATAAGTTCCACTTTGCCAATTTCGTGCAGGTATTTCTCCAAAGATGCGGTATCGCGATTGGTTACCTGTTTAATAATTTTTAGCTGCCTCATAAATCAGACTTAAATGATTGATAATCCTGACTTTCAAACCTGGAACGAAAGCAAGGACTTGTTATCTTCCGGATGATTTGTGACAAATAAAAAACCCGGAAAGATTATTTTCCGGGAAATATTACGCAGTGAACGATTAAAGGTTACAAATTTACTGCTGCTCGGGCTTCGGAATTAAAACTTTACGCGAGAGTTTTAATTTGCCGGTTCGTCCATCAATATCTATGAGTTTTACTTTGACTTTATCTCCGACATTCAGCACTTCCTCTACTTTTTTAATGTGTTTCCAGTCAATTTCGGATATGTGCAAAAGCCCTTCTTTATTCGGAAGTACTTCGACAAAAGCACCAAAAGTAGTAATGTTTTTAACTGTGCCCAAATACTCTTCACCAATCTCTGGCATAGCAATTATGGCTTTAATTCTGTTTTTAGCCGCTTCAAAGGAAACTTCATCGGTACAAACAATATCAATGATCCCGAATTCACCTACTTCCTCAATTACTATAGTTGAATTGGTTTCTCTCTGAATCTCTTGTATTACCTTTCCGCCGGGACCAATAACCGCTCCAATAAATTCTTTGGGAATTGTCATCTTCACAATTCTTGGTACATGGGGTTTGTAATCAGCGCGTGGTTCAGTGATGGTTTTAGCCATTTCATTCAAAATGTGTAAACGACCCTCTTTGGCTTGCATAAGCGCCTGCGTTAAAATTTCGTACGAAAGACCCTGAACCTTAATATCCATCTGGCAGGCTGTTATTCCATCTTTGGTACCGGTTACTTTAAAGTCCATGTCACCCAGGTGGTCTTCATCACCCAAAATATCAGACAGAACAGCAAACTTACCCGATTCCAAATCAGTGATCAATCCCATGGCTATTCCTGAAACAGGTTTTCTAATTTTAACCCCGGCATCCATAAGTGCAAGTGTTCCGGCGCAAACGGTGGCCATGGATGATGAACCGTTGGATTCAAGAATATCTGATACAATTCGAACAGTATAGGGATTTTCTTCACCGGTTGGTAAAACCTGTTTTAAGGCACGCATTGCTAAATTACCATGCCCGATTTCACGACGACCTGTACCTCTGATTGGTTTTGCTTCGCCGGTGGAAAAAGGTGGAAAATTATAATGCAGAATAAACTTACTCTTTCCTTCAAAAACAGCACCATCAATGGTTTGTTCATTTAACTTGGACCCTAAGGTAACTGTAGTAAGTGATTGTGTTTCTCCTCTTGTGAATATAGCAGAGCCATGCGCTGCAGGCAAGTAATCAATCTCCGACCAAATCGGACGGATTTCATTAAGCGTTCTTCCATCGAGCCTTTTTCTCTCATCCAATATCATTCTTCTTACGGCTTCTTTCTCAACCTCATGATAATACATTTTGACCATCATTTCTTTTGCTTCCCGCTCTTCTTCGGGGATAGAATCAATGATTTCCTGTTTAACCAATTCAAAAGCATCCATTCTTTCATGTTTGGATGTACCTTTGGTTGCTATTGCATAAACCTTATCGTAAGCGTCTTTCCATATTTTATTTTTGAATTCTTCGTCATGATTTTCGTGACAGTATTCGCGTTTTGGATTAGACTTTTCAACCATTGCAGCAAGATCCAATTGTGCCTGGCATTGCTGTTTTATGGCTTCGTGAGCGAATTTAAGCGCTTCAAGCATATCCTCCTCGCCGATCTCTTTCATTTCACCTTCTACCATTATGATATTGTCCATAGTTGCAGCAACCATAATATCCAGATCGAGGGATTCAACTTCCAGAATGGTGGGATTAATGATCAACTTCCCATCTTTTTTTCCAACCCTAACCTCAGAAATAGGTCCGTTGAATGGGATATCGGAAACTGCAATTGCTGATGATGCTGCCAATGCTGCAAGTGAATCAGGCATTATGTTTTTGTCGGCTGACATTAAAGTGATCAATACCTGGGTTTCAGCGTGATAATCGTTTGGGAATATTGGTCGCAATGCTCTGTCCACAAGTCGTGCTATCAGAATTTCATATTCCGAAGGTCTTGCTTCGCGCTTAAAAAAGCCTCCCGGGAATCTTCCGGATGCTGCATATTTTTCCTGGTATTCAACTGATAAGGGAAGAAAGTCGGTATTCTCCTTGGGTTCCTTTGATGAAACAACGGTTGCAAGCAACATCGTATCACCCATTTTTACTACTACTGATCCATCAGCTTGCGTGGCAAGTTTGCCAGTTTCAATTGTAATTTCTCTGCCATCAGAAAGTTGAAAGGTTTTCTGGATTCCTGTTTTACTCATTTATTTTTTTTTACTTTTATTATACAAAAAAAGGCAATTAGAAATTGCCTTTTGAAATTTTATTTTCTTATTCCCAGCTTTTTAATTACAGCTCTATATCTTTCTATGTCTTTCCTCTTAAGATAATCGAGTAATTTTCTCCTTTTACCTACGAGCCTGATCAGCGAGCGCTCAGTTGCAAGATCCTTTTTGTTTTCTTTAAGGTGACCAGTAAGATGAGTAATCCTGAATGTAAACAGTGCTACTTGTCCTTCGGTGGAACCGGTATCAAATTCTGACTTTCCATATTCCTTAAAAAATCCTTTTTTCTTCTCAGTTGTTAAATACATATCCCAATAATGTTAAAGAGGTTCAAAATTTTAGGGCTGCAAAATTAATAGTTTCTTTTAAATTAGCAAATAAATACAATAATAAATTTTTTCACGGTTAGAACTTTTTTAAAAAACCGCTGTTAAACTCTCTTCACGTTCAATTTTGCATAATTATACATTTTTCAATTTATGAGAAAGACTTTCACCCTGATTTTGGTTCCAATTTCATTTATTTTTATTGGTTTAACATTTAAAGCCGGTGCTCAGTGCATCCCTTTGATTGGCGAACCTGCGCCAGCTTTCAATCAGAATTCCACTATGGGTAGCATCAATTTCCCTATTGCTTATCCCGGAAAGTGGAAGATTTTATTTAGCCATCCCAGCGATTTTACGGCTATTTGTAGTACTGAAATTCTCGAACTGGCTGACATGCAGGATGAATTCGACCAACTCAACACCTATATTTTTGTTCTTTCTACTGACGGAATCAATAGTCATCTGGAGTGGATACGTTCGCTGGAATCAATTGAATTTAAAGATAAAAAGCAGGTAAAGATTAACTTTCCACTGATCTCTGATTCAGATATGTCGGTTTCGAAGAAATACGGGATGATTCATCAGTTTTCGAGTACTACCAAGGATATACGAGGCGTTTTCATCATTAATCCTGATGATAAAATTGCTGCAATTTTTTATTATCCCAATAATGTCGGGCGAAATTTAGAGGAGATCAAAAGGACATTAATTGCCCTCCAAACTATTGAAAAATTCAATATCCTTACCCCTGCAAACTGGGAACCTGGGAATGATGTAATGTTACACAGCCCAAGTACAATAGAGGAATCAAGAAGGTTGGAAGAAAGCGATGATCAGGATATATACAGCAAGACCTGGTTTATGTGGTACAAAAAACAGCCATTTGCAGACAGATAATCTCATTCAATAAAAAGTTTCTTTATTTTTGCCAGTATCATTTTAATAACAGATGAATACTTTATACATACATGGACTTGATAGTTTTCCGGTTCCCGAGAAAAAGAAGATCATGAGCAGGGCTGGGCTGGATGTGGTTGCCTTGCATATTAACTACCGGCAGAAACTGGGCGTTTATGAAACACTGAAAGATGCAATTTTGCAGAAAAAAATAAAATTTATCATTGGGAGTTCGCTGGGCGGTTTTTTGGGCTACTGGCTTGCTGAGGATACCGGACTTCCCTGCCTGTTGTTCAATCCAGTTATGAATGCTAAAAATCAGGTATTTTATTCAACTATTCCTAAGATAGATGATCTGAAATGTCCTGCCAGATATGTTGTTCTTGGTGCAAAGGACGATTTGCTGGACAGTAAAAAGACATTGGACATTCTTAACAAAAAGAAGCGCACCGGAATACATCAGCAAATAGTAACCTGTGAATGGCTTGGACATCAAATTGACTTTTTTACTTTCGACGAAATGATCAATTGGGCTTTGTACAGTATGAAAATGAATGGTTTTTTAATAAAATAGTAGGTAAAACAAGATATCCTAATCCTATTTTAATTTTCCAAATGCAATTTCCAACCCCTGAATTTTAAACAATCTATTAATGGTTGTTTGCAAATGAAATACTTTAGGCTTTTGTTAAATTTATTATTGACCTGTTGTGCCTAACATTTTTTTGTAATATTGCAGCCCTAAAATAAAATTTATTAAAACACAGATAATCAACATTTAAGTTCAAAATATTTAAAACTTTTATTATGGCTATTAAACATGTTTATACGTTTGGCGACAAAAAAGCCGAAGGAAATGCAGCGATGAAAAACTTATTGGGAGGCAAAGGTGCAAACCTTGCCGAGATGAATCTTATTGGCGTTCCGGTGCCTCCGGGTTTCACCATCACTACCGAAGTTTGTACACTCTATTATACCGAAGGAAGAGAAAAGGTTATTAAGCTTGTTAAGCCAATGGTTGAGCAAGCAGTTAAGAATGTCGAAAAGATTATGGGATCTAAGTTTGGCGACAAAGAAAACCCCTGTCTGCTTTCGGTCAGGTCAGGTTCGAGAGCTTCGATGCCCGGCATGATGGATACGGTATTGAACCTTGGATTGAATGACCTTGCTGTTAAAGGAATTGCAAAGAAAAGCGGGAACGAGCGTTTTGCATGGGATTCATACCGCAGGTTCGTACAAATGTATGGCGACGTTGTTATGGATTTGAAACCAGCTTCAAAAGAAGACATTGATCCTTTCGAAGAGATCATTGACCACCTTAAAGAAGAAAAGGGAGTGATGCTGGATACCGAACTTACTACCAATGACCTTAAAGAACTTGTTAAACGATTTAAGGCAGCCGTAAAAAAGAAAACCGGCAAAAATTTTCCTGACGACCCATGGGAACAACTTTGGGGAGCCATCATGGCAGTATTTGGAAGCTGGATGAACGACAGGGCTATTTATTACAGAAAAATTAACGGAATTCCTGATGATTGGGGAACTGCCGTGAATGTTCAGGCAATGGTTTTTGGAAATATGGGACAGGCATCAGGTACTGGCGTTGCTTTTACAAGGGATGCCGGAACAGGAGAAGATGTTTTTAACGGTGAATACCTTATCAATGCTCAGGGTGAAGATGTTGTAGCAGGAATTCGCACACCCCAGCAAATTACCAAAGAAGGTTCGATCCGATGGGCTAAGTTAGCCAAAGTTTCAGAGAAAGAAAGAAAAACACTTTTCCCCTCACTCGAAGAAGTGATGCCAAAAGTTTATAAGGAACTGGACACTATTCAGCAAAAACTGGAAGATCATTACAAGGATATGCAGGATCTGGAATTTACCATTCAGGATAATAAATTGTGGTTATTGCAAACCCGGAACGGGAAACGAACCGGTGCTGCAATGGTAAAGATTGCAATGGATATGTTTAAACAAGGGAAGATAGATGAAAATACTGCTGTGATGCGGGTTGAGCCAAATAAATTGGATGAATTGCTGCACCCGGTATTCGATCTGGACGCTATCAAAAAAGCTCATGTCATTGCCAAGGGATTACCGGCATCACCAGGTGCTGCTACCGGTCAAATTGTTTTCCATGCCGATGAAGCTGAGGAATGGGCCGTTAAAGGTTCAAAGGTAATCCTGGTTCGGATTGAAACTTCTCCCGAAGATTTGAAGGGAATGAATGTAGCAGAAGGCATTTTGACTGCCCGCGGTGGGATGACATCTCATGCTGCTGTTGTTGCAAGAGGAATGGGGAAATGTTGCGTTTCCGGAGCCGGTGCTATAAAAATTGACTATAAAGCCAGAACCTTGACCTGTGATGGCATTTTGTTCAAAGAGGGCGACTGGATTTCGCTCAATGGTTCAACAGGTGAGGTTTATAAGGGAAAAATCCAGACCAAAGAAGCAGCTATGAGCGGCGATTTTGGAAAACTTATGAAACTTGCTCAAAAAACAGCAAGACTGAAAGTCAGAACAAATGCCGACACTCCTTATGATTCTAAAGTTGCCCGTGAGTTTGGAGCAGTTGGTATTGGTCTTTGCCGCACAGAGCACATGTTCTTTGGCGAAGGGAAAATCCAGGCTATGCGCGAGATGATACTTGCCGAAGATCTGGAGGGGAGAAAAAAGGCACTGAAGAAGTTGTTGCCCATCCAACGTAAGGATTTTGAGGGCATTTTTGAAGCGATGCACGATCTGCCGGTAACTATTCGTCTACTGGATCCGCCTTTACATGAGTTTGTTCCTCACGAAGAGAAAGAACAAAAAGAGATGGCAAAACTGATGGGTATTACCCTCAAAGAAGTCAGGGAAAAAATTGACAGCCTTGCTGAATTTAACCCAATGCTGGGACACAGAGGATGCCGGTTAGGAAATACTTACCCTGAAATTTCAGAAACTCAAACCCGAGCCATCATCGAAGCTGCCCTGAATCTCAAAAAGAAAGGGATTAAAGCAATTCCTGAAATCATGATACCGCTGACCGGAACCCTAACTGAAATGAAAATGCAGGAGGATATTGTACGTTCGACCGCTGAAAAGGTGTTTAAAGAAAAAAAGGATAAAATTGATTTCCTTGTCGGAACCATGATTGAGGTGCCAAGAGCAGCTCTGATTGCAGACGAAATCGCAAAGTCGGCGGAATTTTTCTCTTTTGGAACCAACGACCTTACACAAATGACCTTTGGTTATTCGCGGGATGACGCAGGAAAATTCCTTCCGGTTTATCTCCAGAAAAACATACTGAAAGTTGACCCGTTCCAGCAACTGGATCAGGAAGGTGTTGGTAAACTGATAAAAATGGCTGTAAAGAAAGGACGTAAAACCAGGAAGAATATCAAACTTGGTATTTGCGGAGAACATGGTGGAGAACCCACATCGGTCGAGTTCTGCCACAGGGTCGGACTGGATTACGTTAGCTGTTCGCCATTCCGTGTGCCCATTGCAAGGCTGGCAGCAGCTCAGGCAGTGATCAGGAAAAAGATGGAAAAAGAAACCAGGAAAAAGACAAAGAAAATCACGAAGAAAGAGAAAAAGGTTTCTAAAAAATAGTGTTCAATCGGCTGCTGGGATTATTCAGCAGCCTTTTTTTTGTATTCTCTGATGCTGAAAAAAATAATTTTAATCGGGCTTTTGCTTGTTGGTCTCATATTGGTTATACTTTGCCGGATGAACAGCAGCAAACCTCTAGAAACCGGGCTTAAACCCTCTTTTCCACAGGGTGAGAGTGACTACTACCAGCCTGATTCATTGGCAGGTCATTTCCACAAACCAAATGTCACCCGTGACTTTAAATGGATGGAACATCCGCTTGGGAGGATTGTTATGAAAACCAACAATATGGGTTTCAGGAATGATGAACCTACACAAATTGAGAAACCTCAAGGTTCAATAAGAATTATCATCACCGGCGATTCACATACTGATGGCGTGATTTTCAATTCCGAATCAGTTGCCACCCGGCTTAAAGAAATGTTAATGGTAAAATTTCCGGATAAGAATTTTGAAGTTCTGAATGCAGGGAACGGTTACTTTGGCCCGCAAAATTATTCAGGTGTTTACCGGAAATGTTTAAACCTGAAACCCGATGTTTTTATTGTGATCATCTATACCGGCAATGATTTCCTTGATGGTATCCGCATTGAATCGGAAAACGGACGGTTGCAGGTTCCGGCACGTTCCGATAGCTATTATGGGGATCTCTGGTCGGTGGATAAACTCTACACAGGATTTACAGGGCAATATTTAAACCAGGTTAAATTTTTTAAAGTTTACCCTCAGTTTCTGGATACTGCTTTGATTATCATGAAGAATAACCTGGAAAAGATCAATAATGATTGCAAAAAAAATGGCACAAGATTTTTGATAATGCTGCTTCCATCAAAGATTGATACGGAGGCAAAAACCGATTCAGTAAGGATTGCAGAAGTGTTGGGGATGATGAAGTTCGATCAGCGGGACATCGTCAATAATTACAAGATGACCGCGGACCTTGTCAGCTGGCTTGCAGAAAAGCAAATACCTTTCCTTGATCTTTTCCCCGCATTCAAATCCTCTGATGTGGAATTGTTTTGGAAAGCCGACTATCATATCAACCATTCAGGTCATGAGGAAATGGCGAAGCAGATTATGATGTCAGGGTTTTTCGCTATCAGCCAATAGCCCTTCTGATTGACTAAATTGAATAGAATTTAAATTGACTAAATTGTTGCTGACTGCTCTCGCCAGAGGTGAGACCGACTGCCGACTGCCTATTCTACCACCAATTTAGTTCCGAAATATAAACAGGGAAAAATTAGTTATATTTGTAAAAAATTTTATCATCATGAACGGATTAATTATTAACAGCCCCCGACAAAACAGATTTGAAATTATTTTCTGACCTGGCAAAAAAACTTGGAATAAAAGCAAAAGCAATTTCTGATGAGCAACTATTGGATTTGGGCTTGCTGAAGGCAATGGAAGTAGGAAGAAAATCAAAATTTGTTTCGAAAAAAAGTTCTTTCCAAAATAAATAACTAACCTTTCTTTTTCTCAAAAACCATTTTCATTCAACCAGAAGAATTTCTCTGATGGTTCTGTTTTCAGTTTCCACTTCAAGGATAAACATTCCCGGCGTAAGCTTTGAAACATCCACCGTATTATTCACCGGCTTTGCAGTAAGAACCTTTTGCCCGAGGTTGTTGTAGATGATGACGTGTTCGAGGGGTTGGTTCTGCGGCGTGGTGATGGTGATGAAGGAGGTGGCGGGGTTGGGAGAAAGGATGATTTCTACACCACCATAGAATTCATTCATTCCGGTAAGGCAGGATTCCTGAACCTGAGGTAAATAAAAACAACCCATTGCATTATTACCGATTAAAATGCTGCCACCCGGATTTGCGATATACTCACACACACTTTGCACATCGCATTCGGATAATGATTCATTCGACCATATTATCAGGTTGTTAATTGACTCGGCATCGATGCTATCCAATCCGGAAAGGTTGGTAAGGGAATTATTGTAAGATATATTTATATCGCCGTTGACAGTCTCAAGAGAATAAAGGCTTGTTAAACTTGTCAATGCCGGATTTCCACTTCCACCGCCAAATGTTGACTTGTATCCTATATGCAGATTTCCACCGATAAAGTTCAGACTGTCCAATCCGTTTAAATTAATTAGTTCATTATTATTTCTAATATCAAGATTACCGCCAATAGAGGTCAGTGAATTTAAGCCGGTTAAATCATTTAAAACGGGATTTCCGCCAGATGTGCCAATAAAAATATTCCCTCCAACTGAAGTTAAATTTTCCAGTCCGGTTAAGTTGTTTAAAAGGTCATTCCCTTTGATATCAATGTTCCCACCAACAGAAGTCACATTATGCAAACCCATCAGATCTGTTAAAGCATGATTATCCCAAATCCGAACATCGCCGGGAATACTGGTAATACCTTCAAGCGCTTGAATATTCTGAAGGGCAGACGTTTGATCTATTCGTAAGGATCCAATACTTATCAGATTATTTAACCCGGTCAGGTCAGAAAGAAGCATATTATCGCCAATGTAAAGTTCTGTGAGAACTGATGTCAGATTTTCCAATCCCGCAAGACTTGTAAGTGAATTGTTGCTAGAAATATGTATATGGCCATTTACAGAAGTTAATTGACTGAGAGCGGTTATATTCTCAAGGGAGGCGTTCTGAAAAATGTATAAATATCCTCCAATTGCGGAAATGTTATTTAAACCTTCCAGGTTAGTTAACTCAGAATTATTCCATATTTTAAGCGAATTTCCAATAAAAGTAAGGTTTTGCAAGGCTGAAATATCGGTTAGTGACTGATTATTCCCAAAATCTATCGCTCCACCGAGTGATTGAAAGTTTTCAAGTTCCGAAAGATCGGACAGTCCGGTGCCATTCAGGGCAAAATTTCCCCCTATCGATGTAAGGTTTTCAAGTCCGGTTAAACTTACCAATGATGGACCACCTAAACTAAAACCTCCCGAACAGCTTGTTAAATTACCAAGTCCGGCTAAAGAACTAATAAGATCGTTTTCGCTTAAAATAAAATATCCGTCAATGGTTACCAAATTGTCGAGACCTGATAAACTTTGAAGGGAAACATTATTTGAGATGGTAAAATCACCCGACAATATCAGATTTTGAAGTGATCCAATGCTTGTCAGTGATGAATTGTATTCGATGATAATACCACCATAAGCATAGGTAAAGTTTTCAAGACCTGACAAATCGGAAAGAAGATCATTATCCTGAATGCGGATTAGCTCTGCAGCCGAATTTAAATTATCGAGACCAACCAGATTGGTGAGTGCATCATTATTATAAAATGTTAGGCTACCCTCAATATCGGTCATGGAAGTAAGCGCCGATATATCCGCCAGTTGAGGATTGTCACCAATATATAAGAAGTCTCCAGTTAAATTAAAGCTTTCAAGACCCGACAAACTGGCCAGGTTCGGATTATGGTTTATGTAAAAATCACCTAAAACTGTTGTCAGATTATTCAAACCATCCAGGCTGGTCAATACATCATTGCCTTCAATTACTAAGTTCAAACCCACATAGGTCAGACTCTCAATCCCTGATAAATCTATCAATTGGGAATTCCCTCCCCATTGATCATATATTCCAATTACTAGTGATTCCTCTATCTGGGTCAAGTTATTCAAGCCCTGCAGGCTGATAAGAAAATCGTTCTTCATCAGACTTAAATAACCTCCAATTGAAAGTAAACCTTCGAGACCGGTAAGGTCCTGAAGTGCAGTGTTGTGAATATAAAAACCTCCGCCAATCGTGGTCAGGACACTTAAACCATCCAAATTGGTAATATCGGTGAGACCATCATTAGTGATTTCCACATCCCCCAGAATCTGTGTACATCCTGGATAATTAGCCTGGAAATTATCAATCTGTTCCTGGCTGGTAAAGGTGATCCCCTCGGGCAGGCAGCCCTGGGAGAAAACATTGGAATGAATAATAGTCAACATTGTGACGAATAGAAAAAATTTTTTCATAAAAAGGTTTGTTTTAATGTTTAATAAATTTTGTCCTTCCCCGCCAATCTTTTGCTGCCAAATCTATAAAATAAATCCCAGGCTTAAGAATTGAAATATCCATCGTATTGTTTACCGGTTTAGCGGTGAAGACTTTTTGCCCGAGGTGGTTGTAGATGATGGCTTCTTCGATTGTCTGGTTCTGCGGGGTGGTGATGGTGATGAAGGATGAGGCGGGATTGGGGGAAAGGAGCGGTAGTTCAGCAGTTGGGTTTTCTTGAAGTGAAGTGAGACAGTGTTCTTCTACTTCTTCAGGGCTGTTGCAGCCGGCGGCGTTATCGTGGATATTGACCGTTCCGCTGGGTGCAATCAGATACTGGCAAATGCTGTAGATATCGCAATCCTGAAGTAGTGCATTTTCAATAATTGTCAAATCGTTTATGGAATTGGGTTGAATACTATCTAAACCATTCAAATTTGTTAATGAATTATTTCCCTTAATATGCAAATAATCGCTGATCGTTAAAAGTGCCGAAAGTGCAGTAATATCTGTAAGTAAAGCATTATTTTCAATAATCAGATCTTCTCCGATGTTAGTAATTTTATTCAAACCCTGTAAACTTTGTAACATAGGATTCAGATTGATGGCCACCATAAATCCCACTTCTTCTAAGTTATCAAAGCCTGTTAAATCCTCCAGATCAGGATTATCGCCTATTCCAAGGCCATCAGGAATAGTAATAAGATTTTCAAAACCATAACAACTTTCGAGTCCTGCGTTCTCATATATCATAACATTATCAACTAAACTCAATGATTCCATGCCTTCAAAATTCAGTAATCCAATATTGTTTGCAATTGTTAATCCTCCCTGTATTTCGGTCAATGAATTAAGTCCTTGCAGATTTTGCAAATTATAATTGTGTACAATATACAGATTACTTGAAATTTTTTCAATTGTATTTAAACCGTAAAGGTTTGATATGTCGAAGTAGCTTTCAATTGTGACAGTCCCCCCTATCTCCGTACACCCCGGGAAATTGGCCTGGAAATTATCAACCTGTTCCTGGGTAGAAAATGTATATCCATTTGGCAGGCAGGTTTCACAGGCTTCCTGTACTTCTTCCGGGCTGTTGCAGCCGGAGGCGTTGTCGTGAATTTCGATCGTTCCACCCGGAGCGGCAAGGTATTCACAGCTACTTTGAATATCGCATTCCGAAAGGGATGGATTATTGATGATAAACAGGTCATCAATTGAATTCGCACCGATATTTTCAAGAGCCGTAATATCCGTTAACGATTGGTTATCAATCAGGCCAAGTTGTCCGTCAATGGAGTGTAAATTTTCGAATCCCGTTAAACTGACCAATGCATTATTTTCCGTTATCAGTATCCCCCATTCTATTGAATCTTCATTTAAGTTCATGAGCTCTTCCAGGTTTGGATTCGAATAAATCGTGATACCTCCTCCAAGGGAAGTTAAGGAGTCAAGTGCACTCAGCGAAACAAGGTTTTCGTTTACCGAAAGGAATAGTGCGCCGCCAATCGAATCCAGCGCTTCAAGTCCGTGCAAATTAGTCAGGCCCGGGCTGTTCAAAACAGAGAGGCCCGTTCCTATGGACGTGATGTTTTCAAGACCCGTGATGTCGGAAAGCATTGCATTTGCATTGATAGTAACATTGCCGGGAATATGATCCGGGAGATGGAGTGCATCAAGATGGGTTAAAACATCATTTCCATCAATCTCCACAGCATCAACCTGCGATAACGAACCGATCCCGTTCAGACTGGTCAACGCAGCATTACTTGCTATAGTAAGGGTACCTCCAACGGAAGACAGCATTTCCAGGCCAGATAAATCGGTTAGCAGGGCATTCCAGAGGATAGACAGATTATACCCGACATGCTGAAGAGAAGCTAATCCGTTGAGGTTTTCAACCATGGAAAGGTCTTGTATTTCAAGAGAACCACCAATGGACGTAATAACACTCAAACCATTTAAATTAGAAATATCAGAATTATACGAATTGATGGTTACATTACCTTCAATCTGCGTACACCCTGGATAATTCATCTGGAAACTATTGATCTGTTCCTGGGTGGTAAAGGTGATCCCTTCGGGCAGGCAATTTGAGTAGGATTCACAAGCAATTTGCACTTCCGATGGGTGGTTGCAACCGGGGGCATTGTTATTGATATTTATTGTCCCTGACGGATTAATGAGATATTCGCAAATACTCATTGCTTCACATGAATTCAGTTCATCGTTATTCTGAATTGTCAGATTTTGAATAGATGTGGGCATAATATTTTGAATTCCGAAAATATTTTCAAGGTTGGCATTGTTTTCAATTTTTAAATAACCATTAATTGAATTAAGCGCCTCAAGACCACTTAAAGACTCTAAAGAATCATTATTATCAATCCATACATAACTTCCAATAGTCTGAAGGTTATTCAAACCATTTAAATTATGGATACTTGAATTGGTATATAAATCAAAGAAATCACCGATGGATTGTAAGCTATTTAACCCTGAAAAGTCTTGGATGAGTGGATTACTTAAGATAGATAGATATTCTCCAATAGTGTTAAGGTTATTTAAACCATTGAACGAACTAAGTGACGCATGATCCCAGATACGAAAAAATTCACCTACACTTGTTAAATTGGATAATCCGGCGAAACTGCTTAGACTATAGTTTTCTTCAAGCCAAAAAGGACCACCGATTGTTGTAAGATTATCAAGTCCGGTAAAATCAACAAGGGATGAATTAAATTGAATTTGAAGATATTCAGCAATGGAAGTAATATTATCCAGACCAGTTAAATGGGTTAAAGCATCGTTTCCAATAATATTAAGATCCCCATTGACACTGCTGATATTTTCAAGCCCAATAAGATTCGTCAAAGCGTTATTATAATTGATTGATATATTACCATCAACATGTTCAAGGTTACTTAGTGAAGACAACGTAAGTAAAGCATCGTTAGAATAAATAAATAAATTATTACCAATATAATTTACATTGTGTAATCCATAAAGATCAGGTAACAAGGAACAATTTGAAATGTATAACAAACCATGGACTGAAGTAATATTTTGTAGTGAGGATATGCTGACAAGTGAATCATTGTCTTCTAACAAGATACTTTGCCCAACAAAACTCAAACTATCCAATCCAAAAAGATTTTGTAAACGGTTGTTATTTTTAATTTTAACTTGACCACTAATTGTATCCAGGGTGTTGAGTCCAATTAGATTGCAAATATTTGCATTGCTAATAATTGTTAAATCCCCCTCTATCCTTTCTAAGTTCATAAACCCCGAAATATCCATAAGGTTTGCGTTACCCATAATGTCCAGATCATTATACAAAGAAGTTATGTTTTCAAAACCATTTGTATTTTCTAGTAACATGTTATAATGAATAAATAAACTTCCGCCTAAAGATGAAAGATTCTCTAATCCTGAAGTACTTGTCAAGAAATCATTTTCATATATTTCTAAAAATCCACCTATACTTACCAAACTTCCAAGTCCTGCCAAAGAGGTTAAATTATCATTGTAATGAGAAATCCTCAAATAACCTCCAATAGAATTTAAATAATCAAGTCCAATCAGGTTAGTGAAACCTGTATGTGAAATCTCCAAACATCCACCAACAGCTTCCAGGGCATTTAATCCAATTAAATTATCCAATCCATAACAATAATAAAATAATAAATTACCGCCTATTGTTTGAATAACGTTCAGTCCATTAAGGTTCGTTACATTGTTTCCTACTATAAATACATCCCCCTCAATCTCAGTACACCCCGGGTAATTCGACTGGAAATTGTCAATCTGTTCCTGGGTCTCGAAGGTGATCCCCTCAGGTAAACAGTCCTGTGTGAAAACATTGGAATGAATAACAGTCAACAACGTCACGATCAGAAAAAGCTTTTTCATAATAGGATGATTTTAAGGTTATGTTCTATTTCCATTTGGCAATTTTACTGAAAAGCAAATATACTTACAAATTTATTTCTTCCTAATAACAAAACAAATAGTGTATTAAAAGTCGGCATTAACCCCCATTGGAGTTGCACCATGAAATTCTCAAATGGAACACAAAGGGTTTATGGAAACGTCCGGCTATAAAAAAATCAGCCTGCAAGTAATATCCCTGCAGGTTGAAATATGGAGTTTTTTCTCAGTTAAGCGGGTTCCGCTTTTGAGGTAAAACGGTTACCCTTACGCTGTAATTTTTTTATTCTTTTTTTTCAGGTTTGCCCGATGGGGTGTTGTACAGGATGTAATCGTTGTACTTTGCTTCGCTTTTTTCGTACCAAATGTCCTTTCCGGTGTTGCATATTTTCACCATTTCGGCATACAGCGCATTTCCTTTGTCCACGCGGTCCAGAGTGGCGAAGTCGCGGCTTCGCTCTGCCGATATCTGTTCATCTACTGATTGGTCAAAAATTTTATTCAGAGCGGTTATTTCAGCTAATTTGGCTTCTGTTACCCCTTCTTTGCCTAAATCATCCAAATGGGTTGTTGCCCTAACCACAGTATTGCGGGCATTACGCACCAATGCATCATCAGAAAGCTTCGTCAGGCTGGCATCGCCCAATAGTTTATATTGCATCGACCGTACGCCGTAAACATTTTCGGCTGCGGTAAATACCGACCGAAGCGGAGTGATGAGCCGTGCACGTGCGGTTTCCTTTGCTTCCGTCGTAATGCCTTGTTGCGCCAGGTAGTACTGGTCGGGCAGGGTATCTGAAAAATTATCACGCAATACTACCAACCCGGTTTTGCGTTCGTTGTCCACACCCCTGTCTTCAAGCTCTTCGCTGTCGCGATCAATAAGGAGAACGATCCGATCGGCAACCTGTATCAGTTTTGCGTCGGTAAACCGGCAATGTCTAACAGCTTCCCGTTTTTTTGCTATACTATTTTATTGTTAAAAAATACTTACTGCTTAACCTCATCTTTTTTCCTGCACACGATGCAGATTATCACTGATATTTTTACTGCTCATCTGCTTTACTTAACTTACTTTCAATAAACTTTAAAGACACATTTGTTTTAATAATCAATCCTGACTTCCTCTTCCTTTTTTCAGCGTTTTTCTGCGTTATCTGCGGGATATCTTTTTCATTTCGGTTTTTTATTATTTTTGCCCGCATAAATTCCTTTTTTCATCGAAATAACAATAACAAATAATTAAAATTATGGCAACAGACTTGAATAAAATCCGTGCTGATCTTCAGGGATACGGAATTAATGACGTTAAAGAAATTTATTACAATTCTTCTTTTGAAGAACTATTTAACCACGAAATGGATCCGCGCCTCGAAGGTTATGAAAAAGGTCAACTTTCGGAATTGGGTGCAGTGAATGTGATGACCGGTATTTTTACCGGACGTTCGCCCAAAGATAAATACATTGTGATGGACGAAACATCCAGAGACAATGTGTGGTGGGCTAATCCCGGCAACCGTTCGGATAACAAACCGGTTGATGGACAGGTTTGGAAGCATTGCTACAATCTTGGCGCAAAACAACTTTCCGGGAAAAAGCTTTATGTCGTTGATGGTTATGCCGGTGCTAATGAGGACACAAGGTTATGTGTTCGTTTTATCATGGAGGTAGCATGGCAGGCTCATTTTGTAAAAAATATGTTTATCCGACCTACTGAGAAGGAACTTGAAAATTTTAAACCGGATTTTGTTGTCATTAATGCAGCTAAAACAACAAATCCTGATTGGAAAAGCATGAAGCGCACAGATGGCGTCCCTCTGAATTCAGAAGTGTTTGTTGTATTCAATCTTTCCGAGCGAAAAGCCGTCATTGGCGGAAGCTGGTATGGAGGTGAAATGAAAAAAGGAATATTCTCCATCATGAATTATTACCTTCCGCTCAAAGGAATTTCTTCAATGCATTGTTCAGCCAATGTTGGTAAAGATGGCAGTACTGCCATTTTCTTTGGTCTGTCAGGAACAGGGAAAACAACGCTTTCAACTGATCCCAAGCGAGCGCTGATTGGTGATGATGAGCATGGTTGGGACGATGATGGGGTTTTTAATTTTGAAGGTGGTTGCTATGCCAAGACGATAAACCTTGACAAAGAAAGTGAGCCTGATATTTACCATGCCATCAAAAGAGATGCTTTACTTGAAAATGTGACGGTTGATAAAAATGGCAAAATTGATTTCGATGATGGTTCGGTTACGCAGAACACCCGTGTTTCCTATCCCATATACCACATCGAAAATATTGTGAAGCCGGTTTCCAAAGGCGGTCATGCCAAAAAGGTAATTTTCCTTACCGCAGATGCTTTTGGCGTGATGCCACCAGTTTCGAAGCTGACACCCGATCAAACGAAGTATCATTTCCTTTCAGGTTTTACAGCCAAGTTAGCAGGTACTGAATTAGGAGTCACTACACCGCAACCCACTTTTTCGGCTTGTTTTGGAGCTGCATTCCTTACCCTTCATCCAACAAGGTACGGTCAGGAACTGGTTAAGAAAATGGAAGCACACGGCGCTGAGGCCTTCTTAGTGAATACAGGCTGGAACGGAACTGGTAAGCGAATTTCGATCAAAGATACCCGTGGCATCATTGATGCAATCCTTGATGGCTCGATTGACAAGGTTCCAACAAAAAAAATCCCAGTATTCAACCTTGAAGTGCCAACTGAATTACCCGGTGTTGATCCTAACATCCTTGATCCACGCAACACTTATGGCGACCCTGTAGAATGGGACAAAAAAGCCCGCGAACTTGCAGCTTTGTTTATTAAAAACTTTGTACAGTATACCGATAACGAGGAAGGGAAAAGATTGGTAGCGGCAGGACCTCAACTATAAAAAGCTATTATTGATTAAATTAAAAATAAGACCGGAACTTCTCGGTCTTTTTTTATGATTTGCATTTCTTTTTTTACTAAATTAGAACACTTTTTTAAATGATAAAAACTTTCAAAATTTACTGTTATGCAAACTTATATCTTACTTACAAAACTTTCGACCGAAGTTTCAAAGAAAATAAAGGATCGGTCGAAGATTGGCAATTCATGGCTCGATCAGGTAAAGGAAAAATGCCCGAAAGTGAAATTTGTTGCCCATTATGCAATTCTGGGACAATATGATTTCCTCGACATTTATGAAGCACCCGATGTGGAAACAGCCGCCAAGGTGTCAATGATCAGTCAGCAACATGGGGCATTGCACGCCGAAAGCCTTGCAGCCATTCCTTATAGAAGATTCCTGGAACTTACAGCCGAAATTTGAATTGATTATTTTTACTTTTCTGGTTATTGCTGTTAGGACAATGAATGAATCAAAAGTTAGATTATTCTGACAGGGGATAGTTATTAAACAAGGTTGAAATATTTTTCAACTTCTGCGAAAGCAATTCTGAACCAAACGGTATAATTTTCCGGATTTTCATGCATTTCTTTTTTAATATCATCCAATTTCATAAATTTCCAGCTTTCGGCTTCGTCAGGGTTGATAACCGGAGGATTGTTGTATTTGCCGATAAAAACATGATCAAACTCATGTTCAATCAATCCATTTCCAACCTCTGCCTGGTAGACGAAGCTAAATTTTTCTTCCATTCTGCAATCAAATCCCATTTCTTCTTTCATTCTTCTGTGTGCAGCCTCTGAAGTATCCTCCCCGACTCTGGGATGACTGCAACAGGTATTGGTCCATAAGCCTGGCGAATGATATTTCGATAATGCTCGTTGCTGTAACATTAGTTCGCCTCTGTCATTAAAGATAAAAACAGAAAATGCCCGGTGCAACAATCCTTTACGATGGGCTTCTATTTTTTCCATTTTCCCCGATGGGAAATCGTTCTCATCAACCAGGATTACGAATTCGTCTTCGACCATAACTATATCATTGAAAGTGACTTGTGAAGTTGTTCTTTTTCCAGCAAAGAACGAAACAAAGACATCATTATATTATTTTAAACCATATCATACTCCGCTCCCAGTTCTTTTTATCCTGCAAATATAAATAAAGCACGGTCAGAGCAATGCCTTTATCATCATAAAGTATATTTTAATTCAAAAAATCAGACGCAGATGATCTTAAGTTTTAATGTCAATATTCTATCGAATACATATAGTGAAATAACAATAGGAATAATGCTTGTTGAATTATTGATGATTTTTTAATAAAAAGTATGTTAACTGTTTAAAAAAAAGTTGAAAAGCAAATGCCAAAACATTATTTTTGACCGACCGTTCATCTATTAATACAAGATGTAATAAATACTTTACAAAAATTTATGATACTATACAAATTGAATCTTTTTATTTTCTTCTGTCTAATGGTTTTTGTTAAAGCGCTTCCAGGCCAGGAACTTACAGCAAAAGAAATTATTGCTAAAGCTGATCAAAAGAGCAGGGGAGAAACCAGCTATGGGACAATGGAAATGAAGATAGTAAGGCCTTCATGGGAGCGATCAGTTGAAATGAAAAGCTGGTCGAAAGGTGAGGATTATTTCCTTATTTACATTACCGCTCCTGCTAAGGAAAAGGGGCAGGTCTTTCTGAAACGGCAAAAGGAAATGTGGAACTGGGTTCCTACCATCGAACGGATGGTAAAAATACCACCCTCGATGATGATGCAATCATGGATGGGAAGCGATTTTACGAATGATGACCTTGTTAAGCAATCTTCTATCGTTAAAGATTATAACCAGACACTATTAGGTGATGAGGTAATCAGGGATAACATATGCTATAAAATCCAGCTTGATCCCCTGCCGGATGCACCGGTCGTTTGGGGAAGAGTGGTAAGCTGGGTCACTAAAGACGGTTTTAACCTTTGGAAAACTGAATATTATGATGAAGACCTCGAACTGGTGAATGAAGAAAATGCATATGACTTAAAAAATTTTGGTGACCGGATTTTGCCATCCCGTATGGAAATATTTCCAACGGATAAACCCGGAAACAAAACTGTAATTCAATTCAAGGAAATGACCTTTAATCAACCAATTGATGATGGGTTTTTCACCCAACAGAAAATGAAACAGGTGAAATAAAAGTGTATTTATCTCAAAGCTGTATGGTCTAAAGAGACTTAATATGAAAACAAATTTAAAACTTGCATGGCGTAATCTGTGGAGAAATAAAAGGAGGACGCTGATTACGACAAGTTCTATCGTTTTCAGTGTATTCTTTGCATCAATCATGCGTTCAATGCAGGAAGGTTCATATGATTCCATTATTGGCAATCTTGTAAAGTTTTATTCCGGATACCTGCAGGTACAGGATACAGCCTATTGGCAAGAAAAAACACTTGAGAATACACTTGAATTCGATAGTTCACTTATTTCAAAAATTAGTGCCATTGAGGATATTCTACTTGTAACTCCGCGTCTTGAGTCTTTTGCTCTTTCGGCATATAAGGAAAACAGCAAGCCGGTTTTTGTTCTTGGGATTGATCCGGAGAAAGAAGATCAAATCATAAAGCTGTCACAAAAAATTGTAAAAGGTCAATTTCTTACTCCCAGAGACCAGGGCGCACTTTTAGCAGAGGGATTGGCACGTTTCTTAAAAATTGATGTCGGTGATACCCTCGTAATGATTTCGCAAGGGTATCATGGTGCAAGTGCAGCAGGGAAATTTCAGGTAAGAGCCGTCTTCAAGCATCCGGCTCCCGATTTTAACAGCAATATGGTTTTCCTTAGCCTTTCTTCAGCTCAAAATTTTTATTCAGCTCAGGGACGCTATACAGCTGATGTAATTATGGTGGAAGATCATTATCGTGTAAAACAAGCAAAAATGGCCATTGCCAAACTTTTACCACCGGATAAAACAGTCATGACATGGGATGAAATGCATCCTGAGTTGATGAGCATGGTAGAAGGAGATCGTGCGGGAGGCATTATCATGCTTTGGATTCTTTATCTTGTTATCGGTTTTGGAATTTTCGGCACAGCGCTGATGATGATAAATGAACGGCGTCGCGAATTCGGAGTGATCAATGCAATCGGAATGCAGAAAAGCAGGATAAATCTTATGCTTTTCATTGAATTAGTATTGCTGGCACTGCTTGGTGCGATCGTTGGACTGGTAGTGACTTCACCTGCAATTTGGTATTTTTATATTCATCCCATTGCACTTTCAGGAGATTTAGCTGAGGCTATGCGGGAGTATGGAATGGAACCTTATATGTATTTTTCGATCCGGCCGATAATTTTTGTTATTCAGGCCGCAACTATTTTTATGATCAGTGCAATTATCGCTTTAATCATGATGATCCCTGTATCAAGACTGAAAATTATCAAAGCACTCAGAAGTTAAGACGTAAATGATCCATTTAAGAAATAAGAAAGCATTATGATCTGGTCGATAGCATGGAGAAATGTTTGGCGGAATAAAATAAGGAGCTTCATTGTCCTGACAGCCATTGCCATTGGATTGTTCGCAGGTGTTTTTTCAACCGGTTTTTATAAAGGAATGGCAGACACCCGTCTTAAAACAGGCATTAAAACAGAGGTTTCTCATATTCAGATTCACCGGCCGGGTTACCTTGTCAATAATGAGATAGGGCAGTATATGGATAATACTGGTTCCGTTACTGAAACAATTAGCGGATTAGCTGAAGTGGAAGGTGTTAGCCGCAGAATCATTGCCGAATGCTTTTTTAAAACAGCTCATGGCACTCGTGGAATCAGAATCATAGGTATTGAACCTGACCGGGAAAAAATGGTGACCGACATTGCTTCCAGAATAAAGGAGGGAAATTATCTTGGGGATGATAATAGCCGGATACCGCGAATTGTCGTTGGAGAAAAGTTGCGCGAGAAGCTCAAGCTAAAGATTAACTCAAAGGTTCCGCTTGACATTGTTGACATGAATGGAAATTTTTCATCACGGCTTTATAAAATTGGTGGGTTCTATGCCACCAATAATACTGGCTATGACGAAATGACGGCTTTTGTGAAATTTAATGAGTTGCAGAAACAGCTTGATCTTCCTGAGGATGCCGCACATGAGATTGCGATTTACCTTAAACCGGAAACAGATGTTGAGGGAATGAAACAAAAGTTGGTGAATAATTTTCCTGATCTTGAAGTAAAAACATGGCGGGAGATTAATAAAGACCTAGCATATATTACAGATTCAATGGATCAGTACATGTATATTTTTGTCTGGATTATTTTACTTGCCCTTTGCTTTGGCATCATTAATACAATGTTAATGGTCGTCTTGGAACGGACAAAAGAATTGGGAATGCTGATGGCAGTGGGAATGCACAAATCAAGGGTGTTTTTGATGATCATGCTTGAATCAGTCTACCTTTCACTTTCAGGAGGCTTAATTGGAATAGGAGTCGGTTATGGCGTGATTAAAATTTTTGAAAAACGGCCGCTTGTGCTGGATATGTTCAAAGGATTTGAACAATATGGCTATTCCACTAAGGTATATACGAGCCTGCCATTTTATATGGCCCTTAACATTGCTGTCCTGGTTTTTATCCTTGGGATCATTTCAGCGATTTATCCTGCATTAAAGGCGATCCGGCTGGATCCGGCAGATGCTATCAGATCAGAATAATTGAAATAAAAAGATGAAAGCATGAATATATTGGAAACCAAAAACCTGCATAAAATTTACGATGAAAAAACCGTTCCTGTCCATGCCATTGATGGCATCAACCTGGTCATAAAAAAAGGGGAATTTACAGCCATCGTAGGTCCTTCAGGTTCCGGCAAAACAACTTTATTAAATATGATAGGTGGGCTGGATAAGCCTACTGAAGGGGAAATATTTATCAATGGTATTAAAATTCATGAGTTGACACCCCATAAACTGACTGATTTCAGGCTTAAAAATATTGGGTTTGTATTTCAGGCTTATAACCTGATCCCGGTATTGACTGCTAAAGAAAATGTCGAATTCATCATGCAACTTCAGGGACAGCCGAAAAGAAAGCGTGAAAAACGGACCATTGAATTGCTTCAGGCGGTTGGTTTGGGCGACAGGCTTGATAGTCGTCCTGGCAAATTATCCGGAGGCCAGCAGCAGCGGGTAGCTGTGGCAAGAGCCATTGCCTCTAAGCCCAAATTTGTTCTTGCCGACGAACCGACAGCCAACCTAGATTCCAAATCAACCGAAAACCTGCTTGACATGATGGAAAAACTCAACCGTGAAGAAGAAATTACTTTTATTTTCTCAACCCATGATGCCCGTGTGATGAAAAAAGCCAGGCGTGTAATAACCGTTGATGATGGCAGAATTGTGAGTGATGAAACCAAATAAATTATGAATCGGAAACCATTCATTTTATTTGCTTTTATTTTTATCCTTCCTATCATTGCATTAGGTCAAAAAAAGCTGGATTTCAGCGGCCATTTGCAAAACCTTAATACCGTTTGGATACAGGACATTGAGTCGCAATGGTATTCTGCCTCATCTATTTATAACCGGTTAAACCTGAAGTGGTATTTGCATGATAACTGGACATTTTCGACCAGTGCACGAAATGTGATCAATTATGGTCAACTTATATACATGAATTATCCCGACTACTCAGATTTACTGGTAAATGATGAAGGACTTATCGACCTGACCGGCACCATTGCCAGTGATTCCTCTTACATTTTTTACACGAATTTAGACAGGTTAAATTTGAAATTCTCAAAAGGGAAATTTGAAGCCATTGCAGGCAGACAGCGTATAAACTGGGGGATAAATATGGTTTGGAATCCAAATGATATTTTTAATACGTTTAATTATTATGATTTCGATTATGTGGAAAGGCCTGGTTGTGACGCCCTAAGGCTGACCTACTTCACAGGGGAGTCCTCATCCGTGGAAGGAGCGATTAAAATTGACCAAAATCATGACCTTACCATTGCCGGACTTTACAAGTTCAACCGGTGGAATTACGATTTTCAGCTACTGGGTGGAGTGATGAAAACCGATGTGGTAATAGGGGCAGGGTGGTCAGGAAACATTAAGAAAGCAGGATTTACAGGAGAGGCGTCATGGTTCAGAGACAAAAATAATTTTGCTGATACAACTGGTATCTTTGTCGTTTCATCGGGCATTAATTATACGTTCAGGAATAGTCTTTTTTTGCATGGTTCTTTTCTATTTACGAGCAATGGAACAACCGGAAATGCCGGAGTGGAAAATCCATTTTTGACTCTGCGTGAAGTTTCGCCAAAATCATTTACAGCAGCGAAATATTCTGTTTTTGGTGAGATATCTTATCCGTTTACCCCGCTAATAAGTGGTGACCTTTCAGCGATTTTTAATCCCAATGATCTTTCCCTGTTTATTGGGCCTAACGTAAATTTTTCTCTTTCTGACAACATTACGCTATTGTTCATGTCTCAAATTTTTATTGGTGAACCGGGAACCGAATTTGGAGGATTGGGCAGTTTGGTTTATCTTCGGTTGAAATGGTCATTTTAGCTAATCAGAGAAAAAATTATCAAGTTTTTAAATTTTGTTTGTCATTAATAAAAAAATCTCTATTTTTGCGCTCCCAAAAAATATAATAAAATGAAGAGAACATTTCAACCATCGAGAAGAAAAAGAACCAACAAACATGGGTTCAGGGCACGAATGGCAACTAAGAACGGTCGCAAGGTATTGTCGAGCAGAAGGGCAAAAGGCAGGAAAAAATTAACCGTTTCTGACGAAAAGCTGGATAAAAAATAGTATTTGAAAATATACAATAAGACTTTTCAAAGGAGGGAGGTAATTGACAGATTATCTCCTTTTTCATTTTCACCAACTTACCAAATGAAATAATTATCCTAATTTTGCCTTTATCGAATTTCATTAAGGTCAACTTGCGATTTCTGACCTCAAAAAGATTGATATGCAATTACTCAGAATTTTACTTATAATCATCCTTGTTTACTATATTTTAAAATTTGCTGCCAGATACATTCTGCCACTTTTACTCAAATATGCTATTCGTAAAACACAGGAAAACCATCAGAAACAGTATCAGCAAACTGAAAGAAAATCGGGAGAAATAAATGTTGATTATTCACCCCAAAAGAAGCCCAATATAGCTGAGGTAGGCGAATATGTGGACTATGAAGAAATAAAAGATTAATTTACTAATCATCCCAAAAACATGATGAATCTCAATATTAAAAAAATTGTTCCATACATTGCTGCAATTGTCATTTTTGTTGTTGTTACTATGGTTTACCTTAGCCCTTTGCTTGAAGGTCAGCGTTTAAAACAGGATGACATTACCCGGCATAAGGGCATGTCGAAGGAAATTGTTGATTATCGTGATAAAACAGGAATAGACCCTTTATGGACCAACTCCATGTTTGGTGGAATGCCTGCTTATCAAATTTCAGTTGAATATAAGGGCAACCTTGTCAGGTTTATTGATGATATTATGAGGTTGGGATTGCCTCATCCGGCAGGCTTGGTATTCCTTTATATGCTTGGATTTTTTATCCTGCTGATAGTATTAAAAGTTGATCCATGGCTTAGTATAGGGGGAGCAATCGCATTCGGGTTTTCATCCTATTTTTTTATCATACTTGAAGCCGGTCATAACTCAAAGGCACATGCAATCGGTTATATGGCTCCGGTGCTGGCAGGAATAATACTGACATACAGAGGGAAATACATTATTGGCGGGATTTTGACATTATTGTTCCTTGCGTTGGAAATTAATGCCGGACATCCTCAAATCACTTACTATTTATTCCTTCTTTTGTTAATCTTTGCAATTGCTGAATTTGCAGAGGCTGTTAAATCCAAAACATTACCTTCATTTATCAGGGCATCAGTCATTGTGCTTATTGCCGGAACGTTAGGTGTGCTGACACACATTACCAGTTTGTGGGCAACCTGGGAATACGGAAAAGAAACCATCAGGGGAAAAACGGAACTAACCACCAATCAGGAGAACAGGACGTCAGGTCTTGACAAAGATTATGCAACCCAGTGGAGTTACGGTATTGCGGAGTCTTTTTCGCTGCTTGTCCCCAATATTAAAGGTGGCGCAACTGGTTTGATTGGTGATAATGAATATGCCCTAAAAAATGTTGACCCGGAACTAAAGGAAACTGTAGCCAATAATGCCAATCAGTATTGGGGTGATCAGCCTTTTACATCCGGACCCGTATATGCAGGCGCAATTATCGTATTGCTTTTCATTTACGGGCTTTTTATTATTAAGGGCAGAATGAAATGGTGGCTTTTGGCAGGAACCCTGCTTTCCATCATGCTTGCCTGGGGTAAAAACTTTATGCCGCTTACCAGTTTCTTCCTGGATTATTTCCCAGGATATAATAAATTCAGGGCAGTTTCGATGACTATGGTGATTGCAGAATTAACGTTACCCATTCTGGCTTTGCTTGCATTAAGCATGGTGCTGTCGGATCCATCAGCTTTTAAGAAAAAAATTAGGATTTTGCAGTTTCAGGTAAATCCTTTTTATTTATCAATTGGAATTACTTCGGTCATTCTATTACTATTTGCCCTGATACCGACTGCTTTTTTCAATTTCCTGAGTACGCAGGAAATTTCAATGATTGCCCAGCAGAAAAAATCCAATCCTGAATATGCGAGCCAGATTACAGACTTTTATGCCAATGTTGAAATTGCCCGCCATGCAATTTTACGGGCCGATGCATTCCGGTCGCTTGTGTTTGTTTTATTAGCAGGAGCTGTGATTTGGGCGTTCGCAACCAACAAAATAAAGAAAGGCGTTGCAATCGGTCTGATTTCATTGTTGATTTTGGTGGATATGTGGTCAGTAAATAAAAGATACCTGAACAAGGATAACTTTATTTCGAAATCGAAATCGGAAAAACCTTATCAAATGACGCGGGCAGATGAACTGATATTAAAAGATGTAGATCCTGATTACCGTGTTCTGAATTTGACGGTTGACCCTTTTGCTGACGCGGGAACCTCCTATTTTCATAAATCCATCGGAGGATATCACGGCGCAAAGCTGAGAAGGTACCAGGAACTTTACGATCATCACATCAAGGGCAAATTTAATATGAATGTGCTCAACATGCTGAACACGAAATATATCATTCAGGCTGACGATAAAAAGCAACCTTCTGTTTATCCAAACATGAAGGCTCTGGGAAACGCATGGTTTGTATACGAAATAAAATGGGTTAAAAATGCTGACGAGGAAATCGATGCATTGAATGATTTTAATCCTGAAAAAACGGCAGTCGTTGATGAGCGTTTCAGCAAATACCTTGATAACTTTAAACCCGCATTCGATTCAGCTGCACAGATAAAGCTCATCAAATATGCTCCCAATGATTTGCAGTATCAGGCGAATACTACTCAGAACCAGTTAGCCGTATTTTCTGAAATATACTATGACAAAGGATGGAATGCTTATGTTGATGGAATTCTCACACCTCATTTCAGGGTAAATTATGTGCTGCGTGGAATGATCGTTCCGGCAGGGAAGCATTTTGTAGAATTTAAATTCGAACCAAAAGTATTTGCAGTCGGAGAAAAAATTTCATTAGCTTCTTCCTTATTGCTTATTCTGCTTGTTATTGGCGGAGGAATTTGGGAGATCAGGAAGGTTTTACAAAAGCCATCCTGACCGGATTACTCCAATCAAAATATTACACTTTGAAAAAGGTTCTTATCATCACCTATTACTGGCCGCCAAGCGGAGGAGCCGGCGTGATGCGTTGGTTAAAGTTCGTTAAATACCTGCGCGAATATGGATGGGAACCCATTGTTTATACACCTGAAAATCCTGAAGCACCTGCCATTGATCACTCGCTCGAAAAGGACATTCCCGATGATTTAACCGTTATTAAAACGAAAATATGGGAACCTTATTCAGCTTATAAACGGTTTGTCGGGCGAAAAAAGGAAGACAGCATCAAAGCGGGTTTCTTATCCGAAAAGAAAAATCCTTCACTCACTGAAAAAATCTCCGTCTGGATACGCGGCAATTTTTTTATTCCCGATGCCCGGAAATTCTGGATCAAACCTTCTGTCAAATTTCTGGTTGATTATTTAACCAAAAATCCCGTGGATGCCATTATTTCAACAGGACCTCCTCACAGCATGCACATGATAGGTTCAGGAATAAAGAAGAAGCTAAAAATCCCATGGTTAGCCGATTTCAGGGATCCGTGGACAAATATTGATTTTTATGATCAGTTGATGCTAACAAAGCGGTCGGATAAAAAGCATCGGAAAATGGAATTTGAAGTTTTGGACGAGGCAGATAAAATTGTTACGGTCAGCCACCATTGGGCTATGGATTTTGAAAAACTTTGTGCTAAGAAGGTTGATGTTGTTACCAATGGATTTGACCCTGACGATTTTAAAACTTTAAAATTCAAAAAGGGAGATAAGTTTGAGATTGTTCACCTTGGTTCGATGAACAAGGACAGAAACCCGTTAAGTTTATGGAAGGTGTTATCAAACCTTTGTCTCGAACATGATCAATTCAAAAGTAAATTAAAGATCACTTTTATAGGGCAGACAGATTATACTGTTTTTGAATCATTGGAAAAATATGATCTTGCTGATCATGCTGAAAAAATTGATTATCTTCCCCATCAACAAGCAATGGAGATCGCAGCAAATGCAGCGGTTTTATTGCTTCCATTAAACAATACGCCAAATGTGGATGGTATTATACCAGGAAAACTATTTGAGTACTTAGCTTTACAAAGACCAATACTTTGCATAGGTCCGGAGGATGGGGACAGCGCAAAAATTATCAGAGAGTGCAATGCAGGTTTGACAGCAGGTTTTGAAGATGACGAAAGGATCAAAACATCTGTTAAAAAGTTTTACGGTGACTTTATCTCAGACGATGTAAATATCAACTCCGGGCAAATGAACATTCACCGGCATTCGAGGAAAAAACTGGCCGGAGATATTGCTGCTTTGCTAAATGAAATTATAGAAAATAAGCCAGGAAAATGAATATAGTGAACCTCTTGAAATCATGCTAATATGAGCCTTACACAATTTCTCTGGAAAAACTTTCTCAGGATAACAAATCCAACCTGCTCCATAAAATCAGCCAGCCTTTCAAGGAGTGTAAAGCTGGAAAAAGGAGTTACGCTTGAACATGGAACCCACATTCAAACGGACCTGATTGGGAAATTTACTTACATCAACAAATATTCATTAGTGGATAAAAATACGGCATCCATCGGTCGCTTTTGCTCAATAGCTTATGGCGTAAAGATCGGTTTAGGCCACCATCCGGTCGATTGGGTAAGTACCCATCATTTTGCCTATGATAAGAAGTATGGATTTGTAAAAGAAAGCCGCCATTTTCAGAATAACCCCGATCAGCGGTGTATCATCGGGAACGATGTATGGATTGGAGCAAATTCCATTGTTCTGGCTGGAGTAAAAGTTGGAGACGGTGCCATTGTTGGAGCGAATTCCCTTGTTACAAAAGATGTTGAGCCTTATTCAATTGTTTTCGGAACGCCGGCAAAATTTCACAGGTACAGGTTTGACGAAAAAATCCGGGAAGAATTGCTGAAAATAAAATGGTGGGATTGGGAGGATGAAAAAATTATTAAAAATGTTGATCTTTTTAATGATCCTGAAAAACTGATAAACTTTGTGAAGAATCAGTCGTTTTAATCAATATTCTGTATTGATCACCTTGTTTACAAAACCTGAAATATCGTAATCTTCGTTGAACACTTTATACAGCTCAGCCATTATCGGAAAGTTACAGGTTAACGATTTGGTCCTGGATATTTCTTCACAAAATACACTTACGGCAATTTTACCTTCCAGCACAACCTTATCGGTGATATTGTTCGTAAAAAATCCTTTCCCGATCAGCAATCCGAGTGTCCTGTTCCGGCTAAGGTCGTTCAGGGCCGTAAGGCAGAAATCGCCATAGCCGCAATATTTAAACATGGTTTCTTCCTTTCCTCCATATTTTAAAAGGATGTCCTTCATTTCGTTGAAAGCTTTTGTAAGGAAAAGGAACCTCAGGTTAGGTGAATTGAAATGCGCATCCACAATGCCGGTAGCAATGGCATAAATATTTTTCAGGATACTCAGGATCTCAACTCCTTTAATGTCGGTGGTAAAATCAATATGGATAGGCGTATCCCTGAATATTTCTTTAAACAACTGGTGGTGCGACTTTACAGCGGAACCCAGCGTAAATGCAGTTGGGAATTTATTGATCAGTTCGTTGGCGAAAGTGGGACCTTTAAAAGCGCAAACCGGGTTTGGAAAATTGGCACTCAGGCTTTCGGCAATGGTTTTTTGCTCCCTGCTGAAGCCTTTGGCCATATTCAGCAGAATTGCTTCTTTGTTTAAATAAGGCTTTAATTCTATAAGATAATCAACCGTAACATAGGAAGGTATCGCCAGAAATACAATATCCGCATTGCTGAGAATAGCAGGATCAGTGGTGGCTTTAAGGACTTTGCTTAGCTTGACATTGGGGAAATATTTTTTGTTAAAGCGGGTAGTATTGATGGACTCCACCACTTCCTCCTCGATGGAAAATAAACTCACCTGGTACTGATGCTTGCGGGCAAGAATATTGCCTACTGCGGTGCCAATGGCACCGGCGCCGATGATGATGATGTTTTGCGTTGATGAATTCATGTGTTATGCGTAAAAAGCAAATTTGTTAAGCAAAAATACATTTAATTTGAGAAGTATCTTAAACAAAGAAAACAGGGTTGGCTATATTTTATGGTACTAGTGGCGGCATCAGTAACAGGTAGAAATGATACAAGGCTTTCCAACACTAATGCTTGAACAGGATGATTTTCATTTGATCAATAAATGTTTAGGTCTGTTAGTTTGAACAACGGAAAAAATAAAAATCAGAAAGCATTTCAGTAAAGACTGTGTTTTCATTGTTAAAAATTTGTAACAAAATTTATCGTTATATTTGCAACGTAATTTTTAGAAAAAGAAATCCTTTGAAATCAATAGTTGAAAAAGAAAAGAAAACTTTTGATGAAGATTATAACAATATCATGAAGGATTTTCAGAAGCAGAATGTCCCCACTTCTCCTGCTCCTCAATGGACAAATCCTGGCGATTTCATTGTAAAGTTTTCTTTATATCAGGAAACCCCCAACAGCATCGCATCAACCGATACTTCTGTTATTATCGGAATATAATTATGCCCATCTGGAAAGAGGTTTTAGAAGAAATCCAGGACTGATTCTTCACACTTCCGACGGAAACCTTGCTTCAACCGAAAGCATTGTAGATTATTGGAATCAGATGTTTGGCAATAATATCCGTGCCTGGACCGAAAGGGGGAAGGCTATATCTTTTTTCTTTTTCCAGCCTTTAATTCCTTACGTTTCTTTGATTCTGATAAATAATTGTCTTTTGAAACTACTTTTTCACCTGTTTTTAATTCCAATGCTTTTCTGGCGTTACCGGCTATAGTTCCACCTTGTTTAGCAACAATTTTATTTGGCACAAAGCCTTTGGGATTTTTTGTTTTTACAATCGCAGTTGTAGAAGCTTCACCCAACATTGAAAAAATCAATTCAAGGTCAGTCATGTGGTCGCGCAGGTTTTGACTTTTCAACCCCTTTACTTTCTTGTATTCAGAGGGTGTCAATCCGAATGTCGCCTTAGAGATTTCTGCGGTTAAAATTGCATATTCAAGTTTTTCTCTAACTTCTCTCTTTTTCCATTCTTCGGTCAGTTCTTCCCGAATGGCAATGCTTCGCATCCGCTTTTCGATCCAGTCATCAGGATAGCCTTTGAGTTTGTATAATTCACGTGTTCGTTGCGTAGCCAGTTCAGGATTTTCAATTTCGTCTAATCTGTCGGAACCGACCTGAGCTAACCATAGTTTAAAAGGCTCAGCTTTAGGTGATGGAATTGATTGAATTATTCTTAATAATCCCTGAGCATTTGCAGCCTGCACTTTCCGTTTTTTGCCGTCAGCGGCAATCATTTCGACCAGGGGACAAATTGTCCCCCAGTTGGATTTTAACTCAGCATCCCGTTTAATCATTTTTTTGATGTAGTCCTTAACGTCTGCTGTATCGGTTAATAATTGGACTACATCCTGAACTGAGAAATACCATTTTTGATCAGCTTCGTTCCAAACGGTTCTTATTTGCCTGCTTTCAAATAATTTTATGTTGCTCATAATTATTTGATTTAATTTCTAATGGTTCCTGGTCAATGAAATTTCCTGCAAGGTAATCTTCATTGGATTTCTTTGCCCGTTCAATCAATTCCTTTTGAGTAAATGGACTGTATGATTTTTCTTTCCTGGTTTTTGATTGATTGATCAGATCTTCAATTACTTTAAAAATATTTTCGTCCTTAAGCCCGATCAGGTATTCTATGATGTTAAGTTTTCGTGTCTGTAAGTCCATAATTCAAAATATTTACTACAAATTTACTATTTATTTTGTATACTGAAACTTAGCAGGCTTGCGAATTTTAAATTTCAACGTATCGGAGACTACGCCGAACGAAGGGGAAAGAATGATGAAATTGGAAAATGGAAATTGGGGCTTTGAGACTCCATGCCCACACGATGCAATCGTGCGGGCAGCGGGGGGTATTGTTTTCACTACGGCTAATTCTTCAGGCATCTAACTGAGAAACCATAAGTTTTTTCTGCCGCACCCCTTTTAGCATGACCTTGAACCCAAGTAAATGCTCTATACCATTTCCATAAATTATCCTGTTCGTTCGATGTCCAGAAATTCGCATAAGCATAAATGTCTGCATATGTTGGCCAGACATCATAGTACCTGTCACCAGCTGCTAATGCTGAAAAGCCATATAAATCTGTAGCAGCTGTATTCGGTTCCCACCAATGGATTGTCCCAACTTCTTTCAAGTTTCCTGCACAATAAATCCCTCTAAATCCTTCTTGATCACATGGGACGATTATTGAATCAGCATAGTTTTCTAAAATACACCATTCATTATCAGATGGAATATGCCAACCAATAGGACATATTCCTTGTGTTCCAATTTCAGGTATATATTGCATTGCTTCCTCCCATTGATAAAGTCCTCCCCAAATATTACAACTATCAGAGGAATTATTATAACAATATTTTTCGATTATTGAATTGTTTGATTGATTATAAACACCTTGAATTTTGTCACCAACATTCAGATTTTCCGCCATCCAGCATTGTTCTCCTATTTGGACGGTGTTGTAGGTTTGTCCATCACGGGTATCGTTGAGGGGATCGCCACAAGACCAGGTGGGTGGTGGTGTATCTTTGAGGCAACGGACTGAAGAGCCATCCAGTTTATAACCATTTTGGTCAAGAAATAAATTATCCTTATTATAGCTTAGATTGAAATAATATGATGTTAATGTGTAGAATTCTGTTGATGACCACCATGCTCCAGCGTCCAATACACCATAGTATACTCCATTATTAACAAAATATCCTCCTGGCAAGGCATCAAAGCCGTAGGAATTTGTACCATTTCCTCCAAGATACCAACCAGTTGTACTTTTCAATTTTGCACCTACATCTGTACCAATATATCCAGTGCCAATGTTGCAATTTACAGATGGATCAACATATTGAAAAAGAGTACACCACTCAAATATTGAGGGTAAGTGCCATCCTATATGACAGACGCCTTGGGTACCTTCTTGAGTTGTATACTGCATCATTTCATTCCATTGGTAAAACCCACCATAAGTGTTGCAGTTTGTTTCATCATCGTTATAGCAATACTTTTCAATAATACTATTGTTGGTCATTTCGGTAGTGCCTGGTATCATAGTTCCAATATTTAGGTTCTCCGACATCCAGCATTGCTCTCCAATTTGCACAGTGTTGTAGGTTTGTCCGTCACGGGTATCATTAAGAGGATCGCCGCATGACCAGGTTGGAAGTGGGGAATTTTTTATGCAACGAACTGGTTCTCCGCTTATCTTACTTCCGAAGTGATGATACGCAATTGCATCATAATGAAAAAAGCTTCTTGCCCAGGCATTTGCAGAACTTTCTTCCGTTGAAGACCAAATTGTTCCGCTTAAGCTCAGATTACCAAAATTACCCTGCGCATTCCTGAAACCAAGAGGCAACAATGAAAATCCACTAAGATTAGTCGCTCCGGTGTTGGGTGAATACCATAATCCTGTGCCTTCTTCAATAGCACCCGTAGTTTTCATTTTACCTCCAGCTATATTTTCACCACCTAAAAAGTCAGTCAAAGTAAAAAACTCTGCATCAGTAGGTATGTGCCAACCAGCCGGGCACAGTCCTATCGTGCCTTCTTGAGTCGTGTATTGCATCACTTCATTCCATTGATACATTCCCCCATAAGTATCACAGTTAGCTGTGTTGTTGTCATAACAGTATTTCTCAATTGCACCATTATCTGTTTGATCTAAACTTCCATTTATCATTGTTCCGATGTTCAGGTTTTCAGCCATCCAACATTGTTCTCCAATTTGGACAGTATTATAGGTTTGTCCGTCACGGGTATCAAGAAGAGGATTCCCACAAGACCAGGTGGCGGGATTGTCTTTAATACAGCGGACGCTAAAACCACTGTATTCATTATAAATACTTTGGTGAACCTCCTCAAAATTATAACGCAATTCCCTGTACCAGGAATCAGTAGAAGACCAAAAATCTGCATAATATCCAAGTTGTACAAAATTACCAAGGTTGAGAAGATAGCCACTAGGAAGGGCAGAAAAACCACTTGAATTAGTTGCTCCGGTATTTGGAGCATACCACAAACCAGTACTATTTTCGATGGTGCCTGTTGTTTTCATTTTGCCACCAGCTATGCTTATACCGCCAAGATAGTCAGTTAAATTTGAATATTCCGCGTCTGTCGGTAAATGCCAACCATTAGGACAAATACCTTGAGTTCCAACCTGTGTAGAGTATTCCATCATCTCATTCCACTGATACAACCCACCATAATTGTCACAATTAAAATTATTGTTGTCATAACAGTATTTCTCAATTGCACCATTATCCGTTTGATCCGAATTTCCATTAATCATTGTTCCGATGTTGAGATTTTCCGCCATCCAGCATTGTTCTCCTATTTGAACGGTATTGTAGGTTTGCCCGTCACGACTGTCAACCAAAATATCTCCACAATCAAATGGGATTTTTGTTGTAAAATTCCAAACAGCACTTTGAGTTGAATCGCCATAAATATCGTAGGCAACAATTTTCCAATAATAGGTAGTGTTAAGGTTCAGCAAACCGGGATTCCATGTAGTGTCGGGATTGTTTGTTACAACAAGAGGTGGAATCTCTGTCGTTCCAAAATAGATGTTATAGGTCAGGTCGTCACCATCGGGGTCAGAGCAAACCCATGAAAGATTTATATTTGTTTCTACATCTATTGCTCCGTTTGCCGGGATCGGTTCGGAAGGTTCGGCAGGGGGATTGTTGGGGACATAATCGGTTTTTAAACATCGAACCGATCTGCCGGAAGCACGGGCATAAGTGTTTGAATTGAAATTAAAGGAGTCAAAATAAATTCCCCTTGCTCCGGTTGAATTAACAGAAGTGGTCCAATAGTTTCCCCATGAACCAGCATTTGAAATATTGCCAACACTTTCATTCCGCCAACCCGCCGAAGGAAGCTTCAATATCGAATTAAAGGCATCTGTGCGGTTTGACCATCCGACAGTTGCATCCTGCCATTGGGCAAGGGAAGGAATATTCCAGCCATCAGGACAGGGATTGTTAATGTTTGTGGCTTGCTGCCAGAGGTTATTGTTTTGAGGGCTTCGCCAATCGTATGGATCATCTTCTGTGATGATAAAATCACCGTGTCCCGGAACATCAGAAGGAGACAAGGTATTTGTAGTTGAACTGGTCCGGATTTGATGTCCATCTATCAGTCGTCCCCATTGAAAAAGCTCTCCATAACTTAACGGATCGTTGTATGCGGTTGCCACCTGGTTTGCTCCAAGGTTCCGGTCGAGCCAGCATTGATCATTGAATTTAACAGTCCCATAAACCAAACCATTCAACATAACAGATGAGGAACCACAAATAAACAAGGGTAAAATGGTATCTTTAACCGGATAACTGCTTTTTCCTGCATTTGGTTCCCATTTAACTACTTTATCGTCGGCATCAACCTGGGTGTCCAGATTAAAATCACCAACAAAATATCCGGTAAGACCTTGCTGCAGGAGCCAGACTTCATTTTTATCACGGTTGTCAATCTGACCGCTGGCATTGGCATCGGCAGCAATCATCCCCCAGATTAAAGTTGAAAGCTGTTTTTGCCTTAAGAAACCACCCAGAGCCTGATCGGCAGAGAGGGTAAAGTCGTAGGAGAAAACTCCGGCTGATTCTATAAGGGGAACTGCTGAAATGACCGAAAGGTGATTCCGGTGATGAATCCGAATATAAAAACCAGATGTCATTTTTGTTTCTACAGTCAGGTTGCTTGTACCATCAATGTCTTTTATATAGCCATCTTTAAAGAGAAACCCCGCTTTTCGCCCCATTACCTCAAACCTGATTTGATTGCCATTGGAGTGAGGTTTTAATACATCCACTAAAACCCAATCCACAATGTTTGCATTTGGAACTGAACCTACGGATTCTGTTCCATTGTAGTTCCATGGATCAATATTGTATGGCTGGTTAACCGGTAAATATCCAAGTACATTTAGAAATGGGGTCATCTGTCCATTATAATACGGACCTTCGATGAAGACTTTTAAATTTAAGTTAATTGCTTGTGAAAATGAAAACTGGATTGCCATGCAAAGCAACAAGGCGGATGTAATTTTTTTCATCTTTTGTATTTTTAGACTTTATATGATCTTGCTCTAATCTAATGAATGTGTAAATATATGGATAAATCGAGAATTCAAATGAAAATTTTAAAAATCTTTAGTTCGAAATTTGAAAAGGGGTTGGTTAATCCTTCGTTTTAATATTATTACTTTTGCTTTGAATCTCTAAATCAGAAATCGTTGGGAAATATTGGAATTATCATACAAGTCAGAACCGGATCAACAAGGCTGGCCAGGAAAATGATCCTTCCTTTCTATGAAGAACATTCCATGTTTGAATTGATCATAGATCGTTTTATTTCTGAACTGAACAACTCAATGCCCATAATTGTTGCCACAACAGAAAGCGTTCTGGACGATGAAATTGAAACCATTGCCAGACGAAAGAAAGTTAATTTATTCAGGGGTTCGGAAAATGACGTCCTCAAAAGGTTTATCAAGGCTGCCGAAAAATTTAACCTGGATTATGTTGTCAGGGTTTGTGCTGATAATCCATTGTTCGACATTCAGGGGACCGTTGCTTTGGCTGACTACGTCGATACTGGTCATTTGGATTACGTTGGGTATAAAGTTACAGGTGAGATCCCTTCCATATTGACCCATTCAGGTTTTTGGGGAGAGGTTGTGGCGCTGTCGGCGTTGAAGAGAGCAAATGAAGAGATTGCGGAATCATTTTACCGGGAACATGTTACCAATTATGTTTATCAGCATCCTGAAAAATTCAGTGTAAAATTGGTCAATGCTCCGGATTTTTTGTTTTTCAGAGATGATATCAGGCTTACGGTGGATACAGAAGCTGATTTTATAATGATGAAGGAAATCTATTATCATTTGAAACAAGAAAATATTCCATTGGTTCCCGAACATATTGTACAATGGATCGACAAGAATCCTGACTATCTTAGCAGGATGAACAAGCAAATTGAAATGAACAGGAAAGTATGAAATCGACCTATATTGTTGGAGAAATCGGACAAAATCATAATGGTGATATGTCAATTGCCAGGAAGCTGATTGACGTTGTTTCCGAACCTGTCATTGATAAATTATTCGGTGAGAAGCTAAAACCGATAGATGCGGTTAAATTTACCAAACGTGACCTGAAGGAAGAATTGTCTGCAAGCGCCATGCTGAAACCTTATGACGTTCCTCATTCGTTTGGTAAAACGTATGGCGAACACCGTGCATTCCTGGAGCTGAATGATGAGCAGCATTTCGAGCTTTATCGCTATGCCAAGGACAAAGGGCTTGACTTTGTGGAAACCCTTTGCGCAAGAGGATGCCTTTCGATGTTCAGATATTTTACGCCTGACCGTTTGAAGGTTGCCTCGCGCGACCTCACCAATTTGCCTTTGCTGGAAGCACTGGCTGAAACAAAAGTACCTATGATCCTTTCGACAGGGATGGGAGGGAAGCCGGAAATTGACAATGCCCTCGCCGTGATCACCAAATATCATAACCATGTCTCGATTCTGCATTGTTTATCACAATATCCATCGGAGTATAAGAACATCAACCTCAATACAATCCAGTATTTAAAAGAAAATTATCCGGAATATACTATCGGCTATTCGGATCATTCTATCGGGATTGTGATTCCTGTGGCGGCCGTGGTTCTGGGCTCGGAAATCATTGAAAAGCACATTACCCTCGACCGTAAAATGAAAGGCACGGATCATGAAGGATCATTGGGCCCGGATGGAATTTACAGAATGGTGAGAGATATCCGCAATGTTGAAATGGCAATGGGTTCAAAGGAAATTTTTGTGAGCGACAGCATAAAAGAAACAAAGGTGAAGCTTGAGCGATCCATTGCTTCATTGCGTGAAATAAAGCAAGGCGAAATTATCACACAGCAGGATATACATATGCTTAGTCCCGGTGATGGGTTTAAATGGGCTGAACGAATCAATGTGATTGGGAAAATAGCAAAAGTAACTATTCCAAAAGATGAAATTATTTACAAAAACATGATTGAATGATGAAAATTAAACTTGTACTTACTGACATAGACGGGGTTTGGACGGATGGTGGAATGTATTACGATAACCATGATAATGAATGGAAAAAATTTAACACCTCGGATAGTGCCGGAGTTTTATTTTTGAAAAAATTAGGAGTTCCGGTTGGCATTATAACCGGAGAGGACACGGAAATCGTGAAACGGAGGGCTGAGAAACTGAAAATTGACTACCTCTATATGGGAGTTAAGGATAAATTGAAAGTTGCCCGAAAACTTTGCAATAAATTAGGCCTGGAAATGGCGGAAGAGGTTGCTTATATTGGGGATGATATCAATGATGTTCCTTTGCTTCGGAAAGTTTGTATCAGCGCAACTCCGGCAAATGCACCTGAATATGTGAAAAGCTTTGCAAAATGGAATCTTAAGAAAAGCGGGGGAGAAGGTGTATTCAGAGAATTCGTCGAAAAGATACTCAGTGAATCAGGAGTATTGGAAACCGTGATCAATAATTACCTTGAAAAGTTTAAAGATTCTTAATGAATTTTAATATTCTTTCGGCTACCTGACCATCTATCTTAAAAGCAAAATTGCGGATATAACTCTGATAATTCTCTTCCTGAACAACCAATTGACCTGCTGAGTAATTTTTCAATATAATTTTTTAATTCTTCGCGGTTGGTGGCCTGGAATGCAATTCCTTCCTTAAGATATCCCTGGATATCCTGTTTTAAATGATCGAGTATGATCAAAGGTTTGTCAAAGTAAACGGTTTCAGCGCCCACAGTGGAGAAGCATGTGATTACGATGTCGCTAAGTGAGAGCATCAGGTAGAGATCGATCTCACGGATAATCTGATAATTGGTGCATCCTGCTTTTTTAGCAAGTTCAACATAGTAATTTACATCATTTTTCTCTGCAGGATGCAGTTTAACGATTAAGTGAGCATCCGGAACTGACTTCATCGCACCAAAAACATCGAGTGCTGATTTTTCTCGTAAGGCTGGATCTTGCTGGGGTTGTGAAGCAAATAAAATAACCCTGGTGTTTTCAGGAATACTTATTACATCATTGATTTTTCTATTTTTCAAAACAGGAATTATATCCGTCCGTATTTGTCCGGTAATGATCAGCGAGTCAGGATTGTAGTTGCCTTTGGTTGCCAAAAGTTCTTTCCATCGCTCACCCCAAACCAGGGTAAAGTCGGGAACTGTTTTCCTCTCCCGATCCTGGTGAGTGAACATGTATGCAGGGTGAAGGTCATGAATGGTTCCATGCTGGATGCCAATGGTTTTTATTGCATTTGATTTTGCAGCGTCAAGAATAGATTTAATTCTCGGACTATTTTCATCAATGGTGCTGATAGTGCTGAATTGATGCTTGCTGAAGAATTTTTTATAGGCAAAATACTTAAATAAAAACAATTTGCTGGAGGAATGCAGTGAACGGAGATGATTAAGAATAATTAAATCGAACGGGTTGGTCAACCGCGATTCAATTATATCGTATTGCTGATAAAGTGCGGAGGAAAAGAACTTAACTTGCTTTCTTACCCCGGATGATTTCAGGCCTCCAAAAAGGATAAATTCTCCAAAAAATTTATTCCTGCCAGACCTGAAACTGTCAGAATGGATTCTGAATTCAGACCCTTTGTGAAATTTAGGGATGTCAACATCTTCGAGAATAATAAAATCGTCATCAAGCTTTTCGAATAAATAAGCAAGGTTGTAATTTCCCGGTTCAGGTTTTAATGTCTTTAGATTTAAACATGTTTGTTTAATGGAATGATCAATAACAATGTGCTTTACTCTTTTAAGGTTTTTGATCTTTAAATAAGCTATTAAAGTCCTTGTAACGAAGAAAAGGGAATACAAAAACAACGTCCGATAATTTGTTTTCAATTTCTTATTTCCCATTGCATGGATTGTTAATCCGGGAAAAGAGAAAGGATAATGTTTCAGACTATCGGATTCACCGTAATAAGTAATTTGCTGGTATTCTTTTGTTAAATTTTCAATCAGCCGGATTTCATAGGTCAGGTTTCGGATATGAAAGTAAGTCCTGAATTTATGGTAGTGCCAGATGCTGGCTTTCTCGACCATCAGCAAGTCAGCAATTGCCGTTTCGTCAATTTTGATTTCTCCAAATTTGAGTATCTGATCGAATAACTGGTAATTGATCTCTCTTTTTTCATCGGACGAAAGCTCAATTGCTCCTTTCGAAAAACCAGTAAGCTTTTCAGGAAGAGAAACATTAGAAAATAAAATGATTTCAGACTCTTTTGAAGATATTTTGCGAAAGATATCATCCTCCTCACTATTGTCAATTGGCCTATTGATAATAATTATTTCCATAGCCGGGCACTGATTTTACGGATTTCATTTTTATACAGAATAACAAGACTCAGCAATATGGAAAAAACAACGAGGGAGCCAATGAGAAAGGGCTCGATATCAAACCGGATTTTAATTATTTCAAGAACAACTGTCAAAGCCATGATACCAAAAGGAAATACAAGTAATTTGTTCAGATTCCAGGGAATATCCACAATTGATTTCTGGTAAATATAGATTCCGATGACCTGTAACGATTGCGATACAAGTATGGCGGTGATGGCACCATAGACCCCCCAAACAGGAACAAGAAAATAGAGCAACAATAAATTGACAGCAAGTACAACCAGGTTTTGATACAGAAAGACTTTTGTTTTCTTTTCGTAATAAACAGGAAATGAAAAAATAATATATTGTGTCCTCTGGGTGTAACGAATCAGTGTTATCGCGATCAATCCGGCTGCTAGTTTCAGGTCAGTTTTGAAAATAGAACAGTACAGCATGGCAGGTAAAATAGTTATAGCGATGATGAGCTGACTCTGCGCCATGAGGATATGCGATAACCTCCTGATCTCTTCGATGTTTTTGTCAATACCATCTTTCATCAGCCTGAACATTTCAGGCTGGGATGCGCCCTGAAGCCCCTGTAAAATAAGTTCCATACCGCGCCCGATGATCAGTGCCTGGCTGTAAATCCCGAGCAGTGTTGGAGAGCTTTCCAAAAAATAACGGTCGGCAAAAGCGATACCCCAGGCAATGAAAGCATATTCAAAAAGTGGTAAAGCATATTGGTTGTTTACTTTAAGTATTTGCCGGTCGTAATGAAATCCGGTTTTACGATAAATAAAGAAAAGTATGACAATGGATATGAGCGTAGTTCCTGCGCAGGTTCCATACACATAACCAATAAAACTCATGTCGAAATAAAAAACCCCGATCACCTGAAAACCTGAGCGGAACAAGCCTAAAAGCAAGCTGATTGCCAGGTAAAACCTGACTTTCTTTTCATTCCGGTATAAGGCAAAGGCAGTGGTGTTAATGGCCCGGTTGATTCCCACAATGACAGTGGCCATGCCGTATGAAGAGAAGTCCTGAAGCTCAGGCTGTGTAAAAACTTTGCCGATATAATTTCTGAAGATAAATGCAATTATCAGCAAAACGGCTCCACGGGCAAGTATGGAATTGAAAACACTTGAAACCAATTTATTGTAGCCGGGTTTGTGATGGGCATAATCGTAATAAAACCTGGAAATAGAATTGGTCATCGCAAAAGTTGCAATGATAAACACAAGGGAAATAATGGTTTCACTGATTTCGATCTGAGAAAAGTCGGCCGGCGCTAATTTCCCTTCACCTTCAATAAGCGGACGAATAAAAATGTTGAGCAATGGAGGAACGGCTGCGACAGCAGTATAAAGAAAAGAAAGCTTGAAAAATTCTTTATTGTCGAACTTCATGAATATGCTATTGCAAATCTTAACTGTTTGCAATATTAGTCATTTTCGCTTGGAATGTTTTTTGGAATTTTCAGGAATCCTTTTGATTTTTTTTTTTTTTTTTTTTTTTTTTTTTTTTTTTTTTTTTTTTTTTTTTTTTTTTTTTCGTTGGAATGTTTTTTGAATTTTCAGGAATCCTTTTGACTAAAAGACTATCAGCTTTTTAGCATAACTTCTGTTCCGGGTTTGCAAAACCACAAGGTAGATGCCCGTTTCAATCCCCGAAATATCCAGCATCAGTTGATGGATTCCGGTGTCAGCTTGCGTTTTGATAAAATCCCTTACGTTTCTGCCTGAGAGGTCGAATATACTGATTTGAACCTTGCTTCGTTCAGGAAGCTGATACTCGATCCAGGTATAATTGGATCCCGGATTAGGATAAAGCAAAATGGGAATGTCTGTGAATTCTGTTTCAGGAATACCTGGGAGGATAACACCCCCACCGCCATTTGAGGTTTTTAATACCGTTACACCTGCGCCAACTGCAAATCCTTCATTATTATTTATAAAGCAGATGCCTCTCAAACTATTGGACGTTCCAGAATATTGCGGAAACCACGATTCTCCGCCATCAGTTGATTTGAGGATCACTCCTCCTTCGCCGGCGATATAGCCGGTGTCAGGGTTCGGAAAAAAGACTTTATTCAAAGGAGTAAGTATTCCTGAGGGTATGTTAAATAAACTATCAGAGGCAATTCCCCTTTTTATTTTCATGATTTTACCGGCATAGCCGACAATGAATCCGACACTGTCGGTCGGGAAATAGATATCATACAGGGGAACATTGGTACCGGATGGAACATTCGTAATCTGGCTTCCTCCATTTTTGATCCGCACGATCTTCCCTTCATCACCCACGGCATAACCACCCATAGCAGCATTAAAGAAAAACAACGAGTACAGATTTTTTGTGGTTCCTGAGTTCAAAACGGACCAGGTTGTATCGCCGGAAGTTGTTTTAATAATGGTTCCTGACTGCCCACATGCAAAACCCATGTTCGGCTCAATAAATGAAATTGAGTATAAATTCTGGCTGATATTTGTTTTTAACGGAACCCAGCTTATCCCACTGTTGGTGGTTTTATAAATGCTTCCTTTCCTTCCTGAGATATACCCTGTTGAACCAGCAAGGAAACTAATGTCGGTCAAATAATGCGTAATGGTATCAATGGTAACCGGTTGCCATTCGGAACCTGGTCCTTCGGTTCTGAGCATAAAGGATTTATCGGCAAATGGATCACCTCCGACAGCAATTCCCTGCAAATCTGAGGTAAATACTACGGAATTAAAAGTATAACTTCTTGCACCTGTAATGTTTGACCAGTATCCGCAGGAATCGGTTCGTTTTATCAATCCGTAATCTCCACATATTATTAATGAGTCGCACAGGGTATCGTTTTGATAAAATTGATTGATAGACCTGATAGCCAAATCGGTTCCTGATGGAAAGAATCCCCAGGTAGCACCTCCGTTAATTGTGCGAATTATACTTCCATAAGCCCCGGCGGCATATCCCAATGTGTCGTTATAAAATTGCACGGAATAAAGTTCATCCTGCATGGGTTGGAAGGAGATATTGTTCCATGTTTCTCCTGCATCTGTTGTTTTCAGGATTATCCCTTTTTTGCCGGTGATGTAACCGATAGTCGCCGAAGGAAAGTAAACATCCAACAATTGTAATAGAGTTCCGGAGGCAGGTTTGTACCATGAAGAGCCGGCATCATTTGTTTTGAGGATAACCCCGCTATCACCTACGAATATTCCATTGTCGGGAGTGAAAAAATAACCGGCATAGATGGAGTACAATGTTCCGGAATTCAAAGTCTGCCAGGATTCTCCGGCATCTGTTGTTTTCAGGATCAGTCCTTTATAACCACCGATATACCCGTTGGTTTCATCGGTGAATATTACCGAGTTCAGCCGGTAGTGTGTGCCGGATATAACCGTGTTCCAAATATTGTTGTCGGTGGTTTTCAGTATCACCCCATTATCGCCGACGATGAATCCGCGGTCACCGGTAAAACAGCCTGAATATAATTCGCTGGTGGTAATTGAATCCATGAGTGACCAGGAAATTCCCTTGTTTTCTGTTTTAAGAATAACTCCGTGTTTGCCTATGGCAAATCCCAGATCGGATTCGTTCTTTAAAAATAGTTCATTCAGATTATTTCCCTGGGGCAGGGGATATCTCCAGCTCCATTGACTAAAACCCTGCAATGAAATGACCAGAAAAATGATTATAGGAACGAAAAATTGTCTCATTATTTTTGAATTCGAAATCTAAAACTCTAAGAATTTACAGGGTTCTCTTTTTGTTGAACGGCGGGCACAGAATTTTTTTATCAGGGAAAATTCAAAACCTCCCTTGTAGTTGCTTGCCACATATTGCTTCGAAACATTGATATCATAAGAGAAAAGGATGGATAACTTATTGTATTCAATTCCCAGCGTTGGGATAATGTCTCTGCCCACACGGTACCACAAGCCGCCGTAAAGTTTTAATTCCACAACATCAGCCACCAGGTTGGCACCGACAAGTACTTCCTGGACACCTTCGTGGGCAATATAATAAGCTTCGGGTTTGATCATTAGCCCTTCGTTAAGGATGCGCTGAACAGTTACATGTCCTATGTATTTCCTTTCGAGCCTGTTGGTATTTTGAATCGTTGAGCCATCATCAAGCGTGAGATATTCAGGATAGAAGGATTCACTTGGTCTGTTAATATGGCTAACACTACCGCCTACTTCATACATCCAATTTTCATTTACAAGCTGATGGAGAGATAACCCAAGGTTGAAATCATAATAAAAGATAGATGAATACTGAATTTTCGTTACATCCGTTGAACCCAAAATAAAATCCAGTGCTACGGGATCCCACTGATCACCATAAATTAAGGCGTTTTTATCAACACTACGGTTGGTTACGCCAACACCTACACCCAGGCTTCCATAGAGTGAATTATCTGAATTGAATCCCTGGCTATAAGCGGTGAATAGCATACCCTGTACTTTTTGCAAATCACCATTCCCCGCATTGTCGTAATACAAATGTGCTCCCAATCCAAACCATCCATGTCTTCTCAAAAAGCCCGGATAGAGCCGGGTGTCGCCCCATGCTGTATAAGTTGTGAAAGGTATGGTAAAACTTGACGCTTGCTGCCGGTAATTGGCTGCAACCCTGAAATCACATTCATGATTGCCGGTAAAAGCCGGATTCACATAAAGCGGTGTTGCGTACATCTGGGAATAATGGATATCCTGAGCTTCAGAAATCAACCATCCAAAAACAATAAAAATGACCAGAAGTGTTTTCGTGACAGACATCTTCATCAATTATCTCAGCAAAGTGATATTTCCTTTATCTTCAACTACGCCACCATCTTCAAATATAATTTTCAGATAATAAGTATATACCTCCATCGGCTGCGGAGCTCCGTTAACAGTTCCATCCCAGCCTTCACTATGGTCGGGTTTGGTGGTTTGAAACATCAGTTTTCCGTACCTGTCGAAGATCATGAAATTCAATTCCTTGAATCCACTGCCATAAACATACAGTACAGGATTGTCATCATCTCCATTGGGAGAGAATGCAGTAGGAACGCCCCATTTGCTTGGTGCATACATACCCACCACTTTATAACCATCGGCAGGGCATCCATCCAATTCAACACTTACCTGGTATTCGACCGGATTAGGGTTTGTATATCCCTGAATGGTAATTGTCCGGGCATTAGGATTCTCAATCGGAACCTCCGGATTGGATGTCCATGTGTAGGTGTCACCTATTCCGGCGTCAAGAGTGATGGATTCTCCATAAACAAGCGTAATGTCGTCTCCTAAAAACTGTTCAGGTTTCGGCGCCGGTTTCACCACTATTGTCTGGTTTGGGTTGGTCTCACAATTATTGGTCGTATCAATCACCAACACAGAAACACCTCCATTGTGATCCAATTCTGCAATGATCTGTGAACTTGTTGCACCGTTGAACCAGCTATATTTATAGTTATTGTTGTTGGGTGATACTGTCACGTTAATCAAATCACCTTCACAAAATGGTCCGGGATCAATGGTGGCCAAAGGAGGATAATTGCCTTCAACAACAATGTAATCATCCACAGTACAGCCATCGAAATACTGAATTTTCACATGGTAAGTGCCTGGTTCAGTAACTGTGTAAGTCTGATCACCCGGGTACGGAGAATTTTCCCAGAAATAAAGGGTATTTGCATCTCCATTGAAGTTGGCTGCATCAATCTCATACTCCGTGCCGAGGCAGAAACGCTCCGTCGTTCCGTTGAAACCGTAAATATAACCCTGGGCATTATCAAATATCCATCCCGGAGGAGGGTTGTCCGGGTTTGGCAGGGGTGTACTATTGATACCTGCATAAAAATCAAGATTAGCACTTGTGGCGCCTACGCTGTATATGTTCAGGTAATCGGAAGCCACGTCATACCCGTTGTCTTTTTTCAAAAAGGCTAATTTGGGAGCGCTCATGGAAGTGAGGTTGATGTTGCTGCACTGGTTTCCTCTCACATACAGCGAATCGTGGATGGTTTGGGTTGAATCAGCCTGAAAGTAAAACCAGTTTCCCATCCCTTGTTCATTACCTGAACCCGGATAGAGAACAAGCGTATCAAAATTATTCTGTCCCATAAAAATACCGTCATCATTGAAGATGCAGTATTTCATATTATTGTTTCCGCGTATGATCCCTATTTTATTTACGAAGCAACGGTTGATGTTGTGCCGTTGGTTGATGGAGCCATAAATGCTGTCAATATAAACTACATTGGTGGTTGACTTATTGAACATTCCTGAATTCCTTCCACGCAGGAATACTGTATCGGCAATGAAATTTCCTGTAACCAGTCCTGATTCCATATTTATGCTTACAAGGTTGTATTCCGTAACATTGAATTTGTTGGCAAGGCTATCAACCGGCCCGTTCAGTTCAATATTATAGTATTTCAAATTATTGCCATGTTCAGTAAAAATTGTTCCCATGAATGATTTGTTGTAAATAGTGGATTGGTCAGCAAAAAGCTGCAAATTATCCCCGTCTATCCACCAGGCACGGTCAAAATCATATCGAACGGTTGCTTTGGAATTCTCTATATTCAAAGTCCGTGGATTTTTGAATACTGAAAATAGCCCGCCGGTGTTAAGGTGTTTGCCATTAAGTGTAAAATTCCCATGTTCAAGATATACACTTTTAAATATTGTGTTTCCCGGATCAACCAATAAAGTTAAGTCATCCCCTAAGAGAACCACATCGTCAATTCCCTGGAAACGTATATCGTTCAGGATGATTTTTCCACGTGAAGTAATGGTGTCGGCTACAAAATCCAGTTCCTCAAACTGATCGAAATAGATCAGTCCGGCATACTGGTAATCCATAGTCTCACTGAACTCGACCGAGCCATAAATATAAAGAACGGTAGTATCGGCACCAATAAATGTCGGAGTAAAATCGGCTGAATGTTTCCAATACATATTTTTACAATAGGCATTCAGCACATCAATTTCAACAACATCTGTTGGAGTTAAAAATGAATTATCATCAAAGATAACGGTGTTAATTTCTTTGGGAGTGCACTTGGCATCAATAGGCGGTCCTCCACTTGTAAATGACCAATGCGTCCAGTCGCCCCATTGCCCTTCACCGCCAACCCAGTAATAAACATCATCAGCGGTTTCTGTAAAAGTCCAGTTGGTATTGTTCCCCAGATTCACAGAACTTTCGGCGATATATTGGTTGTTGTTGAAAGGAACCATTGTAATATCACGCATCGAAGCGTACTGCGCCGTAAAATCAGTATTGGTAGGTTGTTGTTTTTTGTAAAGGATATAAGCTTGTGTGCCAATGGAATCGGATTGTATCCTGATAGGTTCATCGCAATAACCGGTCATGATCAGGTCGTTGTAAATTTTTGTAGTATCCAATTGTGAAGGATCCGGCATATCGTGCTGGAACAGATACCGTTTATTGGGTGAAAGAACCAATTGAATATATTCGTTGCTACCCGAAAAAGCGCCATTACCAAGTAAAACCGCAGTGTCAATTCTATTCCCAAGTATCATGTGCATAAATTTACTTGCCTGCAAATAACCCACCTGGTGATAACCAAAAAACGCCCCGTCATCGTAGAAAAATGCAGTGTCAATTTCATGATTGCCGATGAGGGTATCACCAAAACTCTCAGCCATTAACAAAATTGACATGATAATTATTTCTTAATTTACAACCGTCAGCACCTGCGGTTGACCATTTTTTATACGTTAATGTATCAATAACACCATTTCCAACTCCATCACCAAACTGGATGTAATAATCAACAAGATTATATTCACATTTGCTTTCACTAATAAGGATTGAACGAATACCTGAAGTTATTGAATCGCTGAATTCGATATTATGATATTTTACCTCCCCGGCATAAGTTCTGATATTCCCGAATCCGGGAGGAGCCCCCATAGGCGGGCTAATATCACCATAAGACCTGATTATAGAATTACCAAAATTAAAAACGAAAGAGGTGTCGTAGTCAACCATTGGGTCTTCAGCATAGGCTGCTCCATAAGCATTTAGTAGCCAGGCATCCTGCTGGTAGGCATGAACTTCGCACAGTGTGTTCCCAAGAAAATAAATTCCTTTGCGCAACGTATCATCCGAGTTAAAATTAAAGCAGATCATGGTATCATTTTCCAGCAATATCTTTCCCATCTTTAAAATGGTGGTATCATAATAATCAACATATTTGCTGTCGAAACGCCATTTACCTCCCCGGCCATAGAAATAAACCTTGCCAAACAACCACTGGTAAATTTCATAAACACCCGGATCGGTCTCGAGCCGGTAAGTCAGATCAATGCTTTCGTATTCATCATCATCTTCCGATTCAAAATAAACATCACCGAAGAAGAGATATGACATTGAAGGATCAAGTTTCACCGATCCCCAAATATGCAAAAATGTTGAACCTGAAAAAGTGGGTTGATTGGTTAAATCTGTCCATGTCATATCGTTAAACATGGCATGTTTTACATTTACATTAACCTCCATCCCGATGTCATCAAAACCTGACAGATTATCGAAGAAAATATCATCGTAAATCGTTGGAGGACACTGATCGCCCGGATATCCTCCTGATGTGAGCGACCAATGCGTAATATCGTCCCAGACGCCATCGCCTCCGACCCAGTAAAGTGTTCGTCCAAGGTGGGGATTGGTGAAGGTGAAGCCTATATTGTTACCCAAATCAATTCCTTTTGAAATATTTACTGTATTCCCGATATTGTTAATGTCTCTGACCATCAGGAATTCCACAGCGACTGGAGAGCCGGTGTAATTAATGATGGCTTGTGTTTCTTTGGAATTTGTAGTGATCATTGTCAGACCCTGGAGACAGTCGCTTCCGGTTTCGATTTGATGAATAGTCTGTATAATATTATTGGTATAATAACTACCTGGTTGTGATAGTGAGTCGCAACCCAACTGCATCCAAATACCTGAATTCAAAGTAAGCAGATTAACGCTGTTGTTACCGAGCATGTGCCCATCGTCCATAAATACAGCATGTTCCACATACGAGTCTTTTCCAACCCAGGAACTAAGAACTCCCACCGCATTGAAAAGCAATAAGTTATTTACAATATTATCCCCCGCAAGGGCGCCTTCCGGTGTAAAAAAGTGAATAGAGTCAATTTCGTTTTCATATCCTTTCAGGTAACTGGGAATACCGCAATTGAAATCAATCCTGTGGTATTCTGATTTATTGGTTTCAATATAACCCATGGTCAGGTTTATCTGGGTATAATGAATGTTGTTAAACACCCCTCCAATTTCATTAGGTACAGGTCCAGCCATGGTGAAGGCTCCTTCCATAAGCAGGGTGTCAATGATGAAACTACCTTCGGTGCCGGGGGTTTTCTTTCCATCCAGGCTGCCCCCTCCAAGGAAGTGAACTTTCCGCATAAAAGTTTTAATATCTGTATTTTTAATTGATCCGTCAACCGGCAAAAAGTCAATGTCGTGATAGCTGATGAGGTCTCCGGTGGAGTTATTCATATTTCCACCTATTAAAATGTAGGAGTCATTGGCAACAAAATTCAGGTTTTCAGCCCCTAAAATCCAGTTGCCAACCATCAGTACATCGCTGTTTGGGATGAGACATGAACGCGGACTGTTTCCAATCGTTTGAAAGCCGCGGGTGATGATGGTTTGCCCATTGGCATTAAAAGTCCCATTTCTGTGAACAATAAAGGGATCCTGAGCCAATGGATCTGTCCCGCCATAAATGATAGCTTTCCAGTCAGTGGAATCATAAACAAAGAGTGTATCCTGTAAAATCCATTCTCCGGAACCTTCAAACCAGATATCGCCGGGAAATCTCCTTCCGGCGCAGGTAATAGTATTCCCCTGCAGATCCGACTGGAAAAATGTTTTGCCCATATAATCCCATATCACCTTGCCATGTAAAGTAAAAGAGCCATAAACGGTAAGTGTGCTGTTAGGGTTTCCACCAACAATGACAACCGTATCCTGTATGTTGATAAAGGTTAAATTTTTACAGGAAGGATTGCCTGTATAAATGAAAACGGTATCATAATCCTGCAAAAAGGAATTTTGATTAAAGATAACATTGTCTTCAACATCCGGAACTTCATTCGGTATGGAACCGTTGATCGTTCGCCAGCTATTCAGATCGGACCAGTCGCCCCGACCACCGACCCAATAATAGTCTTCAGCAAAGATCTGAGTGAAAGACATCAGCAATACGAAAAAAACAGCAAGTTTTTTTATATTCATAGATTGGAGAATTATATTATTTGTTATTTTTCTGTACCTAAAACTGTCAGGCTGCCTTTGTAAACCTTTTTAACATTATCAGTTCCGTAAAAAACTTCAAGCACCCAAAAATAAGAACCTTCGGCAACGTATTTTCCGTTTTGTTTGCCATCCCAGCCGGAAGTAAAGTCACTCGATTCCCAGACTTTTTCACCCCATCGGTTAAAGACGATCATATCATGCTGATTGATGCCGCTCCAGCCGTCATTGGGTTCAAACCTGTCGTTCATTCCATCACCGTTGGGTGTGATGACGTTCGGAATTTTGACATCAAACGCTTCAATTACAATTGCATCCGAGTTTTTACAATTGAAACCATCTATCACCTGAACAGTAATGGTAGTGTCGCCCGAAATGTTTTCCCACGAAATCGTCATCGTATTGGACGAAGATGGATTTCCGTTCCAGACATACGATTCATATCCGGGATCAACCTCAAGGGTGATGTTTTCGCCGGGGAAGAGGGTAATATCTTCTCCCAGGTATGCTTCGGGTAACGGGTTTTCCTGAACAGATTGTTCTGCAATGTCCTGTCCGCAGAGATTTTCCATTACAACCTTATAGTTACCCCCCTGCGAAACAATGACGGAGGTTTGATTTGAAAATGGATTGTCGTTCAGGTACCAGGTATATTCAAAGTCACCTACAGGTGCATGAAGAGATAAAGTATCACCGGTGCAAATCATATTTTCACCCGAAATGCTTGCGGCGGGAACCGGATATTCATTGACAAAAACCGAATCTTCCGATGGGCAACCGAAGTAGTAATTCACACTCACGCTGTACATGCCTCCTGAAGTTATATCTATTGTTTTGACGCCAAATTCACCTGTACTCCAGATGTAATAATCAAATCCAAATCCCGCATTAAGTGTGATGGATTCGCCGGTACAAAGGTTAACAGAATCAGGACCCAGATCAACGATGCTGGCAACACTTACAAATACCGTATCCGATCCATCGCACCCATGTATATCAGTAACATCAACCCAATACTCACCACTTTGTGAGACGGTGTAAAATGGCAAGGTTGAATTATCCTGCCAGGTATAAGAACTAAAGCCGAATGTTGGTTCAAGCAGTACAGATTCTCCGTAGCACAGTGTCAAATCATTTCCAAGGTTGGGATTGGGGTAGGGCCAATTCCCTACTGAAATTTGGTCGGTGGCTGTACCGCATCCGCTTTCAACAGATAAAGTATAGATTCCGGGTAGCGAAACGGTAATGCTCATGGTTGTATCACCTGTTGACCACAGGTAAGAGTTAAATATCCCTAATGCCGGTTTTAATACAATTTGATCTCCCTGACAGATGATAGTGTCATTCCCTAAATTCATAGCTATAGCAGGGTCGTCAACAAAAAGATAAACGGAGTCGTAATCCGTGCAACCGTCATTTGTCACTTTTACCCAATAGGTACCTGTCTGGTTTGCCTCAAAAGTGGGTTCATTGGAACCGTCCTGCCATAAATAGGATGTGTAGCCTTCGCCTGCATTAAAAGTGACACTTTCACCTATACAAATGTTAGTATCTGCTCCAATATCAATTTCCAGTACGGACAGAGTAACGTAGATGGAGTCGGAGTTTGTACAGGCACCGGGACCGGCAACGATAACAAAATAGAACCCTTCCTCCGTTACGATAAATGTGGAATCATTGGACCCATTTTGCCATAAGTAAGACAGGAAACCGCTCCCGGCATTAAGGATAAGCGTATCACCTTCGCAGATGACCGCTGAATCAGCCCCTATGTCAACATCTGGTGTCTGGAATACTGTAATCTTCACGGAGTCCGAAATTGTATCAAGGCACAAGTCCATTACATTTACCAGAAACCAGGTAGTGGTATCCGGGTAAACGGTTATTGTATCATTGTCTATTGAAAATCCTTGCCAATCGTAGGAATAAGGTGGAATCCCATTCCAGGTATTCACCCATAATTCCACAGGCTGTCCCTCACAAATCATTGTATTCGAACTCATCTCCGTAATCATATCCACATAATCAATAATTGTAAATTCCACCGTGTCGTACCGGATGATACAGCCCAGGGTATTTTCTACAATCAGCCGAATAATTTCTTCACCTTCGAATTCCCCGTCTTTTATGGGAACAACATGAATAAAAGCTGAATCTTCACCTTCTTCAAAGGTTACACAATTATCTATCCATTCATAATCTATTCCATTGGTAGCGGTTCCTTCTATTTCGAAACAAACTGTGATGGGTGCATAGTCCGGGTTGGGTAGTATGAAAATTATGTCAGCTTCCACACAACCTTCGATCATGTTTTCAGAAACTCCCTGTGGATAAGGATTTGTTTGTACTTCGATTTTCGGACTTTCAAAACTGTTTTCTTCAATAAAAACACCTGAATCGTAAATAGCATCACTTGCATCGGCTACACCGATTTTTATGTGATATTCCTCGCAGGGAACAACGATCAGCCATGCAACTAATACAACAGTAAAGCCATCGTATTCCAAAGTTAACCCACCGGTGTTATCATCGTAATACTGGCAATTCATACAAGGTCCTGTAGGAACGACCCCTCCGGGAGAATATCCGTTGTTTATACTGTTAATTTTTACGCTGGTAGTGGTGCCTGGAACGACGGCGATATTTTTATTGGAGTATTGTCCTCCCATGGGGTTTGGTCCGGATACAAAATAACCAAAGACATCGTTAAAACTTGAGCCTACCCACTCATTGTATTCTTCCGATCCAAAAACATATTTAAACCGCAGGGTATCTGATTCGGGAATGAAGTCAAATTCAAGAACAGCAGCGTCATAGGTGGTGGAGGTAGTAATAGAATTCAGGGTAGCATCTCCAGGAGTACCATTACTAGCTCCCGCGCTGGTTGATGTGTTCGGACCCGGAATCACATAACCCGCACCGGATGTAAGAAAAATCCCGCTCGCAATGCCGAGGTTGGTAGTCTGTCCATTATTGAAAATTCCTCTTGATCCATTGGCTCCTGTAAAGGTAACATTATCGTAAATAATACCTTCACCCACGATATTTTCAACCATATCAATAGCGGTTACTCCTGGTCCTGGTAAAATATTAATCTGAGCTATTGAATCGAGTCCAATAAATATAAAACCGACCAACAATGCATTTGATAAAAAGGGTATAAGTTTTTTCACAGAATTCAACTTTTTATGTGGTTAATTACTATATCTGTATTCGCGTTTTAAAATAGAATTAATGCCTGCACCTGAATATATTATAAAAAAAGACAGAACACAACTCAAAATGGTTGTCTAAATATTGAATGCCTTATTAAAAAATATCAACAATTTTCCGCACAAACCTACAATAAATTTTTGAATTCATCAAATTGATGTTTAAACATATTACCATATTTAAGTATCCGCCTTTGCAGTAACTGTTTTTTTAATCCCTTCAATGAGTGTATTTCCCTTCCAATTGTTTCTTATGAAAACTAACAAAAAATAAGCGGAAAGGTTTATAAATCAGGATTTTCTTTTCGTGCGCTGTGGATGCTTGCATTTAATTCAAAACCGATGAGGAGGATGATAGCATTGAAATATATCCAAATCAAAACAATGAGCAAAGTGCCGATCGAACCATACAGTGCGTTATAACTCGAAAAGTTGCTGACATAATAGTTGAACCCGACCGTTGCTATTATGGTGAGAACGGTGGCTAAGGAGGAACCTGCTGAGATAAATCTGAATTCACTTGATTTGGCTGGACCGAGAAAATAAATAAACGAAATGGTAAAAAAGAACATCCCAATAAGGATGATCCATTTCCCTGCTATTAAAAGATAAACAGTAATGAGGCTGGTAAGTAGCTTCTTTTCAACCAGAAAGTCCATCAGAAGGGCACTGGTGGTGAGTAATAAGATGGAAATGATTAAAATAAAACTGATAATGAAAAACAACAAAGTTGAGATTAGTTTTTGTTTAATCCATGAGCGGGTTTCGATGGTGTGATAGGTATTGTTGAATGCCTCGATAATACTGTGGAATCCATTGGTAGCAAAAATGATGGCTAATAAAAAGGTGATTGACAACAATTTTCCTCTCGGACGCTGAATGATATCAACCAGGGTCGCCTGAATAAAAGTCTGAGCCTGATCAGGTACGACGTTATTGATAAAATTCAGTACCAAATCCTGAAAATTATAGATGGGAATAAAGGGTATCAGCGTAAAAAAGACAATAATCATTGGAAAAAGAGCCAGAAAAAAACTGAAAGCTATTGATGAGGCTCTTACCGTTAATGACCCTTTAAATATTCCCTGAAAGAAAAACCGTGCAACTTCAAATAGCGGGAGTCCGTCAAAACCGGGAATGGTGATCTTTTTGGTAAATTGGAGAAACAATAAAATTGGTTTAAACCTGAGAATGTTGAAATTCAAAATTCTTTGGTAGTAGAAATCCCATTTTTCTTTTAAGGAATTCATAGGATAGCTGTCAGGGATAAGTCGAGGCTTCTGATTTGATGGGTCAGAGCACCAACCGAAATATAATCCACCCCTGTTTCGGCAAAGGTGCGGATGGTTTGCAGGTTAATGCCGCCCGAGGCTTCAGTTTCATATTTCCCATTGATGATTTCAATTGCCTGTTTCAGATCGTGAGGTGTAAAATTGTCGAGCATAATCCTGTCAATACCGCCATGATCCAGTACCTCTGCTAACTCAATAAAATTTCTGACCTCAATCTCAATTTTCAACTGTTTTTTATTTTCCGCAAGGTATTTTCTTGTTGCATCAATCGCTTTGCCGATACCGCCGGCAAAATCAATGTGATTGTCTTTTATCATGATCATGTCGTACAAACCCATTCGATGATTTTCTCCGCCACCGGTTTTAACGGCATATTTTTCAAGCTCACGGAGCAGGGGAGTTGTTTTACGGGTATCGAGCAGTTTTGCTTTTGTACCTTTGATTTCGTTAACAAGCAGCCTGGTAAATGTAGCAATGCCGCTCATTCGTTGCATAAAATTCAATGCAAGCCGCTCTGCCGAAAGGATTGAAATTGCCTGTCCTTCAACTTTAAAAACAATATCACCTTTTGAAATTTCCTCACCATCATTAATAAATTGTGTGAAGATTAGAGACGGGTCAATGGTATGAAATACTTTTTCCGCAATTTTGACACCAGCCAATATACCGGATTCTTTAACTACAAGGTTGGCTTTCTTTTGCGATTGCGAATGTATGGTTGCCAGTGAAGTATGGTCACCATCGCCTATGTCTTCCCTGATAGCCTGATCAATGATTTGCTCAATTGTCATGTGTCCTTCAGAAATGTTTTTACTCCAAATCAAACTGCAACTGCCGGATAACAAGTTTATCCGATTCTTTTTTCAAAAGCCCGTAAACCCTGAAATTTTTCGCTCCGGTTTTATAGGTTCCGATAAAATATTTTGATCCGTCGTCCGAATCGCCCCTGTGGTTTACAGTAAATGAAAGCACAGGATTGTTTTTAAAAAAATCGCGAAGGATAATCTCAGCCTGGGCTTTGCTATAACTTCCGTTAACTTCATTAAGCTCCAGATCAATGGTTGAACTGAAATTTTCGGAAAGTTTTTTTGCATCCATTTTACCAATTGCATCTGAAATATCATTGATCACATCCTCGCCCGAAGGAGATGAAAAGCCACACAAAGCGGTAAAAATGATCGCTGAAAAAAGGAAAGGAAAATAGTTTTTAGCATAGTAATAATTCATCTGCTTTTTTTTAATTGTTTACAAATATCAAACCGTAATTAAATCGTCCCATCATAAATATCAATTCAACAAAATTAGTAAAAATCAAAGGTGAAAGTATTTTTTAACAACTGATCTTTCCGAACATGAATATAATTCTGCCTACTTTTGCTTTTTTAAAGTATTGGTATTGCGTAAAACGCTGAACCAGTTGTGGATAATAGGAATAATTAATTATGAATATCATTGTAACCGGAGCGAGCAAAGGAATTGGCTATGAAACTGTTAAAGCATTTGCCGCAGAAAGCGGTAATAATATTGTTGCCGTTTCGAGAAATAACGAATTGCTTGAAAAACTTAAAATGGAATGCGATGCCTTTTCATCTGGATCCACCGTTTACATTCTTCCTGCCGATCTTGAGAAGGAATCTTTCTCACCTGAGTTATTTGATCATATTTCCAGGTACATTGATTCGGTTGATGTTTTAATCAATAATGCTGGATTACTTATTAATAAACCTATTGATGAACTGACAGCTTTGGACTTTGATCGCCTTTTTGCAGTAAATGTAAAAAGTGTTTTCGGGCTCATTCAAATGTTGCTTCCTGTTTTTAGCCCTGATGCTCATATCATTAACATCAGTAGCATGGGAGGTTTCCAGGGAAGCGCGAAGTTTCCGGGATTATCACTTTATAGTGCAAGTAAAGGCGCACTGGCTGTTTTAACCGAATGCCTTGCCGAAGAACTGAAGGACCGGAAGATTAAGGTGAATGCGCTTGCACTAGGGGCTGTTCAAACAGAGATGTTAGCCCGTGCATTTCCGGGGTATCAGGCGCCCGTCAATCCTTTAGAATTGGCTGAATTCATTAAGATTTTTGCTATTACAAGCCATCACTTTTTGAATGGGAAAATAATTCCCGTTTCACTATCAACCCCATAATTGTAATGACAGAAATAAATTCTAAGGAAATTTGTGATGCAGATTTTTTGTCCAATAAAGGAAAGATAATAAGTGTTGATGATATTAACTATTATGTTTCCATTGCCGCCCAAAGCGCCTGTTCATCATGTCATTCTAAAGGGGTTTGCGGTTTGGGTGACACAAAAGAGAAAGTGATTGAGGTGCCCAGAAAGTCCGGTGAATCATACAATATCGGGGATACGGTAGAAATTCTTATGAATAAATCAATGGGCGCTCAGGCGGTAATCATCGGGTATATTTTTCCTTTTGTTTTGTTGTTGGCGACTTTGATCCTGGTAATTAAGTTCACTGAAAATGAAGGGATAGCCGGAATTTCTGCTATCGGAAGTGTAGCATTATATTATTTTTTTCTCTACCTGTTTAAAGATAAATTTAAAAAGAGATTCAGATTTAACATTCGGTCGTTAGGATGATTTTTTTGCTCGTTTTCGTTGAATTATTCAATGAATTCGACGATTTGAAAATAACCTGTCGGTTATGCCTGCATCGCAGCCGGTTTTTTACGGTAAGGCTGAACATACTTGGCAGTATCAAAATCAATAGGGAATTCATTTGTGTTAGTGTAAATTCCTGATCCGTCATTTTCCTTAAATGTCTTTCGTGCACCTATATTCAGCGAAAAATATAGAAGTAATTCCTGTTTACCCATGAAGAGGTGAGGCAATGAGCGGCTGAAAATGGAATTCGCACTATAAATAGACTTTCTGATTTCATCATAACCCTTTTGAAGACTTTCCGGTGACATATTTTTAGGAGATATAATAACCTTTTTGGTATCGTATTTACTCCAATCGTCAGTAAGAATTCGACCCTCGCTTTTTAGCTGGTCAAATACAGGTGTGCCCGGATAGGGTGTCATAACACAGGCCTGGAAAAATGCCGGTTTTGATTTTGTTAAAAATTCGTGGCTGATGTTAAACACATCATCTGTATCAGTATCAAGTCCGAAAACAAGTGAAGCCATTACCAGGATGCCATTGTCCCTTAACCTTTGGATCGCTTTTACATTTTCTTCAACTGTTTTTAAAGTCTTCCGGTAGCTATTCAAACCTGCATCCGTCATTGACTCAAATCCGATAAGTAAAGCGCGACAACCTGATTTATATGCCATTTTCATCAATTCTTCATCCTTCGCTAAATTGATTGAAGCCTGCCCAACCCAGTTTTTTTTCAAAGGGATCATTTCTTCGAAAAGTTCCAGCGCAAATTTCCTGTCGAGCGCAACATTATCATCCACAAAAAAAAGAAAATCCTGTGGGCATGATTCCGCATCCTTAATGATATCTTTAATGACTTTATGTCTTTGCTTTTTCCCGAAAAATCTTGAAACAGTACAAAAATTGCAATTATAAGGGCATCCTCTGGTGGCTTCAATAGGCGCGATCTGGAGTTTGCCAGATGAACATTTGATCAAATCACGTCTTGGGAAAATGTGTTCCTGAAGATCGGGTAAATGATCAAGTTTATAGAATGATTGTAATTTATTGTTTTTAATATCAGTAAGGACTCTTTCCCAAAGACCGCCTTCTGCTTCGCCTATTACGACCGCATCGCCATACATAAGAGCTTCTGCCGGTCTCACAGAAGCGTGTATGCCGCCGAAAACTACAGTTTTTTCACGTTTTTTAAATTCATTGGCTATTTCATATCCCCTCAGGCAGGTCTGGCTCATCAAAGAAATACCGATCACATCATAATCACCTTCGTAATCAACGATGTCACCATAAACCTCCTCGCAAACCTCGACTTCATGCTCAGGAGGCGTCATGGCAGCTAACAAGGATAAAGTTATTTGAGGTATTGAAAACTGATTTTGCCTTATTTCATTTTTCTGGCAGGGTGATACAAGCAGTATTTTCATTTGTTATATGTGCTGTAGTGAGACCTTTATTGCAGCAGCAGGGATTTTAAATGAAAAGATTTGAAATCGGAGTTGAAGCAACTGTAAATTATGCCGCAAAAATATATAAATTTCTCGTTGATCATTTGAAATTTTTCTGTTAATCATTTCACAACCTTATTATTTGTTTATACATTTGCCGCCGTTAATTGATTAACAAGAGAAATTTGTTGCATAAAAATTTAGCATTGTGAATATAATTGTGCTTTATTCGGTCATAGCACTTGGTGCCATTGGGTTAACCGCCGCAGTAATCCTCTATTTTGTGGCACAAAAGTTTAAGGTGATCGAAGATCCGAAAATTGATGAGGTTAATGAAGTTTTACCTGCCGCAAACTGTGGAGGTTGCGGCTTCGCCGGCTGCCGTGCTTTTGCCGAAACCCTTGTCAATAATGGTAATCAAAAGGGAAATATAGAAGGACTGAATTGTCCGGTGGGTGGAAATGATGTCATGGCACAGGTTGCCAAAATCCTCGGATTGGAGGTAACGGCTAAGGACCCTTTGATCGCTGTTATCAGATGCAATGGCTCTTATTTGAACTCTCCTAAAAAAGTTGTTTACGAAGGTGCTACCTCCTGCGCTTTCGCTCATAGCCTTTTTACCGGCGAAGGGGGTTGTTCATACGGTTGTTTGGGATTAGGTGATTGTGTGAAAGCCTGTAAATTTGATGCCATATTTATGAATCCCGAAACAGGATTGCCGGTTGTGCATGACAAATGTGTGGCATGTGGGGCTTGTGTAACCGCCTGTCCGCGCACCATTATTGAACTCAGACCCAAAGGCAAAAAGGACAGAAGGATTTTTGTAAGTTGCGTGAACAAAGAAAGGGGAGGACCCGCCAGGAAAAATTGCTCAGTGGCATGTATTGGTTGTGGAAAATGCGTTAAGGTTTGTGCATTTGATGCAATAACTATGGTTAACAATCTTGCTTATATTGACCCCCTGAAATGTAAACTTTGCCGTAAATGCGCACCCGAATGTCCAACCGGCGCTATCCATGAATTGAATTTCCCCATCCGAAAAGAGAAAGAAAACGAGAGTACAGAAAATAAAAAACCGGCAGTTGCCAAAGTCACGGCTAATACGGATTCTGATTCTGAAAATGCGGTTACGGCAAAAAGCGGCGAAAAGGAGGAATCAGCGGGAAGTGCAACATCATAGTTTTTATCATAATGGCTCAAAAATAATTTCAGATCGAGATGCTTAAAACTTTCAAATTAGGAGGAGTTCATCCGGCAGAGAATAAACTCTCGAAGGACAAGTCTATTGAGGTGTTGGCTATTCCTAACAATGCTTCAATTCCTTTTTCGCAACATTTGGGCGCTCCCGCAAAAGTCCTGGTAAACAAAGGTGATCAGGTGAAGGTTGGTCAACTCATTGCCAAAGGTGAAGCCTTTATTTCAGCCAATATTCATTCATCTGTTTCGGGAAAGGTTGTCAGAATTGACGATGTAACTGATACCAGCGGATATAAACGACCTGCTGTTATCATTGAAGTCGGAGGTGATGAATGGGAAGAATCCATTGACAGAAGCAAAGAACTACAAAAGGAAATCCGGCTCAACCAAAAGGAGATCATTCAGAAAATCAATGAAATGGGTGTGGTCGGACTTGGAGGAGCAACTTTCCCATCGCATGTTAAGTTAATGGTTCCCGAAGGAAAGAAAGCGGAGGTATTGATCATAAACGGCGTTGAGTGCGAACCTTACCTGACGTCCGACCACCGTTTGATGATGGAAAAAGGGGAAGAAATGCTCGTGGGGACTCAGATTCTTATGATCGCTCTTGGCGTAAATAAAGCCATGATTGGAATTGAGAACAACAAGCCCGATGCGATAAAGCACCTGGAAGGATTAGTACAAAACTTCAAAGGGATTTCGGTACATGCTCTTAAAGTTAAGTACCCGCAGGGTGCAGAAAAACAATTGATCAAGGCATTGGTTAAACGGGAAGTTCCTTCCGGAAAACTCCCCATCGAAGTTGGAACGGTTGTCCACAATGCCGGGACTGCATTTGCGGTTTATGAAGCGGTTCAAAAGAACAAACCCTTGTTTGAACGGGTAGTCACCATTACCGGGAAATCAGTTAAAAATCCGGGTAACTTCCTCGTCCGCATTGGAACATCGGTATCAGAATTGATCGAAGCTTCAGGCGGATTACCGGATGACACAGGAAAAATTATCGGAGGCGGACCCATGATGGGAAAGGCTTTGATTACTGCTGATGTTCCGATTGTAAAAGGAACTTCGGGAATTCTGATCTTAAAAGAGGATGAATCGGCACGAAAAAAAATAAATAATTGTATTCGTTGTGCTAAGTGTATTTCTGTTTGCCCGATGGGACTTGAGCCTTATTTAATTGAAAAGTATGTGATCAGCGAAAATTTTGATATGGTAAAGAAGGAAAGAGTATTGGACTGCATTGAGTGCGGCTCGTGTCATTACACCTGTCCATCAGGACGCCCCCTGCTCGATTACCTTAGATATGGAAAAAGTAAAGTTTCTCAAATTTTAAGAAGTCAATCCAAATAAAAAACAGAGTTTAATGAATTTACTAACAGTTTCAGGATCACCGCATGTTTACAGCGATATATCTGTACGAAAGATCATGTGGGGTGTTGTCATTTCCCTGATTCCTGCAATGCTGGTTTCCTTTTGGTATTTTGGCCTGGGTGCGATTGTGCTCACGCTGACTGCTGTTGTATTTTGTATTTTGTTTGAATACCTTATACAAACGTATATCCTTAAAGAAACCACAACAATTACGGATGGTTCTGCAGTTATCACAGGTGTTTTACTTGCTTTCAATGTGCCAAGCAGTTTGCCCGTTTGGCAACTCTTGATTGGTTGTCTTGTTGCAATTGGTATAGCAAAAATGTCGTATGGCGGTTTGGGTAAAAACCCGTTTAATCCGGCACTGGTAGGTCGTGTATTTTTACTGATCTCTTTTCCGGTTGATATGACATCATGGCCGGAACCGATTATAAACCGCCTGGTACTGACCGACGCCGTAACCGGACCCACTTCATTGGGAATTATGAAAGAAGGGCTTGCCAATGGGGAAACCATTTCACAACTCTCGTCAAAGCTGCCTGATTATGCCCACCTGCTGATGGGTAATATCGGTGGATCGCTGGGCGAGGTTTCTGCAATTGCCATTCTTATTGGCGGTTTATACATGCTTTTCAGAAAGATCATCACATGGCATATTCCTGTTTCGTACATCCTGTCGGTTTTTGTCTTTACAGGAATATTGTACCTGATCAATCCTGAAATGTACATTGATCCTGTGTTCCACTTATTAGCCGGCGGTTTGATGCTTGGAGCGGTTTACATGGCAACGGACATGGTTACCTCACCTATGGCATCAAAAGGGATGCTCGTCTTTGGACTGGGTTGTGGCGTTCTGACGGTACTTATCAGAGTTTTTGGCGCTTATCCTGAAGGAGTATCATTTGCTATTTTGATCATGAACGCATTTGTACCTTTGATTGACAAAGCTTTTAAGCCGGTAAGGTTTGGTGAAGCGGTAAAAAATTAATTTTATTAATAATAGAATAAAATGGCGAAAAGAGAATCATCATTTGCAAACATGGTTATCACGCTTTTTATAGTTACAGGAGTGGCGGCATTGGCGCTGGGTGGCGTTTATAATCTTACCAAGGAACCTATCGCAACAGCCAAACGGTTGAAAATTGAGCGGGCAATAGGTGAGGTTTTACCTGAATTCGATAATATTGAAGAGTTCAAAGTTTTGCCGGAAGGAGGAAAGGACTCGATCACTTTTTATACTGCCACAAAAAATAACGAGCCTGTCGGTACCGCAGTCAGAACTTATACAGATATTGGTTTCAGCGGTCGTTTCTGGATCATGGTCGGATTTGTGGATGGTGATGTTATATCCGGGACTTCGGTTTTGGAACATAAAGAAACACCCGGTTTGGGAGATAAAATGGATATTAAAAAGTCTGACTGGTCGAAACAGTTCAAAGGAAAAAACCTGAATGATTTTAAATTAAAGGTAAGAAAGGACGGTGGGGAAGTGGATGCCATTACTGCAGCAACCATCAGCTCACGGGCATTTTGTGACGCTACAAAGCGCGCTTACAACGAACTAAAGAAAAGAGAGGGAAATTGAAATGAACCAAATGCAAAATTTTACCAAAGGATTCATTAAGGACAATCCGGTTTTTGTATTGCTGTTGGGACTTTGTCCTACACTGGGTGTAACTACTTCGGCTATCAATGGTTTGGGGATGGGATTAGCGACAACTTTTGTGCTTGTCATGTCCAATCTTGTTGTATCGCTGGTTAAAAATGTGATACCCGATAAGGTGAGAATTCCTGCATTTATTGTAATCATTGCCTCATTTGTTACCATTGTCGAATTGGTGATGCAGGCTTATACTCCCGCTTTGTTCGAAACCCTGGGATTGTTCATACCTCTGATTGTTGTGAATTGCATCGTATTGGGACGCGCTGAAGCTTTTGCTTCAAAAAACAATGTAGGAAAGTCAATCATAGATGGATTGGGTATGGGACTGGGTTTTGCTTTTGCACTGACCCTGCTCGGAGCAGTTCGTGAAATTCTTGGTAGTGGCGCGGTGTTCAGCCTTAAATTCATTCAGGGAGATGGAATACTGGTATTTGTTTTGGCTCCGGGAGCATTTTTTGCGTTGGGTTATCTCATCGCTATTATGAACAGACTCAAGAAAGTTTAAATCAATCGTTGAACATTAATCAGTAGTGAAATGGAATATATCATTATTATAATCGGGTCCGTTTTTGTGAACAATATAGTGTTGAGCCAGTTTTTAGGTATCTGCCCGTTTATCGGGGTATCTAAAAAGATCAACACAGCCGTTGGGATGAGCGGTGCGGTTTTATTTGTGATGGCGCTGGCAACCACAGTCACCTGGCTGATCCAGTTCTTCGTATTAAATCCGCTGGGATTAGGCTTTTTACAGACTATTTTCTTTATTTTGGTTATTGCTGCACTGGTTCAAATGGTAGAGATCATCCTCAAAAAGGTATCACCTTCTCTGTTCCAGGCTTTGGGAATATTCCTTCCCCTAATTACAACCAATTGCGCCGTATTGGGTGTTGCCATTCTTACTATTCAGAAAGACTTTAGTCTTCTGCAAGGATTTGTGTTCGCTGTTTCAAATGCTCTTGGTTTTGGACTGGCGCTTGTTATCTTTTCAGGTATCAGGGAGCATCTCGATTTGATGGAAGTTCCTAAAGGGATGAGAGGCGTTCCTATTGCCCTGATCACCGCAGGTATCCTTGCCCTTGCCTTTATGGGATTTGCCAATCTGGTGTAAAGTATTATTGCGACTAATCAGTCTGCTGACAATCTTATTATTGCCGGATTAGGAATGTTTTAAGTGGTAAAGGAAAATACCGGTATATAGGGAATATGCGTTTCAGTTAATGCAATCTGGTTGGGAAGTATTAAATTTAAATGTAAAACCAAATCCTGTATTTCATCTATTCCATTATACCCCCTCCAATTACTACGCGAGTGTAGAAAATCTAATTGCAAATAATTTGTTTGATAACAATAATCCCAATATACCAGGATAATATCATCCGGCATTGTAGAAAAAATAATCATAGGGTTGGCAACAAATCAACCTCCGGGTGATTATTTTGGAGGTACTCCTTGCACCGGCCAAAGAAAAATAGGAATAGGGTAAGGATTTTAATTAAAGAGATAAATCGTCCTTGCCTGTGAATCGGGCTTTCCAATAATATTGTTGATATAATCCTTGTTACCCATAAGTCCTCCTTTTCGAATATATCCTTCTCCATAAGGCATACATGCGCCCCATGAACCAGATTGGCTGCAGTTTTCGAAATCGGTGATTTTAACAATGGTGTGCGCTTCAACAATTATTATACAGTATTTGTACTGCTTCGCCTCGTTTAAAACATCCTTGATGTTCTCACCAGAAAAGCTGATCATATTTACAGCTTTTTCCTTTGCAATGTTATTAATACTTTGAATGGTTTCCAATGAGCTGATCTTCTCATTTTCAAATGCAGGAATTCCTTTGAGGAATTCTTTCATCGTTTCTCCATCAGAGGTCTGGGCGAAGAGGTGGGAACAACTGAGTACGAATACCCCAATAATGACGACTGTGATTTTTTTCATAATGTTAAAATTTAAGTTTTTACTTTTTGATTGATATTGATAAATAAATTCATTTTTTTTGGACTTCTGTGGCTATTATTAGCAACACTGGCGCTGGTAATGTAGCCAAACCATGAATGCTTTTTGACTTGAGACTTGTTTTCTCATTGATTAATATCTGAAATTTGTTTCCGGAACTTATTAGCCAAAATTAAGAATAAAATTGATATGTTATTTAGTTAACCCGGCAAAAGTCAGCCACGCTAAAGGTGACCACACAAGACACCAGTTTGGGTGATTTGCCTTCATGAACCAAAAGTAAGAAAACTGGAAAGTCAAAATATCTCTAAAGGAGTCCTTCGGACAAATAATCATATAACAAAGTGAAAATTGGTGAAGGTTCCAAACTTTGTAGTTTTTACTTTGCTGCTTGGAATTTAAATATGCCGCGAATGCACGAATGGAAAATTAAAGTCGAGATATCAAATGATCCCCGCCTGAATGACGCAGTCGGGCAGGAAATGACAAAGTGAAAAGTGGTGGCAGGCTCCGGGGTCGTTTCAAATCAGAGCCTTTCAAGCCATTTGGCAAAAAAGACGTCGTAAACAAAGTATTTATTTTCCTTTTTATAGATCATGTTTTTTGTCAGGAGTGAATCAATTCCGCGCTTAATGGTTGCCATGTTGGTTAAATCGTGTTTTTTAAGAAAGGCAGATGATGTCACCTTTACGATTCCATCCTCTTTTGCTAGCGCAATAAGTAAATTCCATTGCTGCTTTGTCAGCAAATCACGATACTCCGAGTAATACAATTCATTCTCATTCAGGATATCGGCATAGGTCCGTTTCACTACCCCGGGATCAATTGCTCCGATAACGGATCCATAAAGCTTATTGCACAAAAACTGGGTATAAAAGGTATGACGCTTTGTTAATTCCAGAATATCTAAGACGGCTTCGTCACTAATGGAAATTGCTGCTTTCTCAAAATTATTTTTTATGTAAAGCGAATATTCGTTTGCGGGAATTTCCTCCAGGTGCATCAGTTCCGTACTTTGGTAGAACGGTCGTTTAGCACTGGTAAACATACTGGTTAAAAGCTGTTTATCGCTACCCGAAAAAATAAAATTGACATTGTTCAGCTTCTGGATATTTGTCCTGAGCAGCGCCTCGATGTTCTTTTCAGGGTAAAAGGCAATTTGCTGAAATTCATCAATGGCAATAACCAGGGGATTTTCCTGGCTTCTTTTCTCTAAAAATCCGAAAACCTCCTCCAGTGTCCTGATTCCTGATTGTTCGTTTTGAATATTAAACGAGAAGGTTGGTGCACCGGTCAGACCGTCGAATGAAATCGTTGGCCGTATGTGTTTAATGAAATCGCCCGTCATTCTTTTTATTTTCTCAGAATAAGATTCCTTCTCCCTGAGCAGACTTGTACCGAATTTGTTGATGAAGGTAGCCAATGAATCGGTATAATAAATATCAAAATACACAGTATCAATTTTTTTCGCGTTGACGAGTTTCTGAAAAACATGATGAATAAGCCCGGTCTTACCCATTTTCCTGATGGATGAGAGGGTAAGGTTTCTTTGGTTCTCAACAGCATTTATGATTCTTTCCGACTCGGAATCCCTGTCACAAAAATATTGAGGCCCGGCGTAATCTTTCAAAAAAAACGGATTCATATCTTTATGTTTTCAGGCAAAATTACCTTAAATAAAATTACCGAACAAAATGTTTTAAACAAATTGTTTAATACAAAATGTTTATTGGGAGTATTTGTAATATTTGACATATAAATTCCTCCTGTCAAAAATCAGCCTACATACACTCCGCATCATTAAAACTCCGTGCTCTGTAAATGCATTTGGTAATTTGCGGCGGCCACCCCATTTTGATGTCGCAAATTGCGACTTCAAGTTTTCAAATTCCTCGCTGGTAAGCTGAAACATAAAATCTTCCGGGAAACGGTTGGGATTCCGTTTGACCTGTTCATTCAACCGGCGTGTATCAACTCCATACAATGCAGCCAGGTCCTGGTCGAGCATTACTTTTTGTCCGCGGATGAGGTAAATTTTATCCATAATCATCTCATCCGGTAACAAGAGTTCTTTTGGTGGATGGATTTGTTGTTTATCCATTGACGACAATTTCAGAAATTCATGAACCAAAAGTAGGAAAAATGGAAAGTCAAAATAGCAAATAATCGAATAACAAAGTAAAAATTTCCGGTTCTGCCAACCCTTTTGAGCTTTTAACTTTGAGTTTTTGCCTTTTTACTTAAAACCTTAACAAAAGTCTGCCGCCCTAAATCAAGCTGTGCAATACTTGCGCTAAGTTTAATTAAAATGCAAGTCTGGTATTTTTTCAATTCATTCATGTTAATAAATGATTTATTTTTGACTGATCGGGAAGTCATGACGATTCTTTGTTTCATTATGTCCTGTTAATCAAATAGTAAAGTATGAAAAAATCTTTATTTCTTTTTATTGTTTTTTTATCCCTTTTCGGCAGCAGGTTTTGCCCAGATCCGATCTGTGACTGGAACAGTTACTTCCGTTGAAGACGGACAAAGTTTGCCCGGTGTTACGGTTCAGGTGAAAGGAACCACTTCCGGCACAGTGACTGATATTGAAGGTAAATTTAAACTCACAGAAGTAACCCCCGAATCCATTCTTCTTTTCAGTTTTGTTGGATTTGAACCCCTGGAAGTTACAGTTGGGGATAAATTGATGATCAATGTACAATTGTTGGTTAGTGCAGAGCAACTGGATGAAGTTGTTGTTACGGCATTAGGCATAAAACGGCAGCAACGTGAAATCGGTTATTCCACTGAGAAAATTGATGCCGATGTGGTGATAGAATCCAAAGCCCAAAATGTAATTGGCGCTATAACGGGAAGATCAGCCGGTGTGCAGGTTTCTCAGGCGGATGGAGTGGATGGTGGTTCCACCCGGATCATTATTCGCGGAAACAATAACATTGGTAACAACAGCAATAACCAGCCTTTGATTGTTGTGGATAATATTCCTATCGAAAACAACCCCGGGTTAACCGATATCGGCAGGGGAGTAGACTGGGGAAGCGCTATCAACGATTTGAATGCCTATGATATAGAGAACATGACCATCATGAAAGGTGGCGCAGCTTCTGCTCTTTACGGATCAAGAGGCGCTAATGGAGTAGTTTTCATCACTACCAAAAGAGGTAATAAGCAAAAAGGATTGGGCGTAACCTATAATTTTGATTATAAAATCACTTCTCCCTACCGTTACAGGGAGGTTCAAAATACTTACGGTCATGGAGGACCGATTTCATTAACGCCCCCTACTTTTCCTATGTCGGGCGACACTTTGCTTTACCCGGGTATTTATGGAAATGAAAACCTGATCCTGAATCAGGAAGGCGAAACATCAAGCACTTCAGCCGAGTTCGGATATTATGGTTCTGCTGTCTCCTGGGGTCCAAAAATGGAAGGACAAATGGTGAAATGGTGGGATGGTGAAATGCGGGATTATTCCCCTCAGCCTGATAACATGAAAATGCCATACAATAACGGCTATACTTCCACGCATAATATTTCTGCAACAGGAGGAGGAGATAAAGGAACCATGAGGGTTTCTATTACCAGGCAGGACAACAAACCCGTTGTTGAAAACAGCAATTTTAACCGAACCACCATCAATGTTGGGGCAAATCTGAAAGTTTCTCAAAAAGTGAGTGCGGATATGTCGCTCTCTTATGTTAATTTTCAAAGGTTGAACAGTCCGATATTGGGCGAAGATGCGAATTCATTCAATAAAGGTTTTCTTTATTCGTGGCCCAGAAGCTATAAGGGGATTGATAAGGAATTTTATCAATATCCTGATGGATCGCAGAATCCGCAGGAAGGCTATCCCTTTTACTATGTCAGCCCTACATTGTGGTGGAATTATTATAACAACAATACCAGCCTCTCCCGTGATAAATACGTTGGTGTTTTGACCCTGACTTATGATATTACTCCCTGGCTGAACGCAATGGGCAGGATCGGAAGGGATTTTACTACCGAACAATATGAAACGAAAAATAAACCAATTGATGTGATCGGGTTGGAAAACGGTTTATATGCAAGCAGCCTTGCACGAAACGTGGGTGATAATTATGATTTTGTGGTTAGCGCTTACAAAGACAAAGTGATGAACTCGAAATTCGATGTAAAATTCACTATGGGCGCCAACCGCTGGAACCGGGATGACTACTACATCAACGGACATTCCGGGATTTGGTATTACCCCAATATGTACACCTTTTTTAATTATACCGAAAATACTTACTATACTGATGGTAACAATAACATCGTTGTAGAGACATTCGGGAATTCGGCAAAATCAGTGGTTCCGGGAGAAGGAATTGTCAAAAAAAGAATTAATTCGGTATATTCTTTTCTTAATCTGTCATACAATAATTATCTGTTCATGGAATTGACCGGTAGAAATGACTGGTCATCCACATTGCCACCAGACAACAACTCTTATTTTTATCCTTCGCTGTCATTAAGTTTTATTGCATCAGAAGCTTTTCACTTTCAGGAACATTTGCCCTGGATGAACTTCCTAAAAATACGGGGAGGAATTGCGAAAACGGCAACTGATACCGATCCCTACCTGGATACTTTTTATTATCTGACCGGTCGGTTTGGCGGGGAACAAACATCAAATTATCCGGATACCATTCCGCCAATTGCCCTCAAACCACAACGCGTAAATGCTTACGAAGGAGGTGTGAGTCTTGGTTTTCTGGACAACAAATTCGATTTGGATTTTACTTATTACTACCTCTATTCCTTTGACCAAATAATACCTAATCTTCCGGCACCTATTTCTTCGGGCGCCTCAAATATAATGACCAATGAAGGTGTTTTGACCAACCAGGGTTTTGAGATCATCTTCAATGCCAATGTCGTACAAAATAGAAACATAAATCTCCGAACCAGTATCAATTTTGCCAGGAACTGGAACAAAGTAGTTAGCCTGGGTGGCGATGCCGACACTTACCTGCTTGCAGATATATGGGGATTGAACGGACCTGCAATGATTTTGCACGAGGGGGATGACTATGGAACCATCAGCGGCTATGATTATGTTTATGATGCCAACGGAAACCGTATTGTGAACGATGCCGGAACTCAATATTTGATAACCGATACAAGGGTTCCGATCGGAAATGCTTCTCCCGATTTCTTAGCCGGATGGAATACCTCGCTATCATACAAAGGTTTTAAACTGAGTGCTTTGATTGATACCAAATGGGGCGGCGATATTTATTGCGGGTCGTATGTTATTTCTCTGCAAACGGGACAAAGCCCTGAAACCCTCATCGAGCGTGAAGGCGGTGGTTTAACCTACACCGACCCGGACGGAAATACCAGCAATATTGGAATTATCCTTGAGGGAGTTCATGAAGACGGTACACCAAATACGACTGTAGTTCACTATTATTACAAATACCTTCCCAATGCAGGTGGATGGGGTCATTTTATTTCCACTCCGGGAATCCTTGAAAATACCTGGGTGAAAATGCGTGAAATTTCACTTTCATATACCATCCCGCAAAACCTAATTGCCAAATCGAAGGTTTTTCAGAATCTGACACTGTCAGTTACTGGTCGGGATTTGTTTTATATTTATTCTTCACTGCCGGATAAGATTAATCCCGAAGGAATCATGGGTTCTGGTAATGCACAAGGTTTTGAATGGGCATCTTATCCGGGTACAAGGTCTGTTATTTTTGGAATCAGTGCGTCGTTTTTAAAGGCAAAAGGCGAAAAGTAAAAGCTCAAAGTAAAAGGCAAAAACTACCCGAAGGGAAATTTAAAATTAAATTAAATTAATATTGAATGATAAAAATCAAATTTTTACTCACAATTGTATTGTTGTTGGTTGTAATGCTTTTTACTTCCTGTACCAAAGATTTTGAAGAGATTAATACCGATCCTCATGGTTTTACCACCGCCAGCGATGGGTCGTTGTTTAACAAAGTAATTGAATCATTGCAATTGGGTTGGAATGAACAGTTTTACATCAACAACGAAATTTTATACAAACAAACCCAGCAGGCGGCCTTAACAAAGGAAGCATGGGGAAACCTTTCAATTGGAACCGAAGAAATCTGGAGCAACTATTACGGTGCCCTTCCTGAAATAAGGGAACTGGAAAACCGCTTCGACTCGTATGATGATTCTCCCGGTATTATCAATATGAAAGCCATGTTAAAGATTACACTGGCAATGAAAACTTTTAAAGTAACAGATTTGTTCGGGGATATGCCGTTTACGGAAGCCGGATATGGATTTCAGGATTTGAATTTATTGCATCCGAAATTTGATAAACAGCGCGATATTTATTTATCGTTGCTTGATGATTTGAAATGGGCAGACGAAAATATTAACGACACTACGGCTATCGTGGAACCTTTTACAACCTTCAGAGGATTTGATAAACTTTTTAACGGAGATATGACCAAGTGGCGAAAGTTAGCCAATTCGTTGAGGATGCGTCATGCTATGCGAATGGTCGAAAAAGAACCGGTATTGGCAGGTGATATCATAAAGGATATCATTGAGAACGACAGACCGGTATTTTATGGATACGATTTTATCACTCCGAAGCTTGAAAGTGCTTGCCTGTGGCCTGCTGCAATGGGCTTCAAAAATGAAAGCGTGAACTGGTCATTCAGAGAACACAATAACCTCAGGATGGGATCCAATATTTGGCGACAGATTTCAAGCCATGACAGCACAGATGGAAGCGGCATTTTTGATCCCCGCGCCTATATTTTTTTCGAAACTGATAATACGAACAGGTGGAGGGCTTTTCCACAGCTCCCTGATCTGAATACCCCTTCGTCGGGAGGTATCCCTTACGGTTCGCACCGGGATCAGGCAGGAGCATTTCAGGTGAAAGGTGAAACCTGCATTTACTCACCTTTTAATTACTTTCTGATTAGGGATGAGGACTATATTCCTATTATTATCATCACCGGAGCCGAAATTCACTTCATCAGAGCCGAAGCCTATTTCAGAGGAATAGGAGTAGGAATGGATAAAGATTTAGCTGACATTGAATACATGAATGGCATCAATTCATCGGTAGAATGGTGGATGATGGTAGCCGAAAACTCCAAGCTCCCTTCCTCAGGAATGAAGTTTCCGGATATGATTTCAATTCCATCCAATTTGAGCCCTGCAAGTGTATTGGTGCATTTTGGTTCATGGAATGCCGCATCTGACGAAGAAAAATTGCAATTTATTTATACCCAATGGTGGCTGGATGAATTCAGGCAACCCTGGGAAGCATACGCACTTGCCCGCCGGATTGGAATAACACCACATGATGGAGATCAGATATCGCATTACAGATTACCTTATCCGCCTTCGGAAGTTGAATATAATTCAGCCAACTGGGCGGAAGCCATCGCTAACCAGGGAGGCGATTCGCCTGACTACAAAATCTGGTGGATACCTTAATTGCGTTAAATCGGAAGCTTATTATGCTTAATAATTTTAGTTATTTTAAAAATCATTTGTGTCACGATAAATAGTAGTTGCCTTTTTATTTTGATTAAATTTGTAAAAATCTTAGGGTCATTTATCATTCAATAATTATTAAAAAATAATGCTATGAAAACACTTTACTCCAGACTTCGCACTTTTATCACTTTCATTTTTATCATGCAGTCGGTGTCGCTGATTTCGCAGTCAAACCAGTACCTGCACTTTGATAAAGTGGATGATTTTGTTCAGCTTGCCAATGGTTCGCAATATTTTTCGGGTACTACCCAGTTATCCATCACTGGCTGGTTTTATACCGATGCTTTGGCCTATGGTCAGGGTTATATGGGATTCAGGGCAGGATCGGGAAATGCAGAATTTTACCTGATTCAATTAAACAACGGTGTAATGGAATGCAGGTTAAAATCAACCACCGGTCTGCATGAATATGTCGCGCCGGCAAATACTGCTATTCCACAGGTGTGGCAACATATTGCATGGATATTTGATGTCAACACAATAAAGCTTTATGTAAATGGAAATTTAATAGGAAGTGCACCGGCATCAGGAATTTTTTCGGGTGAAGATGTCTCCTTTGCAATTGGGAAAAGCGTTTTGGGAGGATTTAATTTTGTTTTTGGCGGCAGGGTTGACGAGGTTTCGGCATGGAATAAAGCGCTCTCCCAAAGTGAGATCCAGGACATGATAGCGGATGAATTGACAGGTAATGAAACCGGTTTACAATTGTATTATAAGTTCAATCAGGGTGTTCCAGGCGGGGATAATACTTCCATTACGCATCTAATTTGCGAAATCGGCAATGGAGATCGTGATGCTGAACTCATGAATTTTGCTTTAATTGGTGAAACTTCCAATTTTGGCGGAACCCTTAATGCAGGTTATCAAGCCATTTCATTTCCCCAAATTCCCAACCACCTCAATAGCGATGCACCTTTTACGATAGAAGCTACATCCACTTCAGGACTTGACGTTCTTTTTGAAGTACTTTCGGGACCAGCAACCATCAGCGGAAATATCGTTACATTAACCGGCAGTGCTGGGGAAGTTTCGATTGAAGCCACACAGCCCGGAAATGCACAGTTTGACCCAGCCGATCCCGTTGTAAATTCATTTATGGTACTTGACCCCAATCTGCATGTTCCGGAAATTGATATCCGGCATCCTCTGGCAGGAAATGTATATGTTCCGGCACTCTCACAAATCATGCTTTCGACCCTATCCACCATTGATTACCCGGAATTGTTTTATGTGCAAAGTGTTCAATTCGAAATAAATGGTCAGACCATCGCAGCACAGGATTTTTTCAACGGGCGATATATTGCCTGGTGGACTCCGCCTGCTTTAGGAAACTATAGCCTATCGGTTGTATCAACAAATAATTACGGCGCATCAGCTAATGAGACCATTAATATCAACATAGTGTCTACAGCAAGTAATATGGAAATTATCGCCGCAGAAAATGTTTGGTTAAGCCCGAATAATGTGACTCAAACAGTCGAGGCTGAATTACCCTCCTACCTCGGCGCATTTAATCAGGTTACTGCTACACTTCAGTTAACTTGTCCTCCGGGTGGTTGTGGTGAATGGGACAGAGTCGCGAGTGTGGATGCAAGAGGTCATGACGGGAAATGGTACGAGATAATCAGGTACATCACTCCTTATGGTGTGCCCTGCTCACATACCATTGACCTGAGCGATTATATGTCCTTATTACTCGGAAAAGTTGATTTCCGGTTTAATTGCTCTACCCTTGATAACGGTTATTACTACAGCCTGACATTGAATTATGGTCAGGGGTCTCCTGAATATCTGTACAGTTCGGTTTATGAAGTATGGGACGAAATTTATCCGTTTGGCGATTTTGCTAACTTGCAACCAGTCGAAAACTGGGGTTTTCAATTCCCCGAAAATGCTGTTGCCTCTACCCTGAAGCTGGTTTCCACCGGTCATGGTTGGGGTGATCTCAATACTGGAAATGCTGCTGAATTTTATAATGCAACACATCATATCTGGGTAAATGGCTCGCAAACGTTTGATCAGCATAACTGGTACGATTGCAATCCCAATCCTGATGGCTGCCAACCCCAAAACGGAACCTGGTATTATGATCGTGCAGGGTGGTGTCCGGGGGCAATTGCCCAATGGTTTGATTATAACATGACCCCCTTTGTTTCAGAAGGTGATATCGAATTGGGCTATGTTTTTTATGAGAACTATGTTGACTATTGCCATCCCAATCATCCCGACTGTGTAACCGGTGTTACCTGTACCGATTGCAATGATGGTTTCAATCCGGTGCTTGATGTTGCCTGCAACCTGGTTGTTTTTGCAGCCAACCCTATTTTGGTTGGAACTGACCAAGATTATCGTGTTGATTCTTATTTTAATCTTCGACCAAACCCGACACAGGGTAACGTTGAAATTACAGTAGTTGGGCGAGCAGAAATGCAATCATCAACCATTCAGCTTTTTAATACAACCGGAAAGTTGTTGGAGCAGTTTAGCTGGAATGGAAAAGCGGTCCAGCTTGATCTTTCAAACCGCCCGAAGGGGGTTTATATCCTGATGATCCAGACACCGGACAAAACGGAGATGAAGAAACTGGTTATTCAGTAGTCCAACTTGCATCATAAATAAAATCAGAGGATTCCCGGATTTAAAGAAACCCGGAATCCTCTGAATCGTTTAGTGCTGTTAAACGGTTTACTATTTACCGTTCAAAACAGCTCAACCTTCAGATCATCAAAGTACATCGGCTCATTGCTGTTATTCCAGATGAACATTACCACTTTCTGACCTGCCGGTTGATGGGTAAAACGATATGAATATTCTATTTTTTCCCAATCGTTAACAGTTTCGGTTGATACACCACCCAGTTTTGCAAAACCTTCATCCGCAACAAATGATTTAAAGCCAATATAACATTCCTGTTGCAAGGAATTCCGTTTACAATAAATAGAAACATGGATGTAATCATATTGCTTTACGGAAGGAATGATGGTTGAAATGCCAAAGGGATCATCAGGGGAGATGCAGATAGCGTATTTACCATCAAGTGATTGGCTATCATTAAGCCTACATCCATCTGAAAAGGTAATCGAATCATGCGAGGTTAAAATGATGTTTTTATTGCTATCCGCAACTGACTCAAAATCGCAGAATAAGGTCAGCTTGGGTAAAACAACTTCGTGGTTTTTCAATTGAATCTGGTAGATTTCTTCGTCCATTTCCTGATTTGAAAATACCAGATTCAAATCAAATGGTTCCTGAGATTCAAATTTTAATCGTTTTGTAAAATCATCAATGGTGTTTGAATACAATTGAGGTTCATCAGTATGGACATAAAGGTACATTTGTTTATATTCGGTCAGCAGCATTTCGGGCATAACCGGCATATACCAGTCGGAATATTGACGGTCGTTATGGGTCCAAAAAAAAGCGTTTGGATAAATCTTTTCCAAATATTTGTTGTACTGCTCGCCCTGCCTTAAACAATAGAGTTTGCCAAACATAAGTGAGTGTGGCATAAATGGGCTTCCAAACCAGGATTCTTTTGTAACAACCATCACAGCATCACCGGCACCGATAGAACTCTGAATAAAAGAGTAAGTTTTGTTTTGTGAATGGCTTAGTCTAATCGCTTTTGACAACATTTTTATATTGTAGAACAATGCAGAAAAAATCGTGAGGGCAATAATCAAAGAGACAACAATTTTATATGATTTTAACTGATTTACAACAATGGACAGCGCAAAAGCTGAAAACAACAATGATGGGATCATGTACCGGAAACCGCTGTGTTTTGAAACAATAATTAATTGTAAGAGGAAAGTCAGAAAAATGGCAAATAAAACCCTGGTGTCCCTATCCCTTAAAAATTGAAATTTGTTTTTACGGAAGGCGAAAAGAAGGATAATCAGTGACAAGGAAAAAACCAGACCAAAGGTGTATTCAATTTGTAATGTATTCCAAAAATTATTTAGCAGTTTTGAAAAATTTAAAATTTCCTCCTGCCCGCTTCCATAGGCTCCTTCGTGTGTTGCAATTTTACCCATAAATGACCGAAAATTTGCAAATCGTTCAATCACCGGCAATATTGAGATAAAGAAAAAGGCGGTTGTGGTGAGCACTGTTAAAAGCTTGTTTCGCCATCTTAAGGCAACAATAATTGGAATAATTGCAACGGGTAAAAATGTAATTTTAATAGCAATAAATACTCCCAATATGACTCCCGAAAGGATTGAGTAAACCCATTCATTCATTTTACCCCAGACCTTCCCGATTGTTATCAAAACGATCAACAGTGAACCAAGAGGAATAATCGTTTCGGTGAAAAGTTTTGTCGGAGTGATCGAAACAGCGGCAAACATCAGAAACGAAAACTGTAGCAGTAAAGCAATGGCTAAGTTTTTTTGAAGTTTAAAATATTTTTTACCGATAAAAAATAAAACCAATGAGTAAAAAAATGCAATACTTATTATGATGGTTTTAATGTAGAGTTGTGGATTCAGGAGCACATCAGCAGTAAGATCATCCGCGCCTCTCAAAGTGCCTGTTATGAAGATGAATAAACCAATTATTAACTGCAATGGAGTTCCGGGATGATCCACATGAACGATGGAATGACTTTCGCCCCTGATAATGTTTAACCCGTTGAATAAATAGGAATAATCGGGGTCAATAGAGTAGGAATTATTGATAAATAAGGCTAAAAAAGTACAAACAGCAAAGGTAAGAATCGGAATCGGAAGGAGAATAAGATTATTGCTTTTTGTAAGATTCATAAATAGTTATCTATATTATTTCGATCCGGTTTCTTCCAATGCAGTTTCCTCCATGATCTTTTCCGAGGCAGGTTCACCCAGGTAACGATGGATGATGCCATGTCCGAGATATATGATGGGTGTCAGCAATACCGCAATGATCAGTTTGGCAAAATAACCGGTGGAAGCAGTATTGATAAAATCGGTGAAAGATAATTTGCCGGGGAGCCAGAAAGCGATACCGGTAACAATAAAGCTATCTATTAATTGTGAAACGACGGTTGATCCTGTTGCCCGCAGCCAAATCATGCGGTGTCCTGTCCTTTTGCGGATCAGCCAGAAAACCACCACATCAATAAGTTGAGAAGCGAGGAAAGCTATCACACTTCCCACGATGATCCACATTGATTGTCCGAATACACCCCGAAATTGTTCATCGTTAACGGGCGAAATCCCTGATGCGGAAATACTCATACCGGCAAAAAGAAGGATGAAGGTGTAAATGATGAGGATGGAGGTGAGGAGGGTGAGCCGCCTGACGCCTTTTTTTCCGTAATATTCATTGATCAGGTCGGTGGTGAGGAATACCACAGGCCAGGGAATGATGCCGATGCTCATGGTAAAGGGACCCAACTGTATCAGTTTTCCGCCTATCAGTTCTCCCGCTACCGCATTGGTAATGAAAATGCCGGCAAGAACGGTAAAAAGAATGTCGCGTTTACTGGTGTTCATTTGAATCTGTCAACTGTTGTTTTAACAAAAGTCAGTAAATTTGGTTAATTCAGCATCACTTTTTTTTCTCACTTTCTATGATCCTGTACTTTTCGATCAGCACTTTCGCCATGATAGCATCCCAGATATAATTAGGCGGGCAGTCCAAAACAGTGTTATCAGGTGAATAAGATTCCCAGAAATTATGGTTCTTCGAAAGTTGTTCCGAAACAGCAAACATCATTTTATCAGCAAGTTTTACAGCAAGATTGTTGTAACCATAATTCACCAGCCCGTCAAGGACCATGTAATCCCAAAGCAGCCAGACCGGTCCGTTCCATTTGCAACAATAATCCACATACGGGCTGAACCATTCATCATCGGCAGCAAGGGTCGGAACGCCAAACGTCCTCCAGAACTTTGTAGTATCAGTCAGGGTTTGAATTAAAAGATCCGCCCGGCTCTTATCAACAGCTTCCGCCCAGAGCGGCAAAAATCCAATAATTTCCTGTCTTTTTAAATCCCTTTCCATGAAGAAGAAAGAATGATCTTTCATGTTGATAGAATAAAAGAATTTACTTTTTTCATCCCACATGAATTGATTTACCAATTCAGAAGCCGTTTCGGCTCTATCCAGCCATTTCTGCGACTCTCTCTCTTTGCCTAACTCCAGCGCCATTTCTGAAAGACATCTTAATTCTTTTATGATCATCAGGGTCAAATCGAGGCATTCCAGCTCATCTGAAATATCTTCCTTGTCAACATCAAGATAGCGTTCAGCAGAAACCTGGAAAACCGCATTGTACCAGTCGCGTACGTTTTCTATTATTCCGTAAGGACCCCATTCATACAATCCATCTTTATCCTTGTCCCTGTTTTCAATCAGCCAGTTCATATATTTTACTCCTGAATCATACGCTTCGGATAAAAAGCTTCTATCCTTGCTTACGCTATAAATTTCCCAATTGATCCAGCTAAAGAAAGGAGCAGAAGTTGTGGGTTCGCCTTTATGAGGATAGGTTTGAGCACCTCTCGGACCATGACGGTAAGCAATCAGTCCGCTGTCGGTTTGCTGCTCCATGTAAACCCGCTGAGATTCTTGCGCCGATTCCGGGTCGAGGTAAGCATAAGCCATCATGCTCAGCGATTCGTGCAACACCTGATGTCCATGACCCCAGCCCCAAAGCGGATTACGTGAAAAAACATAAAAGTTGTGAGAGGTTTCACCGGTCGGTGGTAACATGCAACCCCTGACAAGGTTGAAAGCGCTCAGGTAAATAAGCTTTTCATCATTCGAATTAAAATTGATCCGGGGTATCTTTCTGAATAATTTTATATTTTCATCAAGGAATGGCTGAAGGTCGGCTGTTTTAAGTTCCTTTACCTGCTGGACCAGATTATTTAAATCTTCATTCTGATCCTGTTCACCCCTGAAATAGCGGATGGATTGGGTTTCGCCCGGTTTTAGTTCAAATTTGTAATGCAGGGAAACAAAAGTGACAGTTCCGGAATCCAGGAAGTTTAGCGAATCCTGCAACCGGCTTTCGCTGTAAAAATCGGTTTTAATGTAATTGTAAAAATCCTCTGATTTTCCTGAGAATCCTCCGTAAGAATAAGGTTTTTCGCTACCGGCAAAAAAATCACGGGCATGAATAGGGTAGGGGGCTTTCGCATACAAATTGCTGATCAGCCTTTTTTTGGTTTCAAAATGCCGGGTTACATAACCATTATTTTCTTTATCGAAACCAATGATCTCCAACGAATCATTATCCAATTCAAGGACAGGAAAAATCTCTACGGATTGATTAGTATTAGAAGAGTTTTCAATATAAAGCTGCACCATTGCAAGGGTGGAGCTAAAAACAAAAAAACACTCCTGAACTTTAATTCCCTCGAATGGCTGGTATTCCATGATGATCATATCGGGAAAGGAAGCGATGACCAAAGGCTTTTTGTAGAACTTGCCAATTTTATCAATGACCAGTTTGTTGATCATCCATACATTGTATATTCTTCCTGCCTGGTCGCTGGAATAATTGATTGGGGAACAATCGGAATAGTAATCCATTTTATAGGCTTTATCCCCATAAAGTCTTGATCGTTCCATGGATGCAGCGTAGGTGGTGTAAAGTGGATCGCTGGCGGAGGCATGGAGTACTAAATAAGGGTCCGAAATTGAAAGGTGTTGGGAAAATGAAGAACAAATTAATAGAGCCAGAAAGGTGGTAAATAAAGTTTTCATATTCTATTTTATTATTTGTTCATATTCTGAATGTGTCCCAATCCAAAACCAAAGCAAACCTAAATCTACTTCTACGGCTAATGTCCGGTATTTTTTGCCAATTCTAACTGACCAGTATCTGTCAACCTTTTTTAAATGTAGCGATGGATAACGGGTATTCTTTTTTAGTCTTTCAAAGGTTGAATTTGCAAGGTTTTGAATATTTGGTGGAAGTTTGCTGAACAATTGCCAAAACAATGGGCTGGTAAAGTGCCTCATAATTCTTTATAATTACCAGTATTATAGTCTTCAATCGCTTCATTAGCAATGCCATCAAGTTTTCCGTCTTTTACATCCTTTGTAAATTGCCCATCCCATTGTTCTGCGTCAAACTTTTCATACCAGGTCCTGAATTCTGAGCGTTTTTCGGGAGTTAAAAGTGAAATGGCTTTTTTAAGTTCTTTTATGGTTGTCATTGTTCAATAAATTAATCAAGCTTATAATCTTTTTTGATTAACAAAGTTAGAAAAAATAACTGACTGAACAGATGAATCATGAGAAAAATTATGATTATTTTTACCTTTAAATTTTTATGAGGATTCTGTGTACAGAAAATTTTCAATCGGTCTGGTTATCTTTATTTCGGCTTTCATGCTGAATGTTTCAGCCATGGCTTTCCAGACACGTTATGAGCGCAAGGAAGACGACAAGGAAAACGATCCGTTTGTGATAGAGATGACCGATATGCAGGTGTTCAAATTTCTTAAGAACACTTATTTTTTTGACATACCGGTTAGCCATCCTGAACAAGATTCCAAAGTTTATTTTATCAACGATGAAATGGGTTTTGGAAACAGGTATGAGGGTTCATTCAAGCCATTTCTAACCTGCCAATTGAAATTTCTTATGATAAACTATATTGGGTTTTATACGAAGGAAAAATCCGAAAGAACATATTATTTTTATAAAAAATCCGGGCATTGACCCGGATTTTGAAATGTAAGATGTCCCTGAGTTAATTGATGCTTATAAAATTGAAGCTGGTTTCAAAGTTTAATGATTTTCCTTCCTGTCACCTGGTTTCCACTTTTAAGCTGGAAATAATATACACCGGCAGGCAGGCCTTCGGCATTCCATTGAACCTGGTAAGTGCCTTTTGATTGTTGTTCATTCACAAGCATGTTCATCATCTGGCCGAGGTGATTGAAGATGATCAGGTAAACAAATGAGTTTTCTTTAAGCTGATATTCAATGGTGGTTGTTTTGTTAAAAGGATTTGGGAAAACCTTATATCCGTCTTCAATAAATACTTCATCCACTCCACCCGGATTGCAAACCGCTCTTAATTCCTCTGTACTGTTACAGCCAGCAGCATTATTGGAAATCTCAACCGTACAATCCGGACTTTGTAAATAAGTACAAATACTTGATGCATCGCAATTGGACAAAGAATTGTTAAAGGATATTTTCAGGCATTCAATAGAACCTGGATCAATATTTTCGAGACTTGTAAGGTTTGTAAGGTCATTATTTGAAAAAATACAAAGGGCCCCGCCGATTGTGGTCACATTGTCTAATCCTGTCAGGCTTGTCAGTGCACTGTTATACTTAATAGCAAGATTTCCTCCTATGGTGGTCAAATTGTTCAGTCCGTACAGGCTGGTCAGTGAGGAATTATTGCTATGAGAATTGATCCCACCAATCCACAGGCTTCCTGTGATTGTTGTTACATTATCCAATCCGGACAGGCTATTCAGGGCGCCGTTGCCCTGGAGAAATATTGAACCAAGTGATGTCAATCCTTCCAGCCCCTCCAGGCTTGTGAGTGCGTCATTGAAATAAATATAGAGGTCTCCTCCAATGGAAGTCACGTTGTTCAATCCCGACAGTGAAGTCAGAATATAGTTGTAACCAATGTAGAGGTCATCTTTCACGAAAGTCAAATTATTCAATCCTGTCAAACTGCTTAGGGTAATGTTGTTTTCGATAAATATGAATCCACCCACATAAGTTAAATTTCCCAAATCTTCGATGCTTGCAAGGTTTGAATTGTTTCGAATTTCAAGGTCTCCATCAATAGAAGTTATTGCATCCAAGCCTGCCAGGCTGGTAATGTCATTCCATCCTATTGAAAGATTACCGGCTATGAAATTCAAACTTTCAAGGCCTGTCAGGCTGGTCAATGCACCATTATGTTTTATCCCAAGATCTCCCCCAATTGATTTCAAATTGTTCAATCCCGAAAGGCTGGTGAGAAGGGGATTGCCTCCAAATTCCCAACTCCCAATATTGAGGCTTCCACCTATGAAAGTCAGGTTACTTAATCCGTTTAAATTAGTTATACAACTCCCATAAATTATTACGTCTCCCATTATTTCCTTACAACCGGGATAGGTGCTTTGGAAATTATCAATTTGGACTTGAGTTGTAAAAATGACACTATCGCAAGGGCAGTACTGAGAAAATACAAAGGTGTGACTGATGGTCACTGTCGCAATTAAAAGAATTAGTTTTTTCATGGCGATTTTTTTTGATAGTTTTTTTTATACGGCTAAGATACAAAATATAAAAATTGAAGTCAAGTGATTGAGTTGATTTTTCATAGTTAAAACGGTAAATGATAATCTTAAAATTCGAAATATTCCATATTAAAGTTATCATTTTTATTTTCTCCTATTTCGTTTTCAATCTTTTGTAAAGATACTATGGTGGCATACAAGGAACATGGCAGAAAACCACCGTAAAAAAAATCAGTGGTTTTCATCCATATTAGTCAAATCGTAAAATTTTAAATATTGGCTTTGTTTAAGAAAACATTGAGCGAACTTATTAAACAAAATCAGGGCATTGACCCATATTTATCCTGATCCTGCGCTTTCCTTGCAAATAAAATTAACTTTGTCACAAAAACAGGATATGTATAAATTCTTATTTCTGGCGCTCTCGGGTCTGATTATTTGCACTCAAAGTTTTTCCACGCATATCATCGTTTCAGGAAATGTTTCAGGAAACTGGAATGTGGATACAGTTTTTGTGGCTGACAACCTTCATGTTGGCAGCGGGCAAGTCCTCACGATTTCGCCAGGTACACGGGTGCAATTTCAGGGGCATTACCGTTTTAAAGTGGATGGACAGGTATTGGCGTTAGGGATGGAAGGCGACACTATTTTATTTACGGTAAGCGATACCACCGGGTTTACTAACATGCAAACCGGCGATGGATCCTGGAATGGTCTCTTGTTTTATCATCTTGCTCCGGTGAATGATTCTTCCATCTTTGAATATTGCAAATTCGAATTTGGCAAAGCGGCTTTTGATAATGATTCAACCAATTGGTACGGAGGTGCTGTCTGCGTTAGAGAATTCGACAGGTTGAGGTTTTCCAATTGTATGTTTGCGAACAACCTGGCTTACAAAAATGGTGGCGCCATTTATGCGAAAGAGTCGAACATCAAGGTTACACAATCCTCTTTTGAAAACAACCGTTGCGGACAGGAATCTCTGTATGGTTATGGCGGCGGGATTTGTCTTGAATATTCCGATGCTGTTGTTTGCAGGAATTATTTTACTCAAAACAGTTCTACCGGTGTGGGGGGTGGTTTATCATTCGAATATTCCGACCCACTGATTGAAAGCAATTATTTTTACGATAACTACAGTGCAATTGGCGGGGGATTTGTCTGTTTGCGTTCCAATGGAACGAGACCAATTGTAAATAACCTTGTCATTGAAAACAGTAGCAATTTTTTCGGTGGAGGCATTGCCATCATCGAAACCATCAAGCCGTTTACGAATAATACCGTTGCCGGAAATTTTTCAGGCGCAGGCGGTGGATTGTATTTCAACTCAGGTTCGTTTCCTGTTTTTAATAATTGTATTGTTTGGGAAAATTATGATTTGGGTGGAGGTGGACCTCAGGTTTACATCTGGGATACTTTTTCAGCACCTGAATTTTATTATTGTGTAGTCGAAGAAGGGGTAGAGCAGTTCGGCGGCACAGGCGGAACCGGTGGCGGATTTATCGGTAATTATGAAAATTGTTATGAAATTGATCCTGATTTTTCAGGCAGTGGCGAACATCCCTTTCAGCCTTCGCAAAATTCAATTTGCATCAATAACGGTACTCCTGACACCGCAGGATTGTTACTTCCACACGTTGACTTTGCCGGCAACAGCCGGATCATGAATTATTACATTGACATCGGGGCTTACGAAACGCTTGTAATTACGTATGAAATGGAGAATGAAACTGAAACTGATGTTCTCAGTGTTTACCCAAACCCTTTTTGTACAGAGGCAACCATTTCGTTTTATCTTCAAGAAAGTCAACCCGTCCGGGCTTCGATCCTTGATTCAAAGGGTGCCAAGATTATGGAACTTGAAAATTCAGTGCTTTCATCAGGATTTTATCAATATAAGTGGAATACAGAGGAAAAGTCGGCCGGTAAATTCAATTCGGGGATATTTTACCTAAGGATTATAAGAGGTCAAAAGGAAGAAACTCTGAAATTGCTGTACCAGAGTAATAAAAAATAATCTTTACGGGTAATGGCTTAATTCAACCGTGCCTGCAAGTCCGGATTTATTGCTTGCCTGGTTCGTAGCCTAATCCTTACTTTTAGAATTCATGGTTTTCTTTTCATTGAAAAAATTATACCAAAGTGAAATTCTAATTAGTCTGGATTTGCCGGATGTATTGGAATTTCTTAGTTTAGTTGATGCCAATGGATAAAAATATTTATTCCTTATGATTTTACTTTCAAAATGGCTGAACTCTATACATTTTCAAAATTCCAAAAGAGCAGTTTACTATTTAATTTAATACTCCGAAAGTGATGCCTTTGGACATGTCAAACATATAAAATCTAATCTCTAAAATCTGATACCTACACAAAAACCTGATATTTAAATTATTCATAGTGGTTAATTCCCCTCATCGCCTCCTCCACCAGCATACTGAAAAGTTGCTGCAAAGTCATACCATAATTCTTTGCCATTTTCGGGACGATGCTTGCTTCGGTTAGTCCGGGAACAGTATTAACTTCAAGGAAATACATGCCAGAATCGTTGAAGATATAATCGAACCTGACTACTCCTTTGCAGTTTAATTTTTCATAAAGCATGGCAGAAGTTTCCTGACATTCTTGATAAACAGTTGCCGGTATCTTTGCCGGAATAATCTCATCTGCAAGCGAAGGGTTGTATTTTGCTTCAAAATCGAAAAACTCTTTTTTGCTCACGATCTCAGCAACCGGAAAGGTGATCAATTCCTTATTGTACCGCATTACGCCGCAGGTAATTTCCCGTCCTTTTATAAACTCTTCAATCAATAGCTCATCATCTTCTCTGAATGCTTTTTCGAGGGCGACAGGAAGTTCACCCTGTTTATTTACTTTCGACATTCCCACACTCGAACCGCCGTTATTGGGCTTTACAAAAACGGGCAGCGATAAATTTTTTAATATTTCTTTCGGACTTATTTGATCGGGTTGGGTGATATAAATTGATTTTGCGGTTTTTACCCCGAAATTATTAATGTAATTTTTGCAGAAATATTTGTTGAAGGTGAGGGCAGAGGTGACGTGGTCGCATGAAGTGTAAGGAATTCCCAACATATCGAAATACCCCTGTAACTTGCCGTCCTCGCCCGGAGTGCCGTGTATGGCAATGAAAACACAATCGAATTTAATTTTATCACCTGCTATGTCAATTGAAAAATCATTTTTATCCACAGCATAGATGTTCATGTTTTTGCATTCGTAGTACCATTCGGTGCCTTTCATAAGGATGGGATACATTTTGTATTTGTTCGGATCGAGAAACTTCTTAACGATCAGTCCGCTCTGAACCGAAATGCTGAATTCGCCTGAATCGCCGCCACTTACAATCGCAACATTCTTTTTTGTCATAAAAACTGAATTAGGATGATTATCCCATTATTACAGGAACTGAGAGAACAAAAATAGAACAATAATGGAAAAGCAGTTGTTTTTATCTCATTAAAAAACTGCAACCGAAAGTTTAACAATTCGTCTTATCTTTGTACGCTCAGGCAATAAAGCCTATGTTTTAAAGTTAATAACAATAATTTTTATCAGTAGGATCAACGGGGCGAATGCAAAAATCAAGTTCAGGATCTGGAAATTTCTTTAGCTTTTTATTCAGCCGTAAGTTTTTAACTCATATCGGGCTGGCAATATTATTAGCGATAGTGTTGTTATTATTATCAATGAAATTTATCGGGATTTACACACAACACGGCAAAGAATTAACGGTTCCCGTTTTGTACGGCATGACCCTTCAGGAGGTACAGGCTGCGGGTTACGCACAGCAATTTGATTTTTTTGTTATAGACTCGCTTTACGACGACCACCGTGAACCAGGTGCTATCATCATACAGGATCCGCTTCCCGGATCAAAAGTTAAAAGCGGCAGGAACATTTACCTTTCTGTTGTTGCATCAGGACCGGAAACTGTATTAATGCCGGACCTTAAAGATTTAACACTGCGGCAGGCGCTTAATATTCTGACATCAGCCCATTTAAAAGCAGGAAGGTTAACCTATCAACCCAGCTTTGATAAAAATGCTGTTCTCGAGCAGTTTTTCCAGGGCGATACGGTTTTACCCGGAGACGAAATGGTGAAAGGTTCGGTCATTGACCTCATCATTGGTTCGGGCGAGAGTGAATACCAGATCCCTGTTCCTTTTCTTATTGGCAAAACAAGAGAAGAAGCAATCTATGCCCTCAATGCTGCCTCGTTTAACCTCGGTAAGGAGGTTTATCTCGATAGCATAATGGACCAAACAGCCCGTGTTTATTTGCAGGAACCGAGATGGAATACACAAATTCCAAGTTTTCCGGGCGATTCCATCCATTTGTCGTATCGCTCCAATGAGTTAATTGATTTTGAAGAGTACATAAAAACGGTATCTGCTGATTCATTGTACGCTGATACTGTAGCAACCGAAATACCAGAAGAGTTTTAATTGTATGAAATTTCCGGTAAAATATTTGCTGTTACTTTTCCTGCCCTTTATGGTACAGGGACAGGTTTACCTGGGTGGTTTATCATCCAATCCGGAAATTATAGAGTATCTAAAGAACACGCCTAATCAGCCTGAACTTAAGGCTTCAAAGGATACAATTAAGCCTTTGTATTTACCGTTTCGGGATGATTTTTCAAACGATGGTGTTTATCCGGATGCAGCAAAATGGCTGGACCGGTCGGTATATATAAATCCCTATTATCCCGTACTTCCGGTTGACTTTGGCGTAGCTACTTTTGATGTGCTGGATGAGAACGGTTTGATCTATTCTCAGGCAGGCATCTTCCCTTTTCTTGCTGACTACCTCACCTCTTATCCCATACGCATGGATTCTGTTTTTGACCAGGCACTTGGTATTTCCTGGAAAATGACCCCTGCTGATTCCGCCTATTTCAGTTTTTATTATCAACCGCAGGGCAGGGGTGATGCTCCTTTGCATTACGATTCGCTTGTACTCGAATTTGGAACAACTGATTTGGTTTATTCCGGATTGGATTATTTCTGGCTTAAATTATGGGATGCTACCAATTCTGCCGGTGAATTTTATGGAGAAGGGGATACCATCCGACCCAACGATACCATTTTTTATACGGGATGTGACACCAATTTTGTGATCGCTAACAATACTTATATTTATACGGATTCTGTGAATGTTCCGTGCGATTCCATTATCACATCCCATACCAACTGGAAAAATATCTGGAGTGTACCCGGTGAAATGCTGGATACCTTTCTGATCAATAAGAACAGTTATTTCAAATTGGTTATGATCCCGATCATAGATACGGTTTGGTATCAGCCCGATTTCCAGTTCCGTTTTTACAATTATGGTAGCCTCGCCTCTATCAATAGCTGGAAAAGCAACACTGACCATTGGAATATTGACAAGGTTTACCTGAATACAGGGCGATCAATGAATGATATTTTTACCCGTGAAATCAGGTTTGTTGAACCGGCAACTACCATGTTACAAACCTATACTTCCATGCCAATGCATCATTACGGACAGGAAATAATAAGGGAATCGCTGAAGGCTTATGTGAACAACAACGATTCAATTGAACATGGATGTAAATATACCTATTATGTTCAGGATTCGGCTGGAAATATTCTGCCGGGATTTACCCAAGATTTTTCCGGAATGCTTGAGCCTTTTTATAATATAAATTACAATGGATATCAGCCTTTCGCCGAAGTTCCGGTTTCAGGTTCGTATGATCCTGAAAACAGTGATACGGTTAGTTTTACAGTTACACAAATAGTTCACGATACAGATGATCCTTCCATCGGCGATACCATTTATTATGAACAGTTGTTCAGAAATTATTTTTCTTATGATGATGGTACGGCTGAAAGAAGTTATGGCGCTTCTGCCGATAATGTCAGGATGGCGGTTCAGTTCAGATCGTTTCAGCCGGATACCCTGAGAGGCGTTCAGGTGTTTTTTAATCAGGTTCAGGGGAATTACAACAACAGGTATTTCCATATCGGAGTCTGGAACGACAACAACGGAAAGCCTGGAACGATGGTTTATGAGATGGAAAACCAAAAACCTTATCTGGAACAACTGAACCAATACAGCTCATTTCTTTTTCCTGCCGATACATTGATCCGTCTGGGTATTATTAATTTTTATATCAGCATCACTCAAACTACTTTCGATAATTTGAATATCGGGTTTGACCGAAACACAAATACGAAAAGCCGGACATTTTATTCAACTGACGGCACCTGGAGTACCTCACCATTTGACGGAACTTTGATGATCCGCCCCATTCTCGGTAGAGCCTTGGTGACAGAAAACCCTGGTACCAAAAGCAAACCCAGCAAGCTCGAAGTTTATCCCAATCCTCCGGGCAATCTTGGTGAGGTAAATTTAATTCTCCCCGCCAATGCCTCCGATCAGCGCTACTGGGAATACATGACAACCCGTGTGTTTGATTTATCAGGCAGGTTGGTCATAAGCGTTCCATTCGAAGAGCAATTGGATGTTTCGCACCTTGAACCTGGCTTTTATATCATTGATATTCTTGATAAGGCTTTTACCAAACATTATACAACCAAGCTGTTGATAACTAAATAAATAGATTTTTGGAAACACCTGATAAAATAGATTTGCAGGAAGATGATCAGGATTTGTTCGAGCATTACAGGTTTGAAGTGGACAAAGGTCAGAGTTTGTTAAGAATTGATAAATTCCTGATGTCGCGGATAATGAATGCTTCGCGTACAAAAATTCAGGCTGCTGCCGCTTCGGGGTTTATACTTGTGAACAACGAAGCTGTCAAGCCATCCTACCTGGTAAAACCTGAAGATGTTATCACAGTAATGATGACAGATCCTCTCAGGGAGATAGAGTTAATAGCAGAAGATATCCCTCTTGAAATTCTTTTTGAAGACAAAGACCTGATTGTGATCAATAAATCGGCAGGAATGGTAGTTCACCCTGCCCATGGCAATTATAATGGAACGGTTGTAAATGCTTTGTTGGGATACCTGAATAGAGAAAATACGGATGATACAATTAGCAGAATCATTAGCCCCCTGCTTGTTCATCGCATTGACAAAGATACCTCCGGTGTGATGCTGATTGCCAAAACAGAAGTAGCTCAAACCCTTTTGAGTAAACAGTTCTTCCATCATACCATTCAAAGGAAATATAGGGCTATTGTGTGGGGTGATGTAAAGGAAGACAGCGGAACGGTAACCGGAAATATCGGAAGAAGCCCGAAAAACCGCAAAGTATATACCGTTTTCGCGAATAGCGACCACGGAAAACATGCCATTACCCATTACAGGGTTATTGAAAGATTGGGTTATGTTACATTGATAGAGTGTGAGCTTGAAACCGGTCGTACCCACCAGATCAGGGTTCATTTAAAGCACATCGGGCATCCGCTTTTTAATGATGAAACCTATGGTGGAAATGAAATCTTGAAAGGAACTACTTTCACCAAGTACAAGCAATTTGTAAATAACTGCTTTAAAATTTGCCCGCGTCAGGCGCTTCATGCCAAATCATTGGGCTTTGATCATCCTATTAGCGGGCAGCCTGTCTATTTTGAATCAGAACTTCCCTCCGATATGGCTGAATTGATCATAAAGTGGAGAAACTATGCAGTACACAAGCTAACCGACGACATCGTTTCCCGGTAATTGAAATCGCCTCCTGTAAAATTTTTATTTGAAATTCAGGGTGAGCTTTATTCCACCAGCAGGGCGGTAACCATATGACGGATCAGTGACCGAAGGTTCAACCCGCAATGATAGCTGATCGTCAACCTCCCACGAAAACAGGTGAGCATCAACTGTTGCATCCACAATATTTAATAAATACCAAATTCCGGTTAAAATATAAGTAAGATCACGGTTTCGCCTGTAAAAATCTTTCTGATCTTTCATCGTTTGGGGATAATCGCCGTACATGGCTTCATAATCGTTGACAGGAGGCTCGGAATCATCGGTGTTCGAAAGGGAATGGCGGTAAGCATCGTCCCATGCATGATACTCCTTGCTGTTGAAAGAAATAAAGTAATAAAATACACCAAAACCGGCATAAACGATTGGGATTTTCCAGTATTTTTTATTGTACGCCTGACCCAATCCGGGTAGAATCATCGAATAGATTGTAGCCTTGGTAGGACTGTGCTCGGCCTTTTGAAGAGAATCCGGTACATTTTCCTTCGTTTTCTTTTTACCCTCATGCTCTATTTCCTCCTGGCAATGCAGGTTGAATGGAAGGGAAAAGAATGACAATAAAATCAGCCAAAGCAAATTTTTCAACGGGAAGGATATCTGTTTATTTATGAAAAGTTTTAAAATCACTTTTCTTACAATACTATTTTTCGATAAGCGATATGATGCGGTCAAATTCTTTTTCGGATTTGAAAGGGATAACGATACTGCCTTTGCCTTTATTATCCTGCCTGATTTCCACCTTCGTATCGAAACGGGAGGCAAGTCCTTGTTTGGCGGTTATAAATTTAACCGAAAGCTCAGCAGGTTTTCTCCCCGCCGGAAGTTTTCCACCACCATTTAGTTCTTTTACTATCCGTTCAACATCTCTCACCGAAAGGCTCTTTGTAATAATCGCCTTTAAAATTTGTAATTGAAGTTCAGCATCCTCAATGTTAATAATGGCTCTGGCGTGACCCATACTGATTTTGTTGTCCCTCAACGCCAACTGTACCTGGGGGGGCAGCTTCAGCAGTCTGATGTAGTTGACGATAGTGGTTCTGTCCTTACCGATCCGGTCGCTTAGCATCTCGTTGGTCATTTTACATTCTTCTACAAGCCGCTGATAGCTGATGGCGATATCCAGTGAATTCAAATCTTCACGGTGAATATTTTCGATCAATGCCATTTCCAGCATTTGCTGATCGTTGGCAACCCTGATGTAAGTAGGAACATGACTAATCCCTGCTATTTTTGCAGCCCGCAGCCTTCTTTCTCCCGAAATTAGCTGGTATTTATCATACCCTAATTTCCTGACGGTTATGGGTTGTATGATTCCCTGCTCCCTGATGGAGGCGGCAAGCTCATTCAGTGTATCTTCTTCAAATTTATTGCGTGGCTGAAAAGGGTTGGCTTCAATTTTTTCGAGTGGAATGTTTGCTATGGCGCCAACCACATAATTACCTGAAATGTCGTCAGAGGTAATATCTGTCTCCGGACTTTCAAGAATGGCGCTCAATCCCCTTCCCAATGCAGATTTTTTAATTTTCATTTATGATGGGAATTTGTTTGTCAGTTTCCTTAATTGCTGTCATGTTGTTCTTTTGAAGAATTTCACGTGCAAGATTCAGGTAGTTAATTGCGCCTGTGCTGTTGGCATCGTACATGATAACGGTTTCTCCGAAACTGGGCGCTTCACTTAAGCGTGTATTTCGGTGAATAATGGTGTCGAAAACCATTTGCTGAAAATGTGTTTTAACTTCATCCACTACCTGCTTTGCTAAACGCAACCTTTGGTCGAACATGGTGAGGAGGATGCCTTCAATATCCAGGTCGGGATTTAACCTTGATTGAACTATTTTTATGGTATTGAGCAATTTCCCTAATCCCTCAAGTGCGAAGTATTCGCATTGCACCGGGACGATCACTGAGTCGGCAGCAGTAAGTGAGTTAACAGTAATGAGACCAAGCGATGGAGAACAGTCTATGATAATGAAATCGTAATTGTCTTTTATTTTGGAAATAACCTTCCTGAGCATTTTCTCCCTGCTGGGCAGGTTGATGATTTCTATTTCAGCGCCAACCAGATCAATATGTGCCGGAATAATATCAAGGTTGGGGGTTTCGGTATTCAGGATGATATTTCCCGGTTCCATGTCATCAATGATACATTCATAAATGCTGGTGGTAATGTTTCGGGGATCGAATCCAACGCCTGAAGTGGCATTGGCTTGAGGATCGGCGTCAATGATCAGGGTTTTGTACTCCAGCACGGCAAAACTGCCTGCAAGATTAATGGCTGTGGTAGTTTTTCCAACCCCTCCTTTTTGATTTGCAATAGCAATGACTTTGCCCATTATCTTAATTTTATTTAGAAAAAAAGTTAGAATAAACAGCAGCAAAATTACAATAATAAGACCCGGAGGGGCTAAATAAATATTAACAATCGGGCGTAGTCTGTTAATATCGGAAGGGATTTATCTTATAAAAAAAAAAGCCATTCAATCAGTTGAACGGCTAAAGATTAATCGGGTGATAAAATCATCTGCCCTTTTTATTTTATTACACTTATTGTTCTTCTTTTTCGTCCTCTTTCCCCAGGTTTTCAAATTCAACTTCGTTAAGGGTGTCTTCACTTTTAGGAGTGTAAATTCTGGGTTCGGGTTCCGGTGGAGCAATGCCTGTTTCAATAAACTCAATGGCAGCATTCAGTCCGTCAGCAAATTTCTGAAAATCTTCTTTGTACAGGAAAAGTTTATGTTTTTCGTACTGGAATTTTCCCTGGTCATTGTTAAATCTTCGCTTACTCTCGGTAATGGTCAGGTACTGTTCTTCCGATTTGGTAGCTTTAACATCAAAGAAATAAGTCCTTTTCCCAGCTCTTACCGCCCTCGAAAAAATCTCTTCTCTTACATTGCTCTGATCTTTGTTATCTAACTCTTCCATGCTTTTTCAATTGTTGTTTGTAAAAAATTTCCCACGCAAATATATAAATAATATTATGAAAGCATAATAATCATGGCTAATTTTTAGAGAAACTTAATAATTGAAAAATCACATTCAAATATTTAAATTTGCTGAGAACCCAATGATTTTTTGCCCGAATTTTATGACTGAGAAGAAATTCCTGGTCATTTCATTCTCAGCCCGATCAGCCACAAAATATGTTAATTGCCTTCAGCCCTTTTCGATGTCAACGCAACAATTGAAAAGATGGGTTATTATTAATAGTTTTGCCGAAAATTAAATTATTTGAAAGTTTTTGTTGATAAGCCTGTATTTAAAGTCTTAGCTGAATGTGCACAGGATTTGAACCTCCAAGCCTATGTAGTCGGTGGATATGTGCGTGATTTTATACTGGGGAGGGAATCTACGGATATTGATGTGGTGGTGATGGGAAGCGGGATTGAATTTGCCAAAGCTTTTGCTCTAAAGATAGGGCAGGAAAATAAGGTTACTGTTTTTAAAAATTTTGGGACGGCAATGGTGGTTTATCCCGGAACTACGGAATGGAAAGTTGAATTTGTCGGGGCGAGAAAAGAGTCGTACCGGCTCGATTCACGAAAACCGATAGTGGAGGACGGAACCCTTGAAGATGACCAGAACAGAAGAGATTTTACCATTAATGCCCTTGCCATCAGCATGAATAAAGATGACTTTGGTAGCATGATTGACCCTTTTGAGGGCTTAAACGATTTGCATAATAATGTTATTCGTACACCTCTTGAACCTGATGTTACTTTTTCTGACGATCCGCTGAGAATGATGCGTGCCATCAGGTTTGCTGCTCAACTTGGATTTTCAATTGATCCAAAAACCCTGGATTCGATTGCCGGAAATACTGAACGGATCCGGATTGTTTCGAAAGAACGGATTTCGGATGAGCTGAATAAAATTGTTTTGGCTGATGTTCCTTCAGTGGGATTTATTCTTCTTGAAGAAACAGGTTTGCTGCAATTAATCTTTCCACAGTTTCAGGATTTAAAAGGCGTGGATATTGTAAATGGTAAGGGGCACAAAGATAATTTCTATCATACGCTCAAGGTTCTGGATAATCTTTCAGAGAATACGGATAATTTATGGTTGAGATGGGCTGCTTTGCTTCACGACATTGCCAAGCCTTCAACCAAAAAGTATGATGAGTCAACCGGATGGACCTTTCATGGGCATGAGTTTCTTGGGTCAAAGATGGTTCCTCAGATATTTGGTAAATTGAAATTGCCTTTGAACGACAGGATGAAATATGTTCAGAAGCTTGTGCTGCTGCACTTGCGACCGATCGTCTTAGCCGAAAGCCATGTAACGGATTCGGCAATTCGAAGGCTGCTGTTTGATGCAGGTGATGATATTGACGACCTGATGTTGCTTTGCGAAGCGGATATCACTTCAAAAAATGAAATTAAAGTTAGCAGGTACCTGCGAAATTTTAAAATTGTAAGGCAAAAATTAATAGACATTGAAGCAAAAGATAACTTACGAAATTGGCAACCTCCTGTTACCGGTGAAGTCATCATGAAAACCTTCAACTTGCAGCCTTGTAAATTGGTTGGTGATTTAAAAACCGCTATAAGGGAGGCAATTTTAGAGGGTCAAATAAAAAATGATTACCAGGAAGCCTTTGATTTTATGCTGATGCGAGCCAAAGAAATGGGGATCATTTCACCCTCTGATCAACGGTCATAAAAAATCGAAATTAGTTACTAATCAGTATTTAAATATGAAAAATTTTTGCACAAAATAGTATTAATGAAGGAGGGAATCAAGGAAATAGAGGAAATACGGGGTATTTGTTTTGAATTTAATACATTTTCTTCCCAGGCAAATTGCTTTTGCTATAGAAGCCCTTATTCCCCTTATACCTTTATATCCAATACTCAATTTAAAGATTTTTTTCCGGATAATATGAGTTAGTAAGCAGACTGATTAGATACCAAAATTAAAAAACTAAGAAAAAGTTCTGTTATTCCAAATTTTATTATTTTTATTGCAAAATAACAAAGGTGATTTATTATGCATGTGTACAAGTTCAGGTTGTTGTCTGATGTAAATGATGAATTTGTCAGGGATATTGAAATTCAGGCGAATCAAACATTTCTCGATTTTCATAATGCCATTAGTCAAAATGTTAAACTAATCAGCCAGGAGTTGGCTTCATTTCATATTTGTGATCAGAAATGGAATAAATTACAGGAAATTACCCTCATTGATATGATAGGTATGGAAGAAGCCGGGGAAGAAGGTAAAACAATAGAAGAAACTTTTGTAATGAAAGAGGCTGTTATCAGGGATTTTATTAACGAACCTCACCAGCGGCTGCTCTATGAATATGACTTTTTGGAAATGAGTACTTTCTATATCGAATTGCTAAGTGTTCACAAGCAGAAAGATGAAGGACCTTACCCAAAATGTAGCTACAAAAAAGGGGACATGGAACAAAAGCCTATACCTGAACCAATACTTGATGAGGATGAGGAACTAAACGGAGAAGTGTTGAGTGATATTGATGAACTTCTGGACGATACCTTTGATATTAAAGAGGATGCTGAAGGATTTGAAGATAATGACTTTAAATTGAACTGAGCAAAAGGTTCATCCAAAAGCAGCCCTTGATAGAATTGTCTCATAAAAAAACCTTAATTGTTATTTGCGGACCCACAGCCGTAGGAAAAACTTCTTTGGCGATTCATCTTGGCAAAGCCCTTATGGCTGAAATTATTTCCGCCGATTCGAGACAATTCTATAAGGAACTGAAGATTGGCGTTGCCATGCCTTCGGAATCTGAACTCTCTGCTGTTAAACACCACTTTATCGGACATCTTTCAGTTACTGATCAATATAATGTGTCAAGGTTTGAAAATGATGTTATCTCCTTTTTGAGCAACCATTTCAAATCTGCTGATTGTGCGCTGATGGTCGGTGGTTCTGGCTTATACATTGACGCAGTTTGCAAAGGAATTGACCTGTTGCCCGACATTGATGATGACCTCAGAGGTTTTCTGAAAGCAAGGTTAGCAACTGGGGGTCTTGAACCATTGAAGGAGGAATTAAAAGTCCTTGATCTGGATTATTATAAAAAGGTTGACCTTCACAATCCCAACCGGATTTTACGGGCATTGGAAGTTTGCCTGAAAACCGGAAAACCCTATTCATCATTTCGAGTCCGAAACATTGTGCAGAGAGATTTTAACGTCGTCAGGATTGGATTGGACCGACCCCGTTCAGAATTGTTCAGAATAATTGAAAAACGTGTGGATGGAATGATTCAGGATGGGCTTGTGGAAGAGGTGAAGGGTTTCCTCAACAGGAGGAATCTCAATGCACTGAACACAGTTGGGTACAAGGAAATTTTCCGTTACCTTGATGGTGATTTCACCCTTGAAGAAGCTATCGAGAAAATAAAAACAAATACCCGGAGGTATGCAAAGCGACAACTTACCTGGTTTAAACGGGATGATTCAATCCACTGGTTCCACCCAGATGAATTTGACAAAATATGGAATCATATAAGGAACATAATTTCCTGATCTGTTTGTATTACAATTGATCGAGAAATCGACTCAATTCCCGGGTGGCTCTCCCGCGATGACTGATAAGGTTTTTTTCTTCAAGACTCATTTGAGCAAAAGACCGATCATATCCTTCCGGAATAAAAACCGGATCGTAGCCAAATCCTTCTACTCCTTGCTTTTCATATGAAATCCTACCCTTTACTGTCCCCTCAAAAAAGAATTCTTCTTCATTCAGGATCAGTGAAATTACAGTTCTGAATTGGGCTTTGCGGTTGGTATGGTTTTTTAATTCAGCTAAAAGTTTTACGATGTTATTTTCTGGATTGTGCTCCGGGCCCGCATAACGCGCTGAATAAACTCCTGGTCTTCCTTCTAATGATTCGACTTCCAGTCCGGTATCATCAGCAAAACAATTTTTACCGTATTTATTGTAAACAAACCATGCTTTCTGTGAAGCATTGCCCTCTAAAGTTTCAGCTTCTTCCGGGATATCTTCTTGACATCCAATTTCAATGAGTGAAAGAATTTTAAAATCATCACCCACCAATTTGCGTATTTCGGATAACTTATGAGAATTATTGGTTGCAAAAACCAGTTCCATCATGATGAAAAGAGGTTTCACCCATTAACCCCTCCATGAAGCAGGAGGGGTTAGGTGAAATTATGATTTTATGGAAGAATGACAGACTGATAATTGGTCAGACTTACTGTGGGTAAATTTGATCCGTACTTACCATTGATTCCTAAAATAAATTGATTGGCAAGATACGCATAGCCCATTTGGGATAAATGAATTCCATCCAATGAAAAAGAATTACCGGTGATAAAATCATCCGTTAATTTGATACCATCAGTAACAATTCCATTTTTTAAGTCCTTCATTTTGCTATTCATGTCAATATAAGCCAAATCGAATTGACTGGCAAGTGCACTAAGGGTGGTGTTATACCCTTCAACAGCATTTTTAATTTGGTTTATTTCATTGATGGTCAGCACATACTGTCCTGGAATAGGTTTAGGAATTTGGAGAACAGGATTAAATCCACCCCAGTAGGCACATTTCAATGAATCCTGCGGCAATGTGAGCAACAGCAATTCACCTTCAACCATCTGCCTGAAACCAAGAACCGGGATGGTAGGATCGGCAATTATAAAATAATTTGGACCGGCTTCATAATGTAAACCAAAAGGTCCGAGGTACTGGTTCAAAAGGTTCGCTTCATCCTGTGTAACCACATAACCATTAGCCGGTATGGTGTTGAAAAAAGGTACTGAAGTAACATCAGGAATATTGGCAATGGCTCCTTTTGCTCCGTTTGAAGTTAAAGTACCAAGAAGCAGATTCATCACATAAGCATAGAACCCCTGACCGGTAATTGAATCACCCATTCCACCCGAGGTGGCATAACCAAGTACGTCATTGTTTCCAATCCATAAGGTGAAAAAAGTCGGCTGAAGTGCCATGGCATCTGTAATCACCGATGCAGTGGCACTTGTCGCAAACCTTGCATAGTAAGGATTTGCATAAACACCAACACCGGCAATATCACCATAACCCGGAGCCAGCAAATGGAATGATTTGGCACCCGGTACACCCAGGTTATTCACCGGATATCCTACCAGTGATATTGCATCAAGTGGACCCATATCAGGAACAGGACTTAAACTGGTGTTACCAAGGCAATCGGTTTTATAACCAATTTTTAATTTGCCCGGAATAATACCATATTCACCGTTCATCAGCGGTTGAACAAAATTACCTCCTCCTGCTTTTTGAAATTGTTCTGCAAGAATTGAAGGGTAGGAATTCATTTGCGCAGACTTGTATAACGAACCGTCGGCATAACCTGCAGTGAGTGAATTACCAAGGGCTACATAAGTCGAAAAATCAGCGCTGCCTTGGGACGGACTGAAATCATCAAGTTCTGGTTTACATGAGAAAAGTAAACCAAGAATGCCTAAAAATAAAATATATCTGTATTTCATGATTCTTAACTTTTAAGGATTAAAAATTATAACTTAAACCGAAACCGGGAATAAATGCCCTTGTTTTATATGTGCCCTCGAAATTGTCGGGAGAATATTTTTTATCCGCCTCTAACCCTTCTAATTGAAGGTAAGAAAGGTCAATACTGAGTCCTTTAACAGGCATATATGACAACCCGAGTGTAAACGCAACCTGATTAAGGCTTACCGTTTCAGGGCTGTAATATTCTTCATTGGTCGGGGTGGCATCATAATAAATACCTGCACGGGCAATCAGTTTATCATTAAACTTATATTCTCCACCCAGTCTTGGAATTAGCCTGTTCTTATATTCCCTGGGGCTACGTGCATCAACCAGCTTTTCATTATTTTCCTTAAAATCAATAATCAATGAGTCATAAACCGACCAGAATACGAAATTCAATTCAGCAGCCAGTGTAAACTTTTCATTAATCTGGTATGATACACCAAAATCAAGATTTGCAGGTAAGGGTAATTCTGCATCAAAGTTTCCTGAAGATGGGAAATAACCAGACAACGAAGAAGGAATTTCTGTAAATTTGGTATCACCGTTAGTAACTTTCATATTGACTTTCGAGCGGTAATCAATCCCGATATTGAGCTTTTCTGTCGGCTTAATGTATGCACCCACATTGAAACCCAAAGCAGTTGCACTTCCGTTCATATTAAACTCACCGTTTACCGGCGAAGCTATGGCTTTTGATAAATCTACACTTCCCAAAACGATATCCAGGCCTGCTCCCAAACCAAGTTTATCATTTATTTTATAAGATACTGTAGGTTGAATAAAAATAGCTGACAATGAAATTTCCTTTACCAAATACCGTCCATTCCACATATCATCCCACTTTGTTGAACTGCCGAAGGGTGTAAATACCCCAACTCCAACTAGTCAGATCATCAATCACCTTCCCTGCTCCATAAAAATAAAAAGGCGTCCCTGTCGGATTACTAGTCTCTGCTTTATAATCAGAGCCTGCGGCTCCATATATAGCATTTGAAAAAATTCCACTAATCCCCGCAGAAAAGCTGTATTCATCCTTCATAAAGGAAAGGGATCCGGGATTGTAAAAGATACTGCTTGCCCCAAAGGCAAACGGACTTCCTATCAAGCCGATACCCGTCTGTTTCTGACCCTGAAGCCGTACCTGGTATCCTCCGGCGAATAAAATTGATGATGCAATGATCAATGGCACCATCAGCAATGTAATTTTTTTCATATATGTCAAGTTTGATTTGTAAAATTGGCGGCGAAGATATGCTTTTTTTTAATTGTGAATTCTTATTTTAAAGCTATTTCGTTCGCTCAGGCTAATACAACAAATACATTTTGGTCCGGATTCGCCAACCCGCGTCATATTTATTTTCGGTAAAAAAGATAAGAAGATCAGCGTCGTACTTATTGTCGGTAAAAAAAATCTTTTTATCTGAATCGTATTTGTTTTCAACAAAAAACCATAACCCCTTATTCCCATCAGCATCATATTTATTGGCAACTTTATAAACCAGCAAATCAGCATCATACTTATTTTCAACAACGAATACTTTGAAATCAGCATCATATTTGTTTTCGCATGAAAAAATTTTTTGTGCCTTTAGGTGGCTGCACCAAAGGCAGGACGACAGAACAATGAAGAAAACTAATTTATAATTCATAACGTCTTTTTGCGGAAAACATACAATAATAATTCCAATTCAAAAATTGAGATAATAATCTTTTGTCAATTCTATATACGATAAATTATACGTTCCTGAAGAATTGCGAATGGTAATTTGTGAGGTGCGAATATCTGACGGTCGCATCAAACCGAATTCAATCATAACTCTGTTTGCAGGTTTGCTTGTTTTCGGAAATACTTCACACTCGTGCCGGCAATGCAAACCTATGTCCATTGCAATTTGTTTGAAATTTTGCCTTTCTGTGAGAGGAAGGATTACACAAAATCGTCCGCCTGGACGTAAAATTGTTTTTGTACCATTTACAAGTTCTTTATGCGACAGGGTGGTTGTGTGCCTTGAAATATTTACATTTTCTGACGGAGATTTTAAGCTTTTACTATGATAAGGCGGATTGCAAACGACCAAGTCATACTCCGGTTCATTTTGGATAATAAAATCTGAAAAAGGTAATTGATAAAGCTTTAGTCTTTCCTTCCACTGGCAATTTGAAAAGTTCAAACCGGCATCCTCGCACGAAGGTGCATGGATGTCAATGGCATCAATGCGAGCGGTTGACCGTTGAGCCAATGCCACTGCGATTATTCCGGAACCTGTTCCGATATCAAGAATGCGGTTTACGTTGCCAACTTCAGCCCAGGCTCCCAATAAAACTGCATCGGTGCTGACTTTCATCGCGCAATTTGTATCAATGATATTGAAATGTTTGAATCGGAATGGTTTTCTCATGAGTGAGAAATTAGAGATAGATTTCCAACAAACCATCGGGAGTTTTCACTTCAATGGTTTTCCTCTTGCGGTCAACTTTTTGAATGATTTCATCTGTAACCGGAACGAGAATTTCTTTACTATTATTTAATATAACAAAAATCGCATGACCCGATTGATCAAATATTCTGTCAATTGTTCCAATATGTCCTGCCTTCTTATCCAAAACTGAAAAACCTGTGACTTCATGATAGTAAAATTTTTTTCCTTTAAGGGGAGGAAGGTAAGAGAGCGGTAAATACAGTTCATTTCCTACCAAAGCAGTTGCTTGTTCAAAGTCAGTTACATCTTCCAGAGTTGCATAAGCTGAATTATTTCCTTTGATTTTTAATTCTTTTATGGCAAATGGTATTAATTCATCGTTGATTTCAATAAATACCGCTTCGAGTCCGGAATAAAAGCTGATATCATCAACATCAAAAAAAAACACCAGGCTACCCTGGTAACCTGATGTTTTTGTAATTTTCCCAAGAAAGTAAAAATCTTTCTTTTCCATTCCGACTGAATTTTAAAATGTATCCAGCCAAAGATTAATCAAATACTTGATCCTGCTATTATGCAACAGGAGCATCTGTGGTTGGTTCTTCAGCAACTGGAGTTTCGGCAATTGGTTCTTCAGCCACCGGAGTCTCTACAGCAGGTTCCACTGCGGCAGGAGTTTCAGTAACTGGTTCTTCAACTACATCAACTTCTGTGGTTGCTTCAGTTACGGCTTCTTCTGCATCTTCAGTTTTAGCCTCTCTTGATTTTAATTCGGCAGCTCGTTTTTTAGCAATCTCTTCAGCCCGCTCATCGTTCACTTTCCTTTCGGCTTCAAGGCGTTTTTTGCTGTCACCTTTTTTATCAAGTTCTAATTGCTTGGCTTTGTTGCTGATTTTCTCACGTTTTTCATTCAGCCAGGCATTGAATTTTACATCCGCCTGCTCTTGTGTGAGAGCGCCTTTTTTAACACCTTTAAGGAGGTGGTTTTTATAAAGAACACCTGTATAAGCTAAAATAGCTCTTACCGTATCGGTAGGTTGTGCCCCGGTCTGGAGCCAGTGTAATGCGCGGTCGAAATCCATGTTGATATCGGCCGGTTTTGTTAACGGATTATATGTGCCAATTCGTTCAATGAATTTTCCATCTCGTGGTGCACGACCATCCGCAATAACAAGGTGATAAAAAGGTTGTCCTTTTTTCCCCTTTCTCTGCAGTCTAATTTTCGTTGGCATACATTAAATTAATTAATAATAATTGAAGTATTGTGAAATTTATTCGAATTTCTAATCAATTCCATTTTTATTGGAAAAGTCGGCAAAGGTCATATTTTTTTTTGAATTGGAAAAGAAAAATATTCAGAATATCCAATACTATCGGATAAAAATTGCAAATAATGTCTGAACGCATTGGAAACACTAAAAATATCAGAGGGGGGCAATCCTAAAAATAAATTCAGCAAATTCCTTTAATAAGATTAATTAGTGGTAGATTTCCCAGCTTGATGTTGAGGTCTTAAAAGGTCATTCACCGTTTTTACAGGATTAAATGTAATAATAGGAACTTCAACAAATAATGTGATCCAATCCGCCATAGCTCCGTTCCATAATCCAGGCAATTCCTGCGCTTTCAGTCTTTTGCCGTCTTTTGATTTAATCGAAATGAATCCGGTTTCGCGATCAATGAATTTGTGAAGATCAAAAGCCTTGCCTTTGTAATCGTTAAGGCCGCAGACCAGATCAACAGGGTTAAAATGGGTTGAGGATTTGAGAATTTCAGATTGTTCCTGATTTTTAGAATCAACCTGCGATGATTCAACGATCTGAAGGGAAATTTCTCCTTTTGAATTTTTTACCCAAAAAGGACCTCCTCCCGGCTCACCTTCATTCTTAACCATGCCGCATACACGAATAGGGCGATTCAGGTAATGAAAAAGGAATTTCCTTTTCTTTTCAACATTCAAATCAGGAAATCCTTTTGGGAGGTTAATATTCAGTTCTTTTTCAGCAAAATCTGTAATTTGCCGACAGCGTTCCAGCGTGGCTTCCTTTTCAAGCTCATTAAGATAATTGAAGGTCTGTGATTGAAGTTTTAGCAGTAATCCACCAATGACTTTCTTAAATTGGGTTGTCGGAGCTTTTAACCGATCAGGTACCACGTTATCAATGTTTTTGATAAAGACCACATTTCCATCCAGGTCTGTCAGATTTTCGATCAGAGCGCCATGCCCGCCTGGCCGGAATATCAATTCCCCATTATCCCTGAAAGGATTATTGTCCATTCCAACAGCAATTGTATCCGTAGAAGATTTTTGAATACTAAAGGATATTTTTAGCGTAATCCCGAATCGCTTTTCGTATATATCAATGACCTTATTGACTTCCTCCTGAAAGCGAGCCAGATGTTCGGGCGAAACAGTGAAATGAATGTTTGCAGTTTTGTTGGCAGATGTTCCATAGTTAGCTCCTTCAGCAATGTGTTCCTCAAAAGCCATTCGGCTGCGATCTTCGTATTTGTGGAATTTTAGCAGCCCTTTTGGTAATTTGCCATAACCAAGCCCCTTTTCATTGATAAGAAAATCAACAACCGGTCGGGCATCATTTTGATTGAGCTTTTCCTGAAGATCAATATTGTCAGCAGATAAAGCAGTTTGTAAATCCCCGGCGAAGGCAAAATCGTTTATTTTCTCAATGAAATGACCGACGGAATTAAAACTTTTGTCCGATTGCATCAGTTTGATTGCAGTTTCATGATCTTTGGCGGTCTCCAGAAAATTAAATAGGTTTTGAAACATACGGCTTGCTGCTCCCGATGCAGGGACGAATTTAATAATGTCGAAATTCTTTGCATGGCTATCATAGTAAGCGACCAGTTGATTGATTTCAACTTCATTTAATTGAATGATCCCATCACCGATGACAGCCGGTCGTTGAAGATTGGCAAAAGGAAAGCCTTTTTTAAAATTTTCTATCTGTTGCAATATCACGGAAACATCCGATCCTCTTTGCTTAATTTGATCAAGGTCAGCGCTGTTAAACATATTATATCATTGAGTAATTAAGTTTTTCCATAAGGTCTTTATCAAGCCATGCATTGATCTGCTGCACATGATCGTGACGGAGATTTTTTCTCCATTCTTCGTTCAGATAATATTCCTTGTGGAATTTCTGACTTTTTATTCCGTGCGAATTGGTCAAAAGGTTTGAAATGTTTTTGAACATGTGTGGTTTTGGGAAGTTGTATTTGTCTGCCAGTGAATTGATAAACTCCTCGGGGTTTTCCAATATATCTTCGTACTTTAGAAAATCATAGAATTTTACGTATTCTTTCATTTTCATATAGGCTGCATTTTTTGTGTTCCACATCACCATTGGATTACGGTAATCGCCATAAGAATATTTCAAAAAATCGCTGAGGCTGAGTTTCCTGAGAGATTCGTGATGATAGGGACGCTTATGCATGGAGATGAGCCATGAATAGGGGTTTTTGACAAGGCATAAAAACAAAACTTCCTGTTTCATTTTATCGGTTAATTCATCCTCCGCAGGGGCGATTCTGTGCTTCCACCCAAAATCGTAAGAATCGAGGAGAGTAGCATCCAGGTTCTTCTTTAGCAGCCACTCCAGGTATATCGTTCCTGAATTCTGCTCACCGTAAATTTTGATAAACCTCATTTGTCGTCTTAATTAATCTGTTAAGTCAAGGATGCAAAATTAATAATTTATGCAAAGATTGAAAGGATGGCTACAGAAACAATTACCGCGAAAATAAAAAATACTAAGAATTTTATCGTTGGTTTACGAAAATAATTACTTTTGCACTCCCTTTGCCCAGGTGGTGGAATTGGTAGACACGCCAGCTTGAGGGGCTGGTGTCCGTTCGGATGTGCAAGTTCGAGTCTTGTCCTGGGCACATTAAGTTCAAAGTTTCAGGTTCATCTCGCCGAAGGCGAGACAGGTTCAAAGTTTCAAGGCTTTTTTGAATACCCACCAACTTGAAACCTTAAACATTAAGCCTGAAACAAAAAATGCCCAGATGGCGGAATTGGTAGACGCGCTGGTTTCAGGGACCAGTAATCGCAAGGTTGTGCAGGTTCGAGTCCTGTTCTGGGCACAAAACGTCTGAAATTCTTTCAGGCGTTTTTTTTATCGCCTCTTGGATAAATAAAAAAAATGTTAATAAATTGCAACCAAAATCATTAGATACGTATAAAATCAAATAGAACGGATTGTTAATAAAAATAAATTCGGGTATATTGCGATCGGATTTCTATAAATAATTTTACAAATCGGAGGTTTTATAATTATTAAAGTGAGGTTATTACTAATTAATATCGTCTTCTTTCTGGGAATTTCAGCCGGATCTTTTGCATCCTCCACGGAAATGTATTTCGAACATAAGGAAAGTAATTCCTACGTGTTTAATTACTCAATTGACAAGCCTGTTGAAAATTCGGTTACCAATTATTTCATTAAAGAAATTGCCAGATATAATCTGTCAAATATTTACAATACCCAATATACTTTTCACTATGAGATGAACCATCTCATTCAGCTTACCAGTCCTAATACATTTACTGTATCAACCGATATAATGGGGCGGAAATGCACCGGTGATATAATCTATAAAGGATTTGATATCTCCGATATTCTGGCACCTGAAAAAGTGGATTTGAAAATCATTTTGCTAAGTGAAGGTAATTATGTGCTAAGCAAAGATTTTTTTGGAGTACCTCTTGACGACAGCAATCATTGCCATATCGAATTTATTTATGAAACATTGAAAGAAAATCGTCCTTATTCACTCAAAATAGAAAACACACATTTCTATTCCGACTTGAACGACCAGGAGAAATTCAATAAAAGAATCTCCCTTATTGATGATTATTATGCAGCTATTGCTATTGTTAAGCAAGCGCTAAAGCGTTTCAATGAAATAGACCTGAATAAAAACTCTATTATTGATTTTTATATACAATTAAAGGAATTTGAACGTACTTATCAATTGGTGTCCAAAGGCGCTTTTATAGCTGAATTAGGAATCGAACCCCATGATGAAGGAGGTTACTTTGAGAATTTAACTGCCTTAAAAAACCAGCTCGTCAGGTTTATTGAATACTTTGATATTTTAACAGAATCAGAAGATTCCTTCAGGGTCAATAAATCAGTCAAAGCTTATGCCGAGCTTTATGTGGAAGAAGCCACCAAATATCTTATGCAATCGCAGCAGGTGACGCATTCGCAATCCAGCTTCTATTATCGCCTTGGCTTCATTAAATATGACCAACGCTTCCTGAATTGCTATAGCAAGGATATTAGCCAGGTATTGAATAAGACAAATTACAGGAATTCCGAGAAAACTATTTTTCAAAAACTGGAAGAGCAGATATTTAAAGTGTATCTTGATAAAGCTGATGAACTGATCAAAACCCACCGGTTTAGTTTGGCATTGGGAATGCTTAGAAATGCAGAGGGTTATTACAAAGTTTGTTTTAACAATGTTTTGCCTGTTACTTTAAATCTGCTTATTTCCCAGGCAAACTATGGAATTTTCAATTCATATCTTCAGTTGATTGATAGGGCAATTGATGCCGGGAATTACAACCTTGCAGATAGTTACCTCGACAAAGCCATGCAGTTTCAGAAAGAGAATGCCATTTCTATTATTACCGATGATTATATGCGGCAAATTTCTGAACGGCTTACCATTCTTTACATAGCTCGTGGAAACGAGTTGATTGAAGAAGAAGAATATAAAAATGCTACTTTTTGTTTTGAACAGGCTTTAAAACTTTGTAAACGGATCAGCAGGTTTAATTATGATTATGACATTAAGCATGGCTTAATGAATGCCCGAAACGGATGGTACAAAAGTTTGATTAATCAGATTATTGAAAACCTAGAGATCAGCAATTTTGAATTAGCTCGCCAATTGATGGATGAAGCCAATCAGTTGGTTTCAGGCTATTATTATGAAATTCTATATTCGCCCGAACATATATTTATCCGCTCAGCTATCAATCATTATTATTATGGTCAACTGATTCAGACCGGTAAGGCACTTTTGGATTCGGGTAATTATCAGCTTGCCTATCAGCAGTTTTTGAGCGCATTTGATTTGGAGGCTAAATCTAATTTTGAGTTGAGCCAGGAATTACCGGAATTGTTTTACAGGGCAGCTACTCCGGTTTTGGTAGACCTTTGCAGCGTAGGTGAAGTGAAGGTGATGAAAAACCAATTGAGTGAAGCGAGGATAATTTATGAGGACTGTGTTAAATTGCAGGATGAATATGGGCTTATTTATCAACCCAAAGTGCAGGAGAGCATTACATTATTAAATAACAGTATATTTACAAGGCATTGCGATTTTGTAAACCAGGAGTTTGAGGATGAACTATCTGAATTTGATGATTTTATTGACCGCGGTGATTTTATTTCTGCTGTTAATATGCTAAACACTGCTGATAGCCTGGCTTATAAAAATTATTATTGCGAGTTGGATAAAAAACTTATCTCAGAATACAGGGCAATGTATGGACCTGCCTCCGAATACCAGAAGCTGGCAAAGATGGCGCAGGAAGCTCTTTCGTCCGGTGATCATGAAAAATTCATCGAAGTGCACGAACGAATGGAATATCTCTCAGAAAATTATGAGGCAATCAGAAAATATATAGAACCTTTACCATTGCATTATCTATTCTCTGTAAAAAAGAATCTTGCTTTACTGGAATCATCAATAGAATATTTTAAAAGCAAAGAATCCTTTGAGGTCGCTCTTGAGTTATTAGCAGTTCTTGAAGCAAATAATTTTACTGACCGTGATACAAAGGCATTACAGCAAAAACTTGGGAATAAAATGGCTTTGGCAGATAAAGAGTGCATTTATACCGCCGATCCAAATGTAATAGTAGATGAATATACCGAAGGTAAAACCTTTCTCAAACACTTCAAAAAGGCATACATTAAAAACTGGTAAGCACCCTCGTCATTTATTTTTTAAAAATTATTTATTTCATGTTTGTAAAGTTGTTGTATATTAGCGACAGATTAAAAATGTGCTAAATATTTAATATTGAACAGATGAAAAAGAGGTTATTACTGATCAGCAATTCTACCAATTATGGCGAAGAATATCTTGGATGGCCCAAAAATTATATCAAAGATTTTTTAGAAAGAAAAGGGATAAGACGGGTTCTTTTTATTCCTTATGCCGGTATCGCCCTATCGTATGATGGGATTGAAGCTTCTTATGATGCTTATGAACAAAAGGTAAATGCAGTTTTTAGTGATTTTGGATTTGAGTTTTATTCCATCCATCACGACAATGACCCCGCACTGGCTATTAAAGATGCCCTCGCAATTGCTGTTGGTGGAGGCAATACTTTCCATCTCGTCCATCAGCTCCATCAGCTTAGATTGATGAAAGTTATGAAGGAAGCTGTCGAAAACGGAACATCTTTTTTAGGCTGGAGTGCAGGAGCCAATGTGGCTTGTCCAACTATGTGCACCACCAACGACATGCCCATCATCGAACCTGAAAGCATGAATTGTCTCGGTCTGGTTCCCTTTCAGATTAATCCGCATTACCTTGATGCAATAATCGAAGGTCATGGCGGTGAAACGCGTGAACAGCGATTGGAAGAGTTCCTGATTGTGAACAATAGTGTTTATGTTGTTGGACTTCGCGAAGGAACGCTTCTTTCCATCGAAAACAAAAAAATAGAATTGCAGGGAGCAAGACCAGCCCGGATCTTTAAGGCAGGTATGAACCCAAAGGAAATCGCTCCTGGTGGTGATTTAAATTTTCTCCTTTAATAGGTTCTTGTCAAATTTTAATAATGCCGGGGCTTTCAGATATATTATCACTTTCAGCGACTTTTCACGGTTCTTGTTTAAAATTTGGTTACTAATGGACGCATGAAGATCATGGAGAATTACAGTTTTTTAAAATGGTTATTTTTGCCGGATAAATGAAATTCACATCAAACAGACTCATTTTTAATGTCGGTGGTGATAAAAAAAGTTGTTGGATAGCAGTAAAAACACGCGCATTATAAGAATTGGAGTGGAATTAATATACTAGTTTGCTACGAGATGAATATTTGGGGTAAAAATAAAATAAATGAAACCGCATCATTAATTGATACAATCCCTCTTGCATTTGCCAGGTTTCAAATCATGTATGATCATCATGATAATCCTGTTGACCTGTTGTTTCTCGAAGTGAATAGTCAGTTTGAATCAATATTGGGAAGTAAAAGAGAGGAAATCGTCGGCAAGCCCTTAACGGAAACATTTCCTGAGTTGAAGTCAACACTTCCTGAAAGATTTAAAACAAATGAGTCCTCTTTCAAACATTTCGGGCATTTTGAATACGAAGCTTTTGTTGCAAAACGAAATCAATGGTTTGATGTGCATGTTGATGTTCAGGACAAAAATTATCTTACGCTTATATTCGCTGAATGCACTAAGCGAAAAACGATAGAAGAAGAGTTAAAGCAAAGTGAACTCAAATACAAAAGTCTGTATAATAATTCTCCTTTGGGTCTCTACCGAACAAGCCCTGAAGGAGAGATACTAACTGCCAACCAGGCACTTTTGAATATGTTGGGTTTTTCGTCGCTTACCGAGCTTATTTCTTTTAGCCAGAATGTTTCAACTATCAATAAAACCGAAAAGTGGCTGCATAATTTATTAAATGGCGATGGCAGTTCTTCAGGCAAGGAAATAACATTGAAGGCGAACCATGGGAGAACAATTGATATCCGGATGAGTTCAAAGCCGACCACAAACGAAAAAGGGGAGGTGTTGTATTATGAAAGGACAATTGAAGATATTTCGGAACAAAAAACTGCCGTTCAGCAAATTGCCATGCTCAATAATATTTTTCTTGAATTGGGTGTTGATCCCGAAAAAAATATTAGAACCATCGTTCAGAAAGCCTGCAAGATTATTGGTGGCATCTGTTCGCTCTACAACAGGTTTGATGTTAAGAATAAAATGATGATTACCTGGGCAGAATTTAATGTACCCAGGGATTTTGTTACTGAGGATAAACCTGAGGGGCATATTTGTTACGAGGCAACCATCAATGGAAAAAGCAAACCGGTTGTTTTCGAAGATCTGAGTAAAACCTTATTCGCCAAGTCCGATCCTCATGTGAGTAAATATGGTTTAAAATCATACATCGGTATGCCCATTGCTGTGGATGGTAAAGTAATAGGATCGTTATGTGTTGTTGATAAAATCCCCCGTAAGTTTACTGATACTGAGATTAATATCATCGAAACTTTGGCAAAAGCACTGTCTTTGGAACAAAAAAGATACTTTACTGAAGAAAATCTCAGGAATGCAATGTCCGAAGCCAATAATGCCAATCAGGTGAAAACGCAGTTTTTGGCAAATATGAGCCATGAGATAAGAACTCCACTCAATGGAATTATTGGTTTTTCCGAAATGCTATCGAGTCAGGAAACGGATGAACGCAAAGCCAAAATTCTGAACATGATTGAAGATTCGGGCTACCAATTGCTGAAAATCGTCAACGACATATTCGATTATTCCAGAATAGATGCCGGAAATGTTTCGTTGAACAGTGAAGCCTTCAACCTGGAACATGTCATCAAAGAAACGGTTGACTTTTTTTATTTACCCATTAAGGACAAAGGGTTACAGTTAGTAGTTAATTTTGACAAAGTGACGGCAAATAATTTACGGGGTGATACTTATAAGTTGAAACAAATCCTGGTGAATGTTATCAGCAATGCCGTTAAATTTACCGATGAAGGCTCTGTAATGGTTGTTGTGGGTTCAACCGGATACTCCGAACATGCTGAAGTGCTTATTGTAATTGAAGATACCGGTATCGGAATTTTATCAGATCATTTATACAGTATTTTTGATGAGTTTCAACAGTTGGAATATTATTTAACAAAACGAATAAAAGGTACAGGTCTGGGGCTAGCAATCACCAAAAAGCTGATTGACTTATTAAACGGGACAATCAGTGTTGAAAGCGAGCAGGGAAGGGGAAGCCGGTTTTCAATTAAAATACCATTCAAAATCGCCATTTATCCTGACGATAACAACAAAAATGGAGGGAATATGAATAAATCAGAATTGAATGCAGAAACAAACCCGAAAAAAGTTAAAATTCTTTTGGCGGAAGACAATGAAGCCAATCAGTTTTTAATCAAGGCGATAACCAAATCGCAGGAATGGGACATCACCGTTGTTGAAAACGGCGAACAGGCTGTTGAACAGTACAAAACCGACCAGTTTGACATAATCCTGATGGATGTTCAGATGCCCATAATGAATGGTTACGAAGCCACAAAAATAATCCGGCAAATTGAGTCAGAAAAAGGAATCCATACACCCATTCTGGCATTGACAGCTTATGCCATGAAATCAGATAAAGATATTTGTCTTGAATCGGGAATGGATGATTATATTTCAAAACCTTTTAAACGCCAGCAATTTCTGGAGATTATTTCTGATGTAATTCAGCGTTTTGACAAAACAAAGATCGAATCTGAAGCACGTTAAAAAAATTTCCCCGCTATCAATTCCATGCTTATTTTAGCAGCCTGAATATCTTATAAAATGTTAAAGAATACTTTGTTCGGATTGCTGTTTGTGCTTCTCTTGCTGCAATCATGCAACAATTCAGTAAATACCGCTCAACTTGTTCTTCCTTCGCCAAAAGCCGCAATCCATGTTTATTTTAACCTCAATGAAGGCGAACCTTATTACAAAGTTTACTTTCGGAATAAAATGATTGTTGACTGGTCATTACTTGGCATTGTTTTGCATGAAGATGTAAATTTTGCCAACGGTCTTGCTATGGTGAGTTCGAATTCAACTTCGGTGAATTCGGAAAAGGTCATGGAATTAGTAGGCGGGCTTTCCATTATCGAAAAGTACAACGAATTGGTTGTTAAATTGAAAAAGCAGGACAATTCACAACAAATGTTGGATATTCGCTTCAGGGCTTATGATGACGGGGTTGCAATAGGTTATCAATTTGAAAAAAATGACCAACCTGCTTTAATAAACATGGAAGAAACGCAGCTTGATTTAGCCGGTGCTGAGCCCGTATGGAAGTTTCTGTACAAAACTGATAGTGTCAGTTTTAAATTGCCGTTAGATAGTTTGAAGGAATATGAATTACCCGCCTCTTTCATATCTTCAGAAGGATTGAACGTAACAATTACTGAATCTTTTGATTCCATTTTCCCTCCAATTATATTAAAGAAAAGAACGGAAGCAAACCCTGAATTTACTTTAACTCCTTTTCGTAAAGGAAGTAAAGCTAATATGCCTGTTGATCAGGACTTTTGCACTCCGTGGCGATTGATTCTGATTTCTGAAATTAAGGATTAAAACTAAAAAAATGAATACTGCAAACAACACGAATACTTTTAGAACCATTCCCATTTTTTTTGCGTTTCTGTGTATGGGTTTTGGCGATGTAGTGGGTCCTCTTGTTGGATTGGTAAAGGAATCTTTTGATGTAAGTAATTTTCAGGCTCAATTGATGACGTTTTCAGGGTTTGTGATGTTCGGTTTGCTTTCCATACCCCTCGGACTCATTCAGGACAGAAAAGGTAAAAAGTTCATCATGAACCTTGGGTTGATAGTCGCCTTTGCCGGATTGATCATTCCGGTGCTGAATGGCATGTACGGTCCTTCTATTGATTTGTCGGGTGAGGGACAGGGAAAGTTTATCGCTTTGTTGTTTGCCATCCTGATGCTTGGCGCTGGTGCAACGACCTTGCAGGTGGTTGGTAATCCCATAATGCGGGATGTTTCAGCAGCAGGGAAATATTCAAGTAACCTGTCATTTGCTCAGTCAGTTAAAGCTATCGGTTCTTCGCTCGGATTTTTGCTGCCTCCTTTTGCCATTAAATTTTTCGGACTTGACTGGACACTTTTATTTCCTGTTTATGCGGTTTTGATTCTAATCAATTTTATTTGGTTCAATTCGGTTAAGTTCGAAGAAAAAAAACAAAATACAACACAGGCGGCTACTTTTTTATCTTGTTTTAAACTTCTTGGGAATGGTTATGTACTGATGATGGTATTGGCGATTTTCTTTTATGTTGGAGCTGAGGTCTCAATGAGTTCGGGTGTACCTATACTGATGAAAGAAAACTTCGGCATTCAGACTTTCGGGCTCTGGGTAACGTGGGCATTGTTCTTTTTGCCGATTCTGATTGGCAGGTTTGCCGGTGGCTTGATCCTCAGAAAGCTTAGCGCAAAAAAATTCCTCATCATCACCGTTATTCTTTCCGCAATTGGATTCATCCTTATCTTCACAGGGAATCAGTACCTCACATTTGCAAGTATTATTCTTATCGGTCTTGGATTTGCCAATATTTTCCCCTTGATATTTTCCATCACGGTTGATCGTATGCCCGAACGTTCGAACGAATTATCAGGCTTAATGGTAACTGCCATTGTCGGAGGTGCAATTATTCCGCCTTTGATGGGATTTGTCGTGGATCAGTCAACGGTGCTTTTAGGATTCATGGTTCCCTTTGCAGCCCTTTTATATATTGCCTTTATAACTTTCAGAGTAGGAAGAAATTGAATAAACTTAAATCAGAACTAAAAAGTATGAAAAAAGCAGCTATTGGAATTGACATCGGAGGAACAAATACGGTACTTGGAATTGTGGATATGGATGGAAATATCATTGCCCGCAATTCAATGCCAACCAAAACAAGCAGTGATTATCATCCCTATATGAATTCTTTAACCGGGTTGATAATGAACACCATTTCTCAGGTTGAAGGCGGCGCTGATATCAAAGGAATTGGCGTTGGTGCGCCGAATGGCAATTATTACAACGGAACCATCGAATTTGCACCGAATCTTAAATTCAAGGGTGTTGTACCGGTTGTTGATTTTTTGAAAACAAAGTTTACTTATGATGTTATTGTCCTTACCAACGATGCCAATGCTGCAGCTATAGGCGAGATGGTTTATGGTGGTGCCAAAGGAATGAAGGATTTTATCATGATCACATTGGGAACGGGCGTTGGCAGCGGCATAGTTGTTAACGGTGAAATGGTTTATGGACATGATGGTTTTGCCGGTGAAATCGGACATACCATTTTCGATCCCAATGGAAGAGATTGCGGTTGCGGACGAAAGGGCTGCCTCGAAACTTATGCTTCTGCTAATGGAATTAAACGCACCGTTTTTGAACTTCTGGCTTCGATGAACGAACCAAGCTTATTAAGAAATATTAATTTTAACGACCTCTCAGCTAAAACAATTGACGAAGCAGCACGGATAGGCGATAAAATAGCGATCGAAGCCTTTGATTATACCGGTGAAGTACTCGGTCTTAAATTGGCTGATGCAATTGCCCACACCAGCCCGCAGGCTATATTCCTGTTTGGCGGTCTGGCGCAGGCAGGTGATCTGATCTTTGAACCCACCCAATATTACATGGAAGAGCAATTGCTTAACATCTATAAGAACAAAGTAAAATTACTGCCTTCAGAATTGCCTCCCGGCGATGCCGCCATCCTTGGCGCCAGCGCTCTGGTTTGGAAGGAACTGAAAAAATGATCCGGGATTATTCCCTGATCATTGGGTTCACATCATCGTCTTCCATGTTTTCAGGAAGAAGCAGGATTTCCACTCTATCATCTTTAAACAACTCATTAGCCGCTTTCTTTAATCCATCAATGGTCAGGTTGTTTAAATAGTATTCATATTTCTTAAATTCGGTTAAATCCGATTGGTAATAATCATGATTTTTGATCAGGTCGAGCCAGTATTTGTTTTGTTTCAGGTTTTCCTGGTAAGCCTTTAATTTGTTTTCCTTCACACCTTTGTAATCCTTTTCCGTTGGTCCATCTTTTTTCAGCTTTTCGATTTCGTTATAAACGATCGTTTTCAGATGTTCAACATTTTTGGGATCGCAGTCAAAAAATATGGTAACACTGTACGACTCATAAGGATATTTCCTCTGGCTTTCCATTACTGCCGCACCATAGGTCCCGCCTTCTTCCTCGCGAATGGTTTCCACATACCTCACCTCTAAAATATCAGCAAGGGCAGTCAGGTTGAGCCTGGTCTGGAAATCGTCATAGTCGTATGTGCCGGTGTAAGTGATATGAACAGTTCCCTTTGGAACTTTCATGTTTCTGATGATGGACTTGTTCACCTGTCCTGAAGGAGGTCTAACGCCATTGTCTTTCCATGTTTCGGTTCGGCTTACTTTTGGAAGTCCACCCAGGTATTTCTCCATCAGCGGTTTCGCTTTTTCAGGATCAATGTTCCCGACAAAATAAAAAGTAAAACTACCCGGATCTCCAAACCTGTCTTTAAATATTGAACGCATCCGGTTCAGGTTAGCCTCATCTAATAATTGAGATGTCCAGGGACGAACACGCGGACTGTAATTAGCAAGCGTCACCATTGCAGTATCCCAGATCGCCTGGTCAGGATCGGCGGCTTTGTTATCCAAAACACCTTTCATGCGGGCGATATAACCCTCAAAAGATGATTCCATGAAACGTGGTGCCGTGAAATTTAGATAAACTTCCTGCAATAAAATTTCAAGGTCAATAGGTGAGCAACTTCCCCTGAATCCTTCATCTGTTTCCGAAATTACCGGACTGGAGTTCACGATTTTCCCGGCAAGTTTTTTATCCAATTCTGCCCTGTCGAAGGCTCCAAGTCCGCTCTCCTGCGCAACACTGGTGGCGTTGAATGCTGAAACCAAATCTTTTGGTTCATACAATGAAACCCCTCCATAACTAAATGCCGTCATCAGGATTTCATCTTCTTTGAAATCCGTTTGTTTCATAACTACCTGCACCCCATTTCCAAAAGTCCATTTCACGGTTCCAAGCTCTTTGTTTTTGGCTGTTTTTTCTATTTTACCCGCTATAGGTTCCACTGGAATCAAAGGTGCATCATTTACTTTATCAATGTATGCTGTTATGTTTTCATTTTCAACAGACGCAATAATTCCAAATACCTCTGCTTCATCCGGAACAGAAACATCGGGGCTTTCAGGAGCCAGCAGCGCTATTACCCTGTTTTCATTGGTGATCCAATCCTTCCCTAATGCATTGATTTCCTCAAGGGTAATCTCTGGTAACATTAACTTCACAAAATCAAGGTCATATTCAATTCCCGGAGTTGGCTCATTCGTCAGGAAATGCTCGTAATACAACCACACATAGTTTTCCGACTCCTCTTTGTCCCTTTCCGCATATTGTGTTTCAATATTTCGCTGGTAATCGGCTTTGGCACGGTCCAGTTCCGTTTGTGTAAAACCGAATTGCTTCACCCTTTCGTTTTCAGTGAGCAGCGCTTTCAATCCTTTCTGCATTTCGTTGTTCCTTGCGATAGCAAACGACAGGAAAGCATCCTTGCTGCGGACAAGGTTGGTATAAGCAGTGTATCCGTAAACAAATGGCGGATCAGCCGACTGCAAAAGCTCCTGCAATCTGGCATTCATCATAGTGTTGAACAAATCTTCAAGCATCGTGCTTCGGTAATAACCCTGGTTTTTATTGGTTTCTGTAGGATGTTTGTAAACCAATTGTATCATCGAGTATTGTGCTTCCTTATCCTTCTGGATCGTAATCAGGGTTTCTTTATGATCAGGAACAGGATTTATTTCGTGGGCAGCGACATTTGATGGCAACGGTGATTTTGAAAACATCTCCTTGATTTTTTTCTCAATAAGTTTTCCGTCAAAATCACCCACAGCAACTATAGCCTGCAGGTCAGGTCTGTACCAGGTGCGGTAAAACCGTTTTATGGCATCATAAGGAAAGGTATCCAGCAAATCAATGTCCCCTATCACATCGTGGGTGGCGTATTTCGAATCTTTGAACATCACTTTGTTGGCTTCGCGCATCATACGGTACATGGCGCTTCGTCCGGTACGCCATTCTTCGTGGATAACGCCCCGCTCCGCATCTATTTCAGCATCTTCAAAAGCGATATTGTTCGCCCAGTCGTAAAGGATCATCAGAGCGGTATCAATGGTAGCCGGGTTTGTTGTCGGTACCTTTTGAAGCATATAATTGGTTTCATCCGAACTCGTAAACGCATTGATCTCCGGTCCGAATTTCATCCCGATGGATTGCAGGTAATTCAAAATCTCTTTCTTCTCAAAATTTTTGGTGCCGTTAAAAGCCATGTGTTCTGTAAAGTGAGCCAGTCCGTTCTGGTTGTCATCTTCCTGCATTGCGCCCGCATTCACCACCAGATAAAATTCTGCCCTTTGTTCCGGGTGTTTGTTCTCGCGTATGTAATAAGTAAAACCGTTGTCCAATTTCCCATAAATCACCTTTGCATCAAAAGGAACTTTGCTTTCAGGTTCGTACTTAATCTCTTGTGCAAAAAGGGATACTGAACAACTCAGGCAAATAAACGCAAGCAAACCGCTTAAAAATGATTTTTTCATTGTTTCTGTTTTTAAAATTGATTCACGTATATTTTGATTACAAAAATCTTCAAAAAAATGAATGACATAAAATTACAGTAATATTTTAATTACAAAGGAAATTATCTGGAAAAATATTTTCATAATTGGTCGGGCTTAAATAAGCAAGCCTCCGCTTGTACCTGCACCCTATCCTTCTCTCCATGCCCCTTTGTGCTCTCCATGTCTCCGTGGTTCGAACCTTCCCTGCCTCAACAACAATCCTTAACCCACCCCCGATTTTTACACCCTTTTTTTTGATTTCAAAAAATATATACCTTTGGCTAAAATTTTCATCATGAACAAGTCAACATTATCCCTGCTTTCAGTTATTCTGTTATCCTTTTTGATCACAAGTTGCCTCACTGTCGAGAAAAAGGAATACACCTTTAAGTTCAAGGACAACAGTTCCGGAACCTTAACCATTAAGTTTATCAACCTTCTTTCTATGAAAGACGACACCACCGATGTTTCTGATCTTGATTACGAGGAGTTGACCAATTCCTATATCAACGGCGACCAGATGGAATCCGACTATGAAAATGCAGTCGTCCGGAGCAAACGACTGTTCGAAGAAGACGGCGTGCTATGTGGTGAGGTGATCATTGACTTTGAAAACCTGAGCAGTGTAGGACTATACCAGTACGAAGCCAAAGGTCCTTATATGCTCAACATCGGATCCTTTCTTGAGGGAGAATCTTTTTTAAGTTCCAATGGTGAATACGGTGGCGATATAATGCCTGTGGTGTTCTGGCCTAAATCAACCGAAATACTAACGCTCTCCACCTATGTTACCAGCCCCGACGAAACAACAGTTGGGCTGTTAGCCACTCATAAAAAACAAAAATGAGCCTGATTTTACCAGACTCATTTTGCCTAACTATCGTTTAGGCGGTTTTTGCATCCGCTCCTCATCATAAGGCAATGGCGGACCATCTTTACCTGCCACCTTGCGAACGACCTCAACCCGGAAATCTTTTTCAGCCTCCATCAGCATTAATATCTTATTAGCAGAAATCACACCCTTTAATTTTGCTACGAATTCCTTTCGCATGGCAATCGCCTGCTCTTCATGTTTCATTTGATCCTCTATGAAGTTATTGGCTTCTGCCTCTGGTATAGATTCTATGTCTTCCTCTTCAAATGGATGTTTTTTCCTGAATTCCTTATGAAAAGATTCCATCGCGGCTTCATGTTCATTGTAAACGGGCCAGAATTTTTCGGCTTCGGTTGGGGTGAGCTGGAGCCGCTCGGTGATAAAGGCGATTTTGTGCGCTTTGATCATTTCCTTTTTTTCGCCCATAGGTCTCTCATGCCTTTCATTCTGAGCGTTCAACCCAAATGGTAGGATAACAATCAAACCCAGGAAGGCAATAATCAATGTCATTTTCTGATAAGTTTTCATAGCATCGTTTTTTTAATAATCAATAAATATTTCAGGAGTTAAACTTTCTTGCGAAAGGTAGTCATCAATCTCATCGTTTGTCAATATTGTACTATTTAAAAAATCATCATCAAAATACCCGTTAACACTATTATCCGCGAACAATGTTTCTATCAATAATGATTCATCCATGTTTTCGATTATCTCAGGGCTTTCTGCCAAAACATCATCCACCGAATACCCAATCAAAGTAAGTTGTTGAACCGAAGCAGGTTTCTCAAAAAAGAAAAGAGTGATGAGGATTATTATTAATGTTGCAGCCACCGGAACCACATACCTTAACCGGAATATTCCATCAGGTAAATTCATAAATTTCGGCTTTTTCTCAGTGAGGTGAATCTTGGCAATGATTTCAATAGAAAGTTTGTCGAAATAATCTGTTTTCACATAAAAAGTATTGGATTTTTCGAGAGATGATAGTTTTGGAGCCTCTTTTTGAAGCATCTCAGCTTCTTCAGTCTCGTATTTTAAGTTTTTGCGTTTCATTGATGGATTGGATTAGTATATCCCGCAGAGGTTTAATCGTTTGTTAAAAATTCTTCAATTTTTTTTACGGCAATGTGATATGAAGCCTTCAGTGCTCCGGTGGAAGTCCCTAAAATTTCGGACATTTCCTCGTATTTTATCTCATCATAATACCTCATATTAAAAACCAGCCGTTGTTTAGCCGGCAATGTTAAAATCGCCTTTTGGAGTTTCAATTGAATTTCATCTCCACTAATATAATTGTCATCCGCAATTTTTTGGGCAAGCGCCTGGTCATAATTGCGAACCATAAAAGCATACTTTAGTTTTTTATTTTTCAGAAAAGAAAGGGTTTCGTTTACGGCTATCCGGTAAATCCAGGTGTACAAACCCGATTCCGACCTGAACGATTCAATGTTTTTCCACACTTTAATGAAAGTTTCCTGTACCAGATCGTCGGCATCATCATGATCAATAACCATCCGCCTGATCAGCCAATATATCTTTTCCTGGTACTTTTTAATAAGCAAACTGAACCCGTAATTCTTTGAATCAGAATTACGGCAGATATCCAGAATTTCATGATCAGGAAGCGAAACTGCCATTATTGAATTTTCGTAGCAACGAAATTAACCAGAAAACGGTAGATTTGATGTTTAAAATTTGATAAGGTTTAATTCAGCAAACTTTTTCGAAAATTGAATTTGCTGCAAATTCTTTTATGAACAAACTAAAATAAAATTCGTTTAAAAATGTTAGTTTTGCATCGTATGAGAAAATACTTTACAATTTTCGTTTTGCTTATGCCTTTCTTGTTGTCCGGTCAATCGGTGATGCCGGGTCAAAGCGAATATGGCTTTGAAAATGAATCCAAGGCGGATTCATTGCAATTCAATGAATCGGATGTAGAGAATTTTATCAAAGAAAACAAAATGAAATTCCGGATGGCTGCCGGAGCTTTTGCCGGAACCAGTTTTGGGTCAGGTGAATATTTTGGCACATACATTTCGCCCCAGGTCAATTACCGCCTAAGTCAGAGATTTTCTTTAACAGCCGGGATGACACTTACCAATACATTTGGTAATCCCTGGAGCTATCATCCAACCGAAGCTGTAATTGGGTATCCTTCTGCTAATTTTACACGTTCTTTCCTTTACGCCTCAGGAGCCTATCAGTTAAGTGAGCGGTTGGTTATATCCGGTACGGTTTATAAGGAGATCAATATGTTCAATCAGGCTTCGTTTTCAGCCAATAACAGCGCCGGAGATTATCATGGAATGATTATGGGGGTTGACTATAAAATTGGGAAAAACGTTTTTATTCAGGGTCAGATTGAAATTTCCAATAACCCCTATCGCAACTATTATCAGCCTGGTTTTTACAATAACAGCTTTGGTAACAGAGCATTTGGTTCCCCATTTCCGTATTAAAATAATATTTTTCGAAATCTGAAATTTTTCTGACAATTATTCGTCTAAACCATTTAAGCGACGAAATAATTCCTATTATTGCATTGCTTATGGAGGATAAAATTTACATCATCATTTAAAAGAGCGTGGAAAAGATACTTTCGATTAGTAACCTCAACAAAAAATATGGCAAAATCCACGCCGTCAATAACCTTTCACTTGATATAAACAAGGGCGATATTTTTGGGATTCTGGGTCCAAACGGAAGCGGAAAGACCACAACTTTGGGTATTATCCTCGGTGTGATCAATGCCGATGGGGGTGCTTTTTCATGGTTCGGTGCACCCAATTCAAAAGAAGACCGTAAGAAAATAGGTGCCATTCTTGAACAACCCATTTTTTATCCCTATTTATCCGCTGTAAAAAACCTTAAGATCATTGCAGATATCAAAGAAGTTGAGCATTCCGAGATAGAGAGAGTCCTTCAAACAGTTGACCTCTATAAACGCAAAGACTCAAAATACCGGACCTTTTCCTATGGCATGAAACAGCGTCTTGCTATTGCGGCAGCGCTTCTTGGTCAACCGGATGTGCTGATATTTGATGAGCCTACCAATGGACTTGACCCCAAAGGAATAGCTGAAATCAGGGAATTAATAATTTCTATTGCAAAGCAGGGGATAACCATTATTCTGGCAAGTCACCTTTTAGATGAAGTTCAGAAAACGTGCTCGCATGTAGCAGTGCTGAAAGATGGTTCCATACTTTTTAACGGCAGTGTAAGTGAAGTGCTGAATCTTAAAGATACGCTGGAAGTTGCATCTGATGACCTGGTAAGTCTGACCATTGCTATAAATGAGTCAGGGTTGGTTATAGATGTCGAACAAGGTGATGGTTTACTCATTATTAAATTGAATGAAGGGGTTGCAATTGCAGAATTAAATCGCTTTTTGATTAGTAAAGGCATAGTTGTAACTCATTTAGTAGGGCGAAAGAAAACTCTGGAAGATCAGTTTCTGGAATTATTAACAGCTAACAAATGATCAGACTGCTTAAAATAGAATTGAGGAAACATCTTAGCTACAGGGCGTTTTGGCTGATGATTCTTTTTTATGCCGCCCTGTTGGCAGTTATGATTTTCGGCATTCCCGGATTGATTGATTACATTGCTGAAAAATCAGGTGAACCCACCCGGTTTCGTATCTTCAAAGCCATCGTCTTTAATTTCCCTGATATCTGGCAGAACATCACTTTTGTAGCAAGTTTTCGGTTTTTTATCAAAATTATTTTAGGCATTATCGTCATCATTATTGTAACCAACGAGTATCAGTTCCTGACCATCAGATCGAATATTATCAGCGGACTGGACAGAAAGGATTTTCTTTTTGCAAAACTTGAGTTAATGCTTGTTTTAAGCCTGTTTTCGACCCTGATAATTTTTTTCTCAGGACTCTATCTTGGGTTTACCCATTCTGTTTCAACATCCATTGCCCATATTTTTGGCAAAATGATTTTTTTATTGGGTTACTTTATCGAGGTTTTTGCCTATTTAAGTTTTTGTCTTCTATTGGCAGTTATTTTTAAAAAAACAGGAATAACCTTTATTGTCCATTTTGTATATTTCATTATCGAACCCATTATTGACTTTAAGTTAAATGATAAGTTTACCCCTTACCTTCCCATCAATGCCATTAATAATGTTATCACAAGTCCAAATACTTCCCTGATCAAAGTCAAAAGCCCTGACTTTAATTACGATTTTCAGGAATCACTTATTTTAGGTGATGTAGCTGTTTGCATGGGTTATACTGCATTGTTTATTTTACTTACCTATGCAATTTTGAAACGAAGGGACATTTAATTATTTTTACTCCCTTTTAGTTGTAAATTTGGCAGATGAAAGTATCAGTTTCAGGCAAATTTCTTTGGTTTGGATTGGTTGTTTCCATTCTTGGTTTTCACTTTGCAGCAATAGGCTCCTACGAATTGCGGGATAGCCTGCAACGGGAATTATATCTCGCTACCCGTCCAGGTGAAAAGACTATTTTGCTGAATCTTTTAGCCGAAAGTTATGCCGGCGATGATCTGTTAAAATCTTATAACTATGCGCAACAGGCCCGGTTGCTGGCTGAAGCTGAAGAAAATGATACCGAAAAAGCCAAAGCCCTCTATTTTATTGCTTTGTATGAATATGCACAGGAAAAATATTCCATTGCTTTCAACTTAATGTTAGAGTCCCGGGAAATATTTAATAAAAGTGAAGAGAAGGGATGGTATGCAAAATCAAGTCTTGAGCTTGGGAAGATTTATGAAAGGCAATATGATTTTGAAAAGGCACTCGAAGTATTGATCAAAGCATCAGAAATTTTTAAAGATTTGGGCGATTCAGTTAAGCTGGCTGAAGCCTATAATATTTTAGGCATTAACTATTTCGACCAGAAAAATTATGATAAAGCTTTTGAATTTTTTCAAAATTCCCTGAAGATCAGAACGAAAATCAACAATGAATCTGCATTGGCTTCAATTTACAATAATATTGGTGAAATCTATAGATTTAGAAATGAAAATGATAAAGCGCTGGAGTATTTTCATAAATCTGTGAATCTTAATAAGCGGTTTGAACGGTTACAATCTCTGGCTATTAATTATGATAACCTTGGAAACATCTATCTGAATAAAGAAAAATTAGATTCGTCCCACTATTTCCTCCATCAAAGTCTTGCTATCAGTAGAAGAGGAAATTACAAAGAAATGATTTCACTTGTTTCCATAAGCCTGGGTAAACTATATAAAAAATTGTCGCTCCCCGAAACTGCCCTGCAGTATTTTGATTCCGCTTATCAAATTGCTAATCAGAATGGCTATTTATTGCTCATGAAGGATGCTGCTTTCGAATTGAGCGAGGTCTATAATGAAATTGAGAAATACCGCCAGGCTTATGAGTTTCACCTGGTGTTTAAGCAAGTGGGTGACAGTTTGTTCAATAACAGAAGTCAGGAAAGAATTGCTCAACTTGAAATGAAATTGCTTTTTGAACAGGAAAATAAGTACAGGCAATTGCAAAAGGAAAGGACAAAACTCATCTATTCTGTAATTGCTTTTGGATTGGTGATGATTCTGATTGTATTTATTTTGATTTATGGCCGGCTGCGAATAAAGATAAGACATTCAAAAATTGATCAGGAGACTTTGATGCTTGAGCATAAGCAGCTCATGAAAGAAATTGATTTTAAAAACAGAGAATTGGCTACCAATGTAATGTATCTTGTTAAGAAGAATGAATTGATCAATTTCATTAGCGAAAAATTGTTAAAGGCAAAATCAAATTTTAAGAAAGAACGGCAAACGCTAGTGCAGGAAATTATTCTTGAATTGCAATCTAATATTGACATGAATATTTGGAAAACATTTGAAGAAAGATTTGTCGCTGTTCATCAGAATTTTTTCGATAAATTGAATAAAAAATTCCCTCATTTAACGGAGAATGACAGGAAACTATGCGCCTTGCTCCGACTCAATATGAGTACCAAAGACATTGCTGCCATCACTCACCAAAACCCGAATAGCATTGAGGTAGCTCGCACACGATTAAGAAAAAAATTAAACATCTCCAACATGGAGGTGGGTCTTGTATCATATCTGGCAAGTATTTAAAATGAAAAAAGGATTTTTGATTATTATCGGGATATCACTTTTTCTTAGCGTTGTGGCTCAGGACAGGAAGTATATTGATAGCCTAATCCTGGTATTGAATCAAAATTTGGAAGATACGACAAGGATTAATTTGTTGAATAAAATCGCCAATGATGTTTATTTTGTAAAACCCGATCAAATCATTGAATTTGCTCAAAAAGCTTTGGACTTAAGCAAAGAATTAAATTATAAAAAGGGAACTGCTGAAGCATATAACAACCTGGGTATTTACTACCGTTATAAGGGTGTTTACGATTTAGCCATTGATTATTTCTTCAATAGCCTCGAAATTATGGAAAAGATAGGCTTTAGAAATGGTATTGCACGTTGTTATAATCTTATAGGGATTATTTATTACTATATGCATGACTATAAACCCAGCCTTGAATATTATAAAAAAGCGATAGAAATCAACAAGGAGCAAAATGACAAAAAGTGGATAGCCGGCAATTATAATAATATTGGATTGATCTATGAAAAGACCAATGATTATAGTTTAGCGCTCGAATATTATTTCAAAGCACTTGAATCAAACATTGAAACAAAGAATAAAAACTGGATAGCCATCAATTATGGAAATATTGGAAGCCTTTACCAGGTTATGGGAAATCCGAAGAGCCTGGACTACTTCGTTAAGCAATTAAAAATCAATGAAGAACAAAATGATGTGAATGGAATGGCTTCTGCAAATTACCTGCTGGGTAGGTATTATTATTCACAAAAAGAATATCTTACAGCTATAACTTTCTTATTAAAGGGGTTAGCATTGGCTGGTAGTAATGGTAATTTATTGATGGAAAACGACATCGCAAGAGAACTAAGTCTGAACTATGCCGGAAGTCAAAATTACAAGGAGGCATTTCATTACCACCAAATATTCAAGCAACTGAATGATAGTCTTAATTTTTTGGAAAATTCTCAAAAAATAGCAAGGCTTGAAATGCAACATCAGTTCAGAAAAAATCAGCAAATGATTGAACTTATGGATCAAAAGACCAGACTTTTCCAATCTTCGATCGTTCTTTTGCTGGGAGTGCTCATCCTTGTTTCTTTCCTGTTTATTGGTCGCCAGCGGGGAAAGGTAAGACAGCAAGAACTTGAACAAAAAAAGCTGGAAATCGAGAACAATTTGCTAAAGGAGGAAATCGAATATAAGGACAGATCGTTGCAGGACAATGTAAAATATCTCGTAGGTAAAAACGACTTAATTATGCAAGTTTCTGAAAGACTTATCACAGAAAAGGAAAAATTCAAGAAAGAAAATCAGAAAATAATCGAAGATGTCATTCTTGAACTTCAATCCAATATTGAAGACGATGTCTGGGAAGAATTTGAAATCAGGTTTAAACAACTACATTCTGATTTTAATGAAAACCTCAACAAATTTGCCCCTGATCTATCCTCAAATGACAAAAAACTTTGCGCGTTTCTTCGATTGAAAATGTCAACAAAAGAAATAGCCTCAATTACAGGGCAATCTATCAGTAGTATCGAAACTGCACGGACAAGGCTGAGAAAAAAACTTAACATTAATGATAGAGGAATTCCATTACAAGATTTTCTTGAAAAATTTTGACGTTAATTTATATTTTGTAAGAAACAGAAGTATAAGAAGTTAAGTTAACCTGTATGGGTGATGTGATATAAAAAATGTTATTTGTATTGCCATTGAGCTAAAGTTATTTTCTCATGTAGTGATTTTGTAATACCACTTTTGTTGACACATCCAAAAATTAACTACACTTTTGCCGGGCTTTAATAATTTTGAAATTATGAAAAACGAAAAAATGACTTTGGAGATCAATCCGATTGACGATCAAATTCAAACTTTCATTAAAAAGAAGAAGGACGAAAATTCAGCATTAAAAAAATTATTGAACGCACTCGAAAGCGCAAAGAAGAATGCCTCAATGACTACCAACAGGGTTTAATGGAATAAAATTCACCATGGGAGCTGCAGAAATAAATACAGACATATATCTTCACAATGACACAAGGTCGCATGAGTTGATCTATCGGCACTTTGCCCCCAAAATGTATGGAATATGTTTGAGATTTGCCGGCAATGAAATGGAAGCGGATGACATTCTTCAGGAAGGTTTTATTAAGGTAATCACCAAAATCAAAGATTTCCGGAACGAGGGTTCTTTTGAGGGATGGATCAGAAGAACGATAGTTAATACTGCTATTAATTATTACCGGCGAAATTTACGTTATACCAAATTTCAGGACATTGATGACCTTGAAATACCTGGTAGCAATGATGAATCCATTTTTGATAAGCTCTCGCGTGAAGAACTGGTTCGATTGGTACAGGAGTTGCCCAATGGTTACAGAACAGTTTTTAATCTGAATGTTATTGAAGGATATACTCACAAAGAGATCGGTCAGATGTTAAATATTTCCGACAATACTTCAAAATCACAGCTTACACGAGCCAGGAGTATTTTGCAACGGAAAGTTACTGCCCTTATGAAGAAGAAAATAAGAGTGCCGTTCGAAGATTTGAGGGTAGTTAAAAACGATAGGATAAAGAATATGGAATTAGCAGATGAATACTCAAAAGCAGTTTGATATTCAGTAGTTTATGTAGAAAAAATATTTTATCTCTTAGCAACATATTATAAAAGTTTACGTTATAAATTCAGGATTGGGTTTAACAAAAAATTACAGAAGTTCGTTCTTTCTAATAAAAGCTTAAAAGTAAGGTGTCTTTCCTTAATTGGTTTTGGTTAATAATTAGGTTTATTCTTTCCTTTCTTAAATTGCCTTACTTTTAAACCGATGGAAGCCAAAAGCTTTCATCGGTTTTTTCTAATTTTTGTTTTTTTATGATTTTTTATTTGGCTGAATGAAATGTTTATTTTATTTTTACAATTGAAAAAATTGAAATAAAATCTTAAAGATAGAGTAAGGTGACTATCCTTAAAATTGGTTTTGGTTAATAATTTGGTTTATATTCTATTCTTCTTTTATCACCTTACTACAGAAGCAGGTAGGGATTTTTCCTTACCTGTTTTTTATTTTTCATTTGTTTTTTCCCCTGACCTTTTTTCCGGCAAGTTTTAATTTGAAAAATAATTGTTGCTAATCAATCTTTAAAATTATTTTTGAAGATTGTAATGTTTTAAAAATAATAACTGAATCATGAAAGAAGTAAGGTTGAAACTTTTAATCATAGCTATTATTCTTGCTGGTTATCCATTGGCGGCAGTATGTCAGTACCTGAGTGGGTATGACCAAGAGCTTCATGGAGAAACAATTACCTACGATTGCCAGCAACCTGATACAAAAACCGCTCTTTTGGTTCGCTCATTGAACATGGACAAATACATCGAATGGCTTACTGCTCCTATTACTGAGAATGAAAAAAGAAAAGAAGTCGAATTAATATTGATTTGCGGTATTGATGTAAATGCTGAAAACAACCATGCCTTTCAAATGTTTGTGAATGATGAATTTCAGTTTTCATTTCGAAATCCTGCTGATACACTCCAAAAGAATTGGAATCTGGAAGGCAAGAATGGAATACAACTCAGGTTTCAGGGCGATATGATTGATAAATATGGTGACTTATTCGGATACATGTTTCTGAGGGTTCCAACTTCTGTTTTCGACAAAAACAGACAGTTGAAAATTAAAGTGACAGGTGAAAGCGCCGGTAGCAGAAGTTGGTTTATGGTATTTAAGTATCAGGCTTTTCAGGGAGTGAAATTTATTGAGCAGCAGGCTATTACCAAAGAAAACGGGATGGATCACCAGTTGGTCAGGATGGATATTTTACATTTCGATGAACCTGCAAATGCTTTTATAAGTTTGGACGAAGTTGAAAATACTTTTCCTGTTAAATTGGGATTCAATTCATTTATGATCAATGTTCCTTTGGTTACAGTGCCAAAAGAGATCAGTGCCGTGGTCCGGCTGAATGACCGGCTGATTACCGAAGAAAAAATAATGCTTCATCCTGTGCAGAGAAAAACCATTTACATGTTGCCTCATTCCCACAATGATATAGGTTATACCCATGTACAAACAGAGGTTGAACAAATCCAATGGCAAAACCTGCAGGATGCAATAAAGTTTTCGCGCGATACCCAGGAATATCCTTCTGGTTCCCAATTTAAGTGGAATACGGAGGTTATGTGGGCTGTAGAAAGTTATGTAAAACAAGCCAACAAAACTGAACTGAATGAATTCATTGAAGCGGTTCAAAAGGGATGGCTCGAATTGAATGGATTGTATGCAAACATATTAACCGGTTTGTGCCGACCTGAAGAATTGTACCGGATGATTGAACCCGCAATTGAAATGGCTGAAATGTGCAAGGTTGATGTGAAATCAGCAATGATAACCGATATTCCCGGATATTCATGGGGAATGGTCCCTGTTTTAGCTCAAAATGGCATAAGGTATTTTTCAATCGGAACCAATACATTTCATAGAATTGGTAATATAGTTGAGGTTTGGGGAGATAAACCATTCTATTGGGAATCTCCGTCAGGAAATGAAAAGATTTTATGCTGGGTTCATGGTAAAGGATATTCTGAATTTCACACCGGACTTGCCTACACTCAACTAAGAAACAAGCTCAAAGAACAATTGATTTTTGATTATATTAACGAATTGAAAGAAACCGACTATCTTTATGATATGGTCACCATGAGATATAATATCGGTTCTGACAATGGCCCCCCCGACCCTTATTTGGCTGACATTGTAAAGAACTGGAACCAGAAATACATATCACCCAAAATCGTGATCTCCACAGTTGGAGAGAGTTTCAGGATATTTGAGGAAAAGTATGGCAAAACTCTTCCTGTTTACAGAGGAGATTTGAACGGTTATTGGGAAGACGGCGCCTCATCATCAGCAGCGGAAACTGCAATGAATCGCCAAAGTGCTGAACAACTTACTCAGGCTGGGACTTATTTAACACTTACTCAGGATAATGGTTATCCTGCTGAGAAATTTGAGGAAGCATGGAAAAATGTTTTATTGTTCAGCGAGCATACCTGGGGAAGCTGGAATAGCATCAGTGAACCTTTTGCTGAATTTACCTTACAACAATGGAACATTAAGCAATCGTATGCCTTAAATGCGAATCAAATGTCAAATAATTTCCTGAATTATTGGAGCGATTTCCCGGAACCAATAACCTCACTTGATATTTTCAATACCAATTCGTGGGAAAGGACAGATCTTGTTATCCTGCCTGAAAACATGAACCTTGCAGGTGAAAGTATTACTGATGATGAGGACAATATAATCAAATCCCAGAGGCTTACCACTGGTGAAATAGTTTTTATCGCAGAAAATGTACCTGCATTCGGATCAAAACGGTACTATCTGAAAAATAAACTTCCTGAACAGGAATTATCCTTTGTTAATTTTACTGATGGATTCAATTTTGCCAATGATAAATTTGATCTTCAGATTGACCAACAAAGCGGAGCTATTTCAAAGCTTGAGTTTGCCGGGATACCGGTGAATCTTGTGAATTCAGAAATTTTCAGTGGATTGAACGGTTATTATTACGTGGATGAAAGGTCTCCGCTTGATCCTAAAACCAGCAAATCGCATAAAGTAAGAGTTAAGGAGGTTGGTCCGGTGATTTTTTCAGTGGTGATTGAATCTAAAGCGCCCGGTTGTTTGAAATTTGAGCGTGAGATCAGGATCATAAACGGTCTTGATAGAATTGACATCATCAATTCAATTGATAAAACAGAAATCCTTGAGCCGGAAGGAGTCCATATCGCTTTTCCTTTTAATATTCCAGACGGAGAATTTCGGATTAGCAGCCAATGGGGTTATTATAATCCCGGGACTGAATTGTTGCCTGGTTCAAACATGAACTTCTTCTCGGTAAACCGTTGGCTTGATGTTTCAAATAAGGATTTTGGAGTTACCTGGGTGACAAGGGATGCCCCACTCGTGGAATTGGACAAGATTACTATGGATGAGATTGAATATGGATGGGTGAATGAGGTACCGGTTAGCCAAACTTTTTTGTCGTACATCATGAATAATTACTGGGAAACCAATTATAAAGCAAGTCAGGGAGGGAAAGCGGTATTCAGATATTGTCTTTACCCGCATGGAAAGTTTAATGCCGTTCAGTCTGAAAAATGGGGCATTGAAAGTCACCAACCATTAATTGCTTTGCCGGTAACCTCATCAAAAACTGTCTTCAAACCTGATTACGAATTTACAAACGAAAACCTGATTATTTCAGCTTTGAGACGTCGCCCGGATAATTCTATTCTGGCAAGGGTTTACAATCCAGGAACAGATGATGAATTACTTGTTTGCGCATGGAAAGACAAACAGGGTTATCTTTACATTAGTGACCCTATGGGAAAAATTAATAGTCAGGGCATGAATGAAATTTTGATTCCTGCTAGGGGTGTAGTTAACATCATCATCAAATAAATAAGGTTATAAGGATAATAAAAATATTATTAACTGGAAATGAAGATTTTGAGTACAATAAAAACCGGTTGTGATTACTGTTAGGTTCAACAAGTCAACGGGAATCCTGTTACTTGCGGCAATAATTTGGGGATTTGCATTTGTTGCACAAAGAGCCGGTATGGAGCATATCGGTCCGTTTACTTTCAATGCGATCCGGTTCGCCTTAGGGGTGTTGGTGCTGCTACCCATTATTAACATGACCCAATTTAAACAACCACCAGATCAGTCTTATAAGCGGAAACATTTGGTCATGGGTGGATTATTGGCTGGGATTGTGCTGTTTGCCGGGGCATCATTCCAGCAGGTTGGAATTGTTTATACCACAGCCGGAAATGCTGGGTTTATCACAAGTCTTTATGTGATCATGGTTCCGGTATTCGGGTTGATGTGGGGACATAAAACCAATGTTCAAACCTGGATTGGGGTGTTGTTTGCTGCGGCGGGTTTATATTTGCTGTCGGTTACTTCCGAATTTACTTTATCGCCCGGTGATGGAATTGTTTTTATTGCTGCTGTTTTTTTCGCATTTCATGTGATTATTATCGGTTGGTTCGCAAACAAAACCAATCCACTTAAAATATCCATTATTCAATTCGCTATTTGTGCTTTATTGAGTATCGTCATAGCTCTTTGTAAAGAAGAGATTACCTGGCAGGGAATCAGGGGTGCGGCAATCCCATTACTTTATGGCGGAATCTTTTCGGTGGGTATAGCTTTTACTTTACAGGTAATCGGACAAAGGAAAGCAAAACCGGCACATGCTGCAATTGTTCTAAGTCTGGAATCACTTTTTGCAGCCTTCGGAGGATGGCTGATTTTAAATGAGGGTTTTACAGCAAAAGGAATCCTGGGTTGTGGTTTGATGCTCGCAGGAATCATTCTTTCACAGATAAAAAAGAATGAAAATTTGACAGGTTAGGAAATTAATCTGAATACGAATCAAGGCTGCAGGTTTGAGTTTGTTGTAATTGCCTTTATTGTCAGAAATCCAAGAGAAAATATTTATATAACTTTGCCACGCTTTTCTACCAAAGTTTACCTGTTAGCAAGCAATTTTAGATTACAAGTAATATATTTAAATAATGGCGTTACAACTATATGCAACCTCAAAATACAGATAATAACCAAGCGACCTGGATACAGGTAATTTCCAAATATAATTTTCCTGACGCTGCAAAAAGCTGGTGGCAAATAATCAATTCGGTAATCCCATATATTTTATTGTGGGTACTAATGTATCATAGTCTGAAGATTTCGTACTGGCTGACACTCCTGCTTTCCGTCTTTGCCGCAGGATTCCTGGTCAGGATTTTTATTATTTTTCATGACTGCGGACATGGATCTTTCTTCAAATCGAAAAGGATGAACATCATGGTAGGTATTTTTACAGGATTGTTTACATTTACACCTTTCCATAAATGGCACAGGGATCACAAAGTACATCATTCAACAGTGGGTAATCTTGACAAGCGCGGAATCGGTGATGTTCCTACTTTAACCACAGAGGAATATATGAAAATGTCATGGTGGTCTAGACTGGGTTACAGAGCTTTTCGCCATCCACTTTTTTTATTGGGCATAGCTCCCATGTTGCTTTTCGTTTTTCAACACCGGTTTACCAAAAAATATATGACACTCAGGGAAAAGATTTATGTTCACCTGACCACCCTGGCTGTGATTACTTTGATTTTACTGATAATATGGGCTATCGGTATTAAAGCCTATTTGCTGATTCAGATTCCTATTATGTATATTGCTACAGTGCATGGTGTGTGGCTTTTTTATGTACAACATCAATTCGAGGATGTATTGTGGGCACACAGTGACGAATGGGATTATCAAACGATGGCGATGCAAGGCAGTTCCTATTTTAAGCTCCCAAAAATTCTCCAGTGGTTTACAGGAAATATTGGGTTCCATCACATTCATCATCTTAGCCCTCGTATTCCTAACTATAAATTGGAACAATGCCACAAAGAGAACACTTTATTTCAAAAGGTAAATACCGTCACTTTTTTCTCAAGCCTTCGAACGCTGAACCTGCGGCTTTGGGACAAAAATACGAAACAGTTGATGAGCATCCGGAGATTTAAGAAATTTGAAAAATCTGTAGTAAATTAACTTCGCAATTATTTGGAGTAATTCAGAAGCGGATGTGCATCATCATTTAATATTCGTTTAGAGTGATCCTAAAACCTCTGAAAGTTTATCAATATCTATAGGTTTGGTTAGGTAGCTGTCCATACCGGCTTTGTAGCACCTTTCCTCGTAATCATTCAATGCATGGGCGGTTAGAGCGATGATTGGGATTTTGGGGTTTCTGACAAGTCCATGATTGTTTCTGATTGCTTCTGTTGCTTCGATGCCGTCCATCTCAGGCATTTCAATATCCATCAGCACTGCATCAAAATCTTGTTTGCCTAATAGATCAATTGCAATTTTACCATTTTCAGCTATGGTTGAAGTATGACCCAGACGGTTCAGGAAAGCTGCAATAACATGACAGTTCAATAAATTATCTTCTGCGACAAGCAAATTGAGCTTCCTGGTTCTATCAACTTCGCTCACCACCTTTTTGGTAGTTGATGGCGTTGGTATCTCAAGATTAATTTCAAAACTGAATTCACTGCCTCTTCCTTTTTCGCTTTGAACGAAAATTTTCCCTCCCATAAGCTCCACAAAGTACTTGCTGATGGTCAATCCTAAACCAACCCCGCCATATCTGCGTGATGCAGAACTATCTGCCTGAGTGAAGTCCATGAATATCAGCTTTTGCTTCAGTTTTGAAATACCAATTCCTGAGTCTTTGACAATAAAGGTCAACCGGAGTTGCCCCGAAGAAGGCACTTTTTCCAGAGGTTCAACATTCACCTGAACCGTTCCTTTGTTGGTAAATTTAATAGCGTTACCTATTAAATTGTATAAGATTTGGCGCAGGGCATCCGGGTCACCAAGTAATATCCTGGGTATTTTATCGGCGATGGTAAATGTAAGGTTGATGTCTTTGGCGGAGGCATCAAGGTAATAGGCGTTGATGACAGAAGTGATCAGTTTGCGCAAATCGAAGCCGGTGATCTTTAATTTCATTTTGCCACATTCAATTTGCGAGTAATCCAGAATATCTTTTATCATTGCTAACAAATGCTCCGACGAATCCTTAACCCTTTTCAGGTTCAACTGGTGCTCGCTGTCTTCATTCGTTTTAATAGCCAAATCACAAAATCCGATGATGGCGTTAATTGGCGTCCTGACTTCATGGCTGATGGTTGCAAGGAATCGGTTTTTTGTGTCGTTAGCTAATTCGGCTTGTTCCTGAGCAATGCGCCGGTGTTCATTTTCGGTGCGCAACATTTTGGTTCTTTCCTCAACCCTGTGTTCCAGTTCGGAATTTAGTTTTTTTAGCTCCTCATTCTTTTTTTGATTCAACCGGTAACGGTTCCATAGAATTACGATAATTAACGCTGCAAGTAATGATATCAGGATGATGAAATTGCGCAGGTTTCTTACTTCCGATGATTTTAACTGTGTATCCTTTTCAATAATTGTAGTCTGGTCTTCCTTTTCCCTGACTTCATTTTGAAGTTTTAACAATGAGATTTTATCCCTGGTTTCCTCATCAAATAATGAATCCTTGTACCGGGAATACTCAACATAATATTCCAAAGCTTTTTTATAATCAGCCAAAAGGGTGTAGGTTTGTGAAAGTTGCTCCAATGTTTCGCGCTGAATCTTTAACAGATGGATGGATTCAGCGAGTGATTTACTTTCATTTAAGTAGCGGATGGCTTCTGAATACTTTTTTAAGTCCTTGTTGGCGATACCAATGTTTTTCAGCGTTATTGCAATTTGGTTCTGGTCGCCTATTTCATGGCTTAATTTCAACGCCTTATCATAGTAATCCAATGCTTTCTCCAAATCGGCAAGGCTGCGATAAACATTTCCAATATTATTAAATATTCCACCGGCATGTTCACCTTTATAATTCTCTTTTTGAGCTTCTTCCAGAGCTTTTTCGTAATAATTCAGTGCTTCCTGGTTGTTTTTGTCATACCAAAACACATTACCAATCGAGAGAAGCGCTGAAACTTTGTTTGTCAAATCATTGGCGCCATCAGAAATTTCTAATGCACGTTTATAATTTTCAAGTGCAATTTCCTTGTTCCCTAAATTTCTGAAAACTACACCGATGTTAATTAGCGAAGAAGCTATTCCATTAGGGTCATTTATTTCCTGATAAAATTGCAGTGCGGATTGATGATATCCGAGGGCAGCCGTATAATCACCCAGCAACCTGTACATTCGACCTATGCTATTTTTGCATTTGGCTATTCCAAGTTTATCTGATAACTGTTCAAATATGTTATTCGACTGCAAATAGAAATTAAGGGCTGCTACATTTTCACCTTGTGTACGATTCGCCTCAGCAATTAAAAACAGTGATTGGCCTTGCCGTGAAAGGTCTTTCAGATCAACTGACAGCTTTAGTGCACTATTGGCAAATTCGAGGGTTTTAAGAGGTTGTTGGTTAAGGTATGATTCTGCAAGATTCAGCAGAAGATCCACCTTGTCAATCCCTATAGTTGTTGTGGCTTTTACTTCTATAGAGTCTACTGATATTTGCCCGGCTTTCAGGAAGAAAACCTGCAAAAGAGTCAAAATTGTGACTATTGTTATTATACCATTCGATTTCAAATGACAGGAGTTTTGTATAAAATCCCTATTAGATTAAAAATTGTGCGAAAAATTATTTTACTATACGTAATATAGGATTTTAGGTTTTAATAAGTTGCAATTAAATTTCAAAATTAACCCTGAGTCATTTTAAATGATTGATAATTTACTAATTTTGTCGCGATACTTATGATATTAGATATGGACTCATCATTCAAAAATCAAATATCTAATATCATATATCGTATATCCATCCGGTCCCGTAGCTCAGTTGGATAGAGCAACAGCCTTCTAAGCTGTGGGTCGCGCGTTCGAGTCGCGCCGGGATCACAAAGAAACCTTCATTGTATGGAGGTTTTTTTAATTTCTACCACATTTGGTTGAAAAGCGGGAGGACATATTAATTTCAAAAAGAACTCCCTGGTTTCTGTGGTCGTTTCTTATTCGGAAAAACTTTCGCTTATCCTAACTTCATTATTTTTGCCCCAGTTAAAAACAAACAAATATGAAAATTTCCATTGAGATCAGCTATTACCCTTTGCGCCCGGAATTTGTTACTCCCATTCTTGATTTCATCAAACGGCTTAAACAATATAAAACAATCGAAACAGTTTCCAATGGCATGAGTACTCAGGTTTTTGGTGAATATGACGAGGTGATGAAAGCCATTACAAGCGAAATTAAAACATCATTTGAGCTGCCACATTCGGTTTTTATCCTAAAAATTGTAAATGCTGATTTAAAATAGTTGATGGGTTGAGAAGGTTCACGGTTCTTTGTTTACAGTTTTTAAGTTCTGAGTTCAGAGTTCTGTCTCGCCGAAGGCGAGATGAGTTTTGTTATCAGGTTGAAAGAAGCCTTCTTTAAAAAAATTAAAATATTTTTCACGGGAAATGATTATTGGTTCCATATTTCAAACATTCTGGGATAATATTTTGAACACCTCTCTGCTTGAATTTACGGCAGTTATTTTCGGGTTGCTTAGTGTATGGTTTGCAAAGCAGGAAAAAATCCTGGTTTATCCTACCGGTATCATCAGTGTGGTAATCTATGTTTTTATTTGCTATGACGTACAACTCTATGCCGATGCGGGAATTAATCTTTTTTACTTTGTGATGAGTATTTATGGCTGGTACAACTGGGCAATAAAAAAGGATCAGCCGGTACTTCACATTACCATGTGCAACAAGAGAGACTGGATTTTTTTGATCAGCTTGTTTGTGTTATCATTACTGGTGATTTTAACATTACTGAAAATATTTAAAAATGATGACCTGGAATACTGGAGCTCGCAGGTTCCCTATATTGATACTTTTGTGACATCCATTTTTATTGTCGGTATGTGGCTGATGGCAAAGAAAAAGCTTGAAAACTGGATACTTTGGATTATCGGCGATGCCATTTCTATCCCATTGTTCATTTATAAAGGACTTGCCTTTACCGGCTTCCAGTTTTTTGTTTTTTTGATCCTTGCAGTTTTGGGGTATCTTGCCTGGAAGAAAAAGCTGAATCTTGAACCAGCAAATAAATGAAGCACTGTGGACGAACAGGTTTATTGAAATTTTATAAATGGTTAAAAGAATCGCAATAACAGGACCCGAAAGCACAGGAAAGTCGCAACTTACTGAAGACCTTGCAAAGCATTATTCGACAGTATGGGTTGAGGAATATGCCCGAAAATTCATTGACAGCCTTGACAGACCTTACACCTATAATGATATTCTCATTATCGCACGTGAACAATTATTAAATGAAAATATAATGGCAACGAAAGCGAACAATATTTTGTTCTGCGATTCTGATTTCACGGTAACGAAAATCTGGTGTGAGTTCAAATATCAAAAATGCCATCCCTGGATTATTGAACAATTTTTTAATCATAAGTACGATTTATACTTGTTGTGTAATATTGATATCCCGTGGGAACCTGATCCTCAAAGAGAACATCCTGAGCATCGAAAAAGACTTTTTGAGAAATATGTAAAAGAACTCACTGCGGCTCATTTTCCTTTCAAAATAATAAATGGTTTGGGTAAAGAAAGAATATACAATGCCAAAAACATTATTAATGGATTTCTGAAACATGGAATTAAGTAGATTCCAATTACTTTTGTGTGTTATTAAGATTAAAATTCGAGTACTTGAAGACAGAGGATTCAAAACAAATTAAAGTATTATACCTGCCCAGATGGTATCCAAACCGGTATGACCCTATGCCCGGTTTGTTCATCGAACGACATGCCCGCTCAGTAGCTCACCTTGCTGAAATATCCGTTTTATATGTTCATGCAGATGAAACATTGAAGAATCATAAGTTTGATATTAGCAAAACCGAAGACGAAGAGCTATTTCAGGTGAAGGTATATTACAGGTACTCCAAAAGCGGAATTGGATTTTACGATAAAATTATCAATATCCTCCGATTCATGATAAGTCATAAAAAGGGCTATTCCGTTATTAAAAAACATTCGGGCAAGCCTGACCTGATCCATGTGAATGTCCTGACAAGACTCGGTATTCTGGCTTTTTTATTGAAACTCTTTGCAGGAAGACCATACGTAATTACTGAACATTGGACTCGTTACCTTCCGGCAACCAACTTCTTTGATGGTTTTATCAGGAAACTGGCAACAAGAATTGTGGTCCGACATGCTTCTGCGGTGCTCCCGGTAACGCTCAACCTGCAAAGAGCAATGGAATCACATGGTTTGATAAACCGTAATTACAAGGTGATACCCAATGTGGTTGATATTGAAAAGTTTAAACCCATGCCCCAAAAATTAGTAAAAGATCAGACGACAATGGTTCATGTCTCCTGTTTCGAAGACAACCAAAAAAACATAAGCGGTTTGCTGAGGGTGCTGAAAAGGTTGTCATTATCGCGACAGGATTGGAATTGTCAGATGGTTGGCGTTGGGATTGATTTTATAAAACTTAAAAATTACGCCGACCAACTCAATCTGAAAGAACCTTTCGTATGTTTTCATGGCTTGAAAGAAAATGAACAACTCGTTGAACTGATGAGCCGCGCTGATTTCCAGGTCATGTTTTCGAGATACGAAAATCTTCCTGTTGTAATTCTTGAAAGCTTTGCCTGTGGCGTTCCGGTGCTATCAACGAACGTGGGTGGAATTTATGAACATATCAATGATGATCTTGGAATTCTGATCCCATCTGAGGACGAGGAGGAACTTTTCGATAAATTAAATAAAATGATTGACAATCGCCTTCAATACAATAAAAATATCATCAGGAAATATGCTGAAGAACATTTTAGTGAGACAGTCATCGGCAAGCAATTGTATGAAGTTTATAAGCAAGTCACAGGATAAAAATTTATCAACGTGAAGGATAAACCAGTACCGGTTTCTGTTAATTTCATTTAACCCTATGCTGAGGAACATATTAAATACTTTCGGGACAAAGGGACTCACAGCGGTAATTAACCTTGCCATTGCGATTATCCTATCGCAGGTTTTGGGTGCTTCCGGTAAAGGCGAACAGGGATTGATTATTACTACCATTGCCTTTATGCTGGTTTTCGGTAATTTGATCGGTGGTGCTACTTTGGTTTATTTTACGCCGAGGTCAACACACAGTTTATTGTTACCCCCATCCTACCTTTGGACCCTGATAACCGGAGCAATTTCCTTTTTTCTGCTGAAAATCTTTAATTTAATTGATGCGCATTTAATAATCCCGGTATGCATCGTGTTTTTACTATCCTCTTTCACTTCCATTCATAGTTCTTTGCTGATGGGCAAGGAAGAAATAGTGACTTCAAATTTTATTAATATTCTTATCCCTTTATTGACTGTTTTTGGACTTGTCATTTTGTTTTATGGATTTAAAATTGCTACACTTGACTCCTATATTTATTCCCTGTATTTTGCTTTCGGAATTTCAGCAGTAATAAGCCTTATCTATGTTTTGAAGTATTTTGGGATCCCTGAATTCGTAAGCTGGAGAAAGTACTCAGAAGCGTTCGTTAATTTAATGAAATACGGGTTTCTTAACCAGATCGCCCATATTACACAAATAATGAGTTTCAGATTGAGTTATTATGTGATGGAAGCCTATCACGGCACTTCGGCTGTGGGAATTTATTCAAACGGGATTCAGTTAGCGGAGGGGATTTGGCTTATAAGCAAGAGTATGGCGGTGGTTCAATATGCCAGAATTGCAAATGTAAATGATGAAAAATATGCAGCTTTGCTGACAGGAAAATTAATCCGGATATCGCTTGTGGTAAGCTTATTATTTTTGTTGCCACTTCTTGTTATGCCGTCTTCGGTTTATTCGTGGGTATTTGGTTCGGAATTCGCTTCCGTAAAGATTATTATTTTGGCTTTGTCGCCGGGGGTTATCATTTACAATGTTTCCCTGATAACGGGTCATTATTTTTCGGGAAGGGGTAAGTATTGGGTAAACGCTTTGGTTTCAAGCATCGGACTTGTTTTTTCAGTGATCCTGTATTATTCTTTGATTCCTTCTTTTGGTTATATGGGTGCAAGTTATGCCACATCCTTGTCGTATTGTTTCACTTCAGTGCTGATCTTCACCCTTTTTCTTTACAAATCAAATACCCGCTTATCATCTGTATTCCTTGCCGGAAAGGACGATTACTTTTTTATCAGGGATGAGTTTTTCAAATACATTTATAAAAAAAGGTAAAATGAAAATAAAGAAACTGACACCGATTATATTAGTAACCCTGTTTTTATTTTCCTGCGGGAAAAAGGATGATAACGTTCAGATGAAACCGGTTGTAAAGGAGGATACCGGTTCCAGGAAGAATATTATTTTACTGATCGGCGACGGAATGGGGCTTACTCAGATAACCGGAGCACGAACAATGAACGGAGGCAACCTGAACATTTTCCGTTGTCGTACCATTGGATTGCAGTCAACCCATGCTGCCGATAAATATGTTACCGACTCAGGTGCTGCTGCAACCGCTATGGCTTGTGGACAAAAAACAAATTATTATTGGCTCGGCATGGATCCTGACGAAAACCCATTAACCAGTATCGTTGTAATGGCAGAAGAAAATGGTTTGTCAACCGGACTGATAACAACATCTGAAATTACCCATGCCACACCGGCTGCATTTTATGCACATCAGGTTGACCGTTTTCAATATGAAGCCATAGCGATGGAACTTATTCATAAGGGCGTTGACTTTTTTATGGGAGGTGGAAAAAATCATTTTAATCAGCGTACCGATGGCCTTAACCTGATTGATTCTCTGTTATTGATGGATTACCAGGTAACCGATGACCTTACGTTAATTAGCGGTGCTAAAAAGGCAGCGGTTTTTATTGCTGAAGCGAGTCCGGTTACTTACCTTCAGGGCAGGGGAGACGTTTTACCAAATGCGGTTACTATTGCTGTAAACCGGCTTTCGCAAAATAAAAAAGGATTTTTTCTGATGGTGGAAGGAGCTCAAATAGACTGGGCAGGTGAGGGAAATGATCAGGATTACCTGATGGCAGAAATGCTTGACTTTGACCGTGCTGTAGGTCGCGCACTTGATTTTGCCGAGGCTGATGGTAATACCCTGGTGATTGTTACAGGTGACCACGAAACCGGAGGTTTTGCATTGACGGACGGAAGCGTGACAGAAAACTCTATTCAGGGACAATTTGTAACCTGGCTGCATACCGGAACTATGATTCCCGTGTTTGCCATTGGTCCTGAATCGGAGGAATTTATGGGTGTTTATGAAAATACCGCACTGTTCTATAAGTTCCTCAACTATTACGGATGGGAACTTTAACCTTTTTTCCGGTTAACGTAAAAGCAGAAACGGTATTAATTGCGGTCAACTTCAGGTTGCTAAAATTCGCCGTACTCGTGGTAAAATTTTCTTAGTTGAGTTTCGAGATCTTCAAAAGCCACAAAATGATTTTTGCAACCGCTGCGTGAGCAAATAAAAACTTTTCCGCCAAGTTCAAGGTTAAAAGGGATCATTGGCGCATTGCAATTTGGGGCACTGCATTCATCATTGCTTTTCAGTTCTTTGTTGCATTGAGGACAATAGAATTTGGCGATTTCGCCTTTTTTAATGTCAAAATTGCACAGATGGTCGTAGCAGCCGTAAATCGAACAAAGCCTGATGGTTCCTCGCTCTGTGGCGGTTTCGATATTTAATTTTATGCTTGGAACATCGTGTAACATGGTTTCCGAATCCATAAATGATTTTCCGCAATGCGGACATTTGGCTTTTAATGAAACAGTTTTTGTCATAAGGTGTTGCTTTTAATAATTCATAAAAAATAAAGGTTATTATATTGAAAATAAACCTTAACCATTCATTGATAACATTGAGCGAATAAAAATAAGTAAAAATTGATTTGAATCAAACAAATGATATAAAATAAATATTAGCTGAATTTTGATTTACAGACTTTATAATAAAATTGATTTGAATCAAACAATGATATTAAATAAATATTAGCTAATTTTGATTTACAGACTTTTTGGTAGTCTGGAACAAAACAAATATGATTTAAGGGATTGGTACAGTTGATCAATACCTGTCAGGATATGATTATCCATTCGGTCTTAAACACTAAACATTTACAATCTGTTACTACACCAAAAACGGTTTTATATTAACAGAAAAAATAAAACTGTATTTTATCTACAAAACCTATTTTTGCAACTGCTCAAGTTTTTAGGACTTTATTAATTGCATTTGACTGATCGTTCAAAATATAAAGGTGTAAAAATCCACGTCCGTGGTTTGGTTCAGGGTGTGGGATTCAGGCCGTTTGTTTACAGGCTTGCTCATGAATTCGGGATAAAGGGTTGGGTTGAGAACAGAAATGATGGCGTAATCATTCATGCGGAGGGGACTGTTGTTCATATAGAATCGTTTTTGGATGCCTTCCATACACAGGCTCCTCCGGCTTCGTCCGTTTCCCATGTTTCGCATGATGAGGTCACTCCCGAAGGCTTTTCAGATTTTGTAATCGTTAAAAGTGAAAATGCCTCCGATCAGGTGACAGATATTAGTCCCGATATTGCGGTATGCGACAATTGTCTTGCTGATCTGAAGATACAGCCTCATCGCCTCGAATTATCCTTTTATCAACTGCACCAATTGTGGACCGCGTTTTTCCATCATAAAAGATTTGCCTTACGACCGGCACAAAACAACCATGGATCCATTTGTGATGTGTGAAACCTGCCGAAGGGAATATGAGGATGTGCTGGACAGGCGGTTCCATGCACAACCTGTTGCCTGCACTACTTGCGGACCGGAATATGAGCTGATTGTCGGAGAAAAAACTGTAAAACATTTCCCGGAAATATTGGATGAAACCTGTTCTCTGCTGGAGAAGGGAAAGATTGTCGCCATCAAAGGGATAGGCGGGTTTCAGATTGCCTGCGATGCGCAAAACGAAGAAGCAGTCAACCGTCTGCGCGAAAGAAAGGTGAGGGAAGGAAAACCTTTTGCGGTGATGTTTGCCAATGTTGAAACTTTACAGGAATACGTTTATCTTTTCCCCGAAGAAAAGAGATCGGTTCAGCGATGGCGGAGACCGATTGTGATTGCGCAGGAGAAGAAAAAATTAGCATCGGGAGTGAGCGTTGGATTTAAGACCATTGGAGCCATGCTGCCCTATATGCCTTTTCATTATTTGCTTTTTGAAAAGCTGAAGATACCAGCAATTGTGCTAACCAGCGGGAACCTGTCGGATGAACCCATCGTGATTGATAACCGGGAAGCAGTTGAAAAATTGACCCGGATAGCGGATGCTGTGCTGGTTTATAACCGTGAAATATATAACCGTACCGATGATTCGGTGGTTTTTGCCGTTAATGAAAAAGAAAGGATCATCCGGCGTTCGCGGGGATATGCACCCGAACCGGTCAATCTTGATTTGAACGTAGATGGGATTTTTGCAGCAGGTGCTGAATTGGTGAACTGTTTTTGTATCGGTAAAGGAAATCAGGCGATATTGAGCCAGCACATTGGTGATTTGAAAAACCTGGAAACATTGGAGTTTTACACTGAGTCGTTTGAACGGTATAAAAAACTTTTTCGGGCAAATCCAACACTGGTTGTCCACGATATGCATCCCGATTATTTATCCACGAGGTTTGCAAAAGAATTGAAGATTCAGAGCATTGAAGTTCAGCACCACCATGCCCACATTGCTTCGTGCATGGCAGAGCATAACCTTGATGAAAAGGTGATAGGCGTGAGTATGGATGGCACCGGTTACGGCGACGACGGGCATATTTGGGGAGGTGAGTTCTTCGTCTGTGATCTGGCGGGTTATGAGCGGAAGAATCATTTTGACTATGTTCCTCTTCCCGGTGGCGACTCGGTGACAAAGGAGCCCTGGCGAACGGCAGTTTCGTACCTTTATAAAACTTACGGCAAGGATTTTTTAAGGCTGGATATTCCGTTTATTCATAATCTGGATAAAGGACAAAACAAATCTGATCCTTCAGGCGATTGAGAAGAACATCAACTGTCCCCTGAGTTCAAGTGCAGGAAGGTTGTTCGATGCTGTGGCTGCCATTATTAATCTTTGCACAGTTTCAAAATTTCATGCAGAAGCGCCCATGCGGCTTGAAAATATTGCTTCCGGTACAGTTGAAATGGCATATCCTTTCGATTTTGGCGAAGTGATTTCATTTGAATCCACCATACGGGAAATTGTACAGGATTTGTTGGAAGGATTAGATTTACCGTTGATTTCAGCCAAGTTTCACAACACAGTAATTAATGTTATTTTTGCCCTGACGAGCCAAATCCGGAAAGAAACAGCGATAAATAAAGTAGTTTTGTCGGGCGGGTCGTTTCAGAATAAATATATTCTCAGTCGTCTGGAACTGATTCTAAAAAAAGAAGGGTTTGAAGTCTATTCGCATTATAAAATTCCTTCAAATGACGGAGGAATAGCGCTGGGACAAATGGTTATTGCGGCAAAGAGAAGAGAATTGGGGGGAATTGACTAGAATTGACTAGAATTGGATTGACTGAATAGTAAATTTAGTCAATCCTGAGTATATTACTGAAAGTTAAAACAATAAAACGATATGTGTTTAAGTATTCCTGCTAAAGTTGAGGTAATTGAGGGAGAGATGGCGGTAGTTTCGGTAGGCGGAACGAAATACAATGCCAGCCTTCAAATGCTGGATGATGTTAAAATCGGCGATTATATTTTGCTTCATACCGGTTTTGCCATTCAAAAATTATCGCCGGAAGAAGCAGAGGAATCCCTTAAAGTATTTGAAGAGTTTGAAGAGTTGAATAAACAATTGGATGAGGAGGAGAGAGAAAGTGGGAAAAGGATTGTTTAGAGATTGACTAAATTGACTATAATTTTGATTGACTAGAATTGTGGAATTAGCTAAAATGACTGAAATTTTGATTGACCAGAATAGGGGAATTGGCTAAAAGGCTGGAATTTGATAAACTTAAATAAAATCACGATGAACCTTATTGAAGAATATCAGGAAAAATACAGGATTGATCCAAAAGCCTTTGCCAGGAAACTTGAGGAAAGAACGACACAATTTGCGGTGAGGATTATTAAACTCTCAGCTAATCTACCGAATACTATCGAGGGTAAGATTGTTAGAAATCAACTGGCAAAAGCAGGAACCTCAATTGGAGCAAATTATAGAGAGGCAAACAGGGCAAGAAGCCGAGCCGATTTCAGAAATAAAATTAAGATTTGCGAAAGTGAATCCAGTGAAACGGTTTATTTGCTTACAATTGTTAAACTAATGAATTGGCTAAAACCGGAAGAAATTGAAGGGGAGTATAAGGAGGCAAATGAGTTCCTCTCATTATTTACAGCAATTGGAAAAACAACTTATGAAAATTCAATAAAATGAAATGCTCCATCATTTTAGTCAATAAAGACAATCCAAAATTTAGTCAATCAATATGAAATACATTGACGAATACAGAGACAAAGAACTGGTCAAGAAACTTGTGGAGCAAATAAAACAGGTTTCAAAAAAGCCGATTGCCCTAATGGAAGTCTGTGGGGGACACACTATGGCCATTCAGAAGTTTGGGATACCATTTTTGTTGCCTGAAACAATAAAACTGATTTCCGGACCGGGTTGTCCTGTTTGTGTTTCTGACCGTAAATATATTGATCAGGCGATTGCCTATGCACGACTGGAAGAAGTTATCATTACGACTTATGGCGATTTGATCCGTGTTCCCGGTTCTACTTCCACCCTCGATCAGGAAAAGGCAAGGGGTGCTGATGTAAGGATCGTTTATTCTGTATTGGATGCTTTAAAAATTGCACAGGATAATAAAGACAAAAAAGTCGTATTTCTGGGGATTGGATTCGAAACTACCGCTCCCAGTTCGGCGGCAGGTGTAATCCGGGCGCAAATGGCTGGCATTCGAAATTTTTATTTGTTCAGTTCCCATAAAATTATGCCACCTGCAATGGAAGCGCTGATTGATGAAGGGGTAAAACTTGATGGTTATATTGCTCCGGGTCACGTCAGTACAATAACCGGTACAGGAATTTATGAAAACATTCCTGCAAAATATGGATTAGGAGTGGTAGTTTCAGGATTTGAGCCTGTTGATCTCCTTAAAGCCATATTAATGTTGGTTAACCAAACCAAGAAAAACGAGCCAAAGGTTGAAAATGCCTACACGAGGGTTGTGAAAACAGAAGGCAATATTAAAGCACAGCAATTCATGGAGGAGGTTTTTGAACCTAGGGATGATTGGTGGCGGGGATTGGGTATTCTGCCGAAAAGTGGATTGAAAATACAGAAGAAATATGCTGATTTTGATGCTGAGGTAATGATCCCTGTTGAAGTGGAACCTACACGAGAAGATAAAGGCTGTATTTGCGGCGAAATTTTAAAAGGCATAAAAAATCCGAAAGATTGTAAGCTTTTTGGCAAAGCCTGTACTCCTGAAAATCCGGTTGGAGCTTGTATGGTTTCGAATGAAGGCTCATGTAATGCTTACTTTAGGTATAACCGGTAATCATTAAATTTTCATTAAATTTGCATAGGTTTTTATTAAATTATTAAAATGCAAACCAGGTTATTAAATAAAATAAAAAAAATATTTGAAGATCAACCGGTTGAAAAAGCATGGTTATTTGGTTCATTTTCCCGAAACGACCAAAGCCCTGAAAGTGATATAGATATCATGATAAGGTTTTCAAAGCCAAACAAAATTACGCTTCTGTCTTATATTCACTTAATAAACCAATTAAGTGATGCTACCGGTAGAAAAGTTGATTTGGTGGAAGAAGGTTTTTTAAAAGATTTCGCATTGAAAAGTTTTAATGAAGAAAAATTACTCATCTATGAGAGAAAAGCTGAAAGACAGAGAAAGACTAAATCATATAGCAGAAGCGATTGATAATATTTTTGAATTCACCAAAGGAGTTGATTTCAGTGATTTTCAGAAAAACAGAGTGCTTCAGTTTGCAATTATAAAAAATCTTGAAATTATTGGCGAAGCTGCTAATTCACTGACGCACGAACTAAAAGAAAGGGATGATGAAATTTTATGGAGAGAAATAATAGGATTGCGACATGTTTTAGTTCATGGATATTATCAAATAAGCTATGAAATCATTTGGAAAACGATTGAAAATGATTTATCCCCATTGAAAAGTAAAATTCTTTTCCTTATCAATGAAATAAAATAAACTCAAAACTTAAATTCAAACAAAATTTTCATGTCTAAAAGCATACTTCTTGGACACGGCAGCGGAGGCAAGTTATCACATGATCTTATCAAAAATATTTTTGTAAAGTATTTCTCGAATGATATTTTAGATGAGCAGTCTGATGCGGCAGTAATTGATGTTAATTCTAAGAAACTTTCATTCACTACCGATTCATTTGTAGTTGATCCGATATTCTTTCCGGGTGGTGATATTGGAAAGTTAGCTGTTGCAGGAACTGTTAACGATCTTGCTGTTTCAGGAGCAAAACCACTTTATCTAAGTTCTTCATTTATAATCGAAGAAGGGTTTCTTTTTGGTGACCTGGAAAGGATTGTAATTTCAATGGCTGAAGAGGCAAAAAAAGCCGGTGTTCTTATTGTTACCGGAGATACAAAAGTGGTCAATCGCGGAAAATGTGATAAAGTTTTTATCAATACAACCGGTGTAGGAGAAATCTCCGACAGGCACTTACACATTGGAACCGGTATGCATATTCAAGCCGGCGATAAGGTGATCATCAATGGCACAATTGCCGATCACGGAATGGCAGTGATGGCAGCAAGGGAGGAATTAAGTTTTTCAACAGATATTCAATCGGATTGTGCCTGTTTAAATCATTTGATTGGTGAGGCATTGGCTGTTTCTGATCAAATAAAGTTCATGCGTGATGCTACCCGCGGTGGATTGGCAACCGTTCTGTGTGAACTGGCTGAAAATAAAAATTTTGGTTTTGAGATTGATGAAGCTGCCTTGCCTGTAAATGAAAATGTCAGTGGAATTTGTGAGTTGCTTGGATTTGATCCTCTTTATGTTGCCAATGAAGGTAAGGTCGTGATGGTGGTTGGGAAGGAAGATGCTGAAAAAGTGCTCGAAACATTGAAGAAAAATGAATTGGGCAAAAGATCGGTAATTATTGGAGAAGTGGTTTCGGAGCATGGGGGCAAGGCATGGCTCACTACAGGAATAGGGGGAAGGAGAATCATTGATATGCTTGCAGGGGAACAATTACCAAGAATATGCTGAAATTCCAAAATCAAAAGTACGATTTGGAAATTGAGAGTTTTGATTTTTTTATGTCGAAAAAGCTTGAAATTTTAGCCTATGCACGAACTATCAATCGTAATGAGTATCATTGAAATAGCAGAAGAAAATGCAAAAAATGCAGAGGCTTCAGTAATAAATGAGATAGAACTTGATATTGGTACGCAAGCCGGCGTTGTTTTAGACGCCTTAAAATTTGCCATCGAATCAGCCAAAGCAGGAACGATGCTCGAAAATGCCAATTGGATCATAAATGAAATTCCTGCTTTGGCAAGATGCACATCCTGTAATCATGAATTTGAAACCAACGACCTGTTCTATCCCTGTCCGCAATGCGGCAATCCTTTTTCTGATATATACAAAGGAAAAGAACTTAAAGTGAAATCCCTTAAAGTTGAATAATCAATATATTTGCAAAAAATATTGACAGATGTCTTACGTCTGTCTAACATCTAATGTCTAATATCTAAAATCTTATCTCACTATGTGTGACACTTGCGGATGCAGTCATGGCGAAGGAATAACCATCAGGAAACCGGGCGAACAAAATGCTATTGAACATTATCACGAACATACTCATCAGCATGAACACGAACACGATCATGATGGTACAAATCATTCTCACCCGCACGGACATCAGCATATTCATCCGCATAACCACGACCACAGCCATGATCATGGCGCTCATTCACACACTCACGAAAATGACCATCATCATCATCAGGAGGCTCATGTTCATGATCTCCACAATGCGAATCATAATCATTCCCATGCGAAAGAAATAATTGTTGAGCAAGATATTCTTGCAAAAAATAATTTAAAAGCTGAACGTAACCGTGGTTATTTTGAAGCAAAAAATATTTTTGCTATTAATCTTGTAAGCTCACCAGGTTCTGGGAAAACAAGCCTGCTGGAGAAGACGATCAAAGAGCTGGGAAAACAGTTAAAGATTTTTGTAGTTGAAGGCGACCAGCAAACGATGAATGATGCCAACCGGATCCAGGCGGCCGGTGCACCTGTAGTTCAGATTAACACAGGGAATGGATGCCACCTCGATTCAGATATGGTCAACAAAGCTGTAAAAGAATTGAATGTCGCGGACAATTCAGTCCTGATGATTGAAAATGTGGGGAATCTGGTTTGTCCTTCATTGTTTGATCTTGGTGAAGCTGCAAGGGTTGTTATCATTAGTACCACAGAAGGGGACGACAAGCCATTGAAATATCCTACCATGTTTCAGTCGTCTCAAATTTGCATAATTAATAAGACGGATCTTCTGCCTTATGTTGATTTCGATATGGAAAAGGCTAAACAATTCGCCCTGCAGGTTAATCATCATCTGGAATTTTTTGAACTTTCGGTAAAGACCGGGGAAGGCATGGACAAATGGTACGAATGGCTCAAAAAACAAATCAAATAATCCATTTATTCAAATGGCAGATCAATGATATAATTTGAGGTTAAGTGTTTGAATTTTTTAATCATAATTCAAGACAAAATTGAAAATCAACTTCACTTCCATCGGTACAATACATACTCCCTATCAGGATGATGCTCCATACACCGGTTTTGAAAAAGCAGAAGGTGTTTTCTTTGTTGAATTAAATAAAGAATATACCGAAGGTCTATACCAGCTTGATAAGTTGAAGTACTGCTATATTCTGTTTCACATTCATAAACCCCGCAAAGAAGCACGAATGAGGTTGTTTCCGCCACGCGGCAATGGAAAAGAAGTTGGGGTATGGGCTACCCGTTCACCGAACCGGATCAATCCCATCGGACTGACAATAGCAAAAATAATAAGAATCGAAGGCAACCGAATTTACACCTCCGGTCTGGATATTTTGGATGGATCGCCGTTGATTGATATTAAACCCTATATTCGTGATTTTGATTTGAAGGATGATGCTAACATGGGATGGATTGATGATTAAACAGGAGTTGATAGTTTAACACCTCAAATTTTTGTGTACAATAGGCTACAAACTTTGAAGTTTTCGCATGACAGGAATAAGTTGAAAAAAATAACCGGATGGTTTCAATCGTCATATATTAAGAATAATTTTAAATTAAGTATTATTTTCAAATTAAGCAACTAAACAAAAATCATATTTGTCTTGATCACAATAAGCACGCGGGTCAGGTATAATAAATTTCAAATTTTCAATTCTAAGTTCATTTTTTAAAGTTATAACTATTTATAAAGGAGGATTTTATGTTTAAGAATTTACTATTTATTTTATTAGTAATTACATTAGTACCTTTTAAAGCGAAAGCAGAATGGGTACCTCTGGATAAAAATTCAAAATCCAATACTTCCCCAAAAGTAACGCTCATCAGCGATGGTATCAACAATACTGTTATTAAAATTGAAATATCCGGATTTGATGTAAAAGAATTTATGTCGCAGGGGAAAACATATCAGGGAATTGATTTGCTTTCCGAAATTTTCTCAACTGAACCAGGTTCACCTGAGATTCCTTATATTGCTAAAGTATTAGCTATTCCTGACCAGGCCGCTGTTTCGGTTGAAGTTTTAGAAACAAGCGAAGTATTAACATTCGCAAATGTTTATTTACCACCTGCCCGTTTGAGCTGGATTGAAGGACAGCCCGAATCTCCCTATGAAGAAAATAATGACATTTATCAATCAAACGATGTTTACCCGAATGTATATGCCGAAGTTGAAGCACCCTCTGTTTTTCGCGATTTTCGGATTGCCCGTGTATCTGTTTTCCCTGTACGTTATGTTCCTGCTACAAATGAATTGAAGGTCGTTTCATCCATTACCGTCAGGATAAATTACGGTGCCGGTGAAGTTGTGAATCCGAAAACCACCGCCAAAAAAGCAATTGCACCTTCGTTTGGAAAACTTTACCGCAGCCTTATTTTTAATTATCAAAATGTTTTGGATAAGTTTTATGGCGGCAAGGAAGAGGGATATGAATTAATGCTATGTATTATGCCGGATGAGTTTGTTGCAAGTTTTCAAATCTACGCCGATTGGAAACGTGAAAGCGGCACTGACATTCATGTAACCAAATTCAGTGATATTAGTGCCAATGCAACCAATCCCGACATCATTAAAAATCATATTTCCGATGCTTATCACAACTGGGAAATCCCACCAACATACGTACTATTAGTAGGTGACGATGGTATATTCCCAAAAAAAATTGTGACTTATCCCGATTATTCATTCCCGAATGAAGATTACTTTGTGGAGGTAGAGGGAAATGATTATTTCCCTGAAATGATGATTGGACGTTTTACCAATGAAGGGGATTACCGGATGCAGGTAATGATACATAAATTTTTATTATACGAAAAAACCCCGTACACAGCGAATACAGCCTGGTTTAAGAAAGCAACAGTTTGCTCAAACAACGAATACCAGTCTCAAATAGATACAAAACGCTTTACAGCCAATGTAATGTTGCAGAATGGAGGTTTTACATCTGTGGATACCATGATGAGTGATGGATGGGGAGGTAACTGCACTTATGATTTAAATGATATTCTGAATGCAATTAATGAAGGGCGAAGTTATTTAAACTATCGTGGCGAAGGCTGGTACTATGGCTGGTATGCAAGTTGTTATGATTTTGCACCATCAGATGTTTCCAGTTTGACCAATGGTGAGAAATTTACTTTTGTAACCAGTATAGGCTGTGGTGTTGCAATGTTTGATGCTCCGGGAGGCAATTGCTTTGGCGAAACATGGGTTGAGTTGGGTTCCCTTACAAGTGCCAGAGGTGGGGTTGCCTTTGTTGGTCCCACTTCCAATACTCATACTACTCAAAACAATAAAATAGATAAAGGTATTTATGTAGGAATGTTCCAGGAAGGATTAGACACTCCAGGGCAAGCGCTACTGCGTGGAAAAATGTACATGTACAATGTTTTTGGGAATGACCCTTACACATCCTATCACTTTAAGGTTTATTGTGTTTTGGGCGATCCCAGCATACATATCTGGAGAGATGTTCCGCAAACTGTGAATGTTAGTTATCCTTCATCCATACAGGTTGGAAATAACCTGCTGGAAATAACCGTTTCATTTGCCTCTTCAGGCGGAGCAGTTGAAAATGCAGAGGTTTGCCTTACGGGAGAAGATGTTTTTATTACCGGAGTTACCAATTCTGAAGGAAAAGCATATATTGAATTGATGCCGGAAATACCAGAAACACTCACAATAACAGTAAGGGGAGGAAATGTGTACCCATTCCAGGGAACTATAACTGTAACCCAACCCGCGCAGCTTGTTGAACCTTTTGGCGATCCTGTGATAGTAGATTTAGATGGGAATATGGATGGACTGGTAAATCCCAACGAAAATTGTAATATTACCTTTACACTGAAAAACTGGGGTAATCAAACAGCCAGCAACGTTCAGGCTACCCTGACTGCTATAAATTCGAATTTTATACAAATAATAACTACAAATGCGGTAAATTTTGGCAATCTATCCGCTGGTAATTCTTTCACAGGAAATCCTTTCCAGTTTTTCGTCAAACCTGCATGCCTTGTAGGTCAAATGACTCAATTACAATTGCACGTAACAAGCAACAATGGAACATGGGACTATTTAGTGAATTTGGATGTAACAGGCTGTAAGTTGGAGGTGGATAATTTTATGATAAATGATCAGGGATCCCCATTTTCAAATTTTAGGTTGGATCCGGGGGAGACCGTCAAATTGTACATTTCAGTTTTGAATTATGGCGATGATATTGCACCCAATGTTTTTGGCGTTTTAACAAGCAATGACCCCAATATCACAATCCAGGATCCCAGTAGTTATTTTGGAACGCTGCAAATTAACAACACTGCTATAAATTCAGATGATTACTTTATGGTTACCGCAAGTTCATCCTGTCCGACTGGTTATATGGCTGAATGTTCCATTGAGTTGTTTACGCAAGATGGGAATTATCCGTACCACGCTACACCGGCGTTTTATCTCCCGGTTTCCTTACCCATACCTGCTGATTATACCGGACCGGATGCCTATGGCTATTATGCATATTCAAGCAATGATGCCTTTTATGATCAGACACCTGATTATGAGTGGGCAGAAATAGAAGGACTTGGAACACAAATAGTTGTACCGCCCTTAATAAGTGATTTTACTCAGACAGTAAGCCTGCCATTTACTTTTAAATACTACGGAATTGACTATACCCAGATACGGATAAGTACAGATGGCTGGATAGCATTTGGCAGCGGAAATCAAGTAAGTCATACAAATACCGTTCTACCTAACTTTGACGTAGTTAACAACATGGTGGCGCCTTTTTGGGATGATTTATATGATACAGAAATTATTGAAGGTGACATTTTTCATTATTTCGATAGTGGAAACAACCGCTTCATTATTGAATGGGATACAATCGCACATAATGATAGCTTGACCGAACCAAAAAAAGAGATATTTCAGCTGATTTTGTTGGATCCTGATTATTATCCAACCGTGACCGGAGATGGTGAGATAATTTTTCAGTATAAAAAAGTTGAAGCTCCTGAAAGTGTAACAATTGGTATTGAAAACAACCTTCAAACTGTGGGATTACAATACGTCTTTAATAATGATTATGCTCCTACCGCTTCTGAATTAATAAATGAAATAGCTATTAAATTCACTACAGAACCCCCTTCTACTTCAATTATAACATCAGTAGATGAATACCAGGATGCAGGAAAGATGACCGGCGGATATGGATTGGAGCAAAATAACCCAAATCCTTTTCAATCGCAGACCCGGATTAATTATTTATTACCCAAAGAAACCAACGTCACCCTAACTATCTTTAATGCAAGAGGGGAACAGATATGCACACTACAAAATGGACCACAGTCAGCCGGTAAACATTCTGTTGATTGGAACGGAAGCAATGACGAAGGAAATCAGGTTGTTTCGGGTCTTTATTTTTATCGGCTTCAGGCTGAAGGTTATTCCGGAACAAGAAAAATGTTCATGTTGAAGTAGTATGCTGCCTGACAATGTATAGTTTTTACATTTTATTGGCAATTACAATAATTGCAGTAATTGCGGGAATATTTGAATATTTCAGACATCAGTCACGGATTTATTCAATTCCAATCCGCATTCATGTGAACGGTACACGTGGTAAATCAAGCGTTACCCGTTTAATCGGTGCCGGGCTGAGAGCAGGAGGAATTTCAAACATCACCAAAGTAACAGGTACATTTCCCCGCTTAATCATCGAAGACGGCACAGAGACTTATATCCATCGAAAATCATCTGCCAATATTATTGAGCAATTGGACATTGTTAAGTATGCTGCCTCACGAAAAGTAAAAGCACTGGTTATGGAATGTATGGCGTTGCAACCGCAGTACCAGACCATTACTGAACATAAGATGATCCATGCTAATATTGGGGTTATGACCAATGTCAGGTTAGATCACGTTGATATCATGGGGCATACCTTGCAGGAAATTGCAGCAACTATGGGCCGCACGATTCCTAAAAATGAGCACTTATTTTCTGCCGAGAATGTGATCCCGGATGCCTTAATTAAAATTGCTGACAAACGTAAAACTATCTCACATTTTGTTGACCAGCAATCCGTTTCAATGGATGAAATGAAGGGGTTCAGTTATATTGAGCATCGTGAAAATGTGGCTTTGGCATTAGCAGTCTGTGAACATTTGAAAGTTGATCGCGATACGGCACTGAAAGGCATGTACGAGGCTATTCCCGATGCAGGAGCATTGCGAATTTTCAGGGTGGAAGCATTTCAGAAACAACTGTTATTCTACAACGCATTTGCGGCAAACGATCCTGATTCCACATTTATGGTATGGCAAAAAATAAGGGATGAAGTAGGTTTTGAAGGAAAACGAATAGTATTATTAAATACCCGCCAGGACAGGCTTGACAGAGCGCGTCAGTTGGCTGAATTGGCAGGCAGAAAACTGGCTTCAGAGGCAGACTGTTTAATTTTGATTGGTCAGTCAACTGATGTTGTAGAAAGTATGTCCCTGTCTTATGGTTTTCCAAAGGAAAAGATAATTAGCCTTGGCTGGACAACACCTGCCAAGGTTTTTGAAGCAATTTTATCTGTTACGGATAAAGTCTCAACAACACTTGCCATAGGCAATATGGGAGGTATGGGTTCAGAAACGGCGGATTTTTTCGAACATAGAAGTTATAAAAATAATGGTTGAATTAGCGATTACTTTAGGTTTAATTTTTAGCTTGCTTTCGTACGAAGTTTTCGGGTTAGCAGCTGGAGGTATAGTCGTCCCGGGTTATATTGCCCTGCAACTTTCACATCCTGACCGGCTTGCAGGGGTTGTGATTGTTAGTTTGCTTACTTACTTAATCATAAAGGGACTGAGTAATTATATTTTTCTTTACGGCCGTCGTCAGATGGTGCTTTGCTTATTAATTGGTTGCTTGTTAGCTATTTTTTCGCGACATTTTTTAACTTTAAATTTATCAAGTTCAATGATAGAACTTCAGGCTGTTGGTTGGGTGATCCCGGGATTGATAGCTCACTGGTTTGGGAAGCAGGGCATTTTTAAAACGCTTGGTGTTTTATTTATTGCATCAGTACTTGTAAGGTTATTTATCATATTATTCTTTGCGGGTTCTTTGTTGCCTCAATAATTTTAAAAAGAGATAATTGAATGTATAATTTAAGGGCAAAATCAAATATTGTTTTAGGAATATTGACCATCTTGGCGCTTTTGGCATTTATTGCGGTTGAAAATAGCAAGATGGAAGTTAAACAAAAGTGGTACAACGAGAAAGTTGAAGCCGCAAAACTTTCGCAATTAGCTGCTCAACAAATTAAAGAATATCGGCTGAATAAGGGCATTTTCATTGATGCTATAAACGACCCGAATCAAACTGCCCTGATTGGTCAGGAATTTACATTGATTTCAACTGACAGGGGTTATGTTGACTCGAAATTATCAACAACTAATCCAAATTTTGCAGCAATTGTAGTGCAATTGCTTAAAGAGGCGGGATTAAATAAAAACGATCATGTTGCTGTTGCATTTACAGGATCGTTTCCGGCCATAAATATTTCGGTATTGGCAGCACTCGAAACCCTTCACTTGAAGCCTATAATTATCACCTCCGTTGGCGCATCCAATTATGGCGCTAACGATCCGTATTTTACCTGGCTGGATATGGAAAATGTTTTGTACAAATCGAATATTTTTCACAGCAGGTCTGTAGCGGCATCAATTGGAGGAGGTTTTGATGTAGGAAGAGGGTTAAGTCCGGAAGGAAGAAACTTAATTGAAAAAGCAATTGAAAGGAATGATGTTGAGTTCATCAATGAAAAATATCTCGAAAACAGTATAACGCGGCGATTGGAGATTTATGAAGAACACAGCGATGGCGAACCGATAAAGGCTTTTATTAATGTTGGCGGAGGAATTGCCAGCCTTGGAAATACCATTAATGGGAAATTGATCCCTCCGGGACTTACTGAGAATCTGCCTTTGAAAAACTTTCCGGTTCATGGCGTTATTATTCAAATGGGACAAAAGGGAATTCCAATCATTCACCTGCTGAACATTAACAAGTTACTTACAAAATTCGGATTGCCGTATAACCCTGTACCTTTACCGGAACCCGGCGATGGTGGAATTTTTGTTGAGAAAAAATACAATTTGATAGTTGTATTTTTCGCAACACTTTTTATGGTTTCTGTCGTTGTTTTGGTGTATTTTAGCGAACGGAAATATCGCCAGCTTGGTACAGACGTGGTTCCAACGCCCGACTTTCAAAATTCAAAAGGAAATGGAACGGACGATATGCCGCTTTTATAATTTTTAAAAATGAATCGGAACATAAATATTCAAGCAAAAACAAAATAGAGAATTAATGAAAAAGTTCCATTACATCCTGCTGATTTTTCTTTTTTTAACCTCCGGTTTGATAGCTCAATCCACCAGGAAAAACAGCCTTCTGAAACCGACAAATTTTCAGAAGAGGATTACAACTCTGGTGTCAGGTAAAACAAGGTATTATTATTCATTAAGTGCTGAGAGTCCTTCGGTTATATCACTTCAGGGACCAGGTAAACTTCGGGTGATTACCCGTGGCAGGTTTAAACCCGGTGAAGCTGATAAAATTGGATATGAAGTATTGTATACGATTGATGGAGGTGATACGAAAAAATTCACAGCAAGTGATGTAGTACGGTCGAAAAGCGATACTTACTCTGATGGAAAGTTAGGGGTTCCGGGGCTGTCCAAAGATTTTGAATTGGAATTAGGTCGTGGCGACCACAGCATAGAATTCAAAATTTTGGGAGATAAAATACCTGTTGCCGCACGGTACATTTTTACTCCTTCAAAAGAAAAAAAGCAGGACTGGATTGCATTTTCACCCTTACGCCCTTCTGAACCTGTTGATTTGATCACAAAAGAATCAGCAGTTTGCTATTATCGTTTCTCAAAGGCAAAGCCTCTGAAATTTGAAGTAAATGGTCCCACCGAATTACGTGTATTGACACGTATCGAAAATCATTTCCAAATGAAAGGGAGAATTCAATATCGGGTTCAGGTATTGGAAAACAGTAAAGTAATCAATACCTATCAGTTAAGCAGCGAAAGTTCTGATGTGACATATTATAAAGACAATAAGGAATTAATTCCCGGTAAAGGATGTGAGTTTGTGGTGAATGTCCCTAAGGGAAGACACATCTATGAAGTTTTTCCTCTTGATGAAGATAAAAGTACTTTGCTGGGTCGCTTATTGCTGCCAAAAAAAGATGTAAAACTGGAATACTAAAAAATAGAGATATAACTGCTTCAAATTGAAAATTAAAGTTCAATCTTGTGAAAAGAATTAAATTAGTTCATCATAACATTTCCAGCCAGGTTGGTTTACTTCTCCTGATATTCTTCATTTGTCTATCAAATGGAAAGGCCTATTCCCAGGAAAAAAAGAAGAAAAAGTCAAAACCTTTTGATGTACAAGTTGGACTTGCATCTTTTTATGACAACAATATCCTGAAATACTCCCAGAAATACCTTGACAGATTCATGTACAATGAGGATTTTGGGCGATTTCATATTGACACTTATGATGATATTATCGTTAAACCATCCTTGAGTCTTGCAACAACAATTAATATCTTCAAAAAACAAAAGACAAAAATCAGCCTTTATGCTAATTACAATGCTTACGTAGTGAACCCGATTAAAAACTGGCAATATTATATCTTTGGGTTTCAGCAGTCATTTGCAAAGAATGCAATTTTCAGGTTTTCATATTCATACATCCCTGATTTCTACGTAAGGCATTTTAGGGATGAGGATTTGGTAAATTACTACAAAGAAGTTTATGGCTTTGGCTATATCCCTGAGTCTTTTGTTCCTTTTTCATTTTCAAAAGATGATTATAGCTTTTATGTACAAAACACTTTCTTTAAAAGCACAAGGATCAGACTGATTTTTGACTATGCCAGATATTACCATAATGAGCACTATACTGAGTATGACTGCAAAAACTTTATTTATGGTTTTAGAATTTACCAGGGAATAGGAAAAAAAGTGGAAATAGATTTTGGTTATGATTACGGAACATCGGATGCGATAGGTTACGACCAACCTTTAGAAATAGAAACCTGGGATGATGCAGATGCCGATAATCTGGGAGATGCCTTCTTTTTGGGTGTAAACTGGCGTTTACCTGACTTAATAAAGCGAAGACAATATATAAGTGCTGATGTTGAATTCAACAAAAGATATTATACAACAGATAATTATGTAGAGCTTGACCCTGAACACGCAGGTAGGGTTGACAATGTACTTGAGCTTGGAATTGATTATCGTTATAGGGTTAGTAAATCATTTGATATAGATGCATTTTTCAACTGGTTTGGAAGAGATTCCAAGACTTCTTCACCAATAAACAGTTTTTATGTTTCAAATGAGAAAGATTACAAACAGTATCAAATTGGATTGAAAGTTTCTTATGGTTTTAGTTTTTGAAAATAATTATTGAATAATAAATTTAGAAAATGAAGATGAACAAGTTAGTTTTATTGTATTTGACCGTAATTGTAATTTTATTTGGTTGTGGAAAACCCAATGACCCTGAATCTTTGATTCCTCCTGATGTCTCAGGTGGATACAAAATTGTCAAACATCTTCAGATTTCCGGATGGGCTCAGGATGTGTTGAAAAAGGATACCTTACTTTATGTAGCCCAGGGAGAAGGCGGTTTGTTAATTCTCAATGTATCTGATCCGGAAAACCCCCAAACTGTCTCAGTGACCATTAAAGATGTCAGGGGTTATTGTACAAAACTCGCAATGAAAGATAGTGTGGTTTATTTAGCAGCAGGTACTTTCGGGATCAATGTACTTGATATTGCTGATGTATCAGCTCCTTATGTTACTGTGTCAAACCTGAATGTAAAACCTGCCAAGAATTTGTTCATACTCGGAGATTATTTATATACTGCCATCAGCGAACAGGGAATTGGCATCTGTGATATTAGTTATCCGACACAGCCTGATATTAAAGGAACCATTTTTACAGTAGGGTTTGCTTATGATTTAATTGTTACAGCTGATACCAACCGGATAATCATTGCAGGTGGCGAAATGGGCATGTCAATTTATGATATATCAGCAATAGTAAATGGTTATGGGGTCTACAGGCTTATGGGTTGGGGTGATACGCCCGGAAATGCAGAAGCGTTGATTGTTGAGGAAGAGCAATCATTAGCTTATTTGGCTTGCGGAACAGCCGGATTGCAAATCCTTAATTATGCCGACACTGCCAATATCCATATTGTCGGAAGTTACGATGGCAACGGGTATGCTAAAGATCTGGTTAAAGACGGCAATAAAATTTATATGGCAACTGAATTAAGCGGTCTTCAGGTTTATGATGTTTCTAATGTTACCAACCCTTTATTAATTGGTGTTGTTGATACAGAGTTCGCCCTGGGTTTGGCTTATGACGATAAACATATTTACCTGGCAGATGATATTGGTGGATTGATCATTATCTCCATCCCGGATTAATGGCTCCCTGTTTGACTTTCCTTTCACGGCTTTTGGATGTTCAAAAAATGAAATTTAGAAGGCTCTTGTTTGGATATAAACATTGAAAATTATTAGTGACAAACTATGAACAGCCTTCCTGAAGAAAAGCAGCGATTTGATTACATTGACCAGTTCCGTGGTTTGATCGTCATTCTAATGCTGCTTGACCATAGTTCCTACTATTTTAATTCGATATGGCTTCAAATTGACCCGCTCGATCCGCTCGTTGACTCGTGGGGGCAATTTGCAATCCGGTATGTAGGATACATTTGCGCTCCTGGATTTCTGATGATGTTTGGTGCTATGGCATGGTGGTCGTATCAGCGACAGATGAAAAAAGGAACATCCGATTGGGTTGCCCGTTGGCAGATGATTAAAAGGGGTCTTTTTCTTGTTTTTTTACAGATGACATGGGTCAACTCTTCCTGGGGCGGATTTAGCGCTTTTCAACCCTGGCACTTAGGAATTATTGCCTGTATAGGCATTTCAATGATTTTGCTTGCTTTTATTGTAAAAATGAATTGGCAGATTCGGCTGATCATTGGACTTGCCATCCTGTTTATCCACCCTTTCCTTTTAAATATTTCTTACAATACTGAAGTTATCTGGGAACGTGTTTTGATGCAGACCTTCATCGAGGCCGGCGATTTCAATAAATACCCGGTTTTACCCTGGTTTGCATTGGGAATATTGGGATCAGTCCTGGCAAATGGTTGGTTGCAAGCCTGGAAAACTGACAATAAACGAATTTATATGAGTATGGGTATTGCTGCTGTAGCGTTACTAATTTCTGTTATTATTCGGATGGGACGAGGATACGGCAACATATTTCCATTTTCCGACTTCGGATCTTATTCTTTTTTCTTTGACCAAAAGTATCCGCCAAGCCTTTATATGAGCCTTTGGTTCTTTGCATTTGTTTTGATTGGCATAAGCGCATTCATTGTATTGGATAAAGTCGCTCACAAATTAATGTGGGTATTCAGCATTCCTGGTAAAGTTCCATTATTTTTCTATTGTATGCATATCGCAATACTAGGAATTTTTATCAAACGGATGGATATTTTTTACCGTGAGGGAGGAGTGATTACTTCACTGGTTGGTCTTGCTGTTATGATGGTAGTAATGATTCCGCTGTGCAAATGGTTTTATGGTGTGAAACGCCGCAGTACTAATTTTATCATTCGCATGATTTGATGGTAAGGCTGAACCGATATTAAAATGAGGAAACAAATTTCCATAACAGTTTTCACGGTTATCATTATAATACTGATAAGCGCCGGATGTTCGAGCCGAAGTGAAATACCTGTCATAGAAGAGGATTATACAATAATATATCCGGCAAAAGATCCTGATGGTATTTCAGCCCGAATTACATTCTTTAGAAATATTAACAAAAAGACCGGCAAAAAAATCGGTGTTGGAACCTCCTTCACAATCAGGGAAGACGAAAATGTCAGGGCTGATATTGAATTAGAAAATTGTTTCGTCAAAACCAACAGAGCACTCATGTTCCACCTTGATTGGATTGATGAGCTTGGAAAGTCATTTTACCAAAAGCGAATTGATATTTCGCCTGCTGATTCTGTTGCATCGCTAAATAGTTCTGTTTCAATCTCACCGGATAAGCGGCAGCCGGGAGAGTATTGCTTAAGGGTTTATCTTTTCCGTGAACTGATTGCAGAGAAAAAATTTGAACTCCGTTCAGCATCCAACATGACGCTTGCCCAGGAAAATGGAATATCAGCCCGGATAATACTTTGCAGGAATGTGGACAGGAAGTCCGGGCAGTTCATAGGTGTGGATTCAATGTTTACCATTAGGGAAAATGAAAAACTTCGTGCCTATGCTGATATTACTAACCTCAATGCATACAACGACCAGGACATCACCCTCAGTTTTGACTGGATTGATTCGACCGGCAAACCTTTTTATCAAAAGCAAATTGAGTTAACGGGCGCCGATTCTTCGTCAACGATCAATAGCTCAATTTCCATTGAACCAGAATCCCGAAATCCCGGGAAATACCTGGTTCGGTTGTACCTGATCAACGATTTGATTGCAGAGAAGAAATTTGAGCTACGATCCGAACCGCCAATATCAAATTACCTCAAAAACATTAAAGCAAAGCTTACATTGTACAGCAGGCTGGATAAAAAGACGGGGGAACGGTCGGGAGCTGGTACGGTTTTTACCATAAAAGATAAAGCCACCGTTCGCGCTTCTGTTGATATTGAGAACCTGAAATCTCTATCCGATCGTGATCTGTTGTTTAATTTTGAATGGGTGGACGCGAATGGCAAACCTTTTTACCAAAAACAAATAGACTTCCCTGCCGGAAATTCCTCAATTGATTTGAGCAGTTCAATTTCCATCGCACCTGATAAAAGGCAGCCAGGTTTTTATAGCTTAAGGCTATACATTTTCAATAACCTGTTAACCGAACAAAAGTTTGAACTTCGCCCCTGATTATACGTTGCCATTTTCTTCTTTATCCTGAAATCAAAGGGAATGAGGAGTAATTACAGATTAGCCTGAAATATTTAATTTTACCCGAAAATGATCTGCTATGAAATACCTGGTCTTTCTTCTTCCTTTATTCTGTTTTAGTAATCTGATTCTGTCAGCAAAGCAATCAAACCGATTTTACCCAATTTGTCAACCCATTCATCGGAACAAAAAAAATGGGACACACTTTTCCCGGGGCAGTTGTTCCGTTTGGAATGGTGCAGTTGAGCCCGGATACCGATACTATTGGATATTGGGATAAGGAAAATAACCAATACAACAAAAAGGTTTATGAATATTGTGCCGGATATCAGTACGATGACCCAACGATTGTGGGTTTTAGCCATACCCACTTTAGCGGAACAGGACATTCCGATTTGGGTGATTTTTTAATTATGCCAACAGTTGGCGAATTGCAGCTTAATCCGGGAACAGTTGATCAACCAGAAAAAGGCTATCGTTCTGCTTATCAAAAAAAGACGGAAAAAGCTGAACCAGGCTATTACCGTGTTAAGCTGGATGATGGAAATATTGTTGCTGAACTAACCACGACCGAAAGGGTCGGGTTCCATCAATATTCAATTCCTGAAACTGATGATGCTCATATTATCCTCGATTTGATGCACGGCATTTACAATTATGATGATAAGAATGTGTGGACATTTGTTCGTGTCGAAAACGATACTCTCGTAACGGGTTATCGGCAAACTGCCGGTTGGGCGCGAACCCGGACGGTTTATTTTGCGATAGTGTTCAGTAAGCCTTTCAAAAGTTATGGGCACAAAAAGTATGATGATTCCGTATATCGGGGATTTTACCGGAAGTTCAATGAAGAAGAAAACTTTCCGGAGATGGCAGGCCATAAAATCCGGGCACATTTTGACTTCAAGATCGAGGAGCATGAGCAATTAAAGGTGAAATTTGCTTTATCGGCTGTGAACACTGAAGGAGCAATTAAAAACCTTAAAGCAGAAATTCCTCATTGGAATTTTGGGAAAACCCGGATGGAGGCAAAAGACAAGTGGAATAAAGAGCTTTCGAAAATAAAGGTGGAAACAATCACATCGGATGATAAGATGGTTTTCTATACCGCCCTTTACCATGCCTTCATCAGTCCCATTGTTTATGAGGATGTGGACCGTCAGTACCGCGGACTTGACCAAAATATTCATCAATCTGATGGTTTTATAAATTATACCATCTTTTCGCTTTGGGATACCTATCGCGCTTTACATCCATTGTTTAACCTGGTTCAACCGGAACGAAATGCTGATATGGTAAGTTCCATGCTGGCACATTTTGATCAGAGTGTTCATCCCATGCTGCCGGTTTGGTCTCATTATTCCAATGAAAACTGGTGCATGATAGGTTATCATAGTACATCTGTTATTTCCGACGCCATTGTAAAAGGAATTTATAAAGGAGATTTAGATAAAGCATTAAATGCCTGTGTTAAAACCGCAAATTATAAACCTTTTGATGGTATTGAATATTACCTGGATTTAGGCTATGTACCTGAAGATAAAAATGGCAGTTCAGTAAGCAAGACTCTCGAATATGCCTATGACGATTGGGCTATAGCTCAGATAGCTAAAAAAATTGGCAATGATGAAGTTTATAATGATTTCATAAAAAGATCAAAAAATTGCAATCATGTCTTTGATCCTCAAAGTGGTTTTATGCGACCAAAACTTTCAGACGGTACATTCAGAAAAGAGTTTGACCCACTCGACACCCACGGCCAGGGTTTTATAGAGGGTAATGCCTGGAATTATGGATTGTATGTTCCGCAAGACCCGGATGCATTAATTTTCATGATGGGTGGGAAAAAGAAATTCTCAAAAATGCTTGATCAACTTTTCACCCTCCAATTGGAAGATAAACACATCGAAGCGAACGAAGACATCACCCGTGATGGAATTATCGGATTATATGTGCATGGCAATGAACCAGGACATCATATTCCTTATCTCTACAACTGGACCGGCAATTCTGAAAAAACACAGGAACGTGTTCGGATGATCTGCAATACCATGTACGCCAATGCTCCCGACGGTCTCTGCGGTAATGACGATTGCGGGCAAATGAGTGCCTGGTACATATTTAGTGCGCTGGGATTCTATCCGGTTTGTCCGGGTTCGGATGAATATGCCCTGGGAAGCCCGTTGGTAAAATCGGCCGAGATAGATTTGGGCAATGGTAAAATCTTAACTATTAAAGTTGAAAATCAATCTTCAGAAAATGTGCACGTGAAGGAAATTGTACTAAATGGAAAAAAATTGGAGACACCTTTTTTGCAACACAGTGATTTGATTATGGGGGGGAAGATAATTTTTGAACTTAAATAATTAAATGCAATCCGCTCTTTGAGTTAGATTTGAATACTTATTGGTTACCTTTGCATCATAATAGAAATAAATCAATATTCAATAATGTCTTGGGAGCAATATATACCAAATGATATTTCAAATTTATATGAGATTCATGATTTTAAACATGCCGCAGCAATAATTTCTAAAGAGTTTCCCGTTGAGTTCGATGAACTTTGCGTTGCTTTAAGGGGTTTTCGTTTTACAAAAGCTGACATGATTGAGGGTGGTAAAAATGAAAGTCATATTCCAAAGATTTTCTCTAATCTTTTAAGACCATTGAATTGGAATGACAAAAACCTGGGTGCCGAATTAAATGTATATGAGATTAAAGGGAAAAATGACAAAGAATTAAAAAGCACAATCAATCATGGTACTCATAAAGTTGATTATTTGAAAGGAAGAGTAGCTTTTGACCTGGAATGGAATAGCAAAGATCAAACTTTTGATCGCGACTTATATGCCTTTAGAGCATTTTTTGAGTATAATGCGATAAGCGTCGGGGTTTTGGTGACAAGAAGCAACGATTTGGATCCTCTACTAAAAGAATTAAAAATTTATTCTAAGTATGGAGCAAGTACAACTCAAATGGGTAAATTAATTCCTCGGCTTGACGCGGGAAGAAATGGAGGTTGTCCGGTTCTTGTATTTGGTATTACTACAAAACTTCTAAGAGATTAATTAAAAAATGAACGTAGCTCAAGACTTTCTGAAATTTACTTCTGATCAAAAGTTTTCAACTGTTTTGGCAGATCCTCCCTGGCAGTTTCAAAACCGGACAGGGAAAATGGCGCCGGAACATAAAAGACTATCCAGATACCCTACTTTATCATTGCAACAGATTAAAGACATCCCTGTAAAACAAGCTTTAAATGATACTGCTCATTTGTATTTGTGGGTACCGAATGCACTTCTTGCAGAAGGTTTGGCAGTTATGGAAAGTTGGGGATTTACGTATAAAACTAATCTGATCTGGTATAAAATTCGAAAAGACGGGGGGCCGGATAGAAGGGGTGTTGGTTTTTATTTTAGAAATGTTACTGAGGTTATCCTTTTTGGGGTGAAAGGTAAAAATGCGAGAACCCTGTCCCCTGGAAGGACCCAGGAAAATATCATTGTTCAAAGAAAAAGGGAGCACAGCCGAAAACCTGATGAGCAATATGAAATTATTGAAAGCTGCAGTAATGGACCCTTTCTGGAAATGTTTGCCCGCGGCAACAGAAAAGGATGGTACAGTTGGGGCAATCAAGCTGAAGACTATTATCCCGAATGGGAAACGTATAAAAATCATTCTCAAAACGGAATTGAGAAAAATAAGCGACCCATAAATCCCTATAATACCAAATTGGAGCCTCAGTTAAGCCTTTTAGAAAAGAAGAAAAAATACCGGTAAGTCTTAAGATGTTTTCTAATTTGAAGCAAAAATGCGTTCTTTTGGGCATAAAAAAAGCCGGAATTTTCCAGCCATCTGAGGTTAACTTTTTGTTTTCCCCGTTCGCGACCATCTGCTTTTGCTTTGCCATCGCCGCTTTTATTTGTCAAAGATGAACTGCGCATCTTTGTTTTATGATACAAAAGTACTTATATGTTTTTTGAACTACCTTAAGTTTAAATTAAATTTTCCTTAATGTTTTGATTGGTCACTCATTTGTACAAAAAAAGCTGCCCAATCCGGCAGCCTTAACTTAAATCTATTGTAAACTAAAATGCATAACTCACACCAAAAAGCAATGATATTGCACTCACTTTAATATCTTTAACATAATCTGCATAAACAGGGGGAGTGCCTGGTCGGTATTCACCAACTGAAGATAATCCTGCGCTGTATCTGAGATCGCCATAAGCACGCCAGGGACTTTTCCTGCCACCAAAAGGTATGCTAATTCCACCGCCAATGACAAGCCCAAAATCGAACCCATTGAAATCGTCCCTGTAATTTCTTCTGTCAGTTTTAGGATCCAGATCATCGTCGTACTTCGTTTCACCATCTACTGATACACCAAATAATCCTGCTGCATAGAAACCCGCCTCAGCAAAATAGTTAATGCTTTTCTTTTCTCCAAAGGTAAATTTGGCAAGGATAGGAAGAGAAACATAAGTCAAATTCATTTTGGATGACGGAGGTTGGGGATAAGGCAAGGTCGTATCAGCGGTAGTTTTAATTGAGGGATAATCCATCGTTGCGCCTTTGGATTCAACAGTAAGTTCTACCTGGAGGGAAAGGATTTCGGCAATATCACCTTTTAAAATATCTTCACCTCCTGCATTCACAAATCCACCAATATTATAACCGATCAACATGGAATTGTTTTTGACCGATGAGCCTCTTAAATTTGAAGCATTTATACCTATTCTTCCACCGCCTGTATATTGAGCTGTAGCAATATTAACGATGACAAAACTAATTGCTATTAGTATTATTCTGAAATTTTTGAATCGGATCATTTTACCTGAATTTTGAAGATTATTTTTCATTTTGAACCCAACAAACAAAGAAAGTGTTTTTTGTGATTTATACCCATGATTTTTTAAATAGTTACATCTGTATTTTCAAAGTTTTAAGCATTTGTCAATTTTTGTTGATAAAAACAAGATGATTGTTTTTTAAAGTCAGGACAATTTCCGAATCCTTACTGACTTTACCAGATAATATCATCTTTGAAAGCTCATTTAACAGGTTTTTTTGGATCACCCTTTTAACAGGGCGTGCGCCGTATTGCGGATCATATCCGTCTTCAGCAATGCGGGTTAGGGCACCATCAGTGACGCTAAGATGTATTTGATTACCGGCAAGTAATTTCTGAATATTTGTAAATTGTAACTTGACAATCTCAAGTATTTCTTGTTGGCTCAAAGGACTAAACATGATGATCTCATCAATCCGGTTAAGAAACTCAGGACGAATAGCTGATTTCAATAAATTAAATACTTCCTTCCTTGTATTTTCTACAATAGGATCTCTGTTTTTATCGGTAATGGATTCCATGTTTTTTTGAATAATATGCGATCCAATATTTGAAGTCATGATGATGATGGTATTCTTGAAGTCAACTGTTCGTCCTTTGTTGTCGGTAAGTCTTCCATCGTCAAGGACCTGTAGTAAAATATTGAAAACATCGGGATGCGCTTTTTCTATTTCGTCCAAAAGGATCACTGAATAGGGTCTTCTTCTGACTGCTTCGGTAAGTTGACCACTTTCATCGTATCCGACATAACCGGGAGGAGCACCGATCAAACGTGATACCGAATGCCTTTCCTGGTATTCCGACATGTCAATTCTGATCATGGCGTTTTCGTCGTCAAAAAGATATTCTGCCAACGCTTTGGCTAATTCCGTTTTTCCTACACCGGTAGTACCCATGAAGATAAAGGATCCGATTGGACGTTTGCTGTCCTGCAGTCCTGCCCGGCTTCGCCTGATGGCATCGGCAACAGCAGAAATCGCCTCATCCTGACCGATCACCCTGCAATGAAGTTCTCCTTCTAAATTGAGAAGTTTCTCCCTTTCACTTTGCAACATCTTACTCACCGGGATTCCTGTCCAGCGGGCAACAATTCCGGCAATATCCTCAGCACTAATTTCTTCATTGATCATAGGTGAGTCTGCCTGAAGATCCATAAGCTTTAGCTTTAACTTTTCAATATCATCTTCATTAGATTTTATACTGCCATAGCGAATTTCAGCGACCCTGCCATAATCCCCATCCCTTTCAGCCTGTTCAGCCTCGTACCTGAAATCTTCTATTTCCTTTTTCTTCTGCTGAATTTCTTCTGCAATTCCTTTTTCCGATTTCCATTTGGCATGAAGGTGATTGCGGTTGTCACTAAGATTTGCAATTTCTTTCGACAGATTACTTAATTTAACTTCGTCTTTTTCGCGTTTGATCGCTTCCCGCTCAATTTCAAGTTGTTTGATTTTCCGTTCAAGAATTTCAAGCTCTTCAGGGAGTGAATTAATTTCCAGTCGCAATTTGGCTGCCGCCTCATCAATCAGGTCTATCGCTTTATCGGGCAAAAATCTGTCGGTAATATAGCGATGGGATAATTCAGCCGCAGCAATGATCGCTTCATCCATTATCCTGATGTGGTGATGGCTTTCGTATCTTTCTTTGAGTCCCCTTAATATGGAGATGGTATCAGCGACATCCGGCTCCTTTACCATTACGATTTGAAATCGCCTTTCAAGCGCCTTATCTTTCTCAAAATATTTCTGGTACTCCTTTAAGGTGGTAGCTCCTATGGCTCTTAACTCACCTCTGGCAAGGGCCGGTTTTAAAATGTTGGCGGCATCCATTGCACCTTCTGATGCTCCGGCGCCAACCAATGTGTGGATTTCGTCAATAAATAAAATAACCTCACCCTCGGCTGCAATCACTTCTTTAACTACACTCTTCAATCTTTCTTCAAACTCGCCTTTGTACTTAGCGCCGGCTATCAGAGCGCCCATATCGAGTGAATAAACCTGCTTTGATTTGAGGTTTTCCGGCACATCGCCATTCATTATCCTAATGGCTAACCCTTCTGCAATTGCAGTTTTCCCAACACCCGGCTCGCCAATAAGGATAGGATTATTTTTGGTTCGCCTGGTAAGAATCTGCAAAATTCTCCTGATTTCATCATCACGTCCGATAACCGGGTCGAGTGATCCCTTACGCGCCAGCTCATTCAGGTTTTTGGCATAACGGTTCAACGCATTAAAGGTATCTTCCGCCGATTGGCTGTTGACCGTAGACCCTTTTCTCAATTGCCTGATAGCTAAAATAAGTTCCTTTTCTTTAACTCCATTATCTTTTAAAAGCGTTGCCGCAGTATCGTTTCCACCCAAAATTCCTAACAAAATATGCTCAACTGAAATGAACTGATCATTGAATTCTTTCAGGTATTGACCGGCTTTTTGCAAAGCTGCATTCGCTTCATGTGAAAGATATTGCTCACCTCCGGCAACTTTGGGCAGCGATTCAATGATTTTCCCCAATGCCCTTGACAGTAAATTCAGATTTACATCCAGCTTCTTCAATAGAATCGGAATCACATTTTCGTCAATGGTAATCAGCCCTTTCAGGATATGGGTGTTCTCTATTGCCTGATGCTGCATGCCTCCTGCAATTTCCTGCGCTTTTTGAATTGCTTCCTGCGATTTAATTGTGAAATTGTTAAAGTTCATCTTTTCGTAATATTTTATCAAGTTCATCACACGTCAAATAATCTGCCAATGAAACCAAGTGTCAATCCGATGGAAAAAATGGCATAAAAATCATTGGAAGATAAGGAATGGCCTGATAACAAATTTCTTAGAAGGCTTTTTCCGGTAAATATGTCCGGTATTTGCCTAAAAAGTTACTTTTATCTTATACCATTGTCAAAATTTTAATCATCTTTGTGCGTTAATTTGGTTTAAATCGAAAAGCACAGTAGAAAGTAAAACGCCATTGTTAATGTTTCCTGATTTTCTCAAAAAAATTTTCATAGGATTAGCCATTCTTTTATTTACTATTTCTATTCAGAATAAGATTCAGGCACAGAATATTTTTCCGGATACGATTTGGTCCTGTAAAGTTGATAGCCTTTTGGTAGATGCCGGTTATGGCTACCTCAGTTATGATTGGAGCACAGGGGATACGACTCAGGCTATATGGGTCAGTATATCCGGACAATATGAGGTGGATGTGAACCAGGGAGATACTCTTTTCATCTATGATTCAGTTTTTATAGTTATAGTGGATGCTGAAATAATGAACTCAAATGAAGTGATCGTTTGCGGTGATACCCTTACGCTTTATGGCAGTTCAGAGGCTTATAATTTTCTTTGGCTTCCGATGAATGTATCAGACGATTCCGTCATTGTTTATCCTCGTGATACAATGTATTATTATGCTGAAATACAGGACACACTGTTGGGTTTCAATCATTGTATTGACAGCGTCCGTATTGATGTGTCGCCAAATATCTTTGCCGATTCAATTGTTCAATTTAAAATGGGATGTCCCGATTCTACGTCTGCACATGTTGAAGCATTTATTTCCGGTGGTTATCCTCCTTATACTTATGTATGGTCAGAAGGGGAGCCTTACAATACTCAACCCAATAAAGCCTGGAAACTCACAAATGGAGAGAAATCGCTAACTGTCACTGACACGATCGGTTGTATACTGAAACAGCCATTTGATGTAAAGGCATATCCCCTTCCTGAAATTGAGCTTACTTCTGATCCTACGGATACCGTTTATATTCAAAATCCTTACGTTCGCTTTACTTATGAGAATATTTCATACGATTCAACCGCTGCGGATACTTTTCAATTAAATAGTATATGGTGGGATTTTTTAGGCAACGACAGTTTATTTTTGTATGATATAGCATCACCTGAATATATTTACTCCTATCCGGGAACTTTTGAAGTTTACTTCCATTACCGGACTTTTTATGGATGTGTGGATTCAAATCAAGTCCATATTAGTATGATCGTTGAACCTGTAAAGTTAAAGGCTACCTCTGTTATCACTCCCAATGATGATGGTTATAATGAACTTTTTGAAATATATGAAGACAAAGGCGATCAGGGAAATAATGGTGGTGGAGGCGAATTGAAAAGTATCAATGCTGGGGATACCCCCATTGACCTGAGTAAATATTATCTCAGCAATACCCTTGTTGTTTTTAACAGGTGGGGGCAAAAAGTTTATGAAGCCGACAATTATAAGAACGACTGGGACGGAGGAAATTTAAAGGATGGCGTTTATTTTTATATTCTGAAATGTGATGGGTATTATGAAGACAAAACGCTGACTGGTTCGGTAACTATCCTTAGAACTAAATTATAAAGAGGTTTATGTTTAAATGGTAAATCCATTTCTTTCCCCGAAAAGTGAACTCCCGATCCTGACAATCGTACTTCCTTCCTCAATTGCAATTTTATAATCATCCGACATTCCCATCGAAATCTCTTTAAAATATTCCTTATTGGCAAAAAAATTGTTTTTCAAATGGATAAACTGAGTATATAATTGTCTGAACTCTCTACTTATCATATTTTTATTTTCAGTAAATGTCGCCATGCCCATCACCCCACATACCCTGATATTTTGCAGTTTTCCGAAATCGGAAGATTGCAGTATTTCTTCTGCCTCCGCCAGGTTGAATCCGAATTTGGTTTCTTCAGTAGCGATGTGGAACTGAAGGAGAACATTGATGATACGGTTATTCTTCAGCGCCTGTTTGTTGATTTCCATCAGAACCTTCATGCTGTCAACACTATGGATCATGTGGATAAATGAAGCAATATATTTAACCTTGTTGGTTTGCAAGTGCCCGATAAAATGCCATTCAATCTCTTTTGGAAGCAATGGCTGCTTTGCGGTAATCTCCTGTACCTTGTTCTCTCCGAAAATGATTTGCCCGGATTGGTAAGCCTCCAGAATGTCCTCAACGCTTTTCGTCTTAGAGACTGCAACCAGTTTAACATGATCGGGAAGTTGAGATTTGAGTATTCCCAATTTTTTTGAAATTTGCATCTGTGAGCAAGTTTAGGACAAAGTTAAATAATCGGTTTGTTTTACCAGTAATTAATTTTAAAATAGCTTGTTCATTCAATTTATTTTATATTTTTGCACCTCTTTTTAAAATGGTAGAGAGGTTAGTTAGTTGACGGATTCATACATGAAGAAAAGAGATGGAGAGGTGGGTGAGTGGCTGAAACCAACAGTTTGCTAAACTGTCGTACTCGAAAGGGTACCGGGGGTTCGAATCCCCCTCTCTCCGCCAGAGAATTTTGGTTTTTGTTATTTGTTTATTGATATTATTCACGGGGTATAGCGTAGTCCGGTTATCGCGCCTGCTTTGGGAGCAGGAGGTCGCAAGTTCGAATCTTGCTACCCCGACTTAAAAAGTCTTGCAATTAATTTATTGTAAGACTTTTTTTATTTACAATGCTAAACGAATAAGGTTGTTTTTACTCATCAGGAAATGAGTTTATCAGTTACCGGCGATTCCCTTTTTATTCTGTTGATGTGCTGGTCAATCCGATAAATCCTCATTAGCGCTCTAACAATGAGATAAATTCCAAGTACAACCAAAATAGCATTAAGAATTACAACGGGTATAAATAAACTCATCACCTCCCTTAATGAATAAAGTTTTGAGGTGGCAATCAGCACACTCATAACTGAAAGGGGTAATGCAAAAACAGCGATACCCGTTCGCAACACGGACAAAGATGTACGCTTTTCGGCAAAGAGCAATTGCAATTCATTGATCAGGAATTGCATT
>CAWJBC010000009.1:0-214167 GCA_963840975.1 uncultured Bacteroidales bacterium | reverse complement strand
TTGAATGGGCCTTCAAGGAAAACCTTTAGATCGGCCTCAATGGTATGTGCCGGACCGTAACCCGTTTCAGAATAATTGATAACAACATCTTCAGAACTGCCGGATGATTTAACCTGGATAAAATAATAATCATTTGGCGTCGGTATGGATTCTGAAATAGTATAATCCGCCCATCCATCCCAGCGAATAACACTCACATTATCGAACCATGAATAAGCTGTACCCGAACCCGGAATACCACTGTTCAGCCGAACATCGAAAAACTTCGTTCCTGCCGGAATCGTAAGCTCCTTGATGATAAAAAGTCCAGGGAGTATTCCCATTTACCTGTACACCGATATTTTCAGTACCGAGTGGTATGATCCCGGTACGATCCGCTATGATATCTTATTTCAATGGTCACATTAGCACCATTTTGAGTTTTTATATAACCACAGAGTGAACAATTGATCGTATCGGAAGGACAAATGATCCGTTCCTCGAAATTTGTAATAATGTTGGAAGTAGAATTGGAAGTTCTTAAATGCTGAATAGAGCGTTCTCCTGAAAACGCTAGCCGAATCGCAATAGTTTTCATCGGCGCTGTTCAAATTCCACAACGTACAGCCTTCATTCTCCATATTGCCGAACCAGATCAATTCCCTGCCCAGCCGGAATTCGTAATTACCATTTGGCTCGATGCTGTCAACTGATGAAATACTTCCCATTCTTGCAAGCGGATGGGGAGGCGTTGTCCAACTATTGCCGGTTTCTTCCATGGGGAGCTCAACTGTGTTTTCCGTAAAGGTTGAAGTCATGCTGGCGGTATCCATGATTACCCTTGCGATGATGCTGTCCCGGTCAATTTTAAGGTATGTATCCAGATCCTTTGAACGCTGGGCAAGATCATCAAGTATGTGTAATCCCAAACCACCTTCAGCCCTATGCGGGATATAATCATCAATGTAAACCGGGGTAAGTGTAAATTCATAAAATCCTGTTTCGTTCACTTTCGAATTCAGGATAAATGAGGGATAAGTTTCAGGGTATTCCTGATCAAATGCAAAATTCCCCATCGAATGGGCAATGAGTCTGCCGCTATAAAGTTCAATCCCTGCATCATGTGAGGGTGATGACAAATAACGAGGTCTGCCCCATTGTCAATGGCAAAATGTGTTGTGGTCCTGTTCTTTGGAGTTGGAGCCAGAGCCAAAGGAAAATAATTTTCATCCGATTCATTTTCCTCACCAAACAGGGAGCAAGTATCGCATTTCTCACCCGGGTCTGACGAATACTCAATTCCGGTATGCCACTCCAGTACCACCAGATCAGAGACATTTTTTACTTCATCAATTTGCTTTTTGATATAATATGGCTCAAGATAAGCAAAGCCTGGTTTGTTATAACCTGCATTCAGGTAAGGCTGTTCGTTGTTGTATTGCCCGGTTCTGTCGCTGGCTGCAAGAAAGGCGAAATTAACACCTGACTTTGAATAAAAAGCCGGCAGGTAGGCTTCATATGAATTTTCCCCGGCGCCCATATAAAGAATATCATTCTCATCTAAAACGGACTGGGTTTCCTGCATCCCCTGCAACATATAATCCAATGTATGATTGTTGGCAAGGGTAACGATATCTATTCCGGCATAAGTCAAACCGGCTACATTCGCAGGCGAACCTTTAAAATAAATTGATTTTGTCGGATGGTGCTCCCAATAAGTGGTTAACGGACATTCTAAATTGGCAATAGTGATATCTGCGGCATCGCCAAGAAACGGTTTTGTTGGAGCGAATATGGCTTCAACACCCAGGGTGGGAATAACTCCGCCCGGATTTTCGTATCTGCGGGCCAGCATGATATCACCGACAAAATTCAAAGTTACAGGAAAAGAGCTGTTGCCTGGGTCAACTTCAACACTACAACTTGCCTGTCCCCACCTGTTGGTAGAGTCAACAACCCGGAGTAAAACCTTGTAGGGATGATCATCTGTAACTAAAAATGTATGTGAAGGATCCTGCTCATTACTGGTTGAACCATCTCCGAAATTCCAGAAATAGTCATGGGTTTCACTATCAGGGTCAATCACTTCACTTGTAAATTGAACGTCAGCAACTTTACTGCCGCCTCCATCGTATAAACTCCTCCTACAGTAAAATCAATCGATACCTCCGGAATATAAGGTAAATCATTGCTGATATTTATAATATTATCAAAATATACCACCCCCTGTGAAGTTTGGTCTTTGTCGTTGATATAAACGATAGCTGTGATTTCCGGCAGGTAATCAAAAAAAGCCAGCCAATCGTCCGCAACAGGAAGTTGGTAATCATTCCATTGGTCTTCCGGGAACCAGCCCTGGTAAACAGGTACCCATTCTTCAATGTTCACCATTTCTGAACCTGCAAAAGAATAGAAAAGTACATGTGCAGAATCCATAATCCCAAATCCCTGAATCTCTCCTTGCGAAGCGATATATGCAGAAACCTGCCACACATCACCTGCATTAACAACGACAGGTGAAATGCTTTGAACCTTCCAGGTATTTCCGAATATTTTTAATGACCAGGGGGAATTTTCATAAGTGATGTTTGAATTCAATTCCCAGTTGAGCGGGTCCTCATCTTCCAAAGGGTATGATGTCAGCTCAACTGTACCGCTGTCAAAATTTTCAATGATGATTGCTTTCTGGGAACCGGATTTGAACTGGATTTTGGGCATTGACTATAATAACAGTGAATGACATCAACAACCCGATAAAAATAGAAATAGGAAAACCCCTTTATTTTCATTCTTACAATCATTAAAACTTCATGTTAAACAAAAGTATAACTAAAATAGAGATTTCCCTCTATTTAAAAGTTGGAGATTCAAAAAATAATACGAAAGTTAAAACTTGTCAAGTAGTAGAATTGATTAGTTATCGAAGTTTGGATCGGGAGAACTTCTATGGGTAAAGATAACCTCAGGTAAGGATAACGATCCTCTAACATTCCTGGTTGATAAATAATCCTTTAAAATAGGGGTAATCCGAGAATGCCGGTTTCCGTTTTCCCCATATTGTTCCAGTGAGTTTGTAAGAGCCAGGATTTCAGGGCTATGGAGAAATAGAATTACTATTTCAGGCTTTTTTAATCAATTTATTGACCATCATGTTATTTATTTAACAATTATTTAACTTTTAAAATAATTCCATAGGTTACTGGTATGTTTAATTTCCAATAATCAGTAACAGCATATTGAATATCAATCGGTGATACTTGACTTTGATCAAACGATTATCAAAAAATTAACTTAATCTATAAAGATATGTTTCGCGAACAGCATTTTGATCTGCAACAGCTTAATCAGGAAATTCAGCAACAACAGCTGGAACAACAAAAAAACAACTGGAATAAATTCAGTAAGGGCTGGGAAAAATGGGATAACCTGATCATGTTTACCATGAAGCCCATAGGCGATGCCCTGATCAAAAAACTTGATCTGAAAGGAACTGAAAAAGTACTTGATGTGGCATCAGGAACAGGTGAACCCGGCCTGACGCTCAGCACAATGCTCACTCATGGAGAAGTTACTGGCACTGATCTCTCCGAGAATATGGTGGTCATTGCAAACGAGAATGCTTCGAGAAAAAATATCCAGAATTATCGCAGTCTCGCTGCAGATGCTGCCAATCTTCCGTTTGATGACGAAACGTTTGACCATATTATTTCACGTTTTGGAATCATGTTTTTCCCGGATTTAAATAAGGGCCTTGGAGAAATGTCAAGGGTGCTGAAAAGGGGAGGGAAAATGTCCTTGGCTGTGTGGGCAGCTCCTGAGCTAAATCCTTTCATTACCATTATGGCATCAACAATTATGCGGAAACTTGAATTGCCAAAGTCACCCGATAATTCGCCGGGTATATTCAGATGCGCACAACCTGGTTTTACAAGCCAGTTGCTTTATTGGTGTTGATGCAATTTCTTCAATCAACTGTTTGGGTGATTCATCCATGCAAACAACCGGATAATCTTCATCGTACGCCAGCTTGTATATATCAAGTACCTGTTCCATATTGGCTACAAATTCACTGCTTTGTCCCGGAGGAATTACCCAACCTTTTACTTTCCAAGGCTTAAGTTCGTTTTTTTTAGAACCTCGCCTACTGTCACATGCGATATGTAATCAATATAATTCAACTCAACCATCTTGTCTGCCAAAAGTCTTAGCGACCATTTTGCAAAACCTTCGGGTGGCTCGCTGCAGCAAAGTGATACCAATTTTGCTTCAATATCTCCATCTACCTTTTTGGTGTAATTTTGGTCGAAGGACGTCTTTCCAGCACGCTTTCAAATCCTTCTTCAATGAACTTCTTCTTTACCCGATCTATTGTTCTTTCGCCTACTTTGAGAATCTTACAGATTTCCGAATTCTTTATCTCCGTATTTCCTGAAAATTCGCCTTTATGCTGTTATTGATTTCGGAAGCGGTGTTTGCGATGACATTGCCACTAAAACTGTGCATGGAATAACCACTGAATTTTCAATAAAAAAAGAAGGTGACAAAGAAAAATATTATAAGGTTATAACTGAACCTATCATTAACATTGAAGGTTGTGATTACATCGTTTCAGGTATGGTGGAATTTTATAGTTATAAAGATGATACATGGCTTGCAAGTATTGATTTTGGTGATGGAACATGCGACGAATGGGCTACCAAATTCTGGGATGGTGGAAACAAAGTCTTCAGTTTAAAAGAGTTGAAACCTTAGTGGTCCTGTTCAGTAATAAAATCTTTCAAATGCGGGTTCTTTTTGAGAAGTTTGTTCTTCAATTCTTTCCCTTTTCTTTACCTTTGCCAGCAATAATAAAAGGTATTAAATTTTTAACATCATGCAAAACTTCAAAACAATTGTTTGTGTAATATTTTTTACCCCATCACTTCATTTTCCCAGGTTATCCACCACGAATTAAACGTATACCTAAGCATTCAGGAAAAATCCATAGATGTTGTTGATTCTGTCCTTATCCCCATAGAGATCATTAAAGACAAAAGTTTTCTTTCCTTTTCATTAAACAAGAACCTGGTACCCGAATCGCTTGATAATTCGATTAAGATTACAAAAATAACAGTGGATAATGCTGAAGCAATTTTCAATAATTATACTATTGGAATTACTAATCACGGGAAGAAAGATTTGTTACTTCCCATTAAATATTCGGGCATCATAACAGAAAAAATTTCAACGGGTGCTGCCGAATATGCAAGAGGATTCAGCGAGACTACCGGGATCATCAGTGACTCCGGCGTATACCTTGCAGGTTCAACCTTCTGGATTCCTGCCTTTGAAGAATCGCTTTTTACATTCAATCTTACGGTTACACTCAGAAGCGACTGGAACGTTGTTTCACAGGGTGACAGGATTGTTAATGAAATTAAAAGTGATAAAAGAATAGTAAAATATCAATGCAAAAATCCCACTGAAGATGTTTACCTGATATCTGCTTCCTGGACCGAATATGAACAAAAACCCGGAGATGTGCTTTTTCAGGCATTTCTCCGAAGTCCGGATTCAGCGCTTGCCAGTAATTATATAAATGCAACTTCGGAATATTTAAAAATGTATGTTGACCTTGTCGGTCCATACCCATATAACAAATTTGCTCTGGTTGAAAATTTCTGGGAAACAGGTTTCGGTATGCCTTCCTTTACGCTGCTTGGCGAGAAAATAATTCGTTTTCCATGGATACTGTATACCTCTTATCCGCACGAATTATTGCATAACTGGTGGGGCAATTCGGTGTATGTTGATTTTGAAAAAGGGAACTGGTGCGAAGGGATTACAGCTTATATGGCTGATCATTTATTGAAAGAACAAGCAGGGCAGGGGGCAGAGTACCGGCGAACGACCCTGCAAAAATTCACCGATTATGTAAATGCTGAAAATGATTTTCCGGTTATCCAATTCCGCAATAGAAATAATGCTGCAGAAGAGGCCATTGGTTACGGTAAATGTTTGATGTTTAATCACATGTTGAGGAAAATGGTTGGGGATGATAATTTCATTAAGGCTTACCAATCGTTTTACAAGGATAATATTTATAAAATTTCGACTTTCGATGATATTCAGAAGTCTTTTCAAAAGTTTTCATCAATTGACATGGATCCGATGTTTGATCAATGGCTGAAGCGAAAAGGCGCCCCATCAATTGAACTATCAGAAGTAAAAGTCAAAAAAGTGGAAGCTGGATTTGACCTGAATTTTTCTTTGTCTCAAAACCAGGAACAAGACTTATTCATTTTGAATATTCCGGTTGCCATATACCTTGAAAACAGAGTGGAACTTATTACTGTAATTTCTGATAAAAGAACCAATTCATATACTTATCATTTCTCATCCGAGCCTTTAAAAATCGAGGTTGATCCGCAGTTTGATGTTTTCCGGAGACTGGATAAATCGGAAGTTCCTCCTTCGCTATCTCAGATTTTTGGAAGTTCCGAAGGAATGATCATCCTTCCAAAAAACAGTCCTTTCCTTGATGAATACAAAACGCTGGCAAACACTTGGAAAGAAACCCAGGAGGGACAGGGAAATTCGCTCCAAATAAAATTGGATGAAGATCTTGATAAATTACCGGGAAATATGTCAGCCTGGGTAATAGGTTTTGAAAATAAATTTACGGGTGAATTTAATGTTCAAAAAGACTACCATTCCGTATTTGATTCTGCTCAAACCGTTCTTATCAGCCGCCTCAGCGCCGAAGGTTCACTCGTTTATGCTATACCAAATCCTGAAAACAGTGGTTTTACCATAGGATTTATAGGAACCAGCGTAAAACAAGCCGTTCCGGGGTTAACACGATTATTGTCGCATTATGGAAAATATTCATTTCTTGGTTTTGAAGGTGAACGGCCAAATAATGTGCTAAAGGGCAATTTCCCGGCTTTAAACTCACCGCTGTTTTATTCTATTCCTTATGATAGGAAATATTTGGAAACAAATGCAGTATTAGAAGAAGCTAAAGCACTTATTGATTGACTTAGCTTTTAAGAATTTCGACTTTGTATTTTCTTTGGATGAAATTTTCAATCCCGAAAACTCACCGGCATAACCGTGACGGATAAAAGGATGAATGATGTAGGTGTCAATTCAAAAAATCTAACATCTAAAGCCTAATTTCTAATATCTAACATCTTCGCCACCTACTGGGAGTTCCCGCCTATTCTGAAATATCCTTTCATGATTCCGCGGGTAGATTGTGCGATAAAAGTTAAAATTTCATCCCGCTCGAGAGAGCTGGGCATGTTGGCTTCGATGTACCTTACTGCCTGTGAAACGTTGTAACCTTTGATATAAATATACCTGTAAATATCCTGAATTTCAATAATTTTTTCGTTAGAGAAACCCCTGCGCCTGAGTCCGATGGAATTTACCCCGGCATAAGAAAGCGGTTCACGCGCCGCTTTGGTATATGGAGGAACATCTTTACGAACGAGTGATCCGCCCGAAACAAAGGAATGAGCGCCAATCTTGACGAACTGATGAACGGCAGTCAGACCACTGAGAGTTGCCCATTCACCAATGGTGATATGTCCGGCAAGGTTAACAGCATTGCCTAAGATAACCCTTTCGCCGAGGTAACAATCATGGGCAATATGCACATAAGCCATCAGCAGGCAGTTTTTCCCGATCACCGTTTTCCAGCTTTCCTTTGTACCACGGTTAATGGTTACAAATTCCCGAACAGTAGTATTGTCGCCAATTTCGACGGTAGTGTCTTCACCGGCATATTTGAGATCTTGTGGAATGGCACCTATGACTGCTCCGGGGAAAATTTTGCAATTGTTCCCGATGCGCACTCCTTCCATGATGGTAACGTTGGAACCGATCCAGGTTCCTTCACCCACTTCCACATTCCGTTCAATATTAACAAAAGGCTCGATAACCGCATTTTTTGCGATCCTTGCCTGGGGATGAACATAAGCTAAAGGTTGATTCATTATTTTATTCGGCTTTGGTTTCTGTATTTTGTTTCTTTGAAATCTGGGCTAACATTTCTCCTTCAATCACCGGTTTTCCGGCAACATAACCTGTTCCCCACATGTGGCAAATCCCTCTTCTGAGGGGTGATATTAGCCCCAGAACAAAGACAAGAGTATCACCGGGCACTACTTTATTTCTGAATTTTACATTATCAATTTTAAGAAAATAGGTCACATAGTTTTCCGGATCCTTGAATTTTTTAAGGCCGAATATTCCACCTGTTTGAGCCATCGCTTCTATCTGAAGTACACCCGGCATCACAGGTTCGTCAGGAAAGTGCCCAACGAAATGTGCTTCATTCATCGTAACATTTTTTACACCGATTACATGATTGTCATCCATATCCATAATTTTATCAATCAAAAGGAACGGAGGTCGGTGGGGCAATACCTTTTTAATTTCATTGATATCAAAAAGAGGTTTTTTGTCAAGATCAAAAGGTGGTTTGAACCTGTTTTTTTCTTTTTCCACGATGTGATTTTTTATGATTTTAGCAAATTCAATATTGGTTGAATGACCGGGCTTTTTTGCGATGATGTGTGCTTTGATGGGCATTCCAATTAGTGAGAGATCACCAATTACATCTAACAGTTTATGCCGGGCCGGTTCGTTTTCATAGTGAAGATCAAGATTGTTCAAAATCCCTTTTTTCAGGACTTTTACGGAGGGTTTGTTAAATAATTTTGCAAGGCGATCAAGCTCTTCCTGCGAGATAACCCGATTCACAAAAACGATGGCATTGCTCAAATCGCCACCCTTAATCAGGTTATTGGTCAAAAGATATTCCAGCTCATGAAGAAAAACAAAGGTTCTGCAGTTGGCTATTTCATTGGTAAAATCACTGATTTTATCCAATGAAGCATTCTGGCTTGATAGCACCTCTGAATCGAAGTCAATCATAACGGACAAACGGTAATCTTTTGAAGGAATAGCAATCATTTCGGCATTTTTATCCTTGTCATAAAAAGAAATGATTTCATTAAGAACAAAGAATTTTTTTTGAGCAGATTGCTCAACCCTTCCAGCTTTTATAAGCGCTTCGGTAAAAAATCTTGAAGAACCATCAAGAATAGGAGTTTCAAAGTTGTCAATTTCGATGAGCAAATTGTCAATTTCTAATCCGGTAATAGCAGCCATCACGTGTTCGATTGTGTTCACGTTCACATTTTCTCTGCCGATTGTTGTACCCCGGTTGGTATCAACTACATTTGCGCAATCCGCCATGATAACCGGCTGATTTTCTATGTCAATCCTTTTAAAGCCAACACCGAAATCTTCTGGTGCCGGATTAAACCGGAGGGTAACATTTACCCCTGTATGCAAGCCTTTTCCAGATACTGAAACCGGCTTAGCTATTGTTATTTGTTTATCTCCCATAATCAGGGCACAAATATAGAAATATTTTTTTTGAGAAGATAAAAAGTAAAAAACTATGAACCAGTGAATTAACGCCGTGCTTGCCGGTAAGCAACAATAATTGTTCTGTGTGGGGCAAAATAAAAAATAAGAAAACTATTTTTCATATAGTTTTTTTTCCAGTTCGTTTACTTTGTTATTAAGGTCGCCCAGGTTTCGGAAATGAATATATGATTTACGGTATTTGCCGACTTCAAATGCAGGCGATCCCTGAACGATTTCTCCTTTTTTGTCAATTGATTTACCAATCCCTGATTGTGCTGCAATTTTAACTTCATCGGCTATGGATATATGTCCGATTATTCCAACCTGTCCGCCAAACATACAGTTTTTACCAATCCGTGTTGAACCCGAAATGCCGGATTGAGCTGCGATAACTGTATTTTCGCCTATTTCAACATTATGTGCAATTTGAACAAGATTATCAATTTTCGCTCCTTTGCGGACAATGGTTGAACCCAGGGTAGCCCTGTCTATCGTGGTATTTGCTCCTATTTCAACATGATCTTCAATGACAACGTTTCCAATTTGTGATACTTTCATGTAATTTTTATCATCCTGTGGAGCAAAACCGAAACCGTCGCACCCAATAACCACACCGGCATGTATAAGGCAATCATTGCCAATTTTTGAATCCGAATATACCTTTACGCCGGCAAAGAGCGTAGTATTGTTTCCAATCTTTACGTTGTCGCCAATAAAAACCTGAGGATAAATTTTTGAGTTGTCACCGATAACAGCGCCGTCACCTATTACGGCAAACTCACCGATATAAACATTGTTACCAATTACCGCAGTAACGGGAATATGCGCTTTTTCAGAAATTCCTGATTTGTTCAGTTTAATCTGGTTATAAACTTCCAATAATTTAGCGAAAGCTGAATATGCATTCTCTACCCTGATAATTGTTGACCTGATCTCCCTTTCAGGTTTGAAATCAGCGTTCACCAGTACAATTGATGCTTCTGTATCATAGATGTATTGCGTATATTTAGGATTGGCAAGGAAACTTAGTGTTCCTTTTTTCCCTTCTTCAATTTTCGAAACATAGTTTATGGTGATATTGGGATCACCTTCAATTTTTCCGTTTAAAATACCTGCAATTTGGGCTGCCGAGAACTCCATTCGATGAGAATTTAAAGATTGAATGCAAAATTACTTAATTGTAATTATTGATGTATTGTTAATTGTATCATTTATCAACATCCTTTGGGTAGCAGATAAAATGTTTGATAACAGGTTTTGAAAGCACACTGGTGTCCATTTGGTCCGATGCTTCGGCGAGGTCAATGATCTTTCCAGATTTGGGTCGGATAAGAATTTTATCTGAATCAAGATTATAGGCATAGTTGGATGTAGTATCACTCAGAAAGAAATATTCCAGTTCATGCTCCTGAATTTTGTAATTATCAATGATTTTAGCCTTAATGTTTTCAACAAAAAAATATTCAAAAGGTTCGGATTGAATAACGCACCTGAACAATTTTCGTTCAGCCAGACATTGACACAGAACAGAAAGTATTTTATCGTTGTGGAATTTCCAAACTTTTATAGAGGTGAAAATATCGAAATCGTCGAGTTGCGAAAACTGAACAAGACTTTCAGTATCGGTTCGGAAATCATTATTAGAATTGTAACTTAAAAAGAACCTGAGGGCTGGAGTGCAAAACAGGTCTGATCCATTGAGTAAAAGAAACCTGGCACGTTTTAGTATTTTTATCAACATGTTCTCGGCTGAAAGCACCGTTTTGTGCAAGTACACCTGCCAATACATGATCCTCCTTGCAACAATAAACTTTTCAAGAGAATAAATTCCTTTGGCTTCAACCACCAGTTGATCCCCGGCAACATCCAGCATTTTAATAATCCGTTCTGTTCCGATTACCCCTTCAGAAACTCCGGTAAAAAAACTATCCCGTTTCAGGTAATCAAGTCTGTCCATATCCAGTTGACTCGAAACCAACTGGCTCAGAAAATTCTTTTTATAATCATGTTTAAAAATCGCTATTCCCATGCTGAGTGAGCCATGAAATTCATCGTTCAACTGTTTCATAAAAATTGCTGAAATCTCTTCATGATTTATTCCCCGAACAATTGAATTCTCGAGCGAATGAGAAAACGGACCATGGCCAATGTCGTGCAGCAATATTCCGATGAGAGCGGCTTCTTCTTCTTCCGGTGTAATTTTGTGCCCTTTTGATTTCAGGGTCAGTAAGGCTTCATGCATCAGGTGCATGGCGCCGATCGAGTGCTGAAACCGGGTGTGCAAAGCCCCGGGATAAACCAAATGTGTTAGTCCCAATTGCTTGATCCTTCTAAGTCGCTGGAAAAAAGGATGCTCAATCAGATCGTAAATGAGATTGCCGGGAATATCAATAAAACCATAAACCGGATCGTTGATGATCTTTCTTTTGTTATTATAATGAGGTGTCAATTTTATTTTTTTTCAAAAGTACTTATTTAAAGCTGATTAGCTTTTAACGGAAATGATCTTATGGAGGTTTTCAGCCGTTTTTTTTTTCAGTGGTTTCTACCCATAATAATCACAAAAACCAGAGTTAATTTTACCAGCGAAGAAATTTGAATATAATTAATTCAAAAAAATGCCTGCTTCTGTAAAAAAAATGGGGATTAAGAAAGTAAGATTTAGCTCCTAACAAACATTAACCACTAGGGAGGAACACTGTACACTACTTTAATCACAGCTAACCGGCTGTGATTTTTTTTCCAACAATAAAAAACTGTTTTTTACATTATTAAGGGGCGCATTCATTTAACTTTGCCGCTGCCTTAAATTCACTTGATATATTTTTGGTTTTTTACTTTAAATACTATCAAGGCATGGTATGAAGTATCAGATTAATTAAATAAACAATTAAATAATATTTATGGATAATGTTAAAATATTGTGGGTAGATGATGAGATTGACTTATTAAAACCACACATTTTGTTTCTGCAACAAAAGGGTTATTCTGTTGACACCACTAACAATGGAGCGGAAGCGCTCGAAATGGTCTCCAAAAACCTTTATGATATCGTTTTTTTGGATGAACAGATGCCGGGACTTTCAGGGATTGAAACCCTAGAAAAAATGAAGCAGGATTATCCCGGACTTCCGGTGGTTATGATAACAAAAAGCGAAGAGGAATCCATCATGGAAGAGGCAATCGGTTCAAAAATTTCGGATTATCTAATAAAACCTGTAAATCCTAAACAAATATTACTTAGCCTGAAAAAAAATCTTGAGGATAAAAAATTGGTCAGCGAGAAATCAACTTCACAATATCAACAGGAATTCAGTCCTCTTGGGATGAAGATTTCAAGTGGTCTTGACCATAATGATTGGGCGGATGTTTACAAAAAACTGGTAAGATGGGAACTGGAACTCGAAAAATCAACGGATTCAGGTATAAAAGAAATCCTGAATATGCAAAAATCAGAAGCAAGTAAAGTCTTTGCAAAATTTATAGAGAATAATTATGAGGACTGGTTGAACGGTAAAACAGAAAATCGCCCGATTCTTTCTCACACCATTTTCAGAGAAAAGTTATTTCCCAAGCTTCCAAGCCAGAAGCCATTGTTCCTTATCCTGATTGACAATCTGCGTTATGATCAGTGGAAAGTAATTCAGCCGATCATTGAGCAACGGTTCAGGGTAGTGACCGATCAGGTATTTTACAGTATTCTTCCTACGGTTACACAATATGCGCGCAATGCCATGTTTTCCGGATTAATGCCTCTTGAAATTCAGCGAAAATATCCCCAATTCTGGCTTGGCGAGGATGATGACGGAACGAAAAACCAATTTGAGGACAAGTTAATGGAAGAGAACCTCAAGCGGTTTGGGAAAAACGTTAAGATGAGCTATACCAAAGTGCTGAACCTTACCGTGGGTAAAAAACTGGTCGAGAATCTCCCGAATTTGATGAATAATAACCTGAATATAATTGTCTATAATTTTGTGGATATTCTTTCACATGCACGCACCGAAATGGAAATCATCCGTGAACTTGCTGATGATGAACCTGCTTATCGTTCCTTGACTGTTTCATGGTTTGAACATTCACCGTTGAAGGATATTTTTGATTATATCAGCGAAAAGGGCGGTGAGGTAATAATCACCACCGATCACGGATCAGTGAGAGTGAACGATCCAGTAAAAGTTTTGGGCGATCGCAATACCAATACGAATTTAAGGTATAAAACGGGCAAAGCTTTACAGTATAACCCCAAGGAAGTAATTGAGTTCAGGAATCCGAATGACATCTTTCTTCCAAAGGTGAATGTCAGTTCTTCATTTATTTTCTGCAAACGGAATGATTTTTTCGCCTACCCGAACAATTATAATTATTATGTGAATTATTACAAAAACACCTTTCAACACGGTGGAATCTCGATGGAGGAAATGCTGGTTCCTTACATTGAATTAAAACCAAAATAATTCAGACTTTTGCAGGATTGGATTCTGAAAGATAAATGACATCTTTTGTTTTCCAATGACATTGTCAGGAAATCTGTTGAGTTATGGAACATTTAACCTCCATTTCGGTAAATTGTGTAAATGAAGCTGCGCTAAAAACAGCCGGCTGAATTATATGCTTCAAACTTACCCGAATCATAAGTTTTTTGCGCTTTATGGTGAAATGGGAGCCGGCAAAACTACTTTTATCAAATCTGTCTGTGGCCTTCTCCGGAGCGTGGATGTTGTCAGCAGTCCTACTTTTTCCATTATAAATGTATATAAGACACAAGATCAAAAAGAGATTTATCATTTTGACTTTTACCGGATGAAATCGTTGGAGGAGGTTTTTGATATTGGCTATGAAGATTATTTTTTCAGTAATCATTACTGTTTTGTAGAATGGTCCGAAAAGGTGGAGAACCTGCTACCTGAAAATGCTGTAAGGGTTTACATTGGAGTGAATGCGGACGGTTCAAGAATGATAAGGTTTTAAGGTCAGTCAGGTAATTGTAATTTATTTCGATGGTTAATTACATAATAATGTTGTAATTTTAGTGCTCAAAAAGTTTGATTTCACAATATGGATGCAGAACAGAAAGGTTACTATAAATACCAGAATGCCGAAAAACTACTACCTCATGCTGAAACACTTGAGGTACACAGGCATAAAAGCAATTTAACCATTGGCGTCCCGCGCGAAATATCGTATCAGGAGTGCCGCGTTCCACTTGTTCCGCAGGCTGTTGGACTACTTATTGCAAACGGACACCAGGTCATTATCGAAACCAATGCGGGTAAATCTGCACATTTTGACGATCATGCTTTCAGTGAGGTTGGAGCGCAAATCGTTTACAGTCCAGAAGAGGTATTTAAAGCCGATATCGTAATAAAAGTTGCACCTCCTTCACTTGATGAAATTGATATGATGAAATCAAGGCAATCCTTGTTTTCGTCGCTGCATCTTTCAGGGCAATCGAGAGCTTATTTTGAAAAGCTTTCAGCAAAAAAAATGACGTCCATTGCGTATGAATTTATTAAGGATAAATCTGGGATTTTCCCGGTGCTAAGGGCGACCAGCGAAATTGCCGGAACCGCATCCATTTTTATTGCATCAGAATACCTGGCGGATGAAGAATTTGGAAATGGAAACCTTTTCGGTGGTTTTCCCGGGATACCTCCAACCGAAGTCGTGATCATAGGCGCCGGCACGGTTGCCGAATATGCGGCAAGGGTCGCTATCGGTTCGGGTGCTCTCGTCAGGGTTTTCGACAACAATATTTATAAATTGAGGCGATTGCAGGATTCGCTGAATGCAAGGATTTTTACCTCTGTTATCCAGCCTAAAATTTTACTCAAAGCATTGAAAATCGCTGACGTCACTATCGGGGCTATTCATTCGAGTGAAGGCTTGACTCCTATAATTGTTACTGAGGATATGGTCAGACAAATGAAGCCGGGATCTGTAATCATTGACTTGAGCATTGACCAGGGGGGCTGTTTTGAAACGTCTGAAATTACCAATCACAACCAGCCTGTATTTAAAAAATTTGACATTACCCATTACTGCGTTCCCAATATAGCATCCCGTGTTCCGCATACGGCTTCTTATGCGCTAAGTAATTTTTTCACACCTATATTGATCAGGATTGGTGAAGCCGGAGGGATTGGAAATATGATTAAAACAGATTTTGTGCTGCGACAGGGCGTTTATTCATTCAATGGAACCCTTACAAAACCGTATATCGGAGAGTATTTTACTTTACCTTATCAGGATATTGAATTATTAATGGCAGCTATCCGGTAGAATTTTAATATTTATTCCAGTTCCCAGACTTCTTCCACATCCCAGTTGGCTCTGATTGAAATTTCGGACGGAAATATGGCAACCTTCTCAGGCTGGATTTTATAAATATAATCACCAGTATCCCACTTCTGGTTGCTATTGGCATCGTAAATGACTTTTAATGTATATTTCCCGGGAGGCAGATAAGTAAAATTAATTTTGTTTTCTCCAACCACCGATGTTTCTCTTATTATGGTTTCACCCGCTAATAATTGAACTATATAATTCAACGATGAAACGGAAGGCATGAACTGGATAATAAAATTACCATAATCTTCGGGTGATTTGGAAGTGAACCTGAACGATGAAGAATCATTTACCGCGCCATGAATATCAATAAAAGTACTGTCGTAAAATATAAAGGAATAGGGCGTTGATTTCTTCCATTGATATTCAATCATGAACTTCCTGTTGACGGAATCGGGAAAGGAATAAAAGGGATTCACCGGAACCGTATCATTTTCCAACAACTTTATATGCGCGGTATCAACACTTTTAAGAGGATAAAGCGAAGTGAAAATAACCGGTTTGTTCAGGTCAATAGAATTCCCTTTGAGATTCGATTTTAAAATCAGTTTGTTTGTTACGATTTCTTTTATTTCTTGTTTTTTGCCTTTGGTTCGCTTAACAAGAGCTAAATTGAGTGTGTCAGGAATGATATTGTTTTCTTTTACAATCAGCTTCATTGAATCCTGACCCGTATTGTTAACCCAGCATGTAATGGTATCTTTCGAAGCGTTGTATTCTAATATTGACCAATTATCAGGCGTTTCCAAATTAAGGGGTTCAACCTGAAATTCTTCAACTGGCCGTTTAAAGATGAAGTTGATCTGGTAATCTCGTGGAACAAACACTTTTAAAAGTTTTTGAACAGAATCAATTTCCTGAAAAAGCGCCATCTTCATTGGTGCGGGAGGTTTTGTGCCGGAAACAGGTATTGAAACAATTATTGAATCCTCAGCTATGGAATCACTTTTCTGTTGCATGATATATTGCGGTGTGATCAGGCTGTCAAGAAAAGCTATTGATTCATTCGGCTGATCAAATATCATATTCGAATTCATATCACTCAATGCAAAAAGCAGATAGGCTTTGTCAGAAAGATTTCTTAACTTAAAATTCCCCAATTCATCCGTTTTTGTCAAATAATAAGGCTTAACAAAATACGGAAGCGAATCGAATGGAATGGTATCGTTTCCTTTTGGGTAAAGCCCAATATTCACTCCTTTAACCGGTTTCAGGTCAGGGGCATTGTAAATTTGTCCTTCTATTGTTAAGGAGTCAATCACGTCACCAGTCGAAAAAATGAACTGGAAGTTGGTGAAAGGATTATTTTCTGTAAGGTCAACAATTGCATCGCCAAAAAATAAATTGTAAGTGCTGTTTTTGTTGAGTTTTTCATTCAATACGATCAGAACAGATTTCCCTTTTAACCTGAAATCTGGCATAACTGACATGGGAGGGGAAATGATAATCTGATCATTTATGTTTTTTAACTGAACGAATTCATTGAAGGTAATTTTAATTTTATCTCCTTCAAAATTCCGGCTGTATTGAGGGGGTTCCGATTTAACGAATTCAGGCGGTGCAACATCTTTTGGACCTCCTGAAGGTGTGACAATGTTGGCACATGAAACAAAAATGCCAATGACAGCGAATAATACAATTCCGTGAAAAGTTTTAAAAATCAATGCGATCGGGTTAGAATAAATCAATTGAACATCTCCTCTTTAAGCGCTTCAAAGGTATAACCTAATTTTGAAAATGTATCCAGGTATTCGGGCAAAACATTTAATACTTTTTCTTTTGCCTTTTCATTGTCATGGAAAACGATGATTGAACCTCCTTTGGTATATTTGACCGAACGTGCCAGGCATTCATCACGGCTGACTTTTTTGTCAAAATCGCCCGGTAAGATACTCCACAGAATGATCTTGTACTTTGGCAGAAGCCGTTTTATTTGAGAAAAAGTTATTTTCCCGTAAGGAGGTCTGAATAACTTTGATTGAATGATTTCATCACACTTTTCAACATCATCAATAAATACATTCGTTTTTACCTTGCCCGATTTGGCGTGATGAAAAGAATGGTTACCCACTGTGTGTCCCTTTTCCCTGATGAGTTTTAATAAATCAGGGTGTTGAACAGCTTTTTTCCCCAAACAAAAGAAGGTTGCCCTGGCTTTGTACTTTTCAAGTATTTCGAGTATTGACGGGGTTACTTCTCTATCAGGGCCATCATCGAAAGTGAGGTAAATTGTTTTTCCGGCTCCTTTTATTTCCCAGACCAATTTGGGGAAGAGGAACTTAGTGATAGCCGGTGTTTTAATAAAATACATTCACTCAATGATTTTTGATATTCTCTTCAAATAAAAATCTACACTTTCGTACATAAATCATACAAAAAAAGTAATGCTGATATCGTGTTCAAATTTACTAATTAAACACCATAAACAAACACTCCATAATGTTGTTTGATCTTTTTGACTTTTGTAGATAATAAATAATGTGTATTTTTACCTGCAATTATTCAAAGGGCTTCTAAAAGCTTTCGGGTCATTATAAAAAATAGATAAATAAGGGAAACGCTTGGGTTGAAACGATCGTATCAGATTTGTCTTAATCCACAGAAGCATAGGATTTAAGATGTTTCAGGTTTACACATCAAAAAAGTTGAGTAAGTTTTATCAGTTCTTGTTACTGATAATTATATTGTTCCCATTGCAATTATTCAGCCAGGGCGAAAACTTTATATGGATAGGGGGCACTGGAAACTGGTCTGACCCTCAAAACTGGTATTCTGAGTCGGGAGGTATGCCTGGTGTTTTTGACAATGTTATCTTCAATAGTGGATCGTTCCAGGTAAAATACGAAACCGTTACCATAGATATTCCGGCTTATTGTCATGATATGACATGGAATTATACTTTTTTTGAACCTGTACTTGCCGGAAGTGCTCCCCTTGAAATTGCCGGCTCATTGACTTTAGCACCCGACGTAATTATTAATTATACGGGTAATATTACTTTCACTGCTGAAGCTTGATAACCATTTTTTGAAAACAGAAGGGCTGGAATTTATGTCCAGCCTTACTTTTGATGGAATTGGTTCATGGAATATTATTGACCTGTTGATGGCACCTGGTCAAAAAGTTTACCTTAAAAACGGTACGGTAAATACTAACGGAAACCCCGTAACCATCGGTTCTTTTGAATCACTGACGGCTAATAGCAGAACACTTAATTGTGGTTCATCTATAATAACTATTAACGGAGTGAATGGAAGCTGGACTGTAAACAACCAGATTATCCTGAATGCCGGAAATTCAACCCTGCGTTTCGAGAGTTCAGATGTACAATCTCAGTCTGTTTTTGTTGGGGGTTCGCTGAATTATGGGAATATAATTTTTATGAATGATGCAATTATTTCAGGAAGCAATTCTTTTAACGATGTGTTTTTTAATGCCGGAAATGATTACCTGTTTCAGGGTGGAGAAACCCAGACTTTCATCGGCAATTTACTTGCAAGAGGCTGTTCGGGAATGATTACAATGGGAGCTTCCGGAGGTGGTCAGGCTAATATAGCAAAGAACAACGGAAACATTAATGTTTATTTTGTAAAACTCAGTTCAATGAAAAGTCTCCTGAATGGATCCAATGAATTTAATGCTTACCACTCCATTGACGACGGCGACAACGAAGGTATTAACATTTACGTTGATAACAGGGATATGTACTGGATCAATGGCACGGGTTACTGGTCGGACACTACCCATTGGACTTCAAGTCCGAATAATGATGATGCGGATTGTGTACCTATTGATTATGATAATGTTTTTTTTAATGAAGCCTCCTTCACGGGCAGTGATTCGGTGCAGGTTGATTTAAAAAACATCAGTTGTAATAACATGACCTGGACTGGCAATGATGATCCTTTTTTCATAAATTCGCTATCGGTTCCAAACCTGACACTTTATGGTTCATTAGAGTTTTCTGCCAATATGACCAATCATTTTACAGGTACTGTTCTTTTTGCTGATACGTTGGGAGGGAAAACGATAAAAACTTCTGATAAAGGATTTAAGAAAGATATTTCCTTTGATGGTGAAAATGGAGCCTGGACGATCATTGATAGCCTCAAAGTTGAAGGAATCATCAATTTCCTTTATGGTAGTTTATATACCGGCAATAATTTTGTAAGCTGTCAGGCATTTCGTTCTGATTCTGCCTTTATTCGTGCACTAAGCCTTGGTTCATCCGAATTTATTATTACCAACAACATCAGCCCAAATTCATGGAGCCTGAATAGTGAAAATATGGAATTGTCCAGCGGAACTTCAATTATTGAATTAAAAGCGGCAGGAAGCTCTTTTTATAATTTTGGCGGCGATTCCGTAATTTTCCATAATGTCTTGTTTAGTGCTTCCACCGGAGCAGCCCGGCTTAATACATATTCTGATACCTACGCTAAATTCCACAATGTTACTTTTAAAAGTAATGGAACAATATTGAGCAGCAACACTTTTGATACGCTTTCGTTTTCGCCGGGTAATTATTACGATCTCCCGCCTGGTGCCACCCAGACAATAAATTATGAAATTTTCCCTACGGGTGATTGCCAGGGTCCGATACTGATAAAATCAACAACAAATGGCAATCCGGCGAACATTATTAGTACACACGACACAATCAGGGTTAACAATGCTTCCATTCGCGACATAAATGCACTGGGAGAAGTTTATTATATCGCCGAAAATTCAGTTGATCTTGGAAACAACTTTGGATGGGATACTGTCATGGTCACTGCTCCCGGAAAACTTTTCTGGGTAGGCGGCCTGGGTGATTGGAGTGATAAAACACATTGGTCTTTAGCAAGCGGCGGAGCCGGAGGAGAATGTATTCCAACTGCCTACGATACGGTAATTTTTGACCAGAATTCATTCAGTGATGTTGATCAGTATGTAAATATTGATCTTAATAATGCCCTGGCTCATGATATGGATTGGAGTGATGCAGGCTTTATTCCAGAATTTAAAAGCGGAAACAGTGGCGCATATCTGAGAATTTACGGTTCGCTGAAATTGAACCCTGATATGGAGTTTACTTTTCCTGGATACATCTCCTTCGAATCATCTGATACCAGCGAAACCATCATTACCGAAAATGTTAAATTCTATAATGTAAACAATAATGTTTATTTCGATGGAATCGGGGGTGAATGGACATTGTTGGACAGTTTACAGCTTGGCTATTCATTATCCAACAGAAATAATATCTATTTCTACAACGGCAATTTGAACACCAACGGTCAATATCTTGATTGTTTTGGTTTCTACTCTAATTATCCCAACCAAAGAATATTCTCAACTTCTAATTCCGACCTGCATGTTTTATACGAGTGGAACGTTGACGGCAATAACTTAAACCTATCCCCCAACACATCTTTGATCCAGATTGATTCAGGTTTTTTTATCCATAAAAATGGGAATTATTCTCCTTATCATGATGTACATTTTAATGCCGTGAACAATCCGCAATACCTGTTGTCCGATAATGCAGACTCCCTGATGTTCAGAGAAGTTATTTTCAGTAGCAAGGATGGAAAATTGCATGGCAATTCTGGTAGTGTTTATTGTGACTTTACAAGGTTCAAAGGGGTTGGACAAATAAACCAGGTAGCCAATTCGAGTGTAAATGTTTATGTCGTAGATACTTTGTTTTTCAATTCCATCGGTAAGATATTTGGAAATGATACCATCAGAAAATATGTTCAATTCGATTCAACCGGTTACATCACCGGCGATGGATTGTATCAGAATGCATTATTTAAAAATGATGGAAATATTACAGGCAACAATATTTTTGATACCCTTTCCTTTAATTCCCCTTTTACATATCTGATTGGGAGCCAAAATATTCAGACAATTCATGATCAGTTTAATATAAGAGGGAATAACTGTGAATTTATCAAGTTAAAAGCTACCGAAGAAGAGCAGGCTGAAGTTTACAAAGAAACGGGTTCTGTTTATGGTGATTTTATTGAAATGGAAAAGATTACAGCATTGGGTGGTGCATTGTTCGATGCCGGGCAGTTCAGTAAAAACATAAATAATTCCAATGAAGGCTGGCTTTTTTATGATCCCTCCCTGAATTACAGTCTTGGACCCGATACCTCCATTCTTGAAGGGGAAACGATCAATATTTGCGCTCAAAATTTCAATGGTAATTCTGGAACCACCTACGAATGGCGCAATTGTGTTACCGGTGATATTATTTCGGACGATTCGTGTTTGCTTGTTACAGAAAGAGGTTATTATTGTTTGACGGTCTTTTATGACGATGGTCCGGGGTGTATAAGACAGGATACCATTTTTATCGGATGTTATCTTGATTTATTGGTTGATACAACAAATGCAAGTTGTAACGGTTACAGCAACGGCGCTATCGAAATTGAAATTGAGATAGGAGTGGGTCCATTCAACATCAATTGGTACAGCGGTGGCACCTTGATTGCAAATACCCAAAATGTTTATAATCTTTCAGCAGGTTATTATTATTATACGATTGAAGATTCGCAAGGATGTATTTCGGGCGATACGGTAAAAGTAAAGGAACCTCTGCCCTTAGAAATGGACTATGAATCGAAGGATGCCTGTTTTGGTATTGATAATGGCGGGATAGGCCTTGAGGTAACAGGTGGAACGAATCCCTATAATTATTCATGGTCAAACGGATCAACCCTTTCGCAATTAACCGAATTATCTCCCGGAGAATATACGGTTTATGTTTCAGATGACAATGCCTGCCCTTCCATTTTTGAAACCATCATTGTTGGGGAACTGGATAAAGTTGATTTTCAGCTTGAAGGATCTGATTTGCTTTGCTATCATGATAGCAGCGGTGACATAGAAATTGTTAATCTGGTCGGGGGTACCGGGAATTATACAACCTATGAATGGGTAAAAGACGGACAGTTTTACTCATATCTGGCTGACATTAATAATCTACAGGTGGGAGAGTATGGTGTTACCGTTATTGACGACTATGGTTGCCTTAATTCCGAAAATGTTTTGATCACAGAGCCGGATTCCATTGCGCTTGAGCTTGTCGGAACGAATGGCATTACAAATTTCGGCTCCATTGACCTGACAGCACAGGGTGGGATTCCACCTTATTCGTATTTGTGGAATACAGGATCCACCACTGAGGATATTGACCCTTTGGGCGGCGGGCTTTATTATGTAGATGTCACTGATGGAAATCTATGCAAAGCCTCCGATAGTATTTTTATTGAAGTGCATTTCCGCGTCTATGCACCGACTGCATTTAGTCCAAATGGCGACCTGGTAAACGATGAATTTCAAATTTTTGGTTTAGGAACGGACCTGAGAGAATACAATCTTATGATCTTTAACCGATACGGTCAAACTGTTTTCGAAACAAATGATCCGGGGGTACTTTGGAACGGAAGACTAAACAATACCGGGCAGGAACTTCCGATTGAAGCCTATACCTGGATAGTGGAACTAACCTACATAGGAGGGGAGAAAGTAATTGACAAAGGAAATGTTTCCCTGTTGAGATAAAAAAAGCAGCCGTTCCCGGCTGCCTTTAAATCCATAAACCTGTTTCTTAATGATTCGAAAGGTATTTTGCAACTCCGTCGTGCGACTCCTCCATCGCATCCTGACCGGGTTTCCAGTCGGCAGGGCAAACTTCACCATGCTCCTCATTATATTGCAAAGCGTCTACCATCCTGATCGCTTCATCAACACTGCGTCCAAGCGGCAGGTCGTTTACTATCTGATGCCTGACAACCCCATGCTTATCTATAAGGAATAACCCACGGTATGCAACAGCCTCACCATCAAAAATTGTTTGATCGGTATCTTCATCGTAATCATATTCTCCGGCCAATACATCAAAATTCTCAGCTATAGTCTTGGACAAATCAGCCACCAGTGGATATTGTACGCCTTTGATCCCTCCATTTTTCACATCAGTATTAAGCCATGCCCAATGCGTATGCTTTGAGTCAACCGAACATCCTACGACAGCCACATCCCTTTTTTCAAATTCATGAAGTTTTTTCTGAAATGCCAGAATTTCGGTAGGGCATACAAACGTGAAAGTCAAGCGGGTAAAAGAAAAATACCACATATTTTTTTCCGATGTACTGCTCTAATGAAAATTTTTCTACAAATTCGCCTCCGTTAACAACAGCATCCGCTTCGAACAGAGGAGCTTTTTTTCCTACTAATACTCCCATTTTTTAAATTATTTAGTTAAACATATTTATTTCGATTTCACGGCAAAGATAGAAAAAAGTATAAATTTTTGACCACTTTGATTTTGGGTTTATCTATAGTTTTATAGATTGTAATAACAATGCAGGTAGCAATTAACTTTATGTTCTTCTCCTATCTGATATATATCAAAGTATTTAATTCTGTTCGAAATCTCGGTTCATCACAACAATTCCCGGTAATCAACCATAATGGGCATATCACGTTCAAAATCATAAAGTGTTAACCTGCGGAGGTCATAATAACTTCGCCAGTATGTCCACAATGTTTGGATATAATTCCCCTTTGAGTTATCCGCTTCCGCCTGTGCAATGTTGAGGTCGGTAATGGATATTCTGCCAATCAGGTAGCGTGCTTTGGTAATGTCATATCCCTTCTGTGCAACCGTATCGGCGCGGGCTGAAATATTCACCTGGTCAAACTGCATATTGAATCTTGCTACTTTCAGGAAAATTTCCTGGTTAAAGTCAATCTGCTCCTGTTCGATAGTAGTCCTTACAATTTCCTGGTTCGATTGCGCCATTTTTATTTTTCCTTTGGCAACTCCCCAGTCGAGCAAGGGCAAAGAGATTCCCAATTCCAGCCGTTGTTCATCTAACGGGTTGTTATTGATATCGTTCAGAATATCGGCATTGTTGGTAAGTCCATACACAGCGAACAATTCAGCATCGAAACGCCCGTCATATTTAGCCATAGCCACCTGGCTTTCCGCTTCCATCAGCCGCCGGTTAAATGAAAGCGATTGCGGATTATTGGCGCGCGCCTGTTCAATGGCTTTATCCGCCGATACATTAAATGGTAATATATAGTCAGGAGCAATCAATTCAAGTTTTATGTCATCGGTCATCCTCAAAAAAGACTTAAGTCTGAACTGCTGATTTTCCACTTCTAAAGAAACATCTTTTACGGTCGAACCAGCCCGCAGGTATTGAAGTTCGAGCTGTAACAAGTCATTTTCAGCAATTTTGCCGAGGTTATAACGACCCTGAGCAATTTTATAAAGCGTATCGTAATTTGCCAGGTTGATAACAGCAATTTTTTGGTTGATCTGGGCAAGCAGCAAACTGAAGAAATTATTGGTTGCAGTAAGGGCGACCTGTTCCATGTTTTCCAGGTAAACCTTACGGGCTTCATTGTACAACAAGGGTTCCAGTTTCCTGTCCCATTTGTAATTGTTGTATTTAAAGAGAGGTTGCCGGTACGCAATATTGATAAATGTAGCGTTATATGAAGAATATGTGGTATCGGTTTTGATGTTATCAAGGCGTTGCAGATTTGAGTTGAGAGAAATATCACCGCCGGTAAACCCGATTTTCTGGTTCAGTGATAATCCGGCGTACAAGCTATTAATGGTTAACGGAGAAAAAACGTCTCCTTCAGTTGTCGAAACTTTATTGATGGACTTATCAAAACTTGGGAGTGAACCCGAAAGCAATAATGACGGAAGGTAAGAAGCCTGGAACGATTTGTATTGCCAGTAACTTGCCCTGAACTGGTGCTTCGCCATCAGGGCATCCGGTGATTGCTGTTTAGCTATTTCGATGGCTTGGATGAGTGTTAGCTTCTTAACATCATCTTGTCCGTTAACAAAAAATGGGAAAAAAATTATCAGGATAAAAGAGTACGCAACCAATTTTTTCCAACCTGTGATTTTCATAATTAAAGTCTTTTTCAAACCAAATCAATTAACCGTTAAAAGTTTCGTCCTGTATATTGGCACTAATAATTAATATTCAATCGTGTCTGAGCGATTCCACCGGATCTTGTTCAGCCGCACGTTTAGCCGGCATATAACCGAATAAGATTCCCACCGCTACCGAAACCCCGAATGAAATAAAAATTGATAATGGGGAAACGATTGTTAAAATATCAGTTACCTGCATAATGATTTTTGAAAAGGCAATGCCTAAAATAATACCAATCAGTCCGCCGGTAATGCTTATGATCGTTGCTTCGGAGAGGAACTGTAAAACGATTTCCCGCCGAGTTGCGCCGGTGGCTCTCCTTACACCAATTTCACGTATCCTTTCCATCACCGAGGCCAGCATAATGTTCATGATCCCGATTCCGCCTACGATCAATGAAATACTTGCAATAGCTCCCAATACGATGTTGAAAATATCTTTGGTTCGTTGTTCCTGCTTTAATAGCAGTTCAGGAACTTTAATTTCAAAATCTTCAACTCCCGCATGTCGCCGGTTCAGCATTTCTTTCAGGATTTTAACTGTAGCTCCTATCTGGCTGCTTTCCTTCACCTGAACAACAATTTTGTCAATCTGATTTGTATTGGTTTCCTCGTCTGAACTGGATGAGGACATACTTGACGAAAACCTTCCGAAAAAAATTACTCTTGAATTATTATTTCCATGAATGGCAGCTTCGGTTATAACTGACCGGTCTTTATACCTTAAAAGTATTGTTTGCAGCGGTGCGAAAATATTCACATTCACATTACTGATCCCCATATCTTCGGCGGTGGTGATAGTGGAACTTTTATTTTCAAGAATTCCAACAACCTTCAGCCAGAGGTCGCCGCACTTGATATATTTTCCTAACGGGTCTTCGCTTGGAAAAAATTTAGTGGCTATTTGCGGACCGATAAGGCAAACAGCATTGCCTGATTCCAATTGCTCTGCTGTAAACATGGTTCCCCTTTGCAACCCAATGTTATAAACCCTGAAAAAGTCGGGAGTAACTCCAGTGAGAGTGGCAGAACTCCGGATGCCATCTTTTACAATTGAAGTCTCATAAATAACCTCCGGACTAACTTTGTCAACGCTTGGAATAATTGCTTTAATGGCTTCTGCATCTTTCATCGAAAGCCCGGGTGAGTACTTTTCAATCTTTTGCTTTCCTTCTTCAGATTCATCTGTTTCACCCGTTTTCTTTGTCTGGGCAGGAACAATGATAATATTGTTAACGCCCACCATTTTTATTTGTTCGAGGATTTCCTGCTGTGCACCATTGCCGATAGCCATCATGGCGATTACGGCTGCTACCCCGAAAATGATTCCAAGTGCAGTCAGAATGGACCTGAATTTATTGGCAAAAACGGCTTCAATAGCTATATTAAAAATATAAAAGTACCTCTCCACGGATAAGGGATTGATTAGTTTTTCTTTACTGCTTTACCTTCAAATTTTTTCCCTTTGCCACCTCTCGCATCCTTTTGAAAGACCTTCTGGTTTTCAGAGTTTTCCAATACTGATAAGGTATCGCTGACAACTTTAGCTTGTTGAGCCACGGTTTTATTTTCTTTGAATTTCTGAATAACATCATCGGGTAGCTTGGCAAGGCGGAATTTGTCAAAACCCTCCGGTGGCAATAAATATATTTCATCATCTTTTTCGAGTCCTGCCTTGATGATGATCTCATTGTCGTTGCTTTTGCCCACGATTACCTGTTTCCGTGTGCTTCCCGAAACAACGTAAGAAATACTGTCGGCTTTGAATACACTTTCGAGGGGAACAAACAGCACACTGTCAATAATGTTGGTAATGATAATGTTTTTTGTTGTCATTGCCGGCCTCATCACCGAATCAAATTCATTGACCTCTATACGGACTTCAAAAACTTTTGCATTACTGCTTTTCATTTGTTCGCCGATATTGGCAACTTCAGTTACTACTCCTGTAAATTTTTTATCCGGAAAAGCATCAATTCCCAACTCAACCTTTTGCCCGGTTTTTACTTTACTGATATCAATCTCATTTACATAAGTTTTAGAGATCATTTTAGTGAGGTTGGGCAGTGTGGCGACTATGTTTTCCCAGGTATTGTAAGAGTCTCCCGGTCCCTGTTTGGAACCATCCCATCCTCTTTTATAGATTACCATTCCGGCTTTGGGAGCGAATACAGTGAATTTTTGAAGCAGTGCTGCCATCTCATCGTATTTTCGCTGAGCTTTGGTGAGTTGAGCGGTAACATCCTGCATAGTAGCATCTGCTTTTTCCAGTTTCAGCGAATAGTTTTTCAAAGATTGATCATACGACCTTTCAGCCTTTTCAAGTTCTATTTCAACCTGCCTGATGGTGGCAGGAGGTTCATATTTTGATTGTTCAAGTTGTATTTTCTTTTCTTCTAAAAAATAATTCAGGTTGATAAGTTCATCACGCAGGTTCCTCATCTCAAGGGTTGTGTCGAGTTTTGTCTTGGTATATTGAGTTTCGATCTGTTCCAACTCGAGTTCCTGGTCTTTCAGCTTGTTGGAGAGTTCAGTTCTGTCAAGGGAGGCAACATAATCTCCCGAATCAACAACCGTTCCGTCAGGCACTATGTCTTCAATTTTGACTTCCCATATCCTGACATTTCCCAGTTTTTCGGGACCATAGATATTTTCAGAGTTTTTTGCCTCCAATTCCCCCGAAGTGGTAACGGCTATTTTAAATTCTCCCCACTTTACTTTTGTCTCTAATGTTTCTGTTGATTTTCCTTCCGAACCCAGGAAAAACCAAAGAAGTAGGATCAGCAACACAATTGCGCCTATGATATAATAAACCGGTTTTTTCATAAAATCAAAAAATGTAAATTCTTACTATAGGTCAAAAATACCAAAATTACTTTATCTTCCTTAAAAATCTAAATTGAATTTGGATTGATATCATGAAATTCAAACGACTAAAGGTTAAATATATTTTCCTAATTTTGCGCACATAAAATAAGATATGATTAACAGGATAATTGTAGTGGTTTTGTTTATGAGCGCTTTGGTTGCATTGATTTCATGCAATAACAGCGAAAACCCAAAATTGCCTGCTGATGTTGTCGCAAATCCGAATACCGCTTCAGGAACAAACAATACTAAGTTGCCCGTGATCATATTTGACAAGGATATCCATGACTTCGGGAAGGTTATACAAGGTGAAAAGGTTTCGTTTGGATTCAGGTTTAAAAACACCGGAAATTCAGATTTAGTGATCGCCCAGGTAAATACATCCTGTGGTTGTACTTCTCCGAAATTCCCTAAGACCGCTATAAAACCCGGTGAAGAAGAGGTAATCACGGTTATGTTCGATAGTCAGGATAGAAAAGGAATCCAGAACAAGACGATCACGGTTGTGTCCAATTGCCAACCCTCTAATACTGTAATCCGGATCAAGGCAATGGTAATCGTGCCTTAAAAATATTTTATTGAAAAAATCCGATAATAATTAACACTTAATAAATTCAAAGTATGATGAACATGGTAAATTTTTTATTGTTTATGCCGCCTGCAGAAGGGCAGGAGGGGAGTAGCTGGATGAGTTTTCTTCCATTACTTGCGATTGTAGTTGTCTTTTATTTTTTCTTTATTCGTCCTCAAATGAAGAAGAGCAAGGAACAGAAAAAATTCAGGGAAGCCATTAAAAAAGGGGATAAGGTAATTACCATAGGCGGAATTCATGGAAAGATCATTGAAGTTCAGGATACAACTTTTACCATTGAGGTTGAAGGTCAGATGAAGCTCAGGATTGAGAAATCTGCAGTTGCTATGGATGCCGCTTCACAAATAGGAGCAAAGCAATAGCCTCAATATCATCAAAAGAATTCAATTTGAAACCTGATTATGAACAGGTGACCGGAAAGCCGGGATCGTCCGGGAAAATCAGATCGAGGAACCGATTGATGGTTTTTGTTCTGAGCCTGATCATTTCATCGTTTATATGGTTTTTAATTGTCCTGTCAAAGGAATCCTTTACTATAATTGAATACCCGATTGTGTTTGAAAACAACCCGGGAAACTTGGTCATGGTCAATCAATCCGATAGTGTCTTGTCATTTAATATTTCGTCAAGCAGCATTGAACTTATCACATTGAAATACCTGAGCAGCAGAACTCCGGTTAAAATTGACCTCAGCCACATAAAACTCAGCAGAGAGGGAAACTTTTTTACAACTTCTATCCCCACCAACGATGTTTCAAGGAAAATAATTAACAGAATGAGCCTCCCCGACGACCGGGTAAATGTGGCGCCCGAATACCTTACGCTTGTGTTCGAGACCATTTCGGGATTAAAGGTAAAAGTGATTCCAAAACTGATACTAGAGTTTGATAAGCAATACCAACTATCGCAGGATATGCAGGTAATACCGGATTGTGTGACCGTGGTAGGTCCCCGCGAATTGATAAGCAAAATCGGGTATGTTGAAACCGTTCGCAAAGAGGTTAAAAAAATCAATCAATCACAAACAGTAAGCGGCGTTTTGCTTTCTTTGCCAGAAAACACTGCAGGTGTAAAATGTATCCCGGAAACGGTAAATGTTGTTTTAACGGTTGATAAATTTACCGAATCGGAAATTGAAGTACCTGTTATTTGCTCCGATACGGGTGTTGAGATAAAAACCTACCCTGAAAAAGTTAAAATCACCTATTTCGTTACCCTCGAAAATTACAACCGGATTGATAAAAGTATGTTTGTTGCTACTGTTAACTATAATAAGGAGATATCGTCCGAAAAACTAAAAGTGAACCTTTTGCAATACCCCTCAATGATCAGAATTGTAAAGGTGGAACCCGAAGAAGTAGAATACCTATTGATAAAATAATGATAAAAGTAGGATTAACGGGCAATATGGGTAGCGGTAAATCAACTGTTGCCCGGATATTTGAAACTCTTGGTGTTCCGGTTTATCATGCAGATGATGTTGCGAAAAGTTTTCTTTCTGATAAAAAGACTCTGCATAGAATAAAGGAGAAGTTTGGGGATACGGTTTTTGATGGTTCGATTCTTAATCGAAATAAGTTAGCTTCCATTGTGTTTAGCGATAAGGATTCATTGGTTTACCTGAATTCATTAATTCACCCGCTGGTTCGGGAAGATCTTAAAAGGTGGTTTGAAAACCATAATCTTCATTCATACCTGATACATGAAGCAGCAATATTGTTCGAAAGCGGTTTTTACACTGAGTTTGATAGCATCATTACGGTTGCAGCACCAATTGAATTATCAATGCAAAGGGTCATGAAAAGGGATGGGTTGCGAAAAGAAGAAGTGGAGCAGCGGCTGCAAAATCAATGGACGATTGATCGCAAGATAGAACTGTCAAACTATGTGATTTATAACAACGAGAACCAACTTGTTATCCCTCAGATTTTAGCAATCCATAAGGAGTTGTCCGGAATAAAAAAAGGTTGCTGAATTTCAGCAACCTTTTTTAAAATACTTCGACCGGATCCTATTTCAGAATCGTGATCTTTTTGTTAACAGTAGTATCATCGCTTTTTACAACGCTGATAAAATAAATTCCATTATCCAATCCTGACAGGTCAATGGTGCTATTGATGAATTCGTTAAATGATGCAACTTTAGTTCCTGTTGCATTATAAACATTCACTTTTGCTGTTTCAGCTCCGGTAATAAATACTTTACCTGAAGTTGGGTTCGGGAAAATATTAATGCCTGTATGGTTTACATCGTTTATGCCTGTTAAGGGGCTAACAACAATGTAATCCTGCTGTGCAAATGTATTAGAGTTAATGCCATTAGACACGGTCAGAACAACATCATAAGTCCCTTCAACAAGATAAGTTACTGTAGGATTTTGCTCAGATGAAGTTGCAGGAGTTCCTCCTTCAAATAACCATTCCCATGTTAAAATTGTACCTGAAGAAAGATCACTGAAATTAACACTTTCGCCTTCAAAAATTTCGGTAGCATCAGCCATAAAATTAGCAGTAACGGAATTGGCATCCTGACGCTCGAATGGCTTAACTTCTTCAGACCCGAATTGACCACCCTGGATCAAAACATTGTTGTTCTCGTCCATTAATTTATAATAACCATTTCCGTAAGCACAACAAATTCCATCACCATAAGCATCGTAAATGGTGTATGTAAAACAGTCAAATTCATTAATCTCCCAGGTAGCAGTGTAAATTGTATTTGCACCGGAATAAGGACCGCCGCTATACAAAATTGTACCAGCAGAATTTCTTACTTTCCAGGTAGTTTCAGAAGGATATTGATCTGTTTTTATTTCAAACTTTATTGTACTGGTTGGAATTTGAGGGGCTGCGTCGAAATCCTCAGCCAGGGTATTATTTTCAGGATTGAGATCGGGTTGACCATTTGGATTGCTCACAATAAATTCGAAAGTATTTACCGGCTGCGAAACGAAAGACATCTCAGGAAGAGTGACTTGTTCACCCAGGTTAAATCCAAGGCTTCCAGTCCATTGATAAAGCTCGGTTGCGCCTCCGTTTATGGAATATTCAATATCCAGGCTTGTGAGTTCATCTCCCCCCATATTTTTAATAAGAACGATAGGTTCTAATGAGTTGCCACAAAATGATCCAACAGGATAAACGACACTTTTTGCCTGTGCGTCAAGGTTGTAAAGAGGTACAGCCATGTATTTTTTAGTTCCCTGTAAAATCTCTTTTGTCGGTTTTTGAACGAATGCCACGATTTCGCAATTATCAACATCCCAAAAACCCGCCATTGTAAAATTTAATTCAACAACCTGGGTGCTTCCAGTTGAAAAATCGAGAACTGTTCCGTTTTGGTCGGGAACCATTTTTCTGTTCACAAAGTTTACTTCATCGGCAAGTCCCCATGATATGGGCATATGTGATTCGGTAATGGTTACCTGCAGCTTCAATCCTGTGGTTGTATTTCCTCCAACATTATCAACTGTGATGGTTGCGGAGTAATTATTATTACCCAGATTGGCAAACTGAACATCAATCGTAAAATCGGAAAGAATAGCATTCCGTGCATTTACTTTTGGTACATAAGAACTGTACATACTGCTTGAACCGCTTCCTCCAACAACTGATAAAATGCCATCGAAGAAATAAGTTGGATAACCTGAAATGGCATAATAACTATTCCTGGCATTGGAATAAACATTGGCGAGAGAGTCGCCATTATGGTTTTCAATTACGGCGACATTGTGGCCATTTGCTACGAGTTCGTCTGCTCCTAATGCAGCGCCCGGACAAAATGATCACCAAAAGCCGGTTCCACCCTCTACCACGACCATGTCGCGGTCAACCTGCTGGGCGATAAGGCTTACGCCCAATATCATCCCAAATAAAATTGTAAAAAGTTTTTTCATGTTATAAATTTTAAAGTTTAAAAAATTTCATTCACACGCAAAGATAAATATTCTTGCATATATACAATATAAATGGCTGCAATTTATACATTTTATAAATAATAACAGAACATGATGAAACCATATGTGAATCAGCGCTTAATGCGGGAAGTTTTTATGTTAAAATGGGAAGGAAAATTTTGAAATTTATATACCTATCCACCTTTGCTGGTGAATGTTTTTTTTACATGGTAAATCTATTTCCAAATGGGTAAAAAAAAACCGGTGAATTTTTACATCCACCGGTTTAAAAAGTAAGGCGATTAAAGATGGGAATATAAACCTAATTATTAACCAAAACCAATTAAGGGAAGGACACCTTACTTCTATTTTTTTAAACAACCTTTGACTGCAAAGTTAATTTGATTTTTTTATAATGGAAAAAAATAATAGCTTTTTATTAACATTTTTCAATGAAGAGAAATAAAAATTGCTGAAAAACGATTGCGTAAAGAAAAAAGATAAAAAACGATTGTGATCCCGCCGGGATTCGAACCCGGGACCCTATGCTTAAAAGGCATATGCTCTACCTGCTGAGCTACGAGATCATTTTAAAATTTGAGGGTGCAAAATTAAGGCTTTTTTTAACAATTACAACCCTATGTTTAAATTATTTCAATTTACCATGAATCGCAAGCCAGATACAGGGAGGTGTTTTGCTTACTGATAAAACCCTGTGTCGTTTGTGTGCAGGTATTAACAGGAAATCACCTTCTAATAAGGTCAGGGTTTCATTTCCTTCAAATTCTATTTCAGCTTTTCCCTGAAGCAGAACAACCCATTCATCTTTTTCCTGATCGTACCAGGGGCCAGGAGCTATAAATGATTCGTTGGTAACGATTCGTTCTATCAGTATCTCTTTCGTTTGTAGAAGAATTTCGAACGATTCAGGTAAAGCTGCATTAACAGGAAATTCAGTTATCAGGTTACCTTTTTGAGGAATCATAAAGTATCAGGTTTAATAAAATATCGTTTCACGAATTATCAGAGTTTACCTTTACCCTCCCTCACAATAACGATCTCGCTTCCGGTACAATCAATTATTGTGGAGGGTTCATTATCGCCAAATCCACCATCAATTACAATATCAATTTGTTTTTGGAATTTTTCATAGATCAGTTCGGGATCTGTCGTATATTCAATTATTTCATCATCATCATGGATGGACGAGGAGGTGATAGGATTGCCCAGTTCCTGAATGATTTGTGCGACAATGTTATTATCGGGTATCCTGATCCCCAATGTTTTTTTCTTGCTTTGGAAAATTCGGGGGACGTTATTGTTGGCGTTCAAAATATATGTGTAAGGTCCGGGTAAGGTACTTTTCATTAGCTTAAAGACCTCATTATTTATCGGTTTCGTAAAATCCGAAAGTTGACTGAGGTCACTGCACAAAAAAGAAAAATTCGCTTTTTCAATTCTGATCCCTTTAATCTGTGCCACCCTTTCCAGGGCTTTTGGTTTATAAATATCGCATCCTATGGCGTAAATGGTATCGGTAGGAAAAATAATAACACCGCCATCTTGCAAGCATTCAACAACAGTTTTGATTTGTCGTTGGCTAGGATTTTCAGGATGAATTCGAAGTAACATTTTTAAAATTTATTAGGGGGGATTTTTCAAATCTCAAGTGCTCCAACCAAATCATTTACTGACGAAAGCTGATGACGCACAAGGTAATCATCTATTCCCTGAATGATTTTAAGAGTTACCAGGGGATCAATAAAATTAGCTGTTCCAACCTGAACCGCCCTGGATCCTGCAAGCATAAATTCAATAGCGTCAGTCGCATTCATAATTCCGCCCATTCCAAATACAGGTATTTTCACTGCTTTGAAAACCTGCCACACCATTCTTAAAGCGACCGGTTTAATTGCAGGTCCTGACAAACCTCCCGTAACCGTTGACAATACCGGTTTTCTTGTTTCTGCATTGATAGCCATTCCCAACAATGTATTGATGAGCGAGATGGAATCGGCACCGGCACCTTCCACTGCCCGCGCCATTTCGGCAATATCAGTAACGTTGGGTGAGAGTTTTACAATCAGCGTTTTTTTATAGACCCGGCGGATGGCTTCCGTCACAGCAATTGCTGATGGGCAGCTAATCCCGAAAAGCATTCCTCCCTGCTTTACATTCGGACACGAAATGTTGAGTTCTATGGCTGTTACTTTTTCGAGGTCGTTCAACTTTTCAGTGACTTCAATGTATTCCTCAATGGTTCCGCCGTTGACGTTTGCAATGATATCTGTATCAAAATCTTTGATGTTCGGATAAATGGAATTGATAAAATAATCAATCCCTTTGTTCTGCAACCCAACAGAATTCAACATTCCGGATGGAGTTTCAGCCATACGCGGGTAATCATTACCTTCACGGTTTTTGGCAGTGAGACCTTTAACGAAAATTCCACCTAAGAGTCCTAAGTCAAAGAAATCTGACATTTCCTCGCCAAAGCCGAAAGTCCCGGATGCTACGGTAACCGGATTTTTCAACTCAAGTTGGTGTATTTTAACCTTTAAGTCTGCCATGCCAGATATTTTGAATTAAAAACAGGGCCTTCCCAGCAAACTCTTTTATTCCCTTCCTGAGTGGGAGTAACACAACACAGGCATATCCCAAATCCACATGCCATCATGTTTTCGAGTGAAACTTCACATTCAGTTTTTTGTTCATCAGCAATCTTTGCAACGGCTTTCATCATCGGTTCGGGACCACAGGTGTAAATTCTATCGAAATTGAAATTCGTGGATTGAAATACCGAATGGTTGGTGACGAAACCTTTTTCACCAAGGCTGCCATCTTCTGTAGTGACCAATACTTCTCCAAATTTTGAAAACTCGTTAATGAGTAATATATCTTTTTTTGATTTTCCTCCAATGAGATAGGTTGTTTTAATATTTTTTCTCAGGAGTTCTTTTCCAAGAAGTACAAAAGGCGCAATACCTGAACCACCGCCAACGATGAGTACATGTTTGCTATTTTCGCTGATTGAAAATGAATTACCCAGCGGGTAAATTAAATTTACCCTGTCACCTTTTTTTACAAAACCCAACTGCCGGCTGCCTTTTCCTATGATTTTAATATAAAAACTTATCAGGTTTTCTTCATAATTCACATCAAGAATAGAGAAGGGTCTTCTGAGGAAAACATCTGTTGTGTTTGGGATAAGGATTTCGGCAAAATTGCCGGGTTTTATTAGCGGAATATCCTCCGGTGACTTCAATTGAATAATATAATTGCCATCAGCCGGATAATCTATGCTCAATACTTCATGGTCAGCAATTACTTTATTCATCGGTATTTATAAAAAAGTCCCCGTAAGGGGACAGGTTATTTGTTCTTTTGTTTTTGAGCAATGGGTCGCTTACTACCAGCCGAACTGCTTTTCCTGACCAAAGGCTTTTCGGCTACCTTCGCTTTAGTCTTTTTTGTTTTTTTAACTTCTTCTGCCGCTTTGGTTTCCTTTTCCCCTTTTTCTTCCTCAGTTTCCGGTGCTTTTTCGTCTTTTACTTCTTCTTCGGTAAAATCAAGCAGTTTGTGTTCAAGAAGAATGTTAAACCAGTTCACCACTTTTTTTATGTCGGAAACATACACTCTTTCTTTATCATAATTTGGAACAACCGATTCGAAAAAGGATTTAAGTTCTTTTTGATCCGTTTGCTCATTGGTGATGGGTTGGCCTGCCTGTTTATCATAGATGGCTTTAAATACTTTTTTCAGGGGAATATCATCAGTTTCGGTGTAAATGCTGATTTCCTCAAGTGTACTGATCCTTTCGTGGGCGAAAGCGGTAAACCGTTTACCATCCTGAATAGACTCGACAATAAACCCATTTTTTGATTGTGACAGGGTTTTATACAAACCCGGCTTTCCCGATATTGCTAAAATCTTACTTAAGTCCATATTTTAAAATTTGAAGCAAAAATAAGGATAATTTGATTTTAAAGTGGATAAAATATTAAGATATTGAATTCGGGGAATAAAATAATAATTGTGGCTAATCAGTTTGCTAACAATCTTACTATTTGCTGAATTAAGAAACTTTTACGTGGTATAAGGGAAATACAGGTATAATGGGAATAAGCGTTATGGACAAAGCAATCTGGTTGGGAAGCCTAAATTTTTAATGTAAAACCAAAACCATGTATTTCCTCTATTCCGTTATACCCGTTATACCCCCTCTCATTACTACGAAAAGTATAGAAAATTCATTGTTAAGAGTATATTGATTGGTTACTATTGCGAATCAAGGGTCGAAATTACAATTAATTCATTTTTAGCCACCTCCAAAGGAATGCCTTTGGCAAAAGCCAGAAAGACTCTCCCATAGGGATGCCTATGGCAAAAGTTACACAAAGAAAACATTGTACTTCTTAAAAGAATTTATTGATTCTTAGTGTCTTAGAGACTTCGTGGCATTAATCTTTTAACTCTTGATTCGCCTTACTAATAATTTAATTACAAATGTCTATTTCACGATTAAGAATTGGATTCAAACGCCTGCAAGTCATAAAGCTTTTTATAAACTCCTTTTATCTCAAGGAGTTCAGCGTGTGTTCCCCGTTCAACGATTTCTCCGCTTTGGAGAACGATGATCTCATCGGCATAAATGATGGTTGACAGGCGATGGGCAATTACAATGGATGTCCTGTTCGACATCACTTTGGACAGTGCATCCTGAACGAGTCGCTCAGATTCGGTATCAAGTGAGGAGGTGGCTTCGTCCAAAATAAGGATAGGCGGATTCCTGCAGAACAGCCCTTGCTATGCTTAGCCGCTGGCGTTGTCCTCCCGAAAGTTTTGATCCCCGGTCGCCAATGTTGGATTGATACCCTTCTTCCATTTTTTCGATGAATTCGTGGGCGTTCGCGACCTTTGCCGCGTTCACCACATCTTCTTCGGTTACATCACTTTTCCCAAAAGCAATATTGTTGAAAACCGTATCATTGAATAAAATAGGTTCCTGGGTAACAAGCCCCGTGAGGCTGCGGATATCATCAATCCGGTAGTCCCTGATCGGAATTCCGTCAATTTGGATTTCACCAAGTGTGGCATCGTAAAAACGGGGGATGAGGTCAGCCAATGTAGACTTTCCGCTGCCTGACTGTCCTACAAGTGCAATGATCCTTCCCTTGCCAATCCGGCAATCAATATTTTTCAGAACAAATTCATTTTTGTATTTAAAGGAAACATTTTTGTATTCGATAGCATCCTTAAATGCATATATCCGCAAAGGATTGGCTTTTTCCTCAATCACTTCATCTGCATCGAGTATTTCAAAAATTCTTTCGGCAGAGGCAATTCCTTTCTGCATACTGTAAAATCCCTGGGCGAAAGTTTTAGCCGGGGGAATAATTTGAGAAAAAATTACGATATAGGTAATAAAAATTGCAGCAGTAATGGTTGGATTTTCGCCCAATACAAGTCTTCCTCCAAACCAAAGCACCATGATGATAACCACTGACGAAAGGAATTCACTTAATGGAGATGAAAGATCGCGGGTTCGGTATATTTTTAAATTGAGCTTTGAATATTCCTTATTTAACCGCTGAAAGCGTTCGTTTGAAAAATTAATGGCTGTAAAAGCTTTGATGATTCTTAATCCTGAAATGGTTTCCTCGATGATTGACAGAAGTCCTGCAAACCTTGCCATCCCGATTTTTGACTCCTTCCGTAATGTACGCCCTATCCTCCCGATGATATATCCGGTGATGGGAAGCAGGATAACCACGAAAAGGGTAAGTTGGGGGCTCATGAAAAACAGGGTGATCACATAAGTGAGAATAGTGATGGGATCACGTGCGATCATTTCAAGGTAATTCATAATGGAATAGTCCACTTCCTGAACATCGGTTGTGATCCTTGCGATAATGTCGCCTTTTTTATTGCCGGTATAAAAGGAGAGGGGAAGTATCGTAAGTTTCCGGTAGGTTTCGTTCCTGATTGTTTCAACTGCTCCAATCCTTACGGTGGCAAGATTATACATGGCTAAAAATCTGAACAGGTTTCTGAGGAAAAAAGTTGTCAGCAGGAAGAGACAAATGTAAATGAGGGCATCTATTTTACCTTTATTTATAATGATCTGGCTGATGTAGTAATTGAGGTAATCAAGAATGGCTTCCGGACTGATTGAAATTCCAGGTTTCGTTTCGACCAGTTTTTCGATACCAAAAAGAAGGTTCAGGAATGGAATCAGCATGACAAATGAAACCAAAGAGAATACAATTACGAGGAGGTTGAATATCACATTCAGTAGTGCCTGAAACCAAAATGGTTTTACGTAGGAAAGAACACGCAGGTACTTTTTAAACATTATTGCTCTTACTATCCGTTAAATGCTGTGTTGCCGGTATAATTAAAAGGTGTGATCTGCAATAATTCCTTCCGAACGGACTCGCTTACCTTCAGAGACTTTACAAATTGCTTGATGGTTTTTTCATCAATCTTATCATTCGACCGGGTAAGTTCTTTCAGCTTTTCATAAGGTTTGGGATATCCTTCGCGCCGCAGTATGGTTTGTATGGCTTCGGAAATCACAGCCCAGTTATTTTCCAGGTCATGATCTATTTTTTCTTTGTTCAGCAAGAGATTATTCAACCCTTTCATCAGCATTTTATAAGCCAGCAGTGAGTGTGCAAATGGAAGTCCGAGATTGCGGGCAACGGTAGAATCCGTTAAATCGCGTTGCAGGCGCGAAACGGGAAGTTTGGCTGAAAGATGTTCAAACATTGCGTTTGCAAATCCGAGGTTACCTTCCGAATTTTCAAAGTCAATCGGGTTCACTTTGTGCGGCATGGTTGATGAGCCGACTTCCCCTTCCTTTATTGTCTGCTTAAAATATTCCAACGAAATGTAAGTCCAGACATCACGGTTCAGATCAATAAGAATGGTATTGATCCTTTTCATATTGTCCATAAATGCAGCAAGAAAATCATAATGCTCTATCTGGGTGGTCACCTTTTGGCGGGTCAGCCCGATTTCTTTCAAAAAACTGTTGGCAAATTCATGCCAGTTAATATCAGGATAGGCAACGTAGTGTGCATTGAAATTCCCCGTAGCGCCACCGAATTTTCCTGTAAAAGGCAATGCGTTCAGCAATTTAATCTGTTGTTTTAACCTGTCAGCAAATACATAAATTTCTTTGCCGAGTTTTGTCGGTGATGCAGGTTGCCCGTGAGTTCGGGCTAACATGGATACGTTTTTCCATTCTTTCGACAGGGTTGTAAGTTTGTTAACTACTTTATTTAATTGAGGGAAAATGCTGTCGTTGCAAGCCAGTTGGAGGGCATAGGGTTGAGCCGTATTGTTAATATCCTGAGAGGTAAGCCCAAAATGCAGGAATTCCTTAAACTTTGATAACCCTCGTTTTTCGAACTCTTTTTTCAGGTAATATTCTACAGCTTTCACATCATGATTGGTGATCTGTTCAATAGCCTTAACTTTTTCCGCATCTTCAAATGTAAAGTCGCGGCAAATGGCTCTAAGTTCGTCAATCCTTGTTTTGTCAAAGTCTTTCAATTCGGGTAAATCAAGTTTTACCAGGGCGATGAAATATTCTATTTCGACAAATACCCGGTAATTGATGAGCGCTGCTTCCGAAAAATAGTACGAAAGACCCTCGACATATTTCCTGTATCTTCCATCAATTGGAGAGATCGCATTTACTGTATTTACTTCCATCGTATCAGGTTTTAACAATTCAAAAATAGAAAATTATTAATACCAAAATTATATTATTTACATTTAACTACAACCTGAACGAAAATCGGATTCAATATTTCCTGTCCAGCTTATGCTATAAGGACAATTCCCGGTTATTCGTCATGTGTAAACAATTTAATAAATTATCAAAGGTATTTTATTTTTTATAACAATTTTCAGGTTTATTTAAAATTGTTATCAGTTTAATGCCGATTAATAAATTCCCGAACTTATACCTTAATTTAAAATGTCAATATTGAGTCCGGCACAAAAAGTAATTTTATTGCCACCAAATCACACCAAAGTTAAGGGGAAGACTATTAATGTTTTATGTGTTTTAGTGACTTCTTGTGTTAGTGGCATTTTCCATTTTTTGTGGACCCAATATTTTAACTTAGGTCTTCGGTTAGATAAGATTTTAGTTGAGTGGGTTTGACTTTGGTTTGGAGTTTTCCGTCTTTTGAATATGAAATCAGTCCGGTTTCTTCCGATACGATGATAGCCAGCGCGTCTGATTGTTCAGTCAATCCAACCGCTGCCCTGTGCCGGAGCCCATAACTTGCAGGTATTTTCTGATTTCCTGATACGGGAAGAATACATTTGGCAGCTACCATTTTGTTTTGATGGATAATTAATGCACCATCGTGAAGAGGGCTGTTTTTGAAGAAAATATTTTCGATCAGCAATTCCGAAACATTGGAATCAATTCGTTCACCGGTTTCAACGTATTGTTCGAGTCCGCTCACTTTTGCAATGATAATCAATGCACCGGTTTTTTGTTCAGCCATGTTGCGACATGCCATGATCACTTTGTCAACATCGAGTTGATTTCCAGGTTCACGCATATCAATTCGCCAAAAGAGAAAGCGTTTCCTTTTTTTATTGATGAAGCCCTGTGTTCCCAAAAGCAATAAAAATTTTCTGATCTCCGGTTGAAAAACAACAATAAGCGCAATGAATCCTACACTCACGAATGCCCCGAATATTTCGCCAAGCAGCTTCATTTCAAAGGCGTTTACGAGTTTCCAGAGAAAATAAAAGGCTACGATGCCAAAGAAAATATTGATTGCAACTGTTCCTTTCAGGAGGTTATAGAGTTCGAAGAGGAGGACAGCCACCAAAACAATGTCAACAATGTCAATCCATCTAAATTCAATAAGTGCAAGCATTCAGCGACTAATTATTTGATAATGGACAAAAGTAAAAAATCTTTCCTTCTGAAAATGGAACAATTTTCAAAAACATTAAGCCCGGAAAATGTAGTGGATTTATAAAAGCTTGACCCTTTTGAGCAAGTAGGGAAGGAGGATTTGTTCGAAACCCTGGTTGATATCCGCCTCGATGAATTCAATCCGATATTGACCACACCGCAGTTTTAATTCGTTTTTATATTCGGTTATCCTTTTTGTATATAACTCTTTCACCTCATTTGGAGTTATTTTTAGTTCATCACCTTTTTCAAGGTCAATGAATTTATAGGGACGGTTATCAAACATGAAGTCTATTTCTTTGGCTTTGTCTACAACATGAAAAAGGATTACCTCATGTTTGTTATGTTTCAGGTGCTGGAGGGCGGAAAATAATTCCTCCGATGATGATGAGTTTTCGAGCATATCGCTGAAAATGATGACCAGCGAGCGTTTGTGAATTTTTTCTGAGATTTCGTGCAGTGATTTAGTAGTTGCGGTTTTTCTGTAGGCATTTACAGGTAATGGTGTGAGCAGTTTTTCAAGGGCATTGTAAAGGAACTTTTGATGAACTGAGCTGGATTTACAGGGAGTATGAAGTTCAATCGAATCGCTGAACAGGCTCATTCCAAAAGCATCACGCTGTTTTTTGAAAAGGTAAATCAGAGCAGCAGCAGCATGAACCGCAAACGTAATTTTGTTGGGGTTAGTAAGGGATATTTTTTCCATTACCGGAAAATACATGGATGAAGATATGTCGAGAATCAATTGACACCGAAGATTGGTTTCCTCTTCATAGCGCTTGACGAACAGCTTATCCGTGCGACCAAAAAGTTTCCAGTCAACATGTTTGATGGATTCACCGGTGTTGTATAAGCGGTGCTCCGCAAATTCAACCGAAAAGCCATGAAAAGGAGATTTGTGCAAGCCGACAATAAATCCTTCAACAACCTGCCGGGCAAGGAATTCAAGATTGCCAAACTGCTGTATCCTGTTATGTTCGATGGTGTGTTCCAAGTGGAGAGAGGAATTTGATGTTAGAGATGAGAAATTAGAGATTAAACATTAGATTTTAGATATTGGAGATGTAAAGTGGAACAGGTTGATTGGAGTAGGGGGGTACATTAATATTTCCCTCTTGTTAAAGTTAGTTTGCCGATCAAATATTTGCGTTATATCTTCGGAGGTTGACCCTCAATCAAAAACATGTTTAAAACAGAATTTTTAAACCAAAACCCTGTCTTGCGTTCCGCGAGATGAACCTCAAACCTTGAACTACAGCAGTGCTTCCAGCTTGTTAACAATGATCTGCTTTGGAACGGCGCCAACTTGTTTGTCAACAATCTGTCCGTTTTTAAAGAACAACAGGGTTGGAATATTTCGTATTCCGAATTTAACGGAAACGCCCGGATTGCTATCAACATCCACTTTTCCTACAACGCATTTCCCTTCGTAATCCTGACCGATTTCCTGAACAATTGGGCCAACCATGCGACACGGACCGCACCATTCTGCCCAAAAATCAACAATCACCGGTTTGTCCGATTTCATTACAATCTCGTCAAAATTACTATCAGTTATTTCTAAAGCCATTTTAATATGTTTTAATGTTATGATATTGAATGCCAAAAATATATTTTTTTTTAAAGCAATAGTAAATTGTAACGGATTTTAAAAAAATAAGTTTTGAAGGGTTCAAATATGATCTAAGAAATGTGCAAATTAAACTTGATCACACAATAAGTGTTCAGAACTATCTGTTTCCTGTCGGAAAACTAAACTTTATTTCAGGGTACTTAATGAGTTCTTTGGCAAAATCAGAAGCTGAAACCTTTTGTTTGGGTGCAGGCATTAAAATGTTAATTTTTTTTTCTTCATCCACGATCTCGAATTTTAAATTGCAATTTCCTGAATTTTGCCTTATTAAATTATTTATATCATCAACAAGTTTGGCAGTAATAAATGAAAGTGGAATTTGTACCTGGATTTGTGATGCAAATTTTTCAAGAACCTCAGACAACAGCACCATACTTGAAATTCTTACCTCGTACTGATCACGGTTTTTATTGTTTCTCGGTTGCACCTGTGCCCTGACGAAAAGTGATGATCCTTCCACCAGAAAGTGTTTCATTTTTAAATAGTCTTCAGAGAAAAGGATATACTGATCAAAGTCGGTGAAATCTTCGATGGTAAAGGTAGCAAAGGGGTTTCCGGTTTTAGAAGTGCGGTGGTTAACTTCAGTCAGTATCCCGGCAAAGTTAACGGGTCTGTTTTTATATTGTTCCCGGTTGGTTTTGATTTCGTTGATTTTCACATTGCAAAATTGGTCCATCTCAATTTTGAAATCTTCAAGCGGATGCCCCGACATGTAAAATCCTGTAACATCTTTTTCATTTTTAAGTTGTTCGAGTTTGGTCCAGGGAGCACATTTCGGAAGTTCGGGTTCTTTAACTTCAATCTCAGCCATATCGCCAAAAAGGCTCACTTGTGCAGCATTTTGCTGGGTTTGAAAATCGCTGGCATGTTTCACAATTTTTTCCAGGAAAATGTTGTCTTCTGAGTTTTCTCTGTAAAAATACTGTGCACGATGGGTATCGTAAAACCCATCAAAAGCTCCTGCCATAGCCAGCGACTCCATGCTTCTTTTATTCACCGATTTGAGGTTAACCCTTTTGGTGAAGTTAAAGATAGAGTGATAGGGTCCGGTTTTATCCCGTTCTTCAATGATGCTTAATGCTGCGTTTTCGCCAACGTTTTTAATTCCAGCCAATCCGAACCTGATTTCTCCTTTTTCATTAACCATAAAATTCAGATGACTCTCATTTACATCCGGTCCCATAACCTGTATATTTTGCCGTCTGCATTCATCAATAAAAAATGTGATTTTTTTAATGTCGCTTAGGTTATGCGTAAGGACGGCAGCCATGTATTCAGCAGGATAGTGCGCCTTGAGATAAGCTGTTTGATAGGCGATAAGAGAATAAGCTGCTGAGTGAGAGCGATTAAAACCATACTTGGCGAATTCCATCATGGTATGGAAAACCTCCTGAGCCATTTTTTCATCAATCCCCTTTTGGGCAGCCCCTTCGACAAACAAAGCAATTTGCTTCTCCATTACCGTCATGTCCTTCTTTCCCATTGCTTTGCGCAGTTCGTCGGCTTTGCTCAGTGTAAAACCACCCATCACCCGTGCCACCTGCATGATCTGTTCCTGATAAACCATGATGCCAAATGTAGGTTTAAGAATTTCTTCAATCAAAGGATGAGGGTAAACCACCTTTTCTTTCTTATGTTTCCGGCGGATATAAGTAGGGATAAACTCCATTGGACCCGGACGGTAAAGGGCGTTCATGGCAATCAAATCTTCGAGGTTGGTGGGCTTGAGTTCCTTCAGGTAACTGCGCATCCCTTCCGATTCAAACTGGAATGTCCCTATGGTATCGCCACGCTGGTAAAGCTCGTAGGTTTTTTTGTCGTCCAATGGGATTTTATCAATGTTGATTTTAACCCCATGTCTTCTTTTGATATTTTTTATAGCATCATTGACAATGGATAAAGTTTTAAGCCCCAAAAAGTCCATTTTCAACATACCCACCGATTCAACAAGTTTTCCCTCGTATTGGGTAACCATCAATTTTGAGTCTTTAGCCGTAGCAAGTGGAAGATAATTGATAAGATCATCTCTCCCGATGATCACACCACAAGCGTGAGTGCCGGTGTGCCGGGCTGACCCTTCAAGCGTTTCAGCAAACTGAAGGGTTTTTCGTTCCAACTCTTCACCGTGTTTTTTTATTTGTCCTAACTCCGGAACCTCCTGGTAAGCTTTCTTTAATGTAATTCCGGGTTTATCCGGAACAAGTTTTGCCAACCGGTCGGCATCGGGCAGGGGAAGTTTCAACACCCTGGCCACATCCCTGATTGCCAGTTTGGCTGCCATCGTCCCGAAAGTAACAATTTGTGCAACGCGATTCTTACCGTACTTATTAACAACATATTCCAGAACTTTTTCCCTTCCCTCGTCATCAAAGTCAACATCAATATCGGGCATATTAACCCTATCAGGGTTGAGGAAGCGTTCGAAAATCAAATTGTACTTTATCGGATCAATTGACGTAATTCCTGTGCAGAAAGCGACGGCAGAACCTGCCGCAGAACCTCTTCCGGGACCCACAGTTACATCCATTTCACGTGCCTTGTTGATGAAATCCTGAACAATGAGAAAATAGCCCGGGAATTCCATATTTTTAATTACCCCAAGTTCAAAGTCGAGCCGCTCCCTGATTTCACCGGTAATTTCCGGATAAACATTTTTAGCGCCTTCGTAAGTTAAATGTCGGAGATATTCGTCTTCCGATTCAAAACCGTCTGGCAGCGGAAACATTGGAAGGATAACTTTGCAGAAAATGCTGTAATCTTCAATTTTATCTACGATTTCCTGAGTGTTTGCAATGGCTTCGGGAACATCCGGGAAGAGTTCAGCCATTTCCTCCGGCGTTTTGAGAAATTCCTCCCCGGTATATTTGAGACTTTCCTTAACATCATTAATATCTGTCCCGGTATTCAGCCTGACAAGTATATCATGGGCGCTGAAATCTTCCTTATTCACGTAATGGACATCATTGGTTGCTATTACTTTGATTCCGTTCTTATCTGCAAGTTTCCTCAGAGCAATATTCACCGTTTTTTGCTCGGCAAGTCCATGGTTTTGTAATTCAAGGTAAAAATCGTCCTTATAAACTTGCTTAAACCAATCAATGGCTTCCTGCGCCTTTTCTTCGCCATGGGTCAGAAAAGCCTGCGGGACTTCGCCACCCAGGCAGGCAGACGATGCAATTATCCCTTCATTGTATTTTTCGAGTATTTCTTTGTCAACTCTGGGTTTATAATAAAACCCTTCGAGGTAACCCAAAGAAATCAGTTTTGAAAGGTTGTGGTATCCGGTCAGATTTTTTGCAAGCAAAATCAAATGGTGATAATGCTTACCCCGTGTCTTTTCTTTTATTGTTCTTCCTTCTCTTGCAACATATACCTCGCACCCAATGATCGGTTTTATGCCCTGCTTTTTCGCTTCATTACAAAACTTAATAACTCCAAACATATTACCATGATCAGTTATCGCGAGCGCCTTCATCCCTGCCTCCTTTGTCTTTTTGATTATAGTTTCAATATTGGCAGCACCATCCAGTATGGAGTACTGTGTGTGGACATGGAGATGTGTGAATTCAGGCATAGTTACTGTTCAAGGTTCAAAGTTCAAAGGTTCATCTTTCCATTGTGGTGATAAGATTCATCCTGAAGCAGGTTCTAAAATTATATTTCGATAAATTATCATTGTCAGGTAAAATTTACTGTTTTTTTTGAAGTCAGAATGGACAAAAATAGATAAAAAGGACGCTGCTATAAGGTATGTTGATAAGTCGGGAAAAGTGGTTAACGTTTTGGATAACAATGCTAAACGCTAATAGGATAAAAGAATAGCCTAAGTTTGACAATTTTCGGATATTTTTGTTTTATGATAATGCCAACAATGAAGATTTTATTTTTAACGATTATATTTTTTGTGTTGATCTTCCTGAGTCATGCACAGCAGCCCGAAAAGCGCCATCCCATCCCTGATTTCGACAGCCTGATAATGATAAAGAATGTGTTACCAAAATATTTTGACCTTCGACATTCAGACAGGCTGGGACAGGTAAAAGCCCAACCCAACGGCGGCTGCTGGGCGAGTGCAGCCATTGGATCTGTCGAATCGGTTTGGAGAACGTTTGGCTATGGCAATGAAATATTATCAGACATTAATCTGAAATTATTTAGTGGTTTTGTTCCAGAGCGCAGTAACAACGGGAATCATTACATGGCTACCGCATATTTTACAAGGGGATCGGGCCCATTGATTAAATCACCTGAAAATGACTCTTCATTTATAGGTTCGCCTGCAACTGTTCAAACCATAACAGATGCAAGATACCTGCCCAACGATATGAAATTGGTTAAGAGGGCGATCATGGAATTTGGTGCGGTATATTCCATGATGTATCACCATAAAAATAACATTGATACCTTAACTAACATATATTATACGAATACCCATAAAATAAACCATGCCGTTTTGTTAGCCGGATGGAATGATACCCTAAAAACCAGAGAAGGAATTGGTGTGTGGATTGCCCAGAACAGCCTGGGTGTAAATTATGGAGATAACGGCTTTTTTTATATTCCTTTTCAGGATCCGAACATTCTTGAGTACAATGCCATTTGGAATAATTGGGTCCCATATAATAAGGATGCTAAAATCTATTATTATGATACCCTTGGATCGTTTCATTCTTATGGATTCAGGGATACAGTTTGTTATGGATTGGTCAAGTTTGTGGCGGATCAGAATATCGAAATTGCCAAAATCGCAACTCACCTTAATTCCGCTGGCGTAACAATCCATTCTGAAATTTATGACAGGTTTGATCCGGTGGAGGGAAAACTTGAAGGGTTGTTAGCCTCGACGAAACCGGTTCTTTGCCGTTTTGCCGGTTACTATACCCTTGACCTGGAAGTTCCGGTGAAGGTAATGAAAGACGACGATTTTTATGTGATGATGAGTTATAAACATCCATCTGATACAATGCCGATGCCTGTCGAGAGTAAAATCAAAGGATATTCCAATCCACATATAACCTCGAAAAAGTGTTGGGTCAATCCTGATTTTCAGCGCTGGCAAAATACCTGGTACGAATGCGGAGAAGAATCCCCATTCCCCTCATTGAACTTCGATTTGTGTATAAGAGTTTATTGCAATGAAATGGTAAAATGATTTGTTTTAAATTTTGATAACCAGAAATTGCAACCCTCCGTTTTTTTTTCTGTCGTTAGGCTAATAAATTAAAAATTTTACAACAATGAAAATCAGAACAATTATTATTCAGGCAACAGTTCTTCTACTTGGTTCTGTAATGGTTTCGTGTGATAAAGATACAAGCGCAATCAAAGGGCAGGGTCCAATCGTTGAACAAACTTTCACGCTTCCTACTGTATCCGCCGTCAGTTTAAATATTGATGCCAATGTTGTTTTAAGCCACAACGAAACCGACGAAATAAGGATTGAGGGACAACAGAATATTATCAGCAACATCAAAATGTATGTAACATCGGAGGGATTCTGGGACATTTCTTATTTTAATAATGTTAAAAACCACGCTGGAGTTACGATATATATTTCTTCACCATTCATTGATTATATAACCATTAGCGGTTCAGGATCGGTGAATACGGCTAACACTTTTCCCGACTCAACCAATGTTTATTTGAAGATCAGCGGTTCAGGCAACATCAGTTTCAATACCATTTCCCAAATGACAGACAGCGAAATTTCAGGTTCGGGTGAAATTTACCTTGCGGGCAGCAGCTACGAACATCGTATTCGCATCAGCGGATCGGGAAGTGTTAGGGCTTTTAATTTTCCAACTTCGGTTACCTATGTCAATGTAAGTGGTTCGGGAAACTCAGAAGTAAATGTTTCCAATTTGCTTGATGTCCGAATTTCGGGAAGCGGTAATGTCTATTATGTTGGCTATCCCCAGATTACTACTGATATTAGCGGGTCAGGTAACATTATAAGCGCCAATAAGTGAAGTTTTTAAATACTAAATGGAGGCTGAATTTCGTTTTCGGGATTCAGCTTTTTTATTTCAATTCGCTGGACCCATTAAATTTTAGCATGAAATCATTAGTTTTGTCAAAAAAAATTAACACCATGATCAGAAAGTTGCATTGTGGATCTATTCTTCTCATCCTCTTGGGAATAGGCTTTGGATCCTGTAAAAAGGACAATACTCCGCCGGTTTTAACAATTTTAGGGAATAACCCCATCACATATTGCATTATAGAACCCGACCATCCTCCCTACGTTGATCCCGGAGCTACTGCCCTCGACGATGAGGATGGCGACATTACAGCAAATATTAACATTGAGATTGATGTAGACGTCACTATCCCCGGTGAATACAATGTGGTTTTTACTGTACAGGATAAAGCCGGGAATATGACTACAGCCACCCGAATTGTTCATGTAATGTATTGTAAATAAACCGGATGCTCTCCCAAACGTCTATGTGGCATTCCACCTGGTTTCGTGGTAACATTTACATTGCATTGTTTCTTAAACTTACAATTGCGCTTGCACTGCTGTTTCTTTCGCGGATACTGATCTATTTATTAAACCCATCCCTCTTTTCAGGAATCAGTTTTACGCACCTGATGTTTGTTTTTTTTGCAGGCTTACGTTTCGATCTGTTTACCCTTGTCATTTTTAATATTCCGCTGATCTTTTTCAATGCCGTACCGCTTAGTCTGAGGTTTTCCGGTTGGTATCAAGCCATTCTGAATATCATTTTTTATATTTCCAATTCGGTGGCTATGGCGATCAATCTCATTGATGTGATTTACTTTCGTTTTTCTCAGAAACGAATGACAATTGACATTTTTTCTTATCTCACCGAAGCAGGAGATGAAGTTGGATCTCTCATCCCTCTGTTTATTAGAGATTTCTGGTATGTATTTGTCCTTTGGATCATATTTATTGTCGCTTTGATTTGGACAACTCAAAAGATACAAGTTGAAAAAAAACCGTCAAATATTTATTCTTTAAAAAGGTACCTTTACGATACTTTGAAATTCGCTGTCATCCTGCTTTTATCAATTATCGCTGTCAGGGGAGGAATTCAATACAGACCGGTAAACATTATCAATGCCGGAGAATACACCATACCTGAATATTTCCCGATACTTTTAAATTCTCCATTTACAATTCTCAAAACCAAGGATGGAAAAGCCATTCATCCGGTAAAGTATTTTACCGACCAGCATGAACTGGATAGCATTTTTACTCCTGTTAAATCTTATCACCACCAGATAGAAGAATTTAAAAACTTAAATGTCGTCATCGTCATACTCGAAAGCTTTACTGCTGAACACAGTGCTCTGCTAAACCCGGATTATGGTGGTGGAAAATATAAGGGATATACTCCATTTTTAGATTCTCTTATGCGAAAAAGCCTTGTTTTTAAAGGATATGCCAATGGTGAAAAATCCATAGATGGTATTCCAGCCATACTTTCAGGTATTCCTTCATTGATGATGGGGCCTTTCATCACTTCGCCTTATGCTGGCAATAAGATTAGCTCCATAGCAAGCCTGTTGAAATCAAAAGGTTACAGCACAGCATTTTTTCATGGAGGAACAAATGGTACTATGGGTTTTGAATCTTACACTAAAATTGTTGGATTTAATAACTACTTTGGTCGTAGCGAGTACAACAACGATAATGATTTTGATGGAAAGTGGGGAATCTTTGATGAAGAATTTCTTCAGTTTACAGCCCAGAAGATGGATGAAATGAACAAGCCTTTATTGTCAGCCATTTTTACCCTTTCCTCACACCATCCTTACAAAGTGCCGGATAGATATTCCGGAAAATTTCCAAAAGGAGAACTTGACATCCACGAAAGCATTGGTTATGCCGATTATGCGTTGAAGCAATTTTTTCAAACGGTTTCCGGTTACAGTTGGTTCGATAGTACCTTATTTATATTGACTGCCGATCATACCTACCAGGGATATCAACCTTTTTACAGGACTTCGGCAGGCAAATATAGCATTCCCATCATTTTTTATCAGGCTGAAAAAGATTGGAACAAGTTTCAAACACAAACAGTGCAACAAACCGATATCGTGCCAAGCATACTCGATTATTTAGGGTACGATAGCGAATTCATTGCTTTTGGAGAGAGTGTTTTTGATCTCAATGCCCGCCATTTTGCGATCTCTTATCTTTCAGGCATATATCAACTTATTCAGAATGGGTATGTTTTGAAATTTAATGGCGAAAAGGACATCGCCTTTTACCATCTTCAAACCGACAGTTTGTTGAAACATAATATAATAGACTTGCACGACACTATCCAACATGAGATGAATACTTTAACAAAAGCGATAAAACAACAATTTGATGACAGGGTTTTGAACAATAAACTTACCCTTAAATAAAATAAATGTGAGGATCAAGAAAAGAGTAGTTTTTATCATCAATCCGGTATCTGGCGTTTTCAGTAAAGATAAGGTTGTTCAGGCTATTGAAGCCTATCTGGATAAGTCCCAATTTGTATACTCCATTGAATTTACGGAAGGACCGGGTCATGCAATTGATATTTGTAACAGAAGAGTGGCTGAAGGAGTGGATGTAATTGTTGCTGTGGGCGGTGATGGTTCAGTGAATGAAATCGCAAAGACACTAACGGATAAAAAAGTCGTTCTTGGAATTATCCCGGCAGGTTCGGGAAACGGGCTGGCTCATTACCTGAAAATTCCATTGAGTTATAAGAAAGCGATTGAAATCATCAACCAGAGCAAAATTCTGAAAATTGATACCGGTTCAATCAATAATGAATTTTTTGTAAGCATTGCAGGCATTGGTTTTGATGGAATTGTTGCACGTGAATATGCCAAAAATAAACGCCGGGGTTTCTTTACCTACCTGAAGGTTGTAACCGAAGAATATATTAATTATCGTCCCCGGAAATATACGATCGAGATCAACGGTGAAGTTCTGAAACGCAGGGCACTTTTTATATCATTTGCCAATTCCGACCAGTTTGGTTATGGCGCATCCATTGCACCTGCAGCTTCGGCAGATGATGGGTTGCTGGATGTGATTATTATGAAAAAGCCGCTCATGATCGAAATACCACTGTTAGCCAGTTTGCTATACTGGAAAAAAATTGACATCTCAAGGCAGTTTGAGATTATCAAAGCCAAAGAACTGGTTGTGAAAACACGAAGGAAAAGATGGGTGAACCTTGATGGCGAGCCGTTAAAGATGAAAAAAAAATTGCATGTAAAGATTCATCCCCAATCTCTCAATATCATAATTCCCTAACCCTAACGAGTCGAAAAAGACAATTAAAAAAAAAGCTGACCAAAGCCAGCTTTCTCATTTCAAAACTATTTCTTAATATTGAATATCAGCATCTCAAGCCAGGACTTCCCTCACTTTTTCAGCTGCCTCGGTCAATAAAATGGCAGAATGAACTTTTAATCCCGATTCATCTATTATCTTCTTGCCTTCTTCTGCATTGGTTCCCTGCAATCGGACAATGATGGGAATATGAATGGTTCCAATTCTTTTGCAGGCATCAACAACGCCAGTAGCGACGCTGTCGCAGCGCACAATACCGCCAAAAATATTGACGAGAATAGCTTTAACATTGGCATCTTTCAAAATGATCCTAAATGCTTCCTCAACCCTTTTAGAATCTGCTGAGCCGCCAACATCAAGGAAGTTGGCCGGATCGCCACCCGACAATTTGATGATGTCCATGGTTGCCATTGCAAGCCCGGCGCCATTTACCATGCAACCGACATTCCCTGAGAGTTTAACATAACTCAGGTTGAACCGGCTTGCTTCTACTTCGTTGGGGTCTTCTTCGTTAAAGTCCCTGAACTCAAGAATGTCGGGATGACGGAAGAGGGAATTATTATCAATAACCACCTTGGCATCTGCTGCATAAACTCTGTTATCTGCGGCTTTAATGACCGGATTGATCTCAAACAAAGAAGCATCTACACCAATGTATGCCTTGTACAAGGTCAGGATAAAGCTGACCATCTCTTTGAGTGCCATTCCTTCCAATCCAAGGTTGAAGGCGATTTTTCTTGCCTGGAATGCCTGAAGTCCAACAACAGGGCTGATTTCTTCGGTAAACAATGCTTCTGGAGAATTTTCTGCCACCTCTTCGATATTCATTCCGCCTCTGGGTGAATATAGTATCATGTTTCTTCCGCTTTGCCGGTTCAGCAAAATGGACATATAAAATTCTCTGATATCGGATTCACCTTTGTAGTAAATGTTTTGCTCAACCAATACCTTTTGTACCTTTTTGCCTTCGGGTCCGGTTTGAGGAGTAATGAGTTGCATCCCGATTATGTCGTCAGCATAATACAACACTTCCTCAAGGGTTTTTGCAATTTTAACACCTCCGCCTTTACCGCGGCCGCCGGCATGGATTTGGGCTTTTACTGCCCATTTATCCGACTGGGTTTCCTTTTGAATAGTTCTTGCTGCATCAACAGCTTCATCCGGCGAAAATGCAACGAAACCAAGGGGAACCGGCACGCCGAAGTTTTTTAAAAGTATTTTTCCCTGATATTCGTGTAAATTCATGGATTGAAGTTTTATTGCTGTTTAACGATCTCTAATAATTCAAGGTCAAAAATGAGTAAGTGATTGGCTTCAATAATACCGCCCTGTCTTGGGTTGGCTCCATAAGCCAGATCAGGATGAACGTACAATGTCCATTTTGAACCAACCGGCATGAGCATGATAGCCTCTGTCCATCCGCGTATCACACCATTCACCCTGAATTGCGCAGGATTTCCTTCGGTTGTGCCATCAAATTCTCTTCCGTCAGCTAAGGTACCTTTATAATAAACCTTTACCATGTCGGTTTCGGTGGGTATCGGGCCTGTTCCTTCCTGGATAATTTTATATTGTAAACCGCTTGCCGTCGTAACAACACCATCTTTTGCTCCATTTTCCTTTAGAAAGGTTTCAGCATCTTTCATGTTCTTTTCACCTTTCTTGGTTCTCATTTTATTGAAATAATCCATTACATACTTGTTGGCAATAGCAGGGTCAATAGCAGGCTCTGTGCCTGCAAAAATATCAGTAAAGCCTTTGGAGATAGCTTCTGAATTAATTTCTTCAAATCCACTTTTTTTCAGATTGGAAGCGATGTCAATACCGATGGCATAACTAACACTATCAAGCTCGTTGGAAAGGGTCGCTGATTTTTTTGATCCGCCCATTTGATCACAACCCATTAACATTAAAACAGCCGCAGCCGAAAAGAAAAATCCTTTTGCAATTCTTGTAATTTTCATTTTTTTAGTTTTTTATTTTAAATCAATAATTTCTATATCGTAGACCAGTGTTGCTTTTGCGGGAATTTTATTTCCATCGCCCACCAGCCCGAAACCGAGGTGCGAAGGTAAAATAAATTTTGCTCGGTCACCTTTTTTCAAAAATAAAATTCCTTCCTCAAGTCCCGCTTCAACTCCTCCCTGTCCGGCAACGAATTCCTTATTTCCTGTTTCGGCGGATGAATAGCATGGTTCACCATTAAGCAAACCAACGGTGTATTTGATCGTTACCTTGTTTCCCGTTTCAACGGGTTTACCTGATCCTTTTTGATAGATCATATACCTTAATCCGGTTCCAGTTTTGGTCATCGTCCAGGCATAACGGGCAATAAAATCTTCAATTTGCCTGTCTTCTGATTTCACAAATTGTTTATTGGCTTCTACCAGCGATTCTTCTATATTTTTATTCCCTGATTTATTTACCGGCTCATCAGGTGAGTTGCATGCCAACAAAACGAATATAAGAATGCTAATTAAAATCAATACTTTGTATGCTTGCACGGGCATGTTTGTCTTACTTTTTAATCAGTTCGTTTTGGTAAGAGGGTAGGAGACGTTCAAATTTCTCAAGGGTTTTTTCCATCGAAATATAAGAATCTCCGCCGGCAGCATTTTTATGCCCGCCACCATCGAAATGTTCACGGGCAATCAGGTTGACAGAAAAATCTCCCACCGACCTCAACGATACCCTTATTTTTTTATCCCTTTCCATGAACATAGCTGCAAAACGAATTCCTTTAATCGAAAGTGCATAATTCACAACGTCTTCGGTATCTCCAACCTGGTAATGGTAACGTTCAAGTTCTTCGCGGGTTAACGAAATATAAGCAGTTGCATATTTAGGAATTACCTTGAGCTTTTCGCTCAGGGCAAAACCAAGCAACCGGAGCCTGCTTTCTGAAAATGTGCTGTAAACCAGTCGGTTTATCTTTACACCATCCATACCGGTTTTATATAATTCTGCCACTATTCTGAATGTCTTTTCTGAATTACATGCATAGTTGAATGAGCCTGTATCGGTCACAATGCCGACGTAGATGCATTCTGCAACTTCCTGGGTCAGTTTTTCAGGATGCAATTGATGAATGAAGTCATAAATTAGCTCGGAAGTGGATGATGTTATTGTGGTTGAAAAAACAAAATCATAAGCATCACTTTTAGGCTGCACATGGTGATCAATCAATATTTTGATGGCTTTCGCCTGATTGAAAGCGTTTTCAGCATCACCCAACCGGTTGGGATGATTATAATCGAGCGAAAAAATGATCTCAGAAGTTTCAAATTGACGGTCACATGCTTCTTTATCTTTTTCGTAAATCAAAACTTCATTGCTACCAGCCATCCAAGCAAGGTAGTCGGGGAATGGATTTGGAACTACCACTTTCACATCGTGTCCAAGGTTTTTAAAATAAAGGAAAACAGCCAGGCTTGAACCCATAGCGTCTCCGTCGGGGTTAGTGTGGGAGGTTAAAAGTATCCTGCAGGGAACTTTGAAAAGTTCGTCAATTGAAGAAAAATCTAAAATATCCAAGTAGAGAAAAGATTAATTTATAAAAAGCGCAAATTTATAAAATAGTTTTAATTTTGCCGCCTTTACTTACAACAATATATTTAAACTATGTCAGGGAAAATTACACTTACGATGATCAAACCATTGGCTGTACAGAAAGGTTTTATCGGACCCATTTTGGCTAAGATAGCCGAAGGAGGGTTCAGGATCGCAGCCATGAAATATACCAAACTTTCAGTTGAGCAGGCTCAGAAATTTTATGAAGTACACAAGGAAAGACCTTTCTATGACAGCCTTGTACAATCCATGTCGTCGGGTCCGATTGTAGCTGCCATCCTCGAAAAGGAAAATGCAGTGCAGGCTTACCGCGAATTCATTGGCGCTACCAATCCTGCCAATGCTGCACCGGGAACCATCCGGGCACTGTATGGTACTAGTCTTGAAGCCAATGCCGTTCATGGTTCCGACAGCGATGAAAATGCTAACATTGAGGGCGATTTCTTCTTCGCAAAATTGGAAAGATTTTAAGTATACCTTCTTCTTAATTCTAACCTGTTTAATTCATAAAATAGGGCTAAAGCGCATCAGAACTGGATTCTTTTTAACCCCAGAATTAAGTCTGGAGTTTGACAAACATATACACATAAAGGACTTTAGTCCTGAGTTTAATATTTGTGAATAATGCAGGCTAATTACTTTTCTGTTATCCAATGGATAAAGGAATAGTTTTGTCAAATCTAAATTTACTCAAATTAATTTGTCGGATAAATTAAATTACTTTAAATTGAGTAATATTATATTTTCTGTTTAATTTTACTGAATCAAAATCCGGATTTGATTTTTGGATATTGATGGTTAATAAGTGGGCTATTTAGGATTACTAACTTTAAATTTAAAAAATATGAAAAAACTTTTACTTTTCCTTGCAGCAATTTCATTTATTACTGGAAGTTATTCCCAGGCAACATTTAGTACGGGTGCTTTGGATGTTGATGTGAATGCCTATGGCCGTATCCGGCTGTTTACTCCTGATGCCACCAGGCACCTGCAGCGTGCCTCGATACTGGTCGGAACTTCAGCTACCGCTGTCTTTGATTATACCAACGATGCGGAAGAACTGGATCCAACTGTACTGGTTGAAAATCCCCAAATGAGTGATTTCGAAATCTATGGGGCGTACGACAATACATATTCCAACCTTCCTCCAGATGTCATTGTTAAACTGAATGCTTACGGCTGGACCAACGGAAGTTATACTGTTGTGAAGTTCAATGTAGAGAATGATGAAACAAGCGCCATTGATGCACTGATAGGCCTTGACATCATTCCTGAACTGAACCAGGAATACGGATTCGATGCTGTTACCTATAACAGTGAAGCAGGGGTGATCCGCTTCCACAGGGATGACCAGGTGAATATGGGAATAAAATTACTTTCCGATCCACTTACTTCATTGTACTCCTTCGAATGGTATGATGAATATCAGGTGGATGAGGAATATTGGGACTGGATGAATTATGGATCACTTCAGCCAGAATATGTTTCCAATACGGCAGATGGCCCGGTTACAATTACTTCGCAGGCTGCCATCGCACTCAACTCCGGTCAGTCAGTTGATGTTTATTATGCTTTTGCTCTGGGCGCCAATGAAGAAACGATGTTAAGCAACATTACGACTGCAGTAGAAAAATACCAGGAACTCATCACCGCTGTGGTCGAAACCCCTGGCAACAGAAATGAATTAATCCTTGAGCAAAACTATCCCAATCCATTTAATGTTTATACCGACATCAGTTATGAATTACCGGAAAGTGGATTTGTTAGTTTAAAGATATACGATGCCACCGGCAGGGAAGTAGCGGAACTTGTAAATTCTGCTCAAAAAGCTGGCAAATACAGCGTTCAATTCAATGCACAGAATCTCACTGATGGCTTATATTTCTGCACCCTCAGTCAGGAAGGTAGGGTTCAGACGATGAAAATATTTAAAGGAAAATAGCAGTCCTTCGTACTTGCTTTATGAAACTTCCCGCAATTTCAGGAAACCGGAATTGTGGGAAGTTTTTTATTTTCACGTGATAGCCAAAATACCTTCCGTATTAAGGAATCTACCGTTAGCAGACTGTAAAAGATTTAACCGCGATCACAATTTAATCCAGACGATTTGCATTGCATGGGGACAGATACCGTTGAGCCAGTCTTCCTGTGCCGAACCATCGAGGTTTGCCCGGATGATCTTACCGTCGGGTTCGGAATTGGAAATTTTATAACCCCAGAAAAGCTTGCTCCGGGTATAGTCAATCGCCATACCCCAGGTTGCCTTTAAGCCGAAATCCCCAATCTTTACGAGATCGGTTCCGTCTGTATTGCACATGTAGACCCCATTCTCAGTAACAGCGGAGCCTGCAACTTCATAAGCGCAGAAATAAATTTTATTCGAAATAGTATCAACTTCAATGGCTGTTCCGTCAATATCGGGTAAAATTGTTGTCAGTCCTGTTCCATCCAGATTAACCGAAAACAACCCACCGGAATAGTCATATCTGTCGTTGACAAAGTAAATTTTTTCCGAATTAAAATCATATTGCATATCAATGGGGTATTCAGGGGCTGAAGTTGTAGTCATCGGAATAAACTCTTCGGGGCTTGTGCCATCAGCGTTGGAGCGGTAAATGCCACCCGGCCGTCCCCAATAAATTTTATTTTCCCAGCAGAAGATACCTTCGGGGTAATCAACTAATTCCTGTCCGGGAACTGTAATATCCAAAATTTTGACAGGATCTTTTCCTTCGGCTGAGAAACTATAAATATAACCGAGGCTGTAATCGGTGATGAAAACCTTTCGGTTAATAGTATCGGCTGCGATTCCATAAGGACGGGAAAGTTCCACAAAATCAAAATCCTGGACCAGAGGCGCCTCATCGGTGAGGATTACCATGTGCCCTCCGCCGCCTTCATTGTTGCGGGTGGTATAATACAAAACCTGAGAAAGCCCGGCAAGCGGATCCTTGATGTTGATCACCTGGGATTTGACTGTTTTATTATAGTAGACATCATTTACAGCGGTACAGGTGAGGGTTACGGTATACAATCCAGGTATTTCAAACTGTACAACCGGATTTTCTTCTACGGACGTCTGACCATTTCCAAAATTCCAAAAATACCCGTTTGCATTAAGCGAATGGTTGGTAAACGCAACTTCGCATGGAGCATATCCTTGATTGCTGACGGTGTAAGAGAAGTCAGCAATTGTGCTTGCTGGCGGATTTCCCAACTCGTTTTTATCGCATCCAGCTATTGACAGAATTGCGAAGATTGAAAATAACAGTGAGATTTTATATGTCTTCATATCTTTTAGTTTTAGTGCTAAATTTGGTGCATTAATATCCTGGATTTTGAGTCATCAGATTATTGGTTTGTACTTCACTTAGTGGAATCGGGAACAAGGTATAATTCTCATCAATACCCAAAATAGTTGTCGCTCTTCCAGTCCGCACTAAATCTTCCCATCGCTGCCCTTCAAAAGCTAATTCATGCCGGCGTTCATTTTCGATGGCGAGTTTAAGGGAAGGGTAATCATCAGCAGTGGTTGCGGGTAATCCGGCCCGGCTCCTGATGACATCAAGATCAGATTTAATCAACTCTATGTCTCCATTTGAATAAGCCCTGGCTTCGGCACGAACCAGATACATTTCGGCAAGCCTGAGAACATAAACACGATCAGTGCCTGCTGTGATATCAGTATACTTTATTCCATAAGGATTATTTTCAACATCAATTGCAATGGATGTGTCCAACCTGGTATCGCCCTCCTCATAGCTCTGAATTAATTCGTCGGTAGGCGCCACTTCATATCGGCCCGTAAGACTGCGGGGGAAAAAGTATTGTGCCAGACGGTTGCTGTTCTGGGCATCATAAACAACCTCAAATATGGACTCCGAATTAGGGTCGGGTATGAAAAGGTCTGCATAAGTTTCCATCAAGCTGTAACCGCCTTCGTTGATAACTTTATCAGCGCTTGCCACCGCCAGATAAGCATAAGATGAATTACCCGTAAGTTGGAATTGTGAAAGATAGACTTTTGCCAACATTGCCGCAGCAGTGAACGCTGATGCATGACCAACAGGCATGGTTGCAGGAAGCAATTCTTCGGCACTGATCAAATCGGCAATTACCTGCTGGTAGACCTCTTCAATGCTATTACGTGCCTGGTCAATATGGTTCAGGTCGAGGGTGGGTTCCGTTTTTATGGGTACTCCTCCAAAAAAGCCAACCAGATTGAAATGAAACAAAGCCCTCAGGAACAGGGCTTCTCCCTGGTACATATTGCGTTCTTCATCGCTCAAGTCAGTGATATCGGGAATTCGTGACAGCACATTGTTAACCCGGTTGATCCCATCGTAATTAGCAGCCCATATTCCTTCAACCGTTCCGTTATCGGCTGCTATAACATTCAGGTCTATTTGAGAATATTCCTGTGTCGTTCCCGACCACCTGAGGTTATCAGCAGGCAGATCGCTGACCAGTATCTGGTTTCTGCCATAAGACCCGACAGCCTGCAAGGCATTGTATGAGCCAGTAATGGCACGGTCAACACCAATTTTATCATTGATAGCCTGGTCTGTGGAAACGGCATCAGTTGGTTCAACATCCAGCAAGTCAGAGCAGGACGTAAAAGCTATTAAAGCGATAAAAGATAGGATGAATATATTTTTCATGATTTTATATTGTTATTTGTTAAAAACCAAGATTTAAACCTAACATAACAGTTCGTATCTGAGGGTAAGTAAAGAAGTCAGTACCCAGGATAATATTGCTTGATCCCCCGTAGTAATTAACTTCCGGGTCCATGCCTTTATAAACGGTAAAAGTGAAAAGATTCTGACCTGTAACATAAAACCTGGCTGTTTTCAAGCCAATCTTTTTGATCAATTCTTTACTAAAGTTGTATCCCAAAGTTACGTTTTTGATTCTCAGGAAGGAGCCGTCCTCAATGAACCGAGATGATTTATACGGATCGCCGACCCTTGGAACATCGGTAACATCACCCGGATTTTTCCATCTATCAATCATGGTTGTTGTCTGCTGGTCTTCGCCGGTTCCGGATTCAAGGTAAATGAAAGTCCCGTTAAAGACATCATTTCCGTACATAGAATAAAGGAAAATTGAAAGATCAAATGATTTATAACTAAAAGTATTTGTAAACCCCAATGTAAAATCAGGGTTTGGATCGCCTGTCTTCATCCGGTCGTCGGATGTAATGATTCCGTCCCCGTTTAAATCTTCATAAACGAGGTTACCCGTAGTCGGATCAACTCCGAGGCAATTGAGTCCGTAAAAAATACCGATCGGTTCTCCGACCTCAACACGGTTGCCGCCCCTACCAAAGTCGTCTAAGGGCTGATCGTTGTATAACCTAAGTACTTTATTCTGGTTAGCTGCAAAATTGAGAGATGAAGTCCACTTAAATTTTCTGTCAATATTCACAGTATTCAGTAAAAATTCAATCCCTTTGTTTTCCAGTTCACCGATGTTGGAATATATTCCATAATAACCTGTTGAAGAGGGAATTGGTCTGTTGAGCAGAAGATCGCTTGTATGGTTATAATAAAGATCAGTGTTCAGAATAATCCTGTCTTTGAATAATCCGATGTCAAATCCCAAGCCGGTTTGCCGGGTCGTTTCCCATTTCAGGTCGGGATTGGGCAGTTGGGTAGGGGCAATACCAGAGTTCCCACCGTAATTGTATCCCCCACCATAAAGTCCCAAATAGGCATAATCAGGAATCCCATCGTTACCCGTAAGTCCGAAGCTAGCTCTGATCTTGAGGTCAGTAATTGTATTGACATCTTTAAGAAAAGATTCTTCCGACATTCGCCATGCAACAGATGCTGCCGGGAAAAACCCGTAGCGATTATTGGTGCCGAACTTTGAAGAACCATCGGCACGGCCTGTCAAAGTGAAAATATATTTAAAGTTATAATTGTATTTAAACTGTCCAAACCATGAATTTAATCCGCGATCAAGCGCAGTAGCATCAGCATACCGAATGGTTCCCGCAGAAATAAGATACTGGAAATCTTCATTTGGAAAATCAATGCCTTCAATGTAGGTGGTCCTTTTAGCGTACTTTTCGAAACTGTAACCAAATAACGCATCTATATTGTGTTTTCCTTTTATGGTTGTAAGATATTGCAGCACATTATTCGATACAAGATTGCTGACATAGCTGGTGCCTTCAACACCGAGTCCATTGTATCGTGCACCCTGAAGGGTGGTGACAGGATCGTAACTATGTTCACGCAGGTTATAAATATCAGCACCCCATTTTGATGTGAAGGTAAAATGATCAAGGAATTTGTACTCAAGGAAAACATTCCCGGTGGTACGGTTAGTATAAGCATTGTTAACTGCTTCTTTTGCAATGGCAACCGGATTGGCATAGGGTCCATCTTCATTGTAGGTGCCATCAGGGTTGTAAACAGGGTAAATAGCGGGGATTGACATTGCGTTAGGTAGCGGACCGTTAAGGGTTTGATCTCCTTCAACACGGGCATTTTTGGAATATGAGAGGGAAACGCCTCCCCCCACTTTTAGATTTTTTAAAAGGTTATGATCTACATTCATCATACCACTGTATCGGTAATAATCGGTACCTATAACCACACCAGTATTTCTGTAATAATTTCCTGAGAGGAAAAATCTTGTCTTTTCGCCGCCACTACTCACCGAAAGTTCAGTATTTGAAGTCGGCCCCACTTGCAATATCTCACTCATCCAGTCAGTATCAATACCTTGAACGTTGGTACCTTTGTATTCATTCCATTGTTCAGCATTCATTAAATCAAGCAATCTTTCGTTAGGCATGGTTTGCCATCCATAACTGGTGTTGAAATTAACACTTGTTTTTCGTAGTGATCCTTTTTTAGTAGTAATAAGAATAACCCCATTTGATGCCCTGGCACCATAAATAGCGGTAGCTGAAGCATCTTTCAGGACAGTTACCGTTTCGATATCGTTGGGATTAAGGTCAGAAAGTGCATTGATTTCCTGCCCGCTGAAACTACCTTGTCCATACTCACCTGTAATGACCGGTATTCCATCAACAACAAAAAGAGGAGAATTGCTTGCAAGGATAGAGCTTCCGCCCCTGAGTGTAACGGTTGACTGTCCACCCGGTGTGCCGGAATTCTGGAAAATGTTAAGTCCGGCAGCCTTACCCTGGAGAACTCCATCAACTGTGCGGAGAGGCACATTCTTGATTTGATCTTCATTTACCAATCCAACCGAGCCGGAGATCAGCTTTTTACTTTCTGTGCTGTAGCCCATAACAACAAACTCACCCAGGTCAATATTTTCATAAGCCATTTCCACATTGATTTCTTTGCGCCCGTTTACAGCAATTTCCTGTGTCTCCATTCCAATATAGGAAAATACAAGCAGACCATTTGATGGCGCCTGTATTGTATAATTTCCATTGATGTCAGTGGTTGTTCCTGTTGTTGTGTTGCCTTTCACCATAATTGTAACACCCGGAATGGATTGTTTATCTGTCGCCCCGGTTACCTGTCCGCTGATGGGAATGTCCTGTGCTTTCAATGCTCCGGCGAACATTGTCAGTACTAAAATTAAAACATAAAGTTTTCTCATACTTATAAGGTTTGGTAAATAATCATTGTTTCCTTGGAATCACAGTAACCTGAACGGGAGTTATGTCCATTCTTACGTTTGTTATGGTATAATGATCCTCTCCATCGGGCTGATCAGTATAAAATCCCTCACTATCTTTAGTTTTACTCAGGGTTACCTGGAAGCCGTTCTTTTGATCGTAAAAACTTAAATTCTGAACATTGTCAGTTCCTTTGTTATCCATAAGGTTCACCGTAAGCAGGTCGCGGAATTCGGACGAATATCCTGATAAGATTCCTGCCTGTCCCGGATTTTCAATGTTGTAATATTCATTTCTGATGGTAGGCTTTTTTCCTTCTGCCGGAATAATTGTTCCGGTTGCTAAATCATAGGAATCCCCATCTTCCAACCGGCTTACGATCAGATTTTCAATATTCGGAAGATCTTGGCTTTTTGAGTAAATTACTTCTGATGTGTTTATGAACGTTACACCTGAAGCACCGGCAACTTTTAACATTTTTTGTTTGCCATCATAAATGAGCGCCGTGTTTTCGTCCACACCAAAACCCATATTAAACCGGTACTTTTCATTCAGCAGTGCTACAATAAGCCGTCCGATGCGCCCTCTTTGATCGAAGTGCTGATCCACGATTCCAAATGGAAAGAATCCCAAACCCTTTGTCAACAAAACGCCATCACCTTCCGGGAAATCATCTCCCTGGTAATCCAATATTGCACCATGCGTAAGTGCGCCCAGGCTGTTCCCGCCTCCGATCATTGCTTCACTCATGATGGCTGCACCGGCACTTGATCCGCCGACAACTCCACCCGCATTATATACTTCCCAAACAGCTTCGAGTACCCTGGTTTTAGCGCCATCCGGTTTGAACAGAATCTTTGTCGTACGCATCTGATCTCCTCCGGTAAACCAAACTGCCGAGCACTTCCTGATCACATCTGCCAATTGAATATTATCACCATTATTGCACCATGTAGCTTCATTTACATCGGTTGTGCTGTCATCATCAATCATGGCTATCGGGATAAGCCGAATGTTTGCAGGATTTACGCCATAGGAAATTAATGTCTTTTTAAAACTCACAAACGATTGAACAGCAACCCCGCTGGCAGAAGGAATTACTGCAAAAATGGCATTTTCCTTTCCTCCTGCCAGGGCGATCAATTGGTTGTAAACGCTGGCATTTTTATCATCAAGTCCACCGCCTGCAATAACCAGGTTACCTGAAGGGAAATCCTGACCAATAGCCTCTAAGCAGAAACATAGAAACCATCCCAAACCAAGTAACCGCAACTTTCTCATTTATACAAAAGAATAATTAATATTTGCCGAGCGAAATTAAAAAAAATATGCTTTCACAATCTAAATGAATAATTTTTACCAACTTTGCTAACTTAACTTAAAAAATTATGCTGACCCTGTTTAAAAATGCAACCGTTTATGCGCCTCAACTTATTGGTAAAATGGATGTATTGACCGGCGGAAAAACCATTCTCTCCGTCGCTGATACGATCAGTTCTCCAATCGGTGTTGAGGTTCAGACAATTGAATGTACTGATCAATGGCTTATCCCCGGACTGATTGATTCGCATGTCCATATTACCGGTGGTGGAGGCGAAGGAGGCCCTTCGACCCGTATGCCTGAACTACAACTGAGTATGATGCTCGAAGGGGGCGTTACCACTGTCATTGGTTGCCTTGGCACCGACGGGATAACACGAAGTGTTGAAAGTGTTCTGATGAAAGTAAAAACCTTAAAGGCTCAGGGTGTTTCCGCCTGGATGTACACGGGAGCTTACCAGGTTCCTCCGCCTTCTATTTCAGGCGATATCATGAAAGATATTGCACTTTTTGAGGAGATTTTGGGTGTGGGCGAAGTTGCCATCTCCGACCATCGTTCTTCCGTTCCATCTATTGCCGAATTAGCGCGTATTGCTGCTCAGGCAAGGGTAGCCGGAATGATAGGTGGCAAAGCCGGAATAGTAAATATGCACATGGGCGATGCAATGGACCCTTTTCGACCCATACACGAAGTTGTGGCTCAGAGTCAGATTGGGTACAAACAGTTTATCCCTACCCATTGCAATCGAAACAGTTATATCTTCGAGGATGCACTTGAGTATGGGAAAAAGGGTTATGTTGATATCACCACAAGTTCCTACCCTTACTATCAGGATGAAGAAGTAAAACCTTCCATCGCATTGAAACAATTACTGGCTGCTGGTGTTCCGCTGAGCCATATCACTTTTACATCGGATGCCTGTGGGTCTTTACCTGGATTTGATCCGGAAACGGGAAGGTTGATAAAAATAGAGATGGGCTTGCCTTCTTCTATATTAAGAGAGATTAAGGAAGCTGTTTTGAATGACGGAATTCCGCTGGAAATTGCCCTACAAGTTGCAACTTCAAATCCTGCCGAAATTCTGAAACTGGCCGGCAAAGGGCGTATTGTGCCGGGATTTGATGCTGATCTGGTATTGATGGATACCGCGTTTAATATCAACATGGTAATGGCAATGGGACAACTGATGCCGAAAGTATGATGAAGATTCTGTTTCTTGGTTTTCTTTTCTTCGCAGGTTCGCTTTTTGGGCAGGAACTAATAACTCCTTTAGAAAAAAATAATTATAAAAAGGTAACTTCTTATGACGAATTGTCGAAATTCGTCTATTTGCTTGACCAAAATTCAGATTTGGTAAAAGTTGAAACCATTGGTAAATCAGTTGAAGGCAGGAACATTTATTCATTAAATTTTTCTACATCCGGGTTTGGGAAGGATAAGACAAAGGTCAAAGTGCTCATATTTGCTCAACAACATGGCAACGAGCAATCAGGCAAAGAAGGGGTACTTTTACTTGCCGAAATCCTGACCAGAACTGAATACAGGTATTTATTCGACAGGATTGATTTGGTATTGATTCCACAGGTAAATCCGGATGGCTCAGAAAAAAATCAGAGACGCAATGGAAATGATGTTGATCTGAACCGGAATCACTTGATACTGACCGAACCTGAAACAAGAGCATTACACTGGCTTTTCGATCAATATCTTTTTGAAGTTGCAATGGATGTTCACGAATATTACCCCTACGATGAAAGTTGGATGAAGTATGGCTACAGGAAGAACGCAGATGTTACCCTTGGCGCAACAACCAACATCAATGTTTCGGAAAAGATCAGAAATTTGTCCAACAATAAATACATACCTTTTGCCTTAAAATATTTGAATGACCACAATTATTCTTCAATGGAATACTGTCCCGGCGGTCCGCCGTCCGAAAATTACCTCAGGCATAGTACCTTTGATATTAATGATGGAAGGCAAAGTTTTGGAATACAAAATACCTTGTCCTTTATCCAGGAAGGAATGAACGGTGAAGATAATTTTGTGCAAAACATCAAGCACAGGGCTGAAGGGCAAATGACCGGTATGTTGTGTTTGCTCAAATTTGTTTATCATCAAAAAAAGAAAATAAAAAATCTTGTTACTATTGAAAGGGAGAATTTTGTTTCAGAAAAGTGCGGAGAATTGGTTTCTGTGCAAATGGAACATGCCGAAAATAATGAAAAACTGACCCTGCCGGTTTATGCCCTGTACTCTAAATCTGATTCGATGGTTATTACCGATAATTATCGCCCAATAGTAAAATCGCTCAAGACGGTAACAAGACCCAGGGGATATTTAATTCCCCGTGATTTGAAGGAAGTTGTGGATTGGTTGAATTTGCAGGGAATAATTCATGAGGAGTTTTATTTTTCAAATGAAACTGTCATTGAACAGTATTTCATAAGCAAAATTGATTCGATTGATTTTGAAGGTGATAAAATAGTGAATGCCATTGTTGAAGTCAAAGAAATTTATGAATCCATTTCGCCTGATGACTATTTTTTTATTCCAGTGGCTCAGTTAAAAGCCAATATGATTATTCAGGCTCTGGAGCCACAATCAATGCTCGGATTGGCAACTTACAGCGATTTTAAATATTTGATCGAACCGGGAAAAGCTTTTCCAATTCTCCGGTTGATACCCAAGCGACCTCAATAAAAATGAAATAACATTTAATCAGACAAAAAAATTCAATGGTAATCAACCGATTCTTACTTGTTTTAGTATTCCTGTTAACATCAGGATTGCTTTTCCCGCAAAGTCAACAAACGCAAACAGAGGAGTTTGGTGTCAGCGATTTTGTTCCCATCATGTCATTTCTTTCATCTGACTGGATGGAAGGTCGCGAAGCCGGCTCAAAGGGAAGTTATATGGCAGCTGATTATATTGCTTCGATGATGCAATTAAACGGATTACAGCCATACGGTGATATTTTGTCTGCGGGGCATTCTGAGGAGAAATCTTCACGCAGTTATTTTCAGGAATTTGACATTATCAGGTACAAAACTGATGAAGCTGCACTATCACTGATCACTAAAACTGGCGACTCACGATTAGCCTTTCATTTCAATTATTCCATTGACTTTACTGTAGATGCTGGTACCAATTCTCTTGAAAGCGAAGCTCCACTGGTGTTTATCGGTTATGGGATCAGCACACCCGGCAGAGGATATGATGATTACAAAGGGCTGAATGTGAAAGGTAAGATTGTCGTTATCATGAAAGGCTTCCCCGGGCATCAGGATACAGCATCGTTAGCATATCGGAAGCTGGGTAAGTCGTTTGAGAAGGAATATGCCGGCATTGAAACCAAGAAAAATGAGGCAATGAAAAGGGGCGCCATTGCTGTTTTGGAATTAACCTCCGGCAATTATAGCAGTCCTTTTGCAAATAAACAAATTGATCTGCCGGTTGTAGATTCCGCAATAAATTCAGAAAAAGAAAATGAGCCTGCTTATGAGGAGGACTTTTGTATGCTTCCAGGTAACAAAAATAATCCGTCAATCCCTCTGTTTCGGCTTGGTTTGATTGCTACTGAAAAACTTTTTGAAGGAACGGAGCTGAATTTAATGGATGCTGAATTCAAAGCTGCTGAAAAATTAATGACCTCATCATTTCCTTTCAAGAATAAATCGGCAGGTTTTACGGTTAAGGTCAGGACAGATATACTAAAGGTGAGAAATGTGCTGGGATTCATTAAAGGTAAGGACACAACAAGAAATATCGTTATTGGTGCTCATTATGATCATTTGGGCATGCGTAATGGAATAATTTATCCCGGGGCCGATGACAATGCGTCAGGTGTGGCAGGGCTTTTATCCATTGCTGAAGTTTGGTGTCATTCCAAAATTCATCCTCCATGCAATATTGTTTTTGCTTCATGGTCGGCTGAGGAAAAAGGAATGCTGGGTAGCAATTATTTTGTAATGCATACCCAGGCTGATAACCGGAATACTTTGGTTAATATCAACGCAGATATGATTTCGAGAAGCGCCGACACAGATACCGCTCATCAGCAATTGAGTATCGGGATTCCTAAGGGTAATAATGATTTAAGGGAAATTGTCCGGCAAAATAATAATATGTTGCCAAAACCTTTCGATCTTGATCTTTGGGATGCATCCGGTGAGGGTGGTAGCGATTATGCCCCGTTTGCCTCCCGAAATATACCTGTTATAACTTTTTTCTCAGGGTACCATGAAGATTACCATTCTCCGCGTGATAAGTTCAACAAAACTGATCCTGCTAAGATGAAATCCATACTTTGGTTGGTAAATAAAAGCCTGCTGGATATTATTGAAACATTATATGTTCACACCATCGAACATTAATTTGAGTCCACTCCGAAAAGTAATTTTTTGCCACTAAAGCACAAAAGCACTAAATTTCACTAAAATTAGTTTATTGATTTTCCGTCTTTTGTGGGTTTTCGTGATTTAGAGTTTTCGTGGCATTCTCCCTTTTTTGGCTTTTCGGAGTGGCCTCAATATTGATGCTTTCCTATCATCCAGCCTTTGTGCTTTAGTAATTTGTTCCCTGATTCAATTGCACCAGCTTCCATTTCAGTCCCCATGGAATCGTTCCATCTGTTTAAATAACCGAATAGAGCTATCACGCCTAACATTTCAACTATTTCACCATCATCCCAGAATTTCCTTAAATTCTCCGCAATCTCATCCGTTACTCCATTTGGAACGGTCGAACTTGCAATGGCAAAATCAAGTGCAACCCGTTCAGCATCAGAAAAGGAGGGATGCGTCCTGTATTCCCAGATGTTTTGCAATTGTTCTTCCGATGCACCATACCTTTCTGCCGCTCTGATCGTGTGTGCCTGGCAATACCTGCATCCTGCCGCATTGCTGCTAACATAACCAATAAATCTCTTTATTGCACTAGTGAGGCTTCCTTTGTTTTCCATTACAGCTTTGTTCATTTCGATAAATGCCATTGCAATTCTGGGTCTTATGTGCATGGTTTTTACACTGTTAGGGCAGAATCCCAAAGTTTCATTATAAAACTCGATCAACTTCTGAAGTTCAGCATCACCCTCCGATGATTTGGGGTAAACCAAGGGTCTTTTCATATTTGTAAGTTTTAAATAACGTCGTATTTAATGCCCAAATGTAATCAATTAAACAAATAATCAATAATTGTCGGAAGGAATTGATGAATTGCCTGTGCAGGCATTATTTGGGTTTATATTCCTTAAAAGTATTGCTATCGTAGAAAACAACAATTTTTTCAATTTTTTCATTAACCTCCTCCTTAACTCTTTCAATAACCTTTTCAACAATCTTTGTAGCTGATGGTGGAATTGCTGCAGGGATTATAATCTCCTCTTTAGCCAAAGGTTTGGGTGGGGAAGGATCCTGCTGAGCAAAAAGATCGGGTTGTTTCGGTTTAGCAGGTGGCTCAGTCGTAACTTTAATAGATGGTGTTTGTTTGTCAGGCAGGGAAATCATTTGCCCTTTTCCAAACAATAACCAATCAGCATCAATTTCAGGATAGGTCTTTAAAATCTTTAAAATGAAATCAAGACTGGGATTGTTTCTGCCCGATAAGATGTGTGATACTCCCGAACGCTGAACCTGAATTTGGTCAGCAAACTGGGAAGGGGAGATGTTCTTCGTTTTTAAAATAAGTTGTATTCTACTGATCATGTTCAAATCGTTAAATGAATGAAAATAAGTGATGTTTTATACTATTTACAAATAACAATTGTTACGAATATTTAATGAGGCAAAGTTTACAAATGACAATTGTGAATTAAATCTACTACCACTACAATTGATATTACAAATGTATATCAAATTAATTACATATACAGAATTTTTTTTGATGTTTGGTTATTATATTATCTATTGCAATAGCAGGCAATTCAGAAAGACCGTAAAGTCACCATTACCTAACATAATCTTTTGTAATTATTTTGAATTAACACTTTAAATAGATAGTTTAAATAACTGAGAAAGAGTTGCTGAAAATATATTTGGTTGTGTTTTTCAACTAATATTGGCATGTGTGAGGATGTCAAGTATTACTGGTTAATAAGGCAATAATAAACAATTGTAAACATTTGATTTATATATCTGTATTGCAGCATATTGAATGATTAAGTAAATAATAAGGTTACAAATGGAAATTCTAATAAATTATAGTTACATCTGTAATTTTAGCAACCGATTAAATAGTTAATTTTATCTGTGAGAAATGAATAATACCGAAGTGAAATTCAAAATACTCTGGCATGAAGAGCGGTTTTGAATTTCACTTTGGTATAATATGAAAACAAAAAAAGGAGCCTAAGCTCCTTTATAAAAATTATAAGTTTAATATTTAGTCCAATTTATGGACAACCAATCCGCTTCTTAATTTGGGTTCAAACCAGGTTGTTTTGGGAGGCATGATATTTCCGCTATCGGCAATGTCAATCAATTGTTTCATCGAAACAGGATAAAGAGCGAAGGCGATTGTCATTTCTTTGCTGTCAACCCTCTTGCATAATTCACTTAATCCACGGATGCCTCCAACGAAATCAATTCGTTGGGATGTGCGGAGGTCTTTTATTCCCAAAACATTATCGAGAACGTGCTTTGAAAGGATAGTAACATCAAGGACGCCTATCGGGTCGTTATCATTATATGTCCCTGGTTTAGCAGTCATTGAATACCATTTTCCATCCAAATACATACTGAAATTGTGAAGTTTTTCAGGCTTGTAAATTTCGGAACCTTTTTCCGTGACTTCAAAATCTTGTTTCAATTTTGTTAAGAATTCTCCGGAAGTCAATCCATTTAGGTCCTTGACTACTCGGTTATAATCAATAATTGTAAGCTGGTTATCAGGAAAATGAACGGCGAGGAAAAAGTTGTATTCTTCCTTCCCGCTATGTTTGGGATTTTGTTCCCTTTTTTCTTTACCAACCAGCGCTGCAGCGGCTGTACGGTGATGACCATCGGCAACATAGGTAAAAGGAATCTGATCAAATAGTTCGATAAGGCTCATTATAATGCCCTTGTCTTTAATTACCCAGAAATGGTGGCCTATTCCATCATCAGCTACAAAATCATACTCAGGAACGTTGTGCAAAATAAAATTTTTGACTATATCGTCAATCTCTTTTACTGCAGGATACGAAAAGAATACAGGTTCAAGGTTGGCATTGTTGATCCTTACATGCTTCATCCTGTCCTCTTCCTTATCCGGACGGGTTAGTTCATGTTTCTTAATGATGTTATTCAGATAATCATCAACGGATGCGCAACCCACAATTCCATACTGCGTTTTTCCCCACATGGTTTGTCCGTAAACGTACAGGAACTCACCTTCATCCTGAACCAGCCAGCCTTTTTTCTGAAAAAGTTCAAAATTTTTCTTTGCCTTCAAATAAACTTCCGGTGCATGAACATCAACGGTTGGTTCTAAATCAATTTCGGGCTTGATGATATGGAGGAGGGAAAATTCGTTATTCTTTGCCTCCTCTCTTGCCTCATCCGAATTTAAGACATCGTAGGGTCTTGAGGCAACCTTATCGGCTATTTTAACCGGCGGGCGTATTCCTTTAAAAGCTTTTAATACTGCCATTTAATATTTATTTCTCTTTTGAATTAATATTTTCTTACACTGTATTGGTCAACAAATTCAAGTTCATTTTCATGTTCCTGAGCAGGGTTGTTTTCGGCATATTTTCTATTTGCCTTTTGCAATGAACCGATCAATGCTCCAATCATTTTTGTTAATTCGATGAGTTGATTCCTTGAATATTCAACCATTGATTCAGTCATACCGCCTTGTTTTTCGAGAACAGATGTCAAAACGACGCATTCCCTAAGTGAACTTTTTGCAAGTTTTAAATAATATACAAACTGGTTTTTGTTTCTGGAAGATCCTTCGGCAATATAAAATGCGATGGATTGAGCGGCTAAATTAAACTTGTGAGCAGTACCATTAATTTGGCTGTCAGAAATCATTTGGGTAGTACTCGAAACCCAATCAATGTATTCGAGCGCCTTGTGATAAACCCGCAGGTCTTCGAACCTGAAAAAAGAAACACTTTTAGTAAAATCGTTCTCCATAGTAAGTGAATTTAGAAATTAATAACCTCAAAATATAATCCTGTTACCGCTTCTGTCAGCTTAAAGGTGACAAAAGGAAGCTGTAAAACTGTTTTTATCCACTGTAATTTAATTCACCTTGAATGTTGTATCTCCTTTTTCGAGAAATGCTACAATCTGTTTTGCTGCTGCAATACCTGCGTTGATATTTGCTTCTGAAGTTTGAGCGCCCATTTTTTTAGGCGTAAAGAAAAATCTTCCTGCATAATTGTCAGCCACATCATTTTTACAATCGGGTTCAATATCCGAAACGTACCTGAAGTCGCTTCTCTCAGCAAACACTTTCAAAAGTCCTGCTTCGTCAATCACTTCTTTTCTTGCTGTATTCACAAGGATAGCTCCTTTTGGCATTTTGGAAAGAAGTTCAAAATTGATTGATTTTTTTGTTTTTTCATTTGCAGGAATATGAAGGGAAATGTACTGACATGTTGAATAGAGTTCCTCAACTGATTTCACTGCTTTTACTCCATGTTTTTCAATTGTTTCAGCCGGTATAAAAGGATCGTAGGCATAAACCTGCATTCCAAATCCTTTCGCCAGTTCACCAACGATTTGACCGACGTTGCCATACGCATGGATTCCGATTTTTTTTCCTTTAAGTTCCGTTCCTGAACTGCCGTTGAAAAGATTCCGAGCTATATAAACCATCATTCCGATAGCAAGTTCCGCCACAGCATTTGAATTTTGTCCGGGAGTATTCATGGCAACGACATTTCGGGAAGTTGCTGCAGCAAGGTCAATGTTGTCGTAACCGGCGCCTGCTCTTACAATTATTTTCAAATTTTTCCCTGCTTCTATCACTTCTTTGGTCGCTTTATCACTTCTTATGATAACGGCATCAGCGTCTTCCACGGCTTTAACAAAATCAGCCTGGTCGGTATATTTTTCGAGGAGCTTTAACTCATATCCGGCGCCTTCAACTACTTTTCTTATTCCATCAACCGCAACGGTTGCAAAGGGTTTATCTGTTGCTACAAGTACTTTTTTCATAATGATGTTTTATTAATTGTTAGCCTCTTTAGTTCTATTTATTCTTTATAGATCAGTTTAACGTTCTCTGTAACCGGTTCACTGGTCTTTATTCTCTGTTGTTAGTTCAGGGAATCTGGTTATGATTTCATGGATTCAAATTCCTTCATAACAGCTACCAATGCTTCTACGCTTTCTTTTGGGAGTGCATTGTATGTCGAAGCCCGAAAACCGCCAACGGAGCGATGTCCTTTCAATCCAATCATTCCTTTGCCGGATGCGAATTTACCGAACTCATCTTCAAATTGTTTGTATTCTTCTTTCATCACAAAACAAATGTTCATCAGCGAGCGGTCTTCTTTTGCAACAGTACCCACAAACAGTTTGTTCCGGTCAATTTCGTCGTAAAGGATATTTGCTTTCTCGATGTTCATCTTTTCCATAACAGCAATACCGCCTTTTGCTTTCAGCCATTTCAATGTTTGAAGTGCCGAAAATACGGGAAGGCATGGTGGGGTGTTGAACATTGATTCACCTTCAATGTGCGTTTGGTATTTCAGCATGGTTGGGATGTTACGCTCAACTTTACCCAAAATATCATTTTTAACAATTACAAAAGTGACTCCTGAAGGGGCAAGGTTTTTCTGCGCGCCTCCATAGATCAGTGCGTATTTGGAAATATCAACCGGACGGCTGAAAATGTCGGACGACATATCGGCAACCAGTGGAACGGGGCTATCCATATCATGTCTAATTTCCGTTCCGTAAATGGTATTGTTGGTAGTGATGTGGAAATAATCTACATCAGTTGGAATGGTAAAGTTTTTGGGGATGTAACTGAAGTTTTTGTCTTCGGATGATGCTACAACATTTACTTCACCAAATATCTTGGCTTCTTTAATGGCCTTTTTTGCCCATACCCCGGTCGAAAGATAAGCGGCTTTTTTGTTGAACAGATTGAATGGCACCATTGCAAACTGAAGACTTGCACCTCCTCCAAGGAATAGAACAGAATACCCTTCAGGGATATTTAATAGTTCTTTGAACAATGCGATGGCTTCGTCCATTACCGCAATGAATTCCTTGCTCCGGTGTGATATTTCAAGAATAGATAATCCGGTTCCGGCAAAATCTTTTACTGCGTTGGCAGTGTTTTCGATAGTAAATTGAGGCAGTATGGAAGGTCCTGCGTAAAAATTATGTTTTTTCATACTTATAAAGTTTTAATTGTTTCCTATTCATTAATCCGTCCCCGCAAGGACGGAAGCAAAAGTAAAATTTTCTTGTTAATAGTATAACAAAACAGAATTTTATTTTTTATCCGATTTTTCTTGAATGAAAATCGTTGTTATCCGATTTAACTTTGAGATTCTTCACTAACGCTCAGAATGACAATGAAGTTGTAGATGTTTTGGGGGAAGGGGGCTTGCAGGCGGCTTAGCCGCCTGCAAGCCCCCTTCGTAAATTAAAACACTTTGTCATTCTGAACGGAACGAAGTGAAGTGAAGAATCTCAAGCCTATTATTTCATCTTTATCGGGCGTTAATGAATGAAAATAAAGAATTTTTGCTTTCGAACCAGGAGATTGAACCGAAAAGAATAACTTTGAATCGCTTATTTTTATTCTTTTAATAGAATTTGATTTATGATACAACTTGAAAAAAGGATCAATGCTTTTGCAAAACTGGGTGAATTCCTGAGGGAAGCTTGCATTCCTGACCAAAAAACCGGCAACCTGAATTTAACCAACCTGATCAACGAAAGTACAAATTACAATCCCTGGTTTGCACCTGATCATGTTCGATATGCGATACTTAATATTGGAAAAAGTCTTACGCCGGAAAGTCTGATCCGGTGGGTGAAATTATATACTCCAAAACTTGAACAGGATAGAAATGAGAAAAGGGTAGGAGTGGTGATGGCTGGAAACATTCCTTTGGTTGGTTTTCACGATTTTTTATGCGTAATGTTGTCGGGACATAAAATTGTGGCAAGGCTTTCGTCGGATGATAACCGCTTATTGCCGGCCATTGCATCAAAATTGATTGAAATAGAACCGGAATTTGCAAGTCAGATCATCTATTGCGAAGACAAACTTTCAAACTTTGATGCTGTAATTGCTACAGGCAGCAACAATACTTCACGATACTTTGAATACTATTTCAGGAATGTACCTCACATTATTCGAATGAACAGAAATGGTGTTGCATTACTTACCGGTGAAGAAACGGAAGCAGAACTCAGTTTGCTTGGAGAGGATATCTTTATGTACTTTGGTTTGGGCTGCAGGAGTATTTCAAAAGTTTTTGTTCCAAAAGCCTATTCATTTGAGGGGTTTTTTAAGGCTATTGAAAATTATAAATACGTTGCTGATCATAACAAGTACTTCAATAATTATGAATATTACAAATCCATTTACCTGATCAATAGCGTGAAGCATTTTGATAATGGATTTCTGTTAATCAAGGAGGATATTGGCTTTGCTTCGCCTCCGGCAGTATTATTTTATGAGGAATATGAAAACTTAAAAAACCTGAATAACCGGCTTGGATTGGCAAAGAGTGAGATTCAGTGCATTGTTAGTCATCAGAAAGGATGTTACCGGCACGATCTCACTTGGTAGTGCGCAAAAGCCAGATTTATGGGATTATGCTGACGGAGTGGATACGATGGAATTTTTGTTAAACCTTTAGTTATTCATCCTCCAAATTAGCAAGTCTTTATTATTTTCTGAAGATATCTTTCATTCAATTTCAATTTCATAAATGTAACCCGTAATATCATTTTCAGGATAAGGAATAAAGTTCTGTTTCCATGGCGATAGGGGCCACCAGGTTGCGTCATGAAATTCCTGGGTTATCACAGCAATCATTTGATTATCGGGTATTTTTGTTACAGAGCTATCCATATACCCGATAACTTTCATGTCATCTTTTGATTTTCCGATTCTCCAGATAATTCTATCAGGTTGCCAATCAATTTCGTAATAAATAAAATCACTGACAACATTGTTTTGGTGGTCGGAATATTTTGATGTTAATGCTTTATACCAATCATCCCACCTGTGCAAGTCAAAAGTTGAACCATTGTATTCTATGCTTTTAACGCCTGCATGAAAATTGGCGGGTTCTCTGCATGCCAGGTCCCAGTTGGTGCAGGCGACGATCAGATGATCATTGACAGCAGGATTTTCTGCAGGAAATTCCTCCGTTCCATAGGATGTATTGGGCCAATATTTTGAGGTTTTCACAATCTCGATATCAATTTCGGTGTAGGTGCTAAAGGGTGTTCTGATTTCCGACTTTCCCTCTTCGCCTTTGGGAATGTAACCTGAACCAACGCACTCACAGCGGTTGTTCCAATCCGCCGCATCCTGATACAACAACCAAAATGCACAGGTTACTCCGTTCCATACATAATCAGCACTGAGCAATTCGGGAAATTTAATCTTAGCCCTGTATTTACCGTAGGTGAAGCCAATCCTTGTATTTACTCCCACATTTTCCTTTACGGGTTGGTCTGTGTTTTTATTTCCAGGATTATTAATTACTATAGCTTGCATTTCAGTATCAACTCCAATTGTCTTTCCAGGTTCCTTTGTATTGGCATAATAATCTTCAAGAAGTCCGTCGTTTTCAAACTTTGCTTTGTATGCATTATAAAGTTCGGAAGAATAATTATCCTTTACTACATCATAAACGATGGGTATATTCCTCAACTTAAAGTTTTTATTAATGTAATGGAAGAACTGCTCATATTGGGCTTCCTGAAATAACCCAGAGCTGTTTCCGCACAGTTCATTGAAATGTTCAGAATTTTCGACACTTTCACCAAACTTAAAAGGATCAACATATATTCCTTTTAAAACATCCAGCCTGGCTTTTGTTTTTAATACTTTTTTTGATTGTTCAAAATAAACATCGCTGTTTGCCTTTAGGGAAGAATGAAAGTAAAAATATGGATTCAGGAAGTCCATCTCGACCGTATCCTTTAAGCCAATATTTTGTAGAGATATCGGGATTTTATTCAATTGATTTTCATCTGCAACAACCAGTAAAAAACTGTAAATGCCTGTTCTTGGATTTCGCTTCCATCTGTTGTTTACCTGACCGCTTAATCTGTCATTATTCAATATCCAGATAGCATCAAGTTTCAATTGCTCCTCCACCGGCAAATTGTTCCTGATGGCTTTGTCCTGAATTTGTTTTAGCCATTCCTCAGATGACTTTATTCTATCAACTGTATTATTAATTTCGGAAGTAGTAAGAATAAAATTGGATGTTTCCGAACCAAAGTATTTCGCTTCTTCCCTCGGGTTCCCAACAATACGAAACGAATCGGTTATTTCATAAAATTGATCATCAGCAGGGATCAATTCCGTCTTGTGAAATTCATCAGCGCTGTTTTCCCAACTCCCATAAAAATTATGTGATGACCGCTTGTCGTATACTCTTTTACTTTTTTGATCAATGAATTCCTGAAATTTATATGACTCGTTTTGGTAATAGATTTTGTAGTAAAACATCTCAGGATTACCGGAGGTGTTTTGTATCAAAAACGAAAATCTGAAATATTTTTGATCATCAGGTGCATTTGCTGAAGGAATCGTTATTCCATTTACAATTGCATCACTCAAATCCATTTGCATAAGCAGGGTGTCAGATGTTCCTGTAAAATTTGAATAGGGATTGAAATCTTTTACAATAAAAGCACTTTTATCACCACTGCATGACACTAAAAAGCAAAACAAAACAATGAATAGTCTGTACATTTTGTAAAAATTGAAATTAATATTTTTTGAACGAAAAACTTGTCCGTTAACATTTTCAAAAGTAATGAAAGATATTGAACGACACTATGGAGTAACGCTGAATAATTTCATTCTGGAAATCCGGTTTTCAGGTCTGAATGTAAATTTATAAAAAATGCGTGGTAAGAAATACAGAATTATTGGGGAACCTGGGTTCCTTTTCCAAGATTAGGGAGCCAGAAATCATTTTTGTCCCTATTATCTGCCTGCCCGTCAAGATTCAGGTCAGCAGAAAGGTATCCCGGGTTTCCGGCACTCATGTTCCAGGTAATGGATTTATCTTCTGTCTGGATAGTCCCATTTGCATCAGCATCACCGGCAATCATTCCCCAAACACCTGAAGCGATTTCTTTGATCCCTGAAGTTCCACCGTGGGTTTGTGCAGCATTAGTAGAAAAATCATAAGAATATAGACCTTTGTTATAAATAAGTGGTAAGGCTGACATAATGCTAAGATGGTTTCGCTGATTTATTATTGCAAATGGTTGTTGAAGAATATTATTGTCGAAAGTAAGTTTATCTGAGCCATCGGGTCGGATGATTTTTCCATTGTTTAACAGAAGGCCCGCCTGCCGGTGAATAATGGTTGATCCGTTTGCAAGCGTTGCTGAAGCGGCATCCCGTATTTCGATCAATACCCAATCGGTTATATTTGCATCATAAGCCGTTAAGGTCTCATTACCGGAATAATTCCAGGGAGGTTGACTGAAGGGCTGGTTCAATGGAAATTGATTGGGCTGAATGCCATTCGACATTTGACCTGTTAATTCATCAAATGGACCTTCGAGAAATGCCTTCAGACTAATGTTTTTCCGATGGGTAATGGTGCCGGCCTGGTTAAGTATCCAATTTTGAGGATCAACTGATATTCCGGTTACCTGGTGAGGAATTATTATTTTGAAAGTAGTATCGTTGGTCAATTGATAAAGTCTTATAGTTTGGCTGCCACCGTTATAAGTCAGTTTAAATTCCACCGGCGTTTTGAACAACGGAGTTATGGAAGTGGAAGTTGTTTGAATGGAATTAAGATACACCGTATCTTCTTCCTGCGACCAAATAGCTGAAAAAGTAGGAAATCCTTCGCCGAAATACCATTGATTAAAGAAATCGGTAAAGTCAATACCGGAAACATCTTCGCAAACTGCTTTAAAATCAAGACCGGTAGCCAGGCTGCCCTGATACAATTGCTGGAAACTCTGGATCGCAGAGAAAAAGACAGCATCATTATTCATCTCAAAACGGATCATGTGTACCAGGGTCGATCCTTTTCTGTAAGTCAGCCGGCTGTTGAAAACCCTGCCGACATTATTGGTTTCGTTGGGCGGAACGTATACTGAACCGTCCGGTAATGTCATTACATTGTTCATATACGACAGCATAATTCCATCGGCGCTCGCTTGTGAAATAAGGTACTGATTGACAAGATACTCTGTGTAGGTAGCAAATCCTTCATTAATCCAGATATCCGACCAGGTGGCACAGGTAACATTATCGCCGAACCATGAATGACCCAATTCATGCGAAATAAGGTAGGTGTTAAAATATCGCATTCCGCTCATGGTTATATGTTCCATACCCGAAAAAGCGGAAGGGAACCAAAGGTAATGACCATATTTTTCTTCATGAAACGGGTACACAGAATACAGGTCAGAGAGCAATTCGATCATATTGTCGGTATTATCAATCGCTGTTTTATTTGATTCAAGGCAACCCGGATAGTCAAATACAAAATTCTGGATGAGCACAGAATCCCCCGGCAGGTTGGATGGTTTAGCGTAAATATTGTATTCTTTATAATCTGAAACTGCAAAGAAAATAAGATAATAAGCGGTTTTTTGGTATGTCCTCCACTCATGCCTGACTTTGCCTGCGGGTAAACTTACTTTTGTCAACAAGCCCGGTCCTGCCACTCTCAGGCTCGAATCGGTAGTCACAAAAATATGAACAGAATCAGCTTTATCTTCCAGTTCCTGCTTACAAGGCATAAACTCATGGGCGAAATAGGGTTCTGATAAGGTTTGCGAAACATGAAAATTTCCATAAGACGTATGCATGGTTGAACTATAATATGCAGAGGTATAATTGGCGGGAGTATGATAGAATAATTTGAAGCTAAAAACTGAACCCTGAGCTAAAGGCGCCGGAAGGTTAATGGAAATATTATTCGAAGTGTGGTTATAGGTGTATTTAATTCCATTTATAAATGCGCTGTCAACCTGAAGTTTATTGCTAAGCTCAATTGAAAAAACATTCATTTGTGGAATGACTACTTCAGCGGTTATTGTTGCATTTCCACCGAACTGATTGTTTAAGTTGTTTGCCTCCAGATCGAGTTTATAGAATTTCACATCATAATCAAAAACAAGTGGATTGGGATTGATAATGGATTTGTTATTTGATAATTCGAATTGCTTTAAATGATGGTTGCAAAGGAATTCATCATGATGATCTTCTGAAAAGCCATTCATAAGGTCCTGGCCGTAAATCCCGCTTGCTGAAAACACTAAAAAAAACAAACACTGGGAGAATATATTTTTCATAATCGTCTTTATTTCAACCATAATTATTAATACGCCTATTATTAAACCTTGAAATTTAATAAAAGTTTGGTTGTAATTATTTTTTATTCAACATACTTCGAAAAATTTGCTTTTGATTTTCCTGACATTAAAAAAGCCAGGTATTATGTTTTTTATAAATTTGCAGCCTTAATACGATACAGTGCGAAAAGCAGGCGCAATATTATTTCTGACAATATTCTTGTTTAACATAATCGGTTATTACCCTGTTTTTCTTTTGCGCCAGCAGAAAATCAAAAATGAACTTACCCACATAATTAATCAAAACATTACCTCCGGTTCTCTGACGGTCTTGTCGTTCGACAAAAATGAACTTCAGTCCATCCGGTGGCTGAAGCAAAATGAATTCAGCTTTAAAGGTGATCTTTATGATATAGTTATGACTTTTGGTGGAGAAAATGGTAAGATTTATTATTACTGTTTTCCCGACAAGAAAGAAAAACACCTGCTTGTGCAATTGGAAAAACATGTAAACCATAATTTCGCCGACAATGACAAAAATCAGAAGACTGAAAATCATTTTTTTAAAAATTCAGTCAAAGATTTTTTCCTTGTAAAGAATGAATTTCTTATAGCAAACAATACTCGCGAAATTGTTTTCAGCTCGTTCATGCCTGATTACGATTCATATATTCCTAATAAGCTTACCCCTCCTCCTGAATCATTTTAAGCAGTATTCATTTTATTAATTTATGTAATTGGTTTTTTTTAAATAAAAATAACCGGTTATGGATTTTTTGATCAAGTTATTGAAAAATAGTTTAGTATAATTCATAATTTTAAAAATATCAAGATGAAAAAAATTCTATATATTATCTTTTTTATCGTATTGGTTATTAATGTTCAATCCCAAATTCTTTCCATAAAGGACAAAGAAAGTGAGCAGCCCATTGAAATGGTTACCCTTTTCAGCGAAAGTCCCAGGGCATCGGCTTTAACCAATGCACATGGTCAGGCTGACCTCACGGATTTTAAGGGATCAGGTAAAATTGAATTCAGGATGATCGGTTATAACAATTTTACAGCAAGTTATTCCGAACTGGAAAAAATGAATTTCGTTGTACTTCTGAATCCTTCCAGCCTTACGTTGGATCAATATACAGTAGTAGCCTCAAAATGGAACCAGTCAACACGTGATATCCCGGCTAAAATTACCTCTATTTCGGTACAGGAGATAGCCTTGCAAAATCCGCAGACAGCCGCAGATTTGCTCTCATCTTCAGGCGAGGTTTTTATTCAGAAAAGCCAGCAGGGTGGAGGCAGCCCTATGATCAGGGGATTTTCGACCAACAGGCTTTTGATAACTGTTGATGGGGTAAGGATGAACACTGCCATCTTTCGAAGCGGAAACTTACAAAATGTGATTTCACTCGATCCGTTTGCCATCGAAAGAACCGAAGTGCTTTTTGGTCCCGGTTCAGTCATTTATGGAAGCGATGCCATTGGTGGTGTAATGGGTTTCAGTACCCTCACCCCTAAATTGTCATTGGATAAAAAATCAGATTTATCGGGAAGCGCCGTCTCGCGCTTTTCATCTGCTAATGATGAAAGAACAGGACATTTTGACGTCAATGTCGGCTGGAAAAAATTTGCTATGGTTTCCAGTTTCTCCTACTTTAATTTTGACGACCTCAGAATGGGTACTGACGGACCGGATGAATATTTACTGAATAATTATGTTCAGCGAGTTGACAGTATTGACAGGGTTGTAACGAATGATGATCCCCTTGTTCAAGTTCCTTCGGGATATGAACAAGTAAATATGATGCAGAAGTTCAGGTTTAAACCTAATAACAAATGGGATATAAACTATGGCTTTCACTATTCCACCACTTCCAATTACTCGCGGTATGATCGCTTGTTGCGAACCAGGAATGGATTGCCCCGTTCGGCTGAATGGTATTATGGTCCTCAGGAATGGATGATGAATAACTTTTCGGTAACCAGCACCATGAATTCAGGAATCTATGATCAACTTACCATTCGTTTGACCCATCAGTTTTTTGAGGAAAGTCGTAACGATAGAGATTTCAATATGACGGAGCTTAGGCACAGGGTCGAAAAAGTCAATGTTCTGGCTGGAAATTTTGATTTTACCAAAGCTATTTCATCCCATCATAGTTTTATGTACGGTTTGGAGTATGTTTTCAATGATGTAAATTCAACAGGAACAAATGAAGACATTTCAACAGGCAAGGTTGCAGAAGGTCCATCACGTTACCCGATGTCAACCTGGTCGTCATCTGCGGCTTATTTTACCTATTTGTTCCGTCCAACAGAGAAGATTACGCTGCAAACCGGCGCCCGTTATAACCTATACAACCTCAATGGAGATTTTGATACTACCTTCTTTCCTTTGCCATATGCCAATATGGAAATTAATGATGGTGCCATTACAGGAAGTCTTGGGCTAATTCTGAAACCAAATCAAAAATGGACTTTCAGCGTAAACTTATCAACAGGATTCCGCGCACCCAATGTAGATGATGCCGGTAAAGTATTTGATTCGGAACCTGGATATGTTATCGTTCCAAACCCTGATCTTAAGGCTGAATATGCTTACAATGCCGAAATAGATATAGCAAAGGTTTTTGGGGATTTTTTGCGGTTCGACATAGCTGCATATTACACCTTTCTTGACGATGCAATGGTTCGCCGCAATTTTACCTTAAATGGGCAGGACTCAATTATGTACGATGGAGAAATGAGCCGGGTGCAGGCTATTCAAAATGCGTCGAATGCGATTGTATTTGGTGTTCAGGCGGGACTGGAACTTAAACTTCCGGAAGGATTTGGATTAACATCTCATTTCAATTACCAGAAAGGTGAGGAAGAGCTCGACGATGGAACCACAAGCCCGTTGCGACATGCAGCGCCCTGGTTTGGAATTTCCTCCCTTACTTATGCTGCACAAAAACTTAAACTCGATTTTTATGCCACGTATAGTGGCGAAGTTCCTTTTAAGGATATGCCTCAGGAAGAGCAGGGAAAAGATTATATCTATGCAATTGACGAAGATGGGAATCCGTATTCGCCCGGGTGGTTTACCCTGAACTTTAAAGCCATGTACCAACTGATGGAGCATTTATCCATTAGCGCAGGACTTGAAAATCTGACCGATCAGCGATACAGGCCTTACAGTTCCGGCTTGGTAGCTCCCGGAAGAAATTTCATACTTTCTTTAAAAGCAAATTTCTAAGTTTAATATTTAATACCAATCAAATTATGTATTATACATTTTTTGGTAAAGAATATTCTCTGATTTTTTTATCAGAATAACATAATCAGAATGGGGGTGGGATTTTTGATCTCACCCTCTTTTTGTCTTATACCAAAGTGAAATTCAAAATAGTCTGGCATGAAGGGCGGTTTTAAATTTCCTACTTTGGTATTACTCAAAAACCATTGCTGAACAAGGTTATTTTATATTAATTTTGATGGTCTTTTAATGCAGGTTATGATTTATATTAATGCCCATCAATTTCTTGAATATTCCGCAATTCAGCCCATCATTGATGTGCGGTCGCCTTCGGAGTTTAGGCAGGGACATATTCCGGGATCCTTTAACCTGCCATTGTTCGATGATGAGGAAAGAAAGCAAGTCGGAATCCTGTTTAAAAATTCCGGGCGTGATTCTTCGGTGGTATTGGGTTTAGAGATCGTCGGTCCCAAGATGGCAGGTTTCGTAAAGGATTTGCGTAAAATGGTTCAGGGCAAAGATATATTGATCCATTGTTGGCGGGGTGGAATGCGAAGCAACGGAATGGCATGGCTATTTGAAACTGCCGGCTTCAGCGTGAATGTTTTGAAAGGTGGCTATAAATCGTACCGATCATTTATCAGGCAAAAACTCGGCGAACCTCTAAATATGCTTGTCCTGGGCGGTTATACAGGTTCCGGTAAATCAGAAATCCTGAGCTATATGAACAGGTCAGGTGCCCAGGTTTTGGATTTGGAGAAAATTGCCTGTCACAAAGGTTCGGCTTTTGGCGATTTGGGTCAGGAGAAACAGCCTACAAATGAACAGTTTGAGAACAACTTGTATTTTGAACTTCAAAAACTGGATTTGAATTCGGTAATCTGGGTGGAGGATGAAAGCAGGGGTATAGGTACGGTGGGAATTCCTGAACCCTTTTTTCTGCAAATGAAAAGAAGCCCTTTATTTTTTATTGATGTTCAAAAGAGCATGCGGGTTGAGCGGTTAGTGAATGAGTATGCCGGTTTTAAGGTTGTTCATCTCACAAATGCAATCGAAAGGATATCGCAACGATTGGGTGGGCTTAATACCCGGTTGGCCATCGAAGCTTTATCTGACGGTGATTTTGGTGTGGCTGCTTCCCTGTTGCTCGATTATTATGATAATGCTTATTTAAAGGGAGTTTCGCTAAGGAAACAAGCGCAGGTTTTTAAGCTGAACCTTGTTACAGCCATGCCCTATGAAAATGCCGTGAGAGTGCTTGATTTTTTTACTGAAATTGAAAAATCCAAAAAATCATGACACCCATAATTCAACAATTCATCAATTCAACAATTCAACAATTCATCAATTTAACAACTCATGACCCCCATCTATCTTGATTATAACGCGACAACACCCGTTGACAAAGAAGTAGCTGAAGCAATGATGCCTTTCCTTTATGAAATGTTCGGAAATCCTTCGAGCAGCCATGAATTTGGGATTATGACAAAAAAAGCAGTCGGGGAGGCCCGCGCGCATGTTGCTGGACTTATCGGTTGTTTACCCGAAGAAATAGTATTTACAAGCGGCGGCACTGAATCCAATAACTTTGCAATAAAAGGGACAGCGTTCGCTAACAAGCACAAAGGCAACCATATTATAACATCATCCATCGAACATCCGGCTGTGATTGAAGTTTGCAAATACCTTGCAGATAATGGCTTCAAAATAACTTATCTTCCGGTAGATAAATTTGGCTGGGTTGACCCGGAGGATGTGCTGAAATCAATAACATCCGAAACCATTTTAATTAGTGTGATGCATGCCAACAACGAGGTGGGAACCATAGAACCCATTGAGGAAATAGGCGAAATTGCACGGAAACATCAAATTGTTTTTCATTCTGACGCTGCCCAGTCGGTCGGTAAAATACATGTGGATGTGAATGCGATGAAGGTGGATTTATTGTCAATCGCAGGGCATAAACTCTATGCTCCCAAAGGTATCGGCGCAATATACATCAGGAAAGGTTTGACACTTGAAAAGCTAATTCATGGCGCTGACCATGAAATGAACCGTCGTGCCGGCACCGAAAATATTTTAGAGATCAGCGGGTTGGGAAAAGCATGTGAATTGGCAAAACGTGATCTCGATAAAAACCAGATACATTTATTAAAAATGCGGAATGCTTTATTGAAGGGCATTTTGGGAGCCATTCCAAACGTAAGAATGAACGGTCACCCTGTAAATTTTTTACCCAACACCCTGAGTTTGAGTTTTCGTGGAATTGAAGCCAATACACTACTTTCTGAATTAAAAGGTATTGCTGCATCGGCTGGTGCGGCGTGTCATACCGGTGACATTAAAATTTCGTCTGTGCTGAAATCAATGAATGTTCCAGAGGATTATGCAATGGGCACCATACGCTTTTCGACAGGAAAATATACTACACAAGATGAAATAGATAAGGTTTTGGAGTTAATTGTTTCAGAAGTTAACAGGCTGGTGTGCAATCATTCCTCAAATTCTCCCAAATGAATTGTTAATAGCGATGTTAGAAAGTTTTTGGATAAGTGTATCAAAATTTTGTCTAATTTCGGCTCAAACAAAAAAATAAACCACAATGAATAATCTTTCAAGTATTTACATAGCCCTTATACTGATTGGATTTGTTTTGCTGGTTGTTGCATTGGTCGCAATTTTCTATCGTCCGGCAAAGCGAATGAATGTATCTTGCAAATTCAAGTCTGTAGATGATGAAAAGCATGATGCCGTGCTTAATGTTGAAATAGAAAACGTCGGCAAAAGGAATTTAAAATTAATGTCGCCATACGTGCGGTTTAGCCATGCAACTCATACCCAAATTTACCAGGTGAAGTCCGAATCCATCAACTCTAAATTTCCAAGGTTGCTGAAAATCGGTGAAAAGCTGAATTGCGAACTTGATCTTGCTCATTTTAAAACGGCACTTCAAAAACATGCTTTTTCACCTACTCATGTCAAGGTGATTTTTAACGATTCAGCCGGGCTTGATTTTGAGTCGCAAAGCCTTGTATTTAAGGTATAGTCTAATTTTCTTTCATTTTTTATTCCTTCAGTCCATCATTCCCTCGTTCCGGATGAGCGATCCTCCATTCCAATACATTCCAATTCTTCATAAGTTAGTGATTTTCTCTTTAGGATGATTGCCTATGCTCATGTGAATAACTTTTTCAAACCTTGCGGTTTGGCAAAACTGTTCATGGTCAATAATCACTAATTTTACCCCCTCAAAAATTCTATTTGTGGGTGATTTTTTAAACCAGTTGAATGATGCACAGCGACTGGCAGTTGAAGCAGTCGAAGGTCCGGTGATGGTAATTGCGGGAGCCGGTTCCGGCAAAACCCGTGTACTTACCTACCGCGTGGCGCACCTTTTGAATCTGGGAGCAGATCCGTTCAATATCCTTGCACTTACTTTCACTAATAAAGCCGCTCGTGAGATGAAGGAACGTATCATCAAACTGGTGGGAACGGCTGATGCTAAAAATGTCTGGATGGGAACTTTTCACAGCGTTTTCGCGCGTGTGCTCAGAACGGAATCATTCAGGCTGGGTTACCCTTCAAGTTTTACAATTTATGACACGGACGACAGTAAACGACTGATCAAGACCATCGTTAAGGAGCAAAATCTGGATGACAAGGTTTATACGCCGGGTTATGTTGCACACCGCATTTCCTCTGCAAAATCGAGTTTGATAACAGCCGAAGTTTATAACACAAACGAAGAAATCCTGCTTCAGGATAAGATGGCAGGCAAACCTTTCCTGGGTGAAATTTACAAACTTTATAAAGCCCGATGCTTCAGAGCAGCAGCAATGGATTTTGACGATCTATTGCTCAATACTTTCATCCTTCTCGAAAATTTCCCTGAGGTATTGCTGAAATACCAGAAAAAATTCAATTTTATTCTGGTTGACGAGTACCAGGATACAAACCACGCCCAATATATGATATTAAAACGGCTCGCTGCTGACAACGAAAATATCTGTGTGGTTGGCGATGATGCTCAAAGCATTTACGGTTTCAGGGGAGCGAACATTCAGAATATCCTTAATTTTAACCGCGATTACCCTGATGCAAAGGAGTTTAAGCTGGAGCAGAATTACCGGTCAACAAAAACCATCGTAAGCGCAGCCAACACCATAATTGTCAATAATAAAGACCAAATATTTAAAGAAGTCTGGACAGAAAATGAAGATGGTAACCTGATTGAATTGTTGAAAGCCAATACCGACAACGAAGAAGGAACCCTGGTTGCCAATTCAATTTTCGGCACAAAGATGAATTTTCAACTCAGGAACGATGCTTTCGCAGTCCTTTACCGAACCAATGCGCAATCAAGAGCCATTGAGGAAGCCCTGCGCCGCCTGAATATCCCTTACAGGATTTACGGTGGGCTGTCGTTTTACAGCCGCAAGGAAGTGAAGGATGTTCTGGCGTATTTCAGGTTATGCATTAACCATAAGGACGAAGAAGCGCTTAAGCGGATCATCAATTACCCCACCAGAGGAATAGGAAAAACTACCCTCGAAAGTATTATTGTTGCAGCCGACTCCCATGATAAATCGCTATGGGAAATAATCGAAGAACCGTTAAAGCATGCGTTAAACCTGAACAGCGGTGCATTAGGTAAAATTTCTGCATTTGTCACGATGATCAGGAGTTTTTCGGTTCAGGTGAAAACAAAAAACGCTTACGACCTTGCAAAGCTGATAGCCTATTCATCCGGGGTTATGAAGGACCTGAATGAAGATAAAACCCCAGAAGGTATCAGCAAGTATGATAACATAGAAGAGTTGCTGAATGCGATCAGGGAATTTTCAGATAAGCCTAAAGAACCCGTTCCCGGAGAAGATCCGGAACTGGAAAATGAGGCTGCGGCTGTGCGCACGCTTGATGAGTTTATGCAGGAAATAGCCTTGATAACCGATGCTGATGTTAAGGATAAGGATACGGGCGATAAGGTGTCGCTTATGACCATACATGCTGCTAAAGGTCTCGAATTTCCGTATGTTTATATTGTAGGTCTTGAAGAAAATCTTTTTCCATCTATTCAATCATTGGGTTCACGGGCAGACCTTGAGGAGGAGCGTCGCCTTTTTTACGTCGCTTTAACACGTGCAGAAAAGAAGGTTTCGTTGTCTTATGCTGAAAGCCGTTATCGCTGGGGTAATCTTACACTTTGCGAACCCAGCCGCTTTATTGATGAGATTGACAGCAATTATATTGCTTATCCGCAAAGGGCAAAGATGCAGAAAATTCAGGGTGGAGTATCTCAAATCCAGATGCCTGCTCCCGTTGTAAAAAAGAATTTTAAAAAAGTCGGCGCTTTGTCAGCCAAATCTGTTGAGGGTGGTGAAGATACTCTTGCGAAGATAGAGCAAATCATTCCGGGTGCTGAAGTAGAACATGCCCGGTTTGGAAAAGGGAAAGTTATCAGTGTGGAAGGAGCGGGAGCAAGCCGAAAAGCTTCGGTATTTTTTAAAAATGTAGGACAGAAGCAATTGTTGCTTCAGTATGCAAAATTGAAAGTTATAGGTTAAGTATAAAATGCTTGCCGTCCAAATAGTTCAACTGACAATAGAAAAGTTAAAACATATTTAATTCAATTACGTACAAAAAATTATCTTAATCGGGCTGGTTGCAAACGTTCAATTTATTTAAGTTAATTTTGGCTTATAAAATTATAATACTATGACAATGACTCATCTGACTTTCCGGCGTTTCATTTTTGTAATTGCGGCTTGTTTAACAATTTTTCCGGTTTATTCGCAGGTTAAAGTACATCATGTAACCGAAGGCGTGAATTTAAATGATAAACAGGGGGTGTTTTATGCACTTCCGCGGACACTTATAAAGGTGGATGTTACGATAAACAAGACCGAATATTTTGCCGGTCCTTATGCCGCTTATGCCGGAAAATATCTTGATTTGGAAAACGTCTCAACAACCGATTACAATGAATATTCTATTTCTGAGTTGCAATTGAGTACAGTGGCTGAACCCGATCCCAATCAATATTATTTTGCAGAATTCGATAGTAAAACCATTAAGGAAGGAAGTGCAATGTTGTTTTCATTGTCGGAAGCTGGGCTGATCTCAGGACTTGACGGCAGTGTTCTCAAAACCCAGCTCAAGGAAAATATCGTTCGGTTTTCGGGTAAACAAAATGTTTATGAAGGATTGTTCAAATATTCAGCCGAAACCAATCTGTACGAAAAGGCTGATACAGTGATCAAAAAAGTAGTTGTGGATACTGTAACAGTCGAAAAAAAATACCTCGATAAAAAATGGGTGGAAAAAAGTACGGAACAAAAAGCTGTGGAAGCCGCCAACATGGTTAGCAAGCTGCGCGAGAACAGGATCAACCTGCTAACGGGGTACCAGGAAGTCGCTTTCGATGCCGGAACCATGGCGTATATGGACAAACAGCTAAAAATGCTGGAAGATGAATACCTCTCCCTTTTCATTGGTATAACCGTCAAAAAGACCATGCATTATTCTTTTGCGGTTTTTCCCGATCCGGAACACGAGTACTCCGTGATCCCTGTATTTACGTTTTCTGAAAGGTTTGGTGTAAAGGATATCAATGCAGCGGGCGGTGAAAAGATCAGCCTTAAAATCAACCTTTCCGATCCTCCGGCATCTGTTTTGGCTGCCAACGAAAGCAGGGAAAAAACGTACAAGGGGGATAAAGGTTTTTGCTACAGGATTCCTGTAACTGCAAGGGTAAGCATTGAAACAGGTAATGATTTGAAAGCTTCAGGTATATACCAGATCGCTCAGTTCGGCAGCGTCACCTATCTGCCAACTACGATTTCAAACGTTCAGTTTTTTTCTGAAACAGGTGGGATTAAAAATATAATTATAGATTAAAACCGAAGTTTGGTTCAGGCAATCCCCTTTAATATACTCTGGTAAAACTCTCCTGCAATGGGTACGGGTTTTTGCTCACCCTGAATGGCATAAATAAGCCCGATGATCCAGAAAAGGAATACAAGAACATTTAATATCCAGCCTACAATAGGTATCCACCATAAAATAATTCCTGTCAAAAACAGACCAAGTGATTGCCTCAGATGGTAAGCACCCAATTCAGTTTTGCTTTTACCATGAAGCACAAAGGCAATGATCCAGCCAATCAGCGTAATGTAGCTGAGAATAGCGACTGTATTGTACTCTTTTGAATTTTCCATAAAATGATTTATTTTGTTCTGCAAATGTATTTATTTCGCCAAACAGGTTGTCGCAATAGTTGAAATAAAAACTTTATTCCGTTGTTATTGTTAATATTCATATAAGTTATATCTTCAAAGAATGAAATACAGGTTTGTCAATTTGATTTTCGTAATTTGGTTGTTTGTCGGGCTGCTTGCGTGTTCTGAAATCCTGGATCGTGAAGTTCCGACTATGAATTTCAGTGAGTTTGAACCCTATCTTCAAAAATCGAACGATACGGTTTATATTGTAAATTTCTGGGCGACCTGGTGTAAACCCTGCATTGTTGAATTACCTGACTTTGAAAGGATCAACCATGAATATCGCAGCCAAAAGGTGAAGGTCTGCCTTATTAGTCTCGATCTTCCCAATAAGCACAACGAATCACTGATCCCGTTTTTGAAGGAGCATAGAATTCAATCACTGGTGATCCACCTTGTTGATCCTGATGCCAACAGTTGGATTGATAAAGTAAGCCCGTTTTGGTCGGGAGCCATTCCGGCAACAGTCATCTTCAAAGGCAATTCAAGAGAGTTTTATGAAAAAACACTTACTTATGATGAATTAAAAAACATTGTTGAATCAAAACTTTAAAAAATGAAAACAATAGCAATAACATTCGTGTTTTATTTAATGGTCAGCCTGACTTTCGCTCAGGGATACAAGGTCGGTGACGTTGCCACTGACTTCAAACTGAAAAATGTTGAAGGGAAAATGGTTTCCCTCAGTGATTATAAAGATGCCAAAGGGTTTATCGTTATTTTTACATGCAACCATTGCCCTTATTCCGTTGCTTACGAAAACCGCATCATCGAATTGGATAAATTGTTCATGAGCAAGGGTTATCCGGTCATCGCCATTAACCCGAACGATGATCAGGCCTATCCCGAAGATTCTTATGAAAACATGATTGTACGGGCAAAAGAAAAAGGATTCACCTTCCCATATCTGTATGACGAGGATCAGAAAATCTATCCGCAATATGGCGCTACACGCACGCCCCATGTTTTTATCTTGAAAAAAGTAGAAAATAAACTTGTCGTAAAATACATCGGAGCGATTGACAACAATCATTCAGATGCTTCAGCTGTAACTACAAAGTATGTTCAGAATGCTGTCAATGCGCTGCTTGCCGGAAAAGAACCTGATCCATCAACAACTAAAGCAATTGGGTGTTCGATTAAACCAAGAAATTAAAGTCCGAATACAAGGCTTTATCCTGTTTAAATAGTAAAATTTCAGGTAATTTATTCTTCTGCATCAAGCTTTTCGAATACTGAGTTTTTGCTGATGAATTCGGGGACGATGGTTTTCATTTTTTTAACAATTTCCATATTATCCTGCTGATCGAAAAGTGCAATGAGGTCATCAATTTCCTTGGCAACAGGCTCAAAGTCGTATTCTCTCACTTTTCCGATCATGATTTGGGGATGATGGGTCGGAAGGGTATTTTCGGCATCGTTGAGCAACTCCTCGTATAATTTTTCGCCCGGTCGTAACCCTGTAAACCTGATCTCAATGTCTTTATTGATCTCCAAACCTGACAGGCGGATCATTTTTTTCGCAAGGTCAACAATCTTTACAGGTTTGCCCATATCAAAAAGGAATATCTCTCCGCCTTTACCCATCATTCCTGCCTCCAGCACCAGCCTACAGGCTTCAGGTATGGTCATGAAATAACGGATCACATCAGGATGCGTCACCGTCACAGGACCACCCTGTTCAATTTGCTTTTTAAATAAAGTAACTGCTGAACCGTTTGAACCTAACACATTTCCAAAACGGGTGGTGATAAACTGGGTGGAAACACTTTGATTGAGCGATTGTACATAAATCTCAGCAATTCGTTTTGAAGCGCCCATTACATTAGTTGGATTCACAGCCTTATCAGTCGAGATCATGATGAATTTTTTTACGCCATATTTCACTGAAAGGTCGGCCATGAGTTTCGTTCCTTTTACGTTGGTAAACAGCGCTTCTGAAGGATTGTTTTCCATCATCGGAACGTGTTTGTAGGCAGCGGCGTGATAAACCACATCCGGCTTAAACATCCTGAATGCCTGATCCATTCTTACCCGGTTGCAGATGTCGGCAATGGCGATTTCATAATTCTTGAACTCAAATTTCCCTATCAGCTCTATTTCGAGGTCGAACATGGCGCTTTCAGCCTGATCAATGAGAACGATCTTTTTGGGATTAAAATTCATGATCTGCCGAACCAGTTCACTGCCGATAGAGCCGGAAGCACCGGTAACCATGATTGTTTTTCCGGATAAGTCTTTGCTGATATTATCCGTGTCGAGTTTTATTTCGTCCCGTTCCAGCAGCTCTTCAATATTTATCTTTTTGATTTGATTAAAACTCAGTTCACCGTTAATCCAGCTCGAAACAGGAGGAACAGTGAATACTTTTACATTATGCGCCATGCAGGTTTCGACTATAGCTTGCTTTTTTTCGGGGTTAAGTTTTTGAACCGAAATAATCACACTGTCAATAGTCTTAGCTGAAAGCATCCCGTCTAGCTTTTCCAGCCCGCTTATGTCAACACCTTCAAGTTTTTTGCCCCATTTCTTTTTGTCTTCATCAATAAAAGCCACTACTTTGTAACGAATTCCCATATCCCTGTCGAGCGCCCTTTTGGTAATCAATCCTGCTTCGCCGGCTCCGAAAATGATCACCCTGGTCTTTGCACCCGATGGATTCACCATTTCGAGGTAAGCTATCTTCACCACGATGCGGAAGGTTATCATCAGCAATACCACTGTCATAAACTCAATGACAATGATAGAAAAAGGAATCAAAAAACGATCATTTACAAGATAATATGAAACAAGATTACCAATTACGAAAATCAGGCTCCCGCCGAACGCGACAAGGAAGATTCGCGCAGCATCTTCAGTGCTGGTATATCGTATGATACCTGCATAGGTCCGGAAAAGAATGAAACTCAATGCCCGAACAATCAGGACAATAGAAAATACCTGTGTCCATAATTTGATCTCCTCGGGCGGTACATGAAAATTGAACCTTACCATATATGCCAGCACTATTGCGAATATCACGAACAGCATATCAAAAAGGAAGATCATCCAGCGGGGCATATTTTGTCGCGTCAAAAGCATCTGTTGTGTTTTATCTGCCAAAATTAGCATTAATTTCAGAACAATATTTGGTTTCTTCATAGCGCTTTTTATACATTTGCCGGCCTAACACAATGACATTATTTTTTTAAGAATTTTAAAATGAAAAATACAGCATTTACAAGCTTTCATGAAAACCTAGGCGCAAAGATGGTTGAGTTTGCAGGATATAATATGCCCATCCAATATGAAGGGCTGATTAAGGAACATTTAACCGTCCGCAGCGGTGTTGGCGTGTTCGATGTGAGCCACATGGGCGAAGTTTGGGTGAGAGGTTCCAAAGCCCTTGATTTTATTCAATGGATCACTTCAAATGATGCTTCAGTTTTGGTTGATGGTAAAGTTCAGTACTCTTGTTTTCCTAACGGAAAAGGAGGTATTGTTGATGATTTGCTTGTTTACAGAATGAATCCCGAACTTTATTTATTGGTTATCAATGCTGCCAACATCGAAAAAGACTGGAACTGGATATTGGCAAAAGGGAAAGAATTTGGGCTGAATACTGGAACAGATCTGATCAATGATTCCGACAATATATCACAATTGGCTGTTCAGGGTCCGAAAGCCCTGAAAGCAATGCAAAAACTCACTTCTGAACCCATCGAGAACATGGAGTATTACACCTTCAAAAAACTTACATTTGCCGGCTTCCCGGATATTCTTCTTTCAACCACAGGCTATACAGGTTCGGGCGGATGTGAGATTTACCTCCCTAACGACAAAGCTGCGGTAATATGGGATGCAGTTTTCAAAGCAGGGGAGGAGTTTGGAATAAAACCTATCGGGCTTGCTGCACGGGATACCTTAAGACTCGAAATGGGTTTCTGCCTTTATGGAAATGACATCAACGATACAACTTCTCCGATTGAAGCAGGATTGGGATGGATTACTAAATTCACTGATAAAAAAGATTTTATTGACAAACCACTGCTGCTGAAGCAAAAAAATGAAGGTGTTGCCAAACGATTGAAGGGATTTGAAATGATTGACAAGGGCATTCCCCGTCAGCATTATGAAATTTGTGATGCATCGGGCAATTTGATCGGTGAAGTCACTTCCGGAACCCAGGCTCCTTCGCTCAACAAAGCAATCGGTATGGGATATGTAAAAGATGAGTTTGCGAAACCGGATACGGAAATCTATATACAGATCAGGGGTAAATTGCTAAAGGCGAAAATTGTGAAAATCCCCTTTTATAAAAGATGATCTCGGCAATAACTTATCATGTTGAACTCGGATTTTTTGACAATCAAACCAAATAAAAGCAAAATATGACCTCAAACCAAATTGAGGTAATTTTAACTCCATCCCTTTATCCCTTCAGGCAAATAAAGGAAAACTTTGTTGTGGTTGTGGTGGATGTTTTCAGGGCAGGTACTACCATTTGCTCTGCTTTTGCAAAGGGTGCAGTAAAGATCATTCCTGTTGGTTTAATTGAAGAGGCGGCTCAATGGAAAGAAAAAGGATTTATTTTAGTTGGAGAGCGCGATGGCATCAAGCTGGATATTGCAGATTATGGAAATTCCCCCAATGAAATGAGTTCTGCCCCATTGAAAGGTAAAACATTGGTTTTGACCACTACAAACGGAACCAGGGCAATCGAAATGGCAAAAGGTGCAAGTCAAATTGCAATCGGAACATTTACCAACCTGTCGTTCATATCTGAATGGATTTTAACATTGAAGCGCAACGTTATCATCCTCTGTTCAGGATGGCAGGAAACGTTGAGTCTGGAAGATACGCTTTTTGCAGGGGCATTGACCGATCTGCTTATGCAGGGAAACAGAACTTCAGCACTGACTGATTCCGCTTATATCTGCCTTGACCTGTGGAATTCGGTAAAAGTGGATTTTGGCGCTTATTTGCAAAGGGGAGCCCATTATCAGCGTCTGCTAAAGCTGGGAGCACTAAACGACCTGGATTGCGCATTAAGATTGAATTCAACAAGGGTCGTACCTGTATTTGAAAATTACTATCTTATAAATATTTTAAAATGAAAAAACAGATTCTGTCAACAATTGTTATTATGACTGCTTTATTTACGGCATGTAACCAGGGCGATAAAACTGCCCCAACCGAAAAAGTTATGGAAAATACAAAAGAATTTAAGTACCTGCTCGAGCAATTTGCCGACCTCAAAATTATGCGTTACCAGGTTCCTGGCTTTGATGAACTCAGCTTGCAGCAAAAGGAACTGGTTTATTATCTCAGCGAAGCCGCCCTTTGCGGACGAGATATCCTGTTCGATCAAAATTACAAGTACAATCTGAAGATCAGGAAAACCATGGAGGAAATTTACAAGAACTTCGAAGGTGACAGGCAAACAAAGGATTTCAAAGAATTTGAGGTTTACCTCAAAAGGGTTTGGTTTTCAAACGGAATTCACCACCATTATTCAACTGATAAATTTGTTCCCGGATTCTCACCTGAATATCTGGATGTTCTTATAACTGAAAGTCCGGCTGCTCAATTTCCTTTGGAGAAAGGGCAAAACGCCGGAGATATTCTCCCTCAAATGACGTCCTTACTTTTCGATCCGCAGGTTGCTCCCAAACGCATCAGCCTTGATGCTTCGGTGGATATGATCAAGGCTTCCGCATGCAATTTTTATGATGGAGTTACCCAAAAGGAAGCTGAAGATTTTTATGAAAAAATGAGGGATACTACAGATAAAACGCCAATTTCGTACGGATTGAATTCAAAACTTGTGAAAAAGGACGGCGTAGTGCAGGAAGACATTTATAAAGTTGGTGGGTTGTATTCTGCAGCGATAGAGAAGATAGTATTCTGGCTCGAAAAGGCAGTAACTGTTGCCGAAAATGATCAACAGAAAAAAGTAATTGAAAGTTTGATCGAATTTTATCAAACCGGTGATCTTCGCATTTATGACAAGTACAATGTGCAATGGGTTAGCGACCTTCAATCCAAAGTTGATTTTGTGAATGGTTTTACAGAAACCTATGGCGATCCGATGGGGATGAAAGCCACCTGGGAATCGGTGGTGAATTTCAAGGATATGGAAGCCACCAAACGGGCGGAGATCATCAGCGCCAATGCACAGTGGTTTGAAGACAATTCACCCGTTGACCCGAAATTCAAAAAGCCGGAAGTGAAAGGAGTTTCAGCCAAAGTGATCACCGTGGCACAGTTGGGAGGCGATTGCTATCCTTCCACACCCATCGGCATCAACCTCCCCAATGCCGACTGGATACGCAAAGATTATGGCTCCAAATCGGTAACCATGGAAAACATTACCTATGCCTATGATCAGGCAGCTCTCGGCAATGGATTTCTCGAAGAATTCTGCTATTCTCCCGAAGAAATTGAACTGGCAAAGAAATATGGTCCACTGGCAGGCAATCTCCATACCGACCTGCATGAATGCCTCGGACATGGGTCAGGACAGTTGCTGCCCGGAACCAGTTCCGAAGCGCTCAAAAACTATTCTTCTTCGCTCGAAGAAACGCGGGCTGATCTGTTCGCACTTTATTACCTGGCTGATCCGAAAATGATAGAACTTGGCATTGTGCCTGATACTAACACTGCCAAAGCCGAATACAATACCTATATCCGCAACGGACTGATGACGCAGCTTACAAGGATAGAGACCGGGAAAAACATCGAGCAGGCGCACATGCGCAACCGGCAACTGATCGCCAAGTGGTGTTTTGAAAAAGGACAACCCGGCAATGTGATCGAAAAGGTTACAAGGGAAGGGAAAACCTATTACAAGATCAATGATTATAAAAAGCTGAGGGGCTTATTCGGGCAATTGCTTGCCGAAGTTCAGCGCATCAAGTCAGAAGGTGATTATGAAGCCGGTAAAAACCTGGTCGAAACCTACGGTGTGTTGGTTGATCCTGTTCTTCATAAAGAAGTAAAGGAAAGGTTCGCTAAGCTCAACATCGCTCCTTATGGCGGTTTTATCAATCCGGTATTTAAACTTACGATAAAGGATAATGAGATCACTGACATTACGATCGCTTATCCTGAAGATTATGCAGAACAAATGCTTTATTATTCAAAGAATTATTCCTTTTTATAGAAGATAGGATTAATGAGTTAAACCTTCCGTAGTGTTTTTTCTGCGGAAGGTTTTTTTATAGGTGTCCATTTATTAAGTTCGAAGTTTGAGGTTCAGAGTTCGAGGTCAAATTAATTTTTCAACTCATGTCCTGTGTCCCATGCTATTTCTCAATCATAAAACATTCAACTCACAACAATCCTTTGCTTCTGCGCCTTTGCGTGAATTATAAATATTTCCCTCAAATAGAGCTACACGTGACACATATTGATTTGCTGCCCCATGTGAAAGAAAGGGTGGAAATTGATTGCGAAGCGCTGAGCCGTTAACCACAAAGACATGAGGTGCCAGGAATATCCGCGTCTTATCCACCTACAAATCCGGATGAGAATAGTTTCAAACCGCATAACATGTCAAATTTATTTATTCTTCCGAAACCTTTTGGGTTGCCGTTTCAACCAATGCATCTTCTGAATATTGAAACTCATATTTTATTTGAGAATGAAGTATTAAGCATCTTTAATCGGTTTCTGTACTGATTTATATACATTTGCTTTGTCGGTTCGGTTAAAAAAGAACATTGAGCCAATAGTAATGCTTTTTGATTTTCACCTCGATATTTATCGAGTAAATTCTTTATGCGGCTTTCCATCATTCCGATTCGTAAACCGAACTCAAAAAAATCATCGTAAGCATAAAAGCCCAGAGCTTTGAAGCTTTCCGTTTCATAGTTATCAGAAAACAATCCATCACTGAGGGCAAAAAACGTATCATCAGGAATATGAATGGACGTATTAATTAAATCATAAGCCGGGCTCAACAGATAATCACCGCTTGCAGTTTGTTGTACCGAAAAATTTTTGAGATGAGCATCTCCATTGCAAAACAAATAATTGAAAACAATTCGCTCAAAATATTTTTCAATTTCTACCGGATAAGCTGCAACATACTTTTTCATACTTCCGGCAATATTTTCATAACTACCACTATTTCTGTAACTTTTTCCATCTTTCTCGTTTGACATGCCTGAAATTGAAGCAAAATCTTCCTGTGCTATTTTTCTGTCGTCTGTTGCATAATCAAATCGCCTGGTAATATATGCAGGTTCTCCGTTTCTAAAGAACACCAAAGCGCATTCTGCAATTACAATTCCGTATGCCTGCTTGGCAATTTGCATGGTCAGGTGCTCGTTGGCAGGTAGTTCTTCTTCTTTTCCGAAAGGCGGTCTGATAGGTATTGGTTTTAGAATATATTGTCCGGGTTCGCCCCTTTCTGTCAGGCGGAGTTTATTGTTTTCAAGCATTAACGATTGTTTAAACTGTGCTCCGCTTATGGAAATTGTTTTGCTGTTTTGCCTCAGTTTCTCAGCGACTTCTATGTCTATTTCAGGGGTGTCGAATTCCAATACGTGGCTTACTTTTTTTCGACCGAACAGCAGCCGTAAGGCAGAGGGGCTGTAGGTTTTGAAACCTTGTGCCAGTGTGCAAGGGCAATATTTTATATCATCTAAGTTCATTTCCTGTCAATCAATTTTACCGTTACGGCTCCTATTGTGTCGTGCACTGCTGTTGCTCCCAGCAGGCTTAAAATATCTTTTTCATCTAATTTCAAATATCTGCTTTGTATGGCTAAATTGGCGCCTTCTGCCACCATATTGCTGAAAAACGGGAACATATATTCGCTGCGGTATTCCGGTTGCGACTTAGGAATGGTTAAGCTTATCGCGGGTTTACTGCTATCGGCAAAGTAGGTGTCATCATAGCGGAACACATAATTATTCCGGTCTTCTTCAATAAGAACACCTGCCAATATCCCATTGTTATATACCTCTGCCTTTCTCATTTTAAGTTTTTCACTTTACGCTTTTCACTTTCATAGTTAGTTCCATGCCCAACACTTCCGATAATTTGTTAAGTACATCTAATGACGGATTGCCTTGTCCCCGTTCCAGTTTATACAAAGTATTGGTGCTCATTTTTGCCAGTTCTGCTAAGTGGGATTGTGTAATATTCAACTCTTTTCGTCTGTTTTTTATGGTTTCCCCAAGCTGCATAATTAACATTATAATGTGATTTTAGAAGCAAAAGTAAGTTTTGTTTTCCAGTTAAGCAAGCAAAATCACAATATAGTGTGATTTTACTACGTTTATGTGCTAACTTTCAGGGCAAACTCACAAAATCATATTTTAATGTGATTTTACTTTTCTCATACTTCAATTATTCCTGTCATTATTTGGAGTAACAAAATGTGTATTACTTCTTTCAGCAGGCGGTTCTGTGATCGGGGTTTGAGATGAGTTCGATTGTTGGGTTGAATTGCTCGTCAGATGGTGCAAATAGGGGAGTGCTTCAGTGACTAAAATAGAATTATATGAATGGACTCAATAATAAAATTAAAAGTCAGGTATCTAAAGTTGATTTTATATATTTTTGGGCAAAGTATATATTTGTGTTTCATCAAAAACATCACAAATGAAAAGGGTTGACACTTCAAGGTTATCAATGGATGAGTGTTGGGGAATACAGATCAACGGACTCAATCATTGCAAAAACATCAATTGCAGGTGGCAGGGACTCACAGCCTGTGAGGGTAAAAATATTATCATAACCGGAAAAAATTCGTTGGGTTATGTGGTTGGGCTTACCGGTATAGTTGAAGACAATTCAGGTATCAGTCATAAAAAAACCTGGTAGTTACACCAGGTCTTTCGATCCACTTGTTTTTGATATGCTTTAAATCTCTTTGCGCAGGAATTGAATTCTTTCAAATTTTTGGCTGCATTCTTCATCCTTACAAATTTTGCCTTTGATATCATCAATTGATTTAAAGTGGTGTTTTTCCATCCACTTTTGAAGATCGAACAGCAACGTATCAATGTAACTGATACCGTTGTTGAACAAGGTAGAACAAACCTGTGTAGCATCAGCGCCAGCCATAAGATGCTTTAGAACACCTTTATGGTCGTGGATCCCGGTTGCGCCGGCGATGGAGCATTTCAGTCTGTTCGACAGCAAAGCTACCCACCTTAACGATTTGGTGACTTCTTGGGGACCGCTCAATACATTTTCTCTAACAACAGCCATCTTTTCAATGTCAATATCGGGGCGGTACAAACGATTGAACAATACCAGACCATCCACTCCAGCGTCGTCAAGCCTGTGCGTCATCTGCGAAAGGTTGGTAAAAAAGTTAGTCAGCTTTACCGAAACCGGAATGGTAACATGTTTTTTTACTTCCGTAACGATTTCCACGTACTGGTCTTCAATTTGTTTGCTTGGGATAAACTTATCGAAAGGGAAAATGGAAATGTTCAGTTCAATTCCATCTGCTCCGGCTTCCTGTAATGTTTTTGCAAATTTGGGCCACTCGAATGCAGTAACGCAATTGATGCTCGAAATAATAGGAATATCCGTATGTTCTTTTGCTTGTTTGATGAGGGTAAGCACTTGTTTCAGCCCATGTTCCTTCGAATGTTTGTTGATATACTCAATGGCTTCGGGAAACCAGAAATATTTGATATCCTGATCCATCAGTGCGCTTGAATCGGCTAAAAGCTGCTCTTCGAACAACGATTTCAAAACGATAGCGCCGGCGCCTACATCAGCGCATTTGCGAATGTTAACAATGTTGTCGGTTAATTTTGAACTACTGACGATGATGGGATTCTTTAGTTTTAATCCCATATATTCTGTTGAAAGGTTCATGGTGATTTATGTTAAATTAAATAATTATTGTTTCTTATAAACTAAACTTCACAATATGAATGAATAATGTATTCCGGGTTTTTTAAAATAGCCTTTATCCCTTCCAGCGACTTTTCAAGATTTGATTGTGCCCTCTGCGACAATCCTTCTCTAAATTCCCACTCATAACCTTTAATATGCAGCAGAAAGACAGGAGGCACATGGTCGTACAATTCACGGCAAAGATGTACAATGTATCCGGGTGATGCTGCATGGGTTGTGAAAGTAACCTTTGTTGAGGTATTAACAGGCGTGAGAACAAAATCATCAATTTCCTCAGTTGAAGCATCCACAAAAACAACAAGGTCTTTACCGGCGATGGCGGCTGCGTCTTCGATGTTCAACTGGTAGTTGCTGTCGAATTCAAAACCTGAAAGATGCTCTGTAATAACCCATTCTTCCAATCGCTGAACAAAGGCATTGCCGAGTCCGTCGTCCTGACGACCCGGATTGCCGTATCCATAGATCAGAATTTTCTTAGCGTCCATTCGGATTACCTCATTACACGGTCAATGATGTTATTACTCGCATCAACCAATACTACCTCCAGTGGCATTTGACCCAATGCGTGAGTTGCACAGCTTAAACAGGGGTCGTAAGCCCTGATGGCAACTTCCACGGCATTCATCATTCCTTCTGTGATCTTTTTCTGTCCGTTCATGTATTGTTTTGCAACATGGTTAACAGCCACATTCATGGGTTCGTTGTTGTTGGTAGTGGAAACGATCAAATTAGCCATTGTAATCTGGTCGTGTTCGTTGATGCGGTAGTGATGAAACAGAGTTCCGCGTGGCGCTTCAATCAATCCGACTCCTTCGCTTCGTTTTGTTCCTTTGGTCACCAGCTCGCCCTTCATCAAATCAGGATCGTTTAATAAGTCTTTCATCATTTCGGCTGAGTGCAGCAACTCTATCAGGCGCGCCCAGTGCATGTGCATTGACATATTGTTGGGTTTGCCATTGGTATAAGCTTTGAATTCTTCAAATTCCTTTTGTGCAAGAGGAGAGGGGATAAAATCGCAGGTGTTCAGCCTCGCAAGAGGTCCTACCCTGTACCAACCATCTTTTTTACCATATTCAGTAAGGAAGGGGAATTTCATATAACTCCAGTTGCGAACTTCTTCATTGATGTATTCGGTATAATCCTGATAATCCACATCGTGGAGAATTTTCCTGCCGTCCTTATCCACAGCCCTTAGTACGCCATGATAGAGATCAAGAGCGCCATCTTTGCGCACAAGACTCAAATGGTTGGAAGGAAAATTTGCAAATCCGTCAATGAATTCTTTGTTTGCTTTGTGGTAAGATTTCAGGAAATTAACGGCATCCTGCGCCCATGATATCATTTTATTGATGTTCAGCGGTTCGGGTCCGTTCAGGAACGAATCTTTTTCTTCCTGGGTAAGGTGTTTGTTGATACCTCCGGGTATTGCGCCCGTTCCGTGTATTTTTTTTCCGGCAGTGGCGGCAATTATTTCCTGTCCGTATTTACGCATCATAACGCCTTGTACTGCAAGATCCGGAAATTTCTTGGCTACACCAATGACGTTTCGGATCATGGGATCACCATCCACACCGAATAACAAATCTGGAGATACAAGGTGAAAGAAATGGAGGGCATGCGATTGGAACATTTGTCCGTAATGCATCAATCTTCTCATTTTTTCTCCTGTAGGGGTTAGCCCTTCACCTGTACCGGCGCCAACAATAACGTCCAGCGCTTTAGCCGCTGCAAGGTGATGACTTACCGGACAAATTCCGCAAAGCCTTTGTACAAGTACAGGGGCTTCCCAGTAAGGTCGTCCCTGAACAAAACGTTCGAATCCTCTGAATTCTACTATGTGTAAGCGGCTTTGTGAAACATTACCGTTTTCATCAATATGAATGGTCACTTTACCGTGTCCTTCGACACGGGTTACAGGTTCTATAGTTATTTTCTGTTCCATTTTTTAACGTCTTTTTTTGAGATTAATCAAATTTAACAACTTCGTAAGGCAGTTTCATTTCATCGCCTGTTAGTAAAGCTACTAAAGCATTCCAGATCAGATCAGCCCTGGGCGGGCAACCCGGCAGGTAATAATCAATTTTTACAACTTCGTGGCAGGGATATACTTTGTCGAGTATGATGGGTAATTCTTCATCATTGGGAAGTATTCCGTCAGGATTTGCATTTTTAGTTGAAGGTCCGTTCAAATAAGCTTCTTCGAGGCATTCTTTGATTGGAATGTTATTTCTTAACGCAGGCAGTCCGCCCATGATGGCGCATTCGCCGCATGAAATTAGAATCTTGCAGTTTTTTCTGAAATCTTTCAGTACGTGAACGTTTTCGCTGTTGCAGCAACCACCTTCAATGATCCCGATGTCGCACATCTGGGTAAATTCCTTAATATCATTAATGGGGGATTTATTAAAATCAACCAGCTCGATCAATTTCAATATTCTGTCGTCTATGTCGAGAATTGACATGTGGCAGCCGAAGCAACCGGCTAATGATGTTGTAGCGACTATAGGTTTACTCATGGTTATTTCCTCCTGATTGTTAAGCATTAATAGTTTGTTCGATTTCATGTCCTATCGGATTTTTGTCATATTTTCTTGATCCGATTGGCTGAATGTAGCCTCTTTCCTTTTTGAGGATGCTGCCCACAGGGCAGTTATCCATTGCTTGCTGGGCTTCTTCATCAGTCATTTTATTTGCCAGCTCGTGGTCAATATTGATTATCGCCTTTTGCCCGCGACCGTAATAAGCGAAGATGCTTTTTCCGTCCTTGGTTTTTATTGACCTGACGCAGCGTTTACAAAGTACGCAACGGTTACGGTCAATGAATATCTTGCTGGATAGAGCGTCAACAGCTTTTTCTTCGAACTCATAAGGGAATCTGGGCGCCAGCATCTGGAACCTGTATCCCAGCGCCTGCAATTCGCAATTACCGCTTTTTTCGCAGGCAGGGCAGAAATGATTACCCGAAACAAATAACGTCTCGACTATGATGTTTCTCAATTCTTTTAATTCGGGTGTATTGTTATCTATCACCATACCTTCTGCAACATCAGTAGTGCAGGCAGTCATAAACCGCCCATTGATCTTAACATTGCAAATTCTGCACGAACCGGCAGGTTTTACACCTTCCAAATGGCATAGCGTAGGAATGTAAACTCCGTTTGCCTTGGCAGCGTCAACGATGTTGGTTCCTTTGTCGGCTGCACAGGTTTTGCCATCAATTGTGAATTTTATTTTTTCGCTCATAATGTTTGAAATATTTATTTGATCATGCACCTTGTCGCCCTGCTGCCGGTTTCAACCTGAACACCGGCTGCTTTTATTCGGCTATTGAATTGATTCACAAGGTTCATTTGATCGTTTTTACTTTGTTTAATTGTATTTAACTTAGGCTTGAGGGAATCTGCCAACTGCCCGGCTCGATTCGAGGATTGAATTTTCAAGGCTGAATTGTGTCTGGAATTCCTTACCTTTTTCAATTTTTGCTTCATATTCACTCCTGAAGTTTTCGATGCTCGTCAGTATAGGGTTGGCAGCAGTCTGTCCCAAACCGCAACGGTTTGCATTTTTCATTTGTTTGCCCCAACTCACCAAATCATCAATGTCTTTTGCTACACCTTTGCCATCCATGATTTTTTGTAGCCTGTTCCTTAATATTACAGTCAGATAGCGACAGGGTGCGCAAGATCCGCATGATTCATCAATAAAGAAATCAGTGAAGTTTTTTACTACATCAAGAATTTTCCTGTCTTCTCCAATCACAATCATCGCCCCGCCTGTGGGTAAGTCTTCGTAACATATCGTACGGTTGAATTCATTTTCTCCGATCAACCTTCCCGAAGGTCCTCCGATCTGAACAGCTTTGGTGCGCATGGCTCCAGCCATTTCCAGCATTTCGTTTATGGTCATTCCCCACTCAATTTCAAACACTCCGGGATATTTTACATCGCCCGAAATACTCAATAGTTTTGTTCCTGCGGTTTCTTTGGTACCCATTGACTTGTACCAATCAGCACCATTCAGGATGATTTTTACTACTGAGCAAAGAGTTTCAACATTGTTAACAACAGTAGGTTTATTCAAATAACCCACCTGAACCGGGAATGGAGGTCTGTTCCGTGGTTCTCCGCGTTTTCCTTCGCATGACTCAATGAGTGCGGATTCTTCGCCGCAAATATATGCTCCTGCGCCAAACTGAATGCGGATATCATAATTGAATCCTTCAATTCCAAGCGCTTTTTTGCCAAGCCATCCTTTTTTCCTGAAATCATCAATCACAGCCTGCAGGTATTTTCGGAGGTAATCGTATTCCATCCTGAGATAGAGGATACCTTCTTTAGCTCCAATGGCATATCCGGCAATGATCATACCTTCAAACAGAAGGTGAGGTATTTCGGTCAAAATAACCCTGTCCTTAAATGTACCGGGTTCGCCTTCATCGGCATTACAGATAACATATCGTTCGCTTCCTGTTGATTTTGTGCAGAAATCCCACTTAAGTCCTGTGGGAAAGCCTGCTCCGCCTCTTCCACGTAAATTTGAGTTCTTAACTTCTTCAATAATCTGAACGGGATCCATCGAAGCAACTTTTTTAAACACATCGCCGCTGGTATAATCCGAAAATATGACAGGACCTCTCCGGTTAAGGTTATTGGTTACCATTGATTTGATCAGGCTCGATTGATTCTGGCCTCCGCCAAAACTATTCACCATTTCTTCGGCTGATATTCCGCTTCTGAATGCTTTGATAAGCTCCCTGATTCTGTAGGTGGTAATCTTGGGAAAGATAACTCCGTTAATGATGGCAGCTGGTTCCTGGTCGTTCATACCGATACAGGAGGTGTTGAAAAGTCCGAACAGTCCGTCATCGCTCACTTTCCCGAATTTTGTGCCTGTAGCTTTTTCAAACGCCTCCGCAATTTCGGCTCTTCCCATCATGGAAGCAACAAGGCTTTCGTTCAGGTAAATGGAGTATTTTCCTCTTGATTTGTTTGAGAAAAAATGGTAAAATGATAAGGTCTGTTCAACATCAACTTTTGAAATGTTAAGTTGCCTGGCAATTTCAACCACATTATCACTGCTGACAAATCCTGCTTCGTCAGTAATATCAATCAGGATGTCCATTAGCCTGGTTGCGTCTTTACCATACCGGTCAATTATACTTTTGACTTGTGAACTCATATAATTACTTTTTATTTGAAGTTAGTAAACTATTGTTAATGAATTAACAGCCCAAAATTAGAATCATTTTTTTGATTTATCCAAACCCGAATGTAAATTTAGAATGAGTTCAAATTGCTTTAACTGATTAATCAATTTACAATTAGGTAATTGACACACTTTTGACAGCCTAAAAATACTCATAGTGAGATTCTTAGATATAATTTGTGTCGGTTTCAATAAAAAGCCAAACAATCTTTAGGTCATGTTGAAAGACGGGAAGCTTGCTTAGTAAAGATCCCACAATAACTTCCCCGATTCAAAAGTTGAAGATATCCAATCTACAATATCAAAATAAATTAAAAATCCATTTTCAAATAGGTACAGAATCTGAGAATGCAGATGAATAAGTTCTCTCGTGAAGCAACAAAAATTACAGCAATATTTTATTTGCCATACTGTATGCAACCTGGTATTGCCGGTAATCAGCAAGGAAAGAAATTTTATTTTGAGATGCCCATTCCATGATATTACCCGATGCAAGATTTCCCAGCAACTCATAACCTGTCATCGGGCAGCCTCCCAGCCCGTTGATAACCCCTTCGAAAAGGGTGCAGCCATTGCGATAAGCTGTGTCAATTTTACCGTACCAGTCATTGCTGTTGGTGTGGAGGTGTATCCCGAATTGGATGGTTGGAAACTGCCTGGTTAAATTTGCATATATCTTTTCAATTTTTTTAACTGTGGCTACCCCGGTAATATCCGATAGGCTGATTGATTTTATGCCAATATTGTAAAACTTTTCAACCCATTGAAAGATCAGTTCAACATCATCCGGATCGTTGTATGGATTGCCAAATGCCATACTCAGGTAAACCAAAAAATTCTTGTTAGTCTTGACGCAGGTATCCTGGATGTCATTTGCTGTTTTCCATGCTTTATTTATATCTGATTTGATGTTTTTTTTCAGAAAAGTAGGGGAGGTGGAGAACGGGAATCCGATGTAGCTGATCTTTGAATATTTTGATGCAGTGATGGCACCTTTTGCATTAACTGCCAGAACGAATAAATTTGATTTACTGCCTCCGGTATCAATTTGCTGCAGCACTTCAGCCGTATCGCTCATTTGGGGTACCGCATTCGGCGAAACAAAACTCCCCACATCTACAATATCAAATCCTACCTTTAATATCGCATTGATCAGTTCAACTTTTTTGTCTGTAGGTATTATCCGGTGCAATCCCTGCATGGCATCGCGGGGTGTTTCTAATATCTGGATGGTTGGATTCACTGCTCTAAAACCGTTTTTATTTCGCCCTCAAATATATAGCTTTTTTTACATCTGAATTTGACCTGATAGAAATTGGCATATTACAATAGCAGAAAAGCTAAATCGAACTGCAAGTAAGAGTCCACTCCGAAAAGACAAATAGGACGTCATTGCGAGGGCGAAGCCCGAAGCAATCTATTGATTTCCAGCACCAATAGATTGCTTCGCTACGCTCGCAAGGACTATAAATCCCTTTTCGGAGTGGACTCAAATAATAATCCTCAAACTTTACTTTGATTTCAATCCATGTTGTTTATGTCTGATTATTTCCCTTTAGGCATTTGGATATTCGATTAAATTTGCAAAAAATATTTTTATGCTGAGAATCCGAAAAATATCTAACCCTAATCTTGAAGTAAATCTTCAGACCATGAATAAAATAAAGGAAATTGTAGCAATTCAGTTTCCTGACATCCATCCGGGAAAGATAGATGAGATTTCAGCCCAATTGAACAATCCGTTAAAATACAAGTACAAGGCGAATATTTTTGTTGCTGAGGATGGAAAAAGCAACATCCGTGGATTTGCACTTTTCCTCTTTATGCCCGACCTTCAGTTCTGTTTTCTCGATTTTTTGGCAGCTTCACCCGGCAGAACCTCTGGCGGTATCGGCGGAGCTTTATACGAAAGGATACGGGAGGAAGCAAAAGCATTAAAAACCATCGGTATTTTTTTTGAATGTCTGCCTGATGATCCCCTTCTTTGTTTGGACTCTGAAAAGTTGGTACAAAACAAGAAAAGGCTTGCATTTTATGAACGATATGGCGCCAGACCGGTGATCAACACACAATATGAATCAACAGTAACGCCTGATGAAGATTGCCCGCCCTACCTCGTTTTTGATGGTTTGGGTGCCAAAGAAAATTTACCCATCGCGCATACTAAACAAATCATCCGGGCTATACTTGAACGGAAATACAAGGACTATTGCCCCAATAGAGTACATCAAAAAGGTGGTGGCAAGTGTTAAAGACGATCCTGTGCAGCTTCGGTCGTTCAAGTACGAGAAGCAAATAAAACCTGAATTGTTCAGAAAATCCTTAACCGAAAAGAAAAAAATTTTCTGGGTGATAAACGACCGTCATTCGATCCACCATATCCGCGAAATCGGTTATGTTGAATCACCTGTGAGGGTTGAAAGCATAAGGAGGGAGTTGATAAAGACCGGTTTGTTCCAATCAGGTATCGTGAGGGAGTTCCCTGAAACACCCATTCTAAAAGTACACGATAGGGGATTTGTGAATTTTTTTAAACGCGTATGTAAAGACCTGCCGCCCGGAAAATCTGTCTATCCTTATGTTTTTCCTATACGGAACGCAGCACGTCCTCCAAAAGAGCTGTCAGTTCGGGCCGGTTATTATTGTATTGACACTTTTACACCCCTGAATCAGAACGCATACCTTGCTGCCCGATGGGGAGTCAACAGCGCCCTCACAGCAGCCGAAGAAATATTGAAAGGGACCCAATTGGCATACGTACTTACCCGCCCTCCCGGTCATCATGCCGAAAAGTTTGTGTTTGGCGGTTTTTGTTATTTCAACAACAACGCCATAGCCGCCGATTACCTCAGCAGCTATGGAAAAGTTGCCATACTCGATATTGATTACCATCACGGCAACGGGCAACAGCAGATTTTTTATAACCGACCGGATATTTTAACCGTTTCCATACACGGACATCCTTCTTTTGCATATCCGTATTTCAGCGGTTTCAGGGAAGAAAAGGGCGAAGGAGATGGTTTGGGGTATAACATTAATTTCCCTTTGCCCGAAACATTGGATGGAACGGCATACAGGCTTACCTTGTCGAAAGCCATTTCTACTATCCGGAAATTTAATCCCGAATACCTTATCGTGGCGCTCGGTTTCGATACCGCCAAAGATGACCCCACCGGAACATGGTCACTAGCCGCAAAGGATTTTGAACAAAACGGACATTTGATCGGGCGATTAAAATTACCTACCCTTGTAATTCAGGAGGGCGGATATAAAAACCGAAGCCTCGGTACAAATGCAAAATTTTTCTTCAACGGACTCTATCAGGGATATCACGAAGAATAAGGATTGTTTTTACAAATTTGTTTATCCAAATTATTTTTCAGCGCTATTATCACAATGAAATTTTATCGTATTTTTGATAAACTCAAATAAGACATCATGCGCTACCTGATCATTTTATTCCTATTGCCTATCATTACCCTTGCCCAGCAAGGTACTGAAAACTGGATCACTCCTTTTGCCCACATTGAATTTCATCAAGGCAAAATTGTTTATTATTACCTCCAGAGTGACGCACCTGTTATTCGTCTTCGACCCCAATTTTATGTAAAGGATTCATTTCAAATGATTCCTGCTTCCGGCATATATAATGGCGATAAAACGTCTACTGAAATCAAAACCGAACTCAGATCATCTGTTGAATGTGCCGAACCAGTTGGGATTGTTAAGGCAGGAAAACAAGATTTTCTTCAACAAGTTGCTTTGCTGGTTGTCTGGATGACATGCGGGCAAGAACCAGTTTCAAAAAATACTATGGATAAAGTAGGAACGCTTGCGTGCGATTCGGATACACAGGTTGCTGCACAGGCGAAGCTTGTGAATCTCAGATGCTTGAAGTATATCCCAATCCATCCTCAGGTTATGTGATCATCGGATATAATCTCGAATCAGAAACCGAATTAAGTATTGAGATCAAGGATATAACAGGTAAAGCAATACAAACTCTGTCAGCAAATGGAAAACAAGACCAGTTAACAGTCGCAACTGAAAAATGGACACCGGGTGTTTATGTTGCAACCTTATTCATCGATGGGAAATCTAAAGAAAGTGTTAAATTTACACTGGTGAAATAAAATGAAAAGGTTTTCGATGAGGTATTTCATCGAAGACCTTTCTAAAAAATTTTGGAATGAAAAAACAAGTATTCCTTTCTCTATTGTTAGTGACCACTGCATCTCTTTTCGCTCAAAAGTGGGTACATTCGATCGGACAACCGAATCAATATGAAGCAAGTAGGCGAGTAATTGAGCATTATGATAAGGGTTATCTTATCTCTGCTCAGTTAGAAGAGCATGGATGGTTAATAAAAACCGATATAAATGGAAATGTTCTTTGGAACAAGGAAATAGGCGCAGGAAGTGACCAAATTATTACAGAGAAAACTATGTATGATGACCAGGGCAACCTTTACATTTTTGGATTATTGTGGGGCGATCTGGAAAGTTTTTATCCTTTGATAATAAAGCTAAATCCATGTGGCGAACTACAATGGTGCAGGTTATTGTATTTTGAAGAATATATGTTCGGGTCATTTTACGATGGCATCCTGCTTGAGAACGGCGATCTGATTGGTGTAGCCAATATGCCCGATGAACAGCAGTACGACATGATCTGGCTGTTCTGCATCTCGCCTGATGGTGGGTACAAATGGAAGCAATCGTACGCCTCAAAAGAAAACTATCCTATATTCGAAATGCGTTTGGGCAGCCGTATACAGTTTTTCGAGAATATTTATATCTCAGTGGCTATGTCTATTCACCCCATCCCGATTACCCGACCGTTAGTTCCATCAGGCCTATGTTCATCGGGATTGATACGCTGTTTAACGAACAGTGGGTACTCCAGTTCGGGCTTGTGGATAATATGAAGGGAAAAGCTTTAACCTCTATACCCATTAACGATTCGCTGTTTATGGGAGTAGGAAGATACAGGTATGTCGGCAGTTCCGATGAAATAATGGACGCCTGGGCTATGTTTTATAACGATGAGGGTGAGCAAACTGGCTACCAACTCATCTCCACAGACAAGCTTGGATCCGAAATAACACAATCTACATTTTTTGAGGTCGAAAGAGTAAATGATAGTGTTTATCTTGCAACGTCGGGAAATTTTTATGGAGAAGAGGATGAAGGTGCTATGGGTGAAATAGTCTTTGATACAGCCGGTAATGTTTACAACTATACTCTTAGGGAAAGTACTGCCGGTGGCAATACAAGCATGGTAAAAGCCTTTGATAATAAGTATGCAATTGCCTGCAGCTATCAGTATCCCAATTTAAGCTATGATGTCTATTTCTATAAGGTAAACGACAGCCTTGAGCAGGATACGGTTTACCCGGGCAACTATACCTACGACAGCCTCTGCCCCGAACAGATACAATCGGGAGTGATTGATCTTACAGGATGCACGGTAATTACGGATATTAAGGATATACCCTTGTTGGAGGATTATAATGAGCGCAAGAATGCAATTGAGATCACCGCCTACCCCAATCCCGCCGAAACGGAAATTACCCTTGCCTTCCAAAACACAGAGCATCATAGTAATATGCTGTTGGAGTGTTACAACCTCTACGGGCAAAGAGTTCACAGCGAGAAGATATGGAAAGGGCAGCAGCAAACAAAGCTGGATGTGGGTAGCTGGAGCAAGGGATTGTACCTGGCAGTGGTGAAGAGCGAGGGGAAAGTGGCTGGGAGATGTAAATTTGCAAGGAAATAGGGTATAAGTGAAATAGGGGTTTAGGGTGAATAGGGAAATTAATGCACCTGTAAATAGAATTTATATTTCTGGATTCCTGATAAAACATTGCAGTTTTTCAGGAATGCCTCTAAATTGAAATAGGGAATCCCTGCCTACATTCCTTTATCACGACGAAGAATTCCTGCGCAGGCCCGCCTGTCCGCCCGTTCCGGAACGGACGGGAATGACGCAGTCGGGCAGGCAGGAATCCAGGAATCCAATCCATTTCTAATAAAGATTCCGGCGAAGCATCTACCCCCGCCGGAATCCGAGCAATGCGCTTAAAGAAATGTAAACCAATAACCCAAAAAACCAAAACGGATTAATTTACCGCATCCCTTATACCTTATACCTTATACCTTTATACCCCTAAACCCTTATGTACCGCTCATTATACATCAATAAATAACCAATTTTTATCAGTAAAAATCAGTCCCGCCTTATGCGGGATCAGTATAATCTGTGTCCTATTCAATCTCCTATTCAATCTCCGCTTTTTTCTTTCTCTTTATCGAAAATACCAGCATGATAACTCCAAAGACCAGCATTCCCAAGCCACTCCACAGATTGATGTTAACGCCCAGCGAGCGGCTGTAAAGCATATCATCTCCGCTTGTAAGCAATCCATATACCGTCAGCATCAAGCCAAAAATGGTAAACATCAAACCGATCGGAATTTTTATGTCTATACCCATAATAGTTATAGTTAAAAGATTTATTATTAATAGTTTTTTTACCAGAATAAAATCGTTAATACCACGGCAATTACCAGCACAAGAGCCGCAAGGGTTGACGAGCGTTGATACCATACAACCTTTTCTTCGTTGAGCTTAGGCGTTAAAGAATAAACCAGCCCTTTTAATTCATCATCTGATTTTATCTTTTTTGTAACAACTGATAAGCCCACAGTGACAATTGCACTGGTGCTGCATGCAAAAATTGCTGTCCAGAAATTCTGCGCCATCTCTACAGGGTAGGCATGAAGATGGTATATCCATCCACCTTTCACAAGCGTATCAGCGCCATCGGGGAAAGTAAGCCCATGATGCAGCAATGCGATGAAAAATCCGGCTAAAAGTCCCGTAAAAGCAGCATGTCCGGTGGTTCTTTTCCAAAACATCCCTAAAAAAATAACAGCGAACAAAGGCGCATTGATCATCGAAAAGATGGTTTGCAGGAAATCCATAATGTTACCAAACAAGCTTGCCAGGTAAGCTGCTGCAATGCTCACAAGAACACCGAAAATGGTTGCCAGCCTGCCAACGTTTAAATAATGCTTTTCATCGGCAGCTTTATCTCCGGTCACCGGGCGAATATAGCTCTGATAAATATCGTAGGTCCAAACCGTATTAAATGCAGAAACATTACCCGCCATACCCGACATGAATGAAGCCAGCAGAGCTGTAATTCCCAAACCGAGCACACCTGCCGGAAGGTATTGCTTCAGCAGCATGATAATGGTGTAATCATAAATGGGCTGTCCTGCTTCGTTCAACGGGAGGGCAAAATCCTTACCGGGAGTGTTCATCAAAACCAGTGCAGCTATGCCGGGAACAATGATCAAAAACGGTATGAACATTTTAGGAAGAGCGCCAATTAAAGGTGTGTTCCGGGCGGCTGTTGTTGATTCCGCAGCCATAGCTCGCTGTACTATTAAAAAGTTTGTACACCAGTACCCGAATGACAGCACAAAGCCCAGTCCTGCAAAGATGCTGTACCATTCCACACCCATCGGATTAGCGTTACCGGTTCCTGTGTATTTCCAGGTAGTCGTCCAGGTATCAGCGGCAAAGCCTTTGGCTGTGGCAATTGGCGCAAGCTGCTCCTGCATACCCGACCATCCGCCAAGATCCCTCATGCTCAAAAAAACGATGGGCAATAAACCAATCACAATGATGAAAAATTGCAGGACTTCGTTATAAATAGCCGATGAAAGACCGCCCAGGTAAGTATATCCCAATACTATTGCAGCCGATAAAGCGAGGCTTAAATGGAAATTCCATCCCAACACTTTTTCCATCAGGATAGCCAGGGCATACATCGAAATACCAGAGGCAAGGATGGTCATTACTGCAAAAAGAATAGCATTCAGCCCGCGGGTTTTCTCATCGAACCTTAATTTCAGGTATTCGGGTACAGATCTGGCTTTGGACCCATAATAAAAGGGCATCATAAATAGGGCAAGAAAAACCATGGCAGGAATGGCGCCAATCCAGTAAAAATGAGTCGTAAGCATACCGTATTTAGCTCCCGAACCGGTCATTCCCATGACTTCAAGGGCGCCAAGGTTGGTCGAAATAAAAGCTAATCCTGCAACCCATGCCGGCATCGATCGCCCTGCTTCCAGAAAAGCCGAGGCAGATTTCATGTGTCGTTTTAAAGCCCAGCCAATGCCAAGCACAAATAGAAAATAGATGATCATGATTGCATAATCAATCCATGCTAATGTAAATCCCATTTCCATAAATAAAAGGTTGGATGTTTATTTAATTAAACAAAAGTATAAAAAAGTCATTCCATTATCCACCGATTGTTTTTTTACCTGATTAAATTGCCACTTTATATTACAGATGACCCAATTTCATTTTGATACTATCCTTTTCAGTCAAATTATTTCGATTTTAAAAATTGTGACTAATCAGTCTGCTAACAATCTTGTTTTTGCGGGATTAGGAAAGTTTTAACTGGTATAGGGGAAATAAAGGTATAAAGGGAATAAACGTCAGGGTTAAAGCAATCTGGTTGGGAAGTATTAATTTTAAATGTAAAACCAAAATCCTGTATTTCCCCTTTTCCATTATACCCATTATACCCCCTACCATTACTATGCTGGGTGTAGAAAATTCATCGTAAATAATATACTGATTGGTTACCAAAGATTAATTTTTATTTCGATTTTTCTTTATTCTTATCGAACTTTAAAATTATCGCTCCTTAAATAATTTCCGATTCCATTTTCTGTCTCTCTGAAAATAATTATCCATTATCTGAAACCGGATAATGAAAATTTCGTACATACCATCAGATTGTTGAAAAAAGATTGTTGACAATCAGGTTCATACCAGAATTTTTAAGATTGGCATAAAAGTGTATAGAACTACCTTATGTTCCTAAAATTAATAAGTTGTCCGAATGAGGATTTTGAAATTTAAAATTATGAGAAAAATTATCGTAAGTTCCGTTTTGTTTTTGTTTCTCTTTGCTGCATCAGCAATTGCACAACTTCCTCCACATCCAAACGGAGGCGGTGGACCTGGCGGTGGAACTACACCTGTTGGAGGGGGAGCGCCTATTGGAGGTGGGTTATTGATTTTACTATCATTAGCCGTTGGCTACAGTATGAGAAAGATTTATGATATGAGGAAAAGAAGCCTTGAGAAAATCCATTAACCAAATAACCTGCAATTATTCATTATTCGCCTATTGAGGAATAAATTCGTATGCGCCGGAATCAGGGCTTTCGTCTGAGTTTCTCGGATTCCCATCCAAATCTGAAGTAATATCTACATCAGAACTATTCACAATTTCAATACTTCCAATATTTATTGCCGGCGAAAGTGTGTCAAGATGGTAGTCGTTTTTATAGTAATCTACAAATAATGGATCTAAATTCTTCTGACAATTAAAATAATACTGCGGATCCGAAATACTCAAAATGGTTTTTAAAATGCAATGATCAAACATATAGTTGAATAGAACCTGATCATTGTTGGAAAGAATAATCTCCTCCTCATTGAAGCCATACACAAGGCAATTCCCGAAATATGCCTTATGAAGATCGCCCAATATCGTAACAGGGCTGCCATTTTCATCAGATATAGTAAGATTATTACTGATAACCAGGGATGGTTCCAGTCGTACGCTGCTGGTCCAGTAATTGGCAAACGTGCATTGCCTGAAATCGTAATTCCCGCCAACTGACAAGAACAGGGTTTTATCTGCGCAGTTTGCATAAACACTGTTGGTTGAAGTTACCCGGTAAGCAAGTGTGAACAGCCCCCACAGGCTCATGTTTTGAATTACAGTGTTATTAATAAGCAACGTGCTTCCCATATCCTGTTGGGTCGTTTCCGCCTGAATGCCAATAAATCCATTTTTGATGACAGCATAATTAAACGCACTGTTAACGGCGCTTTCGTTTATCCAAATCCTGTCCCATTGTCCCGGAAGATCGCGGTATTCAGCTTCAAGCCTGTCGCCCTGAAAAGTAACGATGCTGTCCAATTGGCCATTTACATGTATACTGCCGCCACGGTAAACCCACAATCCCGAATTTTGATGAAAATGAATATTGCAACCCGGACCGATATTCAGCACAGCAGTTGAATCCACAACAGCCCAACCATAAACTACATAAGGTTTGTCGTCCTCCCAGGTTACCGTTTCACCTTCTTCAGCAACAATTATATAAGGATAGCTTAATCCCGTAATTTTTTTATTCCCGACAAAAAAATGAGCATCCTGCCCCCAGGCGGCAAGATCAACATCCTGAATGTTTCCATTGGTTTCGAAAACAATGGAATCCGAAATAATAAAAGGATTGTTTTGAAGTGTGGGATTGACAGTTACTTTTACAAAGATGAAAAGACTGTCGTCAGCAGCAATCTCAATATCTTTGTGCGAAACACCGGGAGCGCCATCCACATTTATCTGATATTGTGAGTTTGATCCGGTGGCAAGATAAATATGTGAAATATTGACTCTTTGATTATTCCGGTTATATACTTTTAAATACCTTGTGGTGGATCCAATGGTTGTAAATACCGTATCGAAAATAATGGTATCGGATGAAAACTCAAGTTTGTAGGATGGCTCGGTGCTGATGATTTCATCTTTTTGGCAGGAAGATAAAATAAATGAAACAAGGGAAAGGAATGCCAGAACCCTGATAGATATTGCGAATTTTTGGATGATCATCAATGAAAATTTGGGCAAAGATAATTATTCATAAAAACTTAGACGTAAAAAGTAAAGGATTATTGTAGCGCGATGGATTTGAGTAATTCGGTAACGAGGTCTTATACCGAAGTCTGAAATTCAAAACCCCCCTTCATGCCAGACTATTTTGAATTTCACTTTGGTATTATTTTTTTAAAATGCTATGTTTAAATCAAACCAAGGTAGGTTATCTTTGCCATCCATTGTTTTATGTTTTTAATAATTATTCGATATGAAATTTGGTGTTTGTTTGTTGAGCGTTATACCTGTAAGACCTGAACCATCGGACAAAGCCGAAATATTAACCCAATTGTTATTCGGCGAGTTGGTTGTGGTTACCGAAATCCGGAACAACTGGATGAAAATCCGGAATGTCTGTGATAATTATGAAGGTTGGGTTGACCATAAGCAAATTCAAGAGGTGAGTGAGGCTGAATTTCGTTTGTTGAACCAGGCAATGGCTCAGTTTTCTAAAGACTTGGTTGATGTGGTGCATAGTGAGTCGGGTCAGTTGATACCGGTTCTTTTTGGAAGCACAATGAGAAATGTGACAGATGGTAAATTCTCCCTGTCTGGCATTCATTTTACATTCGGAGGTCAGCTTTCGGTTCCGGGTATGAATCCCAAAATCAATTCCTTAATTGAAGATTCATTGCTCTTTTTAAATGCACCCTATCTATGGGGAGGAAAATCACCTTTTGGCATTGATTGTTCGGGTTTGATTCAAATCGTTTTCAAAGCGAATGGCATCGAATTGCTGCGGGATGCCGTTCAGCAGGCAACGCAGGGCGAAACGATCAGCCTGATTGATGAAGCTGAATCCGGTGATATTGCTTTTTTTGATAATGAGGAAGGAAGAATTGTTCATGTGGGTCTTTTCATCGAAAAGAATAAATTGATTCATGCTTCCGGTAAGGTAAGAATTGATTTGATTGACCACCAGGGAATTTATAATCAGGAATTGCAAAAATACACCCACCATCTAAGGCTCATCAAGCGGTTGATTTAAATCCGTGGCAAATTGTTTTGTAAAAAAAAAGAGGAACGTTTCGGCTCCTCTTTTTTTATGTTGAACAGAGTTACTATTGAATTTTTACAGTAATCTCAATGGTGCCGGCATTGTTGGCTCCATTTATGGCATCTATCCTGATCAAACCAAATTTCTCACCAACAGTTTTAAATGCAAGAACATCATTTACTGATAAATCATTTGATTTTGAAAGATTTGGCTGGGTTGGCAGGGTAGCTGCTGTTACAATCTGACTTGATGATTGAATGGCATCAAAATCAGCACTGCTTAATGTAGTTGTTTTAAACCTTGTAGCGTTTTTAACGGTCCAGGTACTCAAGCCGTTTGCGCCGGTGAAAATCGTTGCAGCGTCAGCATCATCAGGGGCAGCCAAAGTTGCAAGGTTACTTGCACCATAAAAATAGAGGAAATCAACCTTAGCTGAATTTAATTTCGCCTGATCCAAAGTATAGATTGCACCATCAAACGAAGCAAAAGAGCTGCCAGTTAAACTTGCCTGAGCACCCAGAATTTTATCGTTATAAATAGTAATATTCGGTGCTGCCGGTTCAGTAGTGATCGTAAAATCAATGGTAGTGCTTTTATCATTTTTGTCATAAACCGTGCAAACAAAATCTTCTGATCCTACAGTAGGGTAGGCAAAAGTTATGATACTAAGAGTGATGGTAGCAGCGCTAAAAGTTGAATCCAGAACAGTAATGGTTGACACATTTTCAAATTTACGCTGAATTAATAATCTCTTCAAATCTTTGTTAGATTTTGTACTTGCAGTAATTCCAAAAACAAATTCTTCACCAACAACTAAAGTAGCGTCAGAATCAACGTAATCCTCCCCGGGTGCGTATTCACCGCCGAGGAAAGAGATAGCTGGTGGTAATATTGTCTCCTCTTCGTCATCTGAACCACAAGAGGTAAATAAAAAGCCTCCCACCAATAATAATCCCAATAAATAGCTTAATTTTTTCATAAATTGTAATTTTTTAAATTATACATTAGATTGTCTAAGTTTCAGGCGGCAAAGGTAATCATAAATTCATCTAATAAACAAACATTTTATTTGACGTCCCGTTACCACCTGAAAGAGCGCAGTTATCACAAATATCAGGCCAGAAAAGTGCTGGTTTTTTGACAGTTTGTTTTCATATCCGTTCAGTCATTTGCTCTGTTTTCGAGCAACGGCACAAACCTGAAGGTACCATGCTTTTCTTCCGTAAAACTTACAGCATCTGATCGAACCACCCTCATCATTAATTGAATTTCCGATCCAACAGGGATTACGAGGAAGCCGCCGATTTTAAGTTGACTTTTTAAGGCTTCAGGTATGGAAGGAGCGCCGGCTGTCACGATAATTTTATCGAATGGAGCATGAACCGGCAGCCCTTTGTATCCGTCGCCATAACTAATGATAACAGGATTATACCCAAGTTCCTGCAACAATTGTTTTGATTTCAGGTAAAGGTTTTTTTGCCGTTCTATAGTATAAACCTTTGCGCCCATTTCAATTAGCACGCTGGTTTGATAACCCGACCCTGTTCCAACCTCAAGCACTTTATCTCCTTTTTTAATCTGAAGCAATTCCGATTGATAGGCAACAGTATAGGGTTGTGATATCGTTTGCCCGGAACCGATAGGGAAGGGTTTATCTTCGTATGCGAATTCAAGGAAAGAGGAATCCATGAATAAATGTCTGGGTACAGTATCAATAGCTTTCAAAACAGCCTCGTCCCTTATCCCTTTTTCCCTGATACTTTCCACGAGGTTTCTGCGCATCCCTTTATGTCTGTAGGTATCTTTCGTCATACCTGAAAATTATAAAATTTATAACTCATCGCTTTATAAGAAATTAACTTTCCACCGTTTATAAGTGTATGAATTTTTTTCGCTAAAGTAGAAAATCACCCAATACCTTTGCTTAGAATATAAATAAGTATTGAGAATGTTAAAAATAGGAGTTTTAGGCGCAGGTCACCTTGGAAAAATACACATTAAATGTATTCGTGAAACGAAAGATTATCAACTTGTAGGGTTTTATGATCCTGATCATGAAATTTCAGCAATGGTGGAAAAAGAATTTGATCTGAAACGATTTCCCGATATTCAGAGTTTGATCGAAAGTGTTGATGTAGTTGATATTGTTACTCCGACAATTTCTCATTTTGAATGCGCTTCGGCTGCACTGAAAGGATTTAAGCATGTATTTATCGAAAAACCGGTTGTAAACACTCCGGACGAAGCCCGGCAACTGATATCACTTGCCGGCGAGGCACAGGTAAAAATTCAGGTAGGTCATGTTGAACGGTTCAATCCCGCATTTACAGCAGCCCTTCCTTACTTTTCCCAACCCATGTTCATCGAAACACATCGTTTGGCGCAGTTCAATCCCCGCGGAACTGATGTGCCGGTTATTTTGGACCTCATGATACACGATATTGACATCGTATTGAGTGTGGTTCGCTCAAGCATCCGCAAGATCAATGCAAGCGGAGTTTCGGTAGTAAGCGATACACCTGACATTGCCAATGCACGGCTCGAATTTGATAACGGATGTGTCGCCAACCTGACGGCGAGCCGTATTTCAATGAAAAACATGAGGAAGTCCAGATTCTTCCAGAGCGATGCTTATATTTCTGTTGATTTTCTTAAAAAAACCTCCGAAGTATTACGGCTCGAAAATGTTCCCGATCCTGATAAAGCAGATCCACTTGCCATGCTGATTGACCTGGGAAAAGGAAAGGGAACAAAGCAGATAATTTTTGAGAACCCCGAAATCATTCCGGTTAATGCAATCCAGACAGAGCTTGAAAGTTTTGCCAATGCAATTAAATATAACAAAACTCCTTTGGTTTCGATCGAAGATGGTTATGCTGCTCTTGATCTGGCATATAAGATAATGGATAAGATGAATTATCAGCAGGTTTAAGACCCTGCTTCATGCAATAAAATCCTAAAAAATCATCCACCTCACTGGTAATTCAGAATCGTTTTTATACTTTCGCAGTTTTAAACGAAGTGGTTTTGAAAATCCTGAAGAAGTTATTGTTTACTGTGTCAGTGCTATTACTAACCTTTACCGTATTTCTCTCATGCGAAAAGTTTGAGGGTTCGCAAACCATACCGTCATATATCCGGGTTGATACTTTTAAACTGATTAATAATTCACAACTTGAGCTGGGATACATTTCACATAATATAACAGATGTTTGGGTTTATGTTGACGATCAGATCATTGGAGCTTTTGAATTACCCGCCTTAAGAATTCCAGTGCTGCATGAAGGAATACATAAACTGACACTCGTTCCCGGAATAAAATACAACGGCATATCAGGCACAAGAGGACCTTATCCCTTTCTGGAGCCGGATATTGATACCGGATTTGTCTTTTATATTGACAGCATTAGAACTGTAAATCCTGTTGTTAAATATTACAATTCAACTTACGCTGCCTGGTTAGAAGATTTTGATGATGCATCCAACTCACTCCAGCCCACACCCAATAGTGATACATCTCTCCAGTTCCTTTCTTATGAACCTCCCGATTTATTATTTGGGAATGCCTCGGGCATTGGTTACCTGAATGCTGATTACCCTGTACTTGAGGTTGCATCTTACAATGAAGAAGTCCCAGGAATTAAATTGCCTGGTACTTCACCGCCTATATTCCTTGAGATGCAATACAACACTGATGTACAGCTCGTTGTCGGGCTTTTTATTATTGAGACAGGGGTACAAATAACCCAGCACCCCATTTTGGTGATAAATCCCAGCGGAGGTGTTTGGAAAAAAATTTATGTTAACATGACGCCGACTGTAAGCGATAATTTTAATGCTGATTATTTCAATGTCTTTATCCGGGCAGAAAAGACTGCAGGCTTGGATTCACCCCTCATAAAAATTGATAATTTAAAGTTACTTACCAATCAGAAACCTTGATGAACAAAAATTTACAAGTTGCAAAGTATGTCATTGCTGATCTCTTGTCCGCTGCTATTGCCTGGATGCTTTTTTTTATTTACCGGAAGTATTCGATCAATCCAGACATCATCAGGAACTTGCATGAGGTTTTTTCGGACGATAAAATTTTTATCGGCATAGCAATTATTCCTTTGTTCTGGCTTTCGCTTTACATAATCATTGGCGCATATCGCAAAATATACCGAAAGTCCCGGTTAAAAGAATTGGGACAAACCCTTTCCATTACTTTTTTTGGAGTTATTTTTATCTTCTTTGCAATTATTCTTGACGACCTGATCCTTACTTACAAATCTTATTACCTATCATTCCTGGTGCTATTTCTGTTGCATTTCACCATAACTTATTCGTTCCGGCTCATTATCACCAGTACCACCATCAGAAAAATTCACCGCCGTGTGATCGGCTTCAACAGTATAATTATAGGAGGTAACGGGAATGCACTGAAAATTTACCAGGAAATTGAACACGAAAAAGTTTCAAGCGGTAATAAATTCGTTGGATTTGTAAGTGCCACACACCACGATAAATTTTTGATAGGCGAATTTATACCTCACCTTGGAGCGCTTACTGATTTATCGAAATTGATCAATGAGTACAAAATTGAAGAGGTTATCATAGCGATTGAGCGTTCAGAGCAGGGGAGGATTGAGCAGATCATAACAGAATTAGAGGATAAAGATGTGGTGATTAAAATTTTACCCAATCTTCAGGATTTTCTTACAGGTGCAGTTAAAACGGAAGGGATTTGGCATACACCTCTTGTAAAAATTTCACCCGACCTGATGCCCGCCTGGCAAATGAGTGTAAAGCGGATGATTGATATTGTTGCTTCTTTGGTCAGCATCGTTATTTTGTCACCTGTGTATATTTTTACCGCCCTGGGGGTAATATTATCTTCCAAAGGTCCCATCATATACAGTCAGGTAAGGGTTGGTTTACATGGGAAACCCTTCCGTATGTACAAATTCAGGTCAATGTTTAAGGATGCGGAAAAGGCAGGACCGCAATTATCTTCAACTTATGATGACCGCATCACTCCTTTTGGGCGGTTTTTAAGAAAAGTGAGACTGGATGAAATTCCTCAGTTTTTTTCTGTTTTAAAAGGTGATATGACCCTGGTTGGTCCCAGACCAGAACGACAGTTTTACATCGAACAGATCATTCAGCGTGCTCCGCACTATCGTTTGCTTCACAAAGTTAAACCCGGAATTACCTCATGGGGACAGGTAAAATTCGGATATGCCTCTGATGTGGATGAAATGATAGAGAGGCTTAAATACGATATCCTTTACATCGAAAATATGTCGCTGGCGATGGACTTCAAAATATTAATTTATACGGTTTTAATCGTTCTCCAGGGAAGAGGGAAGTGATGGGTGATTCGTGATTTATAATTTACGATTTTTGATGTATAATTGGGGAATCGGTGATGTGATTTGTTGTTTTTGTGATTTGGTGGCAAAAAAATTACTTTTCGGCGTGGATCAATAAAAGTCCTCAAATCAATCCGTTTTCGATCATTACCACAATATCTTCTATTTCTTTGTCTGCACCGGTCGGATCGTATTCTTCCTTGAGGTTATAACCAAAAATCCTGGCGAATGTCTGCCAGAAAAAAGCGGTAAATTTCCCCCTTAATTCTTGGATCAGTTCATAAGATGAATCTCCTGTTTCCCTGTCAACGAGCTTGATCAGGATGATGCCTTGTTTGTACGTCAGTTTTTTGATATCATCTTCAAATTCATCACGCAACTCATCTTCCGCCTGTTTCATCAGTTTTTTCCTTTCCTGATCAGTTGATGCGTTGATAAGCAAGGTTTCGTATTCGTTCAATTTTATTCCTGCTAACTTAGCATAGGGGTAAACCTTTTTAACATTGTACACCAGTTTGCTGTAGCTCTTAAATTCCGACCTCATTTTCCAGGTCATTTTAGCTGTAACACTATATTCGGGAAGGTTTTGAATGATGAGTGTGTCGGTTTCGGTGATAACTGCGAGCGCTATAATGCCTTTGGTTTCCTGCGAAATCGAAGGTTCAATTAGGAGAGCGAAAAAAAACAAGATGAATAAATTTCTTTTCATAGCCGCAAACAAAATCAATAATTATGCCAGCAAATTGAAGATATCCAGGCTATATTCACTGAAAAGATATAACCATTATGCCTGAAATTTATTTTCTGAACTTTAAAAAAAACGATTAAGCGACTTTAAGTCTTGCCATGCTCGATTTTCTGAATTTATCTTTTGCATAAGTCTGGGTTACAACCAGCTCCTTTATTGATTTGGAAGATGGAAGCTCAAACATTGCCTCGGTAAGAATTCCTTCTACTATTGAACGAAGTCCGCGGGCTCCAAGCTTGAATTCGATGGATTTGTCAACGATAAAATCAAAAGCGCCTTCCTCAAACTTCAGCCGGATGCCATCCATTTCGAACAATTTGGTATATTGTTTAACAAGTGAATTTTTCGGCTCGGTTAAAATTCTCCTCAGCGTTTCTTTGTGCAATGGATGTAAGAAAGAAACGACCGGCATACGACCGACTATTTCCGGAATAAGCCCAAATTTTTTCAGGTCGGGTGGTGAAATATATTGAAGAATATTTTCCTTGTCAATGCTTTCTTCTGCATTGCCAAAAGTATAACCGATTACGTTGGTTCTCAGGCGGGATGCAATGATTTTGTCAATACCATCGAATGCGCCACCGGCAATGAAGAGAATATTCCTGGTATCAATCTGGATCATCTTTTGTTCGGGATGCTTGCGACCACCCTGAGGCGGCACATTAACAACCGAACCTTCCAAAAGTTTCAGCAATGCCTGCTGCACACCTTCGCCCGAAACATCGCGGGTAATGGATGGATTATCGCTTTTGCGGGCGATCTTGTCAATTTCGTCAATAAAAACGATTCCTTTTTCAGCGGCAGCCACGTTGTAATCTGCAACCTGTAACAATCTTGATAAAATGCTTTCAACATCTTCGCCAACGTATCCGGCTTCGGTAAGAACGGTGGCGTCGGCAATACAAAACGGAACTTTCAGCATCTTGGCAATGGTGCGTGCAAGAAGTGTTTTACCCGTACCGGTTTCGCCAACCATGATGATATTCGACTTTTCTATTTCAGCATCATCTTCATGCGATTTGCCGGCGGGCTGTGTGATCCTTTTGTAATGATTATACACAGCAACAGCAAGCACGATCTTGGCTTCGTCCTGGCCAATAACATACTGATCAATATAGGCTTTGATCTCTTTTGGTTTCAGGAGCTCGATTTTGTTAAACTGCTTGCTGGTTTTGGTAGCAATTTCTTCGCCAATGATTGACTGAGCCTGGGTGACACAATAATCACAAATATGTGCATCAAGTCCGGCTATCAGCACATTGGTCTGAAGTTTTTCCCTTCCGCAAAACGAACAACGTTCAATTTTCTTAGCCATGAATGCCTTTTTTTTATCAATTATACAAAAGTAAGATATTTAAGTTGCTGATTATTAATTATTTTTTCTCAGTACGTGTCAGCACTTCATCTATCATTCCGTACTCTTTGGCTTCGGCGGCCGTCATCCAGAAATCCCTGTCGCCATCTTTCCAAATCTTTTTGTAAGGTTGATTGGAATGTTTTGCAATGATTTCATACAATTCCTTTTTCAGCTTTTGGATTTCTCTGGCTGTAATTTCAATATCCGATGCCTGTCCTTCGGCGCCGCCCATTGGTTGATGAATCAAAATCCGGGAGTGAGGCAAAGCAGTACGTTTTCCGGCCTCGCCAGAGCATAACAAAACTGCGCCCATAGATGCCGCAACTCCTGTACAGATGGTTGCTACATCAGGATTGATGTATTGAATAGTGTCATAAATGCCCAATCCAGCATAAACTCCTCCACCAGGGGTATTCAGGTATATCTGGATATCTTTTTTTGAGTCAACAGATTCGAGGAACAGCAATTGCGCCTGAATGATGTTTGCGACATAATCATCAATAGGGACGCCTAAAAAGATGATTCTGTCCATCATCAATCTTGAGAAAACATCCATGGTTGCAATGTTCAACTGACGCTCCTCAATGATGGTCGGCGAAATGTAATTGTTGGCAGACCTGGTGTATTTGTCAAGGGTCAGACTATTGATCCCCCTGTGCTTTATCGCGTAATCTCTAAATTCATTCTTCGTGTGCATGATGATGTATTTTGTGGTGTTCGTTTACAATTTTAACAAATTCAGTGTAGGTAACTTCCTTTTTGTCGAGTTTATATTTCGATTTGAACAATTCTCTCACTTTATTATCAAACAATTGATCATAAATTTTCGTGGCTTCCTCTTTGTTTTTTAAAACCGACTCTGCAATAGTATCAAGTTGTTTTGATTTCTCCTCATCCATTGCATCAAACATATAACGTTTTACAAAAAGATCTTTTACATGGTCTTTCATTTCCTGGTCACTCACATTGATATTATGCTCTCTCATAATATTATTGACGATCAGTTGCTGTTTGAGCGATTTTATGTAGAGAGGATAATTTTTTTCGACAGATTCAGTTGTCAGTTTTTGATCTGAATCAATGAGCCATCGCTTGATGAACGCATCAGGAAGTTCCATTGGCGTATCATTGATCAGCTTTTCCATTGTGGTATGGACAAAATAATTATCACTTTCTGTCTGGTAATAACTTTTGGCTTCTGCTCCCAGTTTATCCCTGAATTGCTTTTCGTTTTCTATATTTTCGCCAGGGTAAACTTTATCAAACAATTCCTTTTCAACCGGAGCAAGCTCAATCCTGTTAATTTTTTCAACAGTAAACTCAAAATCCCCTTCAGCTTTCTCGGTTTCATCTTTATCAATCCCCAGCATAGAGGTAGTTTCAATGATGTTGCCTGTAGCTTTGAGCGGATTGAAAATTATATTGTCACCAACTTTTTTACCTGCAAAATCCAGCTTTGTTTTTTCATCTTTGATATGGTTCAACGAAAGGGTGGTATTATTTTTTATGCCTTCTTCCTTTATCAATCCATTTTCATCTACCTCATGAATTTTGCCCTGCATAAAGTCACCCTCAGCAATGGTGTCTGTTTCCGTAAATTTTCCAAATCTTCTGCGGGTTTCATCAAGGTAATTGTCAACCACAGATTCCTCAACGGAAATATCATAGTATTCCATTGACGTGTTTTCTGAGATATCCAATGTAAAGGAAGGGTGTGAATCCGATATCGAAATAGAAGTCGTAATCGGTACTGTTTTCAAAGTCAATCCCTTTATTTTTTTCTTCATTGGCTAATGGATAACCAAGTATTTCGAGTTTATTGTCAGTAATGTAATTATTAAGGGTTTCGGATAACATTTTGTTTACTTCTTCAGCTACCACGCTTTTTTCGTACATTTTTTTTATCATGCCAAAAGGCACCTTTCCCGGGCGAAAACCTTTCAGTGCTGATTTTCGCTGTAATTCTTTCAGCGAATTACTTACCTGATCCTGATAATCTTTCTGACCGAGTTCAATTTTTATCGTCGCCGACAATTCTCCCGTGCTCTCTTGTGTAACATTCATCTTATTTACGGTTTTAAAATAGGGCAGCAAAATTAGATAAATATTTTACTTTTCACTGCCGGTATTTATAAATAACTAACAATTTCAAAACTCAAAAGGGTTGCATGATGGTGGTTCAAGGTTTGAAATAAAAAACCCCACAAGTTTGTGAGGTTTGCTTGTGCGGATGAAGGGACTCGAACCCCCACGCCTCTCGGCACCAGATCCTAAGTCTGGGACGTCTACCAATTCCGCCACATCCGCATAATTTTAATGGCGGTTGCAAAAGTATGAATTTTTCTTTTCGTCATTATTCCGCAACGAAATTCTTTTCTATAATTTTGTGCTCACTTTTGAAATATAAATTATTCTTTATGAACAAAACAATTGTAATTACATTGATTTCTGTACTCATGCATACTGGATTTTCTGCATTTGCACAGTTTGAAGGATACACCGAAACTTACCAGAACGGATATTTTGAAAAAGGGTATTACCTCAATGGTCAGAAAGATGGAGTGTGGCTTTACGAATTAAAAAATGGCTCGCTTGCAAACATCGAATCTTATAAAGATGGAGTAAAACAAGGTGCTTTCATTGAGTTTGATAAGGTCGGTTATATTGCAAAACAAAGCTATTATAAAGCCGGTGAATTGGATGGTTTCGTGCTGGAATACTACGGACCAAATAAATTGAAGTCCAAAATGAGGTTTGTTAAAGGCTTGCAGCATGGGCCGACTGCACTTTATTACGAAAATGGTAAGGTTCAGGAGGAGTCAGATTTTGAAAACGGGAAAAAGACGGGAGAATCGAAATGGTATTCTGATAATTCGAAACTGATAGCAATTTATCAGTACAAAAATGGCGATTTTAACGGGGTTAATAAAATCTTTTATGATAATGGCAATGTTAAAACTGAAGAAACTTTTTTAAATAACATGCAGGATGGACCCTACAGTGAATACTACCCAACAGGAAAGTTGAAAATTTCAGGAAAGTATGTTCTGGGTGAAAAAGACGGAAAGTGGATTGAATATGATCCGCATGGTGAAGTTGCAAAAACGAGTTTTTTTGTTTTAGGGAAAGAAACTGAAAAATAATTAAGATTTTGATTGAGAATAAGCACAGGAAAATTTTAAACCCCTATATCGGATCAGAAGGCTATCATTGTTTTGGATGTTCCCCTGATAACGATTTTGGACTGAAAATGGAGTTTTATGAGGAGGGCGAATTCGTTCTTTGTGACTGGACACCTGTTCATCATTTTGGAGGGTATAAAAATGTGCTTCATGGAGGGATACAGGCAACCCTACTGGATGAAATTGCAGCCTGGACAGTTCAGGTAAAGCTGCGTACAGCAGGCGTTACTGCCAACCTGGATATGAAATTCCGAAAACCTGTATTTACTGATGAAGGAAATTTGCGGCTGAAAGCTTTTATTGATAAAGTAGAGAAAAGAATCGCATCTGTCAAAACAGAACTCTATGATAGTCAGAACCAGCTTTGTTGTGAAGGCATCGTCAAATATTTTATCTATCCAGAGAAAATGGCAAGGGAAAAACTTTATTACCCCGAGTTTGAAGAGTTCTTTAAAAAGAAATGACCAAATTTGCAATTGACTTAAGTGACTAGAATTTGGATTGACTAAATTTTTTTGAAACCCGGAACGCTGAACTCAGAACTCAAAACCCGGAACCCGGAACTCCTTATAACGATTCCGCTAACTCCAGGCAAAAATCCGCCCAGTCAATATTTGCATAATCTGTCCCCATTCTAACAAAAACAAGATTTTTATCAGGATAAACAAAAATGTATTGTCCTAAAATCCCTTTGGCAAAAAAGGCTCCATTCTCAAGCACCCGCCACTGGTAAGTGTATGGATATCCCTGTGAATCGCGTGAGTCGTTGATGATAGATGTTGACCGTGTTACCCATTTTTCATGAATGATTTGCTTGCCCTGCCAATTGCCCTTTTTTAGATACAATCTTCCGAATCTTGCAAAATCCCTTGCAACGGCATTGATACAGCAGAAAGCTTTAATGGTTTGATTTTTTTCACTGTCAATACTCCATGAACCATCCGATTCCATTCCGACAGGTTGCCAGATTTTTTGTTCGAGGTATTTATTGATCTTCGTATTGGTTGCTCTTTCAACAATCAGGCTGAGCAGCAGGGCATTCACGCTGATGTAATCATAATTCAAATCCGGATTTTCCTTAACCTTCAATTGAGTGATGTACTTTTGGAGGTCGGTTCCGTAATAATACTTTGCCATATCTGCAAAAGGAGTGTTGTACCCCTCGTTAAAATCAATGCCTGAACGCATATTAAGCAGATCTTCGATGGTTATTTTATCGAATTCAGGGCTTTTTAATTCCTTCAAAAAAAAAGTGATGGATTGGTTGGTGCTGTATATATAACCTTCATCAATCGCAATACCCACCAATGCAGAAACAAATGATTTGGAAACCGAAAACGAAGGAATAATGGATGAACCTGTGTAACCCTCAAAATAATTTTCATAAATCATGGTGTCGTTTTTTACAACAAGAAAGGCAACGGTTTCATTGTCTTCCAGAAATTTATCGAAGCTTGTCCATTGATTGTCGCTGTTGAATTTTTCAGGAATTGAAAAATCAACCATTGTTTCAGGTTCAATGAATTGAAAGATGTTTTCGCCTTTTCTTCATTTCGACCTTTGGAAATTTCTTATAGTCGTCCAGATCAGCGAAGTTCCAGTAGAAGAAGCGGAGGATATGTTTGGGTAACAGGAAAAGAGCAATTATAATTAATCCTACCAAAAGCAAAATATAAATCCGCTTCATACTGTATTTAATTTTAAATTTGACTTTTATCAACTTCAATACAATGCAAAAGTAAAGTTTAATTGAAACCGCTCAAATTCATGAACCATTGTAGCTTTAATTTGTTGTTTGAGTAGTGAACGAAAAATCAATAATAAACGAGAAAGTAGTGTTAATCAATAAAAATCAAATTTAATATGTCAAGAGGATTTTACAATGCACCTAAAGCCTATAACGAACCCATAAAAGATTATGCACCTGGCTCTAAAGAAAAGATTGAATTAAAAAAGATGATCGTAGAAATGCGATTGAAAGTTGCAGATATTCCAATGTTTATTGGCGGGAAGGAAGTCCGTACTGATGACAAAAGGGAAATTCGCCCTCCACACGACAGAAAGCATTTATTGGGATATTATTATTACGGTAACGCAGAACACGTGAACCTGGCTATTGACGCAGCCTTAAAGGCACGTCCCAGGTGGCAGGAAATACCCTGGGAACAGCGCGCATCTGTTTTCCTGAAAGCGGCTGATTTAATTTCAGGACCTTATCGCGCCAAAATAAATGCAGCGACCATGCTTGCTCAGTCAAAAAATGTGTTCCAGTCCGAAATTGATGCTGCCTGCGAAATGGCGGATTTTTTCAGGTATAATGTTCAGTTCATGACTGAGATTTACAGTCAGCAACCCGTTTCTTCTGCCGGAGTATGGAACAGGGTAGAGCAACGTCCACTGGAGGGTTTTGTTTATGCCATCACTCCCTTCAATTTTACTTCCATAGCCGGCAACCTGTCGGCAGCGCCCGCATTGATGGGTAACGTGGTAGTATGGAAACCGGCAGAAACACAGATTTATTCCGCCCAGGTGCTGATGGAAATTTTCCGTGAAGCCGGTTTGCCGGACGGCGTGATCAATATGATATTTGTGCCGGGGCAGGTAGGAGGGAAGGTTATGGCGATGCACCCTGATTTTGTGGGAGTTCACTTTACCGGTTCCACCGAAGTGTTTAAAAAAGTATGGAAAGCCATTGGAGACAATGTGATGTTACATAACACCTATCCTAAAATTGTAGGCGAAACAGGCGGAAAAGATTTTGTTATGGTTCATTCTTCAGCCAAACCAAAGCAAGTGGCTACAGCGCTTGCCCGCGGAGCCTTTGAATACCAGGGACAGAAATGCAGTGCCGCTTCGAGGGCATATATTCCTTCAAATCTTTGGCCTGAGATCAAAGAGAAGCTTATTTCTGATGTCAAATCGTTCAAAATGGGAGGGGTTGAAGATTTCCGCAATTTTATTAATGCTGTCATTGATGAAGCAGCTTTTAACAAGATTGCATCCTATATTGATCATGCGAAAAATGATCCATCCTGTACAATCTTAGCTGGTGGAAAATACAATAGTTCGATAGGCTATTTTATCGAGCCAACCATTATTCTCACGACCGATCCTCAATACAAGTCAATGCAGGAAGAAATTTTCGGACCGGTACTCACGATTTATATTTACGACGAAGATAAATATGAAGAGACCCTTGAACTGGTTGACAAAACTTCGCCTTATGCGCTTACAGGAGCCATTTTTGCGCAGGATCGCTGGGCGATTGATCTTGCATTCAGAAAACTGATGAATGCAGCAGGCAATTTTTATATTAACGATAAACCCACAGGCGCTGTTGTCGGACAACAGCCATTTGGCGGTGCAAGAGCTTCCGGAACCAATGATAAGTCGGGTTCACATGTAAATCTTTTGCGATGGGTTTCTCCACGAACCATCAAGGAAAACTTCAATCCACCGGAAGATTACAGGTATCCGTTTTTGGGTGAAGAGTAAGAGGAATTTGATTAAGATGAATTCGATCAGGGTTAATAAGATTTTGAAAATTATTCATTTTATGAGTTTCTTCCGATAAAAATTCCTGTACATTTGTTTCTGCATAAATGGTGCATTTGTTCTTATAAAAAATAAGTCTGAAAAGGGAATGCCGTGCTCCTGAATTTAAGGAAATTCGGCAACAGTACCCGCTGCTGTAAATCCGATCAAATTCCAATATTTGAAAATCCAAATTCCAATTTGTTGGCATTTGGTCTCGCTTTTGGCGAGATTGGTTTTGCCTGCCTGCCGCAGGCAGGGAATTTTATAAATGGGATTGAAACCGCTGCCACTGATCTGCAACAGGCGGAACGGGAAGGCCTCAATCTCCGGGATAAGTCAGAAGACCTGCCATGTATGCACAACAGTTATAAGCTTTCGGGTAATAAAGCTGGGCATAAATGATCCGTCATCTATTCACAGATATTTTCTCGTTAGTTTGATCTGAACTGTGTTTTAAACAATTTATGAAGGGATATCTTCTCATAGGATTTAGTTTGATGATACTGACGGTCTCAGGCCAGGATACCGTAGTTGAATTATCGCAGGTTCAGATTTCTGCATCACGCTTAAATACTTTTTCAACCGGATTAAAGATAATTTCGATTGACAACATGACCCTCGAAACCAAAAAATTTGATAACCTTGATGAGATCATTTCGAGGGAAACACCGCTTTACATCAAATCCTACGGCCAGGGCGGCCTGGCAACGATTGCCTTCAGGGGAACCGCAGCCACCCATACCGGAATTTACTGGAACGGCATTCAGCTTAATCCGCCCAACATCCGGCAGTTTGATCTGTCCCTTGCTCCAGCTGCTTATTTCAATTCCATACAAATTTTGTCAGGAGGTTCGGGTTCACTTTTCGGAAGTGGAAATATCGGAGGAAGTATCCATTTGAATAATGAAACTGAATTTGGAAAAGGGCTGACTGTTGGCGCAGGTTTGTTTGCTGGAAGTTTTCAGGATTATGGTATTCTTGCAAAAGCAACCGCATCAGGGGAGAAATTCTATAGTTCAACAACCTTGCTTTATAAAACGTCGGAAAATGATTTTCCCTACACTAACCTCAGCGGTGAAAAAGTCAGGCAGCAGAATGCATCTTACCAACATTATGGACTGATGCAGGATTTGTACTGGCAAATTCATTCCAAATGGCTTGTTGGTGCTTCGGTTTGGATGCAATCAAATGAAAGGGAAATTCCTGCAACAATGGTATCTAAGCCAAGTCTGGCTTCGCAGGAAGATCAATCGCTAAAATCAATTTTTTCACTCAAAAACATTCACAGGAAGGGTTATTCTTCCATGAAGCTAGCGTTATTTCATGATAACTTGCATTATCAGGATCCCGAAAGTCTTATCGAAAATGACAGGGATTCAAAAATTATTACTGATAAATATTTAACTGAGTTTATTGACAACCGGCAACTATTTTCAAATACATCACTAAACACAGGAATTAATTACAGTCATGAAGTGGGTGAGAGTAACAATTACAACGGAAGGGTAAGCCAGAACCAATTCGGTCTCTTTGCCTCTTTACTTCAATATTTCCCGAAAATTCAATGGCGGGTTAATTTGAATCTGAGACAGGATTTGATTGAAGATTATGCTGTTCCTTTTACACCTGCATTGGGTTTGGAGGGAAGAATCTGGAAATTTCTGTTCGGAAAGGTGAACTTTTCGCGGAACTTCAGAATACCCTCATTCAATGAATTATACTGGATTCCATACGGAAATACAGAACTCGAACCTGAGAAATCGTGGAATGAAGAGGCAAGCCTGGTTGCAAGAATCGGAAAGAAAACGGATAAGCATTCATCAGAATTTACAGCTACATTTTTTAATTCAAACGTAACTAACTGGATCATTTGGGTTCCATCCGGAAATAATTGGCAACCCGAAAATATTAGGGAAGTTTGGTCTAGAGGATTTGAATTTACGGGTAACTCACTTATCCAAATTAAAAGGTTCGTTATGAAAGTGAATGAAGGGTATACGTATGCCAGGTCAACCAATGAAAATAAGGTTTACAGCAGCGACAATTCTTATAAAAAGCAATTGATTTATATTCCGGTTCATCGCCTGTTTTTGAATTTAAACCTGTCAGGCTATAACTTTCTGTTCAACTATAATTTTACCCTGACCGGGCAGCGGTATACAACTTCCGACAACAAGCAATCCCTTCCGTGGTATTCGTTACATAATCTTACCCTAGTGAAAAATTTCAATATTCAAAAAGAAATCATCGGGATTCAGTTCGACATCAATAATCTTTGGAATGAAAATTACCAGGCAATTGAGTATTACCCAATGCCCGGAAGGTCCTATAAAGTTTCTGTTAATTTTAAATTTAATTCTTTATGACAACAAAAATGAAAGGTTTAATTTGGCTTTGTACTTTGGTGATTGCCTTTACAAGTTCTTGTGAAAAGGATAATCAGGAAGAAAATCCTGTTCCTCCGCCGGTTTCAGGTTATATCAACGGTTATTATATCGTAAACGAAGGTCCGTTCATGACCGGAAGTGGAACTGTAGATTTTGTAACAAGAGATGGAAAAAAGTACCGCAATCTTTTTCTTACATCGAACGATGGTCAGGTTCTGGGTAATCTTGTTCAATCTGTTGCGGTGATCGGAGCTCAGACCTGCGTCGTTGTTAACAATTCCAATAAAGTCGAAATCGTTGATACAAAAACCTTTGTGAAAATGCTGACCATTGATAACCTCCCTTCGCCACGGTATATCATCGAAGGCGATGAAAATAATGCTTACATTTCGTGCTGGGGCGATAATTCGATCAAAATAGTCAACCTTAACGGGTTTGAAGTCATTGGTTCAATTCCAGTTAACGGTCCTGAAAAAATGATGAAAGTGAACAATCAGGTTTGGGTGTTAAGCCAGGGTGGTTTATCTGTGGACAGCACAATTTCGATGATTGATTTTGCTTCGCAAGCCATTCTTCAGACAATTCAGGTTTATCCTCAGCCTTCCGGGATTCAGCAGGATAAAAATGGCAATATTTGGGTAATGTGCACCGGACGAAATGCATGGCATCCGGGAGGGAATTCCAATGGTCACCTTCTTTGTATAGATCCTGTAAATTATTCCATCCTTAAAAATATTGCATTTCCGTCCATTGAAAATCATCCTGAAGAGTTGGTTATTAATGGTACAGGGGATATCCTGTTTTATCGTTACACGGGAGGAATTTACAAAATAGGAATTGATGCTGATGAACCTGAAATTGTAGCTTTCGTTGTAAGGGCAAACGGATTTTATACTTTGGCGTATGACCCTCTGGATAACATCCTTTACGGAACCGATCCCCTGGATTATATTCAGAATGGCTGGGTTTTCCGGTACAATGCTGATAACGGCGTAATCATTGATTCGACTGAGGCAGGTATAATTCCTGGGGAAATTTATATCATGCCACTTATGAATTAATCGAAACCGGTTTCATTTTATTTGCCAAATTCTTTGTAGATTTGTTGACAGTAATTTAATCAACTTCGTATGAAAAGTACAGTAGATGTAACATGGACAAGGGATATGGCTTTTGAAGCCACAGTTAACAACCATAAAATTTTACTTGATGCCGATGAAGCTGTCGGAGGCCACGATCATGGACCCAGACCCAAACCATTAACCCTTGTGGCTTTGGGCGGTTGTACAGGAATGGATGTGGTTTCTATGCTGAAAAAAATGAGGGTGGAGCCTGAATATTTTAATGTTCAGGTGGAGGGTGAGATGACCGAGGAGCATCCAAAAGTTTATCATACCATTACTATTTCCTATATTTTCAGAGGAAATAACCTTGACCCGGAAAAACTGGAAAAAGCTGTAACCTTAAGCCAGGAGAAATACTGTGGTGTTTCAGCTATGCTGGGTAAAGCGGCGAAACTACAACATAAAATTGTAATCGAATAATCGAATTGGAATTTAGCTATAGCTTCAAAGTATCGCCTCCTTTCGCCGGGTTAATGAATACTTAATATAACTTCTTTCAACTCATTCAGGATCATTGCTGTTGCGCCCCATACAGTTTTGCCGTGAACATCAAAATAAGGAGCCTCAATTGTAAAGCCTTTTACATCCAGTATTTTTGTTTTTTGCAGTCTTTCATCAAACAGAAAAGAAATATCTGCCTCAATAATTTCAGCCACTTCAGTCATGTCAGGTTTGAAATCAGGGCGGTTTTCGGTATACCCGATTACCGGTAAAACCAAAAAGTTGCTGGGAGGAATATACAACTCTGATAAAGTTCCTACAACCTTAACCTGATCAGCCACAATGTTAACCTCTTCATTTGCTTCCCTCAGAGCAGTATGAATAAGTGAAACATCATTTTCTTCCAATCTCCCTCCCGGAAAGGATACCTGCCCTGAATGCACTCCATCGTAAGTTTGTCTTAAAATGAAAATGGTATGCAAGCAATCCAGGTAAGGATAGAGCAGTAGAAGAACGCTGCTTTTCATGGCAGCCGAAAGATCATAATTAAAATTATACGCTTTGTTCCGCAAGTTGGATGCCATCTTCAAATGAGCTTCCTTGCCGGGTAGGGGCGATTTTATCCTTTCCTGCAATTGATGGATAAAGGTTCCAATGTCATTGATATCTATTTTCCCGGTAAAATTCATTGCCCAAAAATAACTATATTGAACCGATTGATTAGCCATAACTTTTCGTGATGAATTGTGGATGTCAATATCTTTCCTAAAAAAGAAAATCTGTTTAATAATAATTGATTAATTTTATAGCATTATTTTAATTGCAATTTCAATGACAAAGGAAAAAGTTCATTCATTCGGGAAGACCAGCGAATTGGAAGAAAATTCGCGGGAATTGGTTTTGTTTAATGATGATGTAAATACCTTCGATTTTGTAATCGAAACGTTGATTGATGTTTGTAAACATGAACCCAATCAGGCTGAACAATGCGCTATGGTTGCTCATTACAACGGCAAATGCGCCGTAAAATCAGGAACGATAACAGAATTGAAACCCTACCACAATGAATTGACGAATCGAAAATTATCAGTAACCATAGATTAAAAATGACCTGGACAATAATCGCAGTTTTAATAGCAGTTGGTTTTCTTTTTCTCTTACTCGAAATATTGGTTTTACCCGGAACCAACATTGCCGGGGTAGTAGGTTTTGTATTATTAGCGATCGGGATATGGCAGGCTTATGCTGTTTATGGTGGCATGGCGGGAACGATTACCTTACTTCTTACGCTGTTTTTTTCGGCAGTAACGCTTTATTATGCTTTAAAATCAAAGACATGGAAAAGAGCCGCCCTGAACAAAAGTATTGACAGCAGGGTGAACGTGGTTGATTTGGAAAAGGTGAAATCTGGCGACAGGGGAAAGACTATATCAAGACTGGCTCCTATGGGCAAAGCTGAATTTAACGGAGAATATTATGAAGTAAACGCTATGGGGCAGTTCATTGACCCCGGTACGGAAATAGAAATCGTAAAAATTGAATTCAATAAAATAACAGTTAAAAAAACATAAAACATGGAAGCAAATTTTCTTATCATCATTGCCATTGGCGTAGCATCACTTTTTGGATTGTGGATCATTTTTTATTTTATTCCGGTAGGGTTGTGGTTTACAGCGCTTTTATCGGGTGTAAGAATTTCGTTGTTACAGCTTGTATTAATGCGGTGGCGTAAAGTTCCGCCACAAGTCATTGTCAGGAATTTAATCGCTGCTACTAAAGCGGGGCTTAAGCTTAATCGTGACTCGTTAGAAGCGCATTACTTGGCAGGTGGCAACGTTGTTACTGTTGTCAATGCGCTGATTTCGGCTGATAAAGCCAATATGGACCTTGATTTCAAAGTTGCAACTGCCATTGACCTTGCTGGCCGTGATGTATTGGACGCAGTCCGAATGTCGGTAACTCCAAAAGTGATTGATACTCCGCCAGTAACAGCTGTTGCAAAGGATGGTATACAGTTGATTGCAAAAGCCAGGGTTACCGTACGTACTAACATTAAACAGTTGGTTGGAGGCGCTGGTGAAGAAACTGTGCTCGCAAGGGTAGGAGAGGGCGTCGTGTCGTCCATCGGTTCGGCAGATTCGCATAAATCAGTCCTCGAGAATCCCGATTCCATTTCAAAAGTGGTTTTGGGCAAAGGATTGGACTCAGGTACTGCATTCGAGATACTTTCGATTGATATTGCCGATATTGATATAGGAAAAAATATCGGTGCGGTTTTACAAATGGACCAGGCAAATGCCGACAAAAATATCGCCCAGGCAAAAGCTGAAGAAAGGCGTGCAATGGCTGTCGCCATAGAGCAGGAAATGAAAGCCAAAGCGCAGGAAGCACGTGCAAAAGTAATTGAAGCTGAAGTGCAGATTCCACTGGCTATGGCAGAGGCATTCAGAAGCGGTAACCTGGGTATCATGGATTATTATAAGTTTAAAAATATCCAGGCAGATACCTTAATGCGTGAATCCATTGCAGAACCTACCACCGCCCGAAAAAAGGAAATTGATAAAGGAAAAGGAAACCAGGAAAAATAATTCCTATTGACCTTAATCTCAATTCTTTTGTTTAAAAGTATTTTGTTGTTTACGTAACGCACAGATTTCTTGCACGTATTTAACTTTTAGTTAACATTTTTGCAATAATAAATCTAATTACAATTAGTTTAATAATTGTACAATACGAATTAACAACTGAAATACCTTTTATCAGGAAAGGCAACAGAATGAACAAAACGGAAAACAACCATAAAATTCCTGAAATATACCGGGATCTGCTCAAAACCTGTCGTCCGTTTATAAAAAAGCCTGAGCAGATTTTACTGCGTAAAGCCTACGAATTGGTACTTGAGTATCATCGCCCTTCGTGGGAAGAAACCGGCGAAGAATACATATATCATTCTATCGAAGTAGCTAAAATTGCGCTTAAGGAATTGAACCTGGGAATTCCTTCGGTTATTTGCGCACTGCTCCACAATGTGGTTGACCACAAAAGGATAAAGATTGATGACATTCAAAAAGCATTTGGTTCCGAAATAGCTGTTATTGTCGAAGGCTATGTCAGGTTATCCGAAATACCCACCGAACGAATTTCATTTCAATCAGAAAACTTCAGGAAGTTATTTCTGTCGCTTGTTAAGGATATTCGGGTGATACTCATAAAACTTGCACACAGGCTTTTTGATATGCGCCGGTTCGAAAATCTTCCTGACGGGAAAAAGAAACGATTCCTGCTCGAGGTTAATCATATCTATATTCCTATTTCGCACAGGCTTGGATTTTATAATATCAAAACTGAGCTGGAAGACCTTTGGCTTTTGCATACTTTTCCAGGGAGTGTATAAATCGGTTGATAAAAAAATAAAAGATTCAAAAGCAAAGCAAAAATCCTACATTAATGAATTCATTAAACCCATTGAACGCGAATTGGCGTTCGAACCGGATTCACAAGTGTGAGATAAAAGGAAGCCCTAAATCCATTTACAGCATCTGGATGAAAATGAACAAACAGAATGTGGAATTTGAAGAAGTTTATGACCTGTTTGCCATCCGTATCATCCTTGATACCATTCGCTCAAATGAAAAAGCGGATTGCTGGCGGGTTTATTCCCTGGTTACAGATATTTACAAACCCAATCCACAACGGCTTCGCGACTGGGTTTCTTCACCCAAAGCCACCGGATATGAATCGCTCCATACCACGGTTTTAGGTCACAATGGCAAATGGGTGGAGATTCAGATCAGAAGCAAAAGAATGGATGAAATTGCCGAGCAGGGACTTGCTGCACACTGGAAATACAAAGAAGGAGGTGTGAAGGAAGAACAGGAAGAATGGCTGAGCAGGATCAGGGAAGTAATTGAACATCCGGAAGAAAGACTTGAAAAGAACAAGATTGCTAAGATTGATCTTTACAGCGATCATATTTTTATTTTCACCCCCGAAGGAGATTTGAGAAAATTACCTGCGGGTTCTACTGTGCTCGACTTTGCCTATGATATTCATACAAGTTTGGGTGACATGTGCAGCGGTGCGCAGGTAAATGGTAGGATTGTTCCCATCAGGCATGAACTAAAAAATGGTGACAAGGTTCAGATTATTACATCCAAAAACCAAAAACCCAAACTCGACTGGCTTAGTTTTGTAACAACAACCAAGGCAAAATCAAAAATAAAAAGAGCCATTAACGAAAATAGATTCCAGGAAGCTGAACTTGGAAAGGAAATACTGAGAAGAAAACTCAGGAATCGTAAAATTCAATTCAGTGATACTATAATTGACAAACTTATCAAGCAATATAAGCTGAAATCATCCATTGATTTGTATTACCTGATAGCCATAGAAAAAATTGACCTGTCTGACCTGAAAAAATCAATTAAAGATGATGAAGCAAGCCCTGCAAAACAAGACGACAAAGACAGCATTGCAGGGCTGAAGAAAGAATTTAAGCCCAAAGCCACCGAAAGTGATGAATTCATGTTTATCGGCGATTCTATCGAAAATCTGGGTTATGAGCTTGCCAAATGTTGTCATCCTGTTGCTGGAGATGCTGTTTTCGGATTTGTTACGGTCGGCAAGGGAATTACTATCCACCGCATCAGTTGCCCCAATGCCCGCCAGTTGATTTCAAAATTTGATTACAGGGTAATTGATGTAAAATGGCGGAAAACCGGTGAGCTTAAAAACTACTATTCTACTATCCAGGTGACGGGTAAGGATGAATTGGGGATACTCAATAATATTACAAAAGTGATATCTGATGATGCTAAGGTTAATATGGTATCGGTGAATGTTGACTCAAGATCGGATGGTAAATTTGCAGGTAGCTTTAAGGTAGTTGTAAAGGATACCAGTCACCTCGAAATGTTGATCCATAAAATACGCAAGGTGGAAGGTGTTCAAAAAGCCAAAAGATCGGAAGTTGAAGTATGATCGAAGCTCCAAAAGATATTTTAATCACCCTTAAAGAGGGCCAGGTTTATTCATTTAAAATTAAAGGAATCACAGCTCTGCCCGATGGCACAGAATGTTTTGTGCTAATTGATCCAAATCATATTAAACACCTGCTTGAGCGAAAGCATTACCTCAATTATCATTTTGTAGTTGGTCAATCCATCCGGTGCAGAGTAGATAAAATCAACTGCAACGGGAAGATTTATGTCGAGCCGCTTCATCCGTTTTATCGGATTGGGAAAAAATATGATTTTCCGTTGACAAGAATTGAACAGAGCAAAAGCCAAGTCGATAAAGCAATTGCTGTTTTCGAGGATGTGTTCTGCAATGAAATAACGTTAGAACTTAAACATCTGCCCGGTTCCATTAAGGTTGGTGATTTTGTAAGGTTGACGGTTACCCGGATCAAACATGGGCAGCTATTTGTTGCAGAACCTGGCATGGACGAGGATTATTCGGGAATGAAGGAAGGTGGAAAATATTCCTTTACGATTGAAGACCTGATTGATTTTCCCGCTAAACGAAGTTATTATTTAATCGGTTTCTGGTGATGGACGCAAATTTAGGTTACGCTATAAATATTTTGAAAAATATAACTTTAAAATTGGCAATACCATTGAATGCCGTCTTGTTAAATCCGGTAAAGACTTTTTACTTGAACCCAGGCATCCTTTTTACCGGATCAATGAGTATTACCTTTTCGACATCATTGGCGAAGAACAAGTGATTGAATATCCTGAAAAAGAAAGGAAAGTTTATATTCTGAGCAATCCTTATGGTAAGGATGTTTTGATACCGGTTGATAAAGTTGAATCAGTCCTTCCTGATGGAAAGATAAATTGCAGGGTGAGGGACATAAGAAAGGGAAAACTATTGCTCGATTGCCGGAAACGATGATGCTAGTTAGCATTTAAAAAAAAACCTCCCCGGTTTGGAGAGGTTAATTTTTAACCTTCAATTCAGCTTAGCGAATGATCAGTCGTTCAACCTGATCACCTGACCTGATAAAATAAATTCCCTGCTGCAAATCTGATAAGTCTAACTTGACATTTCTTTCATTGCTTTCAAAACGATAAACAAGCTGACCGTGAATGTTCAGAACTTCAATTTTATCAAGATTTTCATCAGAATTTACGGTTACCAAACCCGATGAAGGATTGGGGTAAACACTGAAAGCCTCCTTGTACCTGTTTTCAGAAACACCAACTCCGGGAGAAGCTGTAAATGAGCTGAGATTGATCTGATCGCCGGTATTTGCGCCGTTACCGTTAGCGCAATTGATGGCTGCATAAAAGGTAATTGTTCCTGTTGATGCTGCCGGGGCTGTCCATTTAAAAAACCAGGAAGTACCTTCGGTTGTAAGAGGTACGGTTCCGGCTGCAGTATGGGTGACCGCTTTATTATTATTGGTCAATTGGTTAAATCCACCTAAACCCGGTGCAAACGTTCCCACCTTATCTCCGGCAGCGTTTTCAGCAGTGGCTTCAAATCCGTATTTATTTGCTTCAGGGTTGGCACCAATGACAATTATGTCGTATTCCTGACCGGCCTGGTAGCCTGAGGTCATCAGTTCAGGACTATTGATCCAAAATTCCTGATTAAGGGTTGTTCCTGAATGGCACTCGGTACAGTTTTGCCCATTATCACCTGGTGAACCGGTTTTACCTCCCGGAGAACCGTTCATTTTGTTACTCTCCGCAGTTAGGATTAAAAATAATGCGGGAATTGCCAATACGATGAGTACATTGTAAATCTTTTTCATGTAAATTTTATTTAATGTTATTAATTCATTTTACTAAAAAGATAAACAAAGTAAATATCATCTTGTTCAGGAAAATTTAATAAAGTTGACTATAAGGTAATCCAAAATCAATGCTCCCAGCTTGTATTATTCTTTACAAGGGTTGCAGGGTTACCGGCGTAGATGCCGTTACCTTCGGGTAATTCTTTACTTACAAGCGAACCGGCTCCGACTATGGTATTGTCGGGTATTACAGCGCCTTTCAGGATGGTGGTTCTGCACCCGATCCAGCATTTGTTTCCTATGATGATCTCTTTCGGAGAGTTGATGATTCTGCCTTCATGAATAATTTTATGGTAATCGGTATCAAGAACGAGTATCTCCCACGAAAACATACAATCATCGCCTATTTTTACTGATTTGCTGGCAACAATGCTGCTCTCGGCTGAAATGACAAAGTTTTTCCCGATTTCCAGAATACCGGCAACCGATATTTTTGATCCGTGACCAATGTTGGCATTGCCATTGAATATCACTTTCCCGCTCACCTCCCACAAACTCCTTGAACCTTTTTTATCAAATATTCCAACAAACCCATGTCCGATCTTTATCATTCCAAGCTCAATATTCCCCTTGATCTCCATGTTTCCACCGGCGCTGACAAACCTCACACTTCTTGAAATAAAAACCGGCAGCCTGACAGCTTGTTTGAAAGGTAAATAGTGAAAATTAAACCAAAGTGTCCTGAAGTTCAGGAATTTTATAAGTTTTATCAATTTATTTAACATCATCAAAACTGCTTGTGAAATTCTCAAAATTATTTCGCCGGAACAAAAGTCAAAGATAATTTTTTTTTAAATGCACTATAAATCATTCATCTTGCCCGGCATGTTTATTCATTCACACGTATATTACCTGAATTATTTCATCGCAGAGATAATTTACAGATATCATTATAATTCGTCTAAAAAATATGTACATTTGAGCAATAAAATTTAAAAACTTAAAGAAATGAAAAAACTTCTACTTGTCCTTGCAATTGTATTGATTGCAGGCATTATCAATGCACAGGAAAATAAACGTCATGCCATACCGGTGCCAACAGTAACCCTTGATCCGTTAGGAAACGGGAGTCAGCAGGTAGTGATTGGTCAAAAACTTTCTGAGTTCAATATCGGAGCAACTTATTACGACCTGCAAACTTATGGCTCGATGCAGAAAAGAATTTATGCCTATCCTGACGGAACTATTGCCGCAGCCTGGATGATGGGTTTTGAGCAAGTAGGTTGGCCCGACAGGGGTACCGGATACAATTATTACAATGGATCGTCATGGGGTGATGCTCCTTTTGAAAAAATAGAATCCATCAGAAGCGGGTGGCCATGCTATGCGCCGCTTGGAGCCAACGGAGAGGTCATCGCATCCCACGCCTTGCCTGACGCTGATTGGGTAATTCTCATAAATATAAGAACCAACAAAGGCGTGGGCGACTGGATGGAAAGCTCTGTTGCCGGTCCGGAAGTTGGGCAGGGAATTGTATGGCCTGCATTGGTCACCGGCGGAACCAATCATAACACCATTCATCTGTTGGCACGTACCTACAATTCCGCGAGTACACCCTATAACGGACAAAATGGAGCGCTGCTCTATTACAGGTCAACAGACGGAGGAGCTACCTGGGACATCGAAAATCATTTATTCGATGAATTAGGACCTGATTATTTCGAAAGCATAAATGCCGACGAATACACCTGGGCGGAGCCGCATGGAAATACCATTGCATTTTCGGTTGGGTTTTATGCCAATCCGGGTTGTATTATGAAATCGTATGACAATGGGGACACCTGGGAATTCATTGAAGTTTATCAATGCCCGTTTTATCCGTCACCGGGAAGTGCAACTCCTGATTTTGGCGCAGGCGACGGCAGCCATTCTATTGCGCTTGACGCTGAAGACAATGTTCACATTACTTTCGGCAGAATGGTTTATCTGTACAACGACCTTGGCGAATTGCAGTTTTATCCCGCAACTGACGGACTCATTTATTGGAACGAAAATATGCCAGTCATGGATTCGACCATCATCAGTTCATATACTCTTCAGTTCTTACAGGATGCAGGCAACCTGATCGGATGGGTGACGGATCCGGGCATAAGTGGTTTGATTGCTTTCCCAAATTATTATTGTTCCCTTACTTCGTATCCGCAAATGCTTGTTGATGGCAATAACCGTATTTTTGTTTTATGGAGCGGTGTATCACCCGATTTTTACAACAACGACGCTAATTTCAGGCATATCTACGGAAATTCCTCAAACGATGGCGGCATTACCTGGAATGGAATGTTTGATTTTAATCTGGATCTGGTTTATACGTTTTCCGAATGTGTTTATCCTGCTATATCTCCGATGATAGTAAACAATCAATTTCATTTCTATTTTATGAATGATGGCTTGCCGGGTATATTTGCCTGGCCCGATCCGCCTGCGCAATCTACAGCCAGCGAAAACTACATCACATACGTGGGTAAGCCAACACAGTTTCTGACGGGAGTAAACGATAAACCCAATGCCTCCCTGGGCACTATGGAAGTATCGCCCAATTTCCCGAATCCTTTTAATGAAGTTACTTTTATTGATGTTACGCTTCATCAGCCTTCGGCTATTCATTTTACCGTTTGCGATTTGGTGGGTAAGGTGGTTTACCTTAACAATTACGAACCGGCGAACCAAAATAAGTTAAGGATACGTTTTGAAAACAATTCCCTTTCGTCCGGAATCTATTTTTACACCGTTAGTTCCGATTCCGAAACCTTTACCGGAAAGATGATAGTGAAATAATATTTGATAAAGAGTGAAATTTTGATCTCAACACAACTGCCGGTGAAAGCCGGTAGTTTTTTTTTGACTTTTATTATTTATAAAATGTAAAAGTACACTGATTACACTGATCCCGCATAAGGCGGGACTGATTTTTACTGATAAAATCGAAGCAGTGTTTATCCACCACCCCCAATTTCCTCCTCTAACTACTAACTACTCTGTACTCCCAAAGGGATGCCTTTGGCATAACTACTATTAAACTTTTTCCCTATCTTTGAACCTCAGGTTTGGGGCAGCGGTTAATAAAACTCTAAGACATTAATCAAACCCTCCATCCTCCCTTTTCCACTTAAACTCCTCCTCTTATCATAAATCACTGAAAAACACCTTATTCAATGTGCGGCGGGGGCTGTTTTGTTTGTCAACCATGCCTCGCCGCACGTGGCGGACCCATAATTTTATGTAAAACAACCCTCGCCGCAAATGGCGGAGGCTGTTTTGTTTGTAAACTATCCCTCGCCGCATGCGGCGACCCCATTATTATAGTTTAAATATCATCCGCCACATGCGGCGGACTATGTTTTTCAACTTCGAATTTTCATCTTATGTATTCAAATGACTTATTTATAATTAAAATAAATTTTTGTAACCCCCTGAAATTTGCCTGGAAAAATCAAATTTCCCGTTCAGCATAGTCCCCCGTTCGGCGTAGTCTATGACTACGTCGCTTCTAAACGTTAGCCCCAGACTAAAGTTAATTCAAAATCCGCTTTGCGAGAATGCATCATTTGTGCCGGAGCTGTCTAAAATCTAATATCTAACCTCTAATATCTATTCTCTGACCCTTCATTAAACAAAACAATTAATTTATTTGTTGTAGCTTTGTGTTAAATCCTAAAACAGATAAAAATGAAAGCACTGAAAATCGTTACTATTATCCTGATTGTCATCCTGGCAATCTTTTTAATTCCGCCATTGTTCATGCCGGCTGAATTGTATGTCGAAAAATCTCAAGTCTTAAAAGCCCAGCCCGAAGTGATTTGGGATCAGGTGAATTGTTTTAAAAACTGGGACAAGTGGGATTACTGGCACCAGGACTCTACCATGACGGGTTACACCGAAGGACCCGAATGCGGGGTAGGAAATAAAAACATCTGGAAATATAAAGGATCGGATGATGGCGGAAGCCAGACCATAGTCGAAAGCCGTGAGTACGAGTATATAAAAACCCTGCTCGATTTTGGGCCTATGGGAACGGCGGATGCTGAAATTATGCTTGAAAGGGCAGATGGCGGAACGCTCGTTACCTGGAATTTAAGGTCCAAAGCTGCTTATCCTTTTGTAAGATGGATCAATGCAGTAATGGTAAAACCTGAAGTAGAAAAAAGCTACGAAATCGGTTTGAAAAATCTTGATGAACTGACCATGAACATGAAACCCTGGCCAAAATTTAAGACGGGCGACGTAACCGTAACCGAAGTTACTTCTAAGATGGCAGTAGGAGTGAGGGTAGAAGCAAACATGCAGCAAATGTCGGATGCGATGAGCAGCAGTTTTGGAAAACTGATGGAATACATTGAAAAGGCAGGTACTGAAATGGCAGGAATGCCTTTTGCAATCTGGTATCAATATGAGGATACAACAAAATTTGTTTTTGAATGCGCTATTCCTGTTACAAGCAAAGTAAAAGGCGAAGGTGATATCCGCTTCTTTAGCACCTATGCCGGCAAAGTGGTAACAGCAAATCATTGGGGCGATTATTCCACCACAGGCAATTCGTGGGGAAAGATCATGAAATATCTGGACGAAAAGCAACTCCAGCCCAATGGCGATCCCTACGAAGTTTATATAACCGACCCGACGACTGAACCCGACCCGAGCAGATGGCTGACAGAATTGTATTTTCCGGTTAAATAAAAGAGACTTAAATTAAATAAAAAAGAGCCTGGCGTGCAGTCAGGCTCTTTTTGTTTGAGGTTATCTTGTTAAATTCAAAGTATTACCACTTTTGACGTTTTGAGATTTCCATTTATTTTGCCTGCAAGAAAATATATCCCCGGTTGAAGGACGATTTCATAATGGTATTTTCCCTTCTCAATTTCCCTGTTTTCGATAAGCTGAACCTGTTGGCCGCTGATATTATAAACCTGCAGGTTAACGAATGATGACCTTTCGAGTTCCATTTCAATTTTACACAACCCTTTCGACGGATTAGTTAAAATAGAAACTGAATTATCCTGATCCAATAGCTGGTTGATGGAAGTAATAGGATTAAAAATCCTGGTTTTAAATGCGCTTCCTGAAAAGGTAGAAGCGCAGAAATAGGTAGTGTCGTTTACGATAAAAGGTCGGGAAAAGCCGGTGATATAGGTAGCCGGCAATCCGGTATTGGCTGCTTCCCATGTAGTTCCGCCGTCAGCCGAAAGATAAACACCATGCTCGGTTGAGGCTGCGTACAAAATATCATTGTTCAGTGGGCTTACCAGGATATCATTGATATGTGAATAGGTTCCCAGGCTCAACGAAGTTGCATTCCATGAAGTACCGCCATCCAGCGATTTGAAAACGGTAGCGCCCAAATCACCGTAGCCACCGACTCCACCATAAAGCACATTGGGATTACCGGATTCACAGACAATGGCGCCACTGTATTTATTCGCCGAAGGAATTCCGTTGTTCATGTCAGCCCATACTAAACCTCCGTCAACGCTTTTTATAAAACCAGCATGGTCACTTTGGTTACCATAAGAGGCATATATGGTTTCATCGTTCGAATCAGGAGCAATAAAAACAAATTTGAAGCTATCGTTGTCGGGGCCAACGTAAACATTATCCCAATCATCTCCACCGTTCGTTGAGCGGTAAACAACCGATGCCCATCCGTTGACACCAAAATTATTTCCACCAATAAAAAGCAGGCTGGGATCAATAGAAGATGCCATCAAACCGAAAATTTGTGTTTCAAATAACCCGCCAATGTTAGGACCTTTGTTTTCCCAGGTATTTCCATTATCTGTTGATTTATACAACCCTTCCTGACCTATGGACGAAGGGCCGTTCGACCAGGCGTAAAGGGCTTCATCGGCTCCAATGGTTACTTGTGAATAACGAGTACCGGGTAATCCAGTCATCAGTTGCCAGGTTTCACCTCCATCGTTGGTCAGATAACAACCTCCTGAGTTTTCAGCTTCAAATCCAACGAGTATTTGCATGGGATTATTCGGGTTGGTTTCAATATCGTTGGTAAGAAGGGTTGCGATCCCTTTGTTAGATAATTGCCAGTTCAATGCCGCATCTGTGCTTTTACAAACGCCAAGGCTCAAAAATCCGGCTATGATCACATCGGTGTTTCCGGGTTCAAATATGAGGCATCTTGCAGCCCCGGTTGCACCAGCTCCCTGCGCATCGAAATTCCAGTTAAGCCCGCCATCAAGCGTGTAATAAATACCATCACCCTCCGAAGCAGCATACATTTTATTTGATTCTGTAGGGTCAACAAGAATATCATTGGTTACTTTATTCGGGAAAGTGGTCGAAATGTTTTCCCACGATTGTCCGAAATTTTCTGTTTTATAAACACCTACAACCTGGCTGCCGAATAATTGTCCACCGGCGATAAAAACTTTCTGTCCGGCAATGGCAAGTTTATTGAGCGGCTTTCCGGTCGGAAGGTTACCTGTTTTATTTTCCCAGGTGGTTCCTCCGTCGAAGGTAGCAGCGACTTTGGCGTTACTGATCCCTTCGTTACCAATCACAAAAATCGTCTGGTTATTATCAGGGTCAACGGCAAGGTTTACGACCGAATATCCAACCGGTAAAACGCTTGTCATGTTAAAATATGTCCACGAATCGCCCTGATCGGTGGACTTAATCACAACATTGTTAAAGGACGAACCCAGGACAGATGTTAATCCGGCATAAATTGTATTGGGATCGGATGGGTCAATTGTAATATCAAGAACTGATGAATTCAACGGAATTGGTTTCTGCTGCCATGTTACGCCGCCATCCATCGAACGGAAAATTTTAGCATAGGAATATGGACCCGATGCATAAATAACTCCGTTTGATGTAGCTTCAACAGTATTGATGGGTCCCCCAGCAAGGTTTTTAAGTGCTTCGAGTATCTGCCAGGTTTGGCCTCCATCGTTGCTAATATAGGGTGCTCCAGCCGCTGCAAAAACAGACATGACCTCCATGGGATTGACAGCTATGTCCAATACATCACCGCCAAAAGGACCGATGGTTTTCCATATTTCGCCTGCTTTGGACTGATCTGGTGGTGTGAAATCCACATTGGATGTAAACGATTTCTGTGTAAAACCATTTACATCTTTAACCGTTTGCTGACCAATGATGTTTGTACCGATAAGGATACATGAAATGAAGGTTAAAATAGATAAAGTTTTCATCGTACGATTATTATTAAAATGTTAGTCAACAAATGTATTTAATTTAGCCGAATTATTTTAAAATTTATAATTTGAACATTTCGATGAAAATAGTTTTTGCGATATTGTTAGCAGCGATTATTATCAAAGGTGTTACAACCGCAACGGCACAAAGCATGGATCCCTTTATCCAGTCAGTTGTTGATCAGGTTTCCTATGACACTTTGCAAACCCAACTGTTAAAGTTGGAGAGTTATGGTCGCAAGCAATTCAATGATCCGGCTTTGGAATATACGGCTGAATGGCTTATGAGCAACTACAATCTTTATGGCTATACCGATGTGCAGACAGATACTTTTACCCTGTTTGGAATTTCCAACTTTAATATTATTGTTACAAAAGAGGGAACGTTGTATCCCGATAGGTACATAATCATTGACGGTCATTACGACACCAAGACAGGACCGGGGGTGAACGACAACGGAACAGGAGTGGCAATTATACTCGAAATCGCACGGCTTATGCAAAACATCCAAACCCACTACTCAATCAAGTTTATCAATTTCAGTGGTGAGGAATATGGTTTGGTTGGTAGTTCTCATTATGTTGAAAATGTGGTTGTTCCGCAAAATATGGATATCCGGCTGGTTTTCAATATTGATGAAGTAGGCGGAGTAGCTGGAATGTTAAACGATATTGTGGTTTGCGAAAGAGACGAAGCTGCTCCCGCTTCGAATAATGCTGAATCCTGGGCTTTCACCGACACTTTGGCGACACTCGCAGAAATCTATTCTGACCTTACTCCAACTATAAGTTACGCTTACGGTTCTGATTATGTACCGTTCCAATCCAACGGAGAAATCATTACCGGTATCTTTGAAGATAATTATTCGCCATATCCGCACACTGTTCACGACAGTCTGGTCAATCTCGATATGGATTATGTTTTTGAAATGGCAAAAATATCGGTAGCTGCTGCATTGTATTTTGCCGGAGCTACCGACACAGGTACCGGTGATACTCAGAGCCTGTTTGAATTACCGGAGGTTATTGTTTATCCAAATCCATTCAGAACCTTTCTGAATTTAAACCTGAAAGTAAATTACAATGGTTTGACTTTTATTCTCTATGATGATAAAGGCGATGAAAAAATCATAATGAATTCTATGCAAATTCAATCACAAACCTTTTCAACACAGCTTCTGAAAAGTGGTTTATACATGTACAGGGTAATTGATGAAAATGGAGCGCTAATTAAAAGCGGTAAGCTCGTTAAAGTTCAATAAGAAAAAGTAAGGGATAAGGGTGAATAATCCTGATTGCTTTTGTAAGATTTGTAAAAGACCAATTATATATATTTATATTTGATCTATTTTAAAACCCAAAAATGAATTTGGACGTTTAATATGCCAGATGAAAATTTGGATACGGATATTAACAGTCATAATCATCCTGTTGCCGCTTACTGAGGTATTTGTGGTCAGCAGGGCTACTTTTATTGACTATTCCAATGAGTGGCGCGAAATAAAGATAAAAAAAGGCAAGCATAGTTATTATCCTGCCATTGAATTTATTTATCAGCTTGATCAGATAGAATTTTACTTTAAGCCCAATAAATCATGGTACTATAAAGAACCCGTGCGAAATGGCTGGAATAAAGTCAGGGGTTTTTCAAAAGGCATGCATCACGATAAGGGTTCGGCGCGGCTGGTTTATAAATGCATTAATGATACCACGTTGATTGTAGGAAGTTATTGCTATGTAAACGGTATCCACCCCGATCACGGAAATGGTCAGCAAGCGATCCTCGATACCATTTACCCTGATAAAATTTACCATTGCATCATCCGGCATGAAGATGAAAAATTTAAGTTTTATTTCGAAGATACCTATTGGGAATGTCCTTCGGGAGAAAATCCATCATGGGGATATATGCTCAACCCTTTTATAGGTGGAGTTTTTACACTTGAACACGATTGGAAAATTGAAATAATGGATATTAAGAACAATCCCGCCGATTCCCTAAATGCATTCAATACCCAATCAATTTAACTTTTTAAACTTTACCTTTAATTAACCAATTTTATCAAATTACTGTTGTTAGTAGTCGCTGGTAAGTCTGGATGAAGGATTTTACAAATCAAAATAAATTTTTTTTAAATTGATTTTTGTGTTCCAATTTGACTTACCTTTGCACACTATTTTTTATTTATTATTAATTATTACAACAAAATGAAAACAGGAAAAGTAAAATTCTTTAATAGGTCCAAAGGATTCGGATTTATTATTGATGATGAAACAGGCAAAGATTATTTTGTACATGTTTCAGGAGTAATTGATGAAATCAAAGACGAAGATGCAGTAACATTTGAGCTTAAAGAAGGAAAAAAGGGTTTAAACGCGGTCGACGTTAAATTAGCTTAATATAGTTATTCGAAGTGGAAAATTGATTTAAAACCCGGTCATTGCCGGGTTTTTTTATGCTTATTTACCAGAATTATGAATTACCTTTCTGTAGAAAATACATCAAAAATCCTTAGCGACAAAGTACTCTTTTCTGACCTGACCTTTGGGCTTGAAAAAGGAGAGAAAGTGGCATTTATTGCCAGGAATGGAGCCGGCAAATCAAGTTTACTCAGAATACTTGCCGCAAGAGACTCTGGTGATACCGGGAAGGTTGTCGTGAGAAATGGCATCCACATTGGTTACCTTGAACAGCATCCGGAATTTAATCAACATGTCACTATTCAGGAGTATATCGAAAACAGCCATTCAGAGGTTTTTACCATCCTGCGCGATTACCAAAAAGCAATTGATGAGCAGTCAGCGGAGTTTACTGGAGAAACCCATGCCGCTTTTGAAAGGGCATCGCGAAAAATGGATCAGTTTCATGCGTGGGATTACGAGCGAAAATTAAAAGAACTGTTGGATAGGTTTAGAATCATTGATTTATCACAACTTGTGAATACACTTTCAGGTGGTCAGAAGAAAAGGCTTGCTTTGGCGCTTGTTCTGCTCGATGAACCGGATATTTTTTTATTGGATGAACCTACCAATCATTTGGATATTGATATGATCGAATGGCTCGAAAAACGCCTTTCGCAAACAAATGTTACTTTGCTGGTGGTAACCCACGACAGGTATTTCCTTGATTCGGTATGCGACCGCATCATTGAATTGGACCAGGGCAAACTTTTCCAATATAAAGGTAATTATGAATATTTTCTTGAGAAAAAAGCTGAACGCATCCAAACCGAAAAAACCGAAACCGACAAAGCCCGGCAATTGATGAAAAAAGAGTTGGAATGGCTGAGACGGATGCCAAAAGCACGCACAACTAAATCAAAAGCCAGAATAGATGCTTTTGATGAAATCAGTGAAAAAGCATCCGGCAACAAACAATCAAAAAACCTGAACCTTGAAATAAAAATGTCGAGGGTAGGGGGGAAGATACTGGAACTTGAAAAGGTTACAAAACAATATGGTGCAAAAGTTATCCTGAATAAATTCGATTATATTTTTAAGAAAGGTGAGCGCATCGGAATCATCGGGGTTAACGGAACCGGTAAATCTACTTTTCTTAATATTCTTGCTGGAAAGGAAAAACAATATAATGGCGGGGTTATTAAAGGCGAAACCACTGTATTTGGTTATTATACCCAGGAAGGGTTGAAATTAGATGAGAATAAACGTGTGATTGACGTTGTTAAAGATATTGCAGAATACATTCCTACTGCCAATGGATCGGTTTTACCTGTTTCGCAATACCTTTATCATTTTCAGTTTACGAATGAGATGCAATATACCATGGTATCCAAACTAAGTGGTGGCGAAAAGCGCAGGCTTCATCTTTTAACCGTACTTGTCAAAAACCCAAATTTTTTAATTCTGGATGAACCCACAAATGATCTGGACATTGATACTTTGAATATTTTGGAAGAATTCCTTTCTGAATTTGGTGGCTGCCTTATCCTTGTCTCACACGATCGTTATTTCCTCGACAGACTTACCGATCATCTTTTTATCTTTGAAGGCGACGGGTTAATCCGTGATTTTTATGGTTCTTATACCGAATATAAACTTAGCACGGCTGTCCGCCAAAAAGAAGATGATAGAACGAAAGAATGGGAAAGAAAAACATCTAAAGAAATAGCAGTTAAAACAATACAAAAGGAGAAAAAGAAACTCAGCTACAAGGAAAAACTGGAATATCAAAAACTGGAAACAGAAATTGAACAACTTGAAGCAGAAAAATCTGAACTGGAAATCGTTATGGCTTCGGGAGGATTAAACTATGAAGAACTTGAAAAAAGTGCTATCCGGGTAATGAAGATAATCGAATTAACTGATCAAAAAACAGAACGATGGCTCTATCTGGCTGCGTTTGAGGATCAAAATTGATTGTTATTCATCACTATCGGAGGCCGGTTCATCATCCCTCGAATCGGTTTCAGCTTCCTTCTCAGCTTCTTTATCAATAAAATTATCATTCATTTTTTCCACATCGCTCTTCGAGTCAATCTTTACATTGACTTTTACCAAATAAGAGGCATTTGCAGTGTCAATATCTATGGCATGAAAGAATTCCCCATTTGGTTTTGTGATTTTTCTGACAAAATCTTTCCATCCATCAGGGTATTTTTTAGCCAGTGCTAACAATGCCTCTTGCGGAAGCTCATCAAACTTAATGACTTTCTTTACTTTTTCCATTGTCAAAAATTGAAGTGCAATTTTAAATAAAAAATTATTATATAATGCTTAACAAGTAAAATAAAATCTAAAACGCTCATTCGACAGGTAAACAGCTATCCATAAAAAATGTTTCATTCATTTATTTTACCCCTATGACGCGGAGTTGCTGAGTTTTTCTTTTTTCTTGTGTAATAGTATACCGGTAGAAAAAACATTTATTTTTATTTACATATTGCAATTTCCGAACTAAAGTTAGGAAAAGTCCGCCAAAAGTTTCTAATTTAGTGGCATTGTACAACGAACTCGATGTATAAATTGTCTGACTCTCAGGACTTGGGTTTTAACATAAAAATATCAATTATGAAATTCTGGAATTTACTTAGAATTACAATTTTGTTTGCATTTTTGCTTTTCTGTAACAGGAATATCATTGCTCAGGTAGTGATCAATGAATATTCGGCTTCAAATCTATTTACTATTCTTGATAATTATTCGAGCAACGAAGATTGGGTAGAACTTTTCAACACGAGTGCATCCACTGTTAATTTGGGTGGCTATTATTTAAGCGATAACCTTGCGGATTCAGTAAAATGGCAATTTCCGGCAAATGTGACCATTCCGGGTAACGGGTTTATTAAAATTTGGCTGTCGGGCAGAAATGAAGTTGCAGGCGGTCATTATCACACTAATTTTAAATTAACCCAAACCAAAACGAATCCTGATCACCTCGTATTTACTGATCCGTCCGGTACAATCCTGGAATCCACGCAGATTCAGATCACTCAAAAAGATCATTCACGCGGAAGGAAACCCAATGGGTCAGAAAATTGGGTGATTTTTAAAAATCCAACACCAGGAACAACAAACAATTCAACAAATTCATACCTTTCGTACACAGCAAAGCCTACAATGGATACTGTTGCGGGGTTTTACCCTGGACCGATTTCCGTTAACATTATCAATAATGAACCCAATTCAGTGATCAGATTTACTTTGGACGGATCGGAACCCACGATCACTTCTACTATATATACTGGTCCAATTGATGTTTCGTCTACCAAAATTGTGAATGCACGATCGTTCAGTAACGATAATTTAATTTTACCCGGATTAATTGATTTCAATACTTATTTTATAAATGTATCCCATTCTTTATTTGTTATTTCCACTTCTTCCGAAACATTGGATAATTTGCTTAATGGAAATGGTTCACTCAAACCCTTTGGTACTATTGAATATTTTGACAAACAGGGCGTGCGAACAACATTTGCATTTGGAGAATACAACGAACATGGACAGGATTCGTGGGTTCATCCGCAACGCAGCATGGATTTTATTTCACGTGATGAATGTGGGTATAATTTTGCATTACAAGGTCAACTGATGTCAAGATCAGATCGCAATGAATTTCAACGATTAATTTTCAGAGCAGAAGGCGACGACAATTATCCGGGAATTGATACAAGCGCCCATTTAAGAGATTTCCTGATTCAGAATCTTGCGCACAAATCCCATCTAAACTTAGATGTACGGCAGGGCGAAAAATTTGTTCTTTATGTGAACGGACAGCATTGGGGAGTTTATAGCTATCGCGAAAAGGTTCATGATCATGATTTTACGAATTATTATTACGGACAGGATAAATACCATATCTATTATTTAATGTTATGGGGCGGCTCATGGGCTGAGTATGGAGGACAGGCAGCCTGGAATGACTGGGATGCGCTGCACGATTTTATTCTGAACAACAATATGGCAACACAGGAGAACTATGAATATGTAAAAACTAAATATGATGTGGCAAGTTTGGCTGATTATATAATTACCAACTCCTTTGTTGTTTGTTCCGATTGGATCAACTGGAACGTAGGATGGTGGAGAGGGATTGATCCTAATGGCGGTCACCAGAAATGGGGTTACGTTCTCTGGGACGAAGATGCAACTTTCGGTCACTATATTAATTATACCGGAATTCCGGGTCAAAACCCTTATGTTTCCCCATGTTTTCCGGAGGGCATTACTGCAGATCCGGAAGATCATATCGAAATCCTGAATGCTTTGATGGATAACGATGAGTTTTTTCAGTTTTATGTTTCAAGATACATTGACTTGTTAAATACTGTATATCGTCCCGATACGATGATCAATTTCCTCGATTCCATTGAAGGATATGTGATTCCTGAGATGGCAGCGCATTGCAGCAGGTGGGGTGGTTCGGTATCGGAATGGCAAAATAATGTTCAGAAAATCAGAAATTTTATCAATACCAGATATAGCATCATACCGGCTGGATTAAACAATTGCTATGGGCTTAATGGGCCTTATGAAGTTAATTTAAATGTAGATCCGCCCGAAGCAGGTACCATACAAATTAATTCCATTCACCCACCCGAGGTTCCCTGGGGTGGTTATTATTATGGTGGAATTACCACCAAATTGTTGGCTGAAGAAACCAATCCCATATACGAATTTGATCAATGGATTTTGAATAATCATCCAGTGTATCCAAATAACAATGAAAAGCAGGTTACAATGGAATTTACAACAGGCGATTTTATCACAGCCAAGTTTAAACTTAAATCATTCGCTGATTCCCTTGTTATCAATGAGATAAATTACAACTCTTCAATTGAGGTTGATCCGGGAGATTGGGTGGAATTTTACAATCCCCATGAATATAACCTTGATGTAACTGACTGGACATTTAGGGACAATGATGATACCCATATTTTTACTTTTCCTCAAAGCACGGTAATCCCACCCTTCGGTTACCTGGTATTATGCCGCGACACTGTGGCTTTTGAAACTGTTTTCCCGGAAGTTGAAAACTATTTGGGCGAAATGAACTTCGGATTTAACAGTAACGGAGAGTTGATCAGGTTGTTTAACAATGAAGGAGCTTTGATTGATACAGTTAATTATGGCGTTTCCGACCCCTGGCCAGCAGAACCCAATGGAAATGGTCCGACACTTGAACTTAAATCCTGGCAATATGATAATGCAATTGCAGCCAACTGGGCAGCATCCTTACTCAACGGCACACCTGGAGTAATTAATAGTTGTGTGGTCGGATTGGATAAGCTAAAATCTCCGGATTCAGGCTTTTCCTTTGCTATTTATCCTAATCCTTTTAAATCATCGGGTATTTTGCAGGTGACTTCGCCAACAAAAATCGAAAATGCAAAAGTGATTTGTTGCAATATTTATGGAAAAGAGATCATTGTCATTGATAATATAAACACTGACAGAATTGAAATTTCGTCACGGGGTATGAATCCCGGAATTTATATTTGTAAGTTTTATAACGAGGTCAACCAATTATTGGGAACCGAAAAATTTATAGTTCAATAAATCCGTGACATCATTGTTGTTTTTCGTTAGGGTTAGTTAATTATCCGCATTCAATGCCGCTATATTCAAATAATAAATGATAATCACCCAGATTTTTGTAAATTTGCAGCGGTAATGATCAATTTTAAATTTCTGAAACAGATTTATGCAAATGAGTTGGTACAATTGCCACTATTAAACACATCAGAATTATCTAAATAAACGAAATAGAAACATGGCAAAGTCCCAGCAAACTTGGAATAAAAAAGACAGAGAACAGAAAAAGCAAAAAAAAAGGAAAGCAAAGGAACAACGCAAAGAGGAAAGAAAAGCGAATTCAGTAGCCGGCGATTCGGATGATATGATTGCTTATGTTGATGAATTTGGTAATCTTACGTCAACGCCTCCTGATCCTGCCAAAAAATCCAAAGTCAGCGCTGAAAATATAGTTATCAGTGTTCCGAAACGCGAAACCCTCGAAGTTACTGATATTGTTAGAAACGGTGTTGTTACTTACTTTAACAGTTCGAAAGGTTATGGTTTTATCCGTGATGACGAAACACAAGAAAGTATTTTTACACATATCAACGAACATATTGACCAGGTAAAAGAAAACGATAAAGTTACATTCGAAATCGAAAAAGGTCAAAAGGGACTCAATGCGGTGAGGGTTAAGCTTGTCGTTTAGAAAGCCAGCTTACTTTAAGAATAACAATAGATTCCATCGGTAAAATACAAGTATATTTAATCTTATAATTAATATTATGTTAAATGTCATTTTTCAAAATAAAGGAGGAAACGATTAACTTCCCTCCTTTGTATTCATCCTGAAAAATCTTACTCCTCTAATTTAGCATCTATTTCCTTCAACTTCTCAATCATGCTCAATCGGGTGTATATTTCTTTTAGGGAAATTAAAGTACTTCTATCACTGGGTTGCAATTCGTGCGCTTTTTCAAGATATGGTAATGAATTCGTCAGAAACCCATCTGCCTGTGCTTTAAGTTCGTCATATTTTTTTTGTTCCGATAAAGGAAGTTTATTGGCAATATCAATAAGCGACGCGGCTTTATTTACATAAAGTGCACCCATATTGTAATTCGGATCGAAATAGTCAGGATTTAATCCAACAGATTTTTTGTAAGCCTCCGCCGCATTTAAGAACGCATCTTCCCTCATTTCAGCCGATCTGAGCGTGTCGTCAGCAATTTCGTTGTATTTAGCACCTATCGCAAAAAATACAGTAGGATTGCTTTCATCAATTTTGGCAGCAAGTTTGAGGTTATCCAACGCCTTTTCAGTCTCCCCTTCAGCCAGGTAAATATTCGTCTCATTTAAAATTAGATTCAAATTATCAGGATATTTTTCTCTTCCAAGAGCAAAGTAATAAAGGGCTTTCTCAATGTTTTTATCCTGCTTGTAATAAATATTTCCCATCGAAGAGTAAATCCCAGCTTCAGGATAATCCATTTCAATTAACTTTCCCAGCGACTCCTTGGCTTTTGTATAGTTTTGACCAAGTTCTGCAGCTACGGAAACATAATAAATAATAGCTGTATCAGTTTTTCCAGATTCCTCATAGATAAAAAAAGCATTCTCGAACGATTTAACAGCTTTGTCAAAATAAGTGATTGCAGTGGTAGTATCACTTTCGGTAAGGGATGCCATTCCTTTATTGTATTTACTTGCGCCATTATTAAAAAAACCTTCGGCAACAATGGGCATTCTTTGCAGTATATCGAGTTGATACTGCTTTTTAACATCAAGTTCTGTAGCTTTCTTATAGGCTTCATACGCTTTATCAAGAGCATCCTGGTCAAGATTCCGATATACGGAATCGGGACTACGATAAATATCAATGTAAATGTTACCTCTGTAAAACCATGTTTTAGCTTCATCAATGGCTTTTGGATTTACAATTGCCTTATCAATAGAGGCTTTGGCTTTGTCAAGTTTTCCAGCGTTATGATAATTATATGCATTAACAACATCAGGTTGTGACAATGCTACCCCAACTGAAATCACGAACGTAATAATTAAAGCAACTTTCTTCATAATAAATGTTTTTAAAAATTATATTGGGCAAAATTATAAATTAATGAAATAACCGAACAAGTATAATACCAATTTGGATCAATTCTTTATTATTCTTTGTAAACTACCCTTGATTTTAAACTGCGTAATGCTTTATATTTCCGTCTGTTGTTCTTCCGAATTGTCTTGAACTGTATCATCCTCGGTCATAACTTCTGTATTGGTACTTACACTTGTTGGTTCGTTTTCCAAGACAGATGATTCATCTTCAACCTCTACCCTTGCTACCGAAGCAATAGCATCTCCTTCGCGAAGGTTTATAAGCCTTACACCCTGTGTGGCTCTGCCCATTACGCGCATGTCAGTCACAGCCATCCGAATGATGATCCCGGAGCGATTAATGATCATCAAATCATCATTGTCAGTAACTACTTTTATTGCAATTAAATTTCCGGTTTTTGGTGTGATGTTGATGGTTTTCACTCCTTTTCCTCCCCTGTTCGTAACACGGTAATCATCCAATTTTGATTTTTTACCATATCCGTTTTCAGAAACTACGAGGATATCTTCCTGGTCATTATTTTGCAAACAGATCATCCCAATTACTTCATCTTTAGCGTTGGCAAGCCTGATGCCTCTGACACCTGAAGCATTTCTACCCATGGGTCTTACCCTTTGTTCATTGAAACGTATGGCTCTGCCTGATTTCAATGCTAAAATGATTTCGTTTTGTCCATTGGTGAGTCTGGCTTCTAACAAGTTATCCCCTTCCCTGATATTGATAGCAATGATACCATTTAACCTGGGTCTCGAATAGGCTGCCAGGGAAGTTTTTTTAATTGTTCCATTTTGACTGCACAATATGATATAATTATTATCAACATATTCTTTATCTGTCAGATCTTTTACATTTATAAATGCTCTGACCTTATCCCCCTGCTCCATGCTGATCATATTCTGGATCGCCCTGCCTTTTGAACTTTTGGTTCCTTCAGGAATTTCAAATACACGTAGCCAATAGCATTTTCCTCTTTCAGTGAAGAAAAGCATATAATTATGATTGGTTGCAATGTAAAGGTGTTCCAGAAAATCTTCATCCCTTATATCGCTTCCTTTTGCTCCTACCCCTCCCCTGTTTTGCCTACGGTATTCTGATAATGGTGTTCGTTTAATATAACCCATGTGTGAGATGGTAATCACCACATCTTCATCGGCAATTGTATCAGTTATATTGAAGTCTTTAGCTGTATATTCAATTTCAGTTCTTGTTTTATCGCCATATTTTTCCTTTATTTCAAGAAATTCATCCTTCAGAATTTTCATGCGTAACTCCTCATTTTCAAGAATTTCTTTCAAACTTTCAATTAACTTTAGCAACTCGGCATATTCTTCCTTAAGTTTTTCCTGCTCAAGCCCGGTAAGTTTTTGCAGGCGCATTTCGAGAATTGCTTTCGACTGAATTTCAGATAATTCAAATTGCTCCATCAGTCCATTCTTTGCTTCTTCAGGTGTTTGGGAAGCACGGATAAGTGCAATCACCTCATCAAGATGGTCAAGGGCTTTTATCAGACCTTCTAAAATGTGTGCCTTCTTTAGTGCTTCGGCAAGCTCAAATTTTGTTTTTCTGATCAATACTTCATGCCGGTGGTCAACATAATGCCTGATCATATCCTTCAAATTCAACATCACCGGTCTTCCCTTCACAAGGGCAATATTGTTAACATTGAAAGAACTTTGCAGCTGTGTAAATTGATAAAGTTTGTTTAAAATTACATTTGGGATTACATCTTTCCTGAGTTCATATACAATACGAAGCCCATCTCTGTCCGATTCATCCCGTATATCGGTAATGCCCTCAATCCGTTTTTCATTCACGAGATCGGCAGTTTTTTTAATCATTTCTGCCTTATTTACCTGGTAAGGAATTGATGTTACAATGATTCTTGCTTTTCCGTTTTCATCTTCTTCTATTGTTGCTTCACCCCTGAGAACGATTCTGCCTCGTCCGGTTTCATATGCGCTTTTCACACCATCATACCCATAAATAACGCCACCTGTTGGGAAATCAGGGCCTTTGATAAACTTCATTAATTCAGGTATTGTAATTTCCCTGTTATCAATAAAAGCAACAATACCATCAATAACCTCAGTAATATTATGTGGCGGCATATTGGTGGCCATTCCAACAGCAATTCCTGATGCGCCATTGATCAGTAGGTTTGGTATCCTCGAAGGTAAAACAGTTGGTTCTTCAAGGGAGTCATCAAAATTTAATTGAAAATCAACTGTTCCTTTGTTTATATCTGCCACCATTTCCTCAGCAATCTTTTTCAGCCTTGCTTCGGTGTATCGCATTGCAGCAGGACTATCTCCGTCCATTGAACCGAAATTACCCTGTCCGTCAACCAATGGGTAGCGCAACGACCAATCCTGAGCCATCCGAACCATCGCATCATAAACAGATGTATCGCCGTGTGGATGATATTTTCCTAAAACTTCCCCCACTATTCTTGCAGATTTTTTATAGGATCGGCTTGCCGAAACTCCCAATTCAAGCATCCCAAAAAGAACCCTTCTGTGTACCGGCTTCAACCCATCACGTACATCAGGCAAAGCTCGCGAAACAATTACCGACATCGAATAATCAATGTAGGCGGTTTTCATCTGGTTTTCTATATTGACCTTGACAATTCGTTCTCCAATTTGTTCGTTTTCCATTTCTTACAATGTTCAATTACAATTAATTACATATTTATCTAAAAAGCTACGAATGTACTCATTATAACCCGATTAAACAATGAAATTTTACCTTTATTATTACTAACAAATTTCTGTTAATAAAAACCACAGGCCTGCCTTTTTTACAGTTCAATTGTCAATAAATTTGATAAATGCAGTAAATGTGTCATCCCAAATAGATAAAGAGAAATTTGGGAGTGATTATTGCACGCAACTTTATTTAAAAAAAACTGTTTATTGGTATTGAACGCGCTGATGCAGTAATATTTAGAGAGAAAGTGCGTTTTTGATTTGATTAACAACTGATTATAAATAAATGGAAGCTAAATTTTCACAACGCGTCAAAGATGTTCTTTCATACAGTCGTGAAGAGGCGATCCGACTTGGTAACGATTATATCGGACTTGAGCATTTATTGCTTGGTATTATTCGTGAAGGAGAAGGAATGGCAATTCAAATTCTAAATTATTTTGGAATTGATTTGTCGAAAATAAGAAAGGAAATCGAAGTGACTATCGCCAACAGCGAATTCAATAAGATACGAACTACGGACAATATTCCCCTGATCAAACAGGCGGAAAGGGCTTTAAAAATTACTTATCTCGAAGCGAAATTATTCAACAGTGACCTTATCGGAACCGAACACCTTCTTCTCGCTATACTGAAAGACAATGACAACATTGTTACAAAAGCATTCCAAAACTATGGAGTGGATTACGATGCAGTAAAGGACGAATTAAAGGCTATTATTACAAATGCCGAAGGAGGCATGAAAGCCGATATTAAAGATGAGTTACCCGGCGGAACAGCAGATGAGGATCCTGAAGAAGGTGCACAGAATTTTGGTGGAAACATAAAAAAGATTTCAGATTCTAAGTCAAAAACCCCGGTTCTTGATAATTTTGGCAGGGATATCACCAAATATGCCGAAGAAGGCAGGCTCGATCCGATAGTTGGCCGAACACGGGAATTGGAACGCATTGCTCAGATTTTGAGCAGACGAAAGAAAAACAACCCTATTCTCATTGGAGAACCCGGAGTCGGGAAATCAGCAATAGCAGAAGGTTTGGCTTTGAGAATTGTTCAGCGGAAAGTTTCGAGGGCTTTGTTCAATAAAAAAATTGTAACGCTTGACCTGGCTTCTTTGGTAGCTGGTACCAAATATAGAGGGCAGTTTGAGGAAAGAATGAAAGCTGTTTTGAATGAGTTGGAAAAAAATCCGGACATCATTCTCTTTATTGATGAAATTCATACCATTGTGGGAGCCGGCAATGCCTCTGGTTCTCTTGACGCTTCCAATATGTTCAAGCCCGCACTTGCAAGGGGAGATATTCAATGTATTGGAGCTACCACCCTCAACGAATACCGCCAGTACATCGAAAAAGACGGCGCTCTTGAACGAAGGTTTCAAAAGGTTTTAGTTGATCCAACATCCCCTGATGAAACATTTGAAATCCTTAACAATATCAAGGAAAAATACGAAGATCATCACCTTGTGACTTATCTGCCGGAAGCGATCAAAGCCTGTGTTAATTTGACAACCAGATACATTTCCGACAGGTTTTTACCTGATAAAGCCATTGATGCACTCGACGAAGCCGGTTCAAGGGTACACATTACAAATATTCATGTTCCTGTTGAAATCATTGATATCGAGAACAGGATCGAAGAAACAAAGCAGAATAAGACAAAAGCGATCAATAACCAAAAATTTGAAGAAGCTGCCAAATACAGGGATATAGAAAGAAAATTACAGGAGGACCTTGAGCGCGAGAAAAAGAAATGGGAAGAAGAATCAAAAATCAATAGGCAGGAAGTAACTGAAGAGAATGTTGCCGAAGTTATTGCAATGATGACGGGAGTTCCTGTTCAAAGGATCGCACAGAACGAAAGCGATCGCCTTGTGAATATGGAAACCGACCTGGAGGGTTCTGTAATCGGTCAACCGGATGCCATCAGGAAAGTGGTGAAAGCCATTCGGCGTAATCGTGCTGGGTTGAAGGATCCCAATAAACCCATCGGAACATTTATTTTCCTGGGACCTACAGGAGTTGGTAAAACTCACCTTGCAAAAGTATTGGCTAAATATTTATTCGATTCGGAAGATACACTCATCAGGGTTGATATGAGCGAATACATGGAGAAGTTTGCTGTATCCCGTCTTGTTGGAGCGCCTCCCGGCTACGTGGGTTATGAAGAGGGTGGTCAGCTTACCGAAAAAGTCAGACGCAAACCCTACTCCATAATTTTATTGGATGAGATTGAAAAGGCTCATCCTGATGTATTCCACCTTTTGCTTCAGGTTTTAGATGATGGCGTATTAACTGATAGCTTTGGACGGAGGATTGATTTCAAAAATACCATCGTCATTATGACCTCTAACATAGGATCAAGGCAGTTGAAAGATTTTGGACAGGGAGTGGGGTTTAACACTTCTGCAAAAAAAACAGCTAAAATTGACTATGCACGCGGCGTAATTGAAAATGCCCTTAAAAAAGCTTTTGCTCCTGAATTTCTAAACAGGATAGATGATGTAGTTATTTTTGATCCGCTTGATCGGGCTGATATCCATAAAATTATTGACATTGAGTTGCATTACCTCTATAACCGTGTTAAGGGACTTGGATACCAAATGGAAGTAACCGAAAAAGGCAAAGACTTCATTGTTGAAAAGGGTTGGGATGAGCAATATGGTGCACGTCCGTTAAAAAGAGCCATTCAGAAATATGTTGAAGATCCATTGGCGGAAGAGATCATCAAAACAAAACTCGGTGAAGGCGATAAGATTATAGTTGATCACATTGCCGAAGAGGATGAATTAAAAATTGAGGTAATAAAACCGAAAAAAGAGGTGATAAAATCAAAATAAGCTAAGGCCCGTCCACATCGGATGGGCTTTATTGTATCAGTTCCAAAAAGTTTTGATTGCTTAAATCGGAATACCTGATGATTAAAGAAAATCCGTTATCATAAAAGTAAATGGAACTGTTGTTCTTTCCGTCAATATAAAAATGCAATAAATTTGATTGGTGGCTGGTTCCTGTCTGCTCCATCAGTTTCTTCGCGATTGCCGGAACATCAATCCCGGAAACATCATCAAAGATGTATTCGCCCATTACGAAAAATTCATTAAGAAAGAAAAAGACAACTTTTACCCGCAAACCATACACTTGCTTTTGAAAACCCAACGCCCTTAATTCACTGTTTTTTATTTTAAAAGCGTTGAAATAATCGGGATTTCCAAGCTTGTCCATAATTTCATGAAGGGGCGTGTGATAGGGCGTTTCTTCAAAAAGCAGGTGTAAGTCTGAACTAAGTTGTTCGGTATTTTCTCTTCTGGCATGACTCAATCTGAGGTAAGGTAATATTTCATCTTTAAAACAATAAGGAAACGGGCTTTTGTTGGCGTACTTCTTAAATTGTTTAATATAATGATAGCTGTATCTGCCATGCTTCGTCCTGATCAGCCTTAATCTTAGCTGTTTCCTGATAAGGATCAGGATTATGATGAGCAAAATGATAAATCCAAAAAAATAAAGCATGTGTTATCCAATTAAATCAAACATTCAAATTAATCAATATTTTTATAATTTTATCGCCGAATAATTAATCCCTGAATGGATGGAAAAAGCAAAATTATTAAAAGGCGGCGAATTTTTGATAAAAGAAACCAAACCCGGTGAAATATTTATTCCCGAAGAGTTTGATGAAGAACAAAAAATGATTGCCCAGACATGTGAAGATTTCTTAGAAACAGAGGTATTCCCTATTCTTGACCGAATAGATTCGCAGGAGGAAGGACTTATGAGGAGCCTGATCCACAAGGCAGGCGAACTTGGGTTGTTGGGAATTTCTGTTCCTGAAAAATACATGGGTTTCGAACAATCATTTGTTACTTCCATGCTTGCAAGCGCAGCCATGGGATCGGGTTATTCATTTTCTGTCGCCTATTCAGCTCATACCGGAATTGGGACTTTGCCGATAGTGTATTATGGAAATGATGGTCAAAAAGATAAATACCTGTCCAAATTGGCTTCTGGAGAATGGGCTGCTGCATATTGCCTGACAGAACCCAATGCCGGTTCGGATGCAAATGCAGGTAAATCAAGGGCGGTATTATCAGGTGATGGCAAATATTATATCCTGAATGGTCAAAAAATGTGGATCACCAATGGCGGTTTTGCAGATGTGCTTACGGTTTTTGCAAAAATTGATAATGACCGTGTACACAGTGCATTTATCGTTGAACGAGACTGGGAAGGTGTCGTCATTAACCCCGAGGAAAAAAAGATGGGGATCAAAGGATCGTCAACCGTTCAGATTTTTTTCAATGACGTAAAAGTCCCCGTTGAAAACCTGTTAGGTAAAAGAGGTCAGGGATTCAGAATTGCTTTGAATATTCTTCACATGGGAAGAATCAAATTGGGAGGAACAGTATTGGGTGCCGCAAAGAGAGCCATCACACAGTCGGTAAATTATGCAAATGAGCGTAAGCAGTTTGGCGTTCAAATATCAACATTCGGAGCAATAAAATATAAACTTGCTGAACAGGTGATTAAAACCTGGGTAACGGAGTCGGCTGTTTACCGTGTGAGTAAGAATATTGACGATTTGATCAAAATCCAGATTGAAGATGGGATGGACAAACCAATGGCTACCATCGAAGGGATTGCAGCTTACGCTATCGAAGCTGCTTTGTTAAAGGTATTTGGTTCTGAATCATTAAACTATGTGGTTGACGAAGCTGTTCAGATTTTCGGCGGAATGGGATTCTCCTCCGAAACAGATGTTGACCGGGCTTACCGCGATTCGCGTATAAACCGGATATTTGAAGGCACCAACGAAATTAATCGTCTGCTTGTTTCAGACACCACGATAAAAAAAGCCCTCAAAACAGGCTTTGATGTTGTAAGGTATGCCAATGCTATCGTCAGGAATCTGGAGGCGGAAGAAGAACCAATGGCTCCTGTTAACGATTATTTTGCTGAAAAAAGGAGCTACGTCAGGAATTTCAAAAAAACGGCACTTTTACTTTTAGGGACATTATCCGAAAAGTTTGAACGCGATTTCCTTAACGAACAGGAAATTCTTTTTAATATTTCTGATGTAATTATGATGGTTTATGGGGCTGAATCTGCGTTATTGAGAACCGAAAAATTAACTCTGATAAAGGGCGCTGAAGCTGCAAGTCTCTATCGTGATATGCTGGATGTTTATATTTACGATTCTGCCTGCAATATTAACAAAAGTGCAATGGATGCCATCAATTCCTTTGTCAGCGGAGAAGAGCAGCAGATCATGACCGAAAGGATTGATAAGTTTACACGCATAGCTCCCGTAAATATCAAGGAAGCCCGCCGCAGGATTGCCAATAAACTGATAGAGGAAAACCGGTATTGTTATTAAAACGAAAAGATTTTCTAAATTGTAATTAAAGTTGCAATTTTTACCACTTCTTCCTTTTTTTTATCCTTGCAATTTTTTGGAGTTCTTCCACATCCGCTTTATCACGTAAACGGTCGGTTGTTATTTTTGATAAAACAAGATGATCGAAATCAATCATTGGTAAATCCAGCCCCTGCATGTTAACAATCTCTTTTGCCCGATAGGCTTTATTAAAATCAATACCGGAAATATGCGTTAAGAAATCCACCCTGAATGGTTTATCCCAAATATGAAAAACGAAGATCTTTTCAAAATTGGATTGATGCAGGGTTCTGATACCCTCTTTATTAAAATCCAATGCTTCAAGCACATGAATGAGTTTTTCACGATTGGAATTGTCAGGTTTTATCCAGATGTCCAAATCGCCTGTGGTACGATTGTATCCGTAATAATTCACCGCAAAGCCTCCGATGATCAGAAACTCGACATCAGCTTTGATAAGTTTTTCAAGTAAGTTCTTATGAGATTCCAGAAAAATGTTCATCAGGGTTTTCGATTACGATAATATTTTTTAGGCTGGGATTTCTAAGTTTTTCGGTATTTAATCCAAATGAAATACAAATGAGTTCATACAGGTATCGCATACGTTGTTCCGGAGTAAGGTCCGCCCGGTAATGCAATCCTTCTTCTTCCTCTTTTTGGTGCGTAGAAAAAGTAATAGAATTTGAATCGTTGGTATGAATAAGTGATTCATAATGAACTTCCGGTTCCTGCGCTATGATTTTAGTGCTTTTGTTTTTTTTCATTTCTTACCAGGTAAAATACACCATAAAAATCTTATCTCTTTGTGGATGACAAAAATAACCAAACTTTTCAATTACTTGTCTTAGGGAAGCAGCAGTGCCAAACGGGGTTTTCCCGCTGATTACGCTGATTATTGCAGAAAAAGAAAAACAATTAGCGTATTATTAATCTGAAAATAATTTTTATTGAGGACGAAGGCGCAGAAATCGCACAATGGGGGTCACTTTGGCAGGAAACTGCGCCAAACTAATCATCAGCAATTTATTTTTTAAATTCTATATCGTAGTCCTACATTTGCTCCAAAGGAATAGAAATAATAGGATATAATATCCGAGGTATTGATTTCAGTAATATCTCTTTTATATATTGGTTCAAAATTCAAGCAAAGTTTTTTGTTAAGTTCATAGTTTAAACCAATACCTGCAAGCATGGTAACATTAATACTCTTAAAATTTCCTTCTCTGTTTGTTGGTTGTACTTCCTCAGTCCCATCCTTGTACTTTATGATGCTTTTTGTATTATTATCAAGAAATATATTAGCTGAAATGCCACCAAAAACCGATAAAGAAAATTTACCCGAAACAATTTTATAACTTACTTTAAGAGGAACTTCGATAAAATAAACTTTTTTGACTGTGGTAATGCTATTTAAATTCAGTAACAATGGATCATTGGTATCAGCAGCAACAAAATTTGAATTAATCATTTTATCGCCTTTATCTGTAAACTGTATTCCTGATTCTATATTCAATCGCTTCAATATATCATACCTTATTTGTATTCCAGTAGTGAAACCAAACTTTGGTACTTCCATGGAATCTGACAAGGCAACAAAACTTTCGTACTTATCTTCTTTTGCTTTTAATACTCTATAGCTGTATTCGGGCGAAAATGAAATGCCCAATGAAAATTGAGATAGTTTATTATCGGCTTCCTGGCATAGTAACATTAAAGGAAACAAGAACATTGAAATTAATAAAGTCTTTTTCAAAATAATAAAGTTTTAGATTGTTAATCTTACTTATTATGAATTAAAGTATTATTAATTCTACTTTAGCATCTCACTCCGGGTTCCCCAACTCAACCCTGTAGCTTCCTTCGATGGTTGCATGGGAGTTGTACACCATCAGGTAGGTGTTGGTTTCGGCACCAAGCTCTGATGCCCACACTTCGGTTTCGATGCCGGAATCAATATACTATTCATTTAATATCGCTTTCGAGATCACCACCTTTTGTTACAGATTTTCACAGATAAAACGAGATCAGTGTTTACCCGTTGCATCCGTGTCATCAGTGTTCTATTCATTATTTATTCTTTTAATATCGCTTTCAAGATCAGCACCTTTTATTTCAGATTTTCACAGATAAAACGAGATCAGTGTTTACCCGTTGCATCCGTGTCATCAGTGTTCTATTCATTATTTATTCCTTTAATATCGCTTTTGAAATCACCACCCGTTGTACCTGGTTTGTTCCTTCGTAAATCTGGCAGAGCTTGGCATCGCGCATCATAATTAACAATAACCTGTACATTCCTCAAAGATTACCTTTAATTTTATCCCAATCATCAAATTCAGAATAATTGCCATTATCTGCTTTTTTTTTCAGGCGATATATTTCCTTGCTTTCTTCGGCAGTAGGTTCATCGGCATCCTCTTCCAGTACAACAATACTATCTTTGGGAAGAATTTTAATGAAATTTAGGAACTCCTGGTAAATATTATCAGCTATCTCAATTGAAAGTGTTTTGATACGTTGATGAATTTTAGCCTGAGTTATTTATAAAAGATAATAGAACACGGATTACACGGATATAACCGATAAACACGGATATTATCTTATCTGTGAAAATCAGTCCAATCGGTGTCATCCGTGTTCCATTCATTATTTATTCTTTTAATATCGCTTTTGAAATCACCACCCGTTGTACCTGGTTGGTTCCTTCGTAAATCTGGCAGAGCTTGGCATCGCGCATCATCTTTTCAACGGCAAATTCGCGGGAATAACCATCTCCTCCCATTGCCTGCACAGCATCAGTGGTTACTTCCATGCCGATATCAGAAGCATAGAGTTTGGACATTGCCGAAAGTTTATTCAGTTTTTTCTTGTCATTATCGTAAGCCCAGGCAGCATACCAGGTAAGTATGCGGGCGGTTTCAATTTTGGTAGCCATATCAGCCAGCATAAACCCAATCGCCTGGTTAGCAGCAATGGGTTGACCGAATTGCCGCCTGTTTTTTGTCCAGTCTTTGGCGGTTTCATACGCAGCCCTTGCATTACCAAGGCTCAATGCTGCCACGCCCGTCCGGGTACGGTCGAAAGTCTTCATTGCAATTAAGAAATCCGTGACCCTCATCCCCTATCCTGTTTTCGACAGGTATTTCAACATTGGTGAAAATGATTTCGTTTTGAACCGAAGCTTTTTGTCCCATTTTTTGAAGCCTGGGTTTAAACTCAACTCCCGGCGAATCGGAAGGCACCAAAAACGATGTCAAACTTCGGGAACCTTTTTCCGGATCAACCTGGGCAAAAACGGTCATAAAAGTGGAAACTTCAGCATTGGTAATAAACCGTTTGTGTCCGTTCAGAATATATTTATCGCCATGCCTTATTGCGGTGGATTTAATTCCCTGCACATCCGAACCTGCATTGGGTTCGGTAAGGCAATAGGCTGCAACGCCCTTTACTTCATTTATCAATCCAAAATATTTTTTCTTTTGTTCATCGGAAGCTGCAAGATAAAGAGGCGTTAAAGCCAGCGTATTCGCATCAATGCAAATACCTATACCCACACAACCGGCTCCGAGTTCTTCGGAAGCAAATACCCCATCGAGAAGCGAATGGTTGTGTCCACCGTATTCGATGGGCATGGGTCCATTCATGATACCTTCATCGTAGGCAGCTTTTACAATTTCCCAGGGGAAAACAGCTAATTCATCATATTTCAATCGGTTTGGGATAACCCATCTGTTAACGAAATCACGGTATTTGGAAGTGATTTCCTCTTGTTCTTTGGTAATTTGAAAATTTATCATCTTATTGTCATCTTAAATTTTTATTAAGCAAAAATAGAATTTTCAATCAAAGAAACAATCATTTTCGAACATCATGCATACAAAATTGTAAATTGCTCTTCGGGTTTGGATTGATTAGCAATTTGAAATACTTTAATTGAGTGTAATACTTCATTTATAAATTGAGTTGTAAATTTTGTAAATACTTCAAACTTCTTTTAATACATCCCGTATAAATCCTTGTTTGATATATTGCCATTTTTTTCATAGTAATTGGTTTAGGTTAAATTGTTCAACTGTAAAGCCCGCTAACAAAATGAGCGGGCTTTATTATAACAATTTGAGTAAATGAAATTCGAAAGTTGAAATTAATCCCGGGATTAGGACTAAAGCTGGAAGATAGAACCTTAAACGTCAGATTTATTTCCTCGCAATCATGTGTGCATCATTCGGTTCCATCATGTTATCCGAAGCCAGATAGGTGTTTATTCTGCCGGGGACGGTTCTTAGAAAATTAAAAGACTTGTCGGAAAAATTTCCAAGCCTTTCATAAATTGAAGTCGTTGCCACCGTTTCTTTCGAAACACTCCATTCCACTGAATTATCACTTACTGTTTCAATTGCCAAAACGCCATTGTTTTTATCGTTTTGTTCTTCGAACAAAAACGATGACATATTATAAATACCATGTGCCAACCTATCCTGCTGCAATTCTATCTTTTGATTGACCCTTTTATTCAACTGTCTGATTTTTTCATGGTCATTTTTCACTTTCATTTTTAAAGAATTCACTGCAGGACTTTTCGCAAATTCCTGGTAATTGGATTTTACAAATTTAGGCACCTTAATAAACATTGCTTTGTAATTATATTCCTGTATGTTTTTCAGGAAGGCATTTTTTTCTTTTGGTTGTCTTTCATTTTTAGGAGTTTCGATTTGAAGTTTTTTATCTTCACTTACCGTAACCGGAATTGCTTTTTCCTTTACATTATTAAGCTCGGCATAATACTTCATTTTGTTTTGCCTGATCCGGTTAAATATTTCATTTCTCATTTTAAGTGTATTTTTAAGTATTAAATTGATTGAATGAATTGTCAGAACTAAAATTTTTACAATATTACAAAATATAATTATCAGTTGTCAAGTATTTTAAGAAATATTTTTATCAATAAGTATAAATTTAAGTAGCTTATTAATCAAAACTTAAATACTTAATAAAATAAATAACACTTAAAAATAAACTTAATAAAAATTTGCATAGCTTAAATATTATATTAATTTTGCTTAAAATTTTCTTATGGAGACTTACACTTTTATAGATCATCCCTTAGAAAAACTTCATCAAATCATCCCGGAAATACTTCCCGGTATTGAGAAAATGATTACCGTTTATTATGATGAAGGAAAGCAACAAATCATGGGCAGACTTACCGAAAAAAAAGGGAAAGAATATATTACCCGTGGATTGAATATTGATAAAATGCTCCCCACCTTGCAGCGTTATATGGAGGAAAAAAATCCTTACGATTGGTACAACCGCGAAAATTTACCTTTTGAAGTAGAAGTAAAATATTCAAACCCGACAATAAATATTTTTTCGGAACTGAAAAATATAGTCCTGCTGATGCGAATACCCGATATGCGGGAGGAATTCAGTGACCTGGTTTTTCTTTATTTAAATGAAAGCCCAAGCAATTTTGGCGTCACAAATTCTATCAATCCTCTCACTACAGATAATAAGAGCATTATTGCGTTTGTATTAAATAATACTATCAGGATGTTCGCCAACCTTCAGAAAAATGATAAGCGTACGTTAAAATCCTACAACCTGCGCACCCGGCAAATCATCGAACAAACTGAGGCAATGAAGTTTGATATGCACCGCACCAAAGAGAACTATGGGATTAGTCTCGTTAAGCTTTGCCAGCAGATCATCAAAGAACAGTCGTCTATCAACGGCAGAAATTACAAGCTGTCGTCTGGTGCCCTGGATAAGATCAAGAACTTTAAAGGAGAAATAAAGAATTTAGAATCTATTATCCGCGAAACCCTTGCCTACGTTGATAGTTTGTATCTTGAGGAGAATGAAGAATTAGAAGTTCTTGAATGGCACATTGTTATTGATACTCAGGTTAAAAAGGAGATTGGAAAGAATGTGGTTATCCGCAAAGATGATAAGTTTTCAAAAACACTGTCGCTGCTTGACAGGCTTGAAAATGCAGCAATCGTCGCCAAAAGCAAACAATGGAAACTGACCGGTACCAACGTTGGCAGAGCCTTCACCGAACCTATTAGCGCTCCGGCAATTTCGGATGCACTTTATAACCATAAAATAAAAATCAATCATCTGCTGAGTCTTTATCCTGACAGATGGGAAACCATACGGTCAGACTTTCGCCCTTTGAAGAATATTTTGAGTGAGGAGAAGAAATAATAGTCTGTTTGACAGTGGTGAAAAGCTATTTGCGTTAGATCATAGGATTTTAGTAACACTAAAACGGTGAGATGATTCAGTAACCTTAATCATTCAGATTTTTTCTGATTTGATCCAATACCGGTTGGGCTTCCTCCCATTCCATACCTTTAATAATAAGGATCAATTGTTTATTTTGAACAAAGCAGAAGTTGATTCCTTCTTTGTGTTTTATTGTAAATCCATTTTCGACCGGTAAATAATCTGAAAACTTCTGGTTCATCTGCATTTTTCCTTTTGCGCTGGCAAACCATTCACGGCATTTGTGATCATTGGCATAACGAAAAATAAAAAGCATTTTATCATCGCTATAACCGATAAGTCCTTCCGTAAAACCAGCAATAGCACCATGTCCGAAATTATAAACATTTCCCAATCCAGTGATCCCTGTAATGTATTTCACGTTTGTGACCTCCATTGATACATTACGAAACAGATTTGTGATTTTCGGTTCATTCCCTGACACTGCTATTTTATCATTTACAAATCCTGCAAATAGCTCCAGTTTATCCATAATATTACTTTCTGTCTTTTGCCGGCTACACCTGATAAAATAGGAACCTTTCCATAAATCGAGGTAATTATCGTATTGAATGGCTTTGTCTCCAACATTAACAGGAATTCCTTTTTCTGATGAATTTAGGGTGAAAATTCCGAATGCCGCCGAATCGCTCGCCATTTTGTAGATTTCAAGATGGATTACAGTGCCTGAATCATTTTGGTATTTTGATGAGGCTGCTTCAATAAAGCCATACTCAAGGTAAATATCAGCTCCCCCGTCAATATAATAGTAAAGATTTTCGCCATTGTATATTGCGATGGAATCTTTCATCGCCCAACCTTTGAAAAAATAATTATCAGGAAATAATTCTTTAATATTGATATTATCCTGACATACCAAATGTTTGCCCGAAAAGAAGGTTATAATAATTATTAGTATTAAAACTTGTTTTTTCATATCAGGTTGTTAATTCAAGCAGATTCAGTTTGTGATAATCTATCTCACCAATTCCTGCTTCATGACCAATTCGCGTAGTCAATATTTCATCAGGAGCATAGTCAAGGTATTCTGAAAAGAGTGCATCTATGGCAACAATATCGGTTCCTGCAACAATCTTGTTTAGGCTTTTTATTTCTCCGGGACCACCGGGACCATTGCTGGTTATAAACTCGGTAGCATCAGCTATACAAAGGTTTGTTTTTTTCAAAAGGTTTTGGTCAACTATACATTGTGCAAGATATTGAGGATTGTTCTTTTCGCCGGAGCCAAGATGGAAAGTAATGTTCGCCTTTCGTGTTGAAACTCCCATGATATTTTTCAAAGCCCCGGTCAGTAATGTTGTTGTATGATGTTTGGCAATCGGTATGTTGATAAATATATCGCATTCAAGCCAGGCTTTCACGACCTCTGTCTCCATCAGCGATTTAGCACCTTCCAATGGATTAATCCTCACAAAATCCATTTCATTGTATTCAGATGGGAAGGTGTTACTGCTAACTTCTTTCAGATTAGACAACATTTCCATATTTTCTTCATAATAAGTACCCCGTTTCCAATATTCAGGTTTAACGACCTGGAGGTTAATGATTTCAGAAGCGCCTGCTTCAAAAATCATTTTCACAGCAGCAATGCTGATGTCAGGATTAACATAGGCACCCTTATTTTCAAAAGCTGAATTGATTAGTAAACCAACTTTTGAACCATCCGGTACAAACTTTCTCATTCCTCCCAGAGATTCAACCGCTCGAATTGTGTTTTGAAAATAATTGATTCCGTTTACGACTACTATATCAGGTGAACCAAATAAAGCGCCAAACGATTTACCCGGAAGTGCTAAACTTCCTGCTAAACCAACAAAACCAAGCTTACCTGTGTCCTTAATAAATTTGCGACGATTAATTTTTCCTTTCAATGGAACCTCCATATTTAAAAACTCATCAAATTTATAAAAATATTCAACCAAACTACAATCAGGAACCTAAAAATGGATAATCAATGTATCCCTTTTCCCCTCCATAATAAAATGTTTCTTTATCCCAATGGTTCAAAGGAGCTTTTTGTGCAAACCTTTCAACCAGGTCAGGATTTGAAATGTATAACTTTCCAAAAGCAACCAAATCTGCATTACCTTCTTCAAGAATCCGGTTTGCATTTTCAAAATCATAACCCACATTGGTTATTAAAACTCCATTGAAGTATTTTCTAAAGTAAGGGGTTACAACTTTCATATAATGAGCATATTTGTCTGCTGGCTCAAGATGAGCATAAGGCTCCATCAGGTGCAGGTAAACCGGATGATAATCGTTAATTTTTTGTATTAAATATTCGTACAACTTTACAACATCTGAATCAAACATTCCCTGGTTGGCTCCGCTTGGTGAAAGTCGGAGTCCTACCTTTTCTGCTCCTATTTCATTACAACAGGCCTCCAGTATCTCTAACAGGAACCTCGATCTGTTTTCGAAGCTTCCGCCATATTGATCTGTTCGGATGTTTGAACCATCGTGCAAAAACTGATCGGGCAGGTAGCCATTAGCACCGTGAATTTCCACTCCATCGAAACCGGCTTCAACAGCATTTGCAGATGCTTTTTTATAATAGGTAATTATTCCCGGGATTTCCCAGGTTTCAAGTGGACGGGGAACCACCATCTCCTTGTGACCTTCAGGAGTGTTAATGATCCCATTAACTTTTATGGGTGAAGCTGACACAGGAAGTTGTTGATTCGGTTGTAATAAAGGATGGGAAACACGTCCTACGTGCCACAATTGTAAAAACATTTTTCCACCTTTGTTATGAACTGCCCTTGTAACGGGCTTCCAGGCATTAATTTGCTGCAGCGAAAAAATTCCGGGGGAATTCATATACCCAATACCCTGCAATGAAATGTTAGTGGCTTCTGCTATAATCAATCCGGCAGAGGCTCTCTGCTCATAATAAATTTCCATCATACCGGTCGGAACATGATCATCTGTTGCCCTTCGCCGCGTCAAGGGAGCCATAACCACCCTGTTCTTTAAATTAAGTTTCCCAAGCACAACCGGCTCTAACAATATTGATTTTTCATCCATTTCCTATCAAGCTAAAATTTTTGGTGAACAAATTACCATTACCTAAGTTTAATATGCAAAGAAAGAGATTTTCTCCTATCTTTGCGAATCACATCGTGCAATCAATACAATGCTGGAATTGAAATCGCGATAATATTATTTATGATTTAACAATTAACTCCGATCTATGCCACACTACCATAAATTAGGAAAGATTCCGTCTAAAAGACATATTCAATTCAGGAAACCGGATGGCAATCTATATGCAGAGCAATTGGTCTCGACTGAAGGATTTTCTGATTTTTATTCACTGGTTTACCATTGTTACCCTCCAACCATGGTTCTTGCAGTTGATGAACCATATTCAGTAGCGCCAACCATAGCCGTGGAGAAAAACCTGCTTTCCAGAAGTTTTTATGGATATGATATCAAACCGGAAGATGATTATTTGAAGAGCCGGATCCCTGTTCTTGTCAATGGAGATCTTCATATCTGTCTTGCTGCTCCGCGTAAGTCAACTGAAACTTATTTTTTTAAAAATTCAGGTGCGGATGAAATGATATTTATTCACAAAGGTGAAGGAACTTTGCGCACAACTTACGGAAATATTGATTTCGCTTATGGCGATCATCTTATTATTCCACGGGGAATCATTTATAAGATTGACTTTAAAACGGAGGATAACCGCTTATTTATAGTTGAATCTTTTACCCCGATTCGTTTCCCAAAACGATATATCAACCGTGCGGGACAACTGCTTGAACATGCACCTTTTTGTGAACGGGATATCAGGAAACCGGCGAACCTTGAAACACACGATGAAAAAGGTGATTTCCTGGTGCGGATTAAACGGGATAATCATATTTATCCATATCATTATGCAAGTCATCCGTTTGATGTTGTGGGCTGGGACGGATATCATTATCCATACGCACTGTCCATTCATGATTTTGAGCCGTTAACAGGAAGGATACATCAACCGCCTCCAGTACATCAGACATTTGAAACCAATACATTTGTAACTTGTGCATTTGTTCCCCGGTTGTACGATTACCACCCGCTTTCGATTCCAGCTCCATATAACCATAGCAATGTTGATTCTGATGAAGTGCTGTATTATGTTGACGGAGATTTCATGAGCAGGAACAATATTCAAAAGGGTCAAATCACACTGCATCCAATTGGGATTCCTCATGGTCCGCATCCAGGAGCTGTTGAAAGGAGTATTGGTAAAAAAGATACCCAGGAACTTGCTGTCATGGTGGATACATTTAAACCGCTTCAATTAACGCAGGAAGCATTAAAAATTGAAGACAAGGATTATTTTAAATCGTGGATAAATAAATAGTTCTGGGTTCTGGGTTTTGAGTTCCCGGACCTAAGTTTGAAAAAAATGAATACTAATTTTTAATTTCAATTGAATAACTGATGAAAGAAGATTTTTTGCCAATCAATGGTACCGATTTCGTAGAATTTTATGTAGGCAATGCCAAACAGGCTGCTTTTTATTACCAAACGGCATTTGGATTTCAACCCCTCGCCTACCGTGGACTTGAAACAGGCGATAAAGAAAAAACATCCTATGTACTCAAGCAGGGAAAAGTAATTTTTGTATTTACCACCTCACTTATTGCCGATTCTGTAATAGGGGAACATTGCAAATCGCACGGCGACGGTATAAAATTCGTAGCTCTTTGGGTTGATGATGCAGCACAGTCGTATGAAGAAACGACTAAAAGAGGCGGGAAATCATATTTGCCGCCTAAAAAATTCAGTGATAAGGATGGTGAAGTAATTATGTCAGGTATTCATACTTATGGCGAAACCGTCCATTTGTTCGTCGAAAGAAAAAACTACAAAGGCACTTTTTTGCCCGGATTCAGAGATTGGAAGACTGATTACAAAACTACAGAGGTTGGCTTTAAATACGTGGATCACATGGTTGGAAATGTTGACTGGGGACAAATGAACCTTTGGGTGAACTTTTATAAAAATATAATGGGATTCAATCAATTGGTTTCCTTTGATGATAAAGATATTTCGACTGAATATACAGCCCTGATGAGTAAGGTGATGGCAAACAGCAATATGCGCATCAAATTTCCGATCAACGAACCAGCTAAAGGAATCAACAAATCACAGATTCAGGAATACATTGAATTTTATAACGGTCCTGGCGTTCAGCATGTGGCGCTTGCAACCGATAATATTATTCATACCGTATCGGAACTTAGACGACGGGGTGTTGAATTTCTGCATGTTCCCGAAACTTATTATGAAACAGTGAATGAACGGGTCGGGCACATTGATGAAGATTTAACAGAATTGAAAAAGCTGAACATCCTGATTGATCGTGACGATGAAGGCTATTTGCTGCAAATATTCTCTAAACCAGTTGAAGACAGGCCGACTGTATTTTACGAAATAATTCAACGCAAAGGAGCGCTCTCATTCGGCAAAGGGAACTTTAAAGCCTTGTTCGAGTCAATTGAGAGAGAACAACAAAACAGAGGGACGTTGTAGGAGGTTTGATATTAGAGATAAGAGATTTGAAATTAGATATTAGACATTAGATATTTGAAATTGATGATTAGAGCGAATGAATCCCGATTAAGGTCATGGATTGAGGTGGAGGGAAATAGTGATTTTCCGATCCAGAATATTCCTTTTGGAGTTATAAAAAAGGAAAACGGAAAGATAAGATGTGCCACCAGGATCGGTAATTATGTGATTGACCTATATGCCTTGGCTGGTTTTGGATATTTTTATGAATTGGGAATTCCTGATATGGAAGTCTTCAACAAACCGGTGCTTAATGATTTTATTGCTCTTGGAAAACCGGTTTGGAGGACAGTTCGTGATAGAATTTCTGAACTTTTTGAAATTTCATGTTCCTCCATCAAGAATAACCCTGAACAAAAGTCAAAAATTCTGACTCCGGTTGCAAAAGTTGAGATGTTACTTCCGGTTCAGGTGGGTGATTATACCGATTTTTATTCCAGCATTGAACATGCTACAAATGTCGGAAAAATGTTCAGGGATCCTGAAAATGCATTGTTACCAAATTGGAGGCATATTCCGGTTGGTTATCACGGAAGAAGTTCATCAATAGTTGTCAGCGGTACAAATATTCATCGTCCCAATGGACAAACAAAACCGAATCAATCGGAATTGCCGGTATTCGGACCAAGTCGTTTGGTTGATTTCGAGCTGGAAATGGCTTTTATTACCGGTAAAAAAAGCAATTTAGGTGAAAGCATTTCTACCCATGAAGCTGAAGATTATATTTTCGGCATGATTCTGTTCAATGATCTTTCAGCACGCGATATTCAAAAATGGGAGTATGTGCCATTGGGACCTTTTCTTAGTAAAAATTTCGGTTCAGTCATCTCTCCCTGGATTGTTACTCTCGATGCATTGGAACCATTCAGAACTGATGGACCTATGCAAACACCTGCGGTACTCCCCTACCTTGAATACTCTGGCAGAAAGAATTATGACATCAAACTTGAAGTGTTCATTCAGCCTGAAAAAGGATCAGATAACAAGGTTTGTCATTCCAATTTCAAATTCATGTACTGGAATATGTGTCAGCAATTGGCACATCATACTGTTAATGGATGCAATATTAATATTGGCGACATGTACGGTTCTGGGACTATCAGCGGACCAACTCACGACTCATTGGGATCAATGCTTGAAATTACATTAAACGGAAGTCGTCCGATCAAACTGAGTGATGGTTCCGAAAGAAAATTTATCGAAGACAACGACACAATCATCATGCGGGGATGGGCAGAGAAAGACGGATTAAGAGTTGGTTTCGGAGATTGTACAGTAAAAATATTACCAACCAAATAACTACCTTTGCAAGAAAAGGGTTTATTATGGAAACTTCAGTTATAGTTAATAAAATCATAAGAGAAATCAATCCATTGGATATGAAAACTAAGTTGAAAATAGTCAGAATGATCATGAATAATATCCGGTTGGAGAAAAAAAGAATAAAAAAGGTTTACCAATTAACCCAACTTAAAGGATTAGGGGCAGAGATATGGAATAATTCGGAAGTTGATCAATATATTGTTAATGAAAGAAAATGGGAATAACCGAGAATCTTTTGGGTAAAAGGGTGTTCATAGATACTGCTCCTATAATTTATTATATTGAAAACCACCACAAATACAGAAGTTTACTTGATAACCTTTTTGAATTAAATGCACAAGGTAAAATAATGTTTGTTACTTCGTCATTAACGCTAATGGAAGTTCTTGTACAACCATTAAGAATGCAAAAGCCTGCAATTGCAGACAAGTATTTAAAGATTCTAACCTCAACAAGCACTCTTGAAATTGTTGATCTCACAGTTAAAATATCCAAAAAGGCTGCGGAACTAAGGGCAAAATATAATTTTAAAACTCCGGATGCGATACAATTGGCAACAGCTTTAGTACAACAATGCCATTTTTTTCTAACAAATGATGATCAATTGAAAATTGATGAAATTAAATCAATTGTCATCAATAAATTATCATTGTGAAAATAATCAAATCTTAAGCAATTAAAACTAAAAGAAAGAAAGATGATTCGGATTGATCCCCAAAATACCCCTGTCCCAAAAGTTCATCAAACCCTTTTGGGAAGTATTGGCCCAAGACCCATTGCATTTGCAAGTACCATTGATAAAGTTGGAAATCCCAACCTCTCCCCTTTTAGTTTTTATAATGTTTTTGGGGTAAATCCAACCACACTGATCTTCTCTCCTTCGCGCCGCGGAAGGGACAACACGGTTAAAAACACCTACGAAAACCTAAAGGAGGTGCCGGAAGTTGTTATCAATGCTGTGAATTTTTCACTTGTGGAGCAGGCAAGCCTTGCCAGCACAGAATATCCCAAAGGCGTAAATGAATTTATAAAAGCAGGATTGACACCCATTGCTTCTGAAAAGGTAAAACCCTTCCGGGTAAAAGAATCGCCCGTTCAGTTCGAATGTAAAGTCAGGCAAATAATTGAAACCAGCGACCGTGGTGGTGCCGGTAACCTCGTGATCTGCGAAATTCTGTTGATACATCTTGATGAATCCATCCTGGATGATAATGGAAACATAGACCCTGATAAAATTGACCTGGTGGGCAGGATGGGTGGTGATTTTTATTGTCGCGCTTCAGGTGATTCTATTTTTAAGGTTAGGAAACCCATCGAAACAATAGGAATAGGAATTGATGGCTTGCCTGATCCTATCAGGCTAAGTCCATATCTTTCCGGCAACGAATTGGGTAAACTGGGTAATATTGAGCGGCTTCCCTCCCATCAGGAAATTGAAGAATTTATCAAAAACAAAAATATGACCGGCAGCTTTTCTTCGGCACCCCAACCGGAAGAAAAACTAAAACAAAACCATTTACAAGCAAAAAAATTATTAAATAGAAATCAGGTTTGGGAGGCATTGATGGTGTTGATGAATGATAATTAATAAACACCAATTCAAAATTATTTTACGCTGATCATTTCAAGCCCGTTATTAATCAGCATAGTAAGTTCAGGATGTTTTAGCTTCATTGATTCAAGCGCTTGAATAATTTCATCAGTTAATCCATTGTGATTTTGATCAGAAACCAATTCGAGCATCTCAAGTGTAACCAGCCATTCATTGGGATATTGATCCTTAATTGATTCAAAAATACTTTGTATTTCTGAAAAGTCCGGCTTGTTTTCTCTTGAATCCCTGACCGATTGATAAAGTGAATGCAATTTTTTCTCCTTCTCTTCAAACCGGATCTTGTGGGTCTTTTCATCGGGAACATCAAACATATATTCATAAGCTTCCGGATCAGCAGGACCTGAAAAAGCAGAATGAATGGTTTCGCCAACAGCCATATCGTAAACTCCCCATGATGGTTCAAACAAAATTTTATCCTCATACTTTACAGCGCAATCAGCGAAGGTCATCAACAGGATATTCCCTTTCTGCCGAATTATTTTCATGAGTTTTCCCTCAACTACAACTCCTGATTCGAAACTCAGGACGCATTTTTTGTTCAATGATATTCCCAAAGAATTCAATTCTTCATCATTGAATTTTTCGAGAGGTTTTGATATTCCCATTAATTTTCCGACTGGTGAGCTGAAACCATGAATGTGATAGTCTTTTCCATGACCGTCAAGTTGTTTGTTTTCAAAACAAAGACTTGTGGGGCTTTTGGTTTTCAGAAACACAACCTGCCCATCTTTTTCAATGGCATCAGAAAAAATTCCCGATACCTGCAATCCTGAACGGTATTCGCAGGTTGCAGTGCTTTCCGACTCAATCGCTTTTTTTACACCATACAGTCCGCCCCTTCTCCATGCCATACGGCAGGCAAATTCGTCAAGCACGTCCGAAAGGTAATCAAAATCAGGAGTGACGAAGAGTTGAGGTTGACGGGTTGTGATATCAAAGTTCGTATTGACAGCATCAATGGTGTAGGGCAACTTTTTTACTTCGGGTTGCATGGAGGAATAACTTTCGCCAATGGATGACAACAAACCGGCTCCATAGATTTTCGGCGTTTTCAAATCACCAACCAATCCGTATTCAACGGTCCACCAGTGCAGGTTTCTGATCAATGCCATTTCAGACAAGCCTGAAACACTTTTTTCCAATTCATTGAGTTGCCGTTCAGCATCTTCAATTTCCGGCAAAGGCGTATATGGATCGGCTTTTAAGATGGAAAGATGCCTTATGGCTCTGTAAATTTTATTATCCAGCGCTGATGAAAATGCTTTGGAGCCTATATAACCAAACATCCTAAGGTATTCAGCGTAATGTGAATCGGCAATGATAGGTGCATGTCCCGCTGCTTCGTGGATAATATCAGGAGCCGGCGTATATTCAACCTGGTCAATGGGTCGGATATCAGCAGCGATGACCAACACATTGTAAGCCTGAAATTCCATGAATCCTCTTGGCGGTATAAAACCATCCACCGCCACAGCAGCCCAGCCAATCTCCTTTAGTATCCTGTTCATTCCATACATGTGCGGGATTTGATTGATACTGATTCCCGTTTTCTTCAATCCTTCAAGATAGGATGAATGAGCCACAGCAGGAAGATAACGCACATTTTGCCTCATTACATAACGCCAAACCGCATGATCCTGTGCGGTATAATCGTTATAAGGCTGTTCGATCACCAGGCTCATCAAATGCCGGGGCAATTTTTCAAGAACTTCGTTACTTTCCATGTCAGGATGACCTTATTTATTATGACAAAAATATATAATATCCATTTTATTCTTCCGAATAATATTTATTTGATTAATCTTGCTTTAATCATCAATGTAAACAAGGCATTTCGTATTTTTGTTTTCATTTTAATTCAATTATGACAGAAAATAAACTGGGTCTTATCAAAATTGATCCGTGGCTCGAACCAAGCGCACACGACATTACAGATCGTTTCAAACGTTATGAATCAAAGCTGAAAACCATTGAAAATGAATTCAACAGCATCGAAGAATTTTCTGACGGATACAACTTTTTCGGAATTAATTACGATCCGAAACGTAAAGGATGGACTTACCGAGAGTGGGCGCCGCAGGCAAACGCCCTTTACCTGACAGGCGAATTCAATGGATGGAACGAAAATTCACATCCAATGAAAAAAGATGAATTTGGGATTTGGGAGATTTTTTTAGATGATAAAACTTACAAGAACACCTTCTCCCATCAATCGGGAATAAAAGTCCTGGTTGAATCACAAAAGGGACGCCATTATCGCATACCGGCATATATCCGTAAGGTTATTCAGGATGACGAAACAAAAATGTTCTCCGGTCAGATTTGGTTGCCTGAACCTTTTAACTGGACTGGTGATAAATTCAAACTAAGCCCAGACACCGACCTGTTTATTTATGAATGTCATATCGGCATGGCGCAGGAAGAGGAAAGCGTTGGCACCTACAATGAGTTTGCTGAAAATATTCTTCCCCGTATCAAAGATGCCGGCTACAATGCCATCCAGTTGATGGCTATCCAGGAGCATCCGTATTATGGTTCATTCGGCTACCATGTTTCCAATTTCTTTGCTCCATCATCGCGTTTCGGAACACCCGAAGACCTTAAAACGCTGATCAAAAAAGCACATAAACTCGGTATTGCCGTTATCATTGATATTGTCCATTCCCATACTGTTAAAAACACCATCGAAGGCATCAACGAATTCGATGGGTCGGATTCACAATATTTTCATCCGGGCGAAAGAGGTGACCATCCCAACTGGGATTCCAAGATTTTTGATTATGGTAAAACCGAAGTTTTGCGGTTTCTGCTATCAAACCTGAAATACTGGCTTACAGAATTTCATTTCGATGGCTTCCGTTTCGATGGCGTAGGTTCTATGATGTATTTCCATCATGGACTTGATCAGATGGACGACCAGGTTAAATATTTCAGGCAGGGAGTGGAATACGATGCCATAACCTACCTTCAACTGGCTAATCATCTTATCCACTCCATTAATCCCAATGCCATTTCCATCGCGGAAGATGTGACAGGTATGCCTGGATTGACAAATGCCATTGAAGACGGCGGTTTAGGTTTCGACTACCGGCTTGGGATGGGGATTCCCGATTTCTGGATCAAGTTGCTGAAGGAATACAAGGATGAAGACTGGAATATTTGGGAATTGTGGCATGTGCTGAACGACCGCCTGCCCCACGTTAAAACGGTGGCTTATGCCGAATCGCACGACCAGGCGCTGGTAGGCGACAAAACCCTTGCTTTCCGCCTGATGGATAAGGAAATGTACTGGCACATGCACAAAGACGACCCTGATTTAATCATCGAGCGGGGTATTGCCCTTCACAAAATGATAAGGTTATTCACCATAGCTTTAGGCGGACAGGCATACATGAATTTTATGGGTAACGAGTTCGGGCATCCTGAATGGATTGACTTCCCGAGGGAGGGAAATAACTGGAGCTACAAATATTGTCGCCGTCAATGGTCGCTGGTGGATAATCCTAATCTAAAGTACAGGAACCTGGCTGATTTTGATAAAGCCATGATAAAGGTGATAAAGGAAAACAGAATTTTAAATTCACAATTCGCGCAGCAGTTAAACATGGACGATTGGAACAAGACCATTATTTTTGAAAGAAATAACCTGATCTTTATCTTTAACTTCCATGTAAATCATTCTGTTTATGATTATGGATTCCGTGTTCCGCAACCCGGAAATTACAGGATTATTCTTAATTCCGATTCACATCGTTTTGGCGGTCACGACCGAATTGATGACCATCTTACCTATTCCACCTTCCAGAACCAGGGCAATAATAACCATTACCTGCAAATGTATATCACCAACCGGACGGCGCTGGTGTTGAAACGGGAGGAGTGAGGGAGATATTAGAAATTAGATATTAGATATTAGAAATTAGATATTAGATTTGGGGATTTGAAATTGAGAATTTGGATTTTTATAAGTTTGGAATTAAAAAAGGATGATTAAAGTGAGTGAAAAAACAAAGTTCTTTTTCAGTAACCTTCTGAAAGGATTGGCATGGTTTTCCGTACTTGTCGTGGCTTTCATCCTGGCGCGAAAATACCTTTACACCGATTACGAAGATTTACTCGAACCCATTTTCAGCAATTATTTCCTGATTTTTACTGTCTATTGCCTTTCGGAGTTGATATTGGGCATCATCCCACCTGAGCTTTTTATGATGTGGGCATTGCGCACCGGCAACCTGACCGATTACATTTTACTTGTATTCCTGTTTGCTTTCCTGAGTTATATAGCCGGCTTACTTGCCTATCTTTTCGGGAAATACCTCAGCTCGACCATTTTGTTCAGGTACCTCCGCAAGCGTTATTTAGGCAAATACCAGTCATCCTTTCAAAAGTACGGCGCCTTCCTCCTGCTGGTTGCCGCCCTCACACCTGTTCCTTACTCAGCCGTGAGCATGCTGGTAGGTTCGTTTCAGTACCCGGTGAAGAAATTCCTCTACTGGACCTTATCCCGCTTTATCAGGTATGCTGTTTACGGAGCGATTATCTGGGAAGCGAACCTGGTGGGATAAAAAACTGCCGGCATTCACCGGCAGTCAATCTAATATTTATAAAAAAAAGGTCTATCTTCTGTTTAAAACATTCACTTTTATTTCCACAACGTTAAATGGATGCTTCACTTTTGCTCTGTAGCGGTTACAACGTCGAATGGATGCTTCACTTTTGCTCTGTAGCGGCTACAACGTCGAATGGATGCTTCACTTTTGCTCTGTGGCCACCACAACGTTAATCTGATGCGTCGGAATGGCTCTGTGGCGATCACAGCATTAAGCTTACGTATCCCAATATCCCTGTGGAAAATTTTATCATGATTTCAATGAGCGATTTTGTTTTGTGGTAATGATGATGCAAATATACAAAACCGGAAGGGCGATGTCAAGTTTTTTGTGAAAAAAGTAACAGTGAGAAATGGAGGAAGCAGTGTTGAAAGGGAAATTAGGGGGAAGAGGGATTAACGTTCCCGCGATATGGCCAGTTGGCGATTGTTTCGCAGGATTTTTGTTGATTTCTATATTGCTTTTTTCTTTCACGTCTTTGTCTGGATGAACGGGATGCGCCAATTGGCTATCATCGCGTGTTGTGCAGTGTTATTACATTCCCCAGTATTCTAAAATTATTTTGTCTGGTTGCATTTTTTTTATCATGAAGTGAAGTCCATCATTTTTTTTGATATACTGTCCTTCATTTTCGATATATCCAGGTCTAATAGTCAAGCTTACATAGCCAGAACTAACTAACAACCAGTATTCTGTCGAATATTTTAAATCTATTATATTATTTGTATGACTTTTAAAATCTATGCTGTCGTTAAAACTCCAAATAGGTTTACGTCTCGATTTCGAGAATTTAGGAATTTCTCATCTAAAATAACAAGATCATATCTTTTAAGTGTCCTGTTTTAATCCACTAATTTTCCATATCCCTTGTAAATTAGTGCTTATAGAGTCCTTCAATGAATTTCTCTTAAATTCTAATTCTTCGAATTTTTCCTTAAAAACTATTTTTTCTAATGCTACGTAGCTTAATCCATTCCAATCACAATTACCTACAATGCTTATTGAAGTCTCTTTATTTATTGTAATTAGGTAATGGTCTATTGAAGTTGTTATAGAGGGGCAACTACTATTCCCTAATTGTCTTGCCTTAGCAACAAAACGATAGATTGCATTTATTTTTGTACTGTCAAGTTTCAATATCCACACGCTATCCGTTGTTGTTCCATAGTAATAATTTGGTTCAAGCTTATTGGCAAAATAATTACTGTCTTTTTTGATTATTAGCATTGATCTTCCCTCTCTTGTCTCACATCCAGTTTCGAAATCTATCTTAACTGAAGAAACTTCAAAATTATTTTCTATCTGACCACATGAATTACAAGTGGATAATATGTAAATTGCTAAAAATGTTAATATTGATCTCATATAAAATACTGCACAACTTCTTAGTGTTTTATCCGCCGTCCCCCCAAACCGGGGGTTCAAAGATATGGAAAAATTTTTTAGTAGTTAGTACAGAGTAGTTAGTAGTTAGATGGGGAAATTGATATTAGATTATAGAGTTGATATTAGATAGTTTTTATCAGTAAAAATCAGTCCCGCCTTATGCGGGATCCGCCTGGTCAGTGTACCATTAAATAATTCCGATAAAAACAAAACTGCCTGTTTTCACCGGTGATCGCTTTTGCTGCTGGCATTAAGTCTATTCATAACTGCCCGGTTGGCTGTCAATATAATTTTCGCCGAAGATATGCTCGTCTTCTTCCTCAAAGAAAAATTTATCATCAAATGCAGGCTTCAGCGTATTGATCCAGATGGCATCTTCATCATATTCAGCAAAAAAAGGCCTGCCAACCCAGTCGGGATTTCGCCCCTGAAGAAATCTGAGGACAAACACCTTTTGTTTGTTTACTTCGCTCACACCTAATATTTGAATCTTGCCGGGATTGCACGACATGCTCGGTCCGCGCACGGTGCGGCAAACCCCGCTTACATTTTGGTAAGCATTTCTGAATATATCCCATGCCTCGTGGAGGGTTACAGCAAAATAATGTTGTGCACCGGTATTTCTTGCGACAAACATATAATAAGGAATGCAATTCAGGTTGACCTGTTTGCGCCACATTTCCGCCCAAATTTCAGGCTGGTCGTTAATATGTTTGAGTATGGGCGATTGCGTCCTGATTTGCGCACCCGTAGACCTGAGGTTGCTGATAGCCTGTTTTACGGCTTCGGTTTCCAGTTCCCTCGGATGACTAAAATGCGCCATGATGGCGAGGTTAATCCCTTTTGCGGTGATCTGTTCAAACAGCTTCAGGAATTTACCGGCATCCTTATCCGTGGTAAACTTGTAGGGCCAGTAAGCCAGCGCTTTTGTACCGATGCGGATGGTTTGAATATTGGTTTTATTTGGGTGAGAAAGGAATGGCTCGATGTATTTTTCAAAAACGTTGAAATTCATGAACATCGGGTCGCCACCAGTAAATAGCAGATCGGTGGCTTCGGGATGACGTTCGAGGTATTTCACCAACAATTCGGTTTCTTTCATCGCGAACTTCAGTTCGTCCATACCCACAAACTGGGGCCAGCGGAAACAGAAAGTGCAATAAGCGTGGCAGGTTTGCCCATTGCTGGGGAAAAACAAAACTGTTTCCCGGTACTTATGCTGCACACCCGTCAGTTTTAAGCCGTCTATTTCGGGGATATTAAGTTCCAATTGCCCTGCAGGATGGGGATTCAGTTGCTCCCTTATCGCGTTGGCTGTTGATTTCAACTGGTCTTTACCACCGGCAGTCAGTAACTGAATTTCCATTTCCCTGTAATGCTCAGGCAGGAGCATCTCTTTTTGAGGAAAAGTCAGGATGAACATCGGATCGTTTGGCACATTGTCCCAGTCAATTAATTCGTCCACTACATAATTATTTGATTTGAAGGGAAGCACATTCCCCACCACCTCAATATTGAACTGCTGTTCTTTACTGAGTTTTTCAATTTGAGGAATCTGCCTGAAATTGTTTAACGTATATGGTTTATAGGTTTTCGACATGTTTTTAAATAATCTGTTTTTTTTTTAAATCTTCGTTATCCAATTGGTCATACGAACCAGACCTTCCATTACCTTGTTGCAATAAATATCATTGAAATCGTCAGGAAGTGGCTGATGGAGCGGGATCGTTCTGGCGGCTGCCAGTGCACGAGCGCCATCAAAATCAACATAAGCCATGCGGGCTGAAAGTTCATCCTCTGCCCTTCCGAAAGCACTGCCGTGTAGTATGGCAACACCCGTTTCATCCAGAATTCTGTGAACACAGAGCTTTTGAAGTTTTTATTCCCAGTTTCGAAAGTTTATCTGAAAAGTCAGAAAAGTCAAGAAAAAGGTAAAATCCGCCAACCGGATGATGGGCTTTTATTCCAGCATGGTTGACTGTAACTGAACAAGCTTTTCCCAGGTTAGCAAGTATTTTACGAACCTGCCAAAGGTATTCTTCGATTTCAGTTCCTCCTTTAAAGGCCTGCACCGCTGCATACTGAATGGGTGCGCTCACTGATGTATAGGTTTCGCTTGCCACTATTGCCATTTGTTCGAGCATCCATGTCAGGTCTTTCGGAAACGTGAAGGTTCCAAGCCGCCATCCGCCGGCACCGCACCATTTCGACAATCCTGAACTGAGGATGGTTCCCTCAGGATAAAATTTAGCGATAGAAATATGTTTGCCCTTGTGGTGCAATTGGCCGTAAATTTCATCCGACAGGATAAATATATTATGCTCCCTCGCCAACGCCGCTATTTCAATGAGGTATTTTTCGCTGAATGAAACGCCATCCGGGTTTCCGGGATAATTCAATATCATCAACGCCTGCCTCCCGTTGCCGTTTCTCTTTTCAAGAAAATCGCGGAATAGTTTAGGGGTTAATTGCCACTTATCTTTGTACGAACTGTGAATGATGGAAATTTGCTTGCCGAGAATTTTCGCCTGGGGAATGTAGGAAACCCAGCATGGGCTCACGATTATAATTTCGCCGTTGAAAACAAGTTGCAGCAAAAACACCAGCTCTTTTGAACCGGGTCCGATGATGACACAATCAGCCCGGGCATCAATTCCATCTTTTCTCCTGTGAAAATCAGCCACAGCCTCCCGCAGAATCCTTAATCCTTTTACCGGCAGGTAATCTTTTTGAGGTGCATGGAGACGAAGCGCCTCCACCACGCTCTTCGGAACCGGGAAAGGTGATTGACCCAAACCAAACCTGTAAACAGTATTTCCTTTTGCAATCAATTCTTTTGATCGCTCGTTAATTGCAAGTGTGTCGCTTTCGTCCAATCCGCGGAGGTTTGGATTGATGAGTTCCAAATTTGATTTAGAATTAAGGTGCATAGCTAACTTGTTTTACATTTTTTAACGGGGTAAACAAAAAAGATATTGCCATTTCTTTTCTTCCCGTTCCCTATGATTTATCACTTATCTTTCAGGTAATAACCGAAATCAGCGCTTCACCGCTTTCTTTCCGGAAGTATTGTCCTGTTTTATCAGGATTTAATAGCTTTCAAAGGTAATGAAATTTGTAAGGGCTGCAAAATTTGAAATGACATATTCCACGCCACCAGAGGCATTTTACATTTTATACAAACAAGCTATTGGCTAAATATATTCAGACTTTTAGCATTTTTTACAGTTTGTCAGGAGTTTCTTTAAATCTTTGACCACCTTACGGTCAATTGAAAATAGGGTTTTCCCAATAGTGGCATAATCCGGACAAAAGATGATTTGGTCCTGCTGCCCCCGGAAAATGAGTTTTATGCTCCATTGTTTTAGAATATCAGATTTATCAAGAACTGTTTCATTCGCTTCCCTGAATTCAATTTCCTTCAGAAATGTAAACACCGAATCCATTGATGCTTTATTGTTTATTTCTTTGAAGTAGGTTTTTCCATCGTTCGAATTGAACTCAGCCCTGATAGAACTAATTTTTTCAATGTCCCAATTTTGAATTCGGTTTTGTGTGAACCCATTAAAACAAAGAGTGATTGTTGTAAAAAAAATGATTGCTAATGTTTTCATGGCAATTAATTTTAAGTGGTTTGACAATTGCTTTTTTACTAGATGCAATTGAAATCAGAATTCCACAAAAAATTAATTGAATATTGTATTCAAAACATCATCCGTTGAAACATTTTAGTCAACCGGCGGACAATCATCACAATCGAGACTGCGGTTGTACATTTTCATGGCTTTAAGGCTCATACCCATGCTTGAAAATCCTCCGTCGTGAAAAATGTTTTGCATGGTCACTTTCTTCGAGAGATCCGAAAACATCACAATAGTGAAATTGGCACACTCTTCTGCCGTTGCATTTCCAAGCGGTGACATTCGTTCAGTAAAATCGAGCAGTCCGTCAATCCCTTTTACTCCGCTTCCTGCCGTGGTAAGAGTAGGCGATTGCGAAATGGTGTTAACCCTTATCCGTCGTTCGCGGCCATAAATATAACCGAAACTCCTGGAAATGGATTCGAGCAACGATTTGGCATCCGCCATATCGTTGTAACCATAAAGGGTTCGCTGGGCAGCTATGTATGAAAGTGCAACCACACTGCCCCATTCGCTGATGGCATTTAATTTAAAGCAGGTTTGCAGTAGTTTATGAAATGAGAGCGCAGAAATATCCAGTGTTTTTTCAAAAAAGTTATAATCGAGGTCGTTATAAACCCTGTGTTTACGCACATTCATTGACATCCCGATGGAATGGAGGATGAAGTCAACCTGTCCACCAAGTATTTCCATTGACCGGGAAACGAGGTTCTCCAGGTCAGCTACACTGGTGGCATCAGCCGGAATAATTTCCGCATTGCATTTGGCTGCCAATTCGTTGATCTGTCCAAACCTCATAGCCGTTGGCGTGTTGGTCAATGTAAAAACGGCTCCTTCTTCGAAGCATTTTTCGGCTACTTTCCAGGCAATTGATTTTTCATCAAGCGCTCCGAAAATAATTCCTTTTTTCCCTTTCAGTAAGTTGTAAGCCATGTTGTGTCAGTTAATCGTTAAAAAATACTTGTTGCTAATCCTGTTTGAGCAAGTGTTTGGCTGTTTCAACAGAAGCTGATGTAACCTCCTGACCGCTCAGCATTTTAGCGATTTCGATTACTCTTTCCTGTTCGTTCAATATTTTTATTTCTGTTTTCGTCGAATCGCTGTCAGTTTCTTTATATACAAAATAATGTGCATCTCCCTTACCCGCAATCTGCGGCAAATGAGTAATGGCAATCACCTGCATTGATCGTGAAAGCTGGTTGAGAATGGCGCCGACCTTATCAGCAACTTTTCCAGAGACACCAATGTCAATTTCGTCGAAAATAACTGTCGGTAAGAGGTTTTTCTGCGAAATCATTGACTTAATCGCTAGCATCAATCGCGAAAGCTCGCCACCCGAAGCCACTTTCGATAACTCCATCAGTTCCCCTCCTTTGTTGGCGTTGAAAGCAAATTTGATTATATCCGCACCATCCTTACCAGGTGTTTCCATAAGTTCATGCTGAATATTGAATTTGGCATGAGGCATCCCGATTTCATAAAGAGTCTTTTCAATTTCAGTTTGAATGCGGATGAAATATTTTTTTCGTGTTTCAGAAATTTGATGCGCTTCCTGCTTTATTTTGTTTTCAGCATTCCGGGTTTCGATACCCAGTTTGTTGATTTGATCTTCAAGGGTAGCGATTTGGGATAATTTAATACCAATTTCCTTTTGAAGCTCAATCAGTTCATTTACTGAGGTAACCCGGTGTTTGTTCTGAAGATGATAAATCACATCCAGGCGTTCTTTGATTTCAGTTATCCTTTGAGGATCAAAAGAAACAGTCTCGGCATTTTTTTCAATTTCATTGAACAGATCGCTAAGTTCGATAAAAACACTATCAATGCGCGACGATAATTCACTGAATGAATTACTGAATTTAGATACCTGGATTAAGTTTGCTCTGATGTCTGAAATCAGGTTCAGGACGTTAACTTCATTCCCATCCAAAGCCTGGGCAGAGGCATGAAGCCTTGATTTTATTTCTTCGGCATGGTTGAGCGTTTCTAACTCATTTTCGAGCTTTTCCTGCTCGTTTTCTATCAATTTGGCTGATTCCAATTCGTCAAAAAGAAACTTAAAATAATCCTGCTCACTTTTCGACTTGCTTTCTACATCCGTTAGCCGGATCAACTCATTTTTCAATTTTATAAATTTAAAAAACGATGATCTGTAACTCTTAATTCTATCGGTAATTCCTGCAAAGCTATCAATAACGGTCAATTGGAAATTTGCATCATTCAATGCAATGGTTTGATGCTGCGAATGAATATCAATCAATTGCTCACCCAATTCCTTTAGCAATGCTATATTTACAGGGGTGTCGTTGATGAATGCCCTTGTTTTACCATTTGTGCCTATCTCACGACGTAGAATAGCAGGATTGTCGTATTCGATATTATTGTTGCTGAAAAATTCATTGAGATTGTAATCTTCGATAGAAAACAAGCCCTCGACTATACACTTTTTCGATTTGTCGAATAGTACTTGCATGTCGCCCCTTTTACCCAACATTAGGTTTAATGCTCCCAATAAAATGGATTTTCCTGCGCCGGTTTCACCGGTAATTACGGTGAATCCTGAATTGAAATCAATTTCAAGCTGCCGGATAAGGGCATAATTATGAATAGACAAGTGAATCAGCATAATTCTTCAATAAAGCGTTTTGCAAAAATAACAAAGAAAACTTGTTATTGCCTTTCTTCATCACAATGTCTCGAAAGGGCTTGTACAGTATCAATTTCGCTGATTAATTTTTGAATAGGTAGATGAATTGGAAGGATCAATCTCTTTCAGGATATCAATAACTTTAGTCTTTTCTGCGGGATTTCCTTCTTTGAAAATATTTACAAATTCATCCTTTTTAGCATCAATGATCAATTGGATGGAGTACAAACCCGGTTTTTGGTTGTAAGCAGTTTGAAGCAATTCGAGACTGGAAAGGATCGCTGCCCTTCCCTGATCTGCTTTTTCAGCCATTACATCCAGACCTTTATAATGATATTCAAAAAGAAAAGTTCTTACATTTGAATAGGTTTTGTTAAGATAATTTTCAACCAACCAGTACCTGTTGCGCTTATCATCATTGGAATTCCATCCGCTGTAGCCTGAATTTTGTGCCGTATTGACAACCAGTTCTGCCTTTTCAAAAAATGCTGTTCCCCCAAAAGGAGAAAAAGAATCGAAATCCAATCCCAAAATCAGATAAACATAGTATGCCATAACGGAAGAGAGGTTAGAAGTATATTGGTTTTCCTGAAAATCCAGCGACTGAAACTCAACATATTCAAACTCAAATTGCTCATCTATATAATTAAGCAGTACAGAATTGTAAGTAGAGCCATAAACCGGACGGCTGGCTACGATATTCAATGAGGCTTTAAATTGGTCGGTCGAAGGGCGATCCTTTATATTTATAACCATCGTACATTCAATTCGTTCATTTGTTTTTAAGTCGTAATTTGTCCAGCGCCGGTTATTTATAAATTCGTTAAGCGCAGTACTCATGGTTTCGTATACCCGCTTGTCAGTACCCTGAATTTGCTGAGAATTCACCTGAAGGTTGCAAAGCATTTCCTGTGTCGAACCCACAAAGGTTAAAAACAGAAACAGCACCGTAACAGTAAAATATCTTAGGTTCATATTAACTGATTTTCGGAATAAAAAACAACGATTTAATTTTATCTGCAATATCTGAAGCTACCAATGTTTTTAGTTTTAAATCGAAAGATTTAACTTCTCCATTTTTATCCAGCATAGTTACTTTGTTGGTTCTATATCCGAATCCTGCTCCCCTATCCTGAAGTGAGTTAAGAACGATAAGGTCGAGGTTTTTATTTTTAAGTTTTTTGGTTGCATTGGAAAGTTCGTCGTTGGTTTCGAGCGCAAATCCCACAAGGAGTTGATTCTTTTTCTTAGTTTTTCCCAACCCTTCTAAAATATCTGCTGTCTTTTTCAAACTCAGGATTAGCTCTTCTTTTCCCTTTTTTATTTTTTGGTTCTCTTTGTTTATTGCTGTGTAATCGGCAACTGCAGCAGCCATTATCGTGATTTGTGCTTTTGGAAATTCTTTAATGCAAGCCTGATGCATTTCTTCAGCAGATGTGATTCGGATCAAGTTGATTTTTAGATTATTTAGTTTCAGGTTTACCGGACCTGAAATCAATGTGACATCAGCGCCTCTTTTGGCAAATTCTTCTGCAATTGCATATCCCATTTGACCGGATGAGTGATTACCAATATATCTGACCGGATCAATGAATTCGTGTGTAGGTCCTGCGGTGATTAGGATGTTGACTTTATCGAAGTCTTTTTTTTTTGAAAAAAGAATTCAGAACATCAGCAATTTTTTCTGGTTCCTGCATTCTGCCGGCGCCATATAATCCACTTGCGAGTTCACCTTCATTCGGTTCAATCAGGATGTTGCCAAATCCTTGTAGCTTTTCAATATTTGCTGTAGTTGAAGGATGGAGGAACATGTCAACATCCATTGCAGGTGCAAAAAAAACCGGGCATTTGGCAGCAAGGTAGGTTGCCGTTAAAAGGTTATCAGCGATGCCATTTGCCATCTTACCCATAGTATTAGCTGAAACAGGTGCAATTAAAAATACATCAGCCCAATTACCTAATTCAACATGGCTGTGCCAGGTTCCATCGTTCTTTTCAAAAAAACCGGAAAAGACGGGATGACCCGTTAATGTGGACAATGTCAAAGGGGTAACAAAATCTTTGGCAGCTTCAGTCAAAATAACCTTTATTTCAGCTCCTTCTTTCAGCAAAAGCCTCACCAGGAAAGGTATTTTGTAGGCAGCAATGCTACCGGTGATGCCAATAAGTATTTTTTTACCTTTTAACACCATGAACTAAAATTCATTGTCTGTCTTCTTGAGAGGATTCCGGTAGTATATCTTTCCCTGTGAATACTCATGAACCGAAATCAATGTTGGCTTGGGAAGTTTTTCGTAAAACTTAGCCACCTCAATCTGCTCCCTGTTCTCAAAAATTTCTTCAAGGTTGTCCTGAGTGGTAGCGAATTCCTGAATTTTCTGGTTCAATTCTTCCTTCATCTCAACGGCTATCTGATTTGCGCGCTTCGACAGGATGGCAACGGTTTCGTAAATATTACCGGTGTCTTTATCGAAATCCCGGATTTTTCTTGTAACTGCAGTTGGTTCTGCCTTTGATTTTTTGTAATCCATGTATTATTTAGTTTTATAATTTTTGTAAATCTTTATTCACCTTCATTACAATGTAATCAATATCCTTCTTATATTTACTGTCAGGATAAAGGTGGACAAACTCCTGATAAACGTCCTTGGCTTCCTGATATCGTTCTAATCTCTTTTCTTTAACACTTTTGTGAGCATAGTAATAATATGCCTTAATAGAATAAAACAGAATGTCCTCTTTATACTTTGTGTCAGGATATTTCTTTAAAAGATTATCAAAAGCCGCGATTGATGAATTGTACTTTTCCATTTTCAGGTACAACTTGGCGATTTCAAAATCTTTCTTCTGAAGTTTGGCTCTAAGCTCATCAATCAGTCTGTTACAGGCTTCAAGGCTATCACTGTTGGGATAAACATTCAGAAAAAGTTGCAATTCCTTAATGGCATCGAATGTATTGGTTTGATCCAGCCTGTAAATCGGTGACTCTTTGTATTTACAATATGCCGACATAAAAGCACATTCTTCTGCTTTTTCATTGCGGGGGTAAGTCTTGGCAAACCTGTTGAAATGGTAGCTTGCCATGAGGTACTCCTTTTGATAATAATAGGCATACGAATATTTATAAGCGATTTTTTCAGCCTCTTCTGTACCCCTGAAAAAAGGCATTACCTGATCAAACAGGCTCATGGCCCTGAAATAATCTTCCCGGTCATAATATTCAAGTGCTTTCTCGTATTTGTACTTAAAATCCTGACTTTTTTGGATTTTCGAGTATTTGCTGCACGAAAATAAAATGCCTGATAATGAAACTACTAATATTAAAAATCGGGTCTTTTTTAACATGGGCGCAAAAGTACTGTATTTTAATGAATTTTAAAAACGCACTTTTTGCCTATTTATTTTTGTTTAAAATTAATTGAAAACTTAATTTGAACAATTATAGAAGAAAGTATAATTTTGCGCCTTTTTATTGGTTAACAGTAATTTAAAACTTAAAATAACAATGGATATTTATAGCAAAATCGAAAGTTCATTTGGTCACTTGGGCAAATACATGGAACATGGTCATGGATATTATATGTTTCCCAAACTTGAAGGAGAAATAGGAAACCGTATGATTTTCATGGGAAAAGAGCGGCTGGTTTGGAGTTTGAACAACTATCTTGGTCTGGCCAATCACCCGGAAGTAAGGAAAGCTGATGCCGAAGCCGCTGCCAAATGGGGAATGGCTTACCCGATGGGTGCACGCATGATGTCGGGTCAAACAAAATACCACGAGGAACTGGAGCAGAAACTTGCTGCATTTGTTCATAAAGAATCTTCCTACCTGCTGAATTATGGCTATCAGGGAATGGTTTCAATCATTGACACGTTAACCGACAGGCGGGATGTCATTGTTTATGATTCAGAAGCCCATGCCTGCATAATAGACGGGATGCGCCTGCACATTGGCAAAAGATTCGTTTATCCACACAACAATATTGAAAATCTTGTTAAACAGCTTGAGCGGGCAACCAAAATAGCTGAAACAAGCGGAGGGGGTATACTGGTTATCACCGAAGGAGTTTATGGTATGGCCGGTGATCTTGGGAAACTAAAAGAAATCACAGACTTGAAAGAGAGGTTCAAATTCAGGTTGTTGGTAGATGATGCTCATGGATTTGGGACAATGGGAGAAACCGGTGCAGGAGTTGGTGAATTTCTCGGTGTTCAGGATAAAATTGATCTTTACTTCGGTACATTTGCAAAGGCGATGGCTGGAATTGGTGGATTTATTGCTGGTGAAAAGAAAGTGATAGATTACCTGATGTACAACCTGCGCTCTCAGATTTATGCCAAATCGTTGCCAATGCCAATGGTGATCGGAGCATTAAAACGTCTGGAGATATTGCAGGGCGAGCCGCAGCACAAGCATAAGCTATGGACAATTGTTAATGCACTTCAAAGCGGACTGAAAGCAAAAAACTTTAACCTTGGAAATACTGAATCACCTGTAACTCCGGTATTTTTAAAAGGAGGTGTGCCTGAAGCTACCCAGGTAACCAAAGATCTGAGAGAAACACACAATGTATTTTGTTCCATTGTATCCTATCCGGTAGTTCCGAAGGATGTTATCATGCTCAGATTGATTCCGACTGCTGTTCACACCCTTGAGGATGTGGAATATACCATTAACGCATTTACTTTGATTAAGAAAAAACTGGATGATGGCAAATATTCTGATGGTTCATTTGCATCAATGTTCATAAAATAAAATTTGGTTTCCAATCAATTGCATACCTGATCACTATTATCTGGTCAGGTTTTTTTTATTCATCAAGCCGGATGATCATTTAGCGTAAAATATTACATTTGTCGGATTAAGCCTGAGCAAATGAAAGAAACAACCAGGAGAAATATTCTTGGGAAAAATTTATATCCCATTTACCGGAGGGTACGTTTTCTGAGGTATAAAAAGAGGCTTCTGAAACAAAAGAAAACTAACGTAAAGCCAATTTCCCTTATTGCAGAAAAACCCGTCAGGAAAACTAAAAGATCCCTTCGATTCAGGATTTACAGGGTTTACAGGTTAACAAGGTTTATACTTAAGAAAAGGCGAACCTACAAGGCTGAACGAAAAGAGAAGTTTCGGTCCGAATCGTTGCAAAAGAAAATGGAGAAAGCCGAAATCAGTTTAAGGCTAAAGGAAAAAAGAATACAAGATAAAAAACTCGAACAGGAAAGAGCAAAAGAAGAAAAGCTTCAGATAAAGGAAGAAAAAAGGCTGAGGCAGATTGAACGAAAAGAGCACAGAAAGGAAAGAAGGAAACAATTCATCTATGAACTCAAAACCTTCGACCGTCACACTTTGCGGCGTTGGTTCCGCGGAATACTTGAATTTGCCGAAAATAAAGACAAGCGACACAATTTTTTTGTCATTTCAATCAATTCTCTGGTTCTTTTCCTTTTTTCATATATCGTGATTTTCATCATTGGTCAACTCATTACCGTTTGGGTGGCATCCACCTTCGATTACACAACAATCCTTTATTATTACAAAATTTATTATGATATTGAAAGTCACGCCTGGAATGCCGATTCAGTAAAAATTTTATTCAGCATTCTGCCAATGACAGGCATCCTTATGGGAACTGTTTTCCTTATCCTTTACAGCCTATTCAGGAATGAATCGGGTAACTTGAAACTTTTTTTCCTGTGGGGATTTGTTCATGGGATGGTGATGTTTTTCGGTTCATTGCTAATGGGTACACTGTTGAATAAAGATTTCGGTTGGGTAATCGCATATCTCTATTATCGCGATACAGGCAAAATGATTTTTTCGATAATCTCCATTTTTGCGCTTGTTTCAATTGGAGGTTTGATTGCCAAGTCATTCCTTATCTCAGGGAATGCCTATTTCAATTTCATTGACAAGAGAAATAAAAAATTCCTGCTTTGGGCTCAGGTTATTCTTCCTGCCATTATCGGTACCATTATTTTAACTTTGATCAAAATTCCTGACAAATTTTATTATGGCACTGTTGATGAAATGTATTATGAGTTTTTCAAGCTGTTTACTCTTATCATTTTGATTGTTCCTCTGATCTTTTCATTCAGCTCATACAACGAAATTTTTTATGATGAAGAACAACGCAATATAAGCCTGAATTGGAAATTCCTGACCATTACTGTTGCAATTATCCTGCTCTTTAGGTTTGGATTGATAACGGGAATTACTTTTGGAGGGTAGCCTGTGTTAACGCTCTTGAAGCATAAAACTCAACAGGAGCATAATCGTCAGTGAGGACAATGGTTTCAAAACCTTTATCTAAAGGATAATAATGGTTAAGATAGTTCATTATTTCCGGATTGTCAGATCCGAGAACCGGGCTTTCTGTTGATTTAAGTCCGACCAACAGAAAGTTCTGGAAAATCCCCTTCTCTTCCTCGGTTGGGTCGGGATACTGAACCGCAAACAAAAGAACCCGGGGAAAAACACTTTTATAAGTCGCTAATTCAGCTTTAAGAAAATAACTACCCTGATGGTTCAATGATCCAATGATGTTGGCATAAACCACACCGTTTTCATTCAATATATTATCAATTTTCTGGATAGCTTCGCGTGTGGTGAGCTGATAAGGAATGGTTAACAATGATTTATAGGCATCCATAAAAACGGCATCATATTTTTTTTTGCAGCGGTTAAGATAAGTCCTGCCGTCTTCATGATAAATAGTAAGCCTGGGATCATCTTTCAAATTGAAATGCAATTTTGCCAGCTTTGTCAGTCCGGGGTCAATCTCAACTACATCCATATTTGCCTCAGGGTAACGACGCAAATAATCTTTTGGGAAAGCATATCCGGAACCACCAATCATCAGTGAATTTCTGAATCCGGGGTTGAAATGCTCCACAAGCCTGTAATATTTCAAAACATCAAAAACCAGGTCATCATCAGCATCCGTAAACATGGCTGAGCTTCTCTCATCATTTACTTTGAGCATTTTTACGGGCCGTCCTGTTTGTTCATCAGTTGTGTTGTAAATAAGCACCCGGTTGTATTGGGTGTCGGTATCAATATAGTTCAATGGTTTGTTATTTTGTGCGAACCAAATAAACATAAGGCTCGTGCTTGATATAAAAACCGCGAAAAAGAGTAAGTGTTTCTTACAAAGGATGATTAGGATGAGCGACAGAATGATTAATACTGCTGAATTTGAAAATAGAACAGTGGAATATCCGAATGCTGGCGCCAGTATAAACCCTCCGGCAAATGTTCCGATTATACTTCCTACTGTGGATAAAGCATACAAATTTCCCACCGATGAGCCGGATGTTCGGATGTTGTTCACCACCATTTTTGCCGAATAGGGCAAAACCATTGCTAAAAATATGCTTGCGGGACCAAACAGAAAAATAACCGCAACGACTGTTCTCAATTTAAATTCAGGAATGTACTTTACAATCCTGCGCAAAGCGTAGTCGTGCAAGATCGAGGTGGTAAGCATAAAAACTCCTGCAAACAAAATGATCAGGGCAAGAGTAAGTAAATCGTTCCTTCTGCCCGAAATTTTGCCACCCAACCAGTAACCAATGCTGAGCGAACCCATAATGATACCGATAAGGCTGGTCCACACAAATACAGAAGTGCCAAAATAGGGTCCCAGCATTCTTGATCCCACCATTTCGAAGATCATGATAAATGATCCGCAAAGAAAGATGATGATCCCCGGAAGATAATTGGATACAGGATATTTCAATGGTTATTTGATTATAAGTTTCTTAACAAGTTCAAATTCTGAAGAACTGATTTTTACAAAATATAAACCTTCACGCAAATGTCCGGTAGGAAGTTTTAATTTTTGCCCGTTTGTCGTGAATTCGGCGTTTTGAATAATAAGCAGCTTACCCGTAATATCATTTATCGAAATGGTAGTTTCTTCAGCTTCATTGCCCAGGTATGTAATGGTTACAGCTTCTGTTACAGGGTTCGGGCCAACCATGAAGTTATTTGAAAACGCAATTTCTTCGGTTCCGGCTCCCGAATAAACCAATGCAACATTTTGATAGGTACGCTGGTAATTTATTACTTCAATCTGATCAAAGACCTGGGTTACATAATTTGGTGCAGAGTAGGATATTGAATAAGAGCCTTCCAATAAAGGCCGGAAATAACCTCCTGTGATTGAATCAGAAAGGATCCAGCTACCATCGGCATCGTGATCCAAAACCGTCACAGTTGCCTTTAGCGGCAATCCCGACCCTGAATCGGTGATGATTCCGGCTATTCCGTATAAACCCTGGTTCATATAATTTAAAAATGAACGGTAATTGTAATCCCAGTAATCAGGCAACAGGTTTTCGGGCAGTATTTTGATATTGGAAATTTCAAGGGTCACCTCCCGGCAATGATGGAAATAGTTCATATAATCCTGCCTTCCGCCGTTTACTTCGTACCATTCGTATCCATTGGTTATCCCATTATTTAGATAGGTAAAATAACCAACTGGTGCATTCGCATGAACAGTATCCGCCCATTCTCTGCCGACAAGTTTCCACCACTCATCGTCAGGATGTAACTTTGACCAGGTATCCCATGGGTAATTAAAAACCTCCTGCCCTCCATGGAAATTGGCAGACATTATAAAAGATACACTATCAGCAAGCTCCATAAATTCAATTGTTTCCGTTTGCCAGGCTTCTCCATCCGGATGCGGACCATTCTGAGGGTCGGGATAATTTCTGTTTAAATCAACATTGTTGGCATTGAATCGTTTTGCATTCAATACCGATCCATTGCCGCCTGCATAAGTTCCGTCGGGATTTGCTAACGGATTGATCCAGATTTCCATGTTCTTCAGCAGGTTAGTGACCTGTTCGTCTGAATTATAATTTTTCAATAAATAATCAATCAATCTTAGCATCAAAATATATCCGGTAATTTCATCGCCGTGAATTGAGGAAGTATATAAAAACCGGGGTTCATTTTCCTGAATATTCACATTTGCAGATAATTTTGCTATCTTCAGTTGTCTTCCCTGAACAGTGGTTCCGATGCTAAACACATCGCATAAGTCTGGATAGTCTTGTTCAAACTGATTCATTAGGTCAATATAGGCTTCGTAGGTTGGATAAAAATCCCAGTCATTGATTGATTTAATATCAACCTTGCTTTTCATCTCAGGATTGATAAGCGATCCGGGATGGGGCAGGATTTCATAATCTATCTTTTGTTCCAAAAACCCTTCAAATCCTTTTTTGTCAGAATAAGCATAAATCCAATCATCTGAAGTTATATTATCAATTGAAATGATATTTGTAAGAAAATGTAAATCAACGGTTTTCCCATATTCAAACCGAAAATAGACTTCACCATTTGAACTGAATATTTCATCCAGCCTCATTTGATTTTGCCCATTGACAAAATCAGGCAGCAAGCCAAAAAAGAGAAATGCAAGTAAAACAAAGAGACGTTTCATTTCTAAATTTTTTGTAAAAATATTGAATTTTAAGTCTTCAGAAACAATTATTCTCCTTCCTCTTTTAAAGGCTTGTACAATTGATCGAAGTGATAACAATTAATATCTTCAATCAATTGCAACCAATTTCCAGTTATTTTTGTTTTTTGACATAAGTACCAAAAGTCTTAAAACATGAAAATGAACGGAATACCGGTTATAGAGGTCAAAGGAGTTCATAAATCTTTCAAAACGGTTCATGCCGTAAGGGGAATTGATTTGCGGATCAATCATGGACAGTTTGTTGCATTGCTGGGTCCTAACGGCGCTGGAAAGACAACCCTTGTCGAAATGATCGAAGGAATACAAAAGCCCGACAAAGGTGAAATCCTGATCATGGGTAAAGGATGGAAAGGCAATGAAAAAGAACATCGCCGGCTGATCGGACTTTCATTGCAGGAAACCTATTTTATTGACAAGTTGAATGTGAGGGAAACCCTGACATTATTTGCCAGCTTTTTCAGTTTAAAACGAAGCCGGGTTGAAGAAATCATCGGACTCGTCGGGCTGGAGGAAAAAGTCAAATCATTTGCCGTTAATCTATCCGGGGGGCAAAGGCAAAGGCTCGCATTGGGTATTGCATTGATGAACAGTCCAAAAATTCTTTTGCTGGATGAACCGACAACCGGTCTGGACCCGAATGCGAGACAGGAAATATGGACCATACTTCTTTCGCTAAAACAAAAGCTCGATACTTCACTGATCCTTACCACGCATTATATGGAAGAAGCAGAACGGCTGTGCGATTACATCATCTTTATTGATAACGGGAAAATTTTGAAGCAGGGAACCCGCGAGCAATTGATAGACACTGATGGAATAAAAGGTAAAGCCATTGAATTCAGCCTGGAAAATCCGGTTGGTGATATTCAGAAGGTTTGGAACGAATCACAGTTTCAGATTAGTTGGGAACATGATAAAGCCAAAGGGTTGGTTGTATTAAATCAGTTGCAGGATGACCTGCCGGGATTTCTAACTTTCCTCCACAATGCCAATTTAAAGCTGAAAAACCTTGAAATCAGGAAAAGGACACTTGATGATGTTTTTATTTCACTAACAGGAAGGCATTTGAATGAATAGAAGTATGATGAACCACCAGCTCGTACAGATGATCCTGGCTTATTTCAAGGAAATGATACGCCAACCCGGTGTCCTTTTTTGGGGTATTCTCTTTCCTATTCTTATGTCTTTGGGATTAGGAATTGCGTTTACGAAAAAGACTGAAGTGACCATTAAGGTAGCGATAATTGGTGAGAAGGCTGAGGATAAGGCTAAGGCGGAGGAGCGGTCTGATTCTGCTTTTAAGATGGAAGCTATTTTAAAAGAAATGGCGACTACTACCGAATCAGGATCAAATGAAAAGTTTACTTACAGGTTGCAAATTCCTGATGAAAAGATGGGAAATACAACGGTGCTGTTTTACAAAACCGGTTGGGATGAGGCGATGGTGATGCTGAAACGGGGAAATATCAGCCTGATAATAAATGAAAGCAACGGGATCATTCATTACCATTTCGACCCGGTGAATCCAGATGCACAACTGACTTATCTTAAACTCTCAAAACTTTTTGAAGGCAAATCCATTACCCATTATTCCAACAACGAATCTATTGAACCCCTTACGGTAAGCGGTACGCGCTATATTGATTTTCTTATTCCGGGATTGATTGCTATGGGTGTGATGATGTCGTGCATGTGGGGACTAAGTTATGGTATCATTGACAAGCGGTCGAAGAAGCTGTTGCGCCGAATGGTTGCCACCCCGATGAAAAAGTCGTATTTCCTTATTGCTCTTATCGCCGTGAGGCTAATCATGAATTTCATTGAATCGCTGCTTTTGCTTTTGTTTGCCTGGGTTGTGTTCGACATTAATATTCAGGGAAGCATTACAGCTTTAGTCCTGATATTTATTGCAGGAAATGTTGCTTTTGCCGGAATTGCAGTTTTTATTTCTTCGCATACGTCCAATACTGAAGTCGGCAACGGACTCATCAACGCTATTGTGATGCCGATGATGGTTTTATCGGGTGTTTTCTTTAGTTACCACAACTTTCCCGAATGGAGCATACCGGTGATCCAGAAACTTCCGCTCACTCTTTTGGCCGACGGTACCCGAAGTATCTTTATCGAAGGCGCCGGCATGGCTGAGACATTTGTACCTTTTTTGATAATGGTGACAACCGGGCTTGCGTTTTTTATTGCAGGATTAAGGGTATTTAAATGGCATTAGCAGCGTGCTTTCACCGGTTCATTCGTCCTCTTTTAAAAAAACTACCCACATTTATCGGGATAGCTTTCTTATAAATCATCCCTGCTTTTTGGATTGCGGGATTTTTTTTTATGAAAATAAACCAGAGTGAAAGAAATTATATTTTTGTAGTGATTAAGTTGTACTGATTGCAATAAAGTAATCGTTCAATTTTTGAAAACCCCATTGGGTTGATTTTTATTCACAGTTATCGTTCAATGAAATGATTGATTTAATTTATAATTCACACTAACATTAATTTAAAAAATTTCTATTATGAAAAAGACAATTTTCTTATTTGCATTTATTGCAATTGCAATGGTTTCAACTGCTCAAAAAGGCTCATGGTATGTTGGCGGATTGGTTGGATACAACATTTCGACCGAAAAACCCGAAGCTGACAATGCGGACAAAACGGTTAGTACCAATTGGAATATGAATCCTGAGTTTGGCACATTCATCACCAACACGCTGCAGATTGGTTTTGTGGGAGGACTGAGTGGTTATGCCCGAAAAGTAGGCGATAACATGGACTATTCATCGCTTTCAGTTAATCCATCGGTTTATGTAAGAAATTTTTACAAGATTACCGATAACTTCAGTGTGTATGCCGGTGTCTATATCAATTATTTAAATGGGATTAGGAAATATTATGATTATAGCACAGGCTCTAAAGTTGAAACAAAAAAATCACAAAATGGTTTTGGTGCCCGCCTGGGAATCGGGATTGCTTATGCACTTTCACCAAGATTTACGGTGATGGGGCAATATGGATTGGCTGGATTTAGTACGATTGTTTATAAAGATAACGATGGTAATAAAACAAGCACGGATACAAATCTTGATTTTGGAATCAACACAGTAGGCAGCGGAACAGCGTTTAATGTTGGTGTATATTACACTTTTGCAAAAGGAAAATAAACCCAGCGATAGACGGCTTTTATCATAAAAAATCACCTTACCTCATGCAAGATGAAGGAAGGTGATTTTATTATCTGTAAAGGTTCTCAAACTTTTACCATCAGAATTTATAACCCAGGGTAAGCGACAAAACTCTGCCAACGAAACCCGTTTCTTCAAATACCGCTATTTGTCCGTCAATTACTGTACTGCCTTTGATTTTATGTTTGCCAAGTGCATAGAAGTCACATGCTAAACTGTATTTTTGATGTAAGATAAATCCGATCCCAACTTTAAAACATGGGGCGGTGAATGTTATGAGTTCATATTTGCTGCTCGTTTGATCCGTTTCCACTGTCATGTCGTTCATTTCAAGGAAATCAATTCCAAAACCCGCCTCAGCGAAAATTGCAAGGGGATCAGTCGCATTTAAAGTATAGTTAATACCTGCAAGTACAGGTATGTTGTAGTACTTATAGAAGTTAATATTTACATTTTCAGGATTGCTGGGATCAACTACTGTGGTGATTTCTTCACGATATTCTTTTTTCAGAGGATTATAGAAGAAGTCGGCACTCATTAATATACTAATGCCTGTTTGATTGATACTATATAAATACTGCGCTCCGGCAGCCACGCCAACGGCGACATCCTCATAATTATCGAGATAGAAATCACCCACAGGAAACGCCGTACCCGCATGAACCTGGTAATGGCTTTGTGCTGATGCCTCGCTGCAAAAGGCAAGCATTGATAAAATAACAATTAAATGCTTTGTCATTTATTCATTTAATTTATCATTACAGGGTTTCCAATCTTTGTATTGTTAGAAATCCTTTTTTACTGATATTTTATGATTGCATTCTATACAGCCTTTTATTTCGCCATTGACGATTTTGAAAGAGTTAATGGATAGTATTTCACAATCACAAGCATTTATATCATCTGATGGGTTCAGATATAGTTTTTTCTTTTTGCTTATAAGCTTGAATATATATCCCCAATGGTTTACAACATCTTTTGCAAGGAGAAAATAGTCATTTTCAAACTTTTCAATTTTCATTTGATCAATCATGACTTCCTTGTTGGTTTCGCAAGCATTAAGCAAATTATTCAAATTCCCATTGGCTATCAGAAGATTTTCAATATTGCTTAATTCAGCAACCTTCCATTTCCTGGCGAGTAAGCTGACTGACCTGAAACAATAATCAATACCATCCCGGTCAGAATTAAACGAATAACTGATTTTTTCATTTGAATAAAGATTGTTAATAATTCGTTATTACAGGGTTTCCAACCTTAAAAAGGTTTGAAACCCTTTTCCAATTATTTTCGCTCGCAATTCCAGTCCTGCCCGAGCTGCTCCTCCCTGGTCCTTTAGCTCATCTTCAAATTTATTTACCTGGGAGTTGGTTCCGCAATATTCACTTGATACGCCGGTGTGCGATTCGGTGCACTCGGTGCATACCTTGCAACTGCCGAATATCATCACGGTTGCAATGACTGATACTGTCCACAAGATCATTTTTTTCATAACATTCATTTTAATTCATGTCATTTATTATACCTGCCACAAATTACAAACTTGCGATAGCACTGTTAATATTAAAATACTTTCATTTCAATGACTTTAAAATTTAGTTGCTATCTGAAAGAATTATTTTCTTTTCATTGTCAAACTCTTCCTTCGACAAAACTCCTTTCTCAAGCAAAGAATTTAATTTTTCAAGTTCCTCAATTTTGCTTAATGGTCTGACTGAATTTGTTTGAGTTGTCGGCTTCTTATAACTATTTGCTACAAAGTTTTTAAATTCAATTTCATCTCTCAAAAAAGAAAGGTCGTTATCCGTGTTTATCTTCTCAAAGTCCTTGAAACCAGATTCTATTGAAATTGCTAAATGATTTAAAGATTTTTTACCATCTTTCTTTATGGAATAGAGTTTTGCAAGTTTAAAATTTGTTTGAGGTGCTTTGTTTGAATATGTCAACGCAATATTAAACTTTTCGATTGCTGCATCAATTTTCCCCTCCTTCATAAGTTTGTCTCCTTCATTAATCAATTTTGCCATTGCGGGACTCATGAGAACTTTTGTAACTTTTTTGTCAGAATTAAATGCAATTATTAATCCAACTAACGGAGATAAGAAAAGTGATAAAAAAAATGCACCTGCAAATCCAATTTTTCTTTTGTTACCTACTGCACCAGCGACGAAACAAAAAATTATCCATGCGATAACTATTCCCATATAATATCAGTTTTTGTTATGCCTACTTTTTAAGTTTTCGGCTTTCCCTTATTTATAAATTGTTAAATTTTATTCCTTCACTCCGGGTTCCCCACCGTTACTTCCCAGCTTCCGTCTTTGGTTTCGTCGTCGTTGTAAACCATGAGGTAGGTGTTGGTTTCGGCGCCAAGTTCCGGGTGTTTAAAAAAATCTAAGGTGGATTAATGCAGTTGGCTGATTCCATTTTCTTTTTCAAGTATTGAGGAATTTACACAGCAAATATAAGAAAAGTTTAAAACACAAGAATTTTGAATGAAATTAGAAAACCGGGCTTCAAAATCTTGAACCCCATAATTCCTATGTTAACGCAACCACATGTTGTGAGCAAGGTGCTTTATTATTGTTTTATTATCTTTATTACATCAACTGTCTTGTCAGAAATCAATTTTACAAGATATATTCCACTTGTCAGGTTCCTAATATCAATTTGTGACTTACAGTCATTTATTTGTTGTTGTATTAGTTCCTGCCCGCTCACAGTAGTAATTATCAATGTGCTTTCTTTTAGTGTTTGCGGAAATTCTAATAATAATTTTTCTGTTGCGGGGTTAGGATATACTCTCCATGAATTAGAGTTATTAATATCTTTTATTGAATAATTCTTGCTTTTATTACAAGCAAAATCTTTGATCGTTATTGTAAAAAGTCCACCTGTTCCCGTTGATGTTGATGTTGCTTCAACCCTTATCCAACCAAAGAGTGTATCATTTGGGAAAGTTAATTTAACGCCAATATAATGTTCTCCAATATTATTCCAATCAAAAATCATTGGAGCACTGGCCCAACCATTTGCCTCACACCATAAATAACTTTTCCCAGGAAAAAAATTTAGCAAATTTGAGATTGTATCTCCCACAACTATGGTATCAGCTAATTGAACAATATATTGCGTAGGACAACATCCAATGGAAGTATCATTATGTGATGCAATTGTAGCATTCAGATCTAATGGATAAATTGCGCATCCAGCAGAAGCACCTCCTAAACCGCCTCCACCACTTGCTGAAATTTTAAAATCAAACGACCCATTATTATCAATATCAATATAATAAACTCCTCCGGGATATCCCGATAAATGAACACACTGAGCTTTAAATGATGTATCAGGAATAATATCGTAGTAAATATCGTTAGAAGAAACAATTCCAGCAATAATATTCTGGCCAAAACAATTACTGAATGGTAACACCATTAAAAATCCTAAAATCGCAGTGATTAGATTTTTTTTCATATAAATATAGCTTAAAATTTCTTTAACCTTGCGCCCCACCGTCTTAATGTATTATCCACCGTCTCTCCCACCCGGGAAAGTTCAAAGGTAAGAAATAAGTATCAATATAACACTCAGCTGTAAAAACAAATTTACCAGCCGATCTTCCACACCACAGACGGAAATAACCTGAAACTTCAAACCTGAAACCCAATAATTCCGCTCCTACTGAGCTATTGCCTGTCCGGTGCATCAAATCAAATATCAAATTTCTAACGTCTAATTTCTAATATCTAACCTCCAATATCTCCCCAGCTCTCCCTCTCTCCATCCCCTACT
>CAWJBC010000008.1:0-53566 GCA_963840975.1 uncultured Bacteroidales bacterium | reverse complement strand
TCGACGTTGCCGGCAAAAGCGATCAGCCATTCGGTGTACTTTGGTATGAGCAACGTTTCGATCACTGCATAATCCGATGTTGCAATAATATCGCAGGGCTTGTTTAACTCAGATATTTTCCGTGCGCATTCACGGCTTCCGGCAGCTTCAGTTAAAACCCGGATGCCCGGATTTTCAGCTTCGAAGGATTGGGCTATTTCGTGAAAGGGTTTTGTAAGGCTTCCGGCATGAAAAATAATCAAGTCTTCCTTTCCCTCCTGCCGGTTCTCATCATAATTGCAACCGCCCATAAACCCTGCGATCATTACGATCCCGATAATGCCTGTCCTGATTCTTTTCATTTTAAACTAACGATATGCACATTACTGCAATTCGGACGTAAAAGTATAAAAAAGGTTGAATGCAATTTAAGATGATTTTCAAAATGGTTTACGCAACAATATTACCATCATTTCAACCGTTAAATATCTATAAAAAAACAAGTCTATTTTATTGACTTTCAGGTATTTTTTTTGTAATTTAACCGCTCAATTTAAATGATGAAATGCCATGAAAACAAAAGTTAAATTATTCACACTTTTTTGTTGCCTTCTGATCCAATTTCAATTGATTGCACAGCTAAATCCGCCAGGCGATCAAAATACCCGAACGCTAAAATCAGGTTCAGATTTATCCACACAGCGACCCGTAGGATCGGCTGAAAACTCAGGATCAGGAATTTTTGAGGCAAAAACCAACCTCGGCGAGGAATCGTCTATCTATTTTAATGACTGGTCACCCGGAACCGTTGTCCTGAAAGACAAATCACTTATTACCGACCGTTTGCTCAGATATGATATTTATCACAGGCAAATGCAGTTTATTCTACAGCATGATACGGCTGCATTCGGCGACCCTGAAGAAGTTGAATCTATCACCTTTGATAATAACACCTTCGTTTTTGATGAATTTGTTTGTAAAGACGGTAATCGAAAAGACTATTTGGAATTGCTTGTTGACGGAAATTGCAGATTGCTTCTGTACCGCTGCATATCGCAAAAATTTATCGGTACCTGTAATGAAGTTGGAAGTGAAAACACAGCTACTCAGTATTATCAGACACTGAAATATTTTGTTTCGAAAAATGGAAGTGTAGCAATTCCTTTACCTGAAAGTAAAAATGAAGTAGTTGAACTTCTTTCGGACAAAAATAAAGACATCAAATCATTTATGAAAAATAACAAGATCAAACTGACTGATGAGGCTGATTTAAAAATGCTGATCGGATATTATAATACCCAATGATCTTTTTCCTTAAGCGTAAAAGGGACCGGGATGCATGAAGACAAAGTTTGTCAGGTGCGTCCCGGATTTTTTTTCATCTACGTTAAATACCTAAGAATTGATCAAGAGGAATTATTTGATCTTCCAACTCGACCATTCACTTTCAATAGCCTGACTATAAATTACCTGTGGTGTTTGGGTTTTCCCGCTTAGTGCAGTTTCTTTAATCACTTTATCGGTAATATAGTTTGCCAATTCCCCATAGGTAATGTCCCCTTTTGTTTCCTGAAGTTTCTTCAGGAGGTAGTAAGTCATATATCCATGTTGTTTCTCCCGGTAAACGCCGGACGATTCTTCTCCAGTGCTTGATGTAAACACAACCATATTGCCGGTAATCAGGTTTTCTTTTGGTTTAACTTTTACACTTTTCTGTGCAATCAATCCCTGGTTACGTGCGCCACCACTGAAACAGGCATCTAAAAAAATGGTTACTTTTTGTGCAGGATACTCGCTCAATTTATTATAAACATCAGCAAGTTTAATCCCCTCCGTAAGATTGCTTCCACTGACATCAACCGGAATCAGGTATGCTTCTTTTGTAACCTCATCAGGCAGTCCATGACCGGAATAAAAGAAAATCAATTCTGCTTTTCCGTTGTCAACTTTAGCGAGATTACAAAGCCATGCTATTCCCTGGTTCATTTGACCAGTTGTTGCATTTGTAAGTAACATGATCTGCTTCTCGGGAATGCCAAGCGTTTTTCTACAATATTCTTTGAAGGTTCTGGCATCGTTCATCGCATAATCCACATTTATTTCCCTGCTTAGCCCAGTCTGAAAAGAATAATAATCTTCATTTCCAATGATCAGCGCGTAAGTATTGAGTCTATCTATGCTATTGAAAGGTATATTCTTGTCCACATCTGAGCCAAGATGAGCTTCCTTTATAAGAGTATTGTCAGCAATTACCGAACTCTCCACAATCAGTTTTGAAGATGCCATCGCCTGGTTCAGTTCGAGGGTGATGGTTTTACTTTCAGCATATTCCCCATATTTTTCTGACAACTTAAATTCAATCGGAATTGTGTTTTCTGAATACTTTTCATTCACGATTAAGCTGTAAACGATAGTTTGTGTTTCGCCTGATGCAAGCTTGTCGAATTGAGTAATTTCACTGCCTGAGAAACACATAACATTTTGAGGGATTACAATTCCTACCTTGATATTTTCGGCAATTCCTTTACCCACATTCTGAACCAAAATCTGAAGATCAAAAGGTTTTTTTGGGGTCAGGGTGCTCCCGCTTCCACTCGTAATTGAATAGTCCGGAATCTTTACAACCGGATTGATAAATGCCAAAGTTTTTACTTCCATTTGAAACTCATCTAACCCGAAACCACTTGCCTCATCCAGCTTGATGATGAAATTGGCGGAGCCAGTTTTTAAGCTCATATTGCCGGTGATGGGTATTTCAATAGTTTGCTTTGCGCCGGGTGCAAGGCTTCCTTTTGCTGCCGCTTTTTCGAATGACAAACCGCCAATATCTCCGGTTTCACGGACGTTGACAGTTAATCCCGAAGCCTCGCCTTTGCCTATGTTCTCAATTTCAAAAGAAATCTTAACCGCTTCATCTGCATCAATGCAGTTATTGCCATTCTGGTCTGTAAATTTCAATGACCCATCCGTTAGTAATAATATCGGTGGGTCTTTGGTGATGTTCAGGTCAACTTTATTGCTGATGCCTTCAATTTCGGTTTGGGAATATCCGGTACTAATATAAAGCAATGCCCACAATACCAACGCAATAATTGGCTTAGCCGTTTTCGATGTCATAGAATTTATTTTCATATTGCATTTTATTTTCATAAGTTTGGACTAAAGTCCTACAGGGTTCTACACTTGTATTCCCCCAGACTGAAGTCTGGGGTTGATAGAGCCCATCACCATCCTCTAACCCCAGACTTTAGTCTGGGGAACACGAACTCCAAATCAAATCTGGCTTTAGCCATGACCTCTGCTCTCCCAGATAAAACTTTCACCCAATGATACCCACCATCATCAAACCCCAGACTTTAGTCTGGGGCTTGCAAAATCCAAAACAAACCTGGCTTTAGCCATGACCTCCTAGCTTATACTTTTCCATGAAAGTTTCATACTCCTTCATAAAAGTCACCTTTGCGTGATGCTCCTCCTGATTTTTGATGTATTCCCTCACCTTCCCGACCATTGATTCACTTACTGAAAACGCATAATATTCCACAGCCCATTCCAGCTTAGGTCTTATCAAATTATTCTTATTCGCCCAATGAGCCGATTCACCCTTAATTAACTGCATAACCTTAGCCATTGTCATGTCTGCATTAAGTGCCAACAGGCAATGGACATGTTCAGTATATCCGTTGATCATGTCCACATAAATTCCCTTTTCTCTTGCATTGTTGCGTATATGGGTGAACAGAGTTTTTCTAGACTCCTTTACAAGGATCGGTTGATGGTCCTTTGTGCCCCAGACAGCGTGTATCCATATTTTTACGTAGGACATATTGATATACTTTATGGCAGGGCTAAAGCCCAATTGTACTGCTATTTTATTTCCCCAGACTAAAGTCTGGGGTTGTCGGATATTTGTATTCAGGGCTAAAGCCCGATTATACTTCTGTTTTATTTCACCAGACTGAAGTCTGGGGCTATCAGAAACTTTCTTTCTTCTGTCATGACATATATCCAATTGCAACCAACACTATCAAATATCGGATTATTAATCCTGAACGCAACGTACACTAAAACCGTTTGTCTTACTGAGATTGAGACGGTTCACACTGGCGTTATTGTAGTACAGGCCCCGGCTCCAAGCGTTACTGGTATTGTCCTCTGTAGAGGACCAAAAGAAAGCGCTGTTACACAGAGTGCTGAAATAACCATTGTCGTAGCAGTAGCCGCCCGGAAGGGCATTAAAACTACTATTATTGGTAGAACCCGTATTTGGTGAATTCCAATAAGTAGTGCCAGATTGTTTCATCTTTCCGCCGGCTTCTTCTTTACTGCCAAGAAAATTTGTTAATATGGTCCATTCATCATCAGTTGGCAAATGCCATCCTATAGGGCAAACCGTTATTGCTGTTTCCCAGTTGTATAGCCTGCCGTATATTTCGCAAGTGCTGTTGCTGTCTATATAGCACCAACTTCCCTTTTTCGTGTTGTAGTGAAGGGTTTCAGCCATCCAGGTTCGATACCCGATGATAACCCATTTATAAGATTTACCATCCCGCGTATCGGCAAAGGTTCCTGAAATACCGGTAAATCCTCCTCCAGATACAACTGCTTCCACTTTAAACATAAAGCCTGTCCCGACAAGCCTGTCTGCATCTTGCAATACATCCCAGGTAATAATTTTACTACTGCCTACCGTTACATTGCTGCCAATGTCTCCTGTAAGTCCATTAATTGCTTGTTTCCAGTCGTAACCGTTTTGAGAATAAAGAAGTTTGACATCAAAGGTCTGTCCGCTTTGTGCTCCTGTAATGTCGTAGGTTATAACAACTTGTTTTCCTCGCTGTTCAGCATGCACATTTTCTATTTTTTGGGAAAACAAAGAAGATGAAACAAACAGTAGGATTAAAAGGAAAGGTATTTTCTCCATAAAGCAATGTTAAAGAAACAAGCAAATTTACAGCAAATGAAAATACAATCAAAAAGATTATAACCACCATAGTCTCAATTCTAAGGTTCTCACATCAGTTTTTCAGTGCTAAGTCAATTAATTTTCTTTCTGTCTTTCATGTCTAATCCTTTCCGGCCAGAAATCTTTTAATCCAACTTTTCTATGGAACATGGTCTCCTTACGATTTCATTTCAAAGTCCGGCTAAAATAAACCATTTCATATTGGATTATAATACCTCATTACCACCAAGAAAATTCGTTAATACATACCATTCATCATCAGATGGCACGTGCCATCCTTTGGGACAAGCCATTTTTGCTGTTTCCCAGTTGTATAACCTGCCGTATATATCGCAGTTGCTGTTATTGTTGTCATAGCACCAACTTCCGCCAAACCTTTCGAAGTTAAGGTTTTCAGCCATCCATGTTTGGGTTCCTATTTTTACCCATTTATAGGTTTTACCGTCACGAGCATCAGTAAATGTTTCAGTTTTGTTTTCAGATTTACTTATTTTGAAGTTCAAATGCTCTGTCCTTCAAATAGTCTCAACCAGTAATATCTCCATATGCATGACTCCCAGGTAATAATTTTGCAATTGCCTGCGGATACATTGCCACCAATGTCTCCTGTAAGTCCTTCCATAGCTTGCTTCCAATCGTAAACGTTTTGGGAATAATAGAGCTTTACATCGAATTTTTGACCAGCTTGAGCTCCCACAATATCATATCTAACGCTCTCGCTTATTTTTCTAATTCAACTATATTATCAATCTGCAACTTAGTATCAGGAAGGTAATTCGAGGCAATATCCCAAATTATTTCATAATCAATACCAAAATACTCATGGGAAATTTTATTTCGCAGATAGTACATTTCCTCCCAGGGAACAGTGGAATATTTTTTCTTAATCTCAGCAGGTAACTTTTTTGACGCTTCGCCAATAATCTCAAAATTTCGGATTACTGCGTCAACTGTTTTATTATCTTTCTTAAAAGCTTTAAAATCATATCCTTCAACGTATTCAGCAATTCTCTGCATAGCCGTCTGGATATCCTCCAAAAACATTTTATATGTACGGTCTTCCTTTTTCAATTCAGATATAATTTACCTGGTTGAGTATTCTTTCCTTGATTTGTTTTTTTAGCGCATTTTTAGTGATCAAATCAACCTTGCGTCCAAAAGTTTTTTCAAGATAGATTTCGAGGGATAAAAACTTCCAGCCAATTGGTTTTTCGAGTTCAACGAGTATATCAATATCACTATCTTCTGTGTAAGAATCATCAGAAAAAGAGCCGAATATTCCTATTTCTTTTACCGAAAATTCTTTGTTAAGGTAGGGCTTTAACTCCCTTAACTTATTTACTATTTCCTTTTTGGAGATCATATCGCAAAGATATTAATTTTTTTGTCATCCTTGTTGATGTTCTGTCCTTCCAATGATCTCATCCTGTAATTCTTCCGTCAGGTCAACAAAGTAATCACTGTAACCCGCTACCCTTACGATTAGGTCACGGTAGTTTTCAGGGTTCTTTTTTGCCTTTCGCAATGTATCCGCACTCACCACATTGAATTGTATATGATGCCCGTCAAGTTTGAAGTAACTTCTGATCAGGTGCATGACATTCTCAATCCCTTCCTCTGTTTCCAGGAATGATGGGGTAAATTTCTGATTGAGTAATGTACCTCCGGTACGGATATGGTCAATTTTGGATGCTGATTTGATCACTGCCGTTGGTCCTTTCCTGTCGGCTCCCTGAACAGGGGAAATGCCTTCGGATAAGGGTTTTCCTGCTTTCCGTCCATCCGGCATAGCGCCTATCACACTTCCGAAGTAAACATGGCAGGTCGTTGGCAATAAATTGACCCTGTGATGACCGCCTCTTGCAGTTGGCTTTCCGTCAACAGCTTTGTAATAAAATTCAAAAACCTGCCGCATAATATCGTCGGCATAATCCTTGTCATTGCCGTATTTCGGGGTTTTATCAAGCAACTCATGACGGAATTCCTCATAATTTTCAAAATCTTTATTAAGGGCATCAAGAAATCCCTGCATTGTGATAGTCTTCTTGTCGAATACATGGTATTTGAGCGCTGTAAGTTCATCCGTGATACTACCCAGTCCTACACCCTGAATATAACTGGTGTTGTATCGGGCGCCTCCATTGTGATAATCTTTTCCCTTTTGTATGCAATCGTCAATCATTATCGAAAGAAATGGAACGGGCATGTTTTGTGCATAAATCCGGTCAATGATATTGTTGCCTCTTATTTTTATTTCAATGAAATGATTCAGTTGCTTTTCAAAGGCAGCCATCAGGTCATCAAAAGAAACAAAGGTAGCCGGCTCTCCTGTCTGTAAACCGATCATTTTATTGGTTCGAGGATCAAATCCATTGTTCAAGGTAATTTCGAGCACTTTTGGGATGTTGAAATATCCGGTCAGTATATAGGCTTCCTTCCCGAATGCGCCGGTTTCAACACAACCGCTTGCTCCGCCATTCCTTGCATCCTCTATGGATTTCCCCACTCGAAGCATTTCCTGGATGATTGCATCGGTGTTAAAAACTGATGGTTGGCCATAACCTGTTTTGATGATTTTGAGGAATCGTATGATATAGTTGTCCGGATTCTTTTTGCTTACCTGAACCATTGAACTGGGTTGCAGTAACCTCATTTCTTCAATGACATCCAGCAATAAATAAGTTACTTCATTTACTGCATCAGAACCATCTGGTTTTACACCTCCCAGGTTAATCAGGGCGAAATCAGTGTATGTATTACTTTCTTTTGCGGTTATTCCTATTTTTGGAGGAGCCGGATGATTGTTAAATTTTATCCAAAAGGATTGAAGGATTTCTTTTGCTCGCTCTTTTGTCAAAGTGCCATCAGCAATTTCTTTCTGATAAAAAGGTAAAAGATGCTGGTCGAGCCTGCCCGGATTAAACGAATCCCAGGGATTTACTTCGGTGATCACCCCGATATGCACAAACCAGTAGTATTGCAGGGCTTCCCAAAATGTACACGGAGCGTTGGCAGGAACATGACTGCATATTTCCGCCATTTGAAGTAACTCTTTTTTCTTTAAAGGTTTAATTTCCTATTGAGGCTAGTCTTTTGAGCTCTGAAGCATACTTTCCTGCAAAAAAGATCAATGCTTCAGCAGCAATCTCCATCGCATTCAATTCCTCCTTTTTGGTAAAAGCTTCCGGATCATTGCAGAAATCAAGGTTTTTAAGAGATCGCTGAATGTCGGAGATAAAATCATTCATTCCCTTCCGGTAAATTTTGTCATCAAGGACCGTATGGCCGGGAGGCCTTTGCTCCATAAACTCTGTAAATACACCAGACTTATATGCATCTTTCCATTCCTCAGGAAGTTCATTGAACATTTTTTCTCTGATGGTATTACCTTTCCAAAATGGAGCAATCACAGTGTCAAAATATTTTCGTGTTTCAGCATCTGAAATGAACGGTACTTTTTCGCGGGAATGGAGAATTTCAAAGTCGTCCTGCGAATGAACACAGATTTCAGGATAAGTTGGGCACGACTGTGGCGCCGGACCACGTTCGCCTACAATGAGCTCTCCCTCATTTATACATATCTTTTTATTTTCGAGAATGTACTTAAAAGTCATCGCGCGCTTTACCGGTATACTGACCTTCTGTGCAATATCGCTTTTATAAAATTCCGTAACAAGCAAAGCCCTTTCCGCTGAAATAGAAGGACGGATGCCGGTACTTTGCTTTCTCAGTTTGTTGATTCGTTCATTCATTTATAATTTGTGTTTTTTATTACCATTCAGTAGCATTTTTTTCCTTCAGATTACGCGGATTATTGCTGATATTTTTATAGTTTATTTTCTTTTAGAAATACCAGGACCAAGAGTACTGCAAACCTTGAATAAAGCACCTCTGATAATATATGAAATTTTGTTTTCAATCATTATTTTCAGCGTTTGTCTGCGTAATCTGCGGGAGATTTTTCAACCATTTTCATCAACTTATTCTTACATTAAATCCCGAATTTACAAATAAGTCACGAACTTCTTCAATTTCTGCGGTAGAAATTTCTCTTTTGCCTTTCATTCTGTTAATTATTCCGAACTTTTCGTACTTACCCTCAGCAATTCTATGGTAATTCAGTAGATTGACCACCGGTTTTACTTCATATTTGCTTAAATAATCAATGATTCCTTCTATGTTTTCCTTTTTATATGTAATGTCTGGTATAAGCGGAATACGGAGGATGATATTTGATTTACTTTTCAACAGAAAATCCAGGTTATTCAAAATGAGTTCATTCTTTGAACCTGTATATTTATAATGATCTTCTGCATCTATCAATTTCAAATCGTACAAAAACAGATTTGTAAAAGGCATAATTTTTTTGAATGCTTCCATATCAGCAAAACCGGAAGTATCAACCGCTGTATGAATCCCTTCCTGAAGGCATTTCGTAAGCGCAGCCTCAAGAAATTCAGGCTGGGCAAGCGGTTCGCCACCAGAAAAAGTCACACCTCCACCCGACTCGTCATAGAAAATCCTGTCTTTTTCGATTTCCTTAAACAATGTATGAATGTCCCAAACTGTTCCAATTTCCTTTCCATTTGCTGAACCCTGACCAAATGAAATCCCTTCAGGATTATGGCACCACCAGCAACTGAGAGGGCAACCCTTCATAAAAACCGTGGTACGGATGCCGGGTCCATCATTGACCGAAAAACGCTGAATGTTAAATACAATGCCTTGCATGAGAAGGAAAAAGTTAAAATGAAAAAGTAAAAAGTGTTTGAAGAAAATAGATGGAGGTCAAATGGAGATTACAATATCCAGCATTCGAAAAGCTTGCGACCGGAGTAGTTGTAAATCTTAATTCCAATAAAAGGATCCAACATTTATATGATTATTTATTGAAACACAAAAGTAGAAAATTCTTTTATTGATAACCCATATTAATCTTTAATTTTGACCATTCAATGATCTGGCAAAATTACATCAACGGGTTCAGCAGTTATTTAAAGCTTGAAAAATCGCTTTCGGTCAATACTATTGAAGCATATATTCGCGACATAAGGAAACTATTGCAGTTTTTTGAACTCAATAACACGGACATCCCACCCGATAAGGTAACACTCAAAGACCTGAAGGAATTTATCCAATGGTTAAACGGTTTTGGGATTTCAGTAAAAAGCCAGGCGAGAACTATTTCAGGAATAAAGGCATTTTACAAATACCTAATACTCGAAGATATTATCCGGAGCAACCCTGCCGAATTGCTCGAAAGTCCAAGATTTGGCAGAAAACTGCCTGACACCTTAACTGTTCGGGATATAAACCGGCTCATACTGGCTATTGATTTAAGCAAACCCGAAGGAACAAGAAATAAAGCCATGCTCGAAACGCTTTATGGCTGCGGTTTGCGGGTTTCAGAACTGGTTAATCTCAAAATATCAAACCTGTATTTTAAAGACGGCTTTATAAAGGTCTTGGGGAAAGGAAATAAAGAACGCCTTGTACCGATTGGAAATCTTGCCATGAACAGCATAAACATCTATCTTGAAAATATCCGGAACCAAAATAAAGTCGGTAAGAACAGCACCGATATTTTGTTTCTGAATAACAGGGGAAATGCCTTAAGCCGGGTGATGGTTTTTTATATTATTAAAAGCCTTGTGGAAATCACCGGATTACGAAAGAAAATAAGTCCGCATACTTTCAGACATTCTTTTGCGACCCATTTGATCGAAGGAGGAGCTGATTTGAGAGCTGTACAGGAAATGCTCGGACACGAATCCATAACGACCACTGAAATATATACCCACCTCGACCGGGAATTTTTACGCGAAACCATTCTTTCGTTTCATCCCCGTTCAAAATAAAAACAAACTATTCCTGATGAGCCTGAATTTTATTTAAAAGGCGAATTGGGTTCCTTTGCCATGTGGTTGTATACCATTCGATCCATTAATCTGGGGAAAAACTTATTAAATGCAATGGTAAATTTACCCTGAAATGTCATCGTAACCCTGTGTTTCCTTTTCCTGATGGAGTCAATGATTATTTTTGCAACCTCCTCAGCTGTCATCATTTTTTCTTCATCTCTGGGCGATTCTCCTTGTTTTGAACCATTGGCTAAAAGTGAATTATTCCGGATATTGGATGAAGTAAATCCGGGGCAGGCAATTAAAACATGCAATCCTTTTTTCATATTCTCAATCCTTACCACTTCTAAAAATCCCTGCAAGGCAAATTTTGAAGCAGAGTAACCTGCCCTGCCGGGAAGACCTTTATAACCGGCTATAGACGAAACACCTACGAGTGAACCATGCGTTTTAAGCAGGTATGGCAATGCACTATGCGAACAATACACGGTTCCCCAAAAATTAACATCCATCAGTTGTTTCAGCACCGAAATATCAGTTTCCTCAAACAAAGCCCGCATCGAAATGCCGGCATTATTGATTAAAATATCAATCCTGCCAAATTTATTTACCGCCAACTCAATAAGGTTTTTACAATCCGATTCATTGCTTACATCCGTTTTCACAGCTAATACATCTCCTCCCCTTTCAATCAATTGATTTGCCAATGCTTCGAGCGATTCAATATTGCGCGCAGCCAATACCAATTTTGCTTTTAAATCATTGAATTGTTCAGCAAGCGCCCGCCCAATCCCTGATGATGCTCCGGTTATAATTACTACCTTTTGTTGCATAATTAATTTTATATTCAAAACTTCCGAAAATCAAAAGTAAGATTTTCTGCGATGCAAATACTTTAAATAATACCTTTGAAAAACATTGCAAACTAAACAGAATGAATAACCGGGAAATATTTTTCAGGCATTTGGGAATCTCTGCTACAAAACCGGCAGCGATTGAAGTGAGCCGGGCACAAGGTATATACATCTATGATGAAAAAGGCAATGAATACATTGATTTGGTTTCGGGCGTATCCGTCAGCAATTTAGGACATGGTCATCCCAGCATCATTGCGGCAATAAATGAACAGGTTGAAAAATACATGCACCTGATGGTTTATGGAGAGTATATTCAGGCTCCCCAGGTCCAGCTCGCCAAAGCGCTTACCGAATTATTACCGCCTCACCTTGATTCAGTCTATTTTGTTAATTCAGGGAGTGAAGCCATTGAAGGAGCATTAAAACTTGCTAAAAGGTTTACCGGTAGAACTGAAATCATTGCATTTAAAAATGCGTATCATGGGAGTACACATGGCGCTTTAAGCATAGCCGGTAACGAGTCTTTAAGAAATTCCTTCCGCCCGCTGCTTCCGGCTATCCGTCATCTCAAATTCAACAATTTTGATGATTTAGATAATATCACCGAACATACATCATGCGTTGTAGTGGAAGCTGTGCAGGCAGAAGCCGGAGTGATTTTAGCAGTTGACGGATTCCTGAAAGAACTCAAACAGCGTTGCCTTGAAACAGGTTCGTTATTAATTTTGGATGATGTTCAAATGGGATTCGGAAGAACTGGTAAACTCTTTAGTTTTGAAAATTTCGACTTTGTTCCCGATATACTCGTCCTTGCAAAAGGAATGGGCGGCGGAATGCCCATCGGTGCATTTATATCAGCATCTGAGGTAATGAAGACATTTACTTTTGATCCGGAACTCGGTCATATTACTACTTTTGGAGGACACCCTGTTTGTTGTGCGGCGGCTTTGGCAAATTTAAAGATCCTGACTGGTGAAGAAATTTATTTAGAGGCAGCAGCTAAAGGTGAAATATTTAAAAGTGCCCTGACAGGACATCAGCCCATCTCTGAAATCAGGCAAATGGGATTGATGCTCGGAGTTGATCTTCCTTCTAATGAAATAGCAGAAAAGGCAATGGATTCGTTCTATAGAAACGGATTACTTTCTGACCGGTTTCTTTTCCGCCCAAATGGATTTAGAATTGCCCCACCATTAAACATCACAAATTCCGAAATAGAAAAGGCAATATTATTAATCAAAAAAAGCCTGGATCAGATTTGATAATACGCCACATTGTCACCTTATGGTTTATAAAATCACCTAAATACTGCCTTATTGTCTTCTTTTTTATTAAACTACTCCAAATTCTTATGTGAAATGCATTTGGACTAAATTTTGACAAAACCTTCGAAAAATTAAATGTTTAACAATAAATATAGGAGACAAAAATTATGTTACCGTTATTAGTAAAAAGAAGTGTATTACCGAACTACAGGAATGATTTTTTCAGGAATGATGCTTTATCCTCATTCTTTAGCGATGGCGCTGATTACAGCGTTCCGGCAGTTAATATCAAGGAGACTGAAAACAACTTCGAAATTGAAGTTGCAGCACCGGGTTTGAGTAAGGAGGATTTTAACGTTAAGTTGGAAAAAAATATTCTGACAATATCTTCGGAAAAGGATACAAAAAATGAAAAAGAAATGCCCAACTACAGGCGCAAAGAATTCAGTTATCAATCATTTTGCAGATCGTTCTCAGTTCCCGAAACTGTAAATACTGAAAGCATCAAGGCATCGCACAAAAACGGAGTTCTGACAATTGAGCTTCCGAAATTTGATGAAGCCAAAGTGAAACCTGCAAAGCAAATAGAAGTTGCCTAAACAAAAAAACGACCTGCCTTAGTTGAACAAGACAGGTCGTTTTTTCTTTTATGATTAATTTCCTCATGCCGATTAAAATACTGATATTTTCACATATTTCTTAGGGTTCAACCGTATATCTTCCAACAACAGGTTCAAATCGCGTGATGATTTTTCAAGTTCGATATACAAAGAATCATTATTGATCAGCATTCCAAGACTTCCCTCGCCTGCATTAATTTTTTTAGAAATTTCTGAAAACTCATTCATGGTTGAATGAACTTTTCCGATCGTTTCAGATAATTTTGCCTTAGCGAGTGTATCTGAAATAGCAGAGAAATTATCAAAAATACTATTCAGCTTATCCTCATTGTTTTTAAGGTTCAGCGTTATTGCCTCAACATTTATCAATATTCTGTCTATCCTGCTTCTCTCCTCCGTCATGAGATTGTCAAGCGTTCCGGTTGTTCTTTCAAGGTTTTCGAACGACACCCGCAAATGAGTTACCGTTTTAGAGATGTTATCGGTATTGGATTTGCTGAATAAATCATTCAGCATGGTGATAACAGAATCAATTGAAACGAACAGCCCTTCAACTTTAATTTTTAATGGTTTCAGTTGCCGGCTGACTTCTTCTTTTATTGATGTTTGAACCTCGGAAGGTAAAGTATCGTGCGATTGGGCAAAATTCGTTGAATTTCCCAAAACGATTTCAACAGTTTTAGAACCAAGAAGATCGGAATTGGCAATCCGGGCAATCGAATTGTCAGGGATAGGGATTGAATTTCGGACGATAAGTTCTATCACTACATTAGAATTTCCATCGCGGCTGAAATACATATCCCGCACCTGACCAACGGTCAGTCCGTTTATGGTGACAGGATTGGCTTTATCAAGACCGGCAACGTCATTATAAACAGCAATAAAAATCCTCTCATTTGTAAAAACATCTTCTCCTTTCAAAAAATTAAATCCCCAATACAAAAGAGCGAGTGAAATAATTACTACTATACCGATCTTGAATTCTTTTGATAGTTTCACCAGCTTAAATTTTAACAAAAATAAATTATTTTTTCAATAACCGTTCTGCTTCTTTGATTGAAATTCGTTGATCGCCATCAAAAGCTACAACAAATGCGTCCTGGAATCCCTGTTTTTTAACAGTTTCACACAATGTAACTGCTTTGGACAAATCGGCTTCTTTCCCTGTAACATACTTAAACATCCCTTTATCCTTATAGAAGCTCACTTGCTTTATCCCTTTATACACTTTGGAATCCAGGGGTAATTCCGTTGGAGATACCAGAAACTGAACTTTGAATATAACCTGCTTTTTTGTGTTATTAACTACAACTTTTTCTTCAACCTTTTTAGGTTTTTCAGGTTCAATCTTTTTAAGTTGTTCGGGTTCAATCTTTTTAGGTTCATCTTTTGGAGGATCCTGTCGAACCAATACGTCCTCCTTTTTTGCGGTTAAGGTATCTTTATCTATCAGTGACTGAATCAAGCGATCTAAAGAAATGTCGGTTTCTAATAATGGAAGCGTATCGCGCTTATCAAAATAACCTGATGATGGTTTCAATTTTAATTCAATTCTGCCTTTAATGTCGTCCGAACCGGGTGTAATCTGAACCGCGGTTTTGTCTGGCAAATTGACGCTCCGGTTCAATGTTATTTTAAGCCTTATATTTCGTGAACCTTCCGGAGTCGTATCTATTTTATTGATCTTGCCCATGACCTCGTTGTCAATAAAAACCATGTCGCTTTCATTTAAACCTTTGGCATTTTCTACCAAAACATAATAATAATTATTGTTGTCGAAGATTTTCAGCGATAAAATAAAAAAAACTGCAAAAGCGACTATGCTAAAGGCAATGAGGATGATAACTATATTTTTTTGACGGATATTCAATTTATTGTTCTCTGTTTTCTGATAATTGTTTTGCGTCGTCCAAAGATACCCTTTTTTCGTTAATAAAAGCAACTATAAAAATATCGGTAAATCCCTTTTGAATCATTTCGTTTTTCAGTTCATTCGCTTTTGTAAGAGAAGTGTCGTTACCGGCAGTATATTTATACAGGTCATCATGTTCATACATTCTTATATCCTGCAAGCCTCTGAATTTTTTAAAGTCGAGTGTTTTTTCCTTCTTGAACGAAGCAAATTGAACCCTGTAATATACTTTGTCAACAGGTTCTTCCTTTTTTTCAATTTTTACAACGGGTTTTAATTCCTTGTTCGACTCTTCAAATTCAACCTTGAACTCTTTAAACGCCTCAAAAATAGCCTTTGCCATTTCATCCTGTCCCTGCTCTGAAATCAGGTATTTTTCTTCGTTCGGATTGCTCAAAAAACCCAATTCAATCAAAATTCCGGGCATTGTAGTTTTGTATAAAACCCAAAACCCTGCCTGCTTCACTCCCCGGTCGAACCGTTTATTTGCAGTTACAAACTGGTTTTGCACCTTGGAAGCGAAACCAATGCTTTGATTGATACTTGAGCTTTGAAACATGGATAATAAAATATAATCTTCGTCCTGGTTAGGATCAAATCCCTCGTATTGCTTTTTATAATCTTCTTCAAAATAGATAGCTGCATTTTCGGTTTTAGCAACATCTAAATTATCAAGTGTTTTGTGCAGCCCCATTACATAACTTTCCGCGCCATAGGCTTGCGGGGATTTAACTGAATTGCAATGAATGGAAATAAAAACATCGGCGCCACTTTCGTTGGCAATATGCGCCCTTTTGTGCAATTCGATAAATTCATCTGTCTGCCTGGTGTAAATTAATTTTATCCCTGAAAGGTTTTCCTGGATGAGTTTACCTGTTTTCAGAGCTACTTTGAGGACGACATCTTTTTCTTTCGATTGTTTACCAAGTGCGCCCGGATCCTTACCTCCATGACCTGCATCAATCACCACCGTGTTGATCTCATTTTTCATTTGAGACATACACTGCAAAGACAGCGATAGTGAAAAAAAAGTTAGACCAAAAAATAATAAAATCCGTTTCACAGTATTTGGAATATATTTTGTTTAGTTTTGAATCATCAAATTTTTTACTTGTTTTTACAATAGTGGCAAATTTAGTCTTTAATCCATCATTTTAGTTAAACAAATTGTCAACCAAATTATTAACAGAAATTTGCGCTAAATCTTCAATGATCTTTATGTTCATCTGCATTTTCAATTTGGGTGCCTACGCCCAGGATGATGCAATAACTAAGAACGACACTTTGGTAACTAAAATTTCACCCGACACTTTGAATGCTCAACCCCTTAAGTCCGATTCCGTTTTATTCAGGGTATCGCCCAACGCCATTAAATCAAAAGTTGACTATAAAGCCACCGATTCCATCCGGTTTGATGTAAAATCTCAAAAAGTTTACATGTACAATGATGTTGATGTCAGCTACCAGGATATTAACCTGAAAGCTTACAATGTTGAGATTGAATTTGCCAACAGTACAGTTATTGCCACAGGTACAAAAGACTCAACCGATAATCTGGTCGGAAAACCGATATTTACCATTGGTTCAAACAGCTTCGAATCGGAATCAATCAAATACAATTATGAAACTAAAAAAGGATTGGTAAAAAAGGTAATAACGGAAGATTCGGAAGGCTACCTTCATGGAAGTATTGTTAAAAAAATGCCCGATGATGTTACCAATGTTTACCAGGGGCGCTACACCACATGTGATCATGACGATCACCCGCATTTTGCTTTCAACTTTAAAAAAGCAAAGGTGATACCCGACAAAAAAATTGTTACCGGGCCAGCCTATCTGGTTATTGAAGATGTTCCGACTCCATTGTTTATCCCGTTCGGAATGTTTCCCAATAAAAAGGGGCAGCGATCGGGTATTGTAATTCCAACTTACGGCGAATCTACACAAAGGGGATTTTACTTCGAAAATGGCGGTTATTATTTTGCCATCAACGATTACCTCGATTTTAAACTGATTGGCGACATTTACACACTGGGTAGCTGGGCGATAAAGCCAAGTTCAAATTACCGAAAGCTTTACAAATACAGTGGTTACCTCAATGCCAATTATGCCATTAATGTTTTGGGCGAGGAAGGAACACCCGACTATTCGCGAAGCAGGGATTTTTCGATACGATGGATACACAACCAGGATCCGAAGGCAAGGCCCAACAGCAAGTTCGGCGCCAATGTAAATGTAGTCAGCTCGCAGTACAATAAATTTAATCCCGTGAGCAGCAATAATTATCTATCCAACACTTTTCAATCGAGTATCAACTACTCCACAAGTTTTTCGGGTAAGTACAATCTGAACGTCAGTATGAACCATTCTCAGAATACCATAACCAAAGAAGTTGACCTCACCCTTCCGAGTTTTTCATTCAATGTCAACCGTTTTTATCCACTGCGCAAAAAAGTTACTGTTGGTAAATTAAGGTGGTACGATAATATAAGTGTGAATTACAGCATGGCTGGCGATAACCGGATCAGCACCTACGACTCATTGCTGTTCGATAGCGGTTTTGCCGAAAAAATGAATAACGGAATCAAGAATACTGTGCAGGTTTCGAGCGGTTCCATCAAATTGCTGAAGTACCTGGTATGGTCAAACAATTTTAACTACACCGAGCGCTGGTACTCGCAAAAACGGATCAAAAGCTGGCGAAGCGATACCCTCTACCTGAACGAAGGTCCCATTTATCGGGTTATGTGGGAACAGATACGGTTTACGGTTTCAATGCAGCCCGCGATTTTAGCTTCAGCACTTCATTAAGCACAACGCTTTACGGTATGTACGGATATAAAATCGGACCGATAAAAGCCATCAGGCATGTGATGAAACCTTCGGTTACGTTCAATATCCGCCCCGATTTCGGTTCACAGGAATGGGGATACTATAAATATTACACCAACACCAGCGGCGAAAGCCAGAAGTACTCCATTTACGACGGATCAATTTACGGCGCTCCACCCGACGGGCGTTCCGGAGCCATTGGATTCCGGCTGAGCAATAACCTCGAAATGAAAGTGCGGTCGCAAAAAGACACCATTACCGGAACTAAAAAAATAGTGCTCATCGAGGATTTCTCTATTTCTACCTCTTATGATATTGCAAAGGACTCGCTGAACCTCAGCCGCCTTAGCTTATCAGGACGAACCACCCTGTTCAAAAACCTGGTGGTCAATTATGCCAGTACATTCGATCCCTATGCCCTGGACTCAGCCGGCAGGAGGATCAATAAATTCGAGTGGGACGTTAACCGGCGCTTGTTCCGGACCGAACAGCAAAGCTGGCGAATGGGGCTTACTCTGCAATTGCCATTCAATAAACCCGTAAAAGAAAAGAAATCAACCGCAGGCACCCAGCAGGAAGTGGACGATGTGAATAAAAACCTGGACGGCTACGTTGACTGGAACGTACCCTGGACCCTGAACATCTCCTACGACCTCAATTACAACATTGCCTACGATTATCAAAACGGGTATTGGAATTACGATATATCCAAAACCAAAAAACTTATACAAACCCTGGGTTTTAGCGGCAATATCAAAGTAACACCCAAATGGGATTTCGGATTCCGGTCGGGTTACGACTTTGAAAACAATGAACTTACCTACACCTCAATAGATATTTCGCGCGATCTGCACTGCTGGGAAATGCGATTTTCGTGGATCCCCATCGGTTTCAGGCAAAGCTGGAACTTCACCATCAACATCAAATCGTCCGTCCTCCAGGATTTAAAGTTAGATAAAAAGAAGGATTACAGAGATTATTAGGATTTTTGATTTACGATTTACAATTTTTGATTTGGGAGGGGGGAGCATCATTTTGACTAAAATATAGACTAATAGGCAACCATTTATAAAGACAAAAGCAAATATATATTTCGCGAAACATGAATAAAATTTTCTCAAATCTCATAATTCTATTACTCTCAATTATGGCTGGATGCGCGAGCCAAAGAGTCAGTACAATTGTCGGATGTGATTATGACGAATCTAAAAAACAAACGGATTACTTTGTCTTGCCTTTTGGTTCGGTATCAATACCCGGCAAGTGGGAGAAAGCCCATTATAATTCAATTAGCGGACAACAATTTTTTATAAACAGTGATTCAATTAGGATTGCAATTGCCTTTAACAGATTTGACAGATATGAATTCAATAAGGATGGATCAAAGAAAGGAAATGATTTTGTAAAGGCCTTTTATGATTGGGATTCGGAATATTTTGTTGATACCTATGAATTGATGAGAAAATTTGTTGAAAAGGATACCATCAACCAATATGTGATTTACCGGATATATGGATCGCTAAATGGTGGAAAATTCGACACCTATTATCTTATTTGTGAGAGAAATGGAAACGTCAAAAGTTTTTCTATTATGATCACTGATAAGTGGGCCGAGAGCAAAAAAATCGAATTTTTAAAGGAACTAAATAATCAGGATTGATTAATCTCCGGAAGAAGGAATGTTTGCGGCACATCCAATTCCCCAATTCCACCTCGTCTCCCTATCTCTTCGTCTCCTTATCTCTCTTTCCTCCTATTGTTAAAGTTGTTAATACGACCACAGAACTCTTTTATCGCATTGACAAAGTTGGAAATAGAGGTACAGAGTACGGTATTAGCGAATTTCAGAAAAATGATGGAGGAGGGCGATTTTATGGCAGGGAAAAAAGAAAGAGCATTAAAATTCACTAACAAATATTTTGTCAGATAAAATATTATCTTTTAATTTTACAACATTATAGCAAAACAGATGAATCCAATTCATCAATTTTAAAACCGGCAAAGTAGCTTTTGAGGTGGTGGAAGGGGAATGAGAAATGGAAATGAAATTAAAATGAATATTTTTCCCGTTTTTACCCCTGTGTGGAGTGAAAACGGGAAAAAGTTCCAGTTATGACTATGTTACCATGCATTAAAAAAGACAGAAACTATGAAAAATTTAATCTTAATGACAATTTTGCTTTGCCTTTACCAAATAAGTGAAGCACAGACTTTCCAATTTCAAATGTTCTTTGAGGACGGGATTGGGAATAAAGACACCTTAACAATTGGATATGATGTAAATGGAACTGAATTCATTGACCCGTCATTTGGTGAGACGAATATAATTGGAACTCCACTTGACACCAACTTTGACGTTAGAATTTCCGATGCATTCTTCAATAATGGCAATGCAACTTTTCATACAAAAAAACAGATATTGCCTGATTCATGTTCAGGTTGGTGGTTTCCTGTAGTTTCGATTGATATTAAATGCAAAGATTGGCCAGTTACAGCAACATGGGACAATTCATTATTTAACATCGATTGCAGAGAAGGCAGTGTTTTTACGAGTTTCCATCCTGGTGGTTGGTGGGACGTAGGCGGATTTCCGAGTGATTTGAGCAGAGTTGAATTAGCGAATGAAAACCAAGTGACTTTTACGTCAAATTACAATCCTACTTCAGGATATGATGAAAACTATGCTTACATAAATTCATCAAATGACACTATACCTGTTTTTTGGATGGCTTTTGGTGATTCAGCATTAATTTCTCTTGGTGTGGAAAGCATACCATTTGACATTCATTCATATCCAAATCCGGTGAAAGACTTCTTTTATATTGAAATTCAGAATCATTTAGTTAAAGATGTTAAAGTAGTTGACATGATGGGTAGAAGCAAAATTGTTGATTTTAAAAATGGGTATATTGACTTGCGGAATTTTAATTCAGGATATTATCTGATAGTGATTAACAGAAAAGATGGTAAAATGCAGAATTTGAAGATAATAAAAGAATAACGCATGGTAATCGAGTAAGCTACCCTGCCAGTAAACACTGACGGGGAGCGCCCCCGCCTGACCGGACGGGCAGGTCTCACACCACCGTACGTACGGGTCTCGTATACAGCGGTTCATTAAGATGCGGAGCAATTTTCTTGTAAACGAAAGCATCGCATATTCGGCATTTACATAATATCTATTGTCTAAAATCTAACGTCAAATTTCTAATGTCTAATCTCTCTTTTCAATCTTTTCCCTACTTTTACATTTTAAATCCATCAAAATAAACAAAGATGAAAAAAGTGATACACACATCAAAGGCTCCCAATGCAGTGGGTCCTTACAGCCAGGCAATAGAAATTAAAGGCATGCTCTTTATTTCGGGGCAAATCCCCATTGATCCCGCAACAGGTAAATTTGTTGAAGGAGGAATCAAAGAACAAACTGAGCAAGTGATGAAAAACATCGGAGCCATCCTGAAGGAAGCCGGTTATACATTCCAGGATGTAGTGAAATCAACTTGTCTGCTGAGCGATATGAATAATTTTGCAGCCATGAATGAAGTTTATGGGAAATATTACACCGAAAACCCTCCGGCAAGGGCAGCTTACGGGGTTGTAAAACTTCCGCTCGGCGCATTGATCGAAATAGAAACCATAGCCGCAAAATAGGCGTTGTTGTTCTCAACATTAAAATTAGAATTACGAGTTTACCATTTCTTTATCCCGACATTATGAAAAGATTACTGATACTCCCGCTTGTTGTTCTGCTGCATCTCAGCAGTCAAAGTCAATATCTTGCCGCCTTCAACGACAACCTCAAACGCTTTTGGGTATTTGAGGCAGGCATGTTTACGCAAGCCGAACACCTTGAAGTGCAGGAATTCCAGGTAGGCGGGATTTTGGTCGCCTACATTGACAGCGGCAGCAAACTGAAAATATATCGCAACGGCGAGATAAAGACCCTGATGCAGGGATCGCCGATAAAATTTACCACAACCGACTACCTGCTTGGGTATTCATTGTATGAGCAATTGAATGTATATGACAATGGAAAGACCAGGGTGTTGAGTACCGAATGTGATGGTTATGTGATAAAAGATAGTATTATCGGCTGGCACAACAGGATCCAACAAAATATGCAGGTATATTATAAAGGCAGAGTCATAACCTTGCTCGATGGTTTGATTTATAATCCACTCGAATCATTCAGGTTCGGCGATAATACAATCGCTTTTGTCCATTCTTCGACACAGGTATTTTACGTTTATTACCTGGGCCAACTACTCGAACTCGACGATTTTGTAGGTGATATGGTTTATGAAGCAGGTCGCGACATTGTAGCTTTCATTGATATTCCCGACCAGACATTCAAGGTTTTTTTCAGGGGAGAGGTCACCGACCTCGAAATTTTTCAACCAAAGTCGTTTCAGGTCGGGGATGAAATTTTAGCCTATGTGGACAACCTGGGAAAATTAAAGTACTTTGAACACGGCGAGGTTACTACCATCAGCTCGTACGAGCCTTCATTTTATACCGTTGAAGATAAAGTGCTGATATTTGAAGAACAGGGATTTCTGAAAACAATTTGTAACAGTCAGGTTTACATTATCGAACGCTATATTCCGCAGCCCCACCTTATTGACTTCAACACCATCGCTTACCTGGATCAAAGCAGCTTTGTAAAAATTTTTCAAAATTGTGAAACAACTACTATCAGTTACGAAAAAGTGAAAGAAATAAGCCTGATCCGCGATTTGGTAATTTATGTAATAGGAAACAACAATACAAAAATCTATTTCAATGGACAGGAATATTCCAATTGATGAACGTCAGCCGGGTTATTTCACTGATTTATTAACCTTTAATAAGATGGGATGTTGATCATACAGCTATTTGTTTTTGCATTCGCCTTCATCGGTTTAGGGCTTTTTTTATTTTACAGGAAGAAAAAGTTCCTTGGTATTTTGTTCACACTGTTAGGGACAATGTTACTGGTGGTGGGTATAATAACGGTGATCTATTACCCTCAGACACTTCCGTTTCAATTTTAGAAGTTTCACTTCTGGCTGATCATTCACTTTTTCAAATTTCCAATTTTTGACAAACCAGTAACAATAATCAAGCAACCAGAAACATTTCCCCCAGCACCTTGTTTACAATATGAGATTGTATTTTTTAATGCTTGCTTCTATTCGATAAAGTATTACTTTTGCACCCACTTTTTAAAAATCACTTGATTATATGATAAATATCACATTTCCGGATAACACAGTCAGACAATTCAATTCTGGTGTTACTTCTCTCGAGATAGCGTCGAGCATCAGCGAGGGATTGGCACGGAATGTTTTATCCGCAAAAGTTAACGGGCATGTGATTGACGCTACGAGACCGATACATACCGATTCCACTATTCAATTACTCACATGGAAAGACGATGAAGGCAAAGCTACATTATGGCATTCATCCGCCCATTTGATGGCAGAAACTGTAGAGTTTTTTTTCCCCGGAGCTAAATTTGGTATCGGACCCGACATTGAAAATGGCTTCTATTACGATATTGACCTTGGCGACAGAGCAATTTCTGAAAGTGATTTGAAGAAACTGGAAGATAAAATGCTCGAACTTGCCAGGGAGAAACAAAAATACATCCGCAAAGAAGTTTCCAAACCGGATGCAATTAAATATTTTACATCAAAAGGCGACGAATACAAACTCGAACTCATCAATGATCTGGACGATGGCGAGATCACCTTTTATGAATCGGGAAGTTTTGTTGATTTATGCCGCGGACCGCATTTGCCCGATACAAGCCCGATCAAAGCTGTTAAACTTTTGAATATAGCAGGTGCTTATTGGCGCGGAGATGAGAAAAGGAAACAGCTTACCAGGATTTACGGGATCACCTTTCCTAAGAAAAGTGAACTGGATGAATACCTTGTTAAACTTGAGGAAGCCAAAAAACGCGATCACAGGAAAATCGGGAAAGAACTCGAATTATTTACTTTCTCTCAAAAAGTTGGACAAGGTTTACCTTTATGGTTGCCCAAAGGTGCACATCTGCGCGAAAAACTTGAACAATTTCTCAAAAAAGTTCAGAAGGAAGCAGGTTATGAACCGGTGATCACACCTCACATCGGAAATGTTGAGCTTTATAAAACTTCAGGACATTATGAAAAATACGGCAAAGATTCATTTCAGCCCATCTCCACTCCTATTGAAGGTGAGCAGTTCTTTCTCAAACCGATGAACTGTCCCCATCATTGCGAAATTTATAAAAGCAAACCCCATTCCTACAAAGAATTACCCATCAGGTATGCTGAGTTTGGAACGGTTTACCGTTATGAACAAAGCGGCGAATTGCATGGTCTTACAAGGGTAAGGGGTTTCACACAAGACGATGCTCATATTTTTTGCATGCCCGATCAGGTGAAAGCTGAATTCAAAGGGGTGATGGCCATTGTGATGAAAATTTTTAAGGCACTTGCTTTTAATGATTTCATTGTGCAAATTTCGCTGAGAGATCCGAATGACCACGAAAAATATATCGGTTCTGAGGAAAACTGGAACAAAGCAGAAAAAGCCATCCTTGAAGTTGCTGAGGAAAGTGGATTGGATGCTGTAGTTGTGTATGGAGAAGCTGCGTTTTATGGTCCAAAGATGGACTTTATGGTGAGAGATGCTATAGGCAGGAAGTGGCAATTGGGTACAATTCAGGTTGATTACAACCTGCCGGAGCGTTTCGATCTGGAATATAAAGGAAGCGACAATGAAAAGCATCGCCCGGTAATGATCCACAGGGCACCTTTCGGTTCGATGGAAAGATTTGTTGCTGTTTTGATCGAACATACCGCCGGGAAGTTCCCTATTTGGCTCACTCCCGACCAGGTTATTATATTGCCAATCAGTGAAAAATATCAAAATTATGCAGAAAAAGTTTTAAGTCTGCTGAATAATTACGAAATTCGCGCCCAAATTGATGACAGAAGCGAGAAGACCGGCCGAAAAATCCGTGATGCAGAGTTGAAAAGGATACCTTATATGCTGATTGTCGGTGAACAAGAGGAACTGGAAGGTACGGTGTCTGTCAGAAAACAGTCGGAGGGTGACAAAGGAAAAGTCGCTCTTGAAGAATTTGTTAAGATGGTAAATAACGAAATTGAAGAGGCATTAAATATTAATTAACGAATAGGAGGATAAAAAATAGCTAAGCAATTTTTCAGACAAGGCAGAGGTTTTCCACGAAAGGTTGAAGAACTTTTTAAAATCAACGAAAGGATTACGGCACCCATGGTGCGTTTGGCAGGTGAAAATGTTGAAAATGGAATATTTACTGTCAGAGAAGCCATTAATATGGCAAGAGAACAGGATTTGGATTTGGTTGAAATTTCTCCAACTGCAAATCCTCCGGTTTGTAAAATTATTGATTACAAAAAATTTCTTTTCGACAGAAAGAAAAAGCAAAAAGAAATGAAAGCCAAAACGGTGAAGGTTGTGGTAAAAGAGATCAGACTTGGACCACATACTGACGACCATGACTTTAATTTCAAGTTAAAACATGCCCTTAAATTTCTGCAGGAAGGAGCCAAAGTAAAGGTTGACGTATTTTTTAAAGGACGAACGATCGTTTATAAAGATAAAGGGGAGATCATTTTATTGCGGTTTGCACAGGAAGTTGAAGAATTTGGTAAAGTTGAACAGTTACCACGACTTGAAGGCAAAAGAATGATCATGATCCTTGCACCCAAAAAGTAAACTTTTTCACTAAATATTAAAATTGAATGTAATGCCAAAAATGAAGTCGAAATCCAGTGCTAAAAAAAGATTTTCATTCACTGGAACAGGTAAATTGAAGAGAAAGCATGCTTACAAAAGCCACATTCTGACAAAAAAGTCAAAAAAGCGGAAACGTAACTTAGGTTATTTTTCGATTGTTGACAAGACAGATGATGGTAACATCAGAAACTTGCTTTCGAAGTAATTAAATTAATGTTTAACTTGCCTTTAGCCTGCAAAGTTTTCGTCGTGATAACGAAACGCTAAAGCAAAAAAAATCAGAAACTATGCCAAGGTCAGTAAATGCTGTCGCTTCGCGACAAAGAAGAAAAAAGATCCTTAATAAAGTAAAAGGACAATTTGGAAGGCGTAAAAATGTTTGGACGGTGGCCAAAAATGCATACGAAAAGGGCCAACAGTATGCATACCGCGACAGACGAACCAAAAAAAGGAACTTCAGAGGTCTGTGGATTCAAAGGATCAATGCAGCCGTTCGCGAATATGGAATGTCGTATTCGGAGTTCATGGGAAAGCTGCACAAAAAGGATATCGAACTCAACCGTAAAGCTCTTGCGGAGCTTGCGATGAACAATCCCGATGCCTTTAAGGCAATCGTTGATGCGATCAAATAAAAAAATCCGCCGAATGGCGGATTTTTTTTTACTTTTAGCGCGGTAAAAATATATTCATTAAAATTCCGTTTGTGTAAATTATTAAATCATCATTTTTCTAAAACTTGCATTGTGAAGTATAGTCCGGTAATTGCTTTCATTATTTTTTTCACCCTTCTTATCCCTGCTGCATTTTCCCAAATTGGCGGTGATAATACTTACGAGTTTTTGAACCTTACTCCCTCTGCCCGAATTGCCGCTATGGGTGGCGATTTTTTAACTATCAACGACAATGATATCAACCTGATTTCAGCCAATCCATCGTTGTTAAATCCTGAGATGCACAACCACCTGGGAGTAGCTTATGTTGATTTTTTTACTGATATTAATTACGGATCGGTTTCTTATGCAAGATCATTTGATAAACTCGGCACTTTTGCAACTTCCTTAAAATACATTGACTACGGAAAATTTGATTATGCCGATGTTACCGGCGAACGTTACGGAAGTTTTTATGCCGGTGAAACGGCACTCGATATTGGCTGGGGCAGAAGGCTTGATTCCTTGTTTTCCATTGGTGCCAATTTGAAACTTATTTACTCCTCCCTCGAAAGTTATAATTCTTTCGGATTAGCTGTAGATGTCGCCGGAAGTTACTTTAGCAGAGACAGGAGTTTTACCCTATCTTTGATTGCCAAAAATATAGGACGGCAATTGACTGCCTACCAGGGAGGTAATATTGAACCCTTGCCATTTGAACTCCAGCTTGGACTTTCAAAACGACTTCAGCATTTGCCTTTTAGGTATTCTATCCTCTACAATCACATCGAAAAATGGGACCTCCGCTACGATGATCCAGCTACTCAGCAAACCGATCCAATAACCGGAGAAGTTCAAAAAGATAGTGGTGTTGAGGAATTCTTTGATAATCTCGCAAGGCATGTGGTTATTGGAGGAGAGTTATATATTGGCAAAAATATTAGCCTCAGGGGCGGATATAATTACCAAAGACGGCAGGAATTGAAGGTTGAAACCAAAACTGCAACTGTTGGTTTTTCGTGGGGTGTCGGAATCAGGATTTCAAAATTCCATTTCAGCTATGCCAGATCAAAATATAACCTGGCAGGATCTCCAAATTATATAACCCTCACAACGAACCTTTCCGATTTTTTCACAAAAAAGAATTAAAAGGTATCTTTGCCCGTTCCCAAAAGGAATAATACAACCATGATTTATTTGTTAAATGATCGTAAACATTGATCCATTTGCAGGCTTTTGTTTTGGAGTAAAACAAGCCATCGAAATAGCAGAAACAGAGCTTAAGAAAAATGAAGAGCTATACTGTCATGGCGAAATTGTGCACAATGAAGAAGAAATTCAACGTCTGACAAATTCAGGATTACATACTTTGACCAATAGCCTTTTACCAAATTCAACCAACAGCAAAATCATGTTCAGGGCGCATGGAGAACCTCCATCATCGTACGAACAAGCGAATAAAAATGAAACAGAGATCATTGATGCAACCTGTCCTGTTGTTCTGAAATTTCAGGAAAAAGTAAAGAAAGCCTGGAAAGAAATGCAAACGATCAATGGTCAGGTTGTAATTTTTGGCAAAAAAATACATCCTGAAATTATAGGACTGGTTGGACAAACTGATGGAAAAGCAATAGTGATTGAGGATTCAGGCGATCTTAACAAATTAGACTTTCAACGCCCCATCAGGTTGTTTGTTCAGACCACCAAAAACAAAGATGATTATGATAAGATCATATCCATTATCAATGAAAAAATTGAAAAGGAGAACGGTGACATTGCTAATTTCAGGAATTATAATACCATCTGCGGACAGGTTTCTCAGCGGATTCCAAAGTTAAAGACCTTTTGCCGCAACCATGAAGTGATTATTTTTGTGAGTGGGAAAAACAGCTCCAATGGCAGGCAATTATTCAGTATTTGCCAGAATGAAAACCCAAATAGCCACATGGTTTCAAATGAGAATGAAATAAATAGTGCATGGTTCCTTAATATAAAGACTGTTGGCATTACAGGCGCCACTTCTACCCCATCCTGGCTGATGGAAAGAGTAGCTCAATATCTTTCGAAAATTTGATTTATGTTTTTAGAACATCTTGATATTATCAATTTTAAAAATTACAACGAGGCTGAGTTTGATTTCTCGAACAAAATAAATTGCTTTATCGGTAACAATGGAGCCGGGAAAACCAATATCCTCGATGCGGTTCATTACCTTTCATTTTGCAAAAGCTACTTTAATTCGGTTGATCAGCAAAATATCAGGCACGACGCTCCTTTTTTTGCTATTCATGGGAATTATCAGAAAAATGGAGACGGTGGCGACAAAGTCAGTTGCATTCAAAAACGGAGTTCAAAAAAGCAATTTAAACTCAACGACAAGGAGTATGACCGTCTTTCGGATCATATCGGACTTTATCCGCTGGTTATGATTTCACCCAACGACAGGGATTTAATAAACGAAGGAAGCGAAGTGAGAAGGAAGTATATTGATGCAGTAATTTCGCAATTTGATAAATTATATCTTGACGACCTGATCAATTATAACAGAGCTTTGTTTCAGAGAAACGTTTTACTGAAAAAGTTTGCCGAGTCTCACTATTTTGATGCAGCCTCCATCGAAATATGGGATGAGCAACTCGTCCGTTACGGTGAAAAAATTCACTCGAAGCGAAAAGAATTTCTTAAAGATTTCATGTCGCTTTTCCAACACTATTTCGAATATATCACGAGAGGTAAGGAGAAAGTTGATGTTCAATACTTATCACAGCTCAACGACCGCCCTCTGGAGGAATTGCTTGCTGCATCACTGGAAAATGACCGGTATTCACGTTTCACAAATTCTGGAATCCATAAAGATGATCTTTTATTTAACATTGATAATTACCCGGTGAAAAGATTCGGGTCGCAGGGTCAGCAAAAATCCTTTGTAGTTGCTATTAAGCTCGCCCAGTTCGATTACACCCGGAACATCAACGGATTCAAACCGATTTTGCTGTTGGATGATATTTTTGATAAACTTGACGACATTCGTGTAAAACAGCTTATCCAACTGGTGAGCCACAACAGTTTCGGTCAGACCTTTATTACCGACACAAAAAAAGAAAGGGTGGAGAATATTTTCAAAGAAGTGATGATTGATCATAAACTTTTCAACATTGTTGAAGGCATTTCGCATCCGTTAAATAATTCGTTGTAATTTAGGGGTTTATTTATTTTGGGATGAAGTTTTCAAACGAACAATCATTGCGGGAGGTCATAGATGAATTGATCAAAACCTACAGGCTGGAAGAAGGAATGTCGGCAAATAAGATAATCAATTCATGGGAAAAGGTAGCGGGAACAATGATTTACAAACACACCGAAAAAATATTTATCCGCAAAAACAAACTTTATCTCAAACTTGATTCTTCTGCATTGAAACAGGAACTCTCTTATGAGAAAAGTCTGATCATTAAAAAAATAAATAAATTGGCAGGTCAAAACCTGATCGAAGAAATTATTTTCCTTTGAATCTACCTTACAGTTTTAGTTGATATCAATTTCAAAAGGTAACCTCGCCTGGATTCCTTTTAATTCGGAAACATCCTTTATGTATTTGTAGTATTTGTATCCAAATCCCAATTCCTGTTGGAGTGATACCTTTGTGGATTCACCCATAAGGTCGTTGATTAATTTTTCAAAGGGATCAAGCAAAACCGGCATTTCAATGATGCGATAATCTTCAACTGAAGCTAATTCAGCGGCAGCTTTTACTGCATCCTGCATCCCTCCCAACTCATCAACAAGCCCTATCTCTTTAGCATCAGTTCCGCTCCAAACCCTCCCCTGCCCGATTTCATCAACTTTTTCGACCGGCATATTCCTGCCAACTGCGACATGGCTTATAAATATTGCATAAAAATTATCAATTTCCTTCTGAAGTAATGAATATTGAAATTCGGAAAGGGGTTTAGTAACATCCATAAAATCTGAATTTTCATTTGTTTTTACCTCGTCAAAAGTAATACCCAGCTTATTATTGAAAAACTTCTGGAAATTCGGGATAACTCCAAAGACACCAATTGATCCTGTGATGGTGTTAGGTTGAGCGATTATTTTGTCAGCCCCGCATGCAATGTAATAACCTCCCGAAGCTGCATAATCGCCCATGGAAACAACAACAGGCTTAACAGATTTGGTCATCATTACTTCCCTCAGAATTACATCAGAAGCGAGTCCATCTCCGCCGGGAGAATTCACCCGCAGGACAACAGCTTTTATTGCATCGTCGAGACGCGCATTTCGGATGGTTCGTGCAATTTTATCAGAACCTATTGATTGGTCTGATCCTTCGCCCTGCCCAATAGACCCAGATGCGAAAATGACTGCGATTTTATTTTTACTTCGTTTTTCCTTCACATTAATATTTTTTACCAAACTATAATCTGAAAGTGAAACCAAATCTTCTTTGCTGATTTTCTCTTTCGCTATCTCATGCGAAAGCATTGATAAGAACTGATCATAGTAAATTACGGTATCTATCAGATTCAATTTATAAGCATCCTCTACCCGCGATGCCAGCAATTGATCAACGATGCTATTCATTTCCACAACACTAATATTGCGTGATTGAGCCATACTTTCCACAGCTTCATTCCACATTGACTTAATAAAAGCCAGGGTTTGCTCTTTATTGGCATCACTCATTTTATCAAGGATTAAAGGCTCGATAGCACTTTTATATTTTCCATGACGGATGATTTGAGGTTCAATTTCAAGTTTTTCCAACAATCCTTTGATAAACATGACATCACCCCTGAAGCCTCTAAGTTCAATCATTCCGACTGGATTCATACAGATTTTATCAGATACCGTTGATAAATAATATGCTTTTTGGGTTAAAATCTGTCCGTAGGAGTAAACAAACTTGCCTGATGTTTTAAAGTCAGCCAGTGCATTCCTGATCTCGGCAAGAGTAGCAAGCCCTGATGGAACATCCATCAGGTCAAGGAATACACCTTTAATTCTATCATCATTCTTAGCCTTTTCAAGGTTTTTTATTATTTCATTCAGCCCGGGATTTGATTTAAAAGGTGCAAAACTTCCAAAAGAAGAAAATGGATCGTTTGTAGACCGATCTTCGATCACATAATCGAATTTTAAATGCAGGATCGAATTATCACCTATCATTATTTCCTCTTGTTGAGTAAAAGAAATCATTGCCATTACAAAACCAAACAGCAGAAAAAACAAAATAACGGATGTGAGCAAAAAGCCAAACATCGAAGCGAACATAAACTTGAAGAAATCTCTCATATACAATATTTATTTGTTAACGCAATATTACTGAAAAATAACGATATACAAACTGAATGTAAAAAAAAACAGAAATATAATCAATCATTGTCATTTACTTTTACCAAGATTGTATTTTTGCTTGAATTAATTTTCCTTATGAATACTATTTTTTTTTCACTTGGGACAAATTTAGGAAACAGAAGTTATTTTTTACAAAAAGCCATTCAACAAATTCAATTGAAAATTGGCAATGTATCCGACCAATCCTCGGTTTATGAAACAGAGCCGTGGGGGTTTAATACAAATCAAACTTTCCTGAACCAGGTGATCAAAGTTGATTCAAAATTGTTGCCTTTGCAGGTTCTGACCGAGATAAAGATTATAGAACTTGAGCTGGGCAGAACAAGGGGATCAGCAGAATATGAGTCAAGGAATATTGACATTGATATATTATTTTTCAATGACATGAAAATTGAATATGAGGAATTAACCATTCCACATCCGAAACTGCACCTGCGCAATTTTACCTTGATTCCGCTTGCTGAAATTGCTGCTGAATTTATACATCCCATTTTTGGTGAAAGATTGGGTAAATTGGCTCAATCATGTGCAGATGACAAACTGGTGGAAGTCTATTGTCAGTCTCAAATAACAGCATTGCAAGAAGATGAAATATAATTACATTGCTATCGAAGGAAACATCGGATCAGGAAAAACCTCTCTTGCAAAGCTGATTGCGAAAGACTTTGATGCAAGGCTAATACTTGAAAGGTTTGAAGACAATTCCTTCTTGCCCAAATTTTATAAAGATCCTGAAAAATATGCCTTTCCTCTTGAGATGTCATTTCTGGCAGATCGCTATCAGCAACTTAAAAATGAAATTGCTTCACATGATTTGTTTAAGTCATTCACCATTGCAGACTATTTTATTGATAAATCATTGATCTTTGCCAGAAAAACCCTCAGAAACGATGAATATTTATTGTATTCCAAACTTTTTGAAATTATCATATCCTCTTTACCACGTCCCGATCTGATTATTTTTCTTTATGCAACTATTCCACAGCTAAAAGAAAACATCAATAAAAGGGGTAGAAATTATGAAAAGGATATTGAGGATTCCTATTTAGAGAAAATCCAAACCGGTTATTTCGATTATTTTAAAACTAGCCTGAAAAGTACTATTTTGATCATTGACACCCATAATGTGGACTTCGTCAATAACCAAAACGATTACCAAAAAATAATTCAACTGATGCAAAAAGACTTCCCAGGAGGTATTCACCGGTTGTCGTTGGAAGTAAATAATTGGTAAAGCCAAACATTCCCGCTATTATTGACTGCGTCTGAATTTGACTCCAACTTTTCCAATTAAATTCCATTTTTTGGAAAAAAATATCATATAAAGAATGAAATACTTATCTTTGGAGCCAGTAAAAGCCTATAAAATATAGGAATAAGCAAATGGCACAGAAATTGAAAAAGCCCGAAGTACGTTCATTTTAATAGGAATCACTTTAAATGTTGTTAATAAAATTTTTATTCTTTGGTTTAAGTATTTGATACGAAAACACATATAGATATTTACAGAAGATTTACATCATGGAGTAAAATTTTAGACAAATAGTTACGAATCGAAAAGAATATTTTATACTTTTGAAAAAAATTAATTATGTTTTATAAAACTGTTTATTCTATTATCGTTTTAAAGTTTTAAAGATCAATCAACCATACAAAAAAAATAAATCAACAAACAATACAGATAAATTTTATTACTATGAAAAAAAATTATCAGATTTTAATTAAGGTTTTTCTAATTACACTTATTTTAATTTGGACAGGTGTAATTTATGGGCAAAACGCAAACAGAAATGAAAGCAGTGACAAACTCGTTTATCAATGGTATGTTAATCTGAACGGGGGATTGACGCATAGTTATTGCGACATTCAAAGTGGTCGGTGGCAGGGAAGCCAAACACTTAATGCTTTCGGCGAGAAAAATCATCAGGGTTACGCGGGAGGAATTCGTTTAGGGAAACATATCAGCCCGGTTTTTGGTATCTATGGTGCATTTAATTATGGAAATTTAAAAGGCACAAGTGGAGTAGATACTAAAAATAAATATTTTATTACAAAACCTTTGATGGACTACTACCTTGGTACCACCGTAAGTTTTTCAAACCTGTTTTTTGGTTACAAACCCAGGCTTGTTAATGTTTATGGAACAGTTGGTATCGGACTTTCCACATTTAGCCCTCAAGCCTATGATCTGGCAACTGGAAATCCTGTAAAGCCTGATAGTAATGACCCAAGCGCCGATTGGTCAAATACTACTGAAGCAATGGTTCCTACAGGAATTGGAGTGGATTTCAGGCTTAATGATCGCTGGGATATAAATTTCGAAACTACCATCAGGTGGTTCGACTCGGATAAACTTGATGGATACAAAAGCGGAGAGAAAAATGATGCCTACTACTACACTTCTTTGGGACTGGGATATAGTTTCTGGCAGCCCAAAGGATGTGACATCCGTATTGAAACCGAACAAAATGTTCTTGCTTTGCATGGCGATTCTATTCCTATCGAAATCAAAGGAAAATTTCCGGAATGCTTTAACGAAAAAGGCGTCGTTGACTTTAGTCCTGTGTTAAAATATGGTGATAAAACTTTGGTTTTGGAAACCATGTATTTTCAGGGTGAAGAAGTTGCTGCCGAATATCAAAAACCGGGCGCGGTTATCATACCGGTTGCAGGTGGCTCTTTTACTTATAAAACATTTGTTAAATACGAACCGGGAATGGATGTTTGCGAACTTTATGTTGATCCGATGGTCTCTATTAAAGGAAATAAACCCTACAGTTTAAGCGACAGGAAAATTGCCGATGGTTTGATCATGACCTCAAAACGCTTAAACAATGTTGAGAAGTTATTATTAGCCGATCATGGTTACAGAAAAGACATAGTAATAAGTGAAAACGGAACGATTTTTTATGTTGTAAATAAATACGACCTCAATCTTAGCTATAAACTCAACAAAGACGAAAAAGCTAAAGAATCATTAGCAAAAATGAATGCCTTTATTGCTAAGGGTTGGGAAATGAAAGATGTTGACATCAACGCATGGGCATCACCGGAAGGAGAAGAATCATTGAACCAGGGATTATCTGAGAAAAGATCTGAAACTGCACAAAAGTATGTTCAGGCTGAATACCAAAAATATATAAACGCCCTGGCTAAAAAACTGAATAAGAAACCTGCTGAGTTGCAAAAGGAAATTAAATTTAATTCCAAAGCCAATGGCGAAGATTGGGATGGATTTATGAATGCGATTCAGGCTTCCAATATCAAAGACAAAAACATCATTGCAAATGTTGTAAATTCTCAATCGGATCCTGCTAAAAGGGAACAGGAAATAAGGAATATGACGGTTATTTATAAAGAGATCGAAGAAGATATTCTTCCTCCGCTCAGAAGAGCTGAAATCAGTATCAACTGTTATGAGCCTGCCTTAACCGATCAGCAGATTGCACAGTATGCAACTTCATCACCCGATTCATTAAATATCAACCAACTGCTTTATGCAGCCACATTGACTGCTGACGCCAATGCAAAATTGAACGTCTATAAGACTGTCATTCAAAAATTCCCCACCGATTGGAGGGGTTATAACAATGCCGGCTTAGTTAGTTCCGAGCTTGGCGACTATGATGGTGCAACTACTTATTTTTCAAAAGCTAAATCAATGGCTGCAAACAATGGTATGGTTCTCAACAATACCGGAGCAATGGCATCAAAGGACAAAGAATTTGATAAAGCAAAAGCGGATTATCTTGCTGCTCAGAAACAAGGTGTTGACGTAAGCTATAACATGGGTATTGTGAAAATTGCTGATGGAAATTACAATGGAGCCATTAATTCATTTGGAACAGTTAAATGTGATTATAATTTAGCGCTGGCTCATGTTTTGAGTGGTAATTACAATGCTGCAACTTCAACTTTAAATTGTGCAGATAAAACACCTGAAGTGTATTACCTGCAAGCCATCATTGGTGCACGTACAAGCAATGATAACGCTGTATTTGAAAATTTAAAGAAAGCGATCAGTGAGGATCCATCTTACAGAGCGATTACCAAGGATGACCGCGAGTTTTTGAAATACTATAGCAATCCTGACTTCCAGAATGTAATAAAATAAACACATCTGATAATTTTTTATGGGAGTAGAAAGACCGCACAACGCGGTCTTTTCTTTTTTTTAGACATTACGGCTGAAGTATAAATGCCATAGGACAATCCCGGCACTTACCGCAACATTGAAAGAATGTTTTGTCCCAAATTGAGGAATCTCAATACACAAATCTATGTACTCTTCTATATTATCAGAAATACCATTGATTTCATTTCCAAATATCAAAGCTATCTTTTCGTCACCTTTGGGTTTATATTTGTTCAGGTTGATACTGTTATCCATTTGTTCAATGGCAACAATTGAATATCCTGTTTTTTTCAAACCAGCAATTGCATCTATTGTTTTTTCAAAATATTCCCAGTTCACCGAATCGGTTGCGCCCAGTGCAGTCTTGTGAATCTCGCGGTGAGGTGGTTTGCCCGAAATTCCACACAGCAATATCTTCTCTATCCTAAAAGCATCAGCCGTTCTGAAAACAGAACCAATATTATTCAGACTTCGAATGTTATCAAGAATTATAACAACAGGAATTTTTTGAGCTTTTTTGAACTCATTTGCTGTTATCCTGTTCAGTTCGTCGTTTTTAAGTTTTCTCATCAGCCGCAAAATTAACAACCCGAATCAAACTGTGAATTATTTTTATCAGAAATTACTGATTATAGTTATATTTTTGCTGAACAGATTCAAATAATGCCGTTGCAAAAAGAAATAGCAGAAACCCCGTTGATGAAGCAATTTAATGCTATCAAGGCAAAACACCCTGATGCATTGCTGCTTTTCAGGGTGGGCGATTTCTATGAAACATTTGGTGAGGATGCGATCAAGACCTCAAAGATTTTGGGCATAGTGTTGACCAGGCGTGCAAATGGGAAAGCAACATTTATTGAATTAGCCGGATTTCCACACCATTCTTTGGATACTTACCTTCCTAAACTTGTCAGAGCTGGTCATCGGGTTGCCATTTGCGATCAACTGGAAGATCCAAAGCTTACAAAAAAAATAGTGAAACGTGGAGTTACGGAATTGGTAACTCCCGGCGTGACCTATAATGACAATGTTCTGAACCATTCCGAAAATAATTTTTTAGCCTGCCTCGACCTTCAGGAAAAAATAAGTGGCATTTCCTTTCTGGATATTTCAACGGGTGAATTTTTCGTAGCCCAGGGAAATAATGAATACATTGATAAACTCATTCAAAGCCTGAAACCAAGCGAAATAATTATCCAACGGGAAAAACTTTCAAGCTTTCATCAAATGTTTGGGGAAAAACATTTCACACAAACTTATGAACAATGGATTTTTACGCCTGATTTCGCTACCGATTTATTACTCAAACATTTTAAGACATCCTCGCTGAAAGGTTTTGGAATCGAGGAATACAAACTGGGAATTGTTGCTGCCGGGGTTATTTTACATTATCTTAACGAAACCCACCATGAACGAATCAGACATATTTCAACGATTTCAAGAATTGAAGAAGAACATTATGTATGGCTCGACCGGTTTACCATCCGAAACCTTGAATTGATTTCGTCAGCCAATGAAAAAGCGGTTACTTTAATTGACGTCCTTGATAATACCATTTCCCCGATGGGTTCAAGGCTTCTGAAACGGTGGCTGGTTCTCCCTTTAAAAAACAAACAACCCATTGAAGAGAGATACGATATTGTAGACTTTTTTATTAAAAATTTTGACCTGGTAGAAACTCTGCAAATTCATTTAAAAGTAATCGGCGATTTGGAGCGTTTGATATCAAAAGTTTCGGTGGGTAAGATCAATCCCCGGGAAGTACTGAAAATTGAAGAGTCGCTTATCTCGATTCAAAAGATAAAATCAGCAATCTCCAATTCAGGAAATATGCCGGTAGCCAAACTAATAGAGCAGTTAAATCCTTTATCCGTGATGGCTCAGCAAATTCATCAATCCCTGAATTCTGATCCTCCTTCTCAGATCAATAAAGGTAACGTTATAGCATCAGGTATTTCGGAAGAGCTGGACGATCTTAGAAAAATAGCTTATTCTGGAAAAGATTATTTAATACAAATTCAACAGAGGGAAATAGCCAACACGGGTATCCCATCATTAAAAATCGGCTACAATAATGTTTTTGGTTATTACCTCGAAGTCACCAATACGCATAAAGATAAAGTGCCTCCTGAATGGCACAGGAAACAAACCCTTACAGGCTCAGAACGCTATATTACTGAAGAGTTAAAGGACTATGAACAAAAAATTTTAGGCGCTGAGGAAAAGATATTAACCATCGAGAGCAAGATATACAACGAACTTGTGCAGAGTCTTGCTGAATATATTGAACCTATTCAACTCAACGCCCAGGTTGTAGCAAAATTAGATGTTTTACTGTCTTTTGCTGTTTCGGCAAGGAATAATAACTATGTAAAACCGGAAATTAACGACTCCTATTCACTTGAAATAAAAAAAGGCCGCCATCCGGTTATTGAAACCCAAATGCCCATTGGGGAAGAATTTGTACCAAACGATTTGTTCCTCGATACTGAAACCCAACAAATACTGATCATCACAGGACCGAACATGTCAGGTAAATCAGCCTTGCTACGGCAAACAGCATTAATTGTCCTGATGGCTCAGATTGGCAGTTTTGTACCTGCTGCATCAGCTAAAATAGGAATCGTAGATAAAATATTTACACGAGTTGGCGCTTCAGATAATATTTCTTCCGGCGAATCCACCTTCATGGTCGAAATGAATGAGACATCCAGTATCCTTAACAACATTTCAAACCGAAGCCTCATTTTGTTAGACGAAATTGGCAGAGGAACCAGCACTTACGATGGTATTTCAATTGCCTGGGCGATTGCAGAATTTCTTGCATGAACACAAGCTTTATAAAGCCAAAGTTTTATTTGCTACACACTACCACGAATTGAACGAAATGGCATCAAGCTTTAATCGTATCAAAAACCACCATATTTCTATAAAAGAGATCAATAACCAGATTATCTTTCTCAGAAAACTAATACCCGGCGGAAGTGAACACAGTTTTGGAATCCATGTGGCACAGATGGCAGGAATGCCGGCAAAGGTGGTAGAAAGAGCCAAAGAATTGCTGTTGGTACTTGAAAAAACACATAGCAGCGATGAACTTAAGAAGCAGGCAAAAAAGATCAAACACCAGCACGATCAGTTCCAGTTAAGTTTTATTCAATTGGACGACCCGTTACTGCAACAGATCAAAGAAGACATCCTGAACACAGACATCAATACCCTTACGCCGGTAGAGGCATTGATGAAACTGAACGAGATAAAAAAATTGTTGGGAAAATAATTGGAAAATAATTTGATTGGAAAATTAAAAATAATATATATTTGCACTCCCAAATTGAAACAAGCGAAAGTAGCTCAGTTGGTAGAGCATAACCTTGCCAAGGTTAGGGTCGCGGGTTCGAATCCCGTCTTTCGCTCAAAGCAAAACGTCTCTCTATCGCGAGAGACATTTTTTTGAAATGTTGCCCGGGTGGTGGAACTGGTAGACACGTTGGACTTAAAATCCAATGGCCATTGCGGTCGTGCGGGTTCAAGTCCCGCCCCGGGTACAGAAGCGAGGAGGTTGTTCAAATATGAACAGCCTCTTTTTGGTTATCAAAAACTCTAAAAATTATTCTTAAATTTGGCGGTTTTCAAAATTCATCTTCAATGAAACAAAAACCCCGTTTATCATTCTGGCAAATCTGGAACATGAGTTTCGGATTTTTAGGTATCCAGTTTGGCTTTGCTTTGCAAAATGCCAATGCATCACGTATATTGCAAACTTTTGGCGCAGATGTGCACCATCTTAGCTGGTTCTGGCTGGTGGCACCCATAACTGGAATGATCGTTCAACCCATCATAGGTTATTTCAGTGACCGGACATGGAACAGGTTTGGTAGAAGAAGACCCTATTTCCTTGTGGGTGCATTCCTGACGAGTATTGCACTCATCCTGATGCCGAATGCGCCTCATTTGGCAAGCATTATAGCACCCATGTTCATCGGTGGCGGATTGCTCATGATCATGGATGCGTCCATCAACATTTCGATGGAACCATTCAGGGCGCTTGTTGCAGATAAACTTCCTGACGAACAGCACACACTTGGTTTCTCGATGCAGACATTACTGATCGGAATTGGGGCTGTGGTAGGTTCGTGGTTACCCTATATTTTGGGAAATTGGTTTGGTGTTCCCACAGAAGCTTCGAGCAAAGGGTTGGTTCCAGCCAATGTTACGGTTTCTTTTTATTTTGGCGCTGCCGTTTTGCTCTCTACTATCATCTGGACGGTAGCTTCAACAAAAGAATATCCTCCGGATTTTTACCGTGAAGAAGGTGATTCTGATAAAGTAGAAACCAAAATTAAAATTCCAAAAACCATGTGGCAGTTGTTGCTGGTACAATTCTTTTCGTGGTTTGCCTTGTTTTCGATGTGGGTGTTCACAACTCCTGCTGTAGCAAAACATTTTTTTGGCACAACGGATCCTTATTCAATGGAATATCAAACTGCCGGTAACTGGGTAGGCATTCTCTTTGGGGTTTATAATGGTGTTTCGGCTGTAATTGCATTGTTGTTGCCGAAAGTTGCGGCAAGGATCGGGCGAAAACGCACCCATGCCCTTGCCCTCACAATTGGTGGATTGTCCTTTTTATCGTTTTACATTATTCCGACACATCAGTTATTAATTATCCCTATGATCGGAATCGGTATTGCCTGGGGCAGCATTCTTGCAATGCCTTATGCCATGTTAGCCAATTCTATTCCGCCCAGACAAATGGGGATGTTCATGGGGTTATTCAATATGTCCATCACAATACCTCAAATCGTGAATGGAATTTTTGGTGGATTGATACTACGTTATATTTTCAATGATGATCCACAACTGACGCTGATCATGGCAGGGGTGTTTATGATACTTGGGGCTATCAGCACCATCTTTGTGAAAGATATTCTGGATATAAAGTCAACACAGAAATAACCTGATTGGTTTATCTTGCTTCCACTACCTCATAATCTTTTGTAATCAGAAGGTCAGCTAAAGGTTTTAATGACTGAACCATTTTGTGTTCCTGACCCAGAATCGCCCAGCGTACCTCATCCATCACTTCTTTACCACGTGAGTCTTTGGTATGTTTTTCCTTTGTTTCAAGATAAGTGAGTTCGATAAAAATTCTCAGATCAGCCTCTTTGGTTTTTATGGAATAAAGCCCATCCACCACCAACATATCTACAGTGCAGAAATCAGTAATCAGCCTGTCAACCTGCTCAGTAACCAAATCCACGCAGGGCATTTCCGACTTACGATTGTTTTTGAAATCATCAATATTCTGGTGAATTTCATCCCAGAGGTATTCATTGTAACCCACCACTTTTTCAATTCCATTTTCAACCCTCCACGCTTTTCTTTTAAGTGGATCGGAATTATAATAATTGTCCGTGTGAAGGGGCTTTGCCATAATTCCATGCTTTCTAAGTCCCCTGGCAATCACATGCGCCAGCTCCGATTTACCGGAGCCTGACTCACCGGAAATTGCTACAATGAATTTGTCTTTTTTTTGTTTCAGAATCCTTTGAATGATATCTTCTCCTGCTTTTTTATGCTTTTCCTGAATTAACAATATATCTCCTAACATAATATTTCCATTTAATTTTTGAGGACAAAAATATTATCTATTTCATTAATAACAAATTGTTGCTGACCATTAACCATTAATTGAACATCTTCACCGGAACCGTTTTGCGTGGTCACTGAAAGTGTTTCGGGTGTAACCTTACAATTGTATTTTACATTTTTAAAATTGAAATTATATTCAACTTTTCTCCAATGTTCAGGAAGATGTGGTTCAAACTTTACAATGTCCCCTTTTAGATTTAATCCGGCAAAAGATTGCAGGGCAATCAGCACTGTTCCAGCCATAACGCCAGCGTGGATTCCTTCGCCGGTTGTTCCGCCCTGGATATCGGAATAATCGCTGGTTAGTGCATCCAGATACAACTCCCAACTCAGCTTTTTGTCGTTGATCATATTGGCAAGCTGGGCATGAACCACCCTGCTGAGTGTTGATCCGTGAGAGGTGCGCTGCAAGTAGTATTCAAGGTTTTTTGCCAGATAATTTTCTGTTAATTTATACCCAAGATTATTGAGCATGTCGGTTACAACCTTTTCGTCGAGGTTATAAAAAATTTGCAGCGTATCAGCCTGTTTTGCCACCTTGAATTCATCTGCTTCCTTTCCATCCGCTTTCAGTAAACGATCCATGCGGTAAATATTTCCATGTTTTTTCCTGTAATAATCCCAATCCAGTTCCTTCAGGTCAAGGTAACCATCGTATTGCGCCAGAATATCGTCGCTGATGACAATATTGATTTTTTTTGAAATCTCATTCCATTGTGAAAGTTCCTGATCTGAAAGATGGATTTTTTCCAAAATCTCTTTTTTTCTGTCGCCTAATTTCTCCAGGATATCGAATGCTCTGCCAAATACCCAAACCGTCATAAGATTGGTATAGGTATTGTCTTTCAAACCACCTTCATCAGATCCGTGATACTTTTCGTGGAATTCATCCGGGCCCATAACATTTTTTATCTCATATCTGCCTGTCACAGGATTGAGTTTAGCTTTGCTTGCCCAAAAACGGCAAATTTCAAGAAACATTTCAGCGCCATATTTTTCCATGAAGCCGGTATCTTCAGTTACATGAAAATATTGCCAGATATTGTATGCAACGGCTAATGAAACATGTCGCTGCAATGAACTGTAATCATCGCCCCATTTTCCTGTTAATGGGTTAAGGTGGACCACCTGGGTTTCCTCCCTCCCATCGCTTCCGCTTTGCCAGGGGAACATTGCTCCCTGGTATCCGTATTCTTTTGCATACTTTCGGGCAGCATCTAAACGGTGATAACGATACATCAAAGTAGCTTTTGCTACCTCCGGGAAATGAATGTTATAGAAGGGCAGAATAAAAAGTTCGTCCCAGAAAATGTGACCCCGGTAGGCTTCACCGTGCAAGCCACGAGCGGTAATACTTGCGTCAATCCCTGCGTTGTGGGGAGAAAGCGAAATAATCAGGTGGTAAAGATGGAGCCGTAATAGTTTTTGCGCCAGCCGGTCTCCTTCTATCTTCACATCAACTTTCGCCCAAATTTCATCCCATTTTGCTGCGCTTGATTTGAGCATTGATTTAAAATCCGGTGTTTGCCCTAAAACAGCAATAGCACTTTTAAGCGGATCATCGCCATCCCAGGATTGAGAAGTGTAAACTGAAACTATTTTTTCAATTGTGATGGTTTCTTTTTTAACTGCTTCAATGGTAAACCGGGAATAAATCTCACCCGGGTTTTCTACATGAAAGCTATCGGGTTCAATCATTTTTCCATCAAGAGAAATATTTATTTTATATGCTTCAGCAACTTTTACAGCAGATTGGGTGGTTTCGACAACCAAATAGGCAATTTTACCTGAAGTTCCTGTTTTAACAGGTTTTAAATGCCGCTGGTTCAATTGCCGGTAGCGGACAACGCCATCATTGATGATAGCACCGTTGATGCCGGTTTGGAAAGTAAAATGCGCCGAGTAATTCAATGGCGTAACCTCATAAGTCGTTGCTGCAAGATGAGGGTTATCCATGCTGGCAAAGTCGTTTCGACACTATCATGGTTTGTCGATCTCTTTCATCCCGGATAATCATTGATCGTGTGAACAAACCAGATTTTAGGTCTAATTTTCTTTCTATTTCAACAATCTTTGTCTGGTTGATATCAACAGGACTATCGAAGTTCAGGTTCACCTGAATTTTCAGCCAATTGGGACAGTTCACAAAATCTTCATTTTCGACATCCCGGTCACCTACTTTTGAAACCAACCTGTTGTACAAACCTGCAATATAGGTTCCGGGATAATTATGGTCACCCGCATCGGTTTCTTCCATTGCTCCCCGTGTCCCAAAATAACCGTTCCCAATGGTGAGCAAAGTCTCTCTCGTTTTTTCTTTTTCCGGAACATAATCATTGTAAGTAATGCTCCAGTTGTCCTTTTCAATCCCTTCCGCAAACCACTTTTCAATTCCCGTTAGCCCGATTTCATCAATATCTTTAACTACGATATCAGCACCATTAGTCTTCAGTTCCTTTTCATTTTCTTCGCGTGCGATACCTAACACTAAACCAAAATTGCCCTTTGCGCCTGCCTGAACACCTGAAACAGCATCTTCAACCACAACCGATTTGTCATAATGAGCCCAGAGATTATCAGCGGCAGTTGTAAAAATATCGGGTTCGGGCTTACCCTTCAAACCAAGATCCACAGAAACTTCGCCATCCACACGGGTTTCAAACAGATCCAGAATACCTGCCCTCTCTAACACTGCTTTACAATTTTTGCTGGATGAAGCAACACCCACACTGATCCCATTTTCAATTAATTCCCTGATAAGACTGACCGTTGACTCATACACTTCAACACCATCCCGCTGAAGAACTTCATTGAAGGCTTCATTTTTCCGGTTACCCAATCCGCAGATTGTCTCTTTGCCAGGTTCATCCCCCGGATCGCCAAAAGGAATATTGATTCCTCTTGACTGAAGAAAAGATTCAACCCCTTTATATCTCGGTTTGCCATCCACATAAGGCAGGTAATCTTTTTCATGGCTGAATTCGTGAAAAGGTTCTCCTGATTTTTTTGCACGATCAGAAAGATATTCATCGAACATTTTTTTCCATGCTGAACTATGTACAAGTGCCGTTTTGGTGATGACACCATCCAAATCAAAAATTACTGCATCAAATGAATATTTATCCATATTTTTTTATTCTTAAATAAATTAAATTTTATCTTTATTTATTGCCATCTTCTCTGCTCCTCGCCTTCTGCCTGATGATCAACCGAAGTGATTGATCGTAAGTCAAATAATTCCAAACCCAATCAAGGAATATAAGCAACTTGTTTTTAACTCCAACGATGGACATTAAGTGTACAAACATCCAAATAATCCATGCTATGAATCCTTTCAACCGGATAAATGGAAAATCGGCAATGGCAAGGTTTCTGCCGATAGTAGCAAGCGAACCCTTATCAACATACCTGAAGGCGAAAAGAGGATCACTACCGTTTTTCATCCGTTTGAAATTCTTAAATAAAAGTCTCGCTTGTTGCATGGCTACCGGCGCTACCTGAGGATGTCCGTCAGGGTATCTTTCAGTTTTCATTACTGCAATATCACCAATGGCAAACACATTTTCATATCCATCTACCCTGTTAAACTGATCTCACTTTTATCCGGTTCTTTTTGTCATAAACCTTATCGTCCAAACCAATTATTCGGTGGCAAATAATCCCACTTGCCCAGATCAGTGTTTTGGAATGAATGGGAGGCTCGTTCAAAATTGTGACATAATCCCCATCATAGTCAGTAACGATGGAACTGGTCATAATTTCGACATCAAGCTTTTTCAGATATTCGAATGCTTTAGCCGATGACGGTTCTGACATGGCGTTTAACAAACGAGGACCTGCCTCCAACAGGAATATCTTCATCTCGCCAAAGTTCAGTTCAGGGTAGTCTTTTGGAAGAACATAACGTTTCATTTCTGCCAGGGCTCCTGCAACTTCCACACCTGTAGGTCCGCCGCCCACGATAGCGATGTTGAGCAATCCTTCCCTTTCTACCCTGTCTCTTGTAATCAGCGAAGCTTCATAATTTTCGAGTATGCGGTTGCGAAGATAAAGCGCTTCTCCAACTGATTTCATCGAAATTGCCTTCTCTTCCAAATGCTTCATCCCGAAGAAATTGGTTTCGGCTCCCATTGCCAGCACAAGGTAATCGTACCATACATAACCCAAATCCGTCATAACCTTTTTTTCGGCAGGGTCAACAAACTGAACCTCTGCCATACGGATATGAATATTCTCAACCCCCTGGAAAATTTTCCTCAACGGAAATGAAATAGCGCTGGGTTCGAGGCCTGCCGTTGCAACCTGGTAAAACAAAGGCTGAAACTGATGGTAATTATTCCGGTCTAACAAAATAACCTGCATTTCAAGCTTTACCAGTTTGCGGGCCAATGTAAGACCGGCAAATCCTGCCCCTGCAATCACAACCCTCTTTTTATCTGTTTCAGGAATATTAATTGGCATACCAAATTTTCTAAAATATATAATTAGCTTTTCTTTTCTGATAGCCAGAAATAGGATAATGGAGGAAGTGAAATTGTATCATCATTTTTATCAATTACCAGTGTGTTATCCAAAACATTAGTCCATGATTTATTTTTTAGATTCCCCAGGTAATTTTGCGATTACCTTCGATTCAGATAAATTCTGAACGATCAGAAGTTCATCTTTTTCATCCGTCCTGACATAAACAAGTATTTCGTCCAATGGTTTATTGTTTTTATCAACCAACGACAGCCATTCAATCTTTCCCCTTCCAAAACAACCGAAATGATTCCTTGTATTAACCATGTTCCTGACTTGCTTATAAACCTTTGCAGACAGGGATTCCGGATGCTGCAGTTCATTCTCTGTTTTGTTCCAGTCTATTTTTCCTCTCACAAGAAAACGGGTGTCGTCTTTACCCGTAAGTTTGATCATTTCCCTGTAATTGGCTTCGTCATTGAGTGCTCCGAATTCATCCCCGTAATAAATAATCGGCGTTCCGGGAAGGGTGAGCATAATGGAATAAGCCAGCCCGATCTTTTGCGGGTTTCGTTCCATCAACTCCGATAACCTCGCAGCCACACCCTGACCCAGCCTGAAATCCCACAAAGGCTGGTGACAATAATTTTCATGTATGTATTTCCGGTCTTCTTCCGAAACATAAACAAGCTCCAGGCTCAATTCGTCGTGGCAACGCAGAAACGTAAACCATTGTGCCGATTCAGGTATGACAGGCGTAACAGCCGTGCTCAGTATAGATGTTACCGGTTCACTGCTTTTTGCTGCCAGCGATTTAAAGATCATAGGCATCAGCGGGAAATGATATCCTGCATTGCATTCATCGCCATTGCCGAAATATTTAATCACTTCATTCGGTTTCTGGCAGGCTTCGGCAAGTAAAAGCGTATGCGGACGCACATAATCCAGCACTGCCCTGAAAAACTTCACTACAGTATGCGTGGTCGGGTGATTTTCGCAGGTGGTTCCGTCCTCTTTCCAGAGATAGGGAATGGCATCCGCCCTGAAACCATCCACGCCCTGCGTAAGCCAGTAAAGGAAATTCCTTGTCATTTCGATCAGCACCTGGGGATTTTTAAAATTCAGATCGGGCTGAAACTCAAAAAACCGGTGGAAATAATACCATTCGCCATCTTTTTGCCAGTTGCTTTCGCACAAGCCTTCAAAAATGATGCGGGCATCTTTGTAAAGGTTTGTATCCTTCGACCAGATATAATAATCACGGTAAGGATTATCCTCCGACTCTCTTGACTGCAGGAACCACGGATGCTCATCGGAAGTATGGTTGATGGCAATATCAAAAATAACTTTTAATCCCCGCTTATGGGCTTCGGCAAGAAAATCGCGGAATGACCGCCTTTGCTCTTCAACCGGTGAATTTGCTTTCAATCCCAGCAATTCGGTCCGGATGCGGTCGTAATGGCGGATGTCGAAACCGGCATCTTTCATGGGTGAATCGAGGATCGGCAGCAGCCACAGGCAATTTACGCCCAGATCCTGAAGGTAATCCAACTTTGCCGATAATCCTTTAAAATCGTGGTTGAACTGATCCACATACACCGAATAAACCACAGCATCCTTGTACCATTCGGGTTTGTGATTGGGGAATGCGATGGCATGTTTTGTTTTCTGAATCTCTGAAATAAACTCACTGAGTTGTTCGGGCGATTCACCGGGATATAAGGCATTCCAGTATTTTGACAGTACATTGAAAAAGTCCATAACGGTAAATTAATTTGGAGAGCAAAGGTAGAAAATATAGGGGTTGAATTGGGAAATATGAGATTAGATTTTAGACGTTAGATTTTAGATGGTCTTTTTGCCAGCACAAGTGATGCTTACCCGCATCAATTACCTTTATTTTGGTTATGTTGAGAATAACTTTTACTCAGGACGAAGTCACAGAATTCGACCAACGGAGGTCCTATTCAAGTTTATTAAGAAACTTTAATTTATCTTCTATTTTATAGAATTCTATAAACATATAATTAAAACCATGAGTTTTATCGTCAGCACAAAAGTCATACTTATAAATTAGTTTTCCCTTATCAAAGAAATAATATACTTTAAAATGAGGTGGATTAGCTAAATCAGGGGGTTCACCTTCTAAACTACAACAATAGTTAAAATCCATTTCTTGATTTATGAAAAGAAAGGTGGTATCAATTTTTTCTATTTTTATATTATTTAAATCATATTTTGGGAATCCCCAACAATGGCGATACCGAATAATTGAATCGAAGTAAGTAGTTTCAGAAAGAATATTTATTGTAAAGTCTAATTTGGCAACTTTCTCCTCATTCTCCTGATGCCTATAATTTGGTAATAGGTTTTCAATAAAAAAACTTTTATCCTGGGCACCGTAAAGTGTATCATTTAATTCAATTAGAAGAGTGCCGGATATAGTACCACCTTGATCCCAAGTTTCATAATAGAATGAAATATCGATAATAAAATCATTCTCGTATGAGGGTAATTCTATTTTTTGAGAATACAAAATGCTATCAGGATAGTAACTTCTATATAGGTTTTGTCCATTTAAAAAGCTTGAAGAAAATATTAACAACAATAATGTTTCAATTCTAATCATTTGAATTATAATTATCAATATTGAGTTTTACTACATTCCATCACTTTTCTTTCCCCCTTCCTTCACCATTCCCGCCCACCCTCCGGCGGGCGAAAGAATCTCCCAAAAATAACCATTTTCTTTCTCTCTAAACCAAAAAGCCCACCTTTTCATCAGGCAGGCTTCCGGTCGCTTGTTTTTCTAGTCTAACACCTAACCTCTAATATCTAACGTCTGTCCTCTAATATCTTCGACCTTTTCCAGCATGGTTATGAAATAATTGTGCAGGAGGGACACTACAACGTTAATCGGATGCGTCGGAATGGTGCTGTAACCATTACAACGTTAATCGGATAGGTCGGAATGGCTCTGTAACCGTTACAGCGTTAATCGGATGCTTCGGAATGGTTCTGTAACCGTTACAACGTTAATCTGATGCGTCGGAATGGCTCTGTGGCCACCACAACGTTAATCTGATAGGTCGGAATTGCTCTGTGGCCACCACAACGTTAATCTGATAGGTCGGAATGGCTCTGTGGCCACCACAACGTTAATCGGATAGCGTCGGAATGACTCTGTGGCCACCACAACGTTAATCGGATAGGTCGGAATGACTCTGTGGCCACCACAACGTTAATCGGATGCGTCGGAATGGCTCTGTGGCGATCACAGCATTAAGCTTACGTATCCCAATATCCCTGTGGAAAATTTTATCATGATTTCAATGATCGATTTTGTTTTGTGGTGTTGATGATGCAAATATACAAAACCGGAAGGGCGATGTCAAGTTTTTTGTGAAAAAAGTAACAGTGAGAAATGGAGGAATCAGTGTTGAAAGGGAAATTGGGGGGAGGGTTTAACGTTTGACAATATGAAACGGTTGGGTTTTCGGAGTGCGTCTTTATCCACCGAGGAAAGAGTTAATGCGAGAATAAACGCTCGCAAACCACTGAACCCCAACTGTTTTATATTGTGTGTTGTAGCGCGTTTTTTATTCATTTTATCACTGATTCTCTATTTAAATCTGAATATGGATAATATCCCTTTTCCTTAAGTTTCTCAATCAATTTACCTGTCCCATTGGCCATTGCAAAATCCATTTCGTCTCTATGAACTTCCATTATTAATAAAAGTCCATGTTTTTTGTCTCCAATTTTAAATTCTTTTCCGTCAGGTTTATACTCATCAAATATCAAGCATAGATTAGGTTCCCATTCGTTTTGTGGTAATTCACAAGTTTCAAAAGGTTCCAATTTTGCTTGGGACGAATAAAATCCAATCCCAGTAAGAATCCCACAAATATGTCTTTCAATTAAATTAAATGGATTTGTATCTACTGTGTCTTGGACATAATCAAGCTTTGTAAAGGCTACTAATTCATATGTTCCTAGTCGGTTTGGGATAGGACCTGTTCCATCAGGTTTAAGCAATTCCATTGTTGCAAATCCAGTTCCCTTAATTCCATTTGGGAAATAATACATATCAACTGCTCCACCTAATGGAATTATAGCATGTCCAACCAAATTATACTTACCTAAAACATTTTCCAATCCAGCCATTTTTAATTCGTAATCCTTATTATACTCTTCTTGAGTGAATTCTTTTTTAGTCTCTTTTTTACCAAAAATCTTTTTGAAAATGCTCATATTTTGTCCGTTTTGATTTGAACAACTTATCGTTGTCAAAATGATTAGTAATAATGTTAAATTTCGTGTCATGCTGTCTTTTTAAAATGCGCTACAACGTTTTGCCCATATGGCCCGTAGCCGTTTTTTACTATTATGTTCATTGATTTCAATAATGTTCAAATCTACAAATATTTTTCTTGATGACCCAAAAGCCGGCTATGGGCTATGATGGGCTGTTATTAATTCGTGGTATCATCACTAAGCCCGTGCGTCTGCAAAGGTTTTGACCCTGTGGGTTGTTGTGTTTCGGTGGTGGCGTTGGGTTTGCGTTAGCCTGTTGCGCTGGCCGTGCTTTGATAGATTGTGCGGCAGGCCGTGTTGAGTCAGGGTTGGCTGTGTATCAGCCAGGGGTGGCCGTGCTTCGCTGGGGCAAAACCTTTCCTGCGGTGGCCTTTGAGAACCACTATGTTTTATCAATATCCAAAGAACTTTTTAATATCATTAAAAGACCATGAATAATAACGTTTTGCCCATATAGCCCGTAGTCGTTTTTTACTCTTATGTTCATTGATTTCAATAATGTTCAAATCTACAAATATTTTTCTTGATGACCCAAAAGCCGGATATGGGCTATGATGGGCTGTTATTAATTCGTGGTATCATCACTAAGCCCGTGCGTCTGCAAAGGTTTTGACCCTGTGCGGTTGATGAGTTTCGGTGGTGGGGTTGGGATGAGCGTTAGCCTGTTGCGCTGGCCGTGCTTTGATAGATTGTGCGGCAGGCCGTGTTGAGTCAGGGTTGGCTGTGTATCAGCCAGGGGTGGCCGTGCTTCGCTGGGGCAAAACCTTTCCTGCGTGGCCTTTGAGAACCACTATGTTTTATCAATATCCAAAGAACTTTTTAATTTCTATTACAAGACCATGAATAATAACATTGTTATAACAGGAACTTTTTTCCTATTTCCATTCCGTATAGGGATATATACGGGAATAAAATTCACTTTCCTACTTAGTAAATTCAAAAAATAGTGTGAGGGTTCCTGTTTCATGTCCTGTTTTTGAACTGTCAAATTTATTAAATTTTCATTTCATCCAAAAGAACCGGCATTTTTTTATGTGATATCACCTACCCCGGGTTCAAAGACAGGGAAAAAGTTTAATAGTAGTGAGTACAGAGTAGTTAGATGGGGAAAGTGGAAATTGGGGGGCTTAACCTGTCAGCAGTCTACTACGGTGAAGGGTGCAGAGAAGAGTTGGGAGAGCGGGATTTTTACTCAGGACGAAGTCACAGACTTTGCCCAACGGGGTTGTAAGTTGTGCATTAAACTTAATGTTGTCGCATTATCATAAATATCTCAATTATCCCTAAGAAAAAACAACACACTGCCGGCATGCTAAGTATCATTGTTAACCATTTGAGCTTTTTATTTTGCCTTCTTTTCCATTGATTATTCAGCCAGACAAGCGATACAAATGCAGACAAAAAACTTAAAAAAACAAGAGGCAAAAAATAAATCACATTAAATCCAAAATTATGAGGCGCATATCCTTTTATTACGTCAAATAACTCTGTTCTGAAGTAATTAAGGACGAAGGCGGTTATCAATGAAAGAACCGATAAAAAAGAAAAGAATAGGTTAATTTTTTCTCCTTTTGTCATATAAATGATTTGTGACTAGGATTTTAATTCTACATTACTTACAACTCGTTTTATCCGTATATTTTATACTGTTTATCCGCTGCTGCCCCTAAACCAGCGGTTCAAAGATAGGGAAAAAGTTTAATAGTAGTTAGTACAGAGTAGTTAGTAGTTAGATGGGGAAAGTGGAAATTTGAAATTGGGGGGCGCTTAACCTGTCAGCAGTCTACTGGGCTGAAGGGTGCAGACAAGAGTTGGGACGGCGGGGTTTGAGCCTTTGTTAGCGGCTTGCATTTACATTTTTATATTTTTCAAATTTGTTTTCTATTGTAAATTGACCGATCTTATGTTCGCTTGTAGATTTGTCAACATAATATACTTCGTATGTTCCAAACTCCAAATGTCCTATATTAACAGCCTTACATATACAGTCATCATTCTTTGAAATTGCTATGCCTGTAACAACCTTTAAATAAATTTTATTTTTATCAATCTTTACTTTAACTTTCAAACAAGAGATTGCAGAATTTATTATTGTAGGTTTTATTGTCACAGAGTCAAATCCAGAAACATCACAAATCACAGGCAAGTAAAATCCATCTTCCGTTTCTAATGGCATCTCTGTCCGAATACCTCCAACAGATTGTATAAATTTCCAGTCAGCAGGCTCCCTTAACAAAACATTAAATGCTATCCATAAAACTCCAAGTATTAATATCAGTATAGCAATAACTCCAAATATAATTTTTGTTGTTTTTTTCATACACAACGTTTTTCAATTAGTTGAATCGTCAAATATGCTTGCCGCTAACTTCTGAGTGTTTTATCCGCCCACCCCCCTCACCACCGGTTCAAAGATAGGGAAATATTTAGTAGTTAGTACAGAGTAGTTAGTAGGTAGCGGGCAAAACTCAAACCCTCAGCCATCCTCGGAAAGCCCTGCTTCCATAGTAAGAGGGCGCACTGCTGTGATACACGAAGACCCGGCCGTAGCGGAAATCGGCAAAGAGGGCGCCACCGGGCTTCCTGATGGCAGCAGGTGTTTTCACCCAGCTCGATGTTTTGGTATCGAAATTTCCAAGTTCCTGCAATTCGCGGTATTGTTCTTCCGATAAAAGCTCAATGCCCATGGCAGCAGCCATATCCATAGCATTATTTTCCGGTTTATGTTCTTTCCTTGATTCCAGCCCTTCGCGGTCGTAACAAACACTTCTGCGGCCTTTAGGAGTTTCCGGGGAGCAATCATAAAAAATGTATTCGCCCGTCGTTTTATCTGCACCAACCACATCGGGTTCGCCACCGGTTCTTTCCATTTCATTGAGCGACCACAGTTTTTCTCTGCCAGCCGGTGCTTCCAGCTTTGCTTGTATTTTATCCCATTCA
>CAWJBC010000007.1:0-121913 GCA_963840975.1 uncultured Bacteroidales bacterium | reverse complement strand
CCTGACTCCCTGCTCCATGCTCCCGTGTATTGGGTTAGAAGAGATTAAACTTCTCCGGAATAGTGAACCGCAGGTTGAACCGTGCAACCGAACTGTTGATATTAAGGTTTGTGTTTCGCTCCATACCCGCATAGAACTCCAGCCAGATGCCATCCACCGGGTTGATCTCTCCTCCCAGCGTCATCAGCAGGTGATTCGATTCCTCAAACTGGAGATAGCTGTACTGAAGCTCTCCAAATCCCTTTATCCTGTTCGTTCCGGCGTACAGCCTCGTATTCACGAAAGCATTGAAATAGGTTTTCTGGTCCAGCCGGCTTTCATACGCTTTGATGTTGCCACCCAGGAGCAACTGTCCGGCATATTTCTTCAGCGTGGGTTCAGCCGTTTCATTCTTTGCCTTCATCCTGAACACAGGCAAAGCGTACGAAATCCATCCATCGAACGACCTGAACCCCATGTTGCTCCCAAGGGAATCCGTCGCATAACCTACGGTTGCAAAAGCAATATCCATTTTTTCACGGTTCCAGTTCACCTCCTTGTACAGCTTTTTCATGGTTTCAATTTCCTTATCAATATCGCCCTGCATCAGTTTGGCAACCTCCCCCTCAACCAATTCCGGATGGTTGGCATATTCTTCCTCAGTAATATCATTGTCAAAGAGGTACTGATCCCTGATCTTCTCTTTCTCAGCAAGGTGATTCTTTAGTTTATCAATCAGCATCGCAAGAAAAACAGGATCATTCTTTAGGTCACCCTTGTCAATCACCGAAAAACGCAATCCAACGGCGAAATTATAGTTGTTCGCACTGTCGCGGCTTGTACCAATTGAAAGCCTTGAACTATACAGCATCGCATGATCATGGTAATCCGAGAGGGTAATTTTATTTGATTTCGCTAAAATCCAGGGTGCAATTTCAGCTGCAAAGTTGGCGGGAAGGCTAATGTTGTTCCCATTGTAGAATTCCGAAAAGATCAGCGAAAAAGCCTCCGGTGTCGAAGGACGGAGGATGGCGCTGGGTTCCGAGCCTAAAGCTTTGAATGCCGGCAGGTCGGGTACGGCGAAATTCAATTTATGCTGCCCGATGGGATCACCGCCTACGGAGGCTGCATCCTGCGAAAATCCCTGCTGAAGGAGTAGCCCCAGCAAAATTGATATCATTGCGAATTTCGTTTTCATACATCCGGATTTTGAAGGTTAGCAATAAGTTTGACAAATTGAAGTGACGACTGTGTGATGCCTGTTACCGCGCCTTTATCATTTTGGCTGCCCAAAAACTGATCCCCCTGAAAGACATTGATCACAATATTGTATTCTTTGAAATTAATTGGATCAAGTCCATAAAACTCAGTGCTAAATCTCAATATCCTGCCATCATTCTCACTTGCGGGTGCGGGTAGGTCATACTGATCGTCTTCGGCGTTCAGGTTATCGCCGGTATGATAAAAAACAGGTTTGTTGCTGTCTTTTTCCGAAAGTTTGATGGCGTAAGCTGCGGCAATCATCCCGAAGAACTCAAGCGCTATTCTTTAGCCTTTCGCCACCCGGATTGAAGTAGATCTCTTTCATAAGCCTTGTTATTTAAAATTAATATCATTTTATTAAAAGGATAATTGGTGAATCAAAGATAAGCATCTTTTAAAAATCATGACAAAAAAAACCCCCCAAAAGAAGCTGGGGGGAAAATGATCATGAAGAGAAATATATAGGGGGATAGATAGCTTTTATATCATCCTGAAAGAGAACTTCAGGTTGTAGGGTTTGTTCATCTGTACGGCGCAATCTTTCAAATGAATGTTGGATAGTTTGTTGTGTACATAGCTTTCCAGTCTTGGGTCGCTGCCGAACGAATCGAGTATCTCGACATTTCCTTCCCTGTTGAACCGCATTGTAACGGCAACAACTCCCTGCAAATGCTCTCTCTTTGCAAATTCAGGATAGGAAACCTGCCGCTGAAGGCAGTCGTGCGAAGCCTCCGGAAATCCCTGTGTTATCACCACCTCCTGCAGATCAATCACAATGGTATCTTCTTTTGATGGAAATGAAATCGCCGGGGTTGTATTGAACAGGTCATGCGAAAGTTTGATGGGCGTCATCACCTGAAGATTATCCGTCAGGTTGATGTAGTTGGTTTCCGCAGGAAGATCAAATGTAGTGCGGGCAAAAGCAATATTCGAGAAGGCAATTGCGAATACGAGTGTAACAAGTTTTAGAGTTTTCATGGTTTAAATTTATTTTTGTCATTATCATCATGTTTAAATCGGTTGCTTATTCAGGTTCTACTATCGTGCCAAAATATCTAACATATTGTATTACAAATCTTTTTGAAGTTATGCTATTTGAATTAAATTTAAATTAGTGTTCGATAACTTTATAATTTGTTCGTATGCGCACATATCAGATTCGGGTTCAATATTTATTGTAATTTTATCCCATCATATTTCTTGTTTTAAATAAATAATCGCATGAAAAGGCTAATTGTTTCTCTGGCTACTTTAGTAATCACTGCTGCCCTCTATTCTCAGGTAAATTTGCAAAAAGATAAAATGATTTACAAAGAGGCTCAAAACGGATTTTACCAGGATTCGATCCTGAAAGGCATTGATGATTTTGATCTCAAAGAAGAAACACAGGAGACTAAAAATTACCCTGTTGTTGACTTTACAGGGAGAGAATTTCCAACCAACCTGAAAGACTATACGCAATATTGGCACAACCCTCCTGTATCGCAAGGCAGAACGGGAACCTGCTGGAGTTTTGCATCCACTTCCTACATGGAGTCGGAAATTTTCAGGATCACGGGAAATAAGATAAAGCTTTCCGAAATGTACTTTGTTTACTGGGAATATGTCGAAAGAGCTAAGTATTTTGTAAAAACCCGTGGCGAAATGTATTTTGCCGAAGGTTCGGAAGCCAACGCCGTTCTGAAAAACATAAGACTTTACGGCGCTGTGCCGGTTGCAGCCTACTCTGGTATGCTTAAAGGTCAAAAGTTCCATGACCATGAAGCAATGGAAAAGGAAATGAGTACATATTTAAAACTAGTGAAAGAACAGAAAGCCTGGAATGAAGAAACCATTGTTTCGACCATCAAAAACATACTGAATTTTTATATGGGTGAACCTCCACAAACTGTTATGGTGAAAGATGCAGCATATACCCCTCAGGAGTACGCCGACAAAGTGCTTCAGCTGAAACCTATGGATTATTACAGCTTTATGTCCACAAAATCGCAAACCTACAACCAGAAAGGTGAATTGATGGAACCGGATAACTGGTGGCATTGTAAGAACTATTATAACATTCACCTCGATGATTTTATTTCCACCCTCAAAAACAGCATCAAAAATGGTTACACGGTTAGCATTTGCGGCGATGTGAGCGAACCGGGTTACGACAGGTTTGCCAAAGTCGGGATTGTTCCGACTTTTGATATTCCTTCTGATTATATTGACGAGGATTCAAGGGAATACCGCCTTAACAATCAAACCACTTTCGACGATCATTGTATTCATCTTGTTGGTTACCACTTGAAAGACGGTAAAACCTGGTTCATGATCAAAGACTCAGGAGCAGGAGGATTTGATGCCGAACCCAAAGGCTATCGCTTTCTAAGCGAAGATTATGTGAAATTGAAAATCATCGCATTCGTGGTTTATAAAACAGCGGCAAAGGAGGTTTTGGATAAGATTATTAAGTAGTTAGTACATAGTACTTAGTATTTAGATTGGCTGGAATTTATGATAAAAAGAATTCCTGTTAACAAAAAGGGGCTAATGACAATCAACGAGCCGAAGTTTCCTGTAAAACTGTCGAAGAAAATGCCTGCTCCGATAAAAACAAGGATAAAAAGAATTCCGCCCACAAGTTCCCATTTCCATGCAATGAGCAGCACTATTATGCAGATTAATGCCGGTATGTTATGCATAAATAAGCAAATCAGCCGATTCTTTAATGTTTCATTTTCACCGAAACAGTCCAAAGAGAACATCATCATAAATAAAATAGCAAGGATGCCAAGTATCCTCGGAATCCAGTATAGCGCTCTTTTTGCCATAAAAACAAGTTTTTGATTTTACTTCAATATTTATTTAACCTCCCGCCAAATTAGCCTGAAAGGAATTTTACGATCCGTCAGGTCTATCTCAAAATAAAAGGCACTATCGTTGCAATGATGCCTGTAAACATCACCACCATGATAAAAAGATTGTACCTTACATTGTAGTTTCCCAGCAACGACATATCATAATATTTGTCAACGTCCTGGTCTTTGTACATCTGAATCAGTCCTTTCAATAGTTTCTCGCGGGTTTGTTTTCCTTTCATTAATCCAATGACGACCACCAGGTTTACCAGTACAATTAGACACACAAATACAAACATGACAATGAGCGAAGCATTGTCGGTTCTTGATTTTTCCGACATACCCGAATTCACAGCGAGTGTGATCAGGTTGAGAAGGATTGCTGTTAAAATGAAAATAATATCGGTGCGGGTGTTTTGCTGCAGCTCCGATGTGATGTGGTTGTGAACATGTTCTATCATGGCTCTAAGATTTAAATGTTAATATCAAAGGTATAACATTAATTACCGTTTGAGTAATATTTGCCAGGTTATTATCAGTCCTTCACACAACGAACGGAAAAAACTTCAATATTTCCTGCAGTATTTCTTTTGATTCCAGCTTGGTCCCAGTCCATATTTCGGTAGTATTTCTGGGTAGGATGAGAACTCCAGAAATAGGTTTTATATCCGGGTCCCCAGAAACCCTGAACATAATATCCTCCCGGAAGTGCTGTAAATCCATAAGCGTTTGTCGCACCGGTATTTGGATACTCCCATAGTTCGGTTCCAGTCTGTTTAAGGTTTCCGCCTGCATCTGAACCTCTCCAGGCATTATATCCCCAAATAGCGTTTCCTATCTTATTTTCAGAGTCCACACTTCCTTCGAGTATTTGCCATTCAATATCTTCGGGAACATGCCAGCCATCCGGGCAAATACCCTGACCGCCGGTTTCATTGGTATATTTCATCATTTCATTCCAGGAATACAATCCTCCAAACAAATCACATAAAGAAGCCATATCTACCATACAGTATTTTTCGATTATGTTGTTATTCGTCTGAGCCTGTGACGACGGGATCATGCTACCCACATTCAGATTCTCCTTTAGCCAGCACTGACCATAAATTTGAACCGTATTGTAGGTCTGTCCTTCATATTCAACTATCGGATTACCGATACAGGGAATATTCGTTGCAAATTGAAATACATAGTCTTGATTTTCAGTTGGTGAATCAAGTATTCCGGATTCTTCAGCAGTTGTATGACCCACAAAAAGCAGCTTATCACCGGGGTTGAAATCGAAATAACTTTTGTTTTGGACTGATTTAATAATGCCGGAACCATTACTCCCCAGGTATTTTAAACGACATTCTTTATCAACTACATTCCCGGAGGAAAGCATTTGAACAGACCTTTTTTGGTCTTTGTAAATAACTGACATAATGAAAACCCTCTCATTGGAAGGGAAAAACTTAAAGGTATGCATTCCTGAATTTAACTGAGCGTTATAATGTATCAGTTGCTGTCCTAACAGGTTATTCACAATAATTTCGACATCATCGTTGTCAGGCAGATGAATTAAAATTGTCGTATGATGAGCAAATGGATTAGGGAAGTTCTGCGAGACAGTGAATTCTTTTTTTAAGTATTGTCCTCCACTAAACCCTGTCATTATGGTGTCAATTGCAAGAGTAAAATCAGGTGGATAAACTGTAGTATCGCAATTCTGGGTAAGATTTTTGACCCATACACTTTCGAGAGAAACCGGCTGACCATTATTATCGCCAGAAAATGTTAGCGTCACATAGCCCGGTTGAGAGAATGACTGGCTAACAAGAAAAATTGTTACTGTAATTAGAAAAATGATTTGATTGTTTTTTGTTTTCATGGGTCGTCCTCCTTTTAGTTTAACTAACAGATTAATTCCTTATTTTTGTTTTAAATTCGATTTTCAAAAGGTAAAATTAGGACGGTGGCTTTTAAGTGCTTTGAATTTCTCTTGTAAATCATTTGCAAATTACTTTGCAAGGGTTTTACTTTCTAAAACTTAATAATTTAAGCAGCTTTGCAGAACGGAAATAAAAATCATTTTGAATTGCTAAAGCAAAAGATGGTGACCGTCATGCAACAGTCATATCCGGGAATTAATCCTTCAATCGCTGATTGGAAGGGACAGGAGATCACCGATTTCCAGGAAGATTTGCTGATTAAAATAAATGCCCACATCAGCGAAAAGTGGTTTTATAATCACATCAAATCGGAAAGCAAGTCACTGCCACGAATTGATGTTTTGAATTTATTGAGCAAGTATGCCGGTTATACAAACTGGGATGATTTTATTTTTAAAAACAGCGATCCTGTTATCCAAAATAAGTTAATTCCAAAAGCCAACAGGTATTTTATCATAATTCCAGTCCTCGTTTTATGCGTGGTTGCCATTCTGTTCTTTGTTTTTAAGCTCCTTAGTAACCGCGAATATAAATTTAGCTTTTATGATGCCCACACAAGGGATGCCATCAGCAGCTACCCCATAGAAATCAAACTTTTATCGGATAATGAATCGCCAGTGAACTACTTTAGTGACAGCGCAGGAATTTTTCTTTTGAAAACCGATGAAAGCGTTGTTAAAATGGTTGTCAGCGCTCCGTATTATAAGCCGGATACAATTACCCGTATCCTGAAAACATTTGAAAGGGACCAAAAGATCAGCCTTCAGCCCAACGACTATGCATTGATCATTCATTACTTCTCACAAATGAATGTGGATGATTGGCAAAAAAGAAGGAATTACTTAGGCAAGATAATAGATGATGGCGCTATGATTTACCAGGTGCTGAACGATCAGCACGCACCCGGCATGGAATTGTACAATAAAGAAGAGTTTATCAATAAGCTAACGTTGCCGACAGGCAGTTTGAAAAATATTGAGATATTGGACACGAAATTCAAGGATGACAAAATTGTGGTTCTCAGGTTCCGGGTCAATGAGAAAAATAGATGATGAGAATTTTTAAAATATCAACCCTTGTAGTTATACTTTTTGTGCTTAGCGCACCTTCGTGCGAAGACGAGCAGGGTGCAGCCATTCGGGAGGAAAGATTGCTTGATGAGACCAGGAACGAAATCAGAAATGAATTCGAAACCGAATATCTGACCGAGTCTTCTTTGTTTGCCTACGAAGCTGCCGCCAACCAGAAACTTTCAGATTTTGCCGATTATCTTGAGATATTGACAGATACTACCCTTGACATGGCATTCAGGGAAAAAGCATCGGAAATGATAGAAAGCACTTTTCAGTCGGATAACGTTTCTGTTCAACTTTTTGAAAAAAATGAAGGAGAAATTGAGGTTCACAAGTTAATTGAAGATGTCCTGGAAAATAGAGTATTGCTTCCACACTTTTCATTCGATTCCGTTCGTATTCATGAGCCGCTCCGCAGGATTGGAAATACAACTTATTCAGGTATACTTAAGTTCTCACAAGATTTCACTGAACCTACTCAAAGTGGACAAATAGTAAAATCCGTCAGTCGTAACGTTGATATATACGTGGTGAAAGAAAATAAAATCTTTGGCAGCGATACCCTGAAGATATGGAGTGTCCGATTGGGTGAGATCAGGTAGGATGGCATATTGAACTTTGACTTTAAGCATTGTATTTTCCTGCCTAAAAACAAAATAATTTCAATATTCTATAAAAAGACCCCTGCCGGTTTGGAGAAATGCGGAGAATATATACTTTTGCTTGTAAAATAGCAGAAAATAAAACATTTACCGCTCTCAATAAAAATAGGATGTCAATAAAGCAGTTGTTGTTCGTTATCTTAATTTGGTTTCTTGCACGTAACGATATAGCAGCCCAGGTGGTAATCAATGAAGGTACCAACAGAAACTATCTGACCCTTGCAGACGAGGACGGTGAATATCCCGATTGGATTGAATTGTATAATCCAGGCAATGATAGCGTAAATCTCTTCAATTATTCCCTGACAGATAAAGTGAACAATCCTGCCAAGTGGGTTTTTCCAAATATTCAGCTTGCTCCCGGTGAATTTAAAATTGTTTTTTGCAGCGGAAAAGACCGCAAACCCATTTCAGGTTTCGTTCATACAATCAATACCGGAATTTTTAATCCAGTTGTCGGTTGGAATGACCATTTTTTTACAATTCCCTTCAATTGGGATGGTGTTTCCAATTTACTGATCAACACCTGTTCGTATAGCTCTGCTGGTTATACCACCAATTCGGTATTTAACCAGACCGCAACTTCTTTCCTGTCAACCGTATTTTCGTTTCAGGATGGAAATGATGCTGCCTGCTTTGTTGGCTATGGAACTCCGGTCTTTCAGCGTCCAAACATGAAACTGAATGGGACGATAATAGGAACCGGTACTATTCAAAATTCAAATACGGAATATCCTGCACCTTATGGCAATTGGTATTGGGGAGCGCGAAATCAGATGCTGATCCTTGCTTATGAAATGAATGCAGCGGGTTTGACATCTGGTGAAATTTCCAGCATTTCATTCGATGTAGCCGGTACCGACCCCAATACTGTGTATGATTACATTGATATTCATTTGAAATTGGTTTCTGAAAATGCAGTGTCTTCCGAATTTGAAGCTGTAAATCCCAATAACTTCCTGCACACTAACTTTAAAATTTCCGAATCGGGCGAAACGGTATATCTTTATTCCCCTGAACAGGCTTTGCTGAGCAGCCTGTTTGTCAATTGCAATAATCTCGATAACAGCATTGGTTCTTATCCCGATTCGTCATCAGCAATTTTTCTGTTTCAAACGGCCACTCCTACAGCCACAAACAATACATCAAACATTTACACCGGGTACCTCAATCCTCCTGCTTTTTCAATTCCTTCAGGGTTTTATGATTTTCCTGTCAGTGTAAGCATCACTAACCCTAATCCAGGTCCTTCAGAAATCTATTATACATTGGATGGGAGCGATCCGACAACCGGTTCAGCACTCTATGTGGGGATTCCAATAAATATTAGCAATTCAAAAGTTTTAAAAGCAAGGGCTTTTGCAAATGAATTATTACCAAGCCCAACGGTAGTTTCAACTTATTTCTATGGTGTTAACCATTCCACGCCCATCCTTTCGGTAATTACCGATAATGCAAATTTATATGGACCTTCCGGAATATTCGACAATTGGCAATTTGACTGGGAACGGGCAGCTTACGTTGAATATTTCGATTCCACCTTTCAATTGATCTTTTCTCAGCTTGCAGGCATACAGGTTGACGGTGGAGCAGGAGGAAGTCGTTCAAATCCCCAGCACTCTTTCCGGGTTGAGTTGGACGACGGTGTTTTAGGTGATGGCCCTGTCAATTATCAGTTAATTCCAAACAGGCCTGACAGAACGAAGTACGGAAAGTTTTATCTCAGGAATGGCAGTAATCAATACCTGTCATTTCCATATAAAGATGCCTGCCAGGTTGAAGCTATGGCGGCTGAAACAAAAATCTATTATTCCGCATGGCGACCCGTAACTGTTTACATCAATGGCTCCTACTTTGGTTTGTATGAATTGCGCGAAAAATTTGATACGGATTATTTTAAATCCATTGATAATGCTGACGCAGATTCAACAGATATTTTATCCCTGAGCTATTGGTACGGTGGCGCTTTGCGTGCGGTAGCCGGAAACGTTGATTCCTTCTTCGTTTCGTATGATGCATTAAATAATTTAGATCCAGAAGATACCGCTTTCTGGAATTTGGCTGATCAATATTTTGATATGGAGTGGTACGCTGATTATATTATCGGAGAATCGTGGATGGCAAACAACGACTGGCCCTGGAATAACATCAAGATTTACCGCTCTGATAAAACCAACTTTCGCTGGCGCTTCTGCATCGTTGACCTTGAACTTTCCTTTCCTCCAAACGGCTGGAACGACTGTTATTTCGATCATATCGAATATATGCTTTCGCAAAGTCCGTCAATTCCCTATATCAATATCTGGTTCAAAAGTATGCAGAATGATCGGTTCCGAAATTATTTTATCAACCGTTTTGCAGATGTGATGAACACTGCCTATCTATTCAGCCGGATTTCGGCTGTTGAAAATAGTTTCTACAATCAAACGGTGGTTGAAATGCCCAATGAATATTTGCGATGGGGCGGTCCTGATATCGGGCAGCAGATGTTGAATTTCCATAATAACCATTTGACTTTTCAAAATCAGCTTTCGCTGAGAACCGGTCAGGTAAGGAATCATATTGAAACCAATTTTTCATTACCCAATCAGGTTGAGGTAACACTAAACGTTTATCCCGAAGAAGCCGGAAAAATCAAAATCAGCACCATTATTCCTGAGACCTATCCCTGGCAGGGAATATATTTTAATGGAATTCCTGTCAAGATCGAAGCAATTGCTAACGATGGCTATAATTTCATATATTGGGGAAACAACGGATTGATTGCCGATACTTTGAATCCTGAATTCCTAAACAACTTAAATGCCGAAGAAATAACCTTTGATGCTTATTTTGAATCCCTCACCACAAACATTAGTAATTTCTGGCAAGATCAAACAAGTTTTTTCCTCTTTCCCAACCCGGCTTCAGATAAATTGTATTTAAAAAGTAACAGCAATGACATTAACACCAACTTTTATTTTCAGATTATCGATTTGAATGGAACAATCATTAAAGAAGGAAGATCAGCTGACCCTAAAAAAGAAGTCAGAATTGATATTAAAGAAATGCCACCTTCTGTTTATCTGATACGAATTGTTGACTCGAATGGAATCAAAGAGTTGAAGCGGTTTATTAAGATTTCAGATTAGCATAACAAATATTTTTTATTAAAACTTGGTTCTGTTGACCAGGTATCGGTTGGTTTTTTAAAAAAAAGATTTTTCCAATTCAAAAATCATCAATTATACCAATTGCCATAATTTTTTGACGGCATCTTATTACTCTGTCAAAATTCATTTTCCAAAATCTTGACAATGAAGTGAATTTGTATTATCTTTATCAGCTTAAAATTAATTAAAACTCAACGTGGATAAAATCATAATAAACCACTTTAACAGAATTGATCAGCTGTTTTTTCAAAGTTTGGGGTTAACGATTTTTATTTGTGGTAATTTGTTATCAATTTATCCTGATTGCAAAAATTAGTAATGCCCTGGTGGTATGAGTATTAATAATTTTTTTAGTAATAGAGCAGATTTGATGCTTGCTTAATAATGCAATTAATTGTAATCAGTTAATTTTTAATTGAGTGTAATTAAATGGAAAAGTTCAGCATTCTTATATTGGATGAGGACAAAAATTATACTGAAACAATTTCCAGCATATTGGTTGAGCATAACTTTATCACCCATATAGCTCAAACACCCACACAGGCATTAAATTATCTTGCCTCATCCAATGTTGATTTTTTTATCCTCGATGTTTTCCAACCTGATTTGAATGGATTGCAATTGGTTGCGGAAGTAAAAAAAAGCTATCCAAATGTCGAGGTAATTATCATTAGCAGCAGGGGTAATGTTGATAACGTTTTCGAAGGAGGATTCATAAACTCTTTGGATTATATCAAAAAACCGAATAATAAGAATAAATTGTTCAACGCATTGGAAAGGAGCAGGGATCAACTCAAACAATATCCTTTTGAATTGATTGCTAAAGATCACGGATCACTTATTCCGGAAGAAATTAAGAATAAAATTGGACGTGATTTCATTGGTTGCAGCAAAGCCATGTACAAAGTTCGTGGTTTGGCTCTGTTAGCCGCCAAAGAAAAGGATGTAAATGTGCTCATTACCGGCGAAAATGGAACGGGTAAGGAAATAATTGCCCAAGTAATCCACTATGGAAGTTCAAGGAGAAATAACAAGTTTTGCCCGATAAACAGCGCAGCCATTCCCGAGTCATTAATTGAAAGCGAATTTTTTGGTCACAAAAAAGGCTCATACACAGGTGCCATAGAAGACAAAAAGGGTTGCTTCGAACTTGCAGATAAAGGCACATTGTTCCTTGACGAAATATCTGAGATGCCTTTTGCGCTCCAGGCAAAATTATTAAGGGCAATAGAGGAAAAAAAGATAAAACCGATTGGAGGCGATCGTGAAATGGAAGTTGATTTCAGGGTAATTTCAGCTACAAATTGCAAAATTGAAGACCTGATCAAAAAACAAAAGTTGCGGATTGATTTGTTTTACCGTTTGAATACATTTATCATCAATATTCCTCCTTTGCGTTCTAGGCCTGAAGATATTGAGCCTCTCGTAAACTATTTTTTAAAGACGATCGCGTCGGCCAAGAATATAAAGATACCGGAAATAAAACCAGAGGTTTTCCGGCTCCTACAAACTTATGATTACCCTGGAAATATAAGGGAATTGAGAAACATGATTGAAAGGGCAATTATAATTTCAAATGGCAGAGAACTAAAATCCAAAGACTTTCATTTTGAGCAATATAAAAAAGATTCAGTATTTAACATAGACTCCTGTAACATTGAGGAAAATGAAAAAAAACTCATCATTTATGCTCTGGATCAAACCAATAACAATAACACAAATGCTGCAAGATTACTTGGAATATCAAGGGATACGCTCATCCGTAAAAGGAAGAAATATCTTATTGATCCCACCTACTGAAAAAATATTCTTTTCCTTCAATTTTCTTAATACCATCCTATATGAATAACTGTATTAAAAAACCACAGCAAATTAAGACAACTAATAGGAAGCAAAAATTAACTTACCGTCCTCCTCCAAAAAAATCCTTTCAAAAACATCACATAATGAGAAGTTTATAAATCATCCGACCACAAATAATGATTTTGGTACATTGATTGGATAGTGGCTTTATACCAATTAATCCTTAACCAATTTCATTATTAACCTAAAAAAAGGAGATGCTATGAAAACACTCACAAAAATCATCCCGGTAAGTTGGCCGGCAATTCTGGCCTTAATTTTTATGTGTTCTTGTTATGAATTTGTATATGTCACACAAGAAGACGATGTTCATCCGCTAAAATCACTTCACACAGTGGTTAGCATTCACTTAATTAATGATGCAGCGCATCCCGCTGAACCATATTTTGGAATTCTTATGCCCCAGGGCTGGAGCCTGACGACAAATTTTGAATATTCTCGCGTTGTCAACGGCCTATCTGTGAAAATAGGAACGATTGCATATTCTCATGAATTAACCATGAAAATGCAAAACCTTGAACCCGCACCAGCAAACTATTTTTGGTGGGTAGGCAAAGGAACAACGGCCATCGGTCAATCAGGAATTTACAATGTTTTCCCTAAAATCCAGGCAGGAATAAAGGTGGGCTCGTTTGATATTGAATATATGGTTGGAGATTCATACAACGGATTAAACCTATTAAGAAGTGATGTGAAAAAAGTAGATGTTATCGGAAAAAGAACTCCGTTTGACCTTAAGGTAACAGCCGGAAATAATTCGGCAATTTTAGTCTGGAAAGCCCCTGCCAACCAAATGTATTTGGCGGGTTATGATATCTATCGAAACAACCACAAGATCAATTCTTCAATTATTCATCAAATTACCTATACAGATGAGAATTTGCCATCCGGTCATTATGAATATTCAGTATTTCCTGTTTATACTCATGGATTCACTGGGACCACATCTACTCCGGCAAGTATTTGCTATGCAATCAAAGGTTCCAGTATACTTTTTGATGGAATCAATGACAAAGTATTGGTTTATGACCGCCCTTCATTGCAAATCACACATGAAATTTCTCTTGAGGCCTGGATAAAACCGGAAGAAAGTGATTATATCTCCACACAGCCTTGTATAATAAGCAAATTTATGAATGGATCAGGTTATAAATTAGAACTGGTCAACTATGGTTCCTATTACAGACTGCAATTCAGTTTACCTGCACGTAATATTAAATCAAATCAATTGCTTTGTCCCGGTAATTGGTACCATATTGCTGCTGTTTATGATGGAGAGAATATGAAATTGTACATCAATGGTAAACTGGACAGTGAATGTATTGCATTTGGACTCTTAAATGTCAACAACTGTCCTTTAATGATTGGAGGAAACAGTTCTGAAAACAACACTTACTTCAAGGGTAATATTGATGATGTTAGGATTTGGAATATTGCACGCTCAGAAAGTCAAATCAAAAATTATTTCTCCAAAACATTGACCGGAAATGAAAATGGACTTGCCGGTAACTGGTTGATGGATGAAGGTTGTAAATACAGCACTTGTGATAACTCGGCAGAAGGAAACGACGGGTATTTAGCTGGAAGTTGCTGGTGTGCAAAAGATTTTCCTTTTGCAGAGGATACTTATTCGGGGATCACATCAGAGTTAATAGTCCCGATCAGAAATTATTATCCGGCTAATCAAAGGCCAAAAAGTCTTGAAATAGAACTCAATATAAACCCTCAAATTTTAGAGTTCCGGGGAATAATTGTCGAAAATACCCAATTGGCCAACTGCGATAAGGTAATGACGTTTTACAATCAAGATGGGACCATTCGAGTGGTTGGGCTTAATAATAGCGAAAACCTTTTGATCGGAAATGATTTGGTCTTTGTTAGATTGAGACCATTACAAAAACAGGTTTATACCACACTAAATTTCTATTCCTTCAAGTGCGATGGAAAGTATCAAAGGGTTTTCAGCGGACTGGTTGTAGCAAATGAGATAGGATACAAATCAGAAAGCCAGGAACTCAATGGGCTTGATAATGCAGAATCCGGAGCTTTGACATTCAGCATGTACCCTAATCCCGCAAACAATGTATTGAACGTCGAACTGAGGAATGCCAATCAACCCATCGAAATTAAGGTAATAGATATTTTAGGTCAGATCGTTTTTGCAGACAAAATAGTTGAACCAAAAGCCCGGTCCATATATGTAATTGATGTAACACAATACAAGAAAGGCGTTTATCTGTTAAGTGTTACATGTGCTGGTAACAGAAGTGTTAAAAAATTCAATGTAAACTAATCCCTTCGTTACCTATTCCTTCCACAGGAATAACTTTTTTGTGTGTGAACCCCGGACATGACCGACCGGGGTTCACTTTTTTATCTAACCGCTCCCTGTGACCTTTCCATTCAAAATGACAAGGAAAATTTAATTCTTTTTCATCAATATAAATATGGCTCCCCAAATTGACAAATATGACAAACCATATAAATCATATTCTGGATTCCTTATATTCTTATTCTAAATAGTCTAATCATTTGCTGTCATTCTATTTGAGCTTTTTAATCTAATTTTACCCTTTTGTTTCTCAGAATAGTTTATTCATGAAAAAAGCCCTGCTTATTTATTACTCACAGTCAGGTCAGGCAAAGGAGATAGCTGATACCATTGTCAGCCCGCTGATGTCGGATTTTGAATTTACCCTTGAGGAATTAAAGCCCATTCCTTCATTTCCCTTTCCATGGAGGGGAATTTCGTTCTTTCAAACTTTCCCCGAATCGGTTCAGGAAATACCTTGCGAGCTGGAACCATTCGATTTCAATCCTGATGATGATTTTGATCTTGTGATCCTCGCTTTTCAGGTTTGGTATCTATCTCCATCCGTCCCCATCAATTCCTTTCTTCAATCAACCGAAGCAATGAAAGTAATGAAAGGTAAACCGGTCGTCACCATTCAGGGATGCCGCAATATGTGGGTGATGTCGCAGGAAAGGATCAAAAAGAGAATACTGGATGCAGGTGGAAAACTTGTTGGAAATATTGTTCTTACAGATAAAAATCCGAACCTGATCAGCGTAATAACAATCGTAAAGTGGATGACAACCGGTGATAAGTATGGCAAAGGGTTTTATGCAAAAATTTTTCCACCGGCCGGGGTCGCTGCAAAAGAGATTACAGAGTCTGATAAATATGGTGAAGTCATTTTGCAGTCATTCCTTGAAGGAACTCTTGACGCACTTCAGGAAAAGCTGTTGCTTAAAGGCGCTGTGAGTATAAATCCCGTTTTAGCCAGTATCGAAAAAAGAGGTTTTATGATGTTTAAAATCTGGTCGAGGTTCATTTTGAAAAAAGGAGATTATAATAGTCGTGAGCGCATTGGCAGATTAAAGCTCTTTAAATATTACCTTTTTGCAGTCATATATTTGATCTCTCCATTGGCTTCCCTGATTTTTTTTATAATTCAAAAAATAAATAGACCGGGAACCCGAAAATTGATTGATTACTATTCTCATAATGAGTTAATGGAATAAAAATTAAGGTTCTGTCAAACTTCATTCGTGCATTGGCGGCAAAACCAGCATTCGGAAATCACTCATTTAGGATTCTCAGATTTTTTTTTCGCCTTATTTTACAATTTATATATTTGCCGCTGGAATAATTTAGTGGTGAAATAGTGTGAATTTATGTCGAAATCCGTTTATATAAATCGTTTAGCGAAGTTTTTACCCAATAAACCCATATCAAATGATGAGATGGAAGGCATATTGGGATTGGTGGATGACAATCCATCCAGAGCAAGACATTTGGTTTTACGCAACAACCGGATCAAAACCCGTTACTACGCACTGGATGAAAAAGGCAATCCAACCCACAATAACGCTCAACTCACCGCAGAAGCCATTCGTAAGTTAATGGATGAAGATTTCGTAATGGAAGATATTGAAATGCTTGCCTGCGGCACTACTTCGCCCGATCAGCTTGTACCTTCACATGCCTCAATGGTGCATGGAGAATTAGGCGGTGAAACGGTTGAGATCATTTCGCCTTCAGGTTCCTGTTGTTCAGGGATGCATGCAATGAAGTTCGGTTATTTATCCATCCTTGCCGGTGAAAAGAACAATGCCGTTTGTTCGGGATCAGAATTACTCTCTGTTTGGATGCAGGCAAAAAATTTCCAAAAGGAATCCGACAAACTGCACGAACTTGAAGCACATCCCATTATCGCTTTTGAAAAGGATTTTCTTCGCTGGATGCTATCGGATGGAGCCGGTGCAGCACTGCTATCAGACAAACCCAACCCAAAGGGTCAATCTCTCCGAATTGATTGGATTGACGGCATTTCTTACGCAAATCGCCTGGAAACCTGTATGTATGCAGGTGGTGAAAAATCTCCTGATGGGACATTTAAAGGATGGCGGGCATTTGAACCTGACGAATTGCTCGAACGCTCCATTTTTTCACTCAGGCAGGATGTGAACTTATTGGGCGATAATATTGTCAAAGAAGGCGGGGCTTTCCTTGCCGACATCGTAAATAAGCGGGCACTTGACCTTAATACGGTTGATTATTTTCTGCCTCACCTTTCGTCAGAGTTTTTCAGAAAAAGGATAGATGAGGAGCTTCAGCAGTTAGACCTTACCATTCCGCAGGAGAAATGGTTCACCAATCTTACAAAATTCGGTAATGTGGGTGCAGCATCCATTTATTTGATGCTGGAGGAATTGTTCAATTCAGGCAAACTTAAAAAAGGAGAAAAAATCCTTTGCATGATCCCCGAGAGCGCCCGATTCTCTTATGTTTATTCGATGATGACTGTCGTTTAATTGATTTCCATTCTGATTTTAGTTTTATACATTTGCAGCCATTAATGTTGATTTATTCGTTGATGAATGTTGGTTCAGGGAGACGAGATATTAAATTTTGTACCACAACGACCACCCATGGTGATGGTAGATAAGTTGCTGCATTGCAATGAACAAAATGCCGTTACAGGATTGGAAATAAAACCCGGAAATATGTTTGTTAAAAACGGTGTTTTTTCTGAACCCGGTTTAATAGAAAACATCGCTCAATCAGCAGCCCTGATGACGGGATGGCTTGCTGTTGCGGATCAGAATGGTGAACAAAAAATTCCGATGGGGGTTATAGGTGCGGTTAAAGATTTGCAGGTTTATTATCTCCCCGAAATTAATACGGAGGTTACGACAGAAATCGCAGTATTATTCAGAATAGCCAATGCAACCATAGTGAGCGGAAAAGTGAAACAGAATGACAGGCTCGTTGCCGAATGTGAATTAAAAATTTTCACTTCACCTCAGTAATAAAAAATGAAAAAAGCAGAAGTACCGCAGGATAATGAAGGATTGTTGGAAGGAAAACTTCGCGAGGTTTGCTATGCCGTGGACGAAAGTGGAAAATATGTTACGGTGCTGAGTACCGGCTGGACGCCAAAAAATGCTGCACTTAAGCAGGCATGGGAAGTGGTGAATGAAAAAGTTGAAGAGGTCAAAGGGAAAGTATTAGAAGGAAAGTTAAGTCCCATAGCCTATTACATGGAAAAGAATATCATGGACATGAAATTGCTTTCACAATATACCGGCATCAGTAAATGTCGGATAAGACGGCATTTGAAACCAAAAAATTTCGAAAAACTGGATGAAGAGCAGCTTGCCAGATATGCAGAAGCATTTGAAATACCGTCAGCTTCGCTAACTAAATTCAGTGAGAGTTTAAACCAGGAAGAACAATAAAAATGATTGAGAAAAAAAAAGATATAATCCTCGATTTCAAGCATAACCAATCGGCACATTGTGAGAATGGCGTTTCGTCAAACCTGCTCAAACACCATAACATCAACCTGAGCGAACCCATGATCTTTGGAATTGGTTCAGGATTGTTCTTTTCATATATGCCTTTCATCCGGCTCAACAACCTTCCTGTTGTTTCCTTTAGACCTTTGCCCGGGATAATATTTAAAAGAGTTACCCGGCAATTGGGGATTAAAATCATAAGAGAAAAATTCAACGATCCCATCCAATCCATGGAGCGACTGGATAGTACATTGGCAAAGGGAATACCAACCGGATGTCTCGTTGGAGTGTATCATCTCACCTATTTCCCGGCTCCTTACAGGTTTCATTTCAATGCACATAACATCATCGTTTACGGCAGAGAAAACGGCAGCTATCTGATCAGTGATCCGGTAATGGAAACACCGGTTTCGCTTACAAGGGAAGAACTGATAAAGGTTCGTTTTGCAAAAGGAACCTATCCACCCAAAGGACGGCTTTACTATATTGAATCCGTTCCCGAAACGGTTGACCTGAAAAAGGCGATTGTAAAGGGTATCTGGCATACATGCAAAGATATGCTCGAAATCCCAATCCCGTTATTTGGCGTAAAAGGAATCAGGTATCTGGCAAACCGGATGAAGCGATGGCCAAAAAAATTTGGTGATAAAAAGGCTTCCCTTCACCTGGGACAAGTTGTAAGGATGCTGGAAGAGATTGGTACAGGTGGGGCGGGTTTCCGGTTCATTTATGCAGCTTTCCTGCAGGAGGCGGCAAAAATATTAGAGCAGGAATGGCTCAATGAAGTTTCAAAAGAAATGACCTTAGCGGGTGATAAATGGCGTGAATTTGCTGTTATTTCAGGAAGGATCATTAAAGACCGCGCCGGTAAAGACGAATCATACCAAACGGCTGCAAATATCCTGCTCGAAGTGGCTGATATGGAAGAGGCGATTTTTCGCAAACTCCGAAAAATCTCACTTGACCAATGAGCGAAGAACCCATTATAAAGATTGAGCAATTATCAAAGACCTACAAAGGTTCTGCTATTCCTGCCATCAATAACATCTCTTTAACAATCCCGCCCAAAGGAATTTTTGGACTTTTGGGTCCCAATGGAGCCGGAAAAACTACTGCCATCAGTATTTTGTGTGGCTTCTTGAAAAAGGATAAGGGTTCTATTATTATTAATGGTTGGTCAATTGACAAAAACCCCAATGAAATAAGGAAAATTATCGGGCTGGTTCCTCAGGATATTGCTTTGTACGAATCAATGACACCGGTCGAAAATCTCAGGTTTCTGGGAAATATGTACGGATTAAAAGGAAAAAAACTGACCGGCAGGATTGATGAATGCCTTGCTTTGATGGGTCTTGATAAAAATAAAAACAGGCTGATAAAAACTTTTTCCGGAGGAATGAAAAGAAGGTTAAACCTCATTGCAGGTATCCTTCACGAACCTAAAATATTGTTCCTTGACGAACCGACGGTTGGAGTAGATGTCCAAAGCAGAAATGTAATTCTCGATCACCTCGGACAATTGAAGAATAGCGGAACAACCATCATTTACACTTCGCATTACATGGAGGAAGCCGAGCAGTTGTGTTCATCCATTGCCATCATTGACCTGGGTGAGATCATCATACAGGGAAAACCTGCGGAACTAATCAACCATGAACAAGGACATTCCAACCTCGAAAGTGTTTATCTTCATTTAACCGGACGTAAACTCAGGGACAACTAATGTTAAGAATCGCAACATCCATCTTTAAGGAAATCCTTCTCCTGATAAGAGATAAGGCGGGACTTGCCATACTTTTCCTTATGCCCATGTTCCTCATTTTCGTGATGACGCTCATACAGGACAGTACCTATAAAAAACTTGACGAAACGCAGTTGAATGTGCTTTTCCTCGACCTTGACCAGGATTCATTGGGTTATGGGATCGAAAAAGGACTTGCCGCTTCAGGTTTTTTTGCAGTTCATCATCAGGTTAACGATGAACCTCTGAATGCTGAAACCATCAATAAATTTGTTTCGGAAGGTAAATATCAAATCGGTATCGTCATCATGCCTGGAGCTACAGCATCCATCAGAGATAAAGCAAAATTGCTGATCGAGCAGGCATTCATACCTGATTATGCCCAAAGTGAATCCACTCATGGAGTTAAAGAACAGGGGAAGATCATTGTCTATTTCGACCCTGTGATTAAGAACTCTTTCAAGCAATCCATCATCATGGCGCTTCAGAATTTCACCTTTGGGGTGGAATCAAAAATCAATTTCGATTATTTTGCGGAAGAGATGGCGAACCAGCTTTCAATTGAGAACAGGTTGAAATTTGATGCGGAAGGAGGTGTGGAAATTGAGGAACGGTATGCTACGACTGAATACACTGAAACACTGCCCAATTCGGTTCAACACAATGTTCCTGCCTGGGCAGTGTTTGCAATGTTTTTTATTATCATTCCGCTCACCGGCAACATCATCAAAGAGCGCGACAGCGGCAGTGTGCTCAGGCTTAAACTGATCCCAGGCTCTTACCTGATCTCGATGGCTGCAAAGGTGTCGGTTTATGTAATTGTTTGCCTGGTTCAGTTCGCGCTGATGCTGGTGGTTGGCATTTATATCCTTCCCCTGTTCGGAACACCGGTGCTGGAGCTGGGGACCCATAAAGCCGCTTTGCTGTTTATGGCTTTTGTTGTGGCCCTGGCTGCAACAGGCTACGGGGTAATGATCGGGACTTTAGCCACCACCCACGACCAGGCGGCATCCTTCGGATCGGTATCCGTGATTATACTTGCAGCATTAGGTGGAATATGGGTACCGGTTTTCATCATGCCGATAATCATGCAAAAGATCAGTATCCTTTCTCCCCTCAACTGGGCGCTTGACGGATTTTACTCCCTTTTCCTGCGGGGCGGAAGTTTTTCCGACATCATGGTTCAGGCAGGACTGCTCATCGCTTTCTTTGCCATAACGCTTGGTATTGCATTCCAATATCAGCGGATGAAAAGGGTTTAAATCCAATTTTTTTCTGTTATTAACCTTTGTATTGTATGCCCTATGGGCTATTGTTTATTGTTTAGGGTATTATTGGTTTACCCAAGTTCGGCGTAGTCTCCGACTACGTCGTATCAAATGCTTAGTCTCGGACTAAGGTTATTTCAAAACAATCACTTCTATGAGACCTTTCTCTCCGCAATAATCCCTGGCGCTGGAATACAAATAATCTTCCGGATTAAATACAATGCCTGCTTTAACAGGATTATTATGAATGTATTCTATCTTTTGATCAATAAATTTATTAGAAAATATTTCTTCTGCATGGTTGTCGTGTGTCCAAATTTGGTAATTAACGTTTCGTTTGTGCTTAGTCGCTTCATAACGAAAAAGGTTAACCATCCATTTGCTTCTGCTTTCTACCGGTGAGTTTATTATCTCCCAAAATGATCTACTCGTATATTTCTTTAAATCCCTTATTGTCCCTGATAAATCTCCTATCTTACTGCGACAAAGAAGGTGAATATGGTTCGACATGACCACCCAGGCAAAAATTTCTAATCCTTTGTTTTTTTGACAATAATTTAAGCTATCAATAAAGATGTCACGATACTCAATTCTTGTGAACAAATCAATCCAATTTACAATTCCGAATGTTAAGAAATGTAATTCTGTTTGATCGGTAATCTTATAACCTGTTGTCATAATACAAATTTCGTAAAAATATAGTTACAAACTATAAGTTAGGTGGGACGTAGTCGGAGACTACGCCCAACTCAGGGCAAAAATTTCTAATCCTTTGTTTTTTTGACAATAATTTAAGCTATCAATAAAGATGTCGCGATACTCAATTCTCGTGAACAAATCAATCCAATTTACAATTCCAAATGTTAAGAAATGTAATTCTGTTTGATCAGTAATCATATAACCTGTTGTCATAATACAAATTTCGTAAAAATATAGTTACAAACTATGAGTTAGGTTGGACGTAGTCGGAGACTACGCCCAACTCAGGGTAATGGCAATTTAAGTAGTCTATTGTTTGCATTCGTAATCTTATCCTAAAAATCCCTTTAATGATTAATCGGAAAAATAAAAAATCAGAGATACAACCAGAAAGTATTATTTTTGGCGCTCAAATTTTATTACAGAAAAAATAATGGCGGAACTTATTGAGAAGTTGAAAAAAGAGATCATCGAAGCCTTGAACCTTGAGGATATGGAACCTGAAGATATAGATGCAAATGCTCCGTTGTTTGGCGATGGACTTGGTCTCGATTCAATTGATGCGCTTGAGTTGATCGTGCTGCTCGAAAAAAATTACGGGATTAAGCTGGAAGATCCGAAAGACGGAAAAAAGGTTTTCTTTTCCATTCAAACCATGGCAGATTATATTCTGGCTAACCAAAAAAATTAACCTATGCCGCGAAGGGTTGTTGTCACAGGCGTTGGCATGATCAGTTCGATCGGGAATAACATTGACGAAACCCTCGAATCCCTGAAAACCCTTAAATCCGGCATTGGTCAGATTACCATTTTAAATACCAGCTATAAAGGACTTATCCCTGCCGGTGAGATCCGTCTTACAAATGACGAGTTGTCAGCCCTTGCCGGTAAGGAAACTCCGGAAAATTCAACGCGAACGACTTTGTTAGGGTTGATTGCCGCAACAGAAGCCTGGCGTTCGGCAGGGCTTGAACCCGGAAAAGAAATAGGTGTCCGCACTGCAGTGGTTTCAGCCACAACCGTTGGAGGCATGGATAAAACGGAGCAGTACTACAACGATTTTCTGGTGAACGATCAATTTCTTCACTATGTGTTTACACACGATTGCTGCGACAATACGGAGAAGATTTCTGAAAGACTCGGTATTCCCGGTTTTATGACCACCATCAGTACGGCTTGCTCCTCGTCGGTCAACGCCATTATGTTTGGTGCACGGCTGATCAAACACGGAAAGGTGGACCGTGTGATAGCGGGCGGAACTGACGCATTATCAAAATTTACGGTGAATGGATTCAGCACATTGAAAATTTTGGACGACAAGCTTTGCCGTCCTTTCAGCAACGACCGTAACGGATTAAACCTGGGCGAAGGAGCCGGTTTTATTGTTTTGGAAGCTGAAGAATCAGCATTGAAAGACAACCGGAAAATTCTTTGTGAATTGACCGGATATGCCAATGCCAACGATGCTTATCATCAAACAGCTTCATCACCCGACGGATTGGGCCCTTATCTTGCCATGAAACAAGCCCTTGAAATGAGCGGGCTTCAACCTGACGATATTGACTACATCAATGCCCACGGCACCGGAACGGATAATAACGACCTTACGGAAGGAATTGCCATCGAAAGGATTTTTTCGCCCAACATCCCGGCGGTTTCATCAACAAAAGCCTATACCGGGCATACGCTGGGCGCTGCCGGAGCCATTGAGGCTATTTTTACCATCCTTGCCATTCAAAAGGGAATACTGTTCCCCAATTTGAATTTTACAGGGAAAATGGATGAATTGAATTTTGAACCTTTGAAAACATTGGAAACAGGAGCAAACGTCCGCAATGCCATTACCAATTCTTTTGGATTTGGCGGAAACGACAGCAGCCTTGTATTCTCAAAATATTAAAATGGAGGCATTCATAAGAGGCATAGGTAATATTTCACCGCAAATGACTTACGATAATTCAGTTTTTCTGGATCAAATCAAGCCATTGGAGCCTCCCTTCGCCAAAGTGGAAGACCCGAATTATAAAGAATTCATCCAGCCGATGCAACTGCGCAGAATGGGTCGGGTATTGAAGATGGGCGTTACGGCAGCCGGAATATGCCTGAAAGAAGCAGGAGTGGAGGTTCCTGATGCCATTATCACAGGAACAGGTTTAGGGCTGGTGCAGGACACCGAAAAATTCCTGACCTCGATCCTTGAAAATGATGAAAAATTCCTTACTCCCACATCCTTTATTCAGTCCACGCACAATACCGTGGGCGCTCATATTGCGGTGATGCTGAAATGCAACCACTATAACTTCACCTATGTTCACAGCAACATCTCTTTTGAAAGCGCTTTGCTTGACAGCCTTATGCAATTAGAAGAGCATCCTGAACAGAATATTTTGCTTGGCGGGTTGGATGAGATGACTGATTTGTACTTCAAAATAACCAGCAAAGCCGGGATGTGGGACAAATATGTCCAGGGAAATGAAAAAACAGCAAGCACGAAACCCGGGCAGGTAATTGTTGGTGAAGGTGCCGCCTATTTCCTTTTGACAGCCAAAGAACATCCTGATAATTATGCCAAATTTGCTGATGTCGGTACTTTCTATAAACCGGGAAATACAGATATTTCAGAATACAAGATCAGAGAATTCCTGCAAAAAAACAACCTGACAATTGCAGATATTGACCTGGTGATACTTGGGCAACAAGATGAAGCCGGAGATGTTAATTTCCGGAACCTGAAGACCGGGATTTTCAGGGAAAGCAGTTTGGCCCGATATAAACACTTGTGCGGTGAATATTATACATCCTCTGCCTTTGCTGCCTGGATGGGTGCTAATGTACTGAAACAGCAGGTGATTCCTGATACTATCATGCTCACAGAAAAACCATCCTTCCCGGTAAAAAATATTTTATTTTATAACCATTTTAGAAATATTAACCATTCATTGATTTTATTATCCGCTGTTTAATTGAACTATTTTTGATTCAGTTTCGTTACTTTGTACAGTTTAAAACAATCTACTTTATGAAAAAATACCTAATTGTCAGCTTTATTCTCATCGCCTTAGCCGGATTCAGTGCAATGCTTGATGAGGATTTACAAATTAAGAACAGTAATCTGCCGCAGGGAGAAGTTGTTAACCCCAACCTTCCTGATTCCATTCTCTCAATTATTGAGAATTCCTGCTTTGATTGTCACAGTGATCGCTCCGGAAATTTTGCTGCAAAGGGCAAACTAAACTTCTCCGGTTGGAATGATTATTCACCAGCCAAAAAAGTTAGTAAAATGGATGATATTTGCAATATGATCACAAAGGGAAAGATGCCTAAAAAAAAGTATTTATCCAAAAACCCTGACAAAGCCCTGACAAAAGAACAAATAGACAGAATCTGCAAATGGGTGGATGACGAGTCAAAAAAACTTGTCGGAGAATGAAAGTCTGAGGAGTTTTCTGTCTCCTCCCAAAATCACCTGATAGGTAAACGATATTAAGCTCTTATTCCAACAGGATGATCTGCTGGTGGTAAATCTCTTTTCCGGTTTCAATCGTAACCATGTAAGTACCGGGTTTATTACCTTCCAAATCAACCATTAGGTTCCTGGTAGTGGAGTTGTTTTGGCTAAGTATCAGCGAACCGCTCAGATCAAATACTTTCAAAGTTACAGAACTTTCGGGCTGGAAGTTAAGGTTTACATGGAATTTACCCCTAACCGGATTGGGGTAAATACTTATATCCTCATCCTTTGAATTCATTTCAGGAACATCCACAAAAAGCGTCCTCACTGAGTCAATATAACTAATAGTGGGGAGCAATCCATCATTGGTAACAGTGCACAAAGGCAGGCCAAATCCATCCCCCAGCCATTTGTATTCGGTATATTGCCTGTAAACGGGGAGCCCAATTCCAAGCGTATCAAGGTAAAGGCTATCGAACTGTGTGATTTCTGATTTGAGGCGGATGGTCTGGAAGGAACCGTAAGGAGTGATCAGCGTTCCCCAGCCGTCGGCATGGTTTACCCTTTTTTTCCACCCGCCGGAGTAACCGATACCCGGAATATCAATTTCATAGTTTGATAATGAAGAGTCAGCATTGCCGGCAGTCAGCGGAAATTTATATATAATATCAGCACTCTGGAATTTATTGGGTAGTGGAATCCCGCTCAAAGTTGCTGCATTTCCTGTAAGTCTGAAATCAGCGCTGCTTTTTTTATAAAATTCATAGGTATCGGTAACCTGAAATCCGGGGTATTGATCGAATTCAACCAGCTTCCGGGCAAGATTGGAGGATAAAAAAAACACAAGCTGGTAAAGCAAAGGTGTTTCCTGCACACTGACAAATGTATCTACACTTTGCGTCAATGGGATCAACGCCGAAAAGTCCCAGGTAAAATTTGCCCCAGTCTCTTCAAAATTGATCATCCCGATATTGATTGAGGAACTTGTGCGAATGGTATCGCCATCCGAAGGCATGTCATTTTGGTCAATTACAATTTGAGAAAAAATAATTTCGGGGGCCACCAGCAACCCTAAAGCTAACCACAATGTTTTCATACGATTCATATTTTCAGCAAATGTAATAAAGAGTTTTTAATAAAAAATGCTATTGCCCGGTGACAGAATGGAGATTATTTATTGACAGAATATGCCAAATAATGTTAAATTCGCATTGGAACAACATTTGATTAGCAGCCTTTATGATTGAGGAAAAAAGAAAAATTATACAAAGCCTTTTTTTGCCCTTTCTCTTTGTAGTATTGATGTGGGTCGTCTGGCTTGGTGAATTGGCAACCCAGTTTGATCTTGGGTTTCTGGGTGTTTACCCACGCCATATCATAGGACTAATTGGCATAGTCACCGGTCCGCTGATCCATGCCGATATAAATCACATATTCGCGAATTCAGTTCCTTTGCTGGTATTGGGAGCATGCCTGTTCTATTTTTACAGAGAACTGGCTGTTAAAACATTTCTATTGATTTACTTTATTACAGGAGTTTGCGTATGGGCTGGCGGACGTGAGGCCTATCACATCGGCGCATCAGGAGTAGTCTATGGACTTGCAGCATTTTTATTTTTCAGCGGGATCATCCGTCGGGATGGGAAACTATTGGCAATTACCCTATTGGTCACTTTTCTTTATGGAAGCATGGTCTGGGGTATCTTTCCTGATCTTTTTCCTGAGAAAAATATCTCCTTTGAATCCCATTTCTGGGGTATGGCTGCAGGCGCCATCCTTGCATTTTATTTCAGAAAAACAGGCCCGCAACGCACGGTTTATGAGTGGGAAGAAGAAATTGATGATGAAGCCGGGGTTGAAATTGAGGAAACGAAAACGGAAGAGAAGAAAGATATACCACTTGAATTTAGACAAATTTGATATTGGTCTGCTTCTTAGCTAATGTTTCAGATAATTTTTTAATCCTTTAATGGCTCTTAAAAATTGAATATTTGGTTTCATTGAAATGGAAATCCAAAACAATCTTTTTTTCTGATTTCATGCAAATTTTCAGAACATCCGAATATGAAGTTGCAATTTTTACTATCCCATCCTGACCTCTGATCCTTTTTTATGGTTTTTCGCAAAAAGTTAATTCCTTCTTTTGAAATTCCATTTCTATTCCATTGATTTCCAAATTAATTTTGATTTTCATTTAAGAAATATTTTAAAGCTATGAAAACTTTAATGATAATCGAAACAGCTCACAGCGGAATGTATTTTTCGCTCACCTACCTGGCTGCCTTACTTATAGCAGCAGCAATAGCAACTTACTCAGGATTCAGAAATGGCTATCCCAAAATTGCCTGGCTTCTAATTCTTTTAACCGGTGGAATATTTTTCATCATCGGCGAAAAAATGTTTTCCTGGTCTGCAGACCAATGGACATTACTTTTTACAAGGTTCTATTTCTCACCTATTGACAAGAAAACTATCCTTGGTGGGATTATCGGCCTGTTTGCCGGACTCATTTTAGCCAAAACCATTTTGAAGTTTAAGCTATCGGTAATAGATCATTTCGCAATTGCTTTGCCGCTTGCTATGGCTATCTCTCGCATTGGCTGCCTGATGGCAGGTTGTTGCTACGGAACGCCAACCAGCCTGCCATGGGGGATACGATATGATGCATCTTCAATGGCGTACCATTCTCATCTTTCACACAGATTAATTGATCTTCACCACACCACCTCCCTTGCAGTTCACCCTGCACAGCTTTACCAGGTAATTGGTTGTCTGCTGATTGCGTTGTTGGTTTGGAGGACACGGAAATATTGGAAGGCGAGAGGAAGTATGTTCCTTTTTTCGGTAATTTCTTATGTCGTGCTTCGCTTTTTTGTTGAGTTTGTCCGCGATTCTGACTCAAGCTTTGTTTTGGTTCAGGTTTATTATAGACTTAAAGCTATTCAATGGATTCTTTTAGCAGCAACACTTTTGGGGGCGCTGTTATTATGTTATCGGGAAATTAATTTTAGGAAAAATTCTTCAGTTTTCGAAACACTGAAGATTAAGGATTTCAGGATTGTTTGGACCCTTGGCTTCTTGTTGGGCATTGCTGTTATGGGTAAAAATTGGTTTACAAAACTTGAATTGCAAACGATAATTATTTTTCTTACACCGGTTACTTTTGCAACCCTTATCCAGCTCTTCAGGAAATATACAGCTCCGGGCTTCAGGTGGGTTGCTCCGCTTGTTTTTATGGGAGGCTGCATGTTTATGGCGCAAACCACCATACCAGAAGGAAAGGATAAGGATAAAACCAAATTTATTGAGCTAGGCATTAATGGTATTTATGGTATTTACCATGAACAACTTGAAAAAGTCAGTGAGTCCGGCGGATGCAATGCATATTCCCCATATAGGACTCAAGAAAAACAATTGTATCAGAGTGGATTTGACTTATCGCATAACGCATGGAAAGACAATAATTATAAATTTAAGATCGGAGCAAGATTATTTTTTGGTAGTGAAACTGGTGATATAGAACCGGATTACCCATCAAACAGCACATTTGGTTTAAGCCCATATGTCAATTTTGATTGGGAGGCAATTGGATTTAGTGGAGGATTTTCTGTTGGACAAATGAAATTTATAAGCAAAGATGGTGTCAGTGCTGATGATTTCTCATCAGGACAAATCGTTTCTACTAGCTATGAAACTTGGAACTTAATTCCATCATTAAGCCTTAGGCTAGGTCCACTTAAATATTTTTATTTAGAAGGATATTTCCCGGGGTTATTCCCTTCTTGTATTCCATATGCAAAATACCGGATTGGAATGGGCAGTGGTTTGGGCAAAACCAATGGGACAAAGGTAGCAGTTGGCAAATTAGACGATGAAATCTTTGCAGATTTGGCTTTTCCAATAAAAAACAAATTTGTATTAACGGCTTTTTATGCAAATAGCTTTCTTTCAGACGATAAAGCTAAAAGCACACTTTCTGTTGGATTTAATTATAGATTCCAATCCAAAAACTCCCAAATGGCTAAATAAATTCAAACAATGAAACGATCTGTTTTAATCGACACTTTTTTGTGGTTATGTCTTCCACTGTCAAAAACCATTAACCGCATCAACTGGCGGCTTGGTCGCCCCTATAGTTGCGAATCATTGGAGACTGAACACATAAAAAAACATTTACAACCTGGGATGATTATCCTTACCCACCGGAATTATGAATGTTCTTCGCTGTTTATTCCGGGTTATTGGACACATGCCGCTATTGTTTCTGCTTCTGGTTATATTATTGATGCTACAAGGAAAGGGGTTTGTAATAGTTCGATCGAGTCATTCTTTTCGACAATCGATGATTTCATTATTTTAAAGCCAAGCTTTTGTTGTCAGGAAATGATGTCAAATGCCGGTAACCTAGCTTCGAACCTGATTGGATACCCCTTCTGCTTTAATTTCCTTAATTCGAATAAAACTTTTTATTGCTCAGGTCTGGTTTGTTGGGTTTATACACAAATAGTCCATTTAGCCAGCCCTGAGATTCAACCCTATCCAATAATTAATTATTTAAACGGAAACATCATAAAACCCGAAGACTTCATCAGGAATAATAATTTCTGGCAGGTAGTCCATTGTCTGAATTAGGCAAAAATAACATGGATTTATTATCAAAAATTTCGTACTTTTACAGCTATCAGTGACCAAAGGAAAAAAACAATAAGTCTATTTGAAATATTAACCTTAAAATTTAACAGCCATGGAAACAAAAATTATTAAAGGAGATTTTATTCAGGAAAAAATCTTTACAGAAGTTAAAACTGAAATTCATGAGCTCACAGAAAAGTTACAACGCAAGCCCGGAATTGCTTTTATCGGTTTTACAGGTATCCCGTTAGGAAAGTACAATATTCCTCTTCATGTAAATATGGCAGAAAGCTTGGGATTCAATGTTATAAAGGAAATAAAGCCGGAAAACACTACCGAGGAAGAACTATTTGAATTAATCGAAAAATTTAATCAAAACGATGACATTCATGCGATTGTCCTTCTTCAACCTCTTCCTTCCCACTTAGTCCCGATCCGAATTGTAAATAAAATACATCCCGGTAAGGAAGTAGAAGGATTCCACCCACAAAACATGCTTGGCAATCTCATACCCGAAATTCCAACTAACAATTATCCTATGTGTCTTCCTGCTGCACTTTTTGAAATGTTTAAGGAAGCAGGAATGCAGATTCAGAAGGACCAGGAATGGGTCTTTGTTCTGGATGACGAATTCTTTACCAATTCATTGACCTATTTGATCATCAGAACAGCGGCATCAAAAGTTGTTCCCAAAGATTGTCCGGTTACATTTATTAACAAGGATTCTGAGAAGCTTACGTTATATACACGGAGAGCTGATTTTCTGGTGATTGTCACCAAATTCCCGGAGTATTTTCAGGCTGAATGGCTAAAACCCGGTGGCTGTATAATTGACATATACTCTAATTTGGTCCGGGAGGTTCCGTCAAAGAAATATCCGAATCGGTTAGTTCCCATCATCAGGGGAGGCATTGAGGGAAAAACAGCAGAAGGCATTGCAGGAGCTATTCTTCCAATCCCCGGCGGTTTAATGACGGTTGTCATGGCAATACTTTTTCGAAACGCCTTACAAGCTTTTAAGAATTCTGTGAATATGAAATGATGTGTGAATTGATAAGATACCACCGTTGAATGATGCAACTCTGTCTTATTCAAATTTTCGTTATTAATTTCCAATCCAGCACGAAGGATTTTAACCTTTACTTTGTGGCTGTCTATATCTTTCGCTATTTTTGGTCATAAATAATGATCTTCTTCTGATGCCCGTATATGTTTTAAGCGATAAACTTGTTTTTCCTGACCCCAACCTGGCAGTGGATGACGGTTTGCTAGCTATCGGCGGAGATTTATCAGTTGAACGACTTATATTAGCCTATTCGAAAGGCATTTTCCCGTGGTTTTCTGAAGGCGATCCTATCCTTTGGTGGTCACCTGATCCAAGGATGGTTCTTATTCCTAAGAAATTCAGGATTTCAAAAAGCCTTCAACAAACTTTGAGAAATAAGAAATTTACAGTTAAATTCGATAATTCTTTTGACAAGGTGATTGAAGCCTGCTCAACAATATCACGGTCTGATCAGAATGGAACGTGGATCACCAGTCAAATGAAAGAAGCATATATTCGTTTGCACCAACTTGGGTTTGCTCATTCAGTCGAAACGTATATGGATGGTAAATTAGCCGGTGGTTTGTATGGGCTTTCACTTGGACGGGCATTTTTTGGTGAATCCATGTTTTATCATGAAAGAGATGCTTCGAAAATAGCGATCTACTACCTTATTAAAAAGTTGGTTGAATGGAAATTTCACTTCGTTGATGCGCAGGTTGAAACGGAGCATTTAAAAAGACTTGGAGCTGAATCCATACCCCGCAGTGAATTTCTTAATTTGCTGCCAGAAGTATTAAATTATCCGACAATCAGAGGAAAATGGTAAATTTGCGCCTCTTGAACTTTATTGAATATGCAGCAACGGAAAAAATTCATGCAGGAGGCGATAGACCTTGCAAAGCAAAATCTCAAGCTTAAAAATGGTGGCCCTTTTGGGGCCGTGGTAGTAAAGGATGGTAAAATTATTGGAAGAGGTGTAAATTCTGTTACAACTCAAAACGATCCGACCGCGCATGCTGAAGTAAATGCCATCCGTGAGGCATGTGCAGTGATCAATAGTTTTCAATTGGATGATTGTGAAATTTATTCAAGTTGCGAGCCTTGCCCTATGTGTCTTGGGGCAATTTATTGGGCACGACCAAAGAAGTTTTATTATGCAGCCACTCGAGAAGATGCTGCTAATGCTGGATTTGACGATTCAGAGATATATAAGGAAATTCAATTACCTATTCAGAAACGGAAAATACCTTCTGAACAGATGATGAAGCAGGAGGCTTCTCAGGTTTTCAAAACATGGATTGATTTGGAACACAAAACGGAATATTAATGGAATATGATCTGATTTGGTCCATCATTGGCATGGTCGTTTTATTGGTAGGAATAGTCGGCTGTCTTTTGCCTGTTATCCCGGGCCCCCCATTGAGTTGGGCATCACTGGTAATTTTACAGTTGCACAAAGAACCGCCATTTACATCTGATTTTTTAATTCTTTGGGCAGCCATTGTTATCATTGTTTCGCTGCTTGATTATTATGTTCCTGTTTGGGGAACAAAAAAATTTGGCGGTACAAAATTCGGAGCCTGGGGATCAGCTATTGGGATAGTATTTGGCATTTTCCTGTTTCCTCCATTTGGAATCATTATCGGACCATTTGTGGGAGCACTGATTGGCGAAAGCCTTGCAGGAAAAGATATTCAAAAAGCCTTAAAAAGCGCATGGGGATCATTCATCGGTTTTCTTGCCGGCACAGTGATGAAGTTAGCCGTTTCTCTCATCATTGGGTATTATTTTATTATCAACGCTTTTAATTTTTGAGATTTTTTAATTTTTAAACACAAACATGAAAATTACAGTAGTTGGAACCGGATATGTTGGTTTGGTATCGGGAACCTGTTTTGCGGAGGTCGGGATCAATGTAACTTGTGTGGACCACGATAAAAATAAAATTGATGCGCTTAACAACAACATTGTTACCATCTATGAACCCGGATTGGACAGCATGGTTCAGCGAAACAGGGAAAAGGGGAGGCTTCATTTTACGACCAACCTTTCAGCTTCGTTTGATGGATGCGAAGTTTTATTTATAGCCGTTGGAACCCCGCCTGACGAGGATGGAAGCGCCGATCTCACACACGTACTTGACGTTGCTCGGGAAGTAGGTAAGTACATGAATGATTATCTTTTGATAGCAACCAAAAGCACAGTGCCTGTTGGAACTTCGCTCAAAGTGAAAAAGGCGGTGCAACAGGAACTAGACAAGCGGGGAGTTGACATTCCTTTTGATGTCGCTTCCAATCCGGAGTTTCTGAAAGAAGGAGCCGCAGTGAATGATTTTCTGAGACCCGACCGCATCATTGTCGGCACCGATTCTGAGAATGCGATGAAGGTAATTCAGCAGCTTTATAAACCATTCACCCTGAATGGTCACCCGATCATTTTTATGGACATCATTTCTGCGGAATTGACCAAATATGCCGCAAACGCCATGCTGGCAACCAAGATTAGTTTTATAAACGACATTGCCAATTTGTGTGAAAAAGTAGGGGCTAATGTAAACCTGATCAGAAAGGGGATTGGCAGCGATACCCGAATCGGGCATAAGTTCATCTATCCCGGAACCGGTTATGGCGGTTCCTGTTTCCCAAAAGATGTTAAAGCACTGATAAAAACTGCTTCGGAATATGATTATGAAATGAAGGTTCTAAAAGCGGTGGAAGAAGTGAATGATCATCAGAAATCGATTCTGTTTCGGAAAATATCTGAATATTTTAAAGGGGAGCTAGCGGGGAAAAAGATTGCTTTATGGGGACTTTCGTTCAAACCTCAGACCGATGACATGAGGGAAGCGCCTTCACTTGTTATCATCGAAAAATTACTTGCTGCCGGTGCGAAAGTCACCGCTTATGACCCCGCTGCCATGAAGGAAGCCAGGAAAAAATTTGGCGACAGGATAACCTTTGCTGCTGATCAGTATGAAGCGATCAGCGGCGCTGACTGCCTGGTAATCCCAACTGAATGGGCTGAGTTCAGGATGCCCGACTTCGACGAAATCTCCAGACTGATGAAAAAGCCGGTTATCTTTGATGGCAGAAACATTTTTGACATCGAAGAAATGAAAAACAGGGATATTGAATATTTCGGAATTGGAATAAAAACAAATAACAATCATTAATCTATTTCCTAACAGCTTCCTTATGAAAAAACGAATAATGGTTACAGGTGGTGCAGGGTTTTTAGGATCAAACCTCTGTGAAAGATTACTACTGGAAGGAAATGAAGTTATTTGCCTTGATAATTTTTTTACAGGTAGCAAAGACAATATTATTCATCTGATGAATAATCCCTATTTTGAAGTTGTCCGCCACGATATAACAATGCCTTATTTTATTGAGGTTGACGAAATTTACAACCTGGCTTGCCCTGCTTCACCCATTCAGTACCAGTTCAATGCAATAAAAACCATCAAAACCTCGGTGATGGGATCTATTAATATGCTGGGTTTAGCCAAACGGATCAAAGCGAAAATTCTGCAGGCTTCAACCAGCGAAGTTTATGGCGATCCCGAAGTTCATCCCCAGACTGAAGATTATTGGGGACACGTCAATCCCATCGGAACACGCTCATGCTATGATGAGGGTAAACGATGCGCCGAATCGCTGTTTTTTAATTACCACAGGCAAAATAGTGTCAGGATAAAAGTGCTCCGAATATTTAATACTTATGGACCAAAAATGGATCCGGATGACGGTCGGGTGATCTCGAATTTTATCGTTCAGGCGCTTCATAACGAAGACATTACCATCTATGGCGAAGGAACGCAAACACGCAGCTTCTGTTATGTGGACGATATGTTAACAGGGATGATTCTCTTTATGAATGCCGCTGATGAATTGAAAGGACCGATGAACATGGGAAATCCTGTGGAGTTTACCATCAGGCAGCTTGCCGAGACCGTGATCAGGCTTACCGGTTCCAAATCGAAACTGGTTTTTCAGCCCCTGCCTGAAGACGATCCTTTGCAAAGAAAGCCCGATATTTCGATGGCAAAAAATGAATTGGGCTGGGAACCATTGATTCCACTTGAGGAAGGATTGAAAAAAACCATTGCTTACTTTAAATCCATAATTTAACCGGATGAAAGTACTTGTCACAGGCAGCAACGGACAGCTTGGACTTTCATTGAAAGGTCAATCTGCATTATTTCCTGCAATTCAGTTTATTTATACCGATATTGATGAGTTGGATATTACAAACAGCGAATGCCTGAATGTCTTTTTTCAAAAGAATAAAATAGATGCTGTTATCAATTGTGCGGGATATACTGCCGTTGACAAAGCTGAAACTGAAAGGGAAAAAGCATTTCTTATCAATGCTCAAGCGGTTAATAATCTTGTATCTTGTTCCAATGAATTCGGGTTTTTACTGGTTCATATTTCAACGGATTATATTTTCGATGGGAAGAAAACAAAACCCTACGTTGAAACAGATGTTCCAAACCCGTTGAGCATTTACGGAATTTCTAAGTCAGAGGGAGAGCAGGAAATAATCCGGCAGGCAAAAAATGCAGTTATTCTTCGCACATCATGGCTCTATTCGGAATACGGAAACAACTTTGTAAAAACCATTATGAGGTTGGCCAAAGAGCGCTCAGAATTAAATATTGTCGCAGATCAGTTTGGAACTCCAACTTATGCAGCAGATCTGGCAGATGTAATTTTGAACATAACAGGTAAGAATTTGAAAAATGAAGGAGTAATAATTTATCACTATTCAAATGAAGGAACTGCAAGCTGGTACGATTTTGCGAAAGCGATAGTTAAAGATTGCCAGTTGAATTGCCACGTAAAGCCCATCACCACTGATGAATATCCTTTGCCCGCAAAAAGACCTGTGTTTAGCGTTTTAAGCAAAGAAAAAATCAAAAGAGAATTTGGCTTCATTATTCCGGAATGGAAGAGTAAGCCTGAAAAAGTGTCTTTATAATATTGAAATGGGGAATTAATTTAAGAAGGATGATTGCATTTCTCCCTTTATTTTAGCTGTCACTATAGAAAAAAATCTTTACATTGCACGAATCTTTTCTACCTGAAAATCTTAGGAAAGCAGACTTCCTTTATAAAATTGAAACCAAACTGTCACCAATAACAAATCTCATTCTATACCTCATCAATGAGCTTTCGCAAATCAATTTTTGATGAAAATTTTCTGTTTTCCAGTATTCCAGATAATGCCTCAATAGGGAAAATTTCATTGTGCTTGAGGTAATACAAAAGGCTGAATAGTGCTGCCATTTTTTTGTCCGGCTTGCCTTCAGGAGGGAAATTTTACAGCTTTAATTGTTGTTTCAGGGCAATTCAATTCTTCCTCAATGATTAGCAAATCTTTTTTCATTTTATTCAAAGCTCCGATTGAGTATGCAAGCCCATCTTCCAATTTTCATTAACCAAAGTAGGAAATTCAAAACCACCCTTCATGCCAGACTATTTTGAATTTCGCATTGGTATAACATCCGGCTTTGGAGAAGCAGTGTGTAAAATTTTTTTAGGTGAAATAAAAAGCAGACATTGGATAACGGACAAACTCTTTGGCAGATTTTTGTGTTGAGATTGCCTGTGCGACCCGACAATTTGTTTGGCTTTTAGCCATATTTTTATACCAAAATCTATTCTATTCTAACTTCATAGAAATAAGACATTCGCGTAGCGGGCAGATTATTATATTTTTTCCAAAACCACCGCTATTCCCTGACCAACGCCAATGCACATCGTACAAAGCGCTCTTTTTGCATTTGACCGTTGTAATTGATAAAAAGCAGAAGTTACTATTCTTGCGCCCGACATACCGAGTGGGTGACCCAAAGCTATAGCCCCGCCAAGCGGATTAATTCTGGTGTCACTTATATCAAGTCCAAGTTCGCGCATGCAGCCAAGCGATTGCGCTGCAAATGCTTCATTCAGTTCAATAATATCAATATGATTAAGCTTTAATCCCAGGCGTTTGAGAAGTAAATTGGTCGCCGGAACTGGTCCCATTCCCATAATGCGGGGAGGAACACCAGCTGTTTGCATGCCAAGGATTTTAACCTTTGGCGTTAAATTGTATTTTTTAATGGTTTCTTTAGAGGCAATGATTAATGCAGCTGCTCCATCGTTAACACCGGAGGAATTACCGGCAGTAACCGTACCATTTGCATGTGTGATTGGTTTTAATAAAGATAACTTTTCAAAAGAAGTTAATCTGGGATGTTCGTCTGTATCAACAATGGTAATCTCACCTTTTCTCCCTGGTATTTCAACCGGAGTGATTTCGTCCTTAAAACTACCGTTCTTTTGTGCCCTGGCTGCTTTTTCCTGACTCAGTTGGGCAAATCTATCCTGGTCCTCACGACTAATTTTGAAATCTGAGGCAATATTTTCAGCAGTTTCAATCATTGATTCAGTGCCATATTGAGCTTTGAGTTTTTTATTGATAAAGCGCCATCCAATGGTAGTGTCATATATTTCTGCTTCTCTTGAAAATGCGGTGGTCGCTTTCCCCATCACAAATGGAGCCCTTGACATACTTTCGACACCACCGGCAATAATCAGGTTTGCTTCACCAGCTTTAATTGCCCTTGCAGCTGTTCCAATGGCATCCATACCTGAACCGCACAAACGGTTAACGGTTGAACCCGGTATAGTATCGGAATAACCGGCAAGTAACAGCGCCATGCGGGCTACATTTCGATTGTCTTCACCAGCCTGGTTGGCACAGCCCAATATTACATCGTCTATATCCAGCCAGTCTATTCCAGGATTTCTGTCAATTAATACACTTAAAGGAAATGCTGCTAAGTCATCAGTTCTTACTGAGGATAGTACTCCACCGTATTTCCCAACCGGCGTACGTATGGCATCACAAATGAAAACTTCCTTCATAATTTTATACTTTTTGTAAATTTTCGATTTTAGGTTTAAGCGCTTTAAAAGCACGCATTAATCCTTCGGAGAGTTTATCAATTTCTTTTTGGGTCAAAACAGTTGAGAACATACAAGCGAAAGTATTAATCATCAATATATTTTCTTCAAAGTATAAAAAGTCGAGCAGTTCCTTAATAACCCCAACGACTTCTTTTGTTTGATACGCTTCACGATAAGTTGTTGGCGGGGTGGGCATCAAATGAAAGCGAAACATTGAACCTGCACCAGTAATGGATACCGGAACATCAACAAGTTTGATAACGTCTTCAATCTGATTGATGGCGCTTTTTGTAAAAGCATTCAATTTCAAAACAGTTTCCCTGTCAAATAATTCCATTGCTGTGAAACCGGCTGTCATAGTAATGGGGTTGGCAGAGAAAGTTCCCGAATGCGGTAATTTCAGGTTGGGTTCGCGAAGATCCAAAACTTTCATAACATCTGTCCTGCCTGCTATAGCCCCAACAGGAAATCCTCCGCCTATTATTTTGCCCAATGCTGTAATATCAGGAGTTACAGCGTATTTTTCCTGTGCACCTCCATAATTCACCCTAAAAGTAACTACTTCATCAAATACGAGTAAAGCCCCGTTTCTCCTAGTCCAATTATAAATAGCCTCAACGTACTCACTTTCCCCTTGCATTAGCCCAATTCTATGCGGAACAGGGTCAAGCAATACACATGCAATCTGGTCGGCTTGTTTGTCCAGAATTGCAATTGTTCTTTCGGTATCATTGTAAGGAATTATCAATACATCATCCAATACCCCTTTGGGTGTTCCAAAAGCAAGCGGGACACTGTTTGGTTGGTTAATCTCGCCCCAATTGGATGGATTTGCAGTTTGACTGACTTCGGCAAAATCATAAGTTCCATGATAAGCACCTTCTGCTTTAGCAATTTTAGGACGTCCGGTAAATGCTCTTGAAGTTTTAATCATAGCCATAACAGCTTCCGTCCCGGAGTTTACGAATCTGATTTTTTCAAAACCCTTTGCCCTGTTGGTTAGAAGTTGTGCGAAGGCGACTTCAATCTCGGTTGCCATAGTGTAGGCAGTTCCCTTTTTAAGCTGTTGAATAACCGCATCAACTATTGCAGGGTGGGCATGACCATGAATGAGCGAAGCCATGTTGTTTGCGAAGTCAATACGTTTAGTCCCTTCAATATCCGTTATATAACATCCCGATGCATTTTCTGCGTAGTTCGGAAAAGGTTTACGATATACCGTATTTCTACTAACACCGCCGGGTAATACTTCGCACGCCTTCTTATATATTTCTTCGCTATTTCTATTTTGCGACATACTGCTTAATTTTTTAGTTCTGATATAGTTTAGCCTCCGTTTTTTCCTGCAAATAGTCGAACGTGATTCCCGGAGCCATTTCTTTTACAAACAATTTTCCATCAACAACATCAATAATTGCGAGGTTGGTGTAAATTCTGCTTACTACGTTCTTGCCTGTGAGGGGATAAGTACATTTTTTAACAATTTTGGATTCACCACTTTTGGTGTTGTGCTGTGTTATCACATAAATTGTTTTTACGCCTGCAACCAAATCCATCGCACCACCTACAGCTGGTATAGCATCGGCATCGCCAGTTGACCAGTTGGCAAGGTCACCTTCTTCCGAAACCTGGTAAGCTCCAAGAACACAAATATCAATATGCCCTCCTCGTATCATGGCAAAACTATCAGCATGATGAAAATAGGCGGCACCGGGAATAGCGGTCACATATTTTTTACCGGCATTAACCAGTTCAAAATCTTCAGAACCACTTTCTGCCACTTTACCCATTCCAAGCAATCCATTTTCGGTATGATAAATTACTTCACGTCCTTCGGGTATATAGCCGGCTACCATTTCTGGTATTCCAATACCCAGATTAACATAAGCTCCGTCATGTATATCCTTGGCTACTTTTTGAGCCATTTCCTTATTGTTCCATCCGTTATTTTCTTTTAATTCCATGGGTACCTCCTTTTTTCAGCTACCAGTACAGATTCATCAGCAGGGTTTGAAATTTCAACTATTCTTTTTACAAAAATTCCAGGTGTAACAACACACTCAGGGTCAATCTGTCCAACCTCAAGAATTTTTTTCGCCTGAACTATGGAAGTTTTCGCTGCCATACACATGACCGGACCAAAATTCCTTGCTGTTTTATTATAAATCAGATTACCATATTTGTCGGCGGCATGGCATTTTACCAATGAGAAATCTGCTTTTATGGCATGCTCCATTACATAAGTTTGACCATCAAAAACTTTTGTCTCTTTACCTTTGGCAAGCGGTGTGTTCACTGTTGCCGGTGTGTAAAAAGCAGGAATACCTGCCCCCCCGGCTCTTATTTTTTCTGCAAGCGTACCCTGGGGTACCAACTCCAGTTCTATTTCTCCATTGCGGTACATCTCAGGAAAAACGACTGATATAACTGTTCTGGGAAAAGAACATATAATCTTTTTCACCTGCCTGTTTTCGATAAGGGCTGCCAGACCTACATTGCCACTTCCCGCATTATTGCTAACCACCGTCAGGTTCTTAGCACCCTGATCTATTAATGCATGAATGAGTTCGATAGGGCTACCGGCTTCACCAAAACCACCTATCATTACAGTTGCTCCGTCAAAGATATCTGCAACCGCATCACTGGCCGACTTAACAATCTTGTTTATCATTACACTTCTGATTTTTTGATTTCTTTGATAAATGCATCTTCTAACTTTTGCTCTATTTCTGCCAACTCATCTTCATAAAAGTGTTTGTTTCCTTTTATCGGCTTTAGCTTTTCAATGGTATTTTCTTTTTCATCATATTTGGCAAGGAAAACCTTATCCATCCATTCCATATTTCTGGCTTCGTTAAATTTTAAAACAAAAACAGTTTCCCCATCAATCTCGGCAGTGCCCATGAGGGATGTTTTTCCTCCGGAAGAAGTCATGGTGATATAACGGGAAGGACGGTTAATGGATGCCAATGACCTATAAACCTTGCTGAAGATTTTATTTATATCTGCCAATGGTGCAGTAAAATAATGATGTTCGCCGGTAGGTCTTGCACAATACATCGAATGAAACCCAATACCAACCATTGCTAAAATATTTCCCAGGTCAATCCAGTTTTGGGCTGAACGGTCAATGGAAACTTTACCGTTTTCATCTTCAAATAAACTAACGTGATTCATGATAGGACTTTGGCTCTTAATGGCAATGCCATAATTTTTTAGCCTGCGTATTGCCGCCACAGTGCTTGGATTAAGAATTTCTCTGGGGGTTGAAAAATGAGAAACCCAAACCACCTGTATTCCGTTTTCGACTGCTTTGCCTAACAACTCCATCATTTTTTTGTATTTGGGAGTTAATAAGTACTCAGGATGAAAAGTTAATACCCTTGACCCGAAACGGATTGTTTTTATGTGTATCAGGTCAGGATCTTCAATAATTGGCATCACATATTGCTCCATCCTTTCAGGTGCAATAAATCCGGCATCGCCACCGGTAATTAAAATATCGCTCACTTCTTTGTGTTCCTTCAGGTATGCGTGTACCTGATTTATGTCGTCCTGAACAAACATATCTTCATCACCCCTTACCTGAGCATGACGGAAACAATAGGTGCAAAAAGCAAAGCAGTTTTGGGTACTTTTATCAAATATCAATTCTACCGGTGGGTATTTATGTTGGACACCCTGCAGGATTTCCATCTGACCCTCATCATTGATGAAAAACGGCTTATTCAATTTTTGTTTTCCATCATGAGGATTGGTTTTTTTCTGGTATTCCTTAACCACTATTTGTCTTTCTTCATCCGTCTTCGCGTCAATATAAACCTGGACTTCTTCCTTATAAATCATGCCGGGTTGAGGAAAGACCAACTGGAAAATGGAGTCTTTGACATAATTATTCCAATTAATCATGTTGAGGGCATGTTTGGTAGCTAAAAAACGATACACATCAATGAAAAACTCACGCTCGTTTATATAGCCAATATCAATTCCGTTTTCGTTCAACACTTTAATAATTTCCCGGAATCCTTCCAGTCCTGAATAATAAGTCTTACCAGTAAACAGAACTTTATCGGTTCTGAAAAAACCCGAATGTTGTGGATAGCATTTGTGCAACCTGTTGACCAGTCCAAAGGGCAATAAGTTTTCTTTTTCAATAGCTTCTTTTACTTCATCAGGAAATTGATAGTGTTCAATCATTTGGTCCAAAGATGGCGGCTGAATAGGAGTTACTGAACCTGTGGCAAAATTTGTTGATTTCATTTTTAATTTTATTTAAATTTTCATTTGATTAACAACCCATAAAAGTTCTGCACTTTCGTTTCCAATATTTGTGAATAAATAATATTGGGATGAATTAAAATAAAAACTGTCCCCTTCTTTCAATTCATATTCTGTTGTATTTAAAATAGCTTTAAAATGTCCTTTAAGTACATAACAGAATTCCTGCCTGGGGTTAGCCGTAGTCATAATGTCTGTGGAGTCAGCATTTATTTTGAAGTGGAGGATAAATGGATCCATTTGTTTAACTGGATCGTGGTGCGATAACAAATAGAGGCTAGCCCCTTTTTTATTTTTCTTTACAAACTTTCGATCTTTAACATTTAAAAATGGTTTTGCAACGAAAGTTGCATTTTCTCCAATTAGATCACCAACCGTAGTTTGCAGCGCATCTGCAATTTTTTTCAAAGTTAAAATGGATGGAAATGCTTTAGCCCGTTCTATTTGTGAAACCAGGCTCGGTGTAACGCCAATTAAGCCTGCCAGGTCATTGACTTGAATGCCAAGATTTTCCCTCGTAGCCCTTATCCGTTCACCCATTCTATTCATAAACTATTATTTTAAAAGAGCATTTAATTAAATAATACTTCACAAAGTAAATACTATTTAATCTGATAATAAAAATTTATTGAACTTTTTTTAGGGACATTGCTGATATTTATATTAAGTCTAAATAATTGATTCAAGTTATTTTATACAAGCAAAAAACCCTGAATGTTATCATTCCGGTCAGTGAGTGAAAAAGACTAATGGTTTTAATTGTTATCAAAATATTACAAAGTGCAGGCGCTGCTAAATCTCTTTCTTAAGTTTACCCGGATACTGTCTTGAATCAAAAATGGTGATTATTTCGATGGATGAGGTTGTGTATCGGTAATAGAGCGTATTATGTTTGGTGACCACACATTTATGCACACCTTTCAGAACTGAGGTTTTTGGAAAACTTTCAGGATTGCTTTGAATAATTTGCAAGGTGTGGTCCAACTTTCAATGAATTCATTTTTAACGGAAAGCGACCATTCAGTCTCAAGAAATAGAAGTAAGTTTTCTAGCTTTGTTTTGGCTCTGTTTGATAAAACTACTTTTCTCATTGCCGGTGATTTTTCATGACATCTTCATAGGGAAATGTCGCTCCTTTTTCAAGGTCAGCTACTCCTTGCTTGATATCATCCTTTTCAGAATCCGACAGAGTATTCCAGAAATCTTTTTCTTTAACAAATAAACTTTTAATTTTATGAAGCAATGATGGATTCTCTGTATCGAGTATCATTTTCATGATTTCCAATTTTTCAGCCTGAATATTCATTTTAAGATTATTTATTGCAAAGTTAAATCTTTTTTATTTCGTACCCTGTTTTACAATTACCTTAATCCCATCCATATAAGGGGTTGGCTTAAAACTAAATGTATTTTCAAACTTGCTGCTGTCAAAGACATAATCCCGGTCATACTGGTAAAGCATCTCCACAAACTCTTTCATGATGGGGTTGAACAATCCAAGGATTTTAACCATTGTCCTGGAAGCTAACTGTGTTTTTGGCTGAACGTTCATTTCCTTAGCAAAGGCTTCAATCCATTGCCTGCCGGTTAGCGGTTCCTTGGCAGTTGGAAGGTGCCATACCTGGTTTTCTGCTTTGGGGTCATTCCCAAGTATAGCTGTTGCTTTGGCCGCATCAAGTGTGTAAGTAAACGAATGTTTAAAATATAGGGAGCTAAGCCAGTTGGCTTTCTTTCCTTTTAAAAAATTTTGGTAAACGCTCGTCATCAATATGCTGTTGTTCACGCCAGGTCCATAAAAGTCAGCTGAACGCGCAATCACCGCTTTAAGGTTTCCTTTCTTTACTTCATCCAGAATCATACCGGCAATCCTCGCCCTCACTTCGCCCTTTTTACTGCACGGATTGATGGGGCAATCCTCGGTCATGAAAGGAATGCATTTTGGATCATACATGTAAATGTTATCGAAGAAAATCAGTTTGGTATTGTTTGCCTCACAAACTTCGATGGTGTTCTGGATAATCTTTGGCCATGTCTTCTGCCAGACTTTGGTTTCATATTTTAATCCTGCTAAAAGATAAGCTACATCAGAACCTCTAAGGGCTTCTGCCAGTTTTGATCTATCGGTCAGATCGCAGGAAAACAGATCATCATTCGAATTTATTGTTTTTGGATTGCGGCTGACAAGCCTGATTTTGTCGGTGTAAGTGGGAAGTATTTTGGCCATTTCGATTCCAATTGCACCGCCTGAACCTAATATTGTTTGCATGATATTTCTTTTTTTGTATTTAAAAATTTATCTGATTTCAAAACAAAAATACGATAATGAATGTTTCGGTATTGGGTTATGTATTTTTCCCTGATTTTATTCAGGCAACCTAATGAATGTATTCATTGTCATATTTGTATTATTTTTACACGGGTTTTAAATCTGAACTTTATGAAGAAACTACTTTACTTGTTATTGCTAATATTTATTTTCAAACTGCCTGCAGTTGCCCAGACCTATACCTGGTCCGAGAGTTTTGGAAATGGTCAGGGATGGTCGCTTGAGGAAAACTGGAGCATTGCAGGAGGTAAACTTGAATTCTACTGGAGCCCACAGGTACCGGGATTTGATTTGTCGGCTGTTTCGCCGGTTATCTCGCTTCCCGAAAATATTTATGAATTAACTGTCAACCAATATTTGGATGTGTTTACAGGAACAGGAACTGAATTCGCCGAAATCAATCTGATCGTGGATGGAGTTACCACTGTGCTGTGGAATTATAATTTGAATAATGGAAACTGGGGAAACGGAAACGGGGTGGAATTATCCTTTCCTATTGAAGATTTTGCCGGCCAAAATGTTCAGGTCGAATTCCGGACTTATGGGCAGGATACCTTTAACTGGAACTGGTGGGATATTTTCGATGTAAAAATGTCGGCATTTTTTGATCATGATTTGACGGTTACTTCCATCATTGGACCGACAAAAATTGAACTACTCGAAACGGGAACCTGGAGTGTGTTAGTGAAAAACCTGGGCAGCGAAATAGCGGAAAACTTTACTGTTCAGCTTTTTAGCCTTAAATCCGGCGATCTGATCGGAAGTTTGGATAATTCCGGAAGCATTCAACCCGAGCAGACTTTGGTGTTTGACTTTGATTGGAGTTCTTCTACAGCCTTTAATACTGCTTTTTATGGAGTGGTGATAAAGGATGGCGATCAGTTTGAAACCAATAATGTTTCGAAAAGCTATTTTGTAAGGATTGAGCCGGATGTGGATTACCAAATACTTGTCTGGGATAATGATAATGGCATTCAAACCGTTGTTGACCCTGAAAAGGGTAATAATATTGAACCATCCAAGGGGCTTACAAGCGCCCTTGAAGAAGCCGGTTTGGAGTATGAATATTTTACCTATTTGCCTGATAATTTGAACGACTATGAAATCGTGTTTAGCACCATGGGGTGCTATTGTGTTGACTGAGGTCTTACGCCTCCTGGTTCTGCAAGTGTAGCAGACCAGAATAAACTGATAAATTATCTTGCAAATGGCGGTAGTTTATATTTTGAAAGTGTAAATATTGGCTTGGATCATACAGGCACAGCGTTCTTTGATGATTTGGGATTAATGTATGTAGGTGATGGTGCTGAACAGGAAGTAGTAAAAATCAAAGGCAATCCTGGTGGAATGGCTTCCGATTTGACCTATTTATCACTCGGCGGTTACGATCCGCATTTCAGTGTTGACCACCTTGAATCGAACGGGAGTAACCTCTTGTTCAGCAGCGAAGATGGCATTGGCAGATCTTTTATCAAAGAGGATGAAGGCTACCGTGCAATTTCTTCATCGGTGATATTGGCTTCCCTTGCGTCAGGTGATTCTCTTAATTTAAGGGCATACCTTGTCGGAGAAATGGTTAATACTTTTTTGGGTTATAATCCATCCACTTCTCTTAGCGAAACCATATCGGGACTTTTTGGAGGTTCTAATTACCCCAACCCTTTCAACAGCCAAACGACCATTGAATATACATTAACAGATGCAGGACGAGTAACGATCGTTGTTTATGATCTGAGTGGAAAAGTGATTAAACAATTGGTCAACGAGGTAGCAATACCCGGAAGTTATTCAGTGACCTGGGATGCAACATACGAAAACGGTGATTTGGTTAAGGATGGATTCTATTTTTTCAGGATCAGTCAGGGCGAGCAGTCCAGAACCGAAAAAATGGTATTGTTGCGTTAATTTTGCCTAAAATATTCAGTTTTAATATTACTATAAAGCAAATTGACCCGGATCGCTGAATTCAGAATTTGAAAAACCTTCCGGGTAATAAGTTAGAGGGGACGGGACTGGTGTCTCACCTGGTCTTCAAAACCAGTAGCAGACGGATAACACCGGCTGTGGCAGGTTCGATCCCTGCCCTCTCTGCTTTTTTATTTCTGGTTGCTCGTTTTGAAATTCCTGATTTTCTTTACTGGAAATTGTCCTTTTATTTCTATTTAATATCTTTGATAGCTGTTGCTCGTTACTTGTTTTTAACAAAATGAAATAAACGATATGAAAAGCTATAAGGATTTAGAAATCTATCAAATTGCATATAAATTGGCAATTGAAGTTCATATAATGAGTTTAACCTTACCAAAGTATGAGCTATATGAACAAGGTAGTCAGGTCAGAAGATCAAGTAAAAGCGTTAAAGACACAAATTGTTGAAGGGTATGGAAGAAGGAGATATAAGGATGATTTTATAAGGTTTTTAACATATTCCCAAGGATCGTGTGATGAAACAATTTCACAATTAAATATGATAAGTGACATTCATTTTAAGGATCAACCGTTGACCCACCTTATGGAGAAATATGATATCCTGGGAACGAAAATAAATAAATTCATACAATATGTTGAAGACAATTGGAAAACAAACAAGCAACAAAAAACCAGCAACTAATAACAAACCTCATTATATGAATTCGAATTCAGATAATCTTAAAAATCTCCCCGGTGTGGATAAATTGCTTCTTTTACCGGAGATTAAAGATTTATTGATTCAACACAATGAAGATCTCGTCAAATATTCCATTCGAAAGACGTTAAGTTTATTGAGGGAAGAGGCTGGCCTTTCGGGATCAATTCCTCAAATTCAGGAAATTATACTCCTGATTAAGTTACGAATAAACAAACTAACAACCAAAAGTCTTCGAAATGTAATCAATGCAACCGGAATAGTTGTTCATACCAACCTGGGGCGTGCTCCATTCAGCGATGAAATTATCCGGAAGCATCTGAAATTTTGAAAGGCTATAATAACCTGGAATTTGACTTATCGAAAGGTGAGCGTGGGTCGCGTAATACACATCTGACAGAAATTTTAAAATATCTTACCGGAGCTGAAGATGTGCTTGTGGTAAACAATAATGCTGCTGCCCTCATGCTTGTTTTGAGGGTATTTTCGAAAGAGAAGGAAGTAATCGTTTCCCGTGGAGAACTGATCGAAATCGGCGGTTCATTTCGCTTACCCGACATCATGGTTGCATCCGATTGCAATATGGTGGAGGTGGGAACCACCAATAAGACTAAAATACAGGATTACGAAAAAGCCATCACTCAGGATACCCGTTTGCTATTGAAAGCGCATAAATCAAATTATGCCATACAGGGTTTTACTGAGGAGGTTCAGCTTGCCGATCTGGTTGCTTTGGGAAAAAAGAAAGACGTTCCGGTAATGTACGATATGGGATCAGGGCTTCTAAGGAAAACCTCAATAAAAGTGTTAGGTGATGAGCCGGATGTCAGGCAAACTCTTGCTACCGGGGTTGACCTGGTAAGTTTCAGCGGAGATAAATTGCTGGGTGGGGCGCAGGCAGGTATCATTGCAGGTAAAAAAGAATATATCGCAAAACTGAAAAAGGAACCGCTTGTAAGGGCGCTTCGTGTCGGAAAAACAACTTTGGCTTTTATGGAAGCTGCATTATTTTCCTATCTTGATGATGAGACACTTTTGAAAAGAAATCTTCTTTTTAATATGATGAGCCGGAAACCGGAAGAACTAATGAACCGAGCAGAATCATTAAAGAACTTGTTTTCAAAATATGGGGTCAATTCTTTAGTGTTGAAAAGCAAAGGTCAATGCGGTGGAGGCGCTTTGCCCGGCAAGGAAATTGAAAGTTATGCCGTACGGATTGAAATAGATTTGGAATCGAAACGAAAGAAATCGGAATTTGCCGAAAGTCTCTATTCTGGTTTAATGCAGCATAATCATCCAGTTGTAGCCATCCTCCGCAAAGGCGATGTTTACTTTGATGTGCTTACCTTAACTGATCCGCAATTGGAAGAACTTGCTGAAATTACTGGTGAAGTCTTTGTTAAAACCACAAGCGAATGAAACATCTTATCATCGGTACTGCAGGACATGTGGATCATGGTAAAACAGCGTTGATCAAAGCGATGACAGGGATTGACTGTGATACCCACAAAGAGGAAAAGGAGAGGGGAATCACCATTAATCTGGGATTCTCACACATCACGCTTCCCGATGGACAGTCGTTTGGTATCGTTGATGTCCCGGGTCATAAAGATTTTATCAAAACGATGGTAGCCGGGGCGTATGGAATTGACATCGTATTGCTTGTAGTGGCAGCCGATAGCGGAATTATGCCCCAAACTACCGAGCACCTGAAAATCATTGAAATGTTAGGTGTAAAACATGGAATAATAGCGTTGAATAAAGCCGACCTCGTAGATGACGAAATGCTGGAATTAGCACAATTGGAGATTGAGGAACTCATCGAAGGTACCTGTCTCGAAGGTGCTCCTGTGATTCCGGTTTCTTCCCTTACGGGCAAAGGAATTGACCAAATGATTGAAAAGATAAGTGAGATCGTTCCGACCGTTCAGGAAAGAGAGAAAAAAGACCATTTCCGAATGTATATTGATCGAATCTTTAATGTGAGGGGAATAGGGTTTGTAGTAACCGGTTCCGTTCTGGAAGGTGAGATTGAAATCGGAAAGGATGTTTTTCTTTTACCAGGCAAGAACAAAAAAATGAAAATTCGCGCTTTGGAGCGTCATGGCAATCCGGTTAACAAAGTTTATTGCGGCGACCGGGCTGCCCTTAATATGGCTGGAATCAAAGGTGAGGATTTTGAAAGAGGAATGGTGCTGTCGGACAAAATGATAAGTGAAACCAGTATGATTGATGCGTCATTTTCTTTGTTCGGGGAGGATGCAAGGCTGGGATTATGGTCGAAAGTAGTTTTTTATACCGGTACATTTGAATGTGCTGCAAGGATGCACCTGTTGAACAAAGATACTATTCAACCCGGAGAAGCTGCCATTGTTCAGCTTCACCTTGAAAAACCGGCTATCCTTGAAAACAAAGACAAATATATCGTGAGGAACTCCTCAAACGACATCACCCTTGGAGGGGGAACCATCATTGATGTTCAACCATTGCATCATAAAAAACGAACCATTCAATTGCTGGACAACCTGAAAGATTTGATGGAGGCTGCCCTGAACAGCGACAAGATTTCAAACCTGATTAAAATTGAACTTAAAAAAGAAAATGCACCGGTTTATGCTGATATAATTTCAAAAAGAATAGCAAAGCCTGAAACAGAAGTATTAGAGGGTTGTAAACAAAGCAGTGACAATTCTATTTTCGTGGTTGAAATGGCAGGGAAAACCATCCTCCTGACGCGAGAAGCTCATGAAAAATATACCCTGAATGTATTGGAAGAAATAGCACAATGGCACAGCAAAAATCCCATACTTGAGGAAGGGCTTGAATTACAGGAATTTTATGGCAAGTTGGGTTTTGCCAAAAACGAAGCTGCTAAGTTATATCTCGAAGAACTTCTGGAAATTCTTCAACAGCAGGGAAAAATAAAAAAGACCGGACTTTCATGGGCATTAGCGGATCATGTTGTAAAGATTGACCAAAGAACACAGGAACAATTGGGTTGGCTCGAACAAACCATCAGAAGTTGTGGGATGGAGAATCCGCTTGATACGGAAATAGAAGAAAAAGCATTAAACAATAAAATACCAAAAGATCGCCTGAAAATGATGTTGAAATACCTTGGTAGGCAAAAGAAAATCATCTTTTTTGATGGCGATTATTTGCATCACTCCATAGTGGACAAATGCAGAAAAATATTGCTCACCGACTTGAATAGCAAAGAAAAGGGTATCAACGAAAAGGATTTCAGGCTGCTGATAGATGGCACAAAAAAAATTGTGCAAACCCTGCAGGGAATATTTCTGGAAGAAGGGATCATCAGTAAAAGATCATTTTTTATTGATATTACTGATAAAGGAAGAGATTTAATAAACAAAATTTGAGATATTTGATGAAAACAATTGATGTAAAAGGAAAGAAATGCCCTATGCCGCTTATCGAAACAAAAAAGGCATTAAACGAACTCGGACGTGATGGCTCAATAAAGGTTATACTCGACAGTGAAACTGCAGTTCAGAATGTGATGCGATATCTGAAAGACAATGGCATCGCAGCAGAACATTCTAAAAATGGAAATGAGTTTGAAATACTTGTGAATAATTCAGGGAAGGCAGCAGTGCTGACAGATGTGGAACCTTATTGCGAAACCTCCCTTCCTGTTGATAAGGGTTATGTTGTCGTTTTTGCAAAAGACCGCATCGGCGAAGGCGATAATGAGCTGGGTCTGGTACTGGCGGGCAGCATGTTGAATACAATTAAGGAATATGATGTACTGCCTCAAAAGATCATTTTCCTGAACGCAGGCATTAACCTGGTTTTGAAAGGTGCACCGGCGCTCGTTCACCTTACCGAACTTGAAAAACGCGGAGTGGAAATCATCACCTGCGGAACCTGTCTCAACTACTTTGAAAAAACTGAACAACTGGCAGTTGGAAGGGTTACCAACATGTATGAGATACTCGACAGCATCCTGAAAGCTGGAAAAGTGGTTAATTTGTAGACTTAATAGGTAGTAATTAGATTTAGATCATAGAAAAGATTCAATGAACTCAGAACCCGAAACACACGACCCGGGACACAAAACCTGGAACGCAGAACCAACTTCATCTCGCGCAACGCGAGATGAACCTCAAGCTTCGAACTCAAAATTCGACCTTCTTAAACTCGTTGAGCAGGGCGGCTGCTCCGCTAAACTATCGGCTTCAGAACTCAACAAAGCGCTGGCTGACCTTCCTAAAATAACCAATGAAAATGTATTGGTTGATATCGAAACCCATGATGATGCTGGAGTCTATAAAATCCGGGATGACTATGCACTGGTGCTGACCACCGATTTTTTCCCACCGGTTTGTTCTGATCCTTATGATTTTGGTCAAATATCTGCCGCTAACGCCCTCAGTGATGTATATGCTATGGGTGGACAGGTTCTTACTGCTTTGAATATTATTTTGTTCCCTGCGGCATTGCCTATGGAGGTTTTAAAAGAAATATTAAGAGGCGCCCAGGATAAAGTGGTTGAAGCGGGTGGTGTAATAGTAGGCGGACACACTATCACCAACGATGTTCCGGTCTGTGGTTTGTCGGTCACTGGTTGGGTGCATCCTGAAAAGATTATCACCAATGCCGGCGCTCAACCGGGCGACGTTCTTTTGCTTACCAAACCCATCGGTACAGGTGTAATTATTTCAGCAAGGAGAAATGATCTTGCCGACGAAGAAACATATCAGTCTGCACTTAAAACCATGAAGCACCTGAACAGAAGTGCTGCTGACGTGATGCAGAAATATAATGTGAGAAGCGCGACAGATATAACAGGGTTCGGAATATTGGGTCATGCCCTCAAAATGGCAAAAGCAAGCAAGGTTACCCTAAAGATAAACACGCGATCTGTTCCGGTTCTGGATAAAGTGTTTGAATTGATTGAAATGGGATGTATTCCGGGTGCTGCTTTCCGAAACCTTGAATTTGCAGAACAGGATGTCAACTTTGATCATGATTTGAAATACAACTATAAAATGCTCGTAGCTGATGCTCAGACCTCTGGTGGAATGTTAATGGCTGTGAAACCGGAAAATGTGGATAGTATTATCGAAGAATTAAAACAATCTGGATATTCATATACCAGCGTAGTAGGAGAAGTGATTGCCCCGGGAGAAAAATCAGTTTATATTGTTTGACTCTAATTTGTTCAAATAGATTTACGGAATTATCTTCGGACGCTTTTTCTTCTTCAAACCACCTTTTGAAGAGCAGCTATTTTGCCCTTTTCCTGTTGATCAGGTAAACCCCGATTAAAATAATAAGCATGTTGCCAAAGTGATGGAGGGTGATGTTTTCTCCGTCAATAAATCCCCACATGATGGCAAAAATTGGAATAATGTAGGTGACTGAAGAAGCAAATATCGCTGTTACCTTGCGGATGAGGCTGTTCATTAATAACATGGCTGAGGCAGTCCCAATGATTCCAAGTCCGGCAAGTGCAGCAAAATGAATATGCCAGTTCGGATTTTGAAATACAGGTTCAAAATCGGTCGTCAATAAATAAATCAAAGCCACCGGGCTGAGAAACATAAACGATAATGAAGTAATTTGTGCACCGTTCAGGTGGGTAAGATATGTTTTGACAATGTTAATATTAAAGGCATATAAAGAAGTTGCCAGGACTACCAATAATGCATAACTATTAATTTCTCCAAATGCCATTTCCTGCCCGCCTATAATCAATCCTACAGCACCCGCAAATCCCAGGAACAATCCCAATATCTGTACGAATTTGAACCTCGATTTAAAAAATATAACCCCAACCACCAAAGTGAAAACGGGCGTCATTGAATTGAGCATTCCTGCCAAAGCACTGTCAATATGGGTTTGGGCTTTGGTAAACAAAAAAGCAGGAATAAAGCTGCCGACAAATCCTGTAAAAAGCAATGCCGGAAGGTCTTTTCGTTTTAAATGCTTTAAATTATATATGGATAGCGGAAGCAATGCAAGCGATGCTAACAAGATACGAACGGCAGCAGCCTGTTCGCTACTGAAGCTTTTCATCCCGACTTTTATCAGGATAAAGGAACTTCCCCAGACGAAGGCAAGCAATAATAGAATGGTAAACTGGAACCACCGTTTTTCAAAATCCATATCATTTCTAAAAAATGAAAAAACCTTCTGCCTCAGGAATTCCGGGTTGAAGTTTTAATCTGCAAATCAAAGGCGCTCTTCTGCCTCGAAATTTTGGCGAAAATAATAACTTTTAAAGTGGATTCAATCCGATAAAGGAAGGTTATTTTAATAAAATCTTTTGCCTCTCGAAAACTCCCGATTTACTATCCGATAATTCAAGGATGAACAATCCCCTGTTCAATTCTCTGACGGGTATCTGATGGTTGGTCAATTTTCCTGATTTTACGGTAATCCCATTGCTGTTTATCAAATTAAACCAATCAATATCATGGGTGCCTGGTTTTATTGTAATTACGTCGCTCGCCGGATTGGGAAATAAAACTACATCTAAATTAGGTTTCATGGTTTGATCAACTCCGACCCATTCGTGAATGTAGGTGCAGGAATCAGCTATTCCTGTTTCATAAAGACCAAGTATGCCATCTTCATAACATCGCAATCCAGCACTGACATTATCATCGCAAGCCAAAGCATTTTCGGGAAAGAAATTAAACATGAAAGTCATATCCCCAATGGATTCTATTATAACTGATTGATAAACGAATGGCATGATGGATTCATTATTAAAATCATAAGTAACATAAAGCCGTTTTAGGTTCTGGCTATTTATGTTGATTGAATTGGAAGAATCAACGGTAATTTTGACCGTATCAGTTTCAGAATAAAGCATATCATAAATCCTGATTTCCCATGATTCATCCGGGGATGCGTTAAAGTCATAAATCATTTGGAATTCGTTAAAGGAAGGATCATAAAAATATACTTTGTTATTATTTGAATACATGAATTCATTTTCAGGTCTTTGATAGCAATATACATCATGTCGCTTAACTATTTTTTTACAGTTTATACCCATGAAAACCGTATCCTTTTCTGATTCGTATTTTATATAATCCTCATCATTTAAACTCCAGAATGAGAATTTTTCAGTATAGTGCCAGGCTGCACCAACAGGAGCCCATTCCTGTGTAAATCCCTTCATCGCCAACAGAATAACGATGCTAAAAATTACCAGTGTTTTCATAACAATTTGATTTGGATTGAAATGTTGCTTTTGTTTTACTTTAAGCAAAAATAAGAAATAAAATAACCAATCAGTATATTTTTAACAGGGAAATTTTCTACACGCAGGGTTGTAATAGGAGGAGGAATAAAGGGTACTATTGAATAGAGGAAACACCGGGTTTTGGTTTAATATTGAGTCCACTCCGAAAAGTAATTCAACCACAGGTCGTCATTGATCGAGGGCGAAGCCCGAAGCAATCTGTTGATTTCCAACAACAAAAGATTGGCCTTCGCCTACGCTCGCAATGACGATAAATCACTTTTCGGAGAAGACTCATGTTTAAAATTAATACTTCCTAACCAGATTGCTTTAACCGATACACTTATTCCCTTTAAACCTTATTTCCCCTATACCACTTAAGCGGTTCTTAATCCAGCAAAATAGGATTGTTTGCAGAATGATTAGTCACAATAAAATAATATGATTACAGGATTTTTATTATGAGCCACAATCAGAAGTCAATAACTGGCAAATGAATTGCACATATAGGCAAACTGATAATACGCCAAATTGGAGAAAACATACGTAAGTCAGGCAATTTAACAAGGATGAGCGATGAATAGCAGAAGCAAATTGGGAAATTTTTTCCATTTATTGGATAAACCCCTCAGAACCAGTGTTCATGATTTGAAAAGTTGTCATGTTTTTAATAGAATGATTCCGGTGATTAGTTTTTTATTGATTTTCTCTGAAACTGTTTTAGCACAAAATTGGGAAGGAATCCGTAAAACAGGATTTCTTGACAGGTGGGCAATTACAGCTAATTATGGTTATACTTCATACTACGGCGATTTGAGTCTTTATGATCACGAAATCAAAGGAAAAATAACACGAGAAAGCGGACCTGCTTACGGAGCCATAATTTCCAAATATTTGAATAACATTTTTGGTGTTTCGGGACAGGTATTAATCGGAAACCTGAAAGGCAGCAAGGATAATCTTTCATTTAATACTGAACTGCTGGAATACAATTTACAGTTTCGGATCAACTTCATCAACCTGTTTAATAACTATCGTGAACACAAGATCGGACTGCTGGGATTTGCCGGAATTGGGCAATTTCTGTTTACCACAACTACCCAAAAAAATGTGGAAGGAAAAATATCAACCCAAACATATTCTTCAGGAGTACCAGAATTCGTTTTATTCGCAGGGGGCGGAGCGCATTATATCATCGGAAGCAATTTGAGTATTTCAGCCGGATTAAGTTTGCGCCAATGCCAGAATGACAAACTGGATGGACTTAAGAATAACGGCAACTATGATTACTACACCTATCTCAACCTTGGTTTGACATATTATGTACCAAGTTTTGCCAAACGCCCTCTAAGAAACAAGGCAAGAATAGCCTGCAGCAACTTTAAGTTTGCTTCAAACCATCACAGATAAAACTTTTTTCAACTCTCGTTGTTCCCTTTTTAATCTTTTAGTAAGTCGGTTTGTACCCACACAACCATCTCATCAGAATGCGATACTTCTATTTTTTAAGGGAGGAATTGTTAGTGCTTGGTGTCAGCCACCTGAAATTTGTCTATATTACAACACTTATGAAGATTATATATTTTTTTGCTTTTTTTTGTTTATTCTTTTTAACAACCTGTGGTCAGACACAAGATAAAAAAATGATAATGAATTCTACTGAACATAAATACACAAATCAGCTCATCCATGAGAGTAGTCCTTATTTGCTGCAACATTCGCACAATCCGGTGAATTGGTTTCCCTGGGGAACGGAAGCCCTTGAAAAAGCACGCAAGGAAAATAAATTGATTATTATCAGTATTGGTTATGCCGCATGTCACTGGTGCCATGTAATGGAACATGAAAGTTTTGAAAACGAAGAAATTGCCGGATACATGAATGAACATTTTGTATCAATTAAGGTGGACAGGGAGGAACGACCCGACATTGACCAGATATACATGAATGCGGTTCAAATGATTGCCGGCAGGGGAGGCTGGCCACTGAATTGTATTGCTTTACCCGACGGACGACCTGTTTATGGCGGGACATATTTCCCTCCTGCGCAATGGATGGATATGCTTAAAAAAGTATCTGATTTTGTCAAAGAAAATCCTGAAAAAACAGAGCAACAGGCAGATGCACTTACGAAAGGAGTTCAATCAAGTGAAATGATTACCCTGAATACAAATGAAACAGAGTTTTCAGTAAAGGATTTAGATACGGCTTTCGATAACTGGAAAGGAAATATAGATTTCAGTGAGGGCGGGCACAAAGGAGCGCCAAAATTCCCAATGCCTGTCGGTTGTCAGTTTTTACTTCATTATCATTACCTTACTCAAAATGCAGATGCTTTACAAGCGGTTACCATTACACTGAATAAAATGGCGGATGGTGGCATTTACGACCAAATCGGGGGTGGCTTTTCACGATATTCAACCGATGCCTATTGGAAGGCGCCTCATTTTGAAAAAATGCTTTATGATAATGCGCAGCTCGTTAGTTTATATTCTGCTGCCTACCAGCAAACCAAAGATTTAAAATACAAAACTATTGTTATTGAAACCCTTGCTTTCATACAAAGAGAATTGACATCAGTTGAAGGCGGCTTTTATTCGTCATTGGATGCCGACAGCGAGGGGGAGGAGGGAAAATTTTATGTGTGGACCCAAAATGAATTACAAAAAGTATTAGGCGATAATGCTGATTTGGTAATGGATTATTACAATGTTGAGAAGGGTGGAAATTGGGAAAATGACCAGAACATTTTATTTAAAACCTCTACCGATAAGGCGATAACGAATAAATATAGAATCACGGAAAGCGAACTGGCTGAGAAAATTTCAGAAGCCAAATTCATTTTATTAATTGAGCGGACAAAACGGGTCAGACCAGACCTGGATGATAAAATTATCACTTCTTGGAATGCGCTTATGCTTAAAGCTTATGTTGACGCTTACAAGGTTTTGGATGATGAAAGATATTTGGATATTGCTTTACAAAATGCTCGTTTTATCAATACTAAAATCAAAACTCCCGATAACAGATTAAATAGAAACTATAAAAACGGTAGGGCTACTATCAATGGATTTCTGGATGATTATGCGTTCACCATTGCGGCTTTTATTGAATTGTATCAGGTTACTTTTGATGAGAAATGGCTGGCAGAAGCCATACAACTTAATGACTATGCAATTGCTCATTTTTATGATAATGAAAGTGGTATGTTCTTTTACACTTCTGATACTGACCCGGCATTAATCGCTCGGAAAATGGAAGTTCCCGACAATGTTATTCCATCTTCCAATTCAGAAATGGCAAAAAATTTATTTATTTTAGGACATTACTTTTATAATGATGATTACGTCGAAATGGCAAAAAAAATGCTGAACAATGTTCATCAGGATGTTTTAACAGGAGGTGTGTATTATGCCAACTGGGATATTTTACTTGCATGGTTTGCCGTTCCGCCGGCTGAGGTAGCCATTGTTGGAAACGAATATGAAAAAATACAGAAAGAATTCAACATGAATTATTTGCCCAACGTGTTTTTTTCCGGGGGGAAAAATGAAGGAACATTGCCTTTATTGGCAGATAAATTGATAGCGGGTCAAACCACAATTTATGTGTGCAGGAATAAAACGTGCAGGCTACCCGTAACTGAAGTTAAAGCAGCATTGCAGGAAATCAATGCTTTATAAACACAATGGTATTTTCAACTGTGTCTGCTTCAAGCCTCCTGGCTTGAAGATTTAATAAAAAATATGAAACCGACCAACGTTTTCAGTCATGGTCAATTCTGAATTCAATAACTTTATCTTTGAATCCCAATACATGAACAAATGACCAAAGTTTGTAACTTTGCAGGTGAATACTCACCCGATTAGCGCACATTATTAATTTGAAAATGAAGAAAAATCTGTTTATTGCTTTCGAAGGTATTGACGGCAGCGGGAAAAGTTCACAAGTAAAATTGCTGACTGACTTTCTGAAAAAAGCAGGACATAAAGTTTATTATACTTTTGAACCAACCGACAGCCCTATTGGCTCTGTTATAAGAAACATCTTCAAACACAGAATAGAGGCTGACCACAGAACCATTGCCGGGCTTTTTGTTGCCGACAGGCTTGATCATTTGTTGAACAAAACAAATGGCATTCTGAAAAAGATGGAAGAAGGCTTCACGGTAATTACCGACAGGTATTATTTTTCCTCTTATGCTTATCATGGAGTGCACATGCCGCTGGATTGGGTGATCGAAGCAAATTCGTTAAGCGCCGGTTTGCTTCGTCCGGATTTGAATATTTACATTGATATTTCCCCCGAAATCAGTATGGAGCGTCTTAATGCCGGCAGAAGTTCAATGGAACTATATGAAACGGTAGAAAATCTTAGAAATGTGAGAGCGAAATATTATGAAGCGTTCGAACTACTCAAATTGAAAGAGAACCTATTTATCACTGATGGTAATCGCTCTCCCGAAACAATTGCTGCTGATATTTGGAAAAAAGTTTCCGAGTTTAAACCCAGCCTAAAACCAGGTTGATTTTACAGCGCGTCCGATGTTGGGGAGGTAGATGGGATTAGCCTAATATAATTGTCATTGACGTCAGAAAAAACAGATGGATTTAACGGTTATATTACTGAAACCCAATCTTTGGACTACATTCTGCGTCTTTTCTTTTTGGATGTATCCCTCTCTTGTTTTTTTCTTTCCCTGAAACTGCTTCTTTCCCTGAAACCACCTCTTTCCGGTTTTTTCCAGCTATACTCTCTTGTATCAGGTGCTTTGGTGTCAGGTTTTGAAAGTTGCACTGTCACCGTACCGCCTTCATATTTCGCATCTTGAAAGGCTTTCAGAATATCTTTTTCGTGCGCTTTGTCAATTTCAAAGAAGGAAAACTTTTTCATGATCTCTATCTTCCCGATTTCAATATCGCGCGAACGGGTATAATCGTTGATCAGTCCGATAAGGCGGGGAACAGTCAGGTTACTCTTTGAACCCACGCTGATAAAAAATCTTGAAAACTCTTTCGCCTTGCCCCGTTTATAAGTGTCATTCTCCCTTTTTTCATGTACAGGTGCATCCAGGTCTGGTGCATCCTTGTAGTAGGCGAGGAAACGATTAAATTCCACCGAAACAAAATGTTTGATGAGATCTTCTCGTCCCAGCCACTCAAGTTTCTTATAGATTACCGGAAGGTAAGAATCAATTTGCTGGTCATCCACTTTAATCTTTTCAACTTTATCAATCAGGTTGAACAATTGCTTTTCGCATATTTCCCTGCCATTGGGCAAGGGTTTCTTTTCAAACTTTTTACCGGTAAGCCTTTCAAGGTCGCTGATCTTACGCATCTCCCTTGAATGACAAATTGATATGGAAACACCTTTTTTACCAGCTCTGCCTGTGCGCCCGCTTCTGTGTATATAAATTTCCAATTCATCCGGAAGGTTATAATTAATGATATGTGTCAGGTCGCTTACATCAAGTCCGCGTGCAGCCACGTCAGTAGCAATAAGCAACTGTAGAAACTTAGTCCTGAAACGGTTCATTACAAAATCTCGTTGTGGTTGTGATAAATCACCGTGAAGCGCATCGGCATTGTAACCATCTGCAATGAGTTTTTCAGCTATTGATTTCGTTTCGGTGCGGGTACGGCAGAAAACGATACCGTAAATATTCGGATTGATATCAGCAATTCGCTTCAGCGCTTCGTAGCGGTCTTTTGCTTGTACAGAATAAAACTCATGTTTTACGTTATCAGCACCGACATTCTTTTTCCCTGCTGTGATCTCAACCGGCTGGTTCATGTATTTGCCGGCTATCTGCCTGATCTCTTTAGGCATGGTGGCGGAGAATAATAATGTTTGTTTGTTTTTAGGCGTTGTTTCGAGTATCGAATCCAACTCTTCCTTAAAACCCATGTTCAGCATTTCATCAGCTTCATCCAGCACCAACCATTTAATGTAGCTGATGTTTAGAACCTTACGGCGAATAAGATCAAGCGCCCGACCGGGAGTGCCAACCACAATGTCGCATCCTCTTTTCAGGCTTTTAATTTGTAGCTCAGCACTGGCACCGCCATAAACAGCAACAACTTTGAAATTCTTCACATATTTTGAATAATCGGTCAAATCTCCGCTTACCTGCATACACAACTCTCTTGTGGGGCACAAAACGAGTGTTTGCACTTTGTCCGAAGAAGGATCACTGCGTTCAATGATTGGAAGTCCGAATGCGGCTGTTTTACCTGTACCTGTCTGTGCGAGTCCGATGATATCGGTCTCACCTGTAAGCAATGCAGGGATTATTTTTTCCTGTATTGGGGTGGGATGTACGAATCCCAAATCATTAATTGCGTTCAGTACCTCCGGACCTAAACCGGTTTCTTCAAATGTCAGCATAATACCTCTTGTTTTAAGATTCCGTCAAGAAAGCATTAACCGGGATTCTGTCGGGAAAAGATTGTGTGCGGCAAAAGTACTGTTATTTGTCAGATAAGCAATAGAATAGCGAATATCTTTCATGGTTGCTCAGTTCAGCCTAAATCGTTCATCTCTGTTATTTGTGCATTTCTCTGTCGTTCTCTTGTTCTTTAGTGAACTGAATTGAAAACGTTTTTGTTAATTTGGAACTATTCCTTTTCAGTCATTGCTTTCACCGATTGACTGATCAACTCTCTTAGTATTTCTAAGTTGACATCTTCCAAACCTTTTATATAAAGGCACGACTTGCTGGTTTTAAATTTTCCAAGATTTTTCAAAAGCTCATCATATTTGTCGAATCCCGAAATGAGATACAGGGTCAGGTTTTGCTTCCGGGGTGAGAATCCCATAATAAACCAATCTCCCTCCCGCCCGCTTGCATATTTGTATTGATAATTTCCGAATCCGATAATAGAATCACCCCACATCTTAGGCAATGAACGGGTTTCTTTACTCATCATCTTCATTATTTCCAGGCAATCACTTCTTTTCTTTGAATCTTCGATTGCATCAATAAATTTATTTACACTCTTTTCGTTGACTTTGGTTTTTAATTCTGCCATACCGTTATATTTTATAAGATTTTGACTTAATGATGGAAACACGCATTATCTTAAATTGTTCTAACCAATCAGTGAATTATTAACCATAAATTTTTTTTCACATAGCATTGTAATAAGAAGGGGTATAATGGAATAGTGGAAATACAGGGTTTTGGTTTTTTACATCTAAATTTATACGTTTTAACCAGATTGCTTTATCCATAACACTTTTTCCCATTATACTTGTATACCCCTATACCACGTCAAAGATTTTTAATCCAGCATATATGAGATTGTTAGCAAACTAATTAGTCACAAAACGTTTAATAAACTGATGTTGGAAATAAATTCCTGAAGGTGAAAAGTCCGGTTAATGTTATCAACAATCATAATTTAATAGATTCGTTAATAGGGCAGCAATAAAATTACATTTTTCTTTACTTTTATCCCGTTTATGAATTATAAAAAACTTCAAAAAATATATCTGAATTACTTTTTACTGCTGTTGACTTTGATTGGTTTTTTGGTCAGCGGAAAGTCCAATCCTTTGTTAACGGATGGTGGTTATCACATCAAAGTTCAGATAACCGGAATTAAAGACACCGTATGTTACCTCGCAAACTATTATGGTGATAAAACTTACCTGACCGACACTGCAAAGGTTGATAAGAAGGGAAGATTTGTTTTTGAAGGTGATAGTGCCTTACCGGGTGGTGTTTATATTATCGCCGGGGAATCAAACAACAAATATATCGAGTTCCTCATTGACCGTTCCCAGGCGTTCTCTATAACAACCGACATCTCCAATATATTGTCAGATGTGCATTTTGACAGATCGGAGGAAAATGTATTGTTCTTCGATTTTATTCAATACAATATGAAGGTGAGGAAAGAAATGGAGTCACTGCAAAAGGAACAAAAGAACAATCAAATTACTCCTGACTCCGTTGGAATCATCGGCAAACAAATTGAGCAATTGAACAATGCGCTCGATGATTTCCAAAACAAGATCATCGAACAGCATCCTGAGAGTTTTGTTTCGGTGTTGCTCAAGGCGATGCAGGAACCGGAGGTAAAGAATGTCCCGATTCTTCCAAACGGGCGTGAAGATTCGGTTTACAAATACCAGTATTACAAATCACATTACTGGGATAATTTCAACCTTTCGGATGAACGCCTTTTGCGAACCCCATTATTTCACAAAAGATTGGAGCGTTATTTCAAGGAAATAGTCTATCAAAATCCCGATTCGATCATTGTTGCGGCTGATGCTTTCATTGATAAAACCCGCGGCAGCAAAGAAATTTTTAAGTACTCGGTATGGTATCTCACCTATAAATTTGAAACGTCAAAAATCATGGGATTCGATGAGATATTCGTTCATCTTGCCGACACCTATTATGCTCGAGGCGAAGCTTTTTGGGCTGATTCATCTATTGTAAAAACCATGATTAAGCGTGCAAATGCGCTACGCCCAATCCTGATTGGCGAAAAAGCCCCCGAACTGATATTAATTGACACTTCCGAAATGTTTGTTTCGCTGCATCACATAATTACCAAATACCTGATTGTTTTGTTTTATGAATCGGATTGCGGACATTGTAAAAAAGAGATCAAAGAATTAAATGAATGGATGGAAACTCAAAAAACTGGCGCACAAGTGTTTGCCATCTGTACTGATACCTCTCTTGTAAAGTGGAAAAAGTTTATAAATCAAAACAAGCTTGATTGGATTAATGTAAATGGAACCCGAAGCATTACCCGCGATTATCACACCCTTTACGACATCAATATGACTCCCATGTTGTTCCTATTAGACGAACAAAAGAAAATTATTGCTAAACGCCTAAAAGCCGAACAATTGATACCCTTTCTCGAAAATTACGACAAATCGCTAAACATGCGCGATTGATTTTTTTGAAAATAATAGGTAATCTTCCAAACAAAATCTGCCGGGAATCGTATACCTGAAAAATCTTATTATTCAGTTTATTATAGAGATGATGAAGGAAGCGATGCGTAAACTTTCAGGTATTTTGAAAACAACAATTATTGGTTTATTGATTATTCTATTTGTCAGTCGGGCAAACAGTCAAACGGTCACGGCTGACTTTACTTATATCCAGAGTTGTCTGGATTTTGAATTTACTGATGCCTCCTCTGCTTCAGGCGGAGCTTCCATTACCGAGTATTTGTGGGACTTTGGCGATCCGGCTTCAGGACCCAATAACACATCCTCACAAACCAATCCAACCCATACTTTTTCGGACTATAATGTCTATGATGTTTCGCTTACGGTTTTGGATTCAGAAACAAACCAACAGGATATTTATACAGTTACAGTAAGCATCGTTCAACCAATTGCTGATTTCATTTTTTCTTCCGATTGTGAAACTTTTCAGTTTACTGATGAATCAACATCAAATTCAGGAAGTATTGATGAATGGCTTTGGGATTTTGGCGATGGATCTCCTACATCAGATGTTCAAAACCCATTACATACTTATTCAAATCCTGATATATACATCGTTACACTTACAATCACCCACGAAAACGGATGCGCTGAATCAGTTACCAATGAAGTCAATTATTTCATTCCTGTAGCAGGTTTTACTTATGAATTGACCGGAAATTGCGGGGAGTTCCAGTTTAACAATGAATCGCAGGTTACATACGGTACATTAAGTTATTTGTGGTGGTTTGATGACAACACGACTTCAACTGAACAAAATCCCATTCATTTGTTTGCAGATGCAGGCGACCATGAAGTTACACTTACCGTAACACACGAATCAGGATGTGAGGACTTTTCTGAAGATGTTGTAAGCTTTTATGATCCTGTCGCCCAATTTACCCATGATCCTGCTTGTGTTGGGGTTCAGACATGCTTTTACGACGGGTCTTTGCCTGGGTCAGGTATTATCATTAGCTGGGATTGGGATTTTGGCGACGGCAACTCTTCCAGCCTAAAAAATCCGTGCTACACTTATTCAAATCCAGGAGAATATTATGTTACCCTCACAGTTGAAAATTCAATTGGTTGTATTGCCGTTTCAGAAACAGATACTTTAATCGTTGATTATCCGCCAGTAGCCAATTTTGTTTCGAGCCAAACATGTTTCAATGAAATTACTCTATTTGAAAACACTTCTGATACAAATAATATAGAGATTTTAAGTTGGTCATGGTATTTTGATGATCTTGCCTCCGGTATCAACAACACTTCGTCCTTATTTGAACCTAGCCATTTGTTTACTGCTGAAGGAAATTACCAGGTAACACTGTCGGTTGAAAACATAAATGGTTGCACCAGCTTAAAATTAAAATCTGTGATTGTTGATTCAATTCCAGAGGCGGCATTTACCATCCCCGATACCATAGCGGCAGGAACCCTGCTTAACATTGTTGATAATTCTGTTGCACACGGAACCCCGATATTGACAACGTCCTGGAGCTTCGGAGATGGCGTTACTTTAATCAATCCTAACCCGGTAACACACACCTATATTAATTCTGGCAATTATGAAATTTGCCTTATTGTAACCAATGTGCAAGGTTGTGCCGATACTTTGTGCCATACTATCGTGGTAACGGCTCTTCCACATGCAGATTTCGACTATTCTGTTGGTTCAGGGCTATCTATACAGTTTACGGATGTTTCCTATACCGAGTCGCAGATTATCAATTGGTACTGGGATTTCGGAGATCCGATTGTGACAGACGATACCATAAGCGGAATTCAAAATCCTATATACACTTATCCAAGCGAAGGATTTTATGACGTTTTCTTAAAAATTACTGATCATTTTGGCGGAGAGCACGATACATTGAAATCAATATATGTAGGGACTGCTATAAATGCAAACTTTTGGAACCTTGATGTTTGTTCGGGTGAAGATGTATACTTGCATGACAGTTCTTATACAATGGTTTCGGCTGATTTTATTTCATGGTACTGGGATTTTGGCGATGGTACAGATACACTATACTACCAAAAGGTTGATTCAATTTACCATCATTATGATATTCCGGGAATATATGATGTGACCTTTATAACAACCGGTACATTAAATGGATTGGTCTCAACCGATTCAATTATAAAGCAGGTAACCGTTTTCAATCCTCCAGTCGCCGAAATTGATACTGTTCATTTGGTGGCATGTTTGGGACAACCGATCAATTTTGTTGATTCGTCCTATTCCATTGATGGAGATGTTATAAATGAGTGGTATTGGGATTTTGGAGATGGCGGAAGTTCATTCCTGCAGAATCCAAGTTATGTATATGACAGTATCAGAGACTATCAGGTAATCCTAACCATCAGTACAGCTCATTTCTGTCAGAATGCTGATACCATTATGGCTAAAGTTACCATAGCGCCTAATGTTGATTTTGCCATTGAAAATGCTTGTGTCAACTCTCCGGCTTATTTCATTCACACCGAGTCTGATATAGAAATTACCGATTGGCTTTGGAATTTTAACGACCAGTATCATCCGGGTATTGACACTTCATCGTCAGAGACTCCCTCATACGTTTATACACATATTGATGTCTATCATGTAACAATGGAGGCTTCTTCTTATGGTTGTACCAGAAAGGTTGATAAAACTTTCATTGTTTACCCTATACCTTACAGCGAATTTGCCTTAACCTCTAATTACACCGGAGTTCAGGGACGGACTTTGTTCTCCAATTCCTCAATTTATGCTACGAGTTATTTATGGGATTTTGGGAATGGTCACACTTCCAGTGTTGAGGATCCCATAGAGGTTTATGAATTCGACAGCACTTACACCATTACTCTTATTTCCTTTAATGAATATGGATGTTCTGATACCAGCAGACACGATTTGTCAGTATTTTTCAGAGGATTGTATTTCCCCACTGCCTTCTCACCCAATAATTCAAATGAAGAAATCAGCCGGTTTGTTCCAAAAGGGGTTAATTTAGAACAATACAGTGTTGAGGTATTCGACCTCAAAGGCAACCTGGTTTGGGAGTCTGAATTGTTAGACGAAAATGGCAGCCCTGTCGAAAGCTGGGACGGTTATTACAACGGGTTGCTTATGCCCGAAGGGATGTATGTTTGGAGAGCCTATGGTATGTTCAGAGATGGAACCGAGTGGAAAGGGTCAGATTTTCAGTATGATAACCCGCAGACCAACGGAACTGTTACACTTATCAAATAATTCAGGGCACATTAACCGGACAGGTATTGGCTTACGCAATCTTTATTGTAATACTATTTTCCGGAATATTTACTTCCTATCCAATTCATCCTAATTGCAATTGTTTGATTTTAGAATTCCCCAATAGATAAAATTCTGTAATCGTTAAATCGCCGGAAATTAAATTTGAGAAAGCAACGCTTCTTGCCGGTAATTTAACAAAGAGGAAGACTTTAAGTACTGGTGCTCCTCTTAGATCATATCTTTTTAGAGGAGGCGCAGAAAATTGGTAGCCCGGAACCTCTTGAATACAAAGAAGCTTTGACAAAATGATTAAAGCAATTCGTGAAGATAGTATTAGGTCCCTCAGTTTAATTAAATAACACCGGGATTAATAATTTAAGATATAATCGGATAAAAGTGAGAGGGCAGGGTTAGGATGCCAGCCTCGCCTGCAGGTGATCAGGCGGCCAGTTTCGGAAAAGGTTATGGGTAGGTTTTTACTTATCCTTTACCTTTTACTTATAATACCCCGGCCCGCACGCCAGCGTCGGGCAGACTTCTTTACCTATGCCTTAACCCATTTTTCAGTTTAGATACATAAGAGAGGGCAATTGTCGAGTATATAATCTCTTTGTCAAAATTGTACCTGCTGGCACTCTGGCATGGAAAATTGATCATCTCAAAAGTAATTTCTATCATGTATCAAGTTCTTTACATTTATCAATTGCAGGTTTCCCCGACATCACATCTCTATTGGGTTTTATTGATTGTCTCACTGCTGGTATTTCGTTTTTTGGATGAGAATTAGAGTGAACCTTTGCTGGGATTGAATATGGACATGAGCCGGGGATGAAACTTTTTAAAGCTCTGGAACTGAAATTGACGGATGATTTATTTTCTTTGAAGTGAATTTATATTTTGATTACGATGATCAGCGTTCTTTTTTCTTCCCTTGCTGTTCCAATCCTGGAGCAGCAGGCTCTCAAAAAAATCGAAATTATAGACGGAAGATTGAGGAATAAAATTAAAATATCAGTGGATCAAAGATAACCGGGTAATCATCGGCAAAAGAAGATCTACTCTTGAACAGATGAATCTGATCAAACTCAAAACGAAGGGTGATTTCATGCGCACCGCCAGTTCCCTGCATTGAAGATAAACCAAGATCATAGCTATACATTAGCTTCATTCGCGAATACTGATTAACCATCGGAATATTCAATCCCGTAACCAGGATCAAAGCCTGGTAATTGTAAATCTGCGACTGTTTGTTTCGATACCATATACCTGCATAAAGAACGGATTTTGCAATATTTGATCCTAATGTAAAGGTGTGAAATCCAGACATATATTCGTACATAATTCCGGGATTGAATTTGAAACCCTTTTTAGGGTTGCTCATTTGCGAAATAACCATGTCAGCTTGAACTACATACTTCCGGTCAAGCCTGAACTCAAGGTTTGAAAACGATTCATTGGGACGGGTAACATGGTGCATAGCAAATCCGATGTTTGCTACCATGTACCTCTTTTCATAGTTCAGCACCCCACCAAGACTTAAATCTGGATAGGAAATATTATTATCCGGAAATCCCGTAAATGAAGATTGAGGGTAAAGAAGCCCGTGTTTATCATCCAACTGGTCGCTCCAGATGAAGTCGTTGTCATCTATTTTCTTTTGAACGTAGGCTGCCATAAAACCTACCTGGCTTACCCAATATCTGTTAATCTTTATTCTTGCTGATGCCAATGCACCGATCATATTCCGACGGATGAAGCCTGTGCCTTCTTTGTTGGTGTTAAAAATAATTCCAAGTCCACCTGCTCCCGGCATAAACCTCTCGGCAATATCCATCGAAAAACCGTATGTCTTCAGGTCATCGCTGTACTGAGGCCATTGATCCCTGTAATCAATCCTTATATTAAGACCCTGATTCAACCCGGTCATAGCAGGATTATAGTAAGTAGGCGCATTATAATACTGGCTGTAGTATGCTTCCTGCGAGTGCCCGATACAGGGTAACATCAGGAGTATAAAGGTGATGACAGATATGTAGTAAAGGAGCCTTTTCATTATCTAAAACTTTTAAAAACCGAGTTTAGTTGACAAAAACTATATTCATGTATAAATATATGGTTTATACATTTTTGTAGAACTAAAGTTTCAGTCCCGCTGGTTTATTTTGAAGTTTTTAGGATAAAGATTAACGGGTAAGCGGGATATTTATGGAAAGGAGTAGTTGATGGTAAAAAAGTTATTTTTTGATGATGAAAAACTTTACAATTCTCAAGGTTATAAACAGGATTACCAGCAAAAAAATAATAGATGCACCTGAAGGTATATTAAGGTAGTAAGATACAAGAAGACCGCCGATAGAACCAATAAATCCCAATATCACTGAAGCAAATACAATCTTCCTGAATTCTTTAAAGAAAAGATTGGCAGTAACCTGTGGAATGGTCAGCAATGAAATTACAAGTATAATTCCCGCAACTTTTATGCTGAGAACTATCGTGAGAGCAACGAAGCTGATCAGTATGTAGTTCATCAACTGAACTCCCATTTTTCGCGTTCGTGCAAACTCTTCATCAAATGAGATAAACAGTATGGTTTTAAAGAAGAGGAGAAAAAACGCTGATATTATGAGGGAAAGAGAAAGCGAGAGGTAGATATCTAAGGCTGAAACCGTAAGGATACTTCCAAACAAATAGTTCATAAGATTGGGTGCATATCCGGGTGAAAGAAAAATAAAAATAATTCCAATTGCCATTCCAAACGACCACATGATGGCAATCGCCGAATCTTCGCGAACCTCCGTTTTCTTTGATAGAAATTCAATCCCGACAGCAGATAAAACACTGAAAATAATGGCGCTGATAACTGGGTTGACTCCTATAAAATAACCAAGACCAATACCGCCAAAAGATGCATGTGTTATTCCTCCGCTGATAAATACAATTCTTTTCGTAACGATGTACGTTCCAATGATACCACAGGAAATGCTGGTGAGTAGGGAAGCGATCATTGCATTCTGAAAAAAATTATAGCTAAAAAGTTCAACCATTGTTTTTCCTGTTATTCTTAATGTTCGTGAACATGAGTTTTTAATACGGTATGCGGAACTTCACCATGCGTAATGAGTTGTATCGGGCAGTTATAAGCCATAAGTTGCGATTCGTCAATAATGTTGGAGTTGTGGTAATGCACATCTCTGTTAACGCAGATAATTGTTTTAATATAGGTCGAAATGATGCCGATGTCGTGCGATACGATCATGATAGCCATTGATTCGTTAAGCTTACGAAGTGCCGTGTAAAGATCACTTTCAAATTTGTTGTCAACATTATTATTTGGCTCATCCAGAATCAGCAGTTTAGGTGAAGATACAATGGAACGGCACAAAAACACCCGTTGCATCTGACCACCTGAAAGTTCACCTATTGGCTTTTTTTGTAGGCTATCAATTCCCATTTTTTCCATCTGCAGGTTGGCATTTTCCTTTTCTTCTTTCGAAAACCGCCGGAACATGCGTTTTTTATTCATGTAGCCCGAAAGTACCACTTCTCTTACGGAAATAGGAAATTTTCTATCAATAATATGAACCTGAGGCAAATAACCAATTAAATAATCTGATTCATCGGTCAGAGTATGGTATATAACTTCACCGCTGCGGGGTTTTATTAAACCCAAAATAACTTTTATCAGGGTAGTTTTACCTCCGCCATTTGGACCTATTATGCCAATGAAATCATTTTGGCGAACTCCAAAGTTGGCATTTTTAACTATAACTTCTCCGTTATAGCCTGCATGGATATTTTTCAATTCAATCAATAACGGTTTTGTTTCCATGAATCACACTATTTAGAAAAAGCCTCCGATAATTTGTTGGTAATATTTACCATTTCCTCTTGCCAGTTCTCATTCATTGGGTCAATTTCAACTACATTTCCATCAATTTCATTTGCGATGGTTTCAGCTTTCGATATGTCGAATTGCTTTTGTACCAGAACGATTTTGATCCTTTCCCTTCTTGCTAAATCAATTAATTCGGTGAGATGCTGAACCGATGGACTTTTCCCTTCCAGTTCTATCGCTTGTTGTATTAGTCCGAAGTCGCGTGCATAATAGGTTAGCGCCGGGTGATAAATAATAAAACTGTTCGATTTGGCATTTTTGAATTTACCTCTCACAAATCCGTTCAACGAATCAAGTTCCTGTATAAACAGCTTGTAATTAAGAGTATAATATGGCTCATTATTCATGTCCTTTTCCACCACTGTTTCGTAAATGGTTTTAGCCATAATCTTTACATTGGATGGCGACATCCATATATGCGGATCACTTTGCCCATGATGATGATCATCATCCGAGCCTTCAATCAGGTTTAGATGTTTTGACAGGCTGACAAATTTGAGTTCGGGATAATTTTCAGCAAACTTTGGAATCCAGGAGTTTTCAAAATCTATGTTTCCTATTCTGAAATAAACTATAGCTTCTGCAAGCCTGATAATTTGTTCAGGAGTGGGGTCGTAGTTTTCGTGGCTGGCTCCAGGCGGTACCATTACATTTACCTTGTACCTGTCACCTGTAATTTTTTCTACAAAATATTTTTGCGGAAGTATGCTTACAGTGATCACTGGTTTTTCTGAACGATTGCTTGTTTGTCTGCAACCCAATAAAGCGATTAGCATCAGACCTGCTATACTGAATCTGAGCATCGAAATTACGTCTGTTATTTTAATTTTTTTATTCATTACATACATTGCAAATTCCTGTAATTAAAACACTGGCTTCATTTTTTGTAAATCCCCTGGGTAACGAATAATCACTGACAGGAATATCCGGAAGACAAATAATGCCTCCGCACTCTCCGCATTTAAAATGCAAATGCTCCGTGGGTTCCTTTTTCAGAATATACCTTGTAACCATTCCTTCTGTGGCGATGGGATGTATGATCCCGGAACCGACAAATAGTTTCAACGTTCTGTAAATTGTCGCCCGGTCGCAGGTTCCTGAAGTTTTATTCTCAATATCTCTTTCTGACAGAGCTGTGGGGCTATCGAGAATTATGTTCAGGATTTTTAACCTGCAGTCAGTTTTACTTAATTTCTTTTGCGATAACAAATTTAAAGCAGTCATAATAATTGCGACAATGTTGCAAAAATAGTGAATAATTGAAGGTGAAAATTTATTTTCATCGTGTGACTTTTCGGGATGGTTGTCCGGTTCAATCAATTTTTGCCTTCAAATACCTGGCAGTATAGGAATTTTCTAATTTGATGAGGTCTTCGGGTCTGCCTTCAAAGACTAAATACCCACCCTGTTCACCACCTTCCGGACCGAGGTCAATGATCCAATCGGCACACTTAATTACCTCCATGTTGTGTTCAATCACAATTATGGAATGTCCTTTTTCGATAAGTGCATTCAGGGCTAAAAGCAGTTTGGATATATCATGAAAATGGAGTCCGGTGGTTGGTTCATCAAATATAAATAGGGTAGGAGCTTCATTTGCTCCTTTTGAGAGAAAGAAAGCCAGTTTCACACGCTGTGCTTCTCCGCCGCTGAGTGTGCTTGAAGGTTGCCCCAATCCTAAATACCCTAAACCTACATCCTGCAGAGGCTTTAGCTTATCAACGATTTTTTTACCATAAGAAGAATCTTTTTCAAGATGATCAAAAAATTCAATCGCCTCGTCAATGGTCATGTTAAGGATATCATTGATGTCCTTTTCCTTCACTTTGATGTCCAATACTTCCTCCCTGAACCTTTTTCCACCGCATTGTTCGCAGGTGAGAAAAATATCAGCCATAAACTGCATTTCGATTTTGACCACCCCTTCTCCCTCGCACTCTTCGCAGCGCCCACCTTCAATGTTAAAAGAAAAATATCCGGGTTTATAGCCTCTTACTTTTGCCAATGGCTGGCTGGAAAACAGCGCCCTGATTTCATCATAAGCTTTTACATAGGTTGCGGGATTTGACCTTGAAGAACGTCCAATAGGGTTTTGATCTACCATTTCGACATTGGCAATGCGCGAAATATCTCCGGAAAGTTTATCAAACTTCCCGGTTCTTTCGCCATAACCCCCATACATTTTTCTGAGTGCCGGATATAAAATATTTTTTACAAGTGAGGTCTTACCCGAGCCGCTAACACCGGTCACAGCAGTTATTATATTCAGTGGAAAGCGGAGTGTAATGTTTTTCAAATTGTTTTCATGAGCGCCTGTTACCTCAATGAATTCTTTCCATTTTCTTCTTGTTTTTGGATATTCAATATTGAGCCGGTTGGCCAGGTATTTTGCTGTGAGGCTTTCGCCGGAGTTAATTAGTTCCTCATACTTGCCCTGAAATATCAATTCACCTCCATGTGTACCTGCCAGAGGACCGATGTCAACGATTTCATCAGCTTCTTTAATAATCTCCTCCTCATGTTCAACTACAATTACAGTATTACCGGTATCGCGCAATTGTTTCAGGACTGAAATTAATTTCATGGTATCACGGGGATGCAAACCGATACTTGGCTCATCCAGGATATACAATGAACCCACAAGGCTACTACCAAGCGATGTTGCGAGGTTAATACGCTGTGATTCTCCCCCGGATAATGAATTGGACAGGCGGTTAAGGGTAAGGTAACCCAATCCTACGTTTTCGAGGTACGACAGCCTGTTTTTAATTTCTACCACCAACCTTTCAGCCACTTTCCTGTCGTAGTCATTTAGTTGAATGTTATTAAAGAAGGTGAGGAGATCGCTCACCGGCATTATAACAAGTTCGTTAATTGACTTCCCGGCTGCTTTAACATAACCGGCGTCCTTTCTCAGCCTTGCGCCGCCACATTCCGGACAAAGGGTTTTTCCTCTGTACCTGGACAACATTACCCGATATTGTATTTTATAGGTTTGTTCCTCAACATACCTGAAAAAATCGCTGATGCCATTGAAATAACTGTTACCTGTCCAGAGAAGTTTTTGTTGTTCCCTCGTTAATTCATAAACCGGTTTATGAACAGGGAAATCGAACTTATAAGCATTTTTAATCAGTACATCTTTCCATTCTGTCATTTTTTCGCCCTTCCAGCAGGCAATAGCATCCTCATAAACCGAAAGGCTTTTGTTCGGAATCACGAGATCAGGGTCAATGCCTATTACGTTTCCGAACCCTTCACAGGTTTTACAGGCACCGTAAGGGTTGTTGAAACTGAACAGGTTTACCGTTGGTTCTTCAAAAATAATTCCATCCGCCTCAAATCTATTGGAAAAGCTATATGATTTAGTTTTCCCGCTTTCACTCACTTCTATCAAACATGAACCATGACCCTCAAAAAAAGCAATTTGAACTGAATCCGCCACCCTTGATCTTAAATCCTCATCTTTTTCCGCAAGCTGAATACGGTCAATCACCAAATTCAATTGATCAGTTCTATTTATTTTATCCGGTTCTATCTCATCAATCCGTTTGATTTCATTTTGAATCCATATTCGGTTAAAGCCCTGTTGCATCAATATGGAAAGCTGATCTTTAATTGACCGATCCTTTTTTATTATATCAATCGGAGAGCAAATAAGAATATTTGAGTCATAAGGAAGGTTAAAAATAAATTCAGTTACTGCCGTTGTGGTATGCCTTTCGACCAGTTTTCCAGAAACGGGGGAATAGGTTTTCCCGATGCGGGCATATAGAAGTTTTAAGTATTCGTAAATTTCAGTGGAAGTGCCGACAGTTGAGCGAGGATTCCGTGTATTGACCCTTTGTTCAATAGCGATAGCAGGTGCTATTCCTTTGATATAATCAACTTCAGGTTTACTCATTCTTCCCAGGAATTGACGGGCATACGAACTAAGGCTTTCAACATAACGCCTTTGCCCATCTGCAAAAAGGGTATCAAACGCCAAAGATGATTTGCCTGACCCCGACAATCCGGTAATGACAATCAGCTTGTTTTTATGGATGGCAACATCTATATTTTTCAGATTGTGTACCCTTGCACCTTTTACAATTATATAGTCCCTTGGATCAAGGGTTGTAATGTCTTTATTTAACATATTTTAAGTAATCTCCGATCAAAATTATAAATTAAATTTGCAAATGAATTAAATGTATGTTAGTTTTGCACTATATTTGTTAAATATTTCAAGACAATATTAATCTAAAAAAAAGGAGGAGAGCCTATAGTTGTAAATTCTACCTATTAATCCATTAAAAAGGAGGTCAAATATGAATGCTCAGCTTCAAAGTGATAGAGAGCTTATAGGTAGATATATACAAGGACATCACCCTAGTCTTGAAATCCTAATCAGCCGTCATCAGAATCGTGTTTATGCTTATATCCTTATGATCACAAAAAATAAGGAATTGGCTGACGATTTGTTTCAGGATACCTTCATCAAGGTAATCAATACCATCAGGTCAGGTTCTTATAACGAAGAGGGTAAATTCCTGCAGTGGGTTATGCGTATTGCTCATAATCTTGTAATAGATCATTTCAGAAAATCAAACCGTATTCCGGTTATTGACAACAGCAAGAATGAGGATTATGATATTTTTGAAAACCTTAACGTGATGGAAGAATCCATTGAGGACAGGATCATAACCGAACAAATACATCAGGATGTCAGGAAACTTATCGAACTACTTCCTGCTGAACAGCGCGAAGTGCTTTATATGCGCCACTATGCCGAAATGAGTTTTAAGGATATTGCTGAAGTTACAGATGTAAGTATAAACACTGCATTGGGAAGGATGCGATATGCGCTCATAAACCTTAGGAAATTGATTGCAGAAAATGATATTGTCCTGACGCACTAACGCAGCGGCTGATTAAATGCCTGGAGCAAAAAATTACCATTTTCTTGAATGAGTTTTTTAACAAAAAAATGTAGCTTGCCAAAATAAAAGGAAAGCTGACCTCGTTAGGTAATTTGTAAAATGTAAATTTTTTAAAATTGCCTATGAAGAAATCCTTTACTTTAAATGAAAACTTTCTAACAAATCAGGACGACACCAGCGAATGGTTGAATCACGATTTGATGAATCCAGGGAACGACTTTCCGGAATTCCCAAATTACCATGTGGAGTCTTTTAACAATTCAGGTCATGAAATGTTGCTGCCCGATAAAAATGTTTTAAGCAATATTTTAGGATACTCCCAGGCACTTTTAGTTGTTAAAACAGAATATGCAGGGGTCTTTACCATCCTCATGAATTAGAAAGAAAATGACAGCATTGAAAAGCCCCGCCAACGAAAAGTGTTTGGGGCTTTTTTTATTTTCCTGAGCAGAATAAGAATAGTAAATTAGCACCCAATTTTTAAACAACATAATACTTAAATGAAATTATTTTGACAATCAAGGAACGATACGAAAAAGCCATCGCTTACTTTGAAGCACACAATCCTGCGGCTGAGACAGAATTGGTTTTCCGCACACCTTATGAATTGATTGTTTCCGTTATTTTATCGGCGCAATGCACTGATGTTCGGGTGAATCTGATTACTCCGGCGTTTTTTAAAAAGTTTCCGGATGAACACAAATTGGCAGCAGCAAGTGAAATCGAAGTTTTTGAATTGATCAGGAGTTGTTCCTATCCAAACAATAAAACACGGAACCTGATAGGGATGGCAAGGACGCTACTGGAAAAATTCAATAGTGTTGTTCCAAGTGATGTTGATGAGTTGCAGAAACTACCGGGTGTGGGAAGAAAAACGGCTAATGTGATAGCATCGGTTGTGTTCAATAAGCCTGCAATGGCAGTTGATACCCACGTTTTCAGGGTTTCTGCAAGGATCGGACTTACAACTAACGCAAAAAATCCACTGGAAGCAGAAAGGCAATTGGTCAGGCAAATCCCCGAAAGTAAAATTTCGCTGGCACATCACTGGCTTATCCTTCATGGGCGATATGTTTGCAAATCCCGTAAGCCATTGTGCGAAGAGTGCGGGCTAACAAGCATTTGCAGGTATTATTCTGACATTCATCCATTGAAAAGCCCGGGAAGAAAATAATTCAATTTATGTTAATAATTATTCAAAGTTAGCATACCGGTTTCTTGAATAATTTGATAATTTTGTATCTAAGACAAAACCTTTGCGATATGATGCAATTAAACGTTGGAGAAATAGCTCCTGATATAAATACAAAGGATCAGGATGACAATGAAATAAAATTAAAGGATTATAAAGGCAGCAAATTGATTTTGTTTTTCTATCCAAAAGCGAATACTCCGGGCTGCACGGCAGAAGCATGCAGTCTGAGAGACCATTATAAAGAACTTTTGAGCAAAGGATTCAGGATTATTGGTGTAAGCGCTGATAATGTAAAGAATCAAAAGAGTTTCATCTCAAAAAAAAGTCTGCCTTTTCCTTTGATTCCGGATACCGAAAAAAAAATTATTCAGGATTATGGCGTTTGGGGACCTAAAAAATTTATGGGCAGATCGTATGATGGAATCATTCGCACAACATTCGTTATTTCGGAAGAAGGAAAAATAGAGAAGATATTTACAAAAGTAAATACAGGTGAACATGCAGAACAAATCTTAAACGAATACAATCTATAAAGAAAACATTATGGCAAAAGAAGAACAGGATATTAATAAGGAAAAACTCAAAGCGTTACAGCTTACGCTTGATAAAATTGAGCGCTCGTATGGTAAAGGAGCGGTTATGAAACTTGGCGATTCCGCCATTGAAAGCATCCCATGCATTTCAACCGGCTCTATTGGTTTGGATGCAGCCCTGGGAATCGGCGGATTACCCAAAGGCAGGGTAACCGAAATTTATGGACCAGAAGCTTCAGGTAAAACCACTTTGGCAATTCAGGCGATAGCCGAAGCGCAGAAAAAAGGAGGGATTGCCGCATTCATTGATGCGGAACATGCCTTTGATCGCTTTTATGCAAAAAACCTGGGAGTGGATATAGAAAACCTTCTCATTTCACAGCCTGATAACGGAGAGCAAGCACTTGAAATCACCGAGAATCTGATACGTTCTGGGGCTATTGACATCATCGTAATTGATTCAGTGGCTGCACTTACACCCAAAAGTGAAATTGAAGGCGAAATGGGCGATTCCAAAATGGGCTTACAGGCTCGGTTGATGTCGCAGGCATTAAGGAAACTAACATCCACCATCAGTAAGACAGGTGCATGTTGCATCTTCATTAACCAATTGCGGGAAAAAATCGGCGTGATGTTCGGCAATCCTGAAACGACTACCGGCGGCAATGCTCTGAAATTTTATGCTTCTGTAAGATTGGATATCAGAAGAATCAGCCAGATAAAGGATGGTGAAAAACCGATTGGCAACAGGGTACGGGTGAAAGTTGTTAAAAATAAAGTTGCACCTCCATTTCTGCAAGCTGAGATAGATATTATTTTCGGTGAAGGATTTTCCAAGACGGGCGAAATTGTTGATCTTGGGGTTGATCTTGGTATAGTAAAAAAGAGCGGTTCGTGGTATGCTTATGGCGAAACAAAGTTAGGGCAGGGAAGGGATGCAGTCAAAAGTTTGTTGGCTGATAATCCTGAATTAGCCGATGAACTTGAAGGATTGATAAGGAAGAAAATTGCTGAAAAATAGCCGGATTAAAGTTACATCCAGGAACCGCAATGAAAGTTGCAAAGAATTTGAAATTTCTTTTTAATAGCCTGTAGCATATTAGGTGAACTTTGCAATTATTATGTGCATGATTTGTTTGATTTTATAAAATTGAGAATCGGCCTTTTGCCGGTTCTTTTAACTAAATTTGATGAAAGTATTTAATCCGGCATACATTGGAATATTTATTCTATTTGCCCTTCTGAGTGCCTGCCAGCAAAGAAGTACTCCCACTGAAGAGGAAAAGAAGGACGAACTGGCAGACCCAAAAACAGAACGATTGGCTGCGTTGAACGAACTTATTAAAATAAACTCAGGCAACGCTCAATTATTCAATGAAAGGGCTGCCCTTTATAATGAAACCGAGGATTACACCTCAGCCCTGAAGGATGCTCTTACCTGTATTGAAATTGATTCTTTTGATGCGGATTTTTATGTGACTTTGGCAGATGCCTATCTTGGATTGGGCAAAATGCAACCCACTTTGCAATCGCTGGACAAAGCCATAGCCCTCAATCCAAACAACCTGCCTGCTTTGATCAAATTGGCTGAGATCAACATTGTTTTCAGGGACTATAAAAAAGCGATGGCTTATATTGATGATGTGATAAAGCTTGATGAATTGCAGTCCAAAGCGTATTTTCTAAGGGGCGTGGTTTTCCTTGAAAACAATGATACTGCCAGAAGCATAAGGAATTTTCAAAAAGCCATAGATGTTGACCAGGACTATTTTGATGCCCATTTACAGTTGGGGATGATATATGCCGAAAAGAAAAACAAGTTAGCCGTTGATTACTTTAACAATGCCCTGAACATCAAACCCGGCAACCTGGATGTGAGTTATTATCTTGGAATGTATTACCAGGAAACCGGAAATTATGATGAAGCAATAAAAATCTACGAAGGACTTTTATTGAAAGACCCTCAGTTTTATTATGCCTTGTACAACATTGCCTACATCAACCTGGTGTATTTAAAGGATTATTCAAAGGCTATTGACTATTTTACCAAAGTAATTGAATTGAAACCTGAATATACCGATGCCTGGTACAACCGGGGCTTTGCCTGGGAGATGCTAAAAGACACTGAGAACTCCAGGAAAGATTATAAAAAAGCGCTGGAATTAACCCCGAATTACGAAAAAGCGATAGACGGGCTGAATAGGATTGATGATTATCATCTCTAAGTAGAATTAATTTTTTCAACGATTCACAGAATAAGTTTAATCTATTTAGGTATCTCGCCAATCAATTCTTCATAGTTTTTGAAACTTTATTTTATATCAGTCACAATCCCGCTACCGTTCAATTGCGGCAACTCAATCAATTCGGGTGTAATTTGGCCGTTTGCTTCTGTGAAAATTTTACATTGAATATTCATATCGTTATTCGCCGAGTAATAAATTTCAACGGAAGTTGGATTGTCAACCACGTTGGTAATGGTCGTGTTTTTTTTGGCTCTCATATACTGGACGGCAAAGTCTGTGGTAGTAAAAATTGGGTCGTAGGGTGATATCCCATTGGTTACGCCTGCCATAATGGTTGTCCAATCACTTACAGATATTTCGTCAAAGAAATACTCATGTGTGAATAGTACAGGCAGAACCATTCCATCCAAAGCTCTTCTTAAATGTCGCACCCCGCGGGCAACTGTTGATGTAATATTATCACCGGGTAAATACATCGGGTACCATTCATAACCTCCGTCATCCCTTATTTCTGTCATACAATTGAAAAAACTTGTACCATCCAGATCAATATAATCGCAGTGGAAAATCGGACTTTGGTTATCTACACGACGGTAATCAGTGATGTTATATGGACCACAGTTAATCCAGGGAGTATTTCCATATAACTGGTCCGGCTCCAGCGTCAGGGCGATAAATTCGCAGTTCATCTTTACAAGTGAAGGTATGCACGCTGAACTCAATTCATAAAAATGGGGAACGAAAAACTTTGATATCTTTAAATTGTTTTGAATATAAAAATTCCGAACGTTTTCACAATTAGCCACCGGATCAAATCCTGATTGGGAATAATGGTTAAAATAAATGAAAGCGTTATCACTAAAAGCGTGTGGGGCAGCCGTGACCATTCCGTTGTCAATTAAATTTTTCAATGTAGGGATGTAGGCTGGGTTTAAAGATGTATTAAATGTTCCAAGCCAGGGTTTCCATCCATAACTGTTGCAAATAGAAACCCATTGGAAATTATTTGTCAATGCTGTACCGGTTCCTTTTACATCATCAACTCTCATTGTAACGAAAGAGGGCAATCCAAGCAGGACAAAGGGTTTCCTTGCAGCCCAAACAATTCCTCTCCAGATCGCATCATCCATTCCATATAAAGAACCTAAAACCTTTTTGGACATCCAGCCGGTACCATTCCATTTTACAATTCTTCCTGAACCATAATTGCAAACTTCCATAAGCTTAATAGTGCTGTTTGTGAGGGTTGGATCGGTTGCATTGATCAAAATACTGCCACTGATCAGATTACTGGAATTACTCAAAGTCCAATCAGCATTTCCCATAGCACTCGGATATTGAAGGGTAATTTCATTACTGGTGGTATTATAGGAATCAGGCAGATGCTTTTGAGTAATATAATGGGTTGTATTGGCAAATACTATCTTTTGAACTCGTGCAATTGTCTGGGTAGTAACTACCTGATTAAAAGCTGAACTATAATCAAAAAGATGAGAATCGAAACTGTATAATCCAACACCGTTTGATACGGCTGTTGCGATCTGGGTTAAAGGATAATTATCCAGATAAACTTCTTTGTGTCCAAAAATTACTACTGCATAGCTTTCCAGATCGGGTAAACTCGTTGTTTTCAGGTCAACCAAATCGTAAGGGATTCCGAAATTATCCAGGTAGGGAATTATATAATCATTAACATTGGCGTATTCAATCCTGTCAGATTGCACCAACAACAAAGCTTTATTGGTATAAGGGTAACCAGTGTTTGGTGACATTTGCGGCTGTAAATCCTGAGGTTCAGAATTGGAGGTAAAGGATATGGGTGATTGACGATTATCTAAGTCCTGTGCAAATCCAAATTTGAGGAATATACCAAACAATAATATTAGTGTGAGTTTATTCATAGAAATTAATATTAAATCACTTTGAGTTTAAACTTTAATTAATAAAAACTTTTTCTGTAAAAAGCCGCTTACCCGTCTGAACTTTAATCAGGTAATAACCCGTTCCGCTTGTTACTCTGATTCTGATAGGATTCTCATTTGACGATTCGTACTGAGTGATCTCTTTTCCTAATATATCACAAATGGAAACTTTAGTCAGCTCGTTGGATTTCGTTTGAATGTAAACCATATCTTTATTTGAATAAATTGAAATTTGGCTGGTTTCAGCATCATTGATCCCAAATGGTTTCCCAAAATGTAACAAAAACCTGTCAGGATTTTCTTCAGAATTGTAGCTAAAAGAGTAGTTTGATTGTTCATTTAAATCCACCAGAACATTTTCTTTCAAATCTTCCAGATAAACTTCACTGCTGCCTTCAAAACCATTCATACCAGAAGCTTCCAAGGTGTATAATGAAGTCATTGAGCAATCAAAAGAGACATCTACCACTTTGTAATCTGTGATATAAGGAAGGGAATTAATTGTGAGATTTTTACCAATAATCTTGGAGTAAATTTGCGGAGCTTCTTCAATGCCAAATATTTTTTCAACATCATAATCCAAATCAAACGCATCGGTGGCTAATTCATCGAAATTGACGATCACAGCATCCTGATAACCATTGCCATTAACTTCGAGTAACAAGGTATTTACAGGCAATTCGGAATCTTTATAATAGGGTTGATTATTATGAACCCTGCTGTTTTGAGGAATGGTGATGGATGGGTTCGTTCCCGTAGCAAGGACAAAGAATGCCTGCATGGATGGAACGATGCCGCCTGAAAGTGTCCCCAAGCCGCCATTTGAGAGTTCATCCCGGCTATTCCAAACCCGGTAATTCCCGATTCCCGGGTCCCATGTCCAAACAGAACCGGTAACCTTATTCCGGTTCCAGCTTCTGAGATTAGCTTCTATGGCTGACGGATAAGGGTTACAGATCAAATTCAGACCGTGTCCGGGTGTAAATTCAAGGTCATAAAAACTTCCCGTTCCTGTGGTATAATCTCCTGCATTTAATTTCCCGGCGAAAACGATGGTTTCATCATTCTGATACCCATAGGGATCGCCTACCCAGCACTCATATCCGCGGCCTTGTGTGAGCGGATAATTTACAGGAACGATAAATGATCCCCAGGTATTTGTTGATTCGATATGTGTTTTTAAATAAATATCGGATTGTCCGGGAGGCAGATCAAAAATTCCTGCTAACCCGCTTTCAATGGGCATACCGATTAAGTGCCATTTCATTTTTGTTAAAAACCGTTCAACAGTAGCGTCAATGTCCGGTGTGGAATGAATCAAAGATCCTGTGCCTGACACATTTGATTTTATAATTAGTCCCGTTTCGCCGGCATTATTGGTTACAAACCCGTTAACGGTTAAAGCTTTATTGACAGGTACATAAAGGTGAGCCCCACTTTGAATGGTAAGGTCAAAACAATTGGCAACCGGTAAAGAATTAATTTCCGGGAAATTCCCGCCCGAAGGTGAAGTTGGAATTATAACATCTGTTCCTGCATCAGGGATTAATGAATTATTCCAGTTTGATGCTACACTCCAGTCTGCAGAAGTATTTCCGGTCCATGTTGACAACACCCGGCCACTGATTTCAACATCATCAATACATATTCCTCGTCCATATTTAGCATTTCCGCCAAAAGCTATATAAGATGTATTGCTGGTATTTGGTAAAGTAATTCCTGCCTGTGTCCAGGTTTGATGACTGGTAATCCATGTTTGTAAAATTGTCCATGCACCCTTAGCGCTGTCTTTGTAATATATGCTAAGTTCATCCTGGTCTGACATCCAAACTTCCTGTGTAAACCAAAAAGTAAGAACCGGGGAAAGTCCTGTTAGGTCAAGAGGCGGGGAAATCAATAAAGTAATGCCTGCATCATCCTCAGTGTCCTGCAGGCAGGCATTATATGAGCCCGAGTGTGCATTAGCAGGATGTGCCCCACCCATACTTCCATTTCTGAAAATCCAATTGGGCTTAATTCCTGAAATATATTCCTGTCGCCAGCAAGAAGGGATATTACCACCATTTTCAAAACCCTCAGCAAATGGAAAGGAAACTACCGGAAGGCAGGGTGTAGTTGCATTACTCGTAATCCCACAAGTGTAGGTACTTCCTGTATATGACCATGCTTTATAAAAATATGCAGCATTAGGATTTAATCCGGCGTGACTAAAATTAAGCAATGAACCATAATACAACACTGTTCCGCCACCGGGAATCGTGTTTCCCGGACTATAAACAGTTCCGTTTGCCGGAGTTCCAAATGTATTTGATGAATTAAAAGCAATCAACACGTTATTATTTCCCTGATTATGTGTCCATGTTAAATCAATTTGTGTTGAGGATTCAACTTTAGCCTCAAATACAGGCGGATGTCCGCATAAAGTTCCTGTTATTTGAATATCATCAATGGTCCTGCCCTGGTAATACTCCGTACTAGTGGTATAATTTGAACCATATTGCTTGAATCTCAACTGGAACGTTGAAGAAACCCGCTGAGGCGGATTTGCCTGAGCCAGGAGGTTGTCAATATCAATTCCCGTAACCTGATTCCACACCCCGGCATCTCCCTCGTGGGATAGAAAATCGTAGATTTCAATCCATTTATCTGCCCGGCTACCCCTGATGTATGCTTTATCCTGGTTGGAATGGATAAACCAGATGGCATCGTGGTGCATGTGGTAAAAGGATAATTGTAAGTCGCTGGATAAGGAATATTTACTTAAATCTAATTCTGCCGTTAAATAGTTTGTATTAACAGCATAATAATTTAATTCAAGTCTGTCCATTGTAGCAGCTTTTGATCCTGTATGATAATATCCGCTTCCTGCATTAAATCTTAACCTGCCATAAAAATTTACTTCATCATAACTCCACTGAGGTAATCCATTGATAGGTTTGGTATCTTTATAAAATGTTGTTACAGTTCCTGCATTTTCAAAACCTTCGTTCCAGGGTAAAGTAACCTGTGCAAAAGCAAATTGGCTGATTATAACAAGATTAAGAATAAGTAATATGCAAAATTGTCTCTTCATGATACTGAATAGAATTAACTTTATATTAGTAAATCTGATGATTCATACGAAAATTTTCTTCCAGGGTTTACCTTAACAATCCCGTAAAATTTCTATTTATTTCATTTCAATTCCCATCTGTTAAACATCTTAGAAAAAATAATTTCTTGCAATGTGTGCATCTAAAAATTGAATACTTATTGAACAACCTAAAGAGATAAAAGTTGTTAATTGTTTAATAAAACTTCATTTATTGATTGGGTAAGCCTAATTTTGTAATGAAAAGAAAGAGACTCTTAAAATTATTTACCGGTTTTGATTTATGCAACTAAGCAGCGGCGAAATGCGTAGAAAATTACAAAATGTCAATTGAACAACGATATATGGAATTATGTTTAAGTCAATCTAAATAATCAAAAACTATGGTACAAATCTCCATTGTTATTCCTCTGTACAAATGCCGTGAATCTATTGTTACCTTAACGGATTTACTTAAAAAATCAATTTCCACTATAACAGAGGATTTCGAAATTATCTATGTAAATGATGCAAGTCCGCAAAATGATTGGGAAGTCGTTTCTAAAATTTCGAGGGAGGATAAAAGAATAAAAGGATTGAATTTCAGCCGCAATTTTGGACAGCATTATGCAATTACTGCCGGACTTGATTTTTCACAGGGTGAATGGGTAGTCGTAATGGACGGCGATTTACAGGACCAGCCGGAAGAGATTATCAGGCTTTACAGTAAAGCACAGGAGGGTTATGAAATTGTCCTTGCCCAGCGAATAGTCAGAAAAGATACGTTTGTAAAAAAGGTATCATCCAAAGCCTTTTATTCTGTATTCAGCTATTTAACTGACACCAAACAAGATCATACCATTGGCAATTTTGGAATCTATCACCGTAAAGTAATAGATGCCATTTTGGGTATGAAAGACCACATTCGCTATTTCCCAACTATGTCGCAATGGGTGGGTTTCAATAAAGCCTATATGGAGGTGAAGCATTCAAAAAGGGAAACAGGAAAATCATCCTATTCCTTTGGCAAATTGTTCAACCTCGCATTTAATAATATCATTGCCTTCTCGGACAAACCCTTGAGGTTGACTATTAAGTTTGGTCTGGTTATTTCACTTGTATCGCTGTTCTTTGGGTTCTATTTTATTTACAAATACCTTAGCGGAGAGATTGCCATAATGGGTTTCACCAGTTTGATTTTATCAATATGGTTTTTATCGGGTATTTTAATTTTTATTTTAGGAATCGTCGGGATGTACATCGGAAAAACATTTGAGAAAGTGAAAGGAAGACCTACCTATATTATTAAAGAAAAAATCAATATTGAATGAAACATGAATTTTTATCCTGGGACAGCAATTTCTTTGGATTCAATGTGAGTGCAGCAAGGATTGCAGAGCAAAACGAAAAAGAGATTGAGTACGGTCATTTCCGATGCTTATGAGTCGGGAGCAAAACTCATTTATGTTTTTACCTCAGAACCCATTGAAAACAACGACCTTATAACTAAGTACAACGGGCTTTTGGTTGATAAAAAAGTTATTTTTAAAAAATCACTTCGCAAAATGCATTCCGTTTCGATACCGGAAATTGACGAATACAAATCCGAAATTGTAAGTGATGAACTTAAAAATCTGGCATTTCAAAGTGGTGAATACTCAAGATTTAAAATTGATGGCAGGTTACCTGTTCAATCTTTTGAAAGGCTTTATACCATCTGGATAGAAAATTCAGTAAATGGAAAATCTGCCGACAAAGTTTTTATTTTCAAGGCGAGTAATGAAATAGCGGGATTTATTACGCTTGCGATGAAAGATCATTTCGGTGAAATAGGGTTGATAGCCGTAAACAATAAATTTAGGGGAATGGAAATAGGATCCAAACTTATTCGGCATACCGAAGATTTTGTTTTATCCCATAAGGAAAACACTTTAAAAGTTGCGACTCAGTTAGACAATACCCTTGCATGTAATTTTTATAAAAAAAACGGATACGAAGTAGATATCATTACCCATGTCTATCACTTTTTTAAAGATGCGTGAAAACGCCTTTAATCATACGAATTTTTAAATTTAGCAATCATTAAAATCAGAAAACGATGAATCCAATTCCATTTAACAAACCTTATCTCACTGGAAAAGAAGCGCACTATATTTACCAGGCGGTTTACTCCGGAAAAATATCAGGAAATGGTACCTATACAAAGAAATGTCACCAGTTTTTCGAAAAGAAATACGGGTTTAAAAAAGCCTTATTGGCTTCCTCCTGCACGGATGCTTTAGAAATGACGGCGCTCCTGATGAATGTTGAACCCGGCGACGAAATCATTGTGCCTTCTTATACTTTCGTTTCAACTGCACTGGCGTATATTCGTCAGGGAGCCAAAATCGTATTTGCCGACAGCCGGTCCGACCTTCCGAACATTGACGAAAACAGAATTGAGGAATTAATAACGCCCAAAACAAAAGCGATAGTTGTGGTTCATTATGCTGGTATTGCCTGCGACATGGATAAAATAATGGCAATCGCTAATAAACATAATATTTTTGTTGTTGAAGATGCTGCTCAAGCTATTGAATCGAAATACAAAGGAAAATATTTGGGCAGTATTGGGCATTTCGGAGCGTTTTCATTCCATGAAACTAAAAATATTTCATCGGGTGAAGGCGGTCTGTTGGCTGTAAATGATGAGCGGTTTATTGCAAGGTCTGAGATTATATGGGAAAAGGGGACTGACAGGGCGCAGTTTTTCAGGGGCGAAATCAACAAATACGGTTGGGTTGATATTGGCTCTTCATTTCTGCCTTCGGATATTATCGCGGCTTATCTTTATGCACAGATTGAGAACATTGACGATATACAGAAAACCAGGATTGACAAATGGAACAGTTATTACAACGGTTTGAGACCATTAGAACAAAAGGGTAAAATTTCATTGCCGGTCCTTCCTGAATTTGCCACCAACAACGCCCACATGTTTTATATCCTTTGCTCGGATATTGAAACGAGATCGAAATTGATTGAATTTCTCAAATCAAATAATATTCTGAGTGTATTTCATTATCTGTCGCTTCATAAATCGAAGTTCTACGCCGAAAAACACGATGGTAGGGATTTGGAATGGTGCGATTCGTATGAGCAAAGATTGCTGCGATTGCCTTTGTACTATGAGCTTTCGAAAGATGAACAGGATTTCGTTATTCATAAAATTTTAGATTTTTATGAAAATGACAAATAATTTCACGAAAGAATTATTGTCACGAAACAGTCTGATCATTTCTCTGGTAATAAACCTGTTCTTATTTTTATTGGTAATCATCGCTCTAACACCTACCATAGGTTTGGATGATGTTTATGTAATGTTGGCAGCTTCGGGCTTTTACACCGGGGAGCCATCAGAATTTTTATTAATAGGTAACGTAATTTTGGGTAAAATTTTTCAGGGACTTTATGGGTCTTTTCCTTTCATTAACTGGTACACCTTCATTCTTACTGCACTGAATTTTATATGTATGACGGTGATATTGTATTTATTTTTGAAAAAATCAAAATCCTATTTTTCCCTTCTGGCTTTTCTGATCATTTTTCTTGTTTTTGGGGTTGAATTTTACATACGTATCCATTATACTTTCATCGCTTTTTTATGCGGGTTTACAGCACTTTTTCTTTTAATTTTTCATACACCTGACAAAAAGTTACCCATTCGTTTTTTTTACTACGGAACTGTTTTCTTTTTATTTATAATGGCGTTCCTTGTGCGGAAGGAGAGCTTTTATGGAATTTTCGCCTTTTCAATATTTGTGATAATTTACGAATTTATCAAGCGCCGGAATTTTTCTTTTGCAATTATTCTTGCCGGAGTTGTTGTCATCGGTTTTGGGCTGCAATTTTATGATGCCCAATATTATAAAACGAAATTCGACCCCGATTTTTCACGGTATTTCAATGCACAATATGTATTAAATTCAGAAAATAAAATTCCTCAGGATAATGCCGCAAATATTTTGGCGAAATATGGTTGGTCAGAAAACGACCGGGCATTGATAAGTGGCTGGTTTTGGGTTGATCAAAATGTATTCAGTCAGGAAAAGTTAGCTCAATATGCGCATCAGGTTCAGCGGAACAAAGGTTTGAAAGAAACCTTCACTTCTTTATTCAACGAAATTGTTGTAAAGCCCCCGTCAGTCAAATATTTTTTCCTCCTCCTTATGATTTTCATTATTTCCCTGCTAAAAAAAGAAACCAGGAATATATTTTATCTGACCCTGCTGAATGTTGCAATCATCTGTATTTTTCTTGTCGTTTTCAAAAATCTTAATTATCGTGTGCTTCGACCGACCTGGTTCTTTCTGCTAACGGTCAATCTTCTTTACATTTTTTCGCATTATAATTTTGATGAGATTTTCACCAACACGACCAGAAAGTACACTTTGATCAGTTTAACAGTAGTTACAATTTTGATTAGCCTTGCAGTGACCAAACATCAAAATGATGTGAACCGTCAGTTACGAAAGTCGTTTGATGGCGCTTTTGCTGAGATAAATCAAAATCCGGAATCAATATTCGTTTTCAGAACCATTTATGAAGTTTACGGTTTTCCGGCATACGTTTCTCCCAATAATTTCAGTAAGAGAAATGTAATTATTACGGATTGGTTTACCTATTCCCCTCTTTACTACGATATATTGAAATATCATAAAGTCGGGGATAATTTAATGACAGAGCTTGTCCGAAACGAAAACTTCCTGATTGTCAATTCGTCTGTTATGGAAACTGTTTTTACTAAATTTTACCAGGAACATTACAGCACAAAAGCGTGTTATACAGAAGAGCAGGGCTTTAAATTTCTGAATGCAGCAAAATTATCTGTTTGTGAATAAAACGAAGTTATAAGTTTTCGGGAGAACATTTTATAAGGGAGGAAACTATGCGGATTTTAAAACTGCAAATAGATAAAATCATTGGGGTTGTTGTCATAAGCGAGCACAACAATAAAACCAATAATAATATAAACCGACCATTTGAAATAAACTGACCTTCCGCTGAATTCCAGACCATGATTTTTATTTCGGCTGACCCATTCCATAATCATAAAAATGACCATAAAAGGGACTACAAACATTAACTGGCTCAAATCGGGAGGTGTAAGAATCGAAAGAGAAAAGATACTTGCTATATAACCAAAAGCCTGTCCCACATTTTCAGCACGAAAGAAAATGGCGGTAAGTGACAATAAAATGAATAAAAATGACATCTGGAGCAATTCTTTGAACGAAGGGAACAATTTCCCGGGTGCAATAACCGATGAGCTGTTCATTGTTCCCCGTATGATCATTGGTAGAAAATACAATCCCTGTATAATCCCGAACATGATAAAGGTCCAGTTTGCTCCATGCCAAAACCCCACCAAAATAAAAGTCACCATGATAGCCATAAACAATCCAATTTTTTTACGTTTGCGCAGGATAAATGATAAAGGGGTAAATACATAATCCATCAACCAACCCGTAAGAGAAATGTGCCATTTTTTCCAAAAATCGCTGATGTTGGTCGAAAAAAACGGGGTCTTGAAGTTTGTCATCAACTTAATTCCCAAAAGTTTTGAAACGCCAATGGCAATATTTGAATAACCGGAAAAGTCAGAATAAATCTGTATCAGATAACAAATGGCACCGATGAATAGCATGCTGGCAGGTTGGGTTTGATAACCATTAAATATATCGTTTACGATGGCTGCTGTATTGTCGGCAATTACAATTTTTGCAAATAATCCCCAGAGTATTTGGCGCAACCCATCCAATGCCAGATTCGAATCGAACGATCTTTTAACTTCAATCTGAGGAATGAACCGCTGGGCGCGCTCAATGGGTCCTGCCAATATCTTTGGAAAATATAAAACATAGGTCGAAAATGCCAGCACATCCCGGCAAGGCTCAGTATCTTCATTGTATATATCAATGATATAACCCAAAGTTTGAAAGGTAAAGAAACTTATCCCAAGCGGAAGTATTATTTTCAGCGAACTGTGATTAATGTCCGCCCCAAAAAGGTTAATCAGGTCGGCAAAACTATCGTAAAAGAAATTGAAATATTTGAAATAGCCTAAAACACCCAGATTTATCACTACTCCCAACCATAGCAATCCCTGTTTGGATTTTTCCTCTTGCGTATCCCTGATTTTTAATCCAAGATAGAAATTGAACAACGCATTTGCAAGCACCAGGAACAGGAACCGCCAGTCAGCCCATACATAAAAAAATATGCTTGCCGACAATAGAATTATATTTTGACCCAGTGCTGATTTTCGGAAAACAAACCAATACAGAATAAACACGACCGGCAGAAACAGGGCAAATTCGGGAGAATTAAATACCATTGGATTTTCGCAATTATTTCGTTTAGAGTTTGGACTGAACTATTTCAATCAATGAACCAATGTTCTTCAATTTGTTCAATTCTTTCAGTTTGAACTTGATTTTAAACTCTTCTTCAATTTCCGAAATAATGGTGATGTGCGAAAGCGAATCCCATCCCTCAACCTCTGTTGCTGTCAATTCATCCTTCATTTCAAATTTTTCATGTTTCAACACAGAAGCAAGGATTTTTCTTGTTTTTTCTGCAATTTCATTTCTTTCCATTGTAATCTTTATTTAATTATTTTTTCCATTAATAATTTAACCCTGTCGGGAAGGAAGTTAGCTACTTCTTCATTTCGTGCCTGAACTTCTTTCGCAATATAATAACCCAATTTCCCAAACAAGTGAATCACCTGGGTTGTATTTTTGAAGCACTGAAACTGAACTTTTTTCAAAGCTGGATAAACCGCTAAAGCATTTTCAACGTGTTGCTGGATTAATGGTTCCAATAACTTTTTACCACGGTGTTCCTTCAATATATATCCATATTCCAATTGCAGGGTCAAACTCTCTCTGTCAATCAGAATATCGCTGATCATATTGGAATTTGAAATCAACCTCTGGATGCTTTCTTTTGGGAATGTAAAACTAATCAGGTTCGATTTCAAAATCTTGGAGGAGGGGTTGTCATTAAAACCTTCAATCCATCCTCCCAGCGCTGCAACCGGTTGTCCCCCGAATTCAGTTACCAGATAACTTGAGAGCGAAAATTCGCATCCGTCAATCTCTTCCTCAAGCATTGCAACTATCATTTCAAAGACTTTTGCTTCAGAAAGGCTGAACAGTGTGGAATAACTCATATTGCCTGTGTTTCCTTTCTCTGCTGCAACAATTACTTCAGCAAGAAATGGCACATCTTTTAAAGTTGCTTTTCTGATAACATATTCACTCATCACATTAAACTTTAAATTTGTGTATTAATGTTTTTCTGTCCGTTTTACCATTTGTATTCAACGGAAATGTTTTTTCAAAAATGATCTGGGTTGGGATCATATAACCAGGCATTTTCGATTTTAAATAATCCAGTAATTTATCAGTATCAAATTCATCATATTCAATTGCAAGCCCGATTTCCGTATTTCCAATTTTATTTGTGAAAGCGATGGCTACGGCGTTTATTTTTTCAAGGTGAGTTCTTGCATGAAATTCAATCTCAGAAAGTTCAACCCTGAATCCCTGAATTTTAGTTTGAAAATCAATCCGGCCTAAATACATGATATCGCCTTCACCGTCCTCAACACACAAATCGCCGGTCCGGTAAAACCGGGTTGACTTCCCTTTATATTCAGTAAAAAAGAAGGCCTCCTTGTTTTTTTCCTCATTTTTCCAGTAACCGGGTGTCAATAATTCACCTGCCAGGCACAATTCACCCTTTTCACCGGAAGGGAGGATTTGATTGTTCTCATTAACAATTACAGTTTCAACACCAACCATCGGTTTGCCGATACAAAGAACACCATTGTATTCCTTGTTTTTACCTTCTCTTTTATAGACATAGCTCGTGCAAAAAATAGTATTTTCAGTAGGCCCGTAAACATTACTTATTTCTGCATTGGGCAAACATTGGCTCCATTCATTTGTAACATCCAATGGCAGAGCTTCACCGCAAAACATACTGTATCTCATATCAGGAGCGTCAATTTCGTCGAAATACTGACGCAAATAATGCAATATTGAAGGAACCATGAGTGCAACGGTGAGATGATGCTCATCCATTAACTCAAAAATATAATTGTATTTGATTTTTCCTTTTGGAATTGTATAAACGCATGATCCTTTTAGCAAAGGAACCAAATACGACATAACAGACAAATCAAAAGTCAGTTCAAACATCTGCAATACCCTGTCGTTTTCATCTATTTTGAACCCAAGTTTCCAGAAAGCATTGATGAATTCTGATACATTGGAGCGGGTAATGGGAACACCTTTGGGTTCGCCGGTGGTACCCGAAGTAAAAAAGATATATGCCAGGTCATCATTAGGAGTTTCGACCGGCTTTAAATCAATTTCAGTTTCAGCTAATTTTTTAGAAGCAATTGTATTGAATTCAGGGTAAACTGCATTTTCGGAAGAATCTATCATGGTTTGTATCCCTGCCTGACTAATAACCCTGTAGTTCCTGTCTTTCGGGGTTTCAGGATTGAGCGGAACGTAAGCCTTGCCTTCAAACCACAGCGCTATGATTGCAGAATAGGTTTCGAGATCATCATTGATGATAAGCCCTATGTTTTTTTCGTTCTTATCAGTTTCGTTTTGAATTGCTTTTCTGATCCTGGAAATGGAGCCAGCCAAATCCTGATAGGTATAGGATTCATCGCTGATATAGAACGCATTTTTTTTATAATTGGCAATAATAGACTCAGCTAAATTTAAAAATAGTTGCATATTATAATGTTCCTTTTTTAAAATGAATGATTAGAACTTTTTGTGTTATCCTCTTGCCACATAACAATTGAAAATTAGTTTTGCTTTATCATCCACATCAATTTTTAAATTGTTCACCTCTGAACGCTAATTTTTCATTGGCCTGGTAACTCGTTCTATGGTTGATTATCGAATCACACATTATCCGTGTGAACCGTTCACCATCATTTTTATAGAGATGATGGGTATCAATCGTCAAAAACTGACCTGACAAGCCAATAAAGTTCATGTAGGTTATGTTGTTTTTTATCGCTATATCCTGAATAATGCTGTCGAATCCGGGAAAATACTGGTTTTCAATTTCAACCATTTGAATTGATACCGGAAGTCGAACAAGAATCACTTCGCCATAGGGTTCAAGATAGCGGACGATTTTATCCAAATAGGTAAGTCTTGTATTCGACAGGATATATTTATTATTCCTGTTCTCTTCGGTACTTCTTCTTATTCGTTCATTGTTGGAAGCGGAATCCATATTTGTTGTAACTTCCAGCCAACCATCGGCATGTAATACTGAGGTTCCTGAATAATTGATGACTTTTTTGAAAATTCGGGCAAAAGGCTCAAACCGGTTTACCCAATGGTTAACCAAATAATCGAGATTGGGATTAGTACTACTGGATTTTAGGTTTCCGACAAACAACTTCCGCTGAACTTCAAAAAACAAGGTGGAATCGTCCTGAGTATTTTCACGATCAACCGAAAGGGTGCCGGGGGTTACTGAAATTATAAAAAGCCCATTAGCTGATCCCCTGTCAAGTTTTTTGGTTACTTCCTTTAAATAATTAGGCCCGTAGCTACTGGCACCGATAGCAAAAGCATGGTTAATGATTTTATTTTCCTCCGTCAAAATCATGTTATTGATCACATCGGGATGTATTCCCTGACCGGCGCGTGAACCTCCAAGTATAAGTGAATGCGCTTTTGGAGTGGTGAACCTGTAATAAAAGGCATCAACCAGGTCGGGTTTGAAGTATATTAAACCCACATAAATTGAGGTCACAAGTCCAAGCAAGACAATGTATAAGAGTGATTTAGCTAAAAAAATCTTCATAATAAAAATCAAATTCAATTTGAACTATCAGGTTGCGACATAAATAATAATTGTCACGGTTGCATCTCAGATTATTTTAATCCAAAAGAACTTATGAACAATTTAAGCCGGATGACTTTTTTAAAATTGAATCCGTCGCTTTGTACCAACAATAACAAACAACTTTACGAAACAATCGCCAAAAGGTTCTTTAAAAAAGTGTGTAAAAATAGCAATATTATTTGCCATCGAAATCCGTTTTTGGAACGTCTGTTTAAAAGCAGGTTATGAAAGGGCATTGGCGGTGATATAATAATAACAGTTTCTTTGAAAGCGGTTGTTTAATAAGATGTTAAGATAACCTACAACAGGTATTAAGAGGCAATCGGGTTTCGTATTTTTATTCATTCTTTGGTTGATTATTACATGACAATTCTATATATTATGATTTCACAACGTAAGGTTTTTTTACTTTTTTTGACTGATTGGAACATCTGATTTTTTATTTGATTTTTTTCTCTACGCAATCAAATATAAAAATTACGGAACCGGATATTTGCCCGCCTTTTTTAAAATGATAACACGCTAATTTACTGGCAACTACAACAATTTACAGCTTCTGGCATAATTGTTTAAAAGGCAATTAAATAATGTCGAGAAGTAAATTTAAAATGTAAAACTCTTAAAACAAACTTTATGAACTCCTACACACAAACTAGAAAACAAACCAGCCTTGTATCAAGCGTGAAATTTTGGGTAATGACCCTGATTTTAGCTTTGCTCTATTCAGCATTCATTTTTGCACAGAATGTTGTTTACATTGATCCTACCAACTCCGGTGATCCCGGACAGAACGGCTCTGTTGATCATCCTTACGATAAATGGAATGATTTTGCAATTCAGAGCAACACTACTTATTTGCAAAAGAAAGGGACAACTTATACAGTTCCGACTTATTCAGGCGCAGTTATCACTGCCAATAATCTTGATAATGTTGTCATTGGAACCTATGGCACAGGGAGTAAACCTATCATCCAGGATCCAAATGGACAGGTTGACAGACTGGTTGATATTCGTTTAACCCAGGGATTCACTATTGATGGTTTTGATTTGATTGGTGCGCCCGGCGTAAACGGAACCGGCGTAGGAATCCAAATGCAAGGCTCCACTAATCCAAGCCAGCGACCCTGCAAAAACATCCATATTTATAATTGCGATATTCATTCAGTTGGAACCGGTACGTGGTACATCCCTTACGAAACGCCAACATCAAACATGGCAATTGATTTTCAGCTCGTAAATTGCAACATCTACGATCTTCAGGACGATGGGGTCTTTTGGGTTGAGGTTAGAAATATCAGAATAGAAGGTTGTCATATTTATGATGTTGCCCAAAATGTAGGAAATGGAGGCGATGGTGTTCATATTGTTGAACAATGTGAAAACTATTTAATCAAAGATAACATCATTGACCGCAGGGGATCGGTTGATAAGTTTTGTTTCATTTCGGGCTGTGCTGCCGGTTGTAGTACTGCATGGGGTACAATTACGGGAAATACTTTTTATTCTCCCGATGATGATCCGAACTGGGGTGGTGCTGCCATTTATATTGGAGCGAACCGGAAATGCAAAATTGAATACAACAAATTCCTTGGAGGGGGACAAACACCTATACATGCTATATATAACGATACCATTACCGTCAAGTACAATTTGTTTCACAATATGCCTGGTGATGGAGTTATTCAGGGTGATGGTCTTATAGACATTTCAAACAATACAGTTGTTAGTAATAAAACAGGTTACTCATTTCTATTTAGTGTAGGTGGTGACGGCGTTTGCAGATTCTGGAATAATATAGTTGCCTCGAACAACCTTCCTCTTGACGCTTTTCATTTAGCATATGGAAATTGGAATATTAAGAACAATCTGACACAAACAAGCAATCCGAATAACTGGAACAATTATTTTGGGTTTGTAAACTGGGTAAATCTGGATTATCATTTAACCCCAACGTCTGTAGCAAAAAATACAGGATATCAATATACTGGTTATAACCTTGATATAGATGGAGTAATTGTACCCCAGGAAGTTATTAGGGATGTTGGAGCCTGCGAATATCTTGATGGAGCTCCAAACACGAACAATCCGCCTGTTATAGCGAATCAATCATTCAGTGTTAACGAAAATTCGGCTAATGGGACACCGGTTGGAACAGTTGTCGCAACAGATCCTGATGCCGGGCAAACCCTGACATATTCTATCGTGAGTGGAAATACCAATAATGCTTTCCAGATCAATGTAGCAAACGGTGCTTTAAGTGTGAACAACAGTTCTGCGCTAAATTTTGAAGTAACCACTTCCTTCGCCCTTACGGTAAATGCTCAGGATAACGGACAGGGAAACCTTTCGTCACAGGCGACAATAACAGTAAACCTTAACAATGTAAACGAAAACCCTAATATCAGCAACCAGACATTTTCGATTGCAGAAAACAGTCCGAATGCCACACAGGTTGGAGTTGTGGTTGCAACAGATCCTGATGCCGGTCAAACCCTGACATACTCGATCATCAATGGAAATACCAACAACGCTTTTCAAATCAATACTACAACAGGTGCTTTGAGTGTGAGCAATAGTTCTGCCTTAAATTTTGAAGTTGTTACTTCCTTTGGACTTACGGTAAGAGCGCAGGATAACGGTCAGGGAAACCTTTATTCACAGGCTACAATAACCGTAAACGTAACCAACGTAAATGAAAACCCTGTCATCAGCAACCAGACATTTTCGATTGCAGAAAACAGTCCGAATGCTTCACAAGTTGGAGTTGTCGTTGCTACTGACCCGGATGCAGGACAGTCTCTTTCGTATTCTATCATCAGCGGAAATACAAACAACGCTTTCCAGATCAATGCTACGACGGGTTCGTTAAGTGTCAACAACAGTGCAGCATTAAATTATGAAGTCATAACCTCATTTGGTCTTACTGTGAGGGCTCAGGACAACGGGCAGGGAAATCTTTATTCACAGGCGACAATTACTGTGAACATAACGAATGTAAATGAAAACCCTAATATCAGCAACCAGACATTTTTCGATTGCAGAAAACAGTCCGAATGCTACACAGGTAGGAGTCGTAGTTGCAACTGACCCGGATGCAGGTCAGACTCTTGCCTTATTCCATTATCAGCGGAAATACAAACAATGCTTTCCAGATCAATGCTTCAACAGGGTTATTGACAGTGAACAACAGTTCGGTGTTAAATTTTGAAGTGGTAACTTCTTTCAGCCTTACGGTAAAAGCCCAGGACAATGGTCAGGGAAATCTCTTTTCTCAAGCCATTATCACAGTTAATTTAACGGATGTTAACGAAAATCCTAATATCAATAATCAAACATTTTCGATAGCTGAAAACAGTCCGAACGGAAATCAGGCAGGAGTTGTAGTTGCATCGGATCCTGATGCCGGTCAAACGCTGGTTTATTCAATCATAAGCGGAAATACCAACAACGCATTTCAAATCAATTCTTCAACAGGGGCATTGACGGTGAATAACACTTCGGCATTAAACTTTGAAGTATTGGCATCATATAGCTTAACAGTAAAAGTCACAGATAATGGAGAGGGAAATCTCTTCTCCCAGGCTACAATCACAGTTAATTTGACGGATGTAAACGAAAATCCAATCATAAGTAACCAGACATTTTCAATTGCTGAAAACAGCCCGAACGGGAACCAGGCAGGAATTGTGGTTGCTTCAGACCCCGATGCCGGTCAGACCTTGGTATATTCAATCCTCATCGGAAACACCAATAATGCATTCCAGATCAACGCTTCATCTGGGGTTTTAACCGTGAGCAATAGCTCAGCATTAAATTATGAAGCAATTACTTCCTTTAGCCTTACTGTTAAAGCTCAGGACAATGGTCAGGGTAATCTGTTTTCACAGGCAACCATTACAGTCAATATTACGGATGTGAATGAAAGCCCGGTAATCACGAATCAGACTTTTGCAGTTCCCGAAAACAGCCCGAATGGATTTCTTGTAGGTAATCTTATTGCCAGTGATCCTGATAATGGTCAAACATTGACTTATTCGATTTTGAGCGGTAATACAGATAACGCCTTTACCTTAAATGCAGCGACCGGAGTTTTGGCTGTTTCAAACAGCAGCGCGATAAATTCTACGATAAATCCTTCATTTAACCTGATTGTTGAAGTAACGGATAACGGGTCAGGAAATTTAAGTTCACAGGCAAACATAACTGTGCAAGTTACCGATACAAATCAGCCACCGCTGATCAGCAATCAGACCTTTTCTATTCCTGAAAACAGTGCAAATGGAGCATCGGTCGGAGTAGTCGTGGCTACGGATCCGGATGCCGGGCAGACATTGACTTATTCAATTATTTCAGGAAATACAGGCAATGCTTTTCAAATCAATTCCAATTCAGGATCGTTGATAGTAAATAACAGTACGGTTTTGGATTTTGAAACGAACCCAGGGTTTAACCTTGTTGTAAAGGTTCAGGATAATGGACCAGGAACACTTTCAAGCCAGGCTATTATCTCTATAAACCTGACCAATGTGAATGAAAGCCCTGTAATGAGTAATCAAATTTTTTCGATTCCTGAAAATAGTCCAAATGGTCAACAATTTGGAGTAGTTGTTGCTTCCGACCCGGATGCAGGACAAACATTAACATATTCCATTGTGAGTGGAAACTACAATAATGCTTTTGAAATCAATTCTTCAACAGGTGCTTTGAGTGTTTATAATAGTTCAGTATTTAACTTCGAAGCAAATGCAATTCTTATCATCGTGGTAAAAGTCCAGGATGACGGTCAGGTCAGTTTATTCACACAATCAACTGTAACGGTTAATCTCACGGATGTTAATGAAAATCCTATGGTAAGTAATCAAACTTTTTCGATTCCTGAAAATACTCCGGATGGACAGCAGATTGGCGTTGTTCTTGCTTCTGACCCGGATGCTGGTCAAACACTTGCATATTCCATCACAAGTGGAAATAGCAACAATGCTTTTGAAATCAATGCCTTTTCAGGGGCTATAACCGTAAATAATAGTTTAGCATTAAACTATGAAGCCATTCCCATCTTTAGCCTGACAGTAAAGGTCCAGGATAATGGTCAGGGAAATTTATTCACTGAGGCAACTGTATCGGTTAACCTTACGGATGTAAACGAAAAACCTGATATACTCAGTCAGGCCTTTGTATTAATTGAAGAAAGCCCGGAAGGAGAACCAGTTGGAATTGTAGAGGCTTCAGATCCGGATGCAGGTCAGACGTTAACCTTTTATATCATTGACGGTAATACCGACGATGCATTTATTATTAATCCAGTATCTGGCGTTTTAACAGTAAATAATAGTTCAGCGATTAATTATGAAGTAATGACCACCTTTGAACTGACTGTAAAGGTTCAGGATAACGGGCCAGGCAGTCTTGAATCGCAGGCAACGATTGCTATAAATTTAACTGACGTGAATGAACAACCTCTGATTGAAAACCAGTCTTTTTATATAGCTGAATTTACGCCTAACGGACAAATTGTTGCAACAGTGCTCGCCACCGATCCTGATAATGGACAATCCTTGACTTTTACTATAACTGCCGGTAATGCCGACAACGCTTTTCTTATAAATCCGTCAACAGGAGCAATAATCGTTAATAACAGTGATGCCCTGAATATTACTAATAACCCGTTCTTTTATCTTACTGTCTTGGTGGAGGATGATGGCCTTGGGAATCTCACAAATCAGGGTTTAATTACTATGACTTTGACCGATATAAATCAGCAACCCATTATTGCTGACCAAACATTTGAAATTGATGAAAATTCTTCGAATGGTTTGTTAGTCGGAAATGTTATCGCAACTGATCCGGATGCCGGTCAAACGATTACTTATTCTATTATTGATGGAAATCTGGGATTAGCATTTCAAATCAACTCTTCGACAGGCGCTTTAACTGTGAATAACAGCAATGGACTGAATTTCGAAATTATGCCGTCATTCAGCCTGATCATAAAAGTTGAGGATGATGGAGTCGGGAACATGTCAGCCCAGGCAACAATTACAGTTAACTTATCAGATATTAACGAAACACCTCAAATAGATGACCAGGTTTTTGCGATTGATGAATTCAGCGCAAATGGAACAGAAGTAGGTAACATTTTTGCAACTGATCCTGATAACGGACAGACACTGACCTATAACATTCTGTCGGGAAATACTGACAATGCCTTCCTGTTAAATTCGGAGACCGGAGTATTGACGGTTTTGGATTTCACTGTTCTTGACTTTGATGTAAACCCGGTATTCGATCTGATCGTCGAAGTAAATGACGATGGCAATGGTAGTCTTTCTGATTTAGCTACAATTACAGTGAATTTAAATAACCTAACAATAGCAAACGAAATTGCGCCTGTTGTTACAACCTGTCAACTGTATCCAAATCCGGCTATAAGCTATATTGATCTTAAAATTGTAAATATCTTTGATGAAGTTTGGATTACACTTATGAACATCAATGGTGAAACCTTGTGGAGAGAAAAATCAGATAGTGAAAACGGAACACTGATTAAAAGGTTAGACATTGGTAGTTTGAGTACGGGAATGTACATCATTAAAATTAACAATGGTGGGATTCTCTTTCAGGAGAAATTTATAAAACAATAAAAACTTTCAATCAATTAACCAGAGGCTGTCTCCCGTTGAGGCAGCCTCTTTTTTATGTATTAAAATCCATATCTTGACTATTTGGTTTTACAATCTCTTTCAAAAGATGAGTCCACTCCGAAAAGCCAAAAAAGGGAGAATGCCACGAAAACTCTAAATCACGGAAACCCACAAAAGACGGAAAATCAATAAACTAATTTTAGTGAAATTTAGTGCTTTTGTGCTTTAGTGGCAAAAAATTACTTTTCGGAGTGGACTCAAAGATTAATAAAAACATGATTATTAATTAATGATTTTTTAAAATATCTTTGCTGCAATTTATATTTGTTCTAAATTGCATTCATGACATTATACGATCTTGATCAGGGAGAAAAAGCGATCATTTCAAAAGTACGCGGCAGAGGCGCTTTTCGCAAGCGAATCTCTGAAATGGGCTTTGTGAAAGGTAAAGTAGTGACCGTGGTCAAAAAAGCTCCCCTCAAAGATCCGGTTGAGTATAATGTAATGGGCTATGAAATATCGCTCAGAATTAATGAAGCAAAATTGGTGGAGGTTATCACTGCAAAAGAGGCCATTAAGAACAGACAAGCGCTGGATGATTTCGCCGGGATCATTGATGAAAACAGTTTAAAGACCACATTTGGAGAAAAAAGTAAAGTAATTGATGTTGCATTGGTTGGCAATCCCAATTCCGGTAAAACAACCATCTTCAATTATGCTTCAGGTTCAAAAGAGCATGTTGGCAATTATCCCGGAGTTACAGTTGATTCCAAACAGGCCAAATTCAAATTGGACGGCTATACTTTTAATATCATTGACCTGCCGGGCACTTATTCGTTAACTGCCTATTCGCCCGAAGAACTTTATGTTCGAAAGTACATTTTAGGCCATTTGCCCGATGTGGTTATAAACGTACTGGATGCTTCCAATATTGAACGCAACTTATATCTTACCACGCAGTTGATAGATATGGATATCAAGGTGGTGGTAGCATTGAACATGTATGATGAACTGGCGCATAAGGGTGACAAATTTGATTTTGAAAATCTGGGTAAAATGATCGGCATTCCTTTTATTCCTACAGTAGGCTCTAAAGGAAAAGGTATTACCGAATTGTTCAGAAAAATAATTGAGGTGTATGAGGACCGTGAACCGACGGTAAGGCATATTCATATCAACTATGGCAAAGCGGTTGAAAACTCCATACGAATCATTCAGGAACAGATAAAACAAAATAAGGATCTTACGGATGAAGTTTCATCACGGTTTTATGCAATAAAACTCCTGGAGAAAGACGAAGGAGCCCACCATTCTTTATCACGAACCAGGAATTATGATCAAATAAGGAATACAACTGAGGCAGAAATTGAAAAACTGGAAACCCGCCTTAACGATGATTCGGAAACGCTTATTACAGATGCAAAGTACGGTTTTATCAACGGCGCATTAAAAGAAACCTATCAGGAGAATAAATTTAGAAAGCAGCTCAAGACTGACACCGAGATCATTGATACATTCATCACAAACCGGATATTTGGCTTTCCGATATTCATCCTGTTCCTCTGGATTATGTTTCAGGCAACTTTCAAACTCGGTGCTTATCCGCAATCGTGGATAGAAAAACTTGTTGAATTAGCCGGTACCGGAATGAACTCCATTCTCCCGGACTCTATTTTGAAAGACCTGTTAGTAAATGGCATCATCAACGGTGTGGGAGGTGTAATTGTTTTCCTGCCTAATATACTGATACTGTTCCTGTTTATATCTTTCATGGAAGATACGGGTTATATGTCACGTGCTGCGTTTATCATGGACAAGTTAATGCACAAAATCGGGTTACACGGAAAATCATTTATTCCTCTGATCATGGGGTTTGGTTGTAATGTTCCTGCCATCATGGCTACACGTACTCTTGAAAACAGGAACGACCGCTTGCTAACTATGCTCATCAATCCATTTATGTCGTGCAGTGCACGGTTACCGGTTTACATCTTGCTCATCGGCGCCTTTTTTCAAGGCAATGAAGTTACTACGCTTTTTTTGGTTTATGGTATCGGCATTTTTTTCGCTATATTCTTTGCGATTTTGTTTAAGAAAACCATTTTTAAATCGGAAGAAGCTCCATTTGTAATGGAACTTCCCCCTTACCGTTTACCCACTTTTCGTACCACTGTCAGGCACATGTGGAACAAAGGCTCACAGTATCTGAAAAAGATGGGAGGAGTTATACTGTTAGCTTCCATCATCATCTGGGCTTTGGGTTATTTCCCAATGAATTCGGAAAAAATGGCTCAATTCGATAATGAGATAGCTCAGCAGAAATTTGCATACGAAGCACTGTTGAAAAATTATGTTGACGAATCTGAGGATTACGTTAAAATTTCCAACGAAAAAAACGAAACCATCTTCAGGCTTGAATCTGATAAGAACAGCTATCGGCAGGAGAATTCATTGATCGGAATGATAGGCAAGTTTATTGAGCCTGTGATGCGTCCCTTAGGCTTCGACTGGAGGATGAGTGTGAGCTTGTTAGCTGGTGTCGCTGCAAAAGAGGTCGTTGTTAGTACAATGGGAGTATTATACCAGGCTCCGCCTAATGTTGACGGCGAAACAGAATCCCTGCAAACCAAACTGCAAACAGCAACATTCTCAAAAGGCGAAAAAGCCGGGTTACCTGTCTTTACTAAAGTTACCGCTTTCGCCTTCCTGATGTTTATCCTGCTTTACTTTCCCTGCGTTGCGGTTGTGGCAGCCGTACGCAAAGAATCAGGAAAGTGGAAATGGGCGCTGTTTATGGTTGCCTATACTACAGCCGCCGGTTGGGTGGTTGCATTTTTGGTGAATCAGGTAGGGAGATTATTTTTTTAATTAAAACCAGAATGAAAAATAAAAAACTGGATTCAGCAACCCGATTTTAAAAATGGATTTATCAGAAGCTATACTTAGTAGGAGGTTGTCTTACATTTAGGACAATAATTAAAAATCCTGGACAAATCCATAAATCCAAATTACGGATATAGATGTTAATGTTTGTAATGAATTTTCAGGTAATCATTAATTATTGCAGCCCATAAATGATACCCTTCTGAATTCAGATGGAGTCCATCGGTGGTTATTTCTGCTCTTAACCCGGTTGAGTCGTACATATCCTTGCCGATATCAATAAGATCTATTTTTTCCCGGAGGCAAAACTCGGAAAGACTATTGTTTATCGAGTCAATCATGATGTTATAAAAGGGGTTATTGTGCTGGTAAAGCAATTTCTGAAAAACCGGAGTGATATTGTTAGCTCTTAAAGTATCTGCCATAAACTTATAATTACTTATGGTATGATCAATTGAAAAGCAACGGCTGCGGATGTCATTTCTTCCGCACAAAATAAAGACGAACCGGGGTTTAAAAGCAATTGTCTTGTTTATCATTCCTGCCAATTGAGAGGAAGTATATCCGCTCCAAGCCATTCTCAGTACGAAGCCATTATCCAACAAAGAATTCCATTTCCCACCTTCTGTAAATGAATCACCAAACATTGCTATATCAGCAGAATGTTTCCGTTGAATGTATTTTTGATAATATTCTTCGCTTTGCCGGTAGAGGATTGTGATAAGAATTGTAACTGTAACCAAATTGATTATAATGGAAACCACCGCAACTTTCCTGATGAATGAGCCAGATTTGTTTTTATTTACTGTCATTTGGGTGATTTAAGCCGGGCTTTTATGATATTTGTTGATTTAGTAATTACTCTGCGCAGAGTAAGCAAATTAATAAAAGAATTTTCATATAATCAAATTTATTTTTTAAAAATAAAGCGACTTTAAACATTATAAAATAGTTGGATAAATTGAAAAAAGAGAGGTCACCCAATGGGCAACCTCTCAAACTCTTGATCAATGCAAAGCAGATTTAGTTGACTTTAAGCATTCGTTTTGTAGAGATAACCTTACCATTGATCTTGAGTGAATAAAAGTAGATACCTGGGACAGCATCACTTTCATTTTCGTGGTTTCCATTCCACTTTATCTTATTATGACCTGATTGTAATCCCACTTGATTATATTTTCTAATTTCCTGTCCCATTATATTCGTTATACTTATTTCAACATCAGAAGTTTCGGATATGGAAAAATTAATGGTGGTTTCAGTTTTAAAAGGGTTGGGGAAATTTTGTTCAAGAATATTTTGCTGCTGATTGCTTCCAAAATCAATTCCAGTACCCGGATTGGCAATTGCAAGGGCCTTAATACAGAAATTGCCAGTATGCTGAAAACCTGAAGGATCATTGTAATTGTAAAAATCTTTCCATACCCCGTTTTCCTTATAAAAGCTTTCCTCAGGGTTTGCCGTTGACGGAACAATTGTTTTCGATCCAGCACCTAACAAAACAGGTACATCAGAAGTCCTGTCGTAGGGAATTCCTCCCTCTGACAGATCGAGATAAACATAAAAATCATCGCTTTCAGAAATAACTACCGGAACATCCAAATCGAGGGTATGCAAGCCGCTATAATTGATAATTCCAGTTTGAACTGCTAATTCATTTGATAATTCAGAGCCATCAAAATCATCATAAATCTTAAAAGTATAATCAACATTATTGCCTGCTACAAAAAAGCTGATTGCCTGAATGGATTCATCATAATTTGCAGTGAAAGCATTAAAAGCTTCGTTTGCTGATGTCAAAGTATCCCTCCAACCATGGTAATCATAATAGTAAACTGATTCATAGGGCATGGGGATTACATTTTGGAATGAAACCGCTCCCATTTCAGGGTTTTGACAAGCATGTTTATCGTAATAGGAAATCCAGAAATAGCCACTAATACCCCATCCGGCGCCCCAACTATTTTTTGTGAGCCAGGCGCCATTTCCGGGCGCTCCCTGTACCACTCTGTCGTCATCCCAGCCTATGATAGTAACAGAGTGATTGGGGTCAAGGTTATTGCTAACGGGTTGGTAATGTTCATATTCACCGTTAATAAATGAGTTGCTGTAACACATACAGGTTGCCATAGCGCCCTTCTCCATTATTTTTGTTTTGATCAAATCAAGGTTTTCAAGGTTAGCTCCGGCTGAATACCACTCAACATCCATTGGATAATATTTATGGTAGCTTGAATCGAAAAAAGCAGGAGGATTATTGTATGATTGCCCGTCAATATCTCTGACAGTTCCATCTCCACGGGAAATATAGGCGGTCGTAACGCGGTAGTCTCCACCCTGATGAACCTCAAGTCCCTGTCCGTTATTGTATGGAGGATCAAGGTCAGCATTGTAATATTGATTATAACCATTCCACCAGTCTAGATGATATTCTGCCAGGTTAGGCTCGCCGGTTTCGCCGGCAACAGTCCAGTTTCCGGTCATCATTAAATTGCTTTCCATTGATGCCAGTGATCCGTGAGTCCAGCAGGTGCCTCCTGATTGACTTTTTACTGAAGTTACGTAATTGTTTCCATCAAAATCCCGTAAATCGAAAGTTTGTGGTAACTGAGCAAGAACATTTACAGTAAAAGCTACGTATAAGAAAACAGTAGTAAATTTTTTCATAATATCTTGTTATTGTTTATAATGAAAAATACGCATTAGCAGACAAACATACGAAAAATTTTGTTGCAATTGAATACACGAATGATTTTAATAAGTCCGTTCATAATTAAATCAAAGTATGATAGAATGTTAATGATGAAATTAATAAATTTGATCACAAAATAATTTGAAAATAACATGAAAAAAACAGTTTTTTTATTGTTGACAGTTTTCATAAGCGCTATACTTTTTACCGAAAATTCATATTCGCAGCAGGACACTGTGAATGAGTTTTGCATTACAACCGACGAGTTTACCTTGTACAACATGGTGAATGAATACCGCAAAGCATCGAATTTGCCTGATATTTCTCTTTCCAAATCATTGTGCCAGGTAGCAAAAATGCACATTGCGGACTTAATACAAAACAAACCTGATACGGCTTCCTGTAGTTTTCACAGTTGGTCGAATAAAGGACAATGGCAATCATGTTGCTTTTCAAAGGAAAGCAGGGATAAACTTTGCATGCAGACCAAACCCGGAGAATTGACAGGCTATCCAGGTAAGGGATATGAAATTGTATATTGGGAAAGTCGTGATGCCACGGCAGAAAAAGCCATTTCTCAATGGAAAGAAACGCCAGCGGCAAGATCGGTACTTGCAAATTTAAAGGAATGGGAAAAGTACAACTGGGGCGCATTGGGAGTTGGAATTGACGGAGGTTTTGCCATTGTTTGGTTAGGAGAAGAAACAGATATCACAAAAGAAACAAAAATTTGCGGGGGCGAAACTGTTATCAGCAAGCCGGTTGCCAGGGTTCTTGGTCCTAAAATAGTAACAGAAAGCACAGGAAGATTTTATCTGATTTTTGGTAACTACAGTACGATGAACGATGCTACAGCAATGGCTTCTAAATATGTTAAGGAAGGTTTTTCAAAAGCAAAAGTAATTACAAAGGATGATAAGTTCAGGATTTCACTCAATGATTTCCCCAGCAAAGAGCTTGCAATACAAGGGAAAAAAGAGTTACCTGAAAAATACAAGGACGCATGGATTCTGCCTTATGACCCTCCTATGGAAACCAGCCAGAAATAGGATTTCTACGGATAATTATTTTTAGAGAAATTAGGATTTCCCGAGTATTTTTGCCATTGTTAAACCGATCTCACCCGGCGATTCAACCACTGTAACACCACATTCAGACAGAATTTTCTTTTTAGCCTGTGCTGTATCGTCCTTGCCTCCAATGATAGCGCCTGCATGTCCCATGGTCCTGCCTTTGGGTGCTGTTGCCCCTGCAATAAAACTAACTACCGGTTTGGTTCCGTGTTCTTTTATATAATAAGCGGCTTCAGCTTCCATTCCTCCGCCTATTTCGCCAATCATTACTATCCCCTCTGTAGCGGGGTCATTCATAAACAATTCCACAGCATCTTTTGTGGTTGTACCAATGATGGGGTCGCCACCGATACCAATTGCGGTGCTTTGACCCAAACCCAACTTGGTAAGCTGGTCAACAGCTTCATAGGTAAGGGTTCCTGAACGGGAAACAATCCCAATGGTGCCGGGTTTATGAATAAAACCTGGCATGATGCCGACTTTGGCTTCACCCGGAGTGATCACCCCCGGGCAATTGGGGCCGACAAGCCTGCAATCTTTGCCTTTCAGATATTCTTTCACATTCACCATGTCCTGCACAGGAATTCCTTCAGTAATGCAGATTATCACTTTAATACCGGCTTCTGCAGCCTCCATTATCGCATCAGATGAATAAACAGGAGGGACAAAAATCAAAGATACATTTGCACCTGCTCTGTCCACAGCATCTTTAACAGTATTGAAAACAGGTCGGTCGAGATGGTTTTGCCCGCCTTTACCCGGTGTTACACCCCCGACTACATTCGTACCGTATTCGATCATCTGGGCGGCATGAAAAGTCCCTTCCTTACCAGTAAAACCCTGAATTACTACCCTCGAATTTTTGTCAACTAAAACGCTCATTGAATTTGCTTTTAATAAGCCGGCAAATATACGGGATTTGATATTTATCTTCTTAAATATTCACTACTTTTGTTAAAATAATTGATAGAATCTTAGAACAATGAACAATGCAACACACTTATCGGATTCTCATGATACTATTTGTGCACTGGCAACACCTCCGGGATTAAGCGCCATTGCCGTTATCCGGATTTCGGGTAAGCAGACTTTCAGTGTTTGCGAGCAAATTTTTGAACCCAAAAATAAAAAGACATTACTTTCAACGGTTGATTCTCATACCCTTCATTTTGGTGTAATAAAATCCAAGGGTGAGATCATAGATGAGGTTCTCCTCAGTATTTTCAGGGAACCTCATTCATACACAGGTGAAAATGCCATTGAAATTTCCTGTCATGGTTCAGAATTCGTACAACAAAAAATCATTGAACTTTTAGTTGAAAAGGGTTTGCGCCTCGCCAAACCAGGCGAATTCACACTGCGCGCTTTTTTGAATGGAAAATTTGATTTATCTCAGGCTGAAGCCGTAGCTGATTTAATCGCTTCTCACTCCAAATCATCTCATGACCTTGCTATTCAACAAATGCGTGGAACTTTTTCGGACAAGATTAAAGATTTGCGGAAACAATTGATCAATTTTGCATCACTCATAGAACTCGAACTTGACTTTAGCGAGGAGGATGTTGAATTTGCCAACCGGGATGAATTCCATAAACTTTTGACATCACTGAGCAGTGAAGTGGGTTTCCTTATTAAATCCTTTTCCATCGGCAATGTTATTAAAAAAGGGATTCCGGTTGCCATCATTGGTCAACCTAATGTTGGAAAATCTACCCTGCTGAATGCTATTTTGAATGAAGAACGGGCTATTGTTTCGGAAATTCCTGGTACTACACGGGATACCATTGAAGATACCGTCGTCATCGGAGGGACTTCCTTCCGGTTTATTGATACGGCGGGATTGCGTACATCGCAGGATGAGATCGAAAGCATTGGTATTGAAAAGACCTACCAGAAAATTGACCAGGCAAAGATCATACTTTATGTATTTGATGTTACCCACACCGGCTATACCGAGATCGGGAAAGTATTGGAAGAGTATCGTGATCATATCACCAAATTGCCCGAAGGAATTTCCAGGAACAAAAAAATTATTCTGATTGCCAACAAGACTGATCTTCTGTTTGAATCGCCCGAGGGTTTTAAATCAATGGTTGAGATGGAATGCCTTTTTGTTTCGGCTAAAAGGAAGGAAAATATAAACCTCATCCTCGATTCGTTATCAAGATTTATTGAAAACGAAAAAGTTTCTGATACCACCATAGTGTCGAATACCCGGCATTATGAAGCGCTATTAAAAACCAATCAGGCGCTTGAAAATATTCAAAACGGATTCACACAAAAAGTATCCTCCGACCTGATTGCAATTGATGTACGGCAGGCGATATATCACCTTGGTGAGATTACAGGCGAGATTACCAACAATGAAATTTTGGAGAACATTTTTTCAAAGTTTTGCATCGGAAAGTAAATTCTATAACCCTTGGTCAATATTTACGTATTACATAATCAATTTTATTTTTATTGAACTATTTTAACTATTTAGAGTTTATAAGGATTAATTATTAAAAGCTATAAAATGTCAAAAGTTGCGTTAATTTCAGGAATCACAGGGCAGGACGGAGCCTATCTTGCAGAATTTTTATTAAAAAAGGGATATGTAGTACATGGTTTGAAAAGACGTGCATCGCTTTTTAATACCGACAGGATCGACCATTTGTACCAGGACCCGCATATAGAGAATCAGAATTTCTACCTTCATTACAGCGATTTAACGGACTCAACAAACATAATCCGTTTAATCAGCGATACCAAACCGGATGAAATTTATAACCTTGCTGCTATGTCGCATGTTAAGGTTAGTTTTGATACGCCTGAATATACTGCCAATGCAGATGGAATCGGGGCGCTCAGAATGCTGGAAGCCATACGTTTTTTAGGATTGACTAAAAAGACAAGATTTTACCAGGCATCAACCAGTGAACTTTACGGACTGGTTCAGGAGGTTCCTCAATCAGAGAAAACGCCCTTTTATCCGAGAAGCCCTTATGCGGTTGCCAAGCTTTATGCTTACTGGATCACAGTCAACTATCGTGAAGCCTATAACCTTTTTGCAAGCAATGGAATTTTATTCAACCATGAATCACCCATCAGGGGAGAAACTTTCGTTACCAGAAAAATTACAATGGCGGTAGCAAGGATTGCAATGGGATTGCAGGAAAATTTGTTTCTTGGAAATATGTCAGCAAAGCGTGACTGGGGTCATGCAAAAGATTACATTGTTGCCATGTACCTGATGTTGCAGCATCATAAACCTGATGATTTTGTTATTGCAACCGGTGTAACAACTGAAGTACGTGACTTTGTGAGGTTGGCTTTCAGCGAATGCGGAATTGAAATAGAGTTCAGAGGGACAGGCGCTGACGAAAAAGGTTATGTAGTGAAATGTACGAACCCTGAATTTCAGATTGAAATTGGAAAAGAGGTGGTAAGTGTTGATCCGAGATATTTCAGACCTACAGAAGTTGAATTATTAATTGGTGATCCAACAAAAGCAAATACAGAGCTTGGATGGAAACCAAAATATGACCTGAAAGCCCTTGTACAGGACATGATCCAATCGGATATCGTTGAAGTGAAAAGGGATAAGTATCTGAAGGATGGCGGATACCGGGTGATGAATTATTTTGAATAGAAAATCTACAACAAAATTAAGATTAAAGTAAACAATGAATAAGGAAAGTAAAATTTATATAGCAGGTCACGACGGTTTGGTTGGAAGCAGCATAGTTAAAATATTAAAAAGGAAGGGTTATTCAAACCTGATTTTTAGAAAATTAAACGAGCTGAACCTTGTTAACCAGGCAGAAACTGAGTCGTTTTTCAATGAACAAAAACCCGAATATGTTTTTTTAGCTGCCGCTAAAGTTGGTGGAATTCATGCCAATAATACCTACAGGGCGGATTTCATCTATCAAAACACAATGATTCAAAGCAATGTGATTCATTACAGCTATTTGAATAAAGTTAAAAAATTACTGTTTTTGGGAAGCACTTGTATCTATCCAAAGATGGCGAATCAACCCATGCGGGAAGATGAATTGCTTACCAATACACTTGAATACACCAACGAACCTTATGCCATTGCCAAAATTTCGGGGATTAAAATGTGCGAATCGTACAATTTGCAATACGGCACTAATTTTATTTCGGTGATGCCGACTAACCTTTACGGTTACAATGACAATTTCAACCTCGAAAATTCACATGTTTTACCGGCATTGCTGCGTAAGAACCATTTATGCAAATGCCTTGAAAACAATGATTTTGCAGCCATAAGAAAGGATCTTGCAAAATATCCTTCAAGTTTATCACCGCAGGCATCCGATTCAGAAATCATAGCCTATCTGGAAAATTTTGGGATCAAACGGTCAGGTGATAAGGTAGAACTTCATGTGTGGGGAAGCGGAACGCCATACAGGGAATTTTTGTGGGCGGAAGATATGGCTGATGCTTGTGTTTTTCTAATGGAAAATGCTGATTTCAAGGATATGGTGCGTGTTAGTGATATTAAGGAAAACGAAATCAGGAACACGCATTTGAACATCGGAAGCGGCAAAGAAATAACCATTAAGGCACTTGCATACCTTGTAAAAGAAACTGTAGGATTTAAAGGAGAGATCAAATTTGATCCTTCGAAACCTGACGGAACGCCGCGAAAGTTAACCGATCCAAACAAACTTCACACATTGGGTTGGAAACATAAGATTGAACTTGATGAAGGAATTAGAATGGTATATGAGCATTATTTAAACAATTCTAACAAATAATTAAATCATGGAAATAGCTTTATTGATCCCTTGTTATAATGAGGAGTTGACCATAGCCAAGGTGATCAGCGACTTTAAAAAGGAAATGCCCGAACTTAAAATTTATGTTTACGACAACAATTCTTCTGACAAAACCTATGAAATCGCTAAAAATGCAGGTGCTATTGTTGAACATGAATACAGACAGGGTAAAGCGAATGTCGTGAGGTCAATGTTTGAAAAAATTGAAGCTGATATTTATATCATGGTTGACGGGGATGATACTTACCCCGCTAAGCATGTCAAAGAATTATTAGCGCCGGTACTGAACGATGGTTATGATTTGGTAATTGGCGACAGGCTCACGAATGGTACTTATTCGTCTGAAAATAAAAGAAGTTTCCACGAATTTGGGAACAACCTGGTCAAAAACCTGATCAATAAACTTTTCAATGCAAAATTGAGGGATATAATGAGCGGATACCGTATCTTCTCAAGAAAGTTCGTTAAGAATTATCCTGTTTTATATTCCGGATTTGAGTTGGAAACAGACATGACCATTTTTGCACTTCACAATAACTTTTTGATGAAAGAAATTCCGATTGACTTTCAGGACAGACCTGAAGGAAGCGAATCGAAATTAAATACGTTTTCAGATGGTTTGAAGGTTTTGTTAACCATTTTTAATTTATTCAGACATTACAAGCCATTGCTTTTTTTCGGAATCATCTCGCTTGTCAGTTTGTTAATTGCTCTGGCTTTTGGAATTCCGGTAATCAGAGAATTTTATTTGTACAAATATGTTTATAAAGTGCCTTCCGCTGTGCTGGCTTCGGGTTTGGTTTTAATATCAATTCTGACTTTTGCTATCGGGTTGATTTTGGACACTATTATCAAAATTGACAGGAAATCGTTTGAGCTTCAGTTGAAGAAATGAAAATAGAGTAAATGAAAAGGAGGATTACCCTAAATATTGATGCGAGAGCGAGTGTAATTGTATTTTTAGCACTCATCTTGATTCAAATTTTTTTCGTTCTGATCAAAAAAGATTTCAACTATCTTTTTGGTGTGGAATATGGAAACATTGCCGAAAATTTAATTGCCGGAAATGGATTCAGTAATCCTTTACCGCCTTCCAATACCGGACCCACTGCGTGGGTTCCGCCTGTTCTTGTATTAATAATTTCTGGCGGATTTTTGTTGTTTGGCAAAACTTTCGGGGCTTTTATTTTCTTATCTGTCATAAAATTCATCTGTTACGCTGTTGTATTTTACTTCTTGTTAAAAACTCTCCGCCTGGTTGATATTAAAGTATATCATGCTGTTTTGGCAGCAATTTTTCTTTTGTACATACTTTTCAGCCCAAGAGATAATTTCGAAAGCATACACGATTTTTGGCTGCCACAATTACTTGTCATGCTTTTTATTTATCATTCGATCAAATATTACACTTCTGAAACCAAACATCCTCTGGCTCTTTATATAATTATTTTTCTTTCACCCCTCATCAATCCCAGTTATGCCCTTGCATTTATGGTGGTCATAGGATTTATTACATTCGTCATTCCTTTGGGTGTTTCTGTCAAAACAAGGAACAACGTGAGTCTATTTCAAACCGCCCAAAAGGGTCTGGTAAGGATTTTGGGGTTTTGTCTGGTGTTCACTTTTTCCATAGCATTATGGACGGTGAGGAATTACCTGGTCTTCGACAAGTTTATCCCAACAAAATCGAATATGTGGTTTGAATTTTATCTGACCAATGTGGTTGATACCGATGGTAAGCTTTCACAATCTGCACTGTACAAAGCACATCCCATTTACAATGAATCGTTGCGTAAGGAAATGCTTGCAGAGGGTGAAAGCAACTGGCTTGAAAAATATGATGCAATTTCCCATGAATACCTGTCGCACAATTTGAAGGATTATTTGTACAAGATAAAAAATCGTTTGGTTTTAGGGTTTATTTATACTGAAACAGACCGTGACAACATACGATCCATGAACTTCGGAAGTTTTTCGGAGCAGGATAAATTATTGCTTACACAAAATAAACTTATCATTGGTCAGGCTTGGACAACCGGATTTTTTAATGATGAAAGAATGTCAGATATCCTGAACACCTTACATCCGGATAACAAAGAACTTATCTTTGAAGATTGGAAGATGGCGAAGAACGATTTTTACCATCATAAATACCAATTGCCCGATTTTGTGCGGGGAATATTTTTTGGGATTATTCCGACCCTTTGCATTGCAGCCCTTATCATATTTCGAAGAACGCGTTTTCAACCGTTGCTTTTAATATCATCAGCTTTGTATTTGGTTTATTTACTACCGTATATTTTAATCTCGCACCAGATAAGGTATCAGCGGCCTTTGTTTATTCTCCAGGTGATATTGGTCTACATGCTTTTCGCCTCATTTTATAAATATTTCATTGTTGATAAAAAATTGAATGGAAAAGAAACATCTTAAAAAAGTAATTTCACGAAGAAATGCAGGGTTGGGCGATAATTTATTTGCCACAGCACATGCCTGGTATTACGCAAAATCAACCAACAGAACACTGGAGATCAGTTGGTCGCCCTCAATGTATCTGAATGATAAAAGCGCCAATGCTTTTGGTTTTTTCTTTGATGTTCCTGAGCAAATACAAGGAGTTCCTGTAATTTATGAAGAGCATATCGGCGCATGGAAAAGAATGATCAGAAGGCTTCCACTGATACCTTACCGTTATTTTATACCTTCCCTGGTTGCGGAGTTTGTCCACAAACTTCTTCGAAAAAAAACACCGGCCTTTCTGCTTCATTTTATGACCAAGAGGCGGCAATGGAGCATTGACCTGATAAAAAACGGCACTGATATTAAGAATAAAACAATGATTTTTAACAGTCATTATGGTTTTCTGTTGAATGAAACCAAACCCTTTTTTGGTGCGTTAAAATTAAAGCCGGAATTCCAGGCACTGGTAGATGAATTTTCAGAAAAACATTTCAGCAACAAGAAAGTTATTGGTTTGCACATCAAGTATTACGACAAAACAATGCCGAAAAGCAACCATACCCAGCATTGGCTTGATCCGCAGGAAAGTTTGAACACAATTAAGACAAGGATTGAAGGAATCATTCAAAAGATAAATTCGCCCGATTATGTTATTTACATCGCCACTGATTCTGCTATTGTTCAGGATTTTCTGAAAAAGCATTTTGAAAAAGTGGTTACTTATGATAAAGAGTTCAAAATTGAATATTCACAAAGTCAGCATTTGAAACTGACTGACGAGTCGGTTAAAGCGGCATTGGTCGAAATGTTTTTATTGGCAAAAAGCGATACCCTTTACAGGTTTCCACCAAGCGGCTCATGGTTTTCGCACTATGGAAGTTTATTTGCCAAAGAAACCATGATTTGATGGGATAAGGAAGTAAATTTGTTTTTAAATTGGATAGTAAAAAGTTCTTACAAACATTTTAATACGTTAGCGCTACATGAAAAAATACATTATCATAACCAGCATATTTAAACCTACCCAGGCAGTAATTGACTTTGCCGCCATGGCGGATTACAAACTCATAGTTGTAGGCGATAAAAAGTCTCCCAAAAACTGGTTTGTTGAAAATGTTGAATTCGTTTCTGTTGAAGAACAGGAAGAATCAGGCTTTAGGTTGAGCAAAAGTATGCCTTACAATCACTATTGCCGCAAAATGTTTGGTTATCTGATAGCTGTTAAAAATGGAGCTGAAATTATCATTGACACTGATGATGATAATATTCCCAAACCAAACTGGAATTTCCCTGAATTTGAAAGCAAATTCAGTTTTATTCCTGAAAACTCTGGTCAAATCAACATTTATGAGTATTTTTCTGAAGATAAGATTTGGCCCAGAGGTTTCCCGCTTAGGCTCATTACCGAACAAACTATTGACAAAAGTAAAATAGTTACCAAAAAATCAAATGTAGGTGTATGGCAAGGGCTTGCCGATGAAGACCCGGATGTAGATGCAGTATACAGGTTGGTCAGTAATAAATATTGCAACTTTAACAGCAATCCCCCGGTGGTGTTAGGGAAAAATTCAATTTGCCCTTTTAATTCGCAAAACACTGCCGTAAGAAAAGAACTATTTCCACTGCTTTACCTCCCGACTTATGTTACGTTCAGATTTACTGACATTCTTAGGGGATTGGTTGCCCAGCCTATCATGTGGCTATATGATTACCAATTGGGTTTTACAAATGCAACGGTGGTACAAAAGCGTAATGCGCACGATTTCATGAAAGATTTTGAATCAGAAATACCGATGTACCTTCATGCCGAGAAAGTAATTGAAATTGTGGATGGATCTATTTCGAAAATTAATAGCATTGAGGATAATCTGTTCAATGCTTACAATTCGCTGCTCAAAAATGGAATTGTTGAACGCCGTGAGATAGAAACACTCGAGGCCTGGCTTTCGGATTATACGACTTGCGCTAATAAAGAATAATCGGGAAATTAATCTGTGAAGGGTCTGCTTATACCGTAGTCTTTTAACTGTGCAATAAAGAGTTGATCCATCGCCTGGCGATTCTCCATTTTTGTTTTTATTGATTCTAATCGGGGAACTAGACATCTGAAATTTTCAAGAAAATTATTTAATCCAAAATTCTTTCTATCTAAAAAGCAAACAAAAGAGCCGGATGCCGGTATAAAGTATAATAATTACTTTTACAATTCTTATTATTGACGAAGGAGACATGGTAAAGCAAATTATAGTTTTTTCGATCTTTTTAGCTTCAGTATATTTTTTCAAATTTGTTTTTATCCCTTACCAAATTGGTTTGCTTATAGGATTTGGAGCGACTATGCTAATGCTTTTGTGGATTCTCATGGCCATGATTTACGACAAAGGCATAAAATTTAAACATCATTCCGGATTGATCATCGGCCTTGTTTTCGTGGCTGTTTTTTTGGGAGTTTTTGGAGCAAGATTGGGACACAACCAGGGCTTTTTGTTAAGCCTCTGGGCATCGGGGTATATGTATTTTTACCTGTTTTATTTTTTCCTGCATTCCATCAGGATGAAGCATGATATATTGGAAAAGCTGCTTGTTTACATGGGGATTTTGTTTATTCTTACCTACTTTTTCCAATACGTCATTTATCCCATTCAGATGTTTGGTGTGAGGGCGCACGAGGAGAGAGGTACGGTGAGAATTTTCCTGCCTGGAGCAAGTTTTGCTGCTTTCATGTTTTATTATTCCCTGCAAAAGATATTTACAACTGAAAAGAAAATTTATGTTCTCTTGTGCCTCTTGTATCTTGCCGTCCCACTTTTACAAGGGACACGGTCAGCCATTCTCAATCTATTGTTGGGAACCATTGTGTTCGTTTTGTTCAACAGGCATGTGAAATCGAAAGTTGCGGTAATGTCGCTGATGTTTATTTCAGCTATACTCGTTTTTTTCGTTTTTCAGGACATTATAATGAATCTGATTGAAGTATCCCAGCAACAAGCTTCACAGCAAAACGAGGATATCAGGGTCAGATCAGCGAAGTTTTTTTTATACGAATTTTCACCAACAACGCTCAACTACTGGATCGGAAATGGTGAATCCCACATGGCCAATGCTTATGGTATGAAGGTATTCTTTTATAAAGCTTTTTTCGGATTTTATCAAAGTGATATCGGTGTGATTGGCGAATATTCAAAATATGGGGTACTTTGGTTCCTATGCGTATTTCTGATTTCGAGGCAGCTTTTTGTAATGAAAATTGCACCCCGTTTCCTCTATATGAAATTTTATGCACTTAATCTGATGTTCGATCTGGTGATCAACGGGGCTTTTACAAGGTCGTATGAAATCATCGTGATAACAAGCATTCTTTACTTGTACGATGTTTCAAATTTTGAACTTCGACACCCTGATAAAGAGCCTGAAAATAAATTAATCCCTGGTTAATCAAAGCGCCGAATATGTTAAACATTGCAATCGTTTTCCCTGTGTTCAATGGCCTGGATTATACCAAATCCTGCCTTCATTCCTTATATACTACACACGGCATCGAAAAAAAGGATGCCGTTTATTTCATAGTAATTACGGATGATGCTTCAACCGATGGAACCGCTGATTGGATTAGGCAGAATTATCCCCAGGTAAAATTACTTAAAGGCAATGGCAATCTTTGGTGGAGTGGAGGAATTAACCTCGCTGTTAAACACGCAATTAATGAATTGAAAAGCGATTATATTTTATGGTGGAACAACGATATTTTGGCTAATCCTGATTATTTCGATTTAGTGCCATCAATATTAAGCCAACACGATCATCAGACGATAGTTGGATCTAAAATTTACCATGCACATCAAAGAAATATAATCTGGTCAATGGGAGGTTTGTTTGATGTGAAAAGCGGATTTAAAAGCCTTATCGGTTCAGCCGAAACCGATAGCGATATTTATCAAAAAATTACGACTTGCGACTGGTTACCCGGAATGGGAACAATAACACACAAATCAGTCTATGAAAAGATAGGCTGGCTGGATGAGGAGAACTTTCCGCAATACCACGGAGATAGCGATTTTACATTGCGTGCAAAAAGGAAAGGATATAAAGTAATTGTTCATCCCGATCTGAAGATCTTTAACGATACCCTACATTCTGGATTAAGGCACGACAAGAGTGCAAAAAGACTTGTGCAATCCTTGTTTTCAATAAAGTCAAACTACAATATTAAAAAGGACTTTCTATTTTATAAAAAGCATACAGTCTCCTTAAAAGCATATTCGGTGTTTTTAAAAAAGTATTTTAAATACATCGGCGGTTTTTTAAAGTGGAAGGTTTTAGGGTTAGTTGGAATTAAACAACATTAATAAACTTCAAATAATGGAAATGTTTTTGAACAAAACAATTAAAAGCCTGAACTCAAAATTAGATAATTGCTTGCCAAGGCTCGCAACCATTTCTAATCTTTTAATTTATCTTTTCGTTGTCGTTGTATTGGGAATCGTAATATGGAGTTTGAACAAAGGATTGCTTTTTCACGATGAGGCGTTTTACCTGCTTCATCTCAGAAATGTTGAAGTATTCAGTACCAGTTACTGGTATTTGCTTGCCAGAAGCATTTATCCGCAGGATATTATTGCGATCAGATGGACGACCATTATGCTATTGATTGTTTCTCATCTCGTTTTTGTAGCAGGAATATCAGTTTACCTGCGAAATTTTATGGTCATCAGGTTTAAGCAATTCACTCTCCTCTTAGCGCTGAGTCTGATGGGTCAATTTGTTTTGTGGATGCCTGTTCAGTTTGTTCCCAGCTATTGGACGTTTAATTATATGTCTATCCTTTGCGCCTTGGGCTTCATGATGATTTCGTATTCACTGAAAAATGACAGGGTTAATTACGTGTTTTCATTTCTTAGCGGATTGCTGATCGGTTTCATTCCGTTCATTATGATTACCAATATTCCACTTATTTTGCTCATGCTCATTACTTCATTCCTTCATGTTAAGGATAAAGCCAGGAGGCATATTTATTATTATTTCCTTTCTTTTTTAATTGGAATATTCGCCACGTTTGTTCTTTACTTTACACTTATCCAAAGCCTGAATGATTTTATCGTCAACTTTAAAGAATCCTTAAAGCATCTTAATTATGATAACTCACATGGAATTTTTCCTATGATCAAATGGGTCATTAAATCCATCCAGTATCTGTCGGTCGAAATTCTACTTCTGTCAATTGCTATCATTTTTTCAGACCTTTTTATAAATAAAGTATCAAATTTTACCTTAAAGATAGTTGTTGATATTATCATTTTTTGTGCAATTATTTTTATGATGCTCGATGGCTTCTTGCTATCCAACGAAACGGGCATTTTTTCACCAAGTTTATTTTTGGTTTTGTTTTTTGTACTGCTTTATAAAAACGTTCACAATAAAATTATTGACCTAAAAGTACTGGCTCTTTTCCTCACCTTTCTCCTCATGCCTTTTATCGCCTCTCTTGGAACGAATGTACACTTTGAATTGCGCGGGGTAGCCTATATCTCTGTTATTTTTGTCAGCATTTATGTCCTGATTGTTTTTCTGAAAGATATAAAATATAAGATTGTCTTTACCATCTTTCTGTTTGTCGTTACCGTCGTTTTTATGCGATTACCATTTATTAGCGGATGGACATTTCAGAAACAGATCGAACAAACCCATCCTGTAAAAAATTTGGGAATAAACCAGAATATCCTTCTCGATACCGAACGCTACAACAATCTGGAAAAGCTTAAAGAAATCGTGCCTCAAAACAGTTATGTCCTGGTCAGCCACCGTTCATTCTGGGGTTATGTATATTTGCTTGATTTGAAAATTCCCTATCTTTATTTCGATTTTTCCGAAAAATTATTTTTCGAGGAATTCAACTTGCATCCTTCGGATATTAATGATTATGTATTTATTGAATTAAGCACCATTCCGTTCCCGGAAGGGTTTCTTTGAAAAACTAAAAGCATTGGGATATAATGAAGATGATGTGGATAAGATCGCAGTGAATAATGATATTACTGTTTATAAATCCAAAAGCCGGAAAACAGGTATCTGATTTTTTTGTTACAATCAGAATAACACATTTTGAAAATGGGAAATAAAATGGAGTTGTCATCTGAACAGCGAGAAGAATTAATCAGTGTATTAAAAGCCCGTTTTGAGAAAAACATGAACCGCCATAAAGGTCTTGAATGGGATAAAATACAAGCAAAGCTGGAAGCACCAGCTGGCAGAGAAAAACTATGGTCGCTCAATGAAATGGAAAGAACCGGCGGCGAACCCGATGTGGTTGGTGCAGATAAAACGACGGGCGAATACATTTTTTATGATTGCTCCCCGGAAACTCCTAAGGGCCGCAGAAGTGTTTGTTACGACCGCGAAGGGCAGGAATCAAGGAAAGAACATAAACCGGAAAATAATGCTATGGATATGGCTGCTGCCATAGGCATTGAACTCTTATCGGAAGGGCAATACCGGGAATTGCAGAAACTTGGAAATTTCGATACCAAAACATCGAGCTGGGTGAAAACACCTCCTGAGATTAGAAAACCCGGCGGCGCCCTCTTTGCTGATTTCCGATACGGCAATGTCTTCGTGTATCACAACAGTGCGCCCTCTTA
>CAWJBC010000006.1:0-241693 GCA_963840975.1 uncultured Bacteroidales bacterium | reverse complement strand
ACAATTATGCGTATTTTTAGAAAAAATTCAGAACTGAATATGCTCCGCACCATCATCATTGATGACGAAGCTCACATGCGCCAAACGCTGGAGAAGATGGTTACCCGGTTTTGCCCCAATGTAAAACTGGTGGCTTCTGCTGATGGCGTAAAAACCGGTGTGGAAGCCATCCGGAAATATCATCCCGACTTGATACTGCTCGATATCAAAATGAATGACGGTACCGGTTTTGACTTGCTCAAACAACTTCAACCGGTTGATTTCAAAGTGATTTTTGTTACTGCTTATGATCAGTATGCGATTAAAGCCTTTCGTTTCAGTGCCATTGATTACCTGCTGAAACCGGTTGATCCGGATGACCTGGTTGAAGCGGTTTGCAAAGCAGAAAAGCTGATGCATCAGGATTTCAACATCCAGCTAAATACCCTGGAAGAAAACATGCTGCCTGGTGACAAAGCAAACCGGAAAATAATTCTCAGAACTTTTGATAGCATTCACCTGGTAAAAGTGCAGGATATCAACTATTGCGAATCGGATGGGAGTTATACAACCATTCACCTGCTGAACGGTAAGGAGATATTGGTTTCTACCCTCCTTAAAGAGTATGATGAAATGCTGAAAGATCAAGGGTTTTACAGGGTACATAAATCATTTCTGATCAACATGCGGCACATCGAACGGTTTGAAAAAGGAGAGGGCGGCTATGTAGTGCTGGAAAATGAAAGCAAGGTACCTGTGGCATCCCGAAAAAGGGAAGAGTTGCTGGAGATGTTCAACCGGCTGGCACAATTTTGATAAAAATGACATGAACAGGATTCTATGGATTTATTTATTACTAATAATTTCAATTCAAGTCTTTTCGCAGACCGATTTAATCCTTAGAATTCCTGATAACTCCCTTTCGTGGTATGAGCCTATTGAAAATACCGACAGCCTGAAAAAAATTCTTACAAAAGCTAATTACCAGGATAAGGTGAATATCCTGTGTGAGATTTCTTATGCCCTTCTTAAAAACCAACCTATAGAATCATACGATTACGCAAAACAATCCCTTAACCTTGCAGATAGTATAGGTTATAACAATGGACGGGTAATGGCATTATACCTTTTGTCAAGTGATAACATGCCCGGTAAATATGATTTGATCAGATCAAGAAAACTATTACAAAAAGCAGAAAGTTTAATGGATGAGGCCACACACTGGACGCTTAAATACAGGATTTGGTTTGGAATTGGGGGCTTGTACAAAAATGCGGATCAGGTTGATTCGGCAATGTATTACTTCAATAAACCATTGATTGAACTGGATGGCGAACAATACTGGTATTCACATTTGGGATCATACGGTTGGTTAGCGCAATATGCGAAATTGAATCATCAGTACAAAAAAGAGCGGGAGTATGTGGAAAAGTATTTTGATTTGATTTTAAGGCATTTTGAGTATCATAAATTTACTGATGAGAAGGTTCTGCTTGGATCGCTGGAAAAACTAAGTGCTTTTTACACACAGCATGGGGAGTATAAATTGTCTGTTGCAATCAACCACAGGGTACTCGACAGCATTTTTGTATGGAGTATTTCACCGGCAACGCGGAAAGTCTACATTGCCAAATATTTAGGAAAAATCGGCAGGGCTTATCACCATTGGGGCAAATATGATTCTGCAATCAGGTATCACGACAGCTCACTTTATTATTTTAAAAAGGTTTACAATGAAAATTTAACCGAATTAAACAATAATACTTATCCATCAATGGCTGAATGGTCAATTAATTATGCCAATCAGTTGGAAGAAAGGGCTGGTGTCCAAATGAAAATTGGAGATCTGTCAAATGTTGAACCTGATTTGTTTCAATCCGTTCAACTGCGCACAGATAATAATGATATTCTCGGTGTAGCCATGAGCCTCGACAAATTGGGAGAATTTTATGCATTGAAAGGAATGTTTGCGCTGGCAGTGCTATATTATGATTCGGCATTAATAATGAAACTTGAATATCTGGACAGATACAATAGTGATTATAATGAGTTGAGCAGGGCATTTGGAAACGATATGATCAACGAAAGTATTAGTTATACCTACCTGAAAACTGGGCAACTATATGATGCCTGGCATAAACAAAATTTATCAATCGGCTATTATAATAAATCGCTCGTTCTGTCTAGAAAAATAGACTACCAGAAAGGTGAAGCCGAAGTACTCACAAACCTGGGAGATATTTACTTGACGATGAATAAACCTGATAGTGCATTGCTTTGTTACGAGTATGCCCGGAATATTTATCAAATCATGGAAAACAGACCAGGATTGGCAATGGTTTACGAAAATATGGGTAATTATTACATTAACCGGAATAAGTTACTGGATGCAAGGAATAAATTCATGCAAGCTAAGATTTTGTACGAATATCTTGAGATGCCTGCTGACCATGCAAGGGTTTTATCAAAACTGGGAGACATAAACCTGCAAAAGAATGAATTTTCCGAGGCGATAAAAAAGTACGAAGCTGGCCTGCTGATAGCAGAAAAACTCGGTTTAAAGAAATTGCTGGTCGAATTCCATAAAAGTCTTTCAGAGATTTACGACAGGCAGAATGATATCGAAAAAGCCTATTTTCACTATAAAGCCTATACCCTGGTAAGCAATGCGATTTTTACACTTGAAACAAATAAACAAATCGCTGAAATTGAAACAAAATTTGAAACGGAAAAAAAGGAACAGCAAATCATTTTGCTACAGGAAAAAAGCGAATTACAAAGAAGCAGAAACCAACAGACTATTTTAATTGTGGTAATTATACTTGCCTTTATTATCATGATTTTAATTGTCCTATCCTTGTATTTAAGACAAAACCGATTAAAAGTGGTACAGGAGAGGACTGTGTTTCAGCAAAAGTTACTCCGCTCCCAAATGAATCCCCATTTTATTTTTAACTCCCTGGCCAGCATTCAAAATGCCATCATCAATGAAGAGCCTCATAAAGCCAGCAAATACCTTGCAAGGTTTTCCAAATTGGTTCGGAATATTCTGGATAGTTCGGTTGCGGAATTCATTCCATTGGAAGAGGAAATTACAACCATTGAAAATTATCTTGAGCTGCAAAAAATAAGGTTTCCGGAAAAGTTTGATTATTCGATTGAAGTGGATGAAAAACTTGATATAGAAAGCATTCATGTTCCTCCGATGCTAGCACAACCATTCATTGAGAATTCAATTGAGCACGGGATCAAGCACAAGGATTCAAAAGGGAAAATTGAAGTCAGGTTCAAGTTACAAAACGGGATGATAGAACTGGAGGTTGAAGATGACGGCGTTGGGAGGCAAAAGGCACAGGAAATACTAAGAGAGCAAGACATGGGACACAAATCAATGGCGACGGCAATCACACTGGAGCGGATCAGAATACTGAACAAAAAGCTCAGGAGAAAGATTTTGATGGAAATCATTGACCTGAAAAACAACAGGAATGAAGCAACGGGAACGAAGGTTAGATTCGAAATCCCCCTCAATAATTAAATTTGAATCCTTGCTATGTTGACCAACAATCCAGGAAGATAAATCTGAGATTAGAAAGTTATGGGTTCGATCATGATCAAAACCCGGAACCTTGAACTTCGAGCTTCGAACTTCCCCACGTTCATCCAAAAACCTTCGGTGTTTATACATTTTTTCCCAGCATAACTGAATCTGTTTCATTCCTGCCTCCGCCTGATGGTAAATTTGATTTCGTAAAATTCAAATATTAACTAAAAAATGGAGGTGTTTATGAAATCAAAAAATTTACTTTCATCTGAGGGATTAATGGCAATGGAATTTTTCCTCTTTCAAAAAATCATTTCATTTGAACAAAACGGAACTTCTCTTTGTTTAGGGGTAAATAGCAAAAAAATGAACAAAAATATTCTATATATAGTAATAATCATGCTCTTGGGCATTGGCAGCAAAGCGCAGATAAACCTTGTAGGGGCAGCCAATAACCTTCAAACGGGTAAGATTGATATTGTAAAATGGCAGGCACTTGATCCTGAATCATTGACTGTGTATCCTTCTATTCTTGACGGCTATTATTTTGCCACATCAGCATTCGATTCGTACAACAGCAATTATTACCTTACCGGAATTTCTGGTGATAGTGCGGGATTGTATTCTTTTAATACAATTTCAAACGAAGAGAATCTGGTTGGCGGCTCATTGTATACCAATATTTCGGAGTTTGATATGAGCACCGGGAAAATGTACAACCTTAAAATGGAAACCGAGGAATACATCAGCATTTATGAATTTGATATCAACACGAACCAGGACAGCCTGATCGGTGTAATTTATGAACCGGGCGCAAATGGACTGGTTGCGGATGCCATCGGTTTTGATGCCAACAATGGCATTTTGTATTATGTGGGCTTCACCAATGATCCTGCTATTTGTTTGTATGCAATACCCGTCAGGGAAAATCAGTTTTCATTCACCAAAACGATACTCAACCCAACAAACTCGGCTTATAACATTATCACCAGTGTTAATTTTGACAATGTCAATGAAATCATTTTTGCCCGGAGTGCCACTTATGATTCCTCCTTTAATTACACAGGAAGCAATGTCGTTGAGATAGATAAATCCACCGGAGATATTATTCAGCGGGGAGAACTGGTTGAATTTCCCTATTTCGTGGCTGGTTCATCTTCATTTGATCAGAATACAGGAACCTTTTTACTGGTTGGTATTGATACCAGCAATATGGTTAAAATGATTGCTTTCAATACGAATGATAATACTTATGTTTCAGGTTTCGTTCCAGGTAATGTTTCGGAAATTGCCTGTGATAATACCACTTTCGTGAAATTCACTTATATTACGACCGGGGTAACAGAGGAGCAGGAATTTAACTTCAGCCTTTATCCCAACCCGGTTTCTGAAAAGCTGACAATTGATCACCCTTCTTCGGGTAAAGTCACTGTTCAACTCTTCTCCACTTATGGCAAACTTGTTTTGGTACAGGATTTTACCGGCGGTAAAATTGAATTGAACCTGGCATCACTTGCTCCGGGAATTTATATGGTTAAACTGACATCAGAAGGTAAAACTGAATCTAAAAAGATTGTGGTCAATTAGTGACTAAAATCGATGAACCTACCAGCACACAGTCCTTCTTGTTGGATTTTGGAATTTTAATGATTGGAATTTTCTCACCCCATCACCTCTATCTGCAGCGAACTCAGGTTCCGGTAAATTCCTTTTTCGAGTAAAAGCAATTCTTCATGTGTTCCCGATTCTTTTACTTCACCTTTATCTATTACAATAATTTTATCCGCTTTACGAACAGTCGACAAGCGATGGGCAATGACAATGGATGTCCGTCCTGCCATAAGCTTTATCAGCGCTTCCTGAACCAGCCGTTCCGATTCGGAGTCGAGCGAACTGGTTGCTTCATCGAGTATGAGTATGGCAGGATTTTTAAGAATTGCCCGTGCTATTGCTATGCGCTGTCGCTGTCCGCCGGAAAGCTGAATTCCGCGGTCACCAACTAAGGTTTCGAGCTTTTCAGGAAAAGAATTAATAAACTCAAGTGCATTGGCTTTTTCGGCAGCTTTCATTATTTCATCCTCTGATGCGCCTGGTTTGCCGTATTCAATATTTTCGCGAATGGTTCCACCGAAAAGCAGAACTTCCTGCGGAACTATTGCCATATTACTGCGCAATTCGGTGAGGTTATATTCGGATATATTTTTGTCGTCTATTAATATTTCTCCGGTATCGGGTTGATAAAACCGGAGCAATAATCCGGTAACAGTACTTTTCCCGGCACCTGATGGTCCCACAAGAGCAATCTGCTCACCTTTACCGGCTTCGAAAGTTATATCTTTTAAAACCGGAACATCCTGACGGGTAGGGTAGGAGAAAGAAACCCTTTTAAACCTGACTTTTCCTGTAATGCTTCTTTCAGTTTTGATGAAACTTTCCGAAATGCTTTCGGGATTCTCATCTAATATATCCATCAGGTTTTCAGTTGCTCCGATTGCTTTCTGCAACTGTGAATACAAATCCGCCATTCCGCTGATGGAGCCGGCAATGAAAACAGTGTAAAGTACAAACTTGAACAAATCGCCGGATGACATCCCTGCTCCCTGGTTCACAAGATAAACGCCATACCATATCACACCAACAATGGATCCGAACAAAGCAAAAAAGATGAACGAAACGAATAAGCCCCGCCACTTTGCACCCTTTAGCGAAATTTCCACCACCTCTTCTGTTTTTTTGCGGTAGCGGAATATTTCAAAAGCTTCGTTGGCAAAAGCTTTCACGTTGGCAATGGCCTGCAGAGTCTCTTCTACTATGGTGTTCGACTCAGCAACTTTGGTCTGTGCTTCTTTAGAGAGTTTTCGGATGTAAGTTCCGAAAACTCTTGCAATAATCGCAACAACCGGTATAAATGCCAGCATAAACAAAGTAAGTTTATAAGAGATGATCGTCAGCAAAGCGATTCCTCCGATGATGGTGATAACCTGCCGGATAAATTGAGCAAGGGTGGAGGTGAAAGTCTCCTGCAAGAGAGCCACATCAGCCGAAATCCTGCTGTTGAGTTCGCCCACGCGGCGGTTGGAGAAAAACACCATCGGCAACTTGATCAGGTGGTTATAAGTAGTTTGTCTTAATAAAGCCAGGGTTCGCTCGGCAACGATTGCAAAGAGATATATTCTGAAGTAAGAGAATACTGCATTGGCAAGAAAAACACCGATGAGTATAAATCCGGTTTTATTGATGGTTTCAAGGGTTCCTTTGGTACTGGAATCCAGTAAATCGCCCATAAGTGCAGGGAATACAAGGGTAGTAAGTGAGGACAATAGAAGGAAAATCAATCCGATGATAAAAACTCCCTGCTGAGGTTTTACAAAACGGAACAGTCTTAGCATCCGTTTTAATCCTTCACGGGTAACTTTCTTTTTTGGCGTTTCCCTTTCTTCTGTCGTTTTATGATAGCGTGCCATAGAAATAAATGCAAAATCAGTTAAAATAGGAAAGGGTCTCTACATTTGTCAATTTACAAACAGGACTCCGGGAATAATTAATGGATGATTTGAAGTTTTTTAGTAAAGGCAAATCGTTCGCCCACAAACTCAATGAAATACAATCCATTAGTAATATTTTGGGTATTTATTTCCATTGGAAAGGTTTGTGTTGAAATACTTTTTTGAAAAAAAACCACCTGCCCGTAACTGTTGTAAATGGAAAGATCAAGTTTGTCCAAAAGAGGAAATTCAATTGAAAGCGTCACAACATTGTTAGCTGGCACTGGATAAACTTTAATTTGTTCAGCAAAAAACTGTTCATCCTGCACTGATGCGGGGTTCCAAATCATGTTTACGAACTCAGGGTGGTCAATAAAAGGATTCCGGTTATGCTGGTAGGAGTAAATTACATTGTTTCTGTTTATTTCAAAAGCATCCGGTGGGTCGAAAGTGTTCCATTCAAGCAGTGTGGAAAACTTCCCATGTTCCGGGTCGGGAGCCGAGTTTACCCAATCCACGACCTCCAGGTTTAATTCTCCATTATCACCCTCGTAACGCACTGCCATATAAAAAATGATGCGAGCAATGTCGCCTTTCACGTCATCCCTGGGTTCCCAGGAATCTGCGTCATAATAGCATTCGGTTGCTTCCTGATGCTGAACACCGCCATTATCAAAATCTTTATTTCCACGGTCGCTGTTCACCGAAGCATCAGATGGTTTTATGTGGTGAATATCAGTACCACAAGGCGGAGTGTCACCAAAACCCCCATGAGATTTTGCCCAGACATGTTCCCGGTTCCAGTCGTTTGGATTACCGCCAAAAGTTGATTTTGCCTGCGATCTTCCGGTATAAACCAAAATCACATTATTTGGGTTAGATGGATCTTCGTCAGTTTCTCTTAATATCTCATCCGTTTGGCTATAAGGGTATGTAGTGTGGTTTTTAATGATATTGTGAAGGGCTGTTTTCAATGCAGTTCCTGACAAGCCGTTTGCATTGTTGTAATATCCGGGAGGAATCTGCCCAAAACCGAAAGAAATTATTAGTGAAGAAAGGAAGAGAAGGTAAAATTTCATACAATTTTATTTTCGCCAAAATTAGCCAATAATCCTTGATTAAAAAAAGAGATCAAGGTTGGAAAACAATTTCTAACTTTGTCCACATTGATATTCAGTATTATGAAACGATTATTAACTTTTATATCATTGATTTTTTTGATGGCCTGCGGTCCAAGGGAATTCACTCTTCCGGAAAAAGTAACCGAAATCCTTAACTGCGCAGGTGATAATAAGTCTGAACTCGAAAAAGTGATTCAACACTACAAGGAAACCAAAGAGGTGATCAAGGAAGAAGCCGCCTATTTTCTGATTGGGAACATGGAAGATCAGGGTTACGCTATTTATAAACTGCTTGATTCAACGGGAATGGAAGTAGATTTTGATGTTTTAAAATTCAGGGACTATGACCATCTGTTGCTGGGTTGGGACTCCATTGAAAAAATGAAGGGGGAAATTGATTTTACACTAGATACCCTGATTCACGATTATCATACCATAACCGGAGATTACCTGATAAGGAACATTGACCTTGCCTTTGAAGCCTGGGACAAATTTCCGTGGGCTAAAAAACTGGGGTTTGAGCAGTTTTGTGAATATGTATTGCCTTATCGCAGTACCAACGAGCCTTTGGAAGACTGGCGTTCTTATTTTATGGAAGAACTTTCCTGGGTAATGGATTCTGTAAAAGATCAGGAGGATCCGGTAGAAGCTGCATGTCTGGTGAATGATTATATCAAATCATGGTTCACTTTCGATCCGAGATATTATGAACATCCTACTGATCAAGGATTGAATGAAATGCTCACAAACAAAATGGGGCGTTGTGAAGATATGACCAATATTGCAATCTATGCGATGCGTGCTTTAGGCATTCCGGTGATGAGCGATTTTACGCCTTACTGGGCAAACACCGGAAACAACCATGCCTGGAATGCCATTTTGGATAAAAATGACAGTGTGATCATTTTTATGGGAGGCGAATCCAATCCGGGGGAATATAAACTGGGAAACAAACTTGCAAAAGTCTATCGGAAAACGTTTGCAATTCAGGAAAACAGTTTGAAGGAAAAGATGCAGGAATGGGAAAAAGCCCCGAAATATATCAGCAGCAGGAGTATCAATGACGTTACGGACGAATATGTTCCCGTAAACCGTATTAAAATTGAATTAACCCACGGTATCCCCGATAGCACTAACTTCGTTTATATTTGTGTTTTTAACTCTGGAGAGTGGAAAGCCATTGACTACACCCGTTTTTATGGAACAAAGGCAACTTATTCAAAGATGGGAATGGGTGTGGCTTATTTGCCGGCATTTTACTATGACGACGAAATTATTCCAGCCGGAAATGCCATCATACTCACTGATTCCGGCAAGGTTGAAACCATGAAACCGGATCCGTCAAAAAAAATAAATTTGAAATTGTATTCAACTACAAAAAGGATAACCAAAGAAACCACCGATTTTATTGAACAAGTTGAATTTAACATTGGAAAAAGCTATACCCTGTTTTACTGGAATGATAAATGGGAGAAGGCTGGGAATGAAATATCATCAGGAGAGCCCCTCGTCTTTAATAATATTCCCTCAAATTCCATTTATTGGCTGGTTGAAGATGGGTCGCGCAAAGAAGAACGGATATTTACTATTGATGATGATGGGAATCAGATTTGGTGGTAGAAACGCCAGTTTGAAGTTCGATGTTCGAAGTTTGAGTCCACTCCGAAAAGACAAACAGGACGTCATTGCGAGGGCGAAGCCCGAAGCAATCTGTTGATTTTCAACAACAAAAGATTGCTTCGCTACGCTCGCAATGACGATAAATCACTTTTCGGAGTGGATTCAAGTTTGTTGTAATCAGGCTAATTTGAAGATACTTTTTCTTGCATATAGGCTTAGCAGTATCCCCCGGCTCAGCATGAAAAGCATCAAAGCCAGCCATAATCCGTGATTTCCTAAAAACTCCGAGAATAAATAATATGCCGGCAGGAACACAAGCAGGGTCGAGATGAGTAGTGTATTTCTGAGTGGTACCGAAGCCGTTGCGCCAATGAAAATACCATCCCAGATAAATGCAGCAAAGGTAACGACCGGAACAATTCCAATCCAGAAAAGATAAGGTGCTGCTGCTTCAATGATTTTAGTATTATCAGTAAGAAGATAAAGCAAATGATCCCCAACAAACAGATAGGTGAATGAAAATGGTAAACTAATCAGAGCACCCCATAAAAACAGTAACCGTACAGCTTTTTTAAGACTGGGAAAATTCCTGGCGCCAATGAAATTCCCGACCAACGCCTCGGCTGCATAAGCAAAACCATCGGTTAGATAAGAAAACAAAAACAGGAATTGCAGCAAAACAGTGTTAACAGCCAGAATAGTATCATCAATAACAGCCGAACGGGTTGTAAAAAAAGCAAATGTAAAAATCAGGCAAAGTGTACGGATGATAATATCGGTATTGACCTTGAAAAATCGTTTTAACTTTATCCAGTTGAAAAACTCATCCTTTATCCAATGTGTAAAAAGTCCACTATATTTCTTCCGGAAAAGGATCAGTCCCGCAGCAAGACCAGAATACATAGCAATAACTGTCCCGTAAGCAACACCGTCTGATTTCATTCCTAAACCGTAAACAAAAAACAGGTTGGCGCTTACATTTACTATGTTTACCAGAATAGCGACGAACATGGGATAGCGGGCATTCTGCATTCCTGTAAACCATCCCGATAGCGCTAAAATCCCTAATGAAGCCGGGGCTGCAAAAATCCGGATACGGTAATATTCAACTGCAAGGGTCTTTACTTCATCCGAACCATCAATCAGGAAAAAACTGAACAGCTCTATCGGTCGTTGAAGAAAGATAATTAGCAAGCCTCCCCCGATAGCAAACAGCATTGCCCGTCCAAACATTAAAACCATTTCCGGGTGATTTTTCTCCCCATAAGCCTGGGCGGTGAACCCGCTGGTTCCCATCCGCAAAAAGCTGAATAAGGCATAAATAAAATTAAAGATCAATCCGCCTAATGCGATGGCTCCGATATAAATCTCAGATTCCAGGTGGCCAAGTATCGCCAGGTCAACCATTCCAACCAATGGAATGGTGATATTGCTGATAATATTCGGAATTGCGAGGCGGAGAATCTGCTTGTTCATTTTCAAAAAATAATCTGGGATGGGAAGAAGAATATTTACCTTCTATTATACCGAATCATGATAGATTAATAATTCTCAGCTAAGATTTCAAAATATGCCTGGGGATGATCACATGCCGGGCAATTAAGCGGAGCATTTTCACTTTCATGGATAAACCCGCATTTTCGGCACATCCATTTTACTTTTTTACCTTTATTAAATACCTTATTACCGGATAAATTATTTAGCAAACGTGTGAAACGTTCATCGTGAAATTTTTCAACTTTTGCTATCGTTTTAAATTTGGTGGCAATGTCTTTAAATCCTTCTTCCATTGCCGTTAGCTCAAATGATTTATAAAGTCTCTCCCATTCATTATTTTCGCCTTCAATGGCTGATCTCAGGTTTTCAATTGTCGTATTGATACCTGCCACCGGATATTCAGCTTGTATTGTTACAGGCGCTCCCTCAACGAACCTGTAAAATGTTTTGGCATGTGATTTTTCCTGTTCAGCCGTCTCCAGAAAAATAGCGGCAATTTGCTCGTATCCTTCTTTTTGCGCAACTTTTGCAAAATAGGTATACCTGGCGGTTGCCATCGTCTCGCCCGCGAATGCATTCATCAGGTTCTTTTCAGTTTGTGAGCCTTTAATAGTCTTCTTTGGAATATTCTTTTGAACTTTTGCCATCGTGTAGTGTTTACTTCAAAAGTATAAAATTTAAACAAGATGAAATCAATCATTTTAATTGCATTTGCAATATTAAACCTAACCGGTATGAATAGACTAATTGGACAGAATAAAAATTTTCATAGTTTTTCAGCCACCACAATTGATGGCAGCATTCTTGACTTTTCAACCTTAAAAGGAAAAAAAGTGCTGGTTGTAAATACTGCCTCCAAATGTGGGTTCACGCCTCAATACAAGGAGTTAGAGGAACTTTACAAGAAATATGGGGGTGAAAAATTTACGATAATTGGGTTTCCGGCTAATAACTTTCTAAGCCAGGAACCGGGAACCGATGAACAGATAAAAGAATTCTGTGAAGTAAACTATGGCGTGACGTTTCAAATGATGTCAAAAATATCCGTTAAAGGGAATGATATTCATCCGGTGTATAAGTGGCTCACCAGCAAAGAAGAAAATGGAGTCATGGATTCAAAGGTGTCGTGGAACTTTCAGAAATACATGATAGATGAAAACGGCAACCTTGTGGATTACCTTGAACCCAAGAAAAGCCCTATGTCGGAAAAGATCATCAACTGGTTGAATGAGTAACCTCAATAAGCATAAGGTTTAGAGGCTCCAGTCAATTTCTCCCAACCCATTTTCCTTAAGGTATAAGTTGCATTTTGAAAAAGGTCTGCTGCCGAAAAATCCACGTTCAGCCGAGAAGGGGGATGGATGAGGAGACTTTATAATAAAATGTTTAAATGGATCAATCAGTGATTGTTTAGCCTGCGCAAAATTCCCCCATAAAATAAAAACCAGGTGTTGCTTTTTGTCAGATAATTTTTTGATAGCAGCGTCAGTGAAATTTTCCCATCCTTTATTCTGATGTGAGCCTGCCTGCCCCGATCGTACTGTGAGGGTTGCGTTTAGCAGCAGGACACCTTGCTTTGCCCATTTTTCAAGATTTCCATTGAGAGGTATCGGTAAACCCAAATCCGCATGAAGTTCTTTGAAAATATTTTGAAGGGAGGGTGGCTTGGAAATCCCTGGCTTCACTGAAAAACATAGCCCATTAGCCTGCCCTGGTCCGTGATAGGGATCCTGCCCCAGAATAACAACCCTGACCTTATCAAAAGGTGTATAGTTAAAAGCGGCAAAAATATCCGAACCCGGAGGGAATATGGTAAATTTCTTTTTTTCTTCGAGCAGAAAAGATTTTAATCCGAAAAAATATTCAGATTTAAATTCTTCTGAAAGCTCCTGTTTCCAGCTATTTTCGATGACAGGTTGTATATCCATCCTTTAAAACAGAGGGTTTAATTAACGATTGGCAAATTAATTGCTTAACCATCAGCAAATGTATGACGAATAAAATATAGATTCAGAAAAATAGTTCTATCTTTGTTAACTTTCATAATTAAGAAAAATGAAAAAAATTATTACCCTTTTAATCGCTGTCATAACCATTGGAATTATCATGGTTTCATGTAAATCAGCAGAAAAATGTCCGGCTTACGGTGAAGCAAAAAAGTTTCAGATCGAGCAACGGTATTGATTTTTAATCTTTCACCGGATTTTAAATCCGTAATAAATATTTATCGAATTGCGTTATTTGGTAAATATTTTTTATTTTTAGCATCTCCATGTCAGTAATTTGATTGATGAAGAATTTTACTCGAACATTATTTTTTGTCCTGGCTTTTTTTATTAGCTTCCTGCTTTTTTCACAGGATGAAATCGTGATTGATACATCCAAGAATATTCTATTGCTTAAGGAGACGAGTGCCGGTATCATGCTCCATACTCAGGGCTGGGGACTTAGGTTTAGCAAAGGCTATAATAAATCGGAGTTCAAAAAGAGGATGATTGTAATTGAATTTACTGAAATGCAATCACCAAAGCAGATCAGGACGATCAATCCCTATTTTACCAACTCAAAAAGTTATGTTTATGGCAAACTGAATGCTGTGTACATACTAAGGGGAACCTATGGAATACACCGGATGCTCAACCGCAAACCATATTGGGGAGGTGTGGAGTTGCGATTCCTTTATGTGGGTGGAGTTTCTTTGGGTTTTGCCAAACCTATTTATTTATATATCCTTGAACCTTTGCCACAATTTTATGAATATACTATCGTTGAGGAACGCTACAATCCTAACGAACACTATGTTGACAACATTTACGGGCGTGCATCCTGGGTCAAAGGTTTTGATAAGATAGGTTTTTACCCGGGGTTTCACGCCAAGATCGGTCTCAACTTCGATTATGGAGTTTACCGTACCAAGGTCAAATCGTTGGAGGTAGGAGCTATCGTTGATGTTTTCCCCCGCCCTGTTCCCATCATGGCTTTTAATGATCCTGACTATTATTTCCTTACTTTTTATCTCAGCTTCAATTTCGGAAAGAGGTACAATTAAAAAAAGGATGACCTTTTCAGCGCCATCCTTTTTAATCTTTAATTCTGCTTGTATTTTTATTTGCTGATGATAAGTTTTTCAGTATAAACTTTCTCACCCGACTTGAACCGGATGAAGTACAAACCATCGTTCAACTGATGAAGATCAACACTTTTCTTATCTAAACCTTGCTGGAAGGAGAAGATATTATCGTATACAATCTTTCCGACAAAATCAAGAATAGTTACCTGAACACTGGTTGTTTGAGAAGAATTGTATTCAATTGACAGTTCGCCGTTTGACGGATTGGGGAATATCCGGAAATTATTCTTTTGTAATGCAATATCACCAACAGCCTGAGGTCCGGTGTGGAATTGCCAGACTTCACTCCAGTTGGTTGTATCAACATTGTTTATCGCTCTGACTTTCCAGTAATAGTCTTCTCCCATTTCCAAAGGTTTAAACATCAAAAACGAAGGGACAGTTGTAAATGCGGTATCACTTATAGAGTTATTGGCGTTATTCCACCTTAGCTCATACTGGTCAGCTCCGGTAATATTATTCCATGAAAGCAGGGGCAGGGTATTTATTCCTGCAGCGCCATTTGCAGGGCTGGTTAACAAAACTGTATTAATAACTTGAAAATTTCTCTCGTTCGACCATTCTGTAGTATCAGCCAAATGAAGCGCCCTTACCCGCCAGTGGTATGTTTTACCGAAAAGAAGAGAAGGAACTGTTGCGGTATTGCTTTCAGTAAAATTGGTGATACAGGGAAAAGTAAAGTTCGGATCAGTACAAACCTGATAAACAAATTTTATAACACCGGACATTGCCTCCCAGGATAATACAACATCGGGATTTTGATTTATTGCGTTATTCGCTGGTGTGGTAAGGGTTACACCACTCACTGTTGTGAATGACCATACTTCTGACCAATCTGAAACATCCAGGCTGTGCCTTGCACGAACACGCCAAAAATAAGCAGTGTCAAATAACAAGTTTGATGCTTTTATTTCATAATATTGTGCGGTGGGTCCAAATGTTCCGAAAGCGACTGAATCAACTAAAAAGGGATCTGTAAAATCGCTGGTCAGGCTTACTTCAAGATCATAATATGTTATACCACTGATATAGGTGGGTCCCTTTTGATTTTTCCACTGGATTGTTACATCTGGCATTATATTTTCATTTCCGGGAGGTCCAACGGTAGGTTTATATAAATTAACAGAGATGAAAACCGTAAAACTGCGTGTTTCAGACCAGTCACTTTGCCCCGTATTGTCCATTGCCATAACCCGCCAAAAATATTCTTCACCGAACAACAAGTTTTCGGCTTTTTGAGCTGAATAAATAGTGGTATAACTAGCAGGGTTCGTAAATTGATCGGTTGTGTCAATTTCAACTTTATACGAAACCTGACCAACTCCGTTTACAGCAAACCAGTCAAGCTGAACATCCGGCATTTGATTGGTTCCGGCATTGGCAGGTTTGTCCAATGCAGGAGCCAATACATCGGTTTGTGAGAAAGCAAACGTTGAAATTATTGTGAGAACAGTGGCTAAAAGTAAATTTTTCATACCTCAATATTTTTAACTTCAATAATACATTATTTTATTATAACCAATTTATCCGTACTTGTTCCTTCACTTGTAACAAGTTTAACCAAATATGTGCCTCTGGATAAAGCCTGAACCTGGCAATCAATTGTCTGATGACCAGCTTGTAATCCATTCTGATTAGCAGAGAACACAATTTTTCCACCAAGATCATAAATCAATAAGTTGACATCTGAGTTGTTTTTCAGATCAAATCCGATCTTAATATCACCCGATGCAGGATTTGGGTATATAGAAAGATTGATTTCCTTATTGTTTTTATTCGTGAAAAATTCATCAATTCCAACCTCCATAAAGGTTTCATTCCGGAATATTCCCCTACCGTGAGAAGCAGCGTAAATCATCCCGTAATTTTTTATTTCTGGATAGACTTCATAAGTCGGAACACTGGTAACCGGATCATAAGTTGTGATTGTAATGCTGGTTTTTGAGTTGATCTGCTGAACCAGAGATAATACCGGAACGCCATTCATGCCGCTGTGTGCAGGATACCAAATTCCGGAAGAAACGTTGTCTGACTGCCAGATTCCATCCTCAGTTCCTATGATAGCAATATCAGATTCAGGATGCATTTCCAGAATGGAAGAATAAACAGGCATGGTCGGAAGACCGGTCTCTGAATTCCCCTGAACAGAAGTAAATGTTGGAACATCATTAAGGGCGTTTGTTGAGTAATAGACATAATTGGTGTTGCCATAATTACCCAATGTTACCAGCACTTTGTTTGCATTATCCGGATCAACCGAAATGGATGTGATAGCTTGTGTATTACCATCGTAAACGTTTAATAAGGATGTTGCCACAATGCAATTTGCACTTCCAACATCGGCGAGGTCCTTATTGTAGGCAAGCGCTAAGTTTGATATTCTGTAAACTTTGCCTTCATAGTTTCCGACAAATAAATAATTGCCATCTGAAGAATAAGCCATACAACTTGGATTATCTGCAAATCCATTTTGTGCTTTCGCAGAAATTTTAAACCAGTTTGGGCTTAAATCAAATCTGATGCCCTCAAGTGTCATATAAACATTGTCTTTGATCGCAAAGAACAACTTGGTAGAAATAATGTCCTGCACCCTTATAGAATCGCCATCAATTAATGCAACAGGTAATATATATCCAAAAGGTTGTTTCATATTTTTGCTTCTGATGACCACATTCTCTCCGGCGTTGTAATCCCGGTCAGCATAAAAAAACACAGAATCCATGCTGTTCGAATTGGAAAATGATTCCCAAAGAATCATTGGGGTAAGAAAGTTGGTATTGGAAATAGATGTGTGAAAATCCTGCAGGTAGTTAGCTGACCAATCATATCCCATAGTTTCAGACCTTCTCAAACGATAAATTACATTAGCACTATCAATTAAAGCTTCATTTCTGGGGTAAGGGCTTTTTTGATAAAAGGATGGTGGATCTTTTCTTTCAGTAATTTCATTTCCAATCTGAATATAGCTGCTTATATCAGATAAAGAAACAAAACCGCCATCGGTTCCTTCGGGATATTTAGCGTCAGAGTTTGCCAGTCTCCACATGTCTTCACCTTTTTGAGGTGTATTGCCTGAACCGCTAATATAAAGAGTTCCATTATTCTGGGCGCCTCCAATAACTTTTGATACTTCACCTGAAACAGCCACCGAATAAAATTGTGTTACATTAAAATTTTTGTTTTTTGACTGGAAATAATAGTTGTTACCATCATACGAAACAGCAAATATCCCACCGTCAGTTGCAGTGAAAAATACATTATTTGATCCGGGCCTGAAAACATAGAGGTGATGATTTTTATGACAATATAATGGATTAAATATTCCATTTCCTAACAAAGTAGCATCTCCAATTGATTTTTCAGTCCATTGAAAATATCCGGTAGTATTTACTTTTTTACCTTCCCACATATTTATACCACCTGCCAAAATTTTATAAGGATCATTTGGGAAAACTGTAATCGTATTGCTGTAATCTCCCTGATAGTAAATTGACGAAGAAGTGCCATACTCCCAGAAAGATCCGAGAATATTTAATAATGTTGTACCTCCGGGTGCAACTATTCTCCATGATTGTCCTTTATCCTCTGACAAATAAAGATTTGATAAACTCTTCAATGGGTTTGAGGATTTTGCAGCCATCATATAAACGATGTTCTGATTGGAAGGTGCAATAGCCAATGAAATCCGCCCTGTATTAGCACTTGAGGGATACTCATCCAGCATTGAATTGTTGGCAGCAAATAAAACGTAGTTAACATGCCAGTTGAATTCTTTATTATATTCTTTTACAGCATCATGAATAACAACTCCAGATTTGTTTTTGATTACAATATGGGTGTTAAAATCTATAAGGTCCTTGCGTTTGCTGTTGTCATTATTCGGATAGATGGAGCGACTGACAAATTTATTAGGGTCACCTGTTTCGGAAACATATACAAATCCATTAATAGCAGCTATTATCCAGCCATTCGCGCTGACTTGAATATCCTGGCAATTAGATGGGTTTTGAAACGGAACATAATCAATGAAGAAAGAATTTATATTAGTTGTGTCCTCATTGGTTCTGATATATTCCACCTTAGATTGTCCATAAATCTGGTATTGTCCGTTTACAATTTTAAAACTATCGCAAGTAATTGTTGAATCACTTGCAATATAGCGGGAAACAATCGTACTGTCAATTTTATACTTGAACTCTGATTGCCAATCACTCAGACCAGGAAGGGTGGCATATTTCAACCCGGATTGGGTAGCAGCAAATAACCTGTTCCCAGTAGGGTCAAGCGCTAATTTGTTAATATATGCCCATTCAATTGAGCTTCCATTGATTACAGGCTTTGTTCCCGGAACCAATTGGAAGTTATCACTGCCATCGGATTTAAAAATACCCTGACCGATAAATCCACCGCTATAACCATAACCGGGCTGACCAAAAGCTGAGTATGTTTGCAGGTTCATTCCCTCGCCTGTACCTACATAAATAGTACCTGAAGCATCCTGCACCATTGTAGATACGTTTAAGTTTTGTCCTGATGGGTTGACAGGTGCCCATGTTGAACCGAGGTTAGTGGATTTGAATAAGCCTCCTGAAACCCCTCCGGCATATAATGTATTTGCTGCGACATCCCGGTTGTCGAAAATAATGGCACGGGTTCTGCCACCAATATTGTCAGGACCCATTTCAATCCAATTTAAATCTTTAGCTGAATTACCTGATTTGTAATTTGCACGTGACTCCAATTGCTGCCTTGCGTTGATTACGTCGGCAGGGTTGAGTACGCCGGTGTGCTGATTATTTCTGATTTTTGCCAGATAATCCATTGCGCTTTTTACTGTCTGCTGTCCGATTGAATCTGCCGGGTCTTCTCCATTATTATTTGAAGGTGCTAACAAAAAAGCTGAAAAAACAAAAAGTAAAATTGAAAATAATCCAATGGGTAAAATTCTTTTTTTCATATTATATATGTTTGATTATTATTTTCCTGACATCAAAAATGCCCTCAAAAAACAGTGGCACAAGGTACACCTTTTTTATTGATACGCAAATATGTTTTTTATAAAAAAATTTTAACAAAAATAACCCTCATTTAAATCATAGTGCAGAATGCGATGATCATTTATTTTGAATTGCCATTTTTTATCTCTGACAAAAATAGTTGAATTTATAAGAATTGCAACTCATAATCAGTTAACGGTATTGATAAATCAGTTTCCGGCTTTTTGAATATTGAATTTTTCTGGGTCAAATGAAGTTTGTAATGATCATGCAACGCAAATTACCCTATTTGCAAACCGTATAATTGCTAAACATCTTCTGTCAATAACTTCTTTAAATATGAGGCATTTGCGGTAGGTAATTATCCTTAAATTTGAACCCTCATGCGAACATCAGATTTCACTGAAACGGATAATTGAAATAAGTCATTAGGTTGACAAATTATAAGAAAAGGTGGGTTCCTTTAGGGTGAGTTTTGATGTCAGCAACAGAATAAATTGGGATCAATAAATGGTCGTTTAGGTATAAGTTTATCGTGGCAATTAGAAATTTGACCGAAAGAAAAATGGTGATCATCGTAATTTTTGCGGTGGTAGGCTTTATTATACTTGCCCGATTGTTTTATATTCAGGTTATTGATGAGTCATATATTTTATCTGCCGAAAGCAATGTCCTTCGAAAAAATACCATTTATCCCAACCGGGGTGTAATTTTTGACAGGAATGGCAAATTGTTGGTTTATGATGAGGCTGCTTACGACATCATGGTAGTTCCGAGGCAGGTAAAAAGTATGGATACACTGGAGTTTTGTCGTTTGCTCGATATCACGGTTGACGATTTCAGAACGAAAATAAAAAAAGCCATAAACTATTCAAGGTATAAACCTACCATCTTTATTTCTTCGATTTCGAAAAAGGAGTTCGGGTATATTGAAGAGAAACTCTATAAATTCCCTGGTTTTTTTGTTCAATCCCGGTCGTTACGTACCTATCCTTACCCTATCGCGGCGCACCTCATGGGTTATGTAGCTGAAGTGGATAACAGAGAAATAGAGGCGAACAGCTATTATAAAATGGGCGATTATATTGGGAAAAGTGGAATTGAACGGTTTTATGAACCTGTATTGCGGGGTAAAAAAGGATTTAGTATCGTGATGGTGGATGTTCACAACAGGGAACAGGGGCATTACAAAGATGGAAAATATGATACGCTTGCCGTATTGGGTCAAAATCTTTACCTCACTATTGATGCTGAATTGCAAATGTATGGCGAGCGATTGATGAAAAATAAGATTGGAAGCATTGTTGCTATTGATCCGGAAACAGGCGATATTCTTGCTTTTGTCAGTAGTCCGGGCTACGATCCTAACCTCCTGGTGGGTCGAATCAGGGGAGAAAATTTCGGTAAACTTGCATCCGATACATTAAAACCACTGATCAACAGGGCGATCATGGGTGCGTATCCGCCGGGTTCAACTTTTAAAATGGCGAATGCTTTGGTTGGATTACAAATGGGTGTGTTGAATGAATCAACGGCTTACGGATGTTCCGGACCCGCTACCAGCCCAATCAAATGCACCCATAACCATAAATCTCCGCTTCAGTTGAGGGAAGCCATTGAACAGTCATGCAATCCTTATTTCTGGAATGTGTATAAATCCATACTCGATCGTTCGGGTTTTGGATCAACAGAAGCCAATTATGAAAAGTGGAGAGGGCATATTTTGAGTCTTGGATTCGGAAAAAAATTCAACACAGATATACCTTTTGAAACTTCAGGAAACATACCAACCACAGATTATTTTAACCGGATTTACGGTGTGGATCACTGGAGGGCATTAACCGTAAGGTCGCTGGGTATCGGACAGGGAGAAATTACTGTTACACCGCTGCAAATGGCAAACATGGCGGCTATCATTGCCAATAAGGGTTATTACTACCCTCCGCATGTTGTTAAAGCAATTGGTTCGCCCAATAACAAAAATAAGGAGTATGAAAATAAAGTTTTTTCCACGATAGATGCCTTACATTATAACGTTTTGCAGGAGGCAATGCTCGAAGTTTTTGAAGGTTCACATGGAACCGCAAGATGGGCAAAGATCGAAGGAGTGAAAATTTGCGGGAAGACCGGTACGGCTCAAAATCCTCACGGTAAAGATCACAGTATGTTTATTGCCTTTGCACCATTGGAAGATCCTAAAATTGCCCTGTCGGTTATAGTGGAAAATGCCGGATTTGGTTCTACCTGGGCGGCGCCCATAGCTTCACTTATGATTGATAAATACCTGAATGATACCATCTCACGACCCGATGTCGAACAACGTATAATGGAAGCTGATCTTATTCAAATCAAATGAGACAACGATCAAACATATTTCAAAACATTGACTGGATTACCATTCTGATCTTTCTTGGGTTGTTGCTGATAGGTTGGATAAATATTTATGCAGCAGTATATAACGAAGAGCATAAAAGCCTTTTTGATCTTTCGCAAAATTATGGAAAGCAAATGATCTGGATTGTAACTTCTTTGATACTTGCATTGGTCATACTAATCATTGACGTCAAGTTCTTTTCGTCGTTTTCATATATAATATATGGAGTGGTTTTATTATCGCTGGTAGCCGTTTTACTTATCGGAAAAGAAATAGCCGGATCGAAATCATGGTTTGAGGTTGGAAGTTTTTCTTTGCAGCCATCAGAGTTTGCCAAGTTTGCAGCAGCACTTGCATTAGCAAGGTACCTAAGCAATCTTGATCTGAATATTCAAAATCTTTCAACCAAATTAATTTCGGCTATCATAATCATTGCGCCTGCGCTGCTTATTTTGATACAGCCCGACACCGGGTCGGCAATGGTTTTTTCGGCGCTGCTCCTTGTTTTGTTCAGAGAGGGATTGTCGGGAAAGTTTTTACTGATTGGCGCCGGTCTTGCTGTTTTATTCGTGATTGCCCTTATGATTGATAAGTTTATCCTGGTTGGCAGCATGATCGCTATAACAATACTTGCTTTTTTTCTTTATAAACAAGTCAGGAAACGATGGTTCACTACAGGGCTGGCATTGGTTTTTATTTGTGGTTATATACTCAGCATTGATTATGTGGTGGAGAATATCCTTGAGCCGCATCAGCAGAAGCGAATACATGTTCTGGTAGGTACAGAGACCGATCTGAAAGGAGCCGGATACAATGTCCATCAGAGCATGATTGCTATCGGGTCGGGAGGACTATTGGGTAAAGGCTTTTTAAAAGGAACTCAAACCAAATATAATTTCGTACCCGAACAAAGCACCGATTTTATCTTTTGTACCATTGGCGAAGAATGGGGGTTTGTCGGCAGTTTTGCCCTGGTTTTGATCTTTATAGGGTTATTTTCAAGGATCATTATTTTAGCCGAACGACAGCGATCCAAGTTCAGCAGGATATACGGATACGGTGTTGCGTCCATCATGTTTTTCCATTTTGCCGTTAATATTGGTATGACAATCGGGCTGTTCCCTGTCATTGGAATTCCATTACCATTTATTTCTTACGGCGGTTCTTCGCTTTGGGGATTTACGGTACTACTGATCGTTTTCGTGAAACTCGATTCGGTGAGGCTGGAGTTATTGTAGATAAATAGTTCAAGATTCAATGGTGAGATTCCCCCTTTGTCCAAAGGACTCCTATGGAGAAGGAGGCAGGGGGATGTGGCTATATTAAATTTCCAGGTTAAAGTGTCAAAGTTTAATGTTCCATATCCATCATTACGGGCGAGACAGGTTTTCGGAAATCAAAATAATCGTTACGTATATTTTCTATTAAGACTTTTCTGCAATTATTATTGCCAAAAATCCAACACATAGGTTCGTTAAGATCAGTTTAACGTTAATGTTTAAATTTGTCGGGAAAAATTTGTGAAATGCTTTCAAAAAGTCAAATACAACTGGTCTCATCCCTGAAGATAAACAAGTACAGGAACTTAGAAAGGAAATTTGTTGTCGAAGGTCCCAAAATGGTTCAGGAACTTTTGCAGAGTGATTTTATTACTGAGGTCATATATGCAAATGAGAAATGGATTAGCCAAAACAGTTCACGTTTAAAAAACAATATTCAGGTACACCCAATTACAGATAAAGAATTGAGCCGGATTAGCACTCTAAAAGCTCCCAACCAGGTTTTGGCTCTGGTAAGAATTCCTGATCAGACCGACGATTTTGCTGATTTTGAAGCCAACCTTGTTTTGATACTTGATGATATCAGCGATCCGGGTAACATGGGTACTATCATCCGAACAGCCGACTGGTTTGGAGTTCAACATATTATTTGTTCCGAAAATTGCGCCGATGTTTATAATCCGAAAGTTGTACAAGCCACTATGGGTTCTGTTTTCAGGGTAAAGATCCGGTATATGTTATTGAAGGAATTCCTTATCAGCCTTCCGGCTAAAATTCCTGTTTTTGGAACAACGTTAGATGGAGATAGCATATATGAAACTGAACTCACCAAAAACGGAGTTATTATAATTGGTAATGAATCACATGGAATTTCAGCAGATCTTTTGCCTTATTTAAAGAATAAAATAAGTATACCCGGCTATTCAGCAGGAGCAGAATCGCTGAATGCATCCTTAGCAACGGCGATTGTTCTGGCAGAATTCAGAAGACGGTTTATGATATGAGTCTGATCCCCTAATGATGTAAAACAATAATGGTAGTTTTGTGTTGTATTTGTTACTATAAATTTAAGGTATGCTTACGGTATTAGTTTTTGCGATAATTTTAATAAGCCTTGCGGTAGCTGGAATAGCAATTAAAATGTTCCTCCAAAAAGATGGTCAGTTTTCGAAAAGTTGTAGTTCGATTGAACTAGCATCCGGCGAAAAAACAGGCTGTGTCTGTGGAGATGGCGATCAGAAAAGTTGTGTGAATTACGAAAAACATCATCCTTCATTAACTGAAGATAACTAACAACCCATAATTACCATTTCTAATTGTGGAATTATTCAGTATTTTCCAATACCTTATCAAAGCCTTTTGAAAAATAGGTTGTTAAGTTACCATCGTTGTTGGTGTAGATAAAATAAGCCTCAAGATCGCCGTGTGTTGCCAGAAATGTTTTGGATTTTTCCAATCCCATTACCATAAATACAGTCGCATAAGCATCTGCGGTAGCACAGTCGCTGGAAAGAACTGAAACGCTAAGGAGTGAATGACGGACAGGATAACCGGTTTTTGGATCAATTGTGTGAGAATATCGTATTCCGTTTTCTTCATAGAATTTGCGGTAGTTGCCAGATGTGGCTAACGCTTTGTTTTCGAGGTTTACTATTGCTTGTAAACTTTCTCCATAACCGGCATTATCTGATGGTTTTTCGATTCCGACTTTCCAAAGCATCCTGCCGGGCTTGGTTCCTTTTGCCAAAACCTCTCCACCAATGTCAATCAGAAAATTATTAATCATTTTATCCTGCAAAAACTTTCCCAGCAAGTCAACTGCATAACCCTGGGCTATTGCATTGAAATCAAACTGTATGCGGGGGTCAGTTTTGATAATTTTGTCATTTTCAAGTTTTACTTTATTGAACCCGACAAGGGGCAGTAAACTGTCAACGATATGTTGATCAACTTTCTGCCTGTCGGTGAAACCAAAGCCCCAGGCATTAACGACAGGTCCTACAGTAGGATCAAAAGCGCCATCCGATTTTTCATATACCTCCTGCGACATTCTGAATAGTTCCAAAAAGATTTTATCAGGTTCAACACCTTTATCTTCCCTGTTTATCCCTGAAATAACGGAAGCAGGTTCCCACAGCGAAACCGACTGATCAATCACCTTTAATATAGAATCAACCTGGGGTTGAAAATTTCTTGCATTTTGATCAAAATAGGTAAGCACATAATAAGTTCCCTGAGTTCTCCCGTTAAACTTAACCATCACATCACTTTCAGGATGGCTACAGGCATTAAGAAAAATTAATCCCACTAAAGCCAGGAAAGTTAAATATTTCATTTGGGTATTAAAATTTATTATGGTTTTAGAACCTGTACCCCATTGTAAAGGTGAAATAAGCCGTTGATTGAACTCCATCCTCATTGGCATCATTAACATCATAATATCTGAGACCAATTCCAACAACAGTTGTTAAACGCAAATTCGGAACGGGCGATACGGATACACCATTGTTAATGAATAACCTACCATAAAAAAAATCCTTGTCGGAATAGTGGTAATCATAATAGTCATAATAATAAACATTGTCTCTGGCATAACCCAACTGTAATTCCGGCCCCATGAAATAGGAAGCAATATGCTGACCTGTAACGTAAACATTAAGCCCCAAACCTGTATAGATAAGATTTTTATACTGGTACGGACCACCATCGTTGTCGTTGTTAAATCCGATGCCGAGGGGTATTTTAAACCCAACTTTTCCGTTTTTCAAAATATTCTCGTACGAAATAGTAAAATCCTGGTACACGATATCGAACAAGTGATAGGAAATAATATTGCGTCCGTAAGGCGTGATCCGTTTTTCTTTTTTGAACTGTTTTTGCTGCCCGTTCTTGAAAATGATCCTGTCAACGGAATTTTTTTTAATTACATAATCCGGACCTGAGGGATTGGAAAACTCTTTGAAACGAATGTCGGTATCACTGACCTCAGTTACAATGGAAATCAATTTTTCATTTGTATTCAGGACGATGGTATCCTGCGATTTGGCTGAAAGAACAACAATTGCTAAAAGAATAATTAGAAGGAGGTGCTGGCTGCATTTTTTCATAATCGAAATCTTTTAATTATTTATTTAAGAACGGTTTGAAAAGAAAACAGAAAAACAAAAAATTTATTTTTCTCTAACAAAAATAATGAAACCGTCGGCAAAGCTATTTTATCCTCCAAAATCGTCGAAGGCAATCATTTCCTGCGGCACGCCTAATTCATCCAACATTTTCTGAACAGCATCATTCATCATTGGCGGACCACACAGATAATATTCAATTTCTTCCGGTTCGGGATGATTTTTCAGGTAGTTATCATAAATCACCTGATGAATGAACCCGACATAACCATTCCAATTGTCTTCGGGCAAAGGCTCGGATAAACCGATATGAAAGTTAAAATTCGGAAACTCTTTGTCAATGGCTTCGAATTGCTCGGTGTAAAACAATTCGCGTAAAGAACGACCTCCGTACCAGAAAGTGGCTTTGCGGTCAGTTTTTTTTGTATTGAATAAATCGAAAATATGCGAGCGCATTGGAGCCATACCGGCGCCACCGCCAATAAACATCATTTCACGCTTTGTATCTTTAATAAAAAATTCGCCGTAAGGTCCTGAAACCATGACTTTATCTCCGGGTTTCCTCGAAAAGATAAAGGACGAACAAATACCGGGATTAACATTCATGAACGCATTTTTGGAGCGGTCCCAGGGCGGAGTTGCTATGCGGATGTTCAGCATTACAATGTTCCCTTCTGCCGGATGATTAGCCATTGAATAGGCGCGGAAAATAGGTTCGGTGTTTTTCATTTTCAGATTCCACATTTTGAACTTATCCCAATCGCCACGGTATTCTTCTTCTACAAATATATCCTTGCTAAAATCAACTTCGCATTTTGGAACATCAATCTGAATGTAACCGCCTGATCTGAAATCGAGCCGTTCGCCTTCCGGCAGTTTAACTACAAACTCTTTAATAAATGTGGCGACATTTCTGTTTGAAACAACTTCGCATTCCCATTTTTTAATCCCGAAGATTTCATGAGGTACTTCAATCTTCATGTTTTCGCGCACCTTTACCTGGCAACCAAGCCTCCAGTTGCTCAATTGTTCCTTACGGGTAAAATAGCCTGTCTCGGTAGGAAGAATAGAACCGCCTCCTTCCAAAACACGGCATTTGCACATGGCGCATGTTCCGCCTCCACCACAGGCTGACGGAAGAAAAATCTTTTGTGTGGACAGGGTGGTCAGCAGGGTGGAACCCGGATTGGTAACAATCTCTTTTTCATCATTGATGGTAATGGTTACATCTCCCTGCGGAGTCAGTTTTTTTCGTGCATACAGAAGAATAAGTACCAGCAATAAAATGATGGATAAGAAAACAACTATACTTGTCAAAACAATCCACCCGATTCCCATTTCAAGTAATATCATTGGTAAATTAGATTTTAGATATTAGACATTTAGATTTTAGATATTTTGCTTTTGTTTACAATTTTATTCCCATGAAACTCATAAAAGCAATACCCATTAATCCTGTAATTATAAAAGTAATTCCCAGCCCCCTCAGCGGAGCGGGAACATTTGAGTACCGGATTTTTTCACGAATAGCTGCAATACCTACTATGGCGATAAACCACCCGACTCCCGAACCAAGACCAAAAGAGGTGGCTTCGGCTATGCTTTCGTATTCTCTTTCCTGCATAAAGAGTGATCCTCCTAAAATGGCACAGTTCACAGCAATCAACGGAAGGAAAATACCCAGGGAATTGTACAAGGCTGGTGAGAATTTTTCAATTACCATTTCAACCAACTGAACCATTGAGGCAATTACTGCGATGAACATGATAAAACTTAAAAAGCTCAAGTCAACCTCCGCAAAACTGCCACCTAACCAACTCAGTGATCCCGGACTCAATAAATATTTATTAATCAGGTAATCAACCGGGACAGTAATACCCAACACAAAAATAACTGCAACACCAAGTCCCACCGAAGTCTTTACTGTCTTTGAAACGGCAAGGTATGAACACATTCCAAGGAAGTAGGCAAATATCATGTTGTCAATAAAAATTGACTTGACGAATATGTTTAATAGTTCCTGCATAACTTTTTACTTTTTCAAATTTTAGTTTTCTTCCACCAGTTCGGCATTTCGTGACCGCTGGATCCAAATAATAATCCCTACAATAATTAATGCCATTGGCGGGAGGATCATAAACCCATTATTCTTATAACCAAAGTTATAAAAACCCATCCACTCCATTACTGGGAAGCCGTATATCGAACCGGAACCGAACAGTTCTCTGAAAAAAGCCACCACAATTAAAATCCATGCATAACCTAATCCGTTGCCAATCCCATCCAGAAATGAAGCCCATGGTTTGTTGCCCATTGCAAAAGCTTCAAGCCGCCCCATGAGGATGCAGTTCGTTATGATAAGTCCGACGAATACAGAAAGTTGCTTGCTGACATCGTAGGCATAAGCTTTCAAAATCTGATCTACAAGAATAACTAAAGCTGCGATAACAACCAGTTGCACAATAATCCTGATACGTGGGGGAATGGTGTTCCTTAACAGAGAAATTACCACGTTGGCTAATGCCACTACCGCCAAAACCGAGATGGACATTACAATTGCCGGTTCGAGTTTGGCTGTTACTGCCAGTGCGGAACAAATTCCCAATACCTGAACAGTAATTGGATTCTCTTTACTTAAGGGATTAAATATCAGTTTTTTGTTCTTCGGAGAAAACAAAGGCTCTTTTTGTTTTAAATCTTCAGCCATGTATTAAATATTTTTATTAATGTATGGTACATAATTTATCAAACAATCATTCAACATATCGGATAAGCCGTTGCTGGTGATGGTTCCGCCCGATATGGCATCAACTCCGTGTATCTGATCATTTTGCGGAAGTGCTGACACACCGCCCTTTACAACTTTCACCGATTTGAAATTGTGTCCTTCATCAAAAATAGTTTTGCCGAAAAATTGTTGCTGGAAATCAGCTTTATCAATTTCAGCGCCCAAACCCGGAGTTTCTCCTTTATGACCGAATGTGGCGCCATAAACGGTATTAAAATCCTCTTCAAAAGCGATGTTCCCCCAGATGGGTCCCCAGAGTCCTTTACCTAACAAGGGTATGATGAAATAATTTTTACCTTCCTTATTGCAAATAAATATAGGATAAACAGGCTCTTCCGTGGATTTACCCGCCTCCAAATCCATCCTCTTTTTTTGTTCTTTCTTCAATTCTACATCAAAAGCCCTGACATCACCCAATTCAAATTTCCCGTTTTTATAAACGCCAACAACTTCACCTTCTTTATTGACTGCCAATTCTTCAACTATATATTGGGCATACAACTCTTCCGCTTCACTTTTTTCCACTTTAATATTTACCGATTTAAGAATTTCCATGATTTTTTCGGTGCGGATATTCTTTTCCTGGAATGGTTTCAATATTTGGGAAGCGGATGATAGTATGGCTGCAACAATAATGACCATTGCCGAAGCGTAAATAAATATGTATTTGTTACTAAACATCTGTTTGTATTTTAAATTTCGATTATGCCTGAATTTTTACTCTCTTAAGCCTGCGTTTAATGTTGGCTTCAACAACGTAATGATCAATTAATGGCGCAAAAACATTCATCAACAGAATTGCCAGCATCATCCCTTCGGGGTAAGCAGGGTTCACTACCCGGATAAGAACTGCTATTAACCCGATCAGGAATCCGTAAATGTACTTTCCTTTGTTGGTTTGAGATGCCGATACAGGATCGGTTGCCATAAAAACAGCCCCGAATGCAAATCCACCCATGATCAGATGATAATAAGCAGGCAATTCCATGTACTCATTTACTGCAAAGGCATTAAAGATAAAACCCATTGAGAGTCCTCCGGCAACAACCGATAGCATGATCCGCCAACTTCCGATTCCGGTTGCTATCAAAATGACCGCCCCTATCAAAATAGCAAGAGTGGATGTTTCGCCGACTGAACCCGGGATCAGGCCAAAAAACATATCTGATGCAGAAGAAAACCCATCGAAATTTCCTACCAATGCTTTTCCCAAAGGAGTAGCGCCTGAAAATGCATCAGCTTTGTCGGAAATCCATACTATATCGCCCGACATATCCTGGGGGTATGCAAAAAACAAAAATGCACGAGCCGTAAGCGCGGGATTTAAAATATTCATGCCCGTTCCTCCAAAAACTTCTTTTCCGATGATAACTGCAAAAACCACTGAAATTGTAAGCATCCAAAGCGGAATATCCGGTGGTACGATGAGCGGGATAAGGATGCCGGTCACAAGGTAACCTTCATTAACATCATGCCCGCGCCATTGTGCAAAGGCGAATTCAATCCCAAGCCCGACTGCATAAGAAACAACAATCAATGGCAGAACTTTTAAAAATCCATACCAGAATTCCGGCCAGAAACCTACCGTTTCGCCCAGCGATCTGAAATGCTGAAATCCTACATTCCACATTCCGAACAGCATGGCAGGAATAACTGCTATAACCACCACTATCATCGTGCGTTTCATATCCATAGCATCGCGGATATGGCTGCCTTTTCGGGTAACCTTATCAGGCACGAACAGAAAAGTTTCAAAAGCATCGAAAGTAGAGTGGAACTTTTCAAATTTCCCACCCTTTTCGAATTGGGGTTTAATTTTATCTATGTACTTTCTGATTGACTTCATTTATATTGGGTTCAAGGTTTCAAGTCCAAGGTTTCAAGTTCGACGTTTCAGGTTCCAATTGCCTACCGCTCTCGCTGAAAGCGAGACCAACTTTTTTTTATTCATGTTTCCAATATCTAATTTCTAAAATCCACTACGACATTTCGGTTCGTATGTAATCAAGCCCTTCGCGGATGATTGTCTGCATTTCTGTCTTGGATACGTCAATGAATTCGCATAATGCAAAGTCTTCCTCATCAACTTCATAAATTCCGAGGTTTTCCATCAGATCAATATCTTTGATCAAACAAGCCTTGAGTAACTGCATAGGATAAATGTCCATCGGCAATACTTTTTCGTATTCACCAGTCAATACAAAAGCACGATGACCCCCGTTCAGATTGGTATCAAGTTCATATTTTTTGTTTGGCATGAGCCACGAAAAAAAAGTTTTTGAGTAACTGAATTTATTCAGTCGCGGCATCGCCCATCCGATAAATTCATGGTAGTTTCCTTCGGGGATAACGGTAACCTGATGGTCATAAAACCCAAGGTAACCACCGCGATCAATCTGTTTGCCGGTTAAAACATTTCCACTGATATACCTAACATTGGATGACTTTATGTTTTCCTTCACCAATGGTAAAGCGGAACACCCGGAAATGATTTTGAAATATTGGGGTTTCGATACTTCTGAACCTGAAAGTGCAATGATCCTGGAAGCGTCATATTTACCCAGCATAAAAAGTTTGCCAATGATGACAACTTCTGACGGACTCAGGTACCAAACCACATCACCTTTATTAATAGGCTGGATGTGGTGAATCTGAATTCCAATATTACCTGCCGGATGCGGTCCCGAGAAACTGTTAATTTGAACACCGGATGCACCAACAAAAGCCTTCGAACGGGTCGACCCTTCTTTGACATTCAGGTGAATCTTACCGTTTGTCAGTTTTTTAAGTGCTTCCAATCCTGCCTGAAAAGCCGGTGCATCATTATCAATAATAAAATCAAAGTCAGGAGCCAAAGGTGCCGAATCGAATGCAGAAATAAATATCGCTTTTGGATCATGATCGGGGTTAGCAATAACAGAATAAGGGCGCTGACGGATATATGCCCATACGCCGCTCTTCAGCAGTTTTTCGGTGATCTGTTCTCGTGTCAGTGATTTGGGATCAGCAATACCAAACGCTTCAAATAGGTTTTTCCCATCCGCCTGAATCCTGATTTCTAATATTTTTCTTTTGGCGCCACGGTATATCTCGCTTATTTTACCGCTTACGGGCGAAGTAAAGATGATATTTTCCCTGTATTTATCAAAAAATACCGGGCTCCCGGACTTCACTTCGTCGCCTTCCTTTATAAACAGCTTTGGGAATACACTGATAAAGTCCGGAGGCTTAAGAGCGTAATCAGCAGTAGAGGCTTCAGATATTTTTTTCTCCGCTTTCCCCTGAAGCTTGATATCCAGCCCCCTTTTGATCTTAATAACTTCTGACATGACCTGTGCTTTATTGATATTTTATCTGTACTTAATTATTAATAAAAGGGGCAAAATTAAAAAATACTGGCAATTGTTAGTATATAAACAATTAAATATTTGAGAAAATTTAATTGGAATGACTGGATTGACTAAAATGACTTGATTGACTAAAGTTAGGATTGAACCATGAAAATTATCTGATCCTTTCTTAAGCTATGACGGAGTAGGTTAAAAATTTATTTTTTTGTAACGGATTCTGGTTATTCATTTTCACAAATTTTAACTGATCAGCCGTTCAGGCTCATAAAAGTATTCCTGAAAAACTGTTAAGTTTTATCAGGAATCCAGTAAAAAAATCATTGATGTCTGGATTCCTGCTTGCGCACATAGGCGTCAAGCTAAGGATAAAGCTATTAACATTAGAGTATTAGTAAAATCAACTATTTCAATGTAAATTTCAATAAAAAAAGTTGCTGTTTGTAAATCAAAATTCCGTAATGAAAACAAACAGCAACCTGAGGGGAAAACCCCTGCACAAAGAAAATATTATTTCTTTAAAACTACAAGGTAGATGGTTAAATAATCTGGCAAAAGAAAGCGGCTTTGTGAAACGCAAAGCGCAAAAGATTACTCCAAAGCATATGATAATCGGATTTATGTTGATGGTGTCAAAAATAAGGAATACATACAGTGACTGGGCAATGGAGATAGGTTTATTGGCTGGGCAATGCATAAGCAAGCAGGCTTTATGTGAACGCCTTCTCGATCCATCAACAGAAGAGTATTTAAAGAAAGTTCTAGAAGGGGTCATTGGCAAGCAGATAGTTTATAAACCATCTCAAAAAGAAAGTAGTATTCTAAAACATTTCAACAACATATACATTGATGACAGTACTGTTATTTCCTTACCCGATGAACTGAATGTTGAGTTCCCAGGCAATGTTACAAAAGGGAAAAAGAAAGCCCAGGCAAAAATACATGCCATGTATAATCTCACTTGCAATAGCTTTGCGTTTATGAGCATTTACAGTTTTACCAATAACGACCAAAGCCTCTCAACCAACGTGTTGCCATATCTACAGAAAGGAGATTTGATATTGCGCGATTTGGGATTCACAACATTGAATGTTCTTGGAAAATTCAATCAGGAAGGTATCTATTTTGTTTGCAGAAAACTTTACTTAATCCATCTTTATGAACCTGAGACCGGCGCTTTGATAGACCTTGTTAAGCTATTGAGCAAGAAAAAAATCATTGACAAAGAGGTTGTTGTTGGCAAAGAACAACAGCTCAAACTTCGACTGGTTGCTGTTCGTGTGCCAGCACAGAAAGCAGAAACACGAATAAGGAAAGCTAAAAAACACCGGGACAAAAGGCTAAACCATTCGCCTGAATATTATACCCTGCTCCAGTACAATATTTTCTTGTCCAACATCCCTGAAATAATTTGCAATACGTATCAAATCTATCAGATATATAGATGGCGCTGGCAGATTGAAATTATATTCAAGAGTTGGAAAAGCAATTTCTCATTGGAAAAACTATTTCATTGGCAATGCAAGAATGCAACACGTGTAAAATGCACCATCTATCTGATGTTGCTATACATAATACTATTCCATGTGGTTTGGCGGTATGAATGCGGCTACCATATCAATAACAACAAAAGCAAGGATCAAGTGAGCCTGTTGAAATTAGCTAACTTGTTCAATAACCATTTTTATGAAATATTGACATCTGATAACAAAGCAATACATGCACAAATTCTAAAACACTGTTTATATGAAAATCGTAAAGACCGCGAAAATGCAAGGGTTTCATACTTAAAATTCGCTCTTTAGCTTGACGCCTATGTGCTTGCGCAGGAATGCTTCCTGGAAACATAAGCATCCCTGAAAGCCAAAAGAATTTGTCTGAAAACTCATCCAATCAAACAGATTCTTCAGGCGAGTTGATTAAAAAATCTATCTTTGCTTATTCTCAGCATTCATCTATGGAAGACATAAAAAATAAAATACGAAATTTATCCAAAGAATTCCTCACGGAAGTTATTAATATAAGGCGAAAGGTCCATGCTCATCCCGAATTAGCCTTCGAAGAGGTTGAAACCGCAAAACTGATTTGCCGGTTCCTCGGAGAAGCAGGAATAGAATACCAAAGCGGTATTGCAAAAACCGGGGTTGTCGGCATCATTAAAGGTAAGAATCCCAATAAAAAAGTTATTGCACTGAGGGCAGATATGGACGCTTTGCCAATCACAGAACGAAATGAGGTTCCTTATAAATCGGAAATACCCGGCAAAATGCATGCCTGCGGGCATGATGTTCATGTGGCAAGTTTGCTCGGGGCTGCAAAAATCCTCCATTCAATTTCAAATGAATTTGAAGGGACGATCAAACTCATTTTCCAGCCATCCGAAGAAAAATATCCGGGTGGTGCTAAAGTGATGATTGAAGAAGGCGTGTTGCAAAATCCCAAAGTGGATTTAATCTTCGGTCAGCATGTTTATCCTGATCTTGAAGTGGGGAAAATTGGTTTGAAAAGCGGACAATACATGGCTTCTACTGATGAAATATTCATAACTGTAAAAGGTCAGGGCGGCCATGGCGCCACTCCACACAAAAACATTGACCCGGTATTAATTGCTTCACACATCATTGTTGCATTACAGCAAATTATTAGCAGGAATCTGAACCCGATTCAACCTTCTGTTCTGACTTTTGGCCGTGTAATTGCGGATGGAAGGACCAATGTAACACCCGATGAAGTGAAAATGGAAGGCATCATGCGCACATTCGATGAATCCTGGCGAACGGAAATGAAAGCAAGGATTACCAAAATGGCTCAATCAATTGCTGAAGGGATGGGCGGAAATTGCGAAGTGGTTTTTGATCCGGGTTATCCCGTACTTTTTAACAATGAGGAATTAACCGGACGAGCAAAACAATTTGCAATTGAGTACCTTGGACCTGAAAATGTTGTTGACCTTGAAATGAGAACAACGGCTGAAGATTTTGCATATTTCGCTCAAAAAATACCGGGATGTTTTTACAGACTGGGCGTTCGGAACGAAGAAAAGGGAATTACCTCCAATCTTCATTCAGCCACATTTAATGCCGACGAATCAAGCCTCGAAACCGGAATGGGTTTGATGGCGTGGATGGCGGTGAGGGAATTGATGAATTATTGAATTGCTGAATTGCTGAATTGCTGAATTGCTGAATTGCTGAATTGCTGAATTGCTGAATTGCTGAATTGCTGAATTGCTGAATTGCTGAATTGCTAAAGGGAGGAATTACAAAATTATTAAATAATTTGATCGTACATAATGAGGATAATGAAAAACATAAAGTATCTCAATTTCCCTATTTCCCTTATACCCTTTTTCCCATATACCCTTATCTTCCTTATTATCTTTCTTACCCTAAAATCTTTTTCACAAACACCTGATTCAGTGACCTTCGCGGATGAAAGCAATAAAATTTTCAAATCAAACATCAAAACGATTCTTTTTCACAGAGAGGGCTGGGATATGTCGGCTCCTGTAATCAGGTTTAACACCGACGAAAAACTGAAACTTTCATTTGATGACCTCGATGCGGACTTAAAGAATTTTTCATACACAATTGTGCACTGCGATGCCGACTGGAATTTTTCAGAGTTGGAAAAGAATCAGTACATTGATGGATACACCGATGATGAGATCATCAACTATCAGTTTTCGCTTAACACCGTGATACCCTATACGCATTATGAGTTGATTTTTCCGACTGAATACCTGAAACCCATACTGAGCGGGAATTATATACTGAAGGTTTATCTGGATCATCCTGATAGTTTGTATTTCACGAGACGATTTTTTATTAATGAACAAAAAATTAGCATAGAAGGAAAGGTAAAACAAGCCACAATGCTCGAGGATCAAAAATATAAACAAGAGGTTGATTTTTCGATCAGCATCAAAAGTTACAGAATATCCAACCCCTACCAGTATTTAAAGGTGATCGTCATGCAAAACGGGAGATGGGATAACCGTATCTGCGATTTAAAACCTAAAATGGTGATCAACGATAAACTTGATTATGACTATGACCGGGAAAATGTTTTTCAGGCAGGCAATGAATTCCGGTCAATTGATATTAAAAGTTTAAAATATAATACAGAAAACGTAGCCAGTATAAAAAGTGATTATAGCGGTTATGAGGTTTATCTCAGAGATAGTGAGAGGCGGTCATTTCAGCGGTATAAAAATGTAAAGGACATTGACGGTCAAATGAAAATTAAAACGGAAGATGCTTTTACAACTGAAACAGAAGCGGAATATGTGACCGTTCATTTTTTCCTTCCCTATCCTGCTCCAATGATTGATGCCGGAATATTCATCATAGGGCAGTTAACAGATTGGGAGTTTAACCCCGAAAGCATGATGGATTATAATTATAAGCGCAAAGGATACGAAAAATCTATGATTTTAAAACAAGGGTATTACGATTACCAATACATTTTGAAATACTATGATCAGGCTGCCGGTGACGAGGCATTTATCGAAGGATCCCATTCCGAAACTGAAAACAGCTATACTATTTTCGTTTACTACAGCGACCCTTCAGAAAGATATGACAAATTAATAGGCGTAAAGTACCTGAGTTCACTTCCTGAAAAATAGTGTGAAGCAGACGAAAATTTCCTAAGATGATTGACGGAATATTTCAAATAAAATCCGGGTGTATGAAAAATGTTGATGTCAGGTTTTTGCCGTTTAAGTTTTTTTCATACATTTGATGATTCTTCTTTTATTTTAAAAATGCAGTATTATGATAGGTGATTTATTTTTAAAACTACATGAAGCCCGTGAAAAGATCGAAGAATCCAAAAAGAAGCTGAATGATATCATTGTTGAGGCTTCGGTTGAAAATGGCGCCATTACCGTAAAAGCTAACGCCAACAAATCCATTATCAGTATCCAAATCGCTGAACATCTGATTCATGCAGGTAATCAAGCTCAACTGGAAGAGATGATTACCGTCGCCACCAACCGTGCGCTTGAAGAAGCGGCTGTCAAGGGCGAAATCGAAATGAAAAGGATTACAAAGGATATGCTGCCGAATTTCCCGGGGTTGGTTTGATTTATTCACATTCATAAAAAAACCCGGTCATTGACCGGGAAGTTTTTTATTTTGTGATTGCTTACTTCGGTTGTTATCCGCATTTCGAATACCCACACTCCTTGCAAACCAGGCAACCCTCTTTGTACATTAATGACCCCTCGGTATGACATTCAGGGCAACTGCTTTTCTGGTCAACCGTCCCATCGGGGATGAATTTTTTCAAAGCCCTGACAATCCCATTTTTCCAGGTATTAATAGATTCGTTATCCAGTGTAAGGTTATCAACTAGTTCGATGGCATAAGGCAGCGGCATTCCATGACGGAGTATTCCTGAAATGAGCTTGGCATAATTCCAAAATTCCTTATTGAATGACCTGGACAGCGCAGGAATTACGATTTTGTAACCGGCTTTATCTTCAAACTGAAAATCATAACGTGAAGGTTCACCTTTCTCAGGTTTGTTTTTTACAACCCAGCCACCATTGACATAAGGAGGCAGGTAAAACTCATCGGCTTTGCCGGTAAAAATTTCATACGGTTTGTTGTTCATTAACCCAACAACAGCAATCCACTTCTCATAGTCATTCTGAAACCTGACCACTTCCGCCTCCAGCACTTTGGGTCGTATCGGGGCTTTTGTTTCTTTGAACTCTGTGGTTTCATCATTCTTTTTTTCATTGCTGATCAAAACACCATCACGGGAACCATCCCTGTAAATGGTCATTCCCTTGCAACCGCTTTCCCAGGCTGTGCGATAAACCTGGCCTACCAGTTCTTCGTCCACATCTTTGGGTAAATTCACCGTAACACTGATGGAGTGATCTACCCATTTCTGAACCATTCCCTGCATTCTCACTTTTTCCATCCAATCCACATCATTTGAAGTGGCTTTATAGTAAGGTGATTTGGTGATGATTTCCTGTAACTCATCATCAGGTAGTTTTTTTACTCTTTCGACGTCGTAACCGTTTATTTCGAGCCAGGTAGCAAATTTCGGATGGAAAACATGATATTCTTCCCAGGTATCACCTAAATCATCTGTAAATCCTATCACTACATCTTTATCATTCGGATTGACTTTCCTGCGCCGTTTGTATGAAATCATATAAACCGGTTCAATACCGGAAGTGGTTTGGGTGCAAATACTTACACTTCCTGTTGGAGCAATTGTAAGCATTGCAATATTTCTTCTGCCAACTCTTTTCATTTTATCATAAACAACAGTAGCAGACTCCTTAATTCTCAAAATAAAGGGATTGTCTTTTTCCAGTTCACTGCTGAAAATAGGGAAGGGACCCCTATCCTCTGCAAGATTGACCGATGACCGATACGCTTCGATGGCGAGGAGCTTATGCACTTCAACGGAAAAGTCGGTTGCTTCATGCGTTCCGTAGCGACTTCCCAATGCAGCTATCATATCCCCTTCGGCCGTTATTCCAATACCTGTTCTGCGTCCCTGCAATGATTTTTCGCGGATGTTTTCCCACATCTTTCTTTCTACTCTCTTGATCTCAGGATCTTCGGGATCAGAGTCAATTTTTGCAAGTATAGCATCTATCTTTTCAACTTCCAGGTCAATAATGTCATCCATTATCCTTTGGGCATAATGAACATGTTTTGTAAATAATTCCGAATTAAAATTAGCCTGATCCGTGAATGGGTTATCAACATAACTGTAGAGGTTGAGTGCCAAAAGACGACAACTATCGTAAGGACAAAGTGGTATTTCACCACAAGGGTTAGTCGAGATCGTTTTAAAGCCAAGATCGGAATAACAATCCGGAACCGCTTCACGGGAGATAGTGTCCCAGAATAAAATACCCGGCTCCGCTGATGACCAGGCGTTGTGGATGATTTTATCCCAGAGTCTTCGTGCATCAATCTCTTTGGTATAGATGGGATTATCAGAATCAATTGGATATTTTTGCTGGTAAGGTTTTCCCTCTGCTACAGCGCGCATAAATTCATCGTCAATTTTCACTGAAACATTGGCTCCGGTAACTTTTCCTTTTTCCATCTTGGCGTCAATAAAATTGTCGGCATCAGGATGCTTTACTGAAATGGTAAGCATTAATGCACCACGCCTTCCACCCTGTGCAACTTCTCGGGTTGAATTGGAATAGCGCTCCATAAAAGGAACAATGCCTGTGGATGTCAGGGCGCTGTTTTTTACGGGGCTGCCTTCCGGCCGGATATGGCTTAGATCGTGTCCGACACCACCCCGGCGTTTCATCAGTTGAACCTGCTCCTGATCAACTTTCAGGATACCTCCATAAGAATCGGACGAACCGTCATTTCCTATAACGAAGCAATTGGATAATGAAGAAATCTGGAAATTATTTCCTATGCCGGTCATCGGACCTCCCTGGGGAATGATGTATTTGAAATCTTTTAGTAAATGATAAATTTCATCAGCACTCACAGGTTTGGGGTATTTTTTTTCAATCCTGGCAATTTCATGTGCAATTCTCCAGTGCATTTCGTCCGGAGTACGTTCGTAAATGTTACCCTGGCTGTCTTTCAATGCGTATTTGTTCAACCAAACGTTGGCGGCAAGTTCATCCCCTTTAAAATAAGCTGTAGCCATTTTCCTGACTTCATCAACCGGATAAATCACATGTTTATCCAGAGGTTTGGTGTGTTCTTCATTCCCATTCATTGGATTATCATTGTTGTCCAATTCTGTAAAGTCATCTGGTAATTCCGGGCGTTGCCTTTTATCCAGGACTTCCTGAAACATGTTGTTTCCGGATTTAACATCCTGCTTGCTATCAACGTTTGCAAAAAGGTTATTGCTCATTTTTTATGTTATAGGTTGGTGAAATTATTGTAAAATACTAACTCTCAGAAAAGTAAAAATCCCTTATCCCCTCAATTATTAGAACGCTAAAGTACAACGCTTGGCAAGCATAATCCAATAACATTTATAAACATCTGATTGTTGAAAAAATGCTATCCCCTTGACTGCAACAAAAATAGATAGCTCAAACGTAACTTATTAACATCATATTAATAAAAATTTAACATCTATATCAAACTTAGATAGGATGTGCCAAAGTCATGTAAATAGAGAATCTTAGGTGTTTTGCATCCTCGCTGAAATGAAAAATCAGTTGTGATTTTTTTTTTCATAAAACAACCCGGCGAAATAAAAATTAATGACAATAGTTTGCATAAGTTTTTGCCGCTTCGCTAAAACCTAAATCCATCGCTTTTTTAAAATCATCGCAGGCATCATTTTTTGATGTTTTTAAAAGGACAAGTCCGCGAAAATAATAAGCCGGAGCAAGGGAAGGATTCAAGCTGATTGCCTGGTTAAGATCGGTAAGGGCATTTGTAAAGTCGCCGGAATAATACTTATCAATACCTCTGTTCAGCCAGGCTTCAAAGTAAGAAGGCTTCAATCGTATAGCCTGGTCATAACACTCCATAGCTTTATCAGGGCTTTCTAACCGCGACCAGGCGATTCCCGTATTGGACCATGCTTCTGCGTGCTGTGGATCAAGGTTCAAAGTCAAACCGAAATCATCAACCGCTCCCTTTAAATCGTTCATCATGATCTTTGCCAATCCCCTGTTGAAATAGGCATTTACGTACTTCGGATTTTGTTTTATTGCTTCATTGTAATCTGCCAGCGCACCAGCATAATCGCCTGCATTATGCAGAACCGTCCCACGATTGACATAAACTTCAGGGTTGACTTTTTGTATACTTAGCGATTTGCTGAAAGACGCATAAGCAGCTTTTAAATTTCCGGTCCGCATTTGAGCAAACCCATAATCAGCCAATATTCCCGGATGGTTCGGATTGAATTTAATGGCTTGCTCATAATCAGATACTGCACTGTTATATTCGCCCAAATCCGTGTAAACGGCTCCCCGGTTTGCATAAGATTTAAAATCATTTTTCCCTAATTGTATTGCCATGTTAAAGTCGGACAATGCACCATTCAGTTCATGATTCTCTTTTCGAAGGGCTCCGCGATTTGTATAAGCGACCTCTGCATTGGGGGATTTTAAGATTACATCGGAATAAAAGGTAATATCGTCTTTCCATACCCCAACCCGGTTAAAAGTCTGAAGAGAAATGAACAAGGTATAAACTATCAGGATTATAAGTCCCACATTTTTGGAAAGCTTGTTACTGTCTATCAATTTCCATAACCCTAAACCAATAACCAGGAAAATACCGACAGATGGTATATAATTGTATCGGTCAGCCATAATGTAATCTCCGGCAGGTACTTCAAAAATTTTAAGGAGCAGGAAAATATTTACACAGAAAAAAAGCAGTCCAAAGGTGACCGATGGATATTTACGGAAGAAAAAAACCGCACAACCAAACAAACCAATTGCAGCCAGAATTGATAATGCTGACAAAACGATTAAGGCGCTGTTAAGCTCTGGATAAGGATAATATCCTGCCATACCAAAAGGAATGATCGTTTTCAGCAAATAGAGAATAAATGCCTGTCCGCCATAAAGTATCCTGTCGAAAAAGGAGTACTGAATCTGGCTCAGATCCTCACCCCAACTTGTTTTCTGGGCAAAAATAGCCACAACCCCAAACGCAATGGCAAGAAGGAAGTAAGGCAGCTTTTCCAAAAGAACTTTAGAACTAAAAACTTTTCTTTTGTAATACAAATCCACCAGTATCAAGGTTGCTGCCAATGATATCGCCATTGATTTTGAAAGGATAGAGAATAAAAAAAGCAGTAACGACAAAAAATAAAATGACTTTTTGTTTAGTTCAAGATATTTCAGGTATGCGATCAACGAACCAAAGAAGAACATTGAATAAAGGAGGTTTTTCCTTTCCGAAACCCACGAAACCGATTCGACATTCATGGTGCCAATGCCGAAGAAAAGACAAACAATCAGAGGAACTACGAAGTTTTTTTTGTTCAACAAAAAAAATACAAATCCAAAAACAAGTATGATATTAAGCAGGTGAAGGATCAGGCTTGTGATATGATAGGTTTGCGGATCAAGACCACCGATCTTATAATCCAGGGCAAGTGAGAGCAAAGTTAACGGATGATAGTGACCATCGTAATAAATGGTAAATATATTCATCATCGACTCCGGGGTTAATTTCTGGATATACTTGTTTTCCAATACATACCGATTATCGTCCCAGGTTTTTAAAAAACCATTTTGAAAGATTGGGATGTAAGCTATAAAAACCAATGTTAGGATAATTACAATCCACAATATCAATTTATTATGTGAAAATCCCTGCAATTGTATTTCTTTTCCTAACATAAACTTAACTTGAATCCGGAGATCAAAGATATACTCTTTCTTTTCAGGTTTACAATCTGGGATAAGAAAGAGTTATCTGGTGATAATGCCATTGCATAGTTATTTGGTTATTTACTGAAAATTTTATAAACTGTAAGTTATACCGAAGTATGAAATCATTTTATAACTCTTTATAAAATCTTAATGCTTACAATTAATATCCTGATATTTCCATTATATCCGGCATTTTAATTTTGCCGGGTCATCAATTTTAAATTAAAATGAAAATAGATTATTTAAAAACATCGTCTATTCTTCTGGTTGTTCCTGAGCGGGCAACAGCCTCGCTTTCACAAAGTCAGGTATTGGATAGCATTGGATTTATTGTTGCCATTTTGGTAATTTGTTATGTAATTTATTCTTTGTTAAAACCTGAAAAATTTTAATTCTGAAACTAATAGTTTTGAAATCAAATCCAGAGAAGATCCAAAGTCAATTTAAAATGAATTCAAATCCGTTATGAAATGAATGAAACCATACAGTTACTGACCTTCATGATTGCAATGCTCTTACTGACTCCTGTTATGGGATCATTTATGGCAAAAGTATTTATGAATCAACGACATTTGATGAAACCTGTTTTTGGTTGGCTCGAAAAACTGGTTTATCGTTCAACCGGAATTCAGCCTGAAGCAGAGATGAACTGGAAAACATATTCCTTTCAACTTCTGATCTTTAATTTTTTTGGTTTTCTAATCGTGCTTCTTCTTCAGCTTTTTCAGCAATATTTGCCCTTGAATCCGCAACATCTTCCAAATGTTTCGTGGCATCTTTCCATTAATACTGCTGCAAGTTTTATGACCAATACCAACTGGCAATCGTATGCAGGTGAAACGACCCTGAGCAACCTGGTTCAGATTGCAGGTCTTACCGTTCAGAATTTTTTAAGCGCAGCTACAGGAATCGCAGTTGCAGTTGTTCTGATGCGTGGGTTAACAAAGAAAACGACGGAAAATCTTGGTAATTTCTGGGTTGATTTTACCCGATCAATAGTATATGTTCTGTTGCCTTTGTCCATTATTTTTTCTATTATTCTGGTCAGTCAGGGTGTAGTTCAAACATTTGCCCCATCTGTCAAAGCGATAACTTTGCAGGGAGCAGAACAAATCATTCCTTTGGGTCCGGCTGCCTCACAAATAGCAATTAAACAACTGGGAACGAATGGAGGAGGCTTTTTCAATGCCAACGGTGCCCATCCTTTTGAAAACCCAACGCCTTTCGCTAATTTTCTGCAAATGCTGGCGATTTTTCTTATTCCCGCAGGGTTGACATTTACCTACGGCAGGTTTGCTGGTTCCAACCGGCAGGGATGGACAGTGTTCACGGCAATGTTCATTTTGTTTGCAATAGGATTGGCGGCATCTCTTTGGTCGGAATATAGCCATAACCCAGTGACAAATATTGCAGGAAATATGGAAGGCAAAGAAACCCGGTTTGGAATTGCCAATAGTATTTTATTTTCGGTAGTCACTACAGATGCATCCTGTGGCGCGGTGAATGCCATGCATGATAGTCTTACACCATTATCCGGATTGGTATCAATGTTCAACATAATGCTTGGGGAAGTCATATTCGGTGGAGTGGGAGCCGGCTTGTATGGTATGATAGTATTCATTATTCTAACTGTTTTTATTGCCGGATTGATGGTTGGGCGAACCCCGGAATTCCTCGGTAAAAAAATTGATGCTTTTGAAGTAAAAATGGCAATTATCGCTGTTCTGGCTCCAAGCGTTGTCATCCTGGTTTTTTCAGCCTGGGCGTGTTCCTCTGAGCTTGGATTATCCTCATTGAATAATTCAGGACCTCATGGGTTTTCTGAAATTCTTTACGCATTCAGTTCTGTAGCAGGAAACAATGGAAGTGCCTTCGCAGGTCTTAATACAAACACCATATTTTATAATTTAACCCTTGGAATCGGTATGCTGATAGGACGTTTTGGAATCATCATTCCGGTGATTGCTATTGCCGGAAGCATGGCGAGAAAAAAAACAACTCCTCTTTCATCAGGAACCTTCAGCACAAAAAACTGGTTGTTTATTAACTTATTGATCGGAGTAATACTCATCATTGGAGGATTAACATTTTTTCCAGCCATTGCATTGGGGCCTATCGTTGAACATTTTCTTATGAATGCGGGCATAGCCTTTTAAATATTAAAATAATGAAATCAGCGGAGAAAAGAAATAGCTCTCTATTCACCAAAAAAATAATAATTGATGCTGTCCTGGCTTCATTTGTCAAATTGAATCCGGTCACCCTTATTAAAAATCCGGTAATTTTTATAGTTGCTGTTGGTGCGCTCTTAACTACTATGATTGTCTTTGTTGAAATTTTCGGAAGTCAATTTTCATCCTTTAATTTTCAAATAACTATCTGGCTTTGGTTTACCGTTTTGTTTGCCAATTTTTCGGAAGCCATAGCAGAAGGAAGAGGAAAAGCTCAGGCTGATAGCTTAAGGAAAAGCAGAACCCAGACAAAAACCCGAAGAATTGTCCGGGGAAAAGAAGAAGAAGTCTGGGCAACCGATTTGAAAAAAGGTGACATTGTAAGTTGTGCCGCCGGTGATATCATACCGGCTGACGGGGAAGTAATTGAAGGGGTTGCAAGTGTTGACGAATCGGCCATAACCGGTGAATCTGCTCCAGTTATCCGCGAGAGTGGAGGTGATCGGAGTGCCGTAACCGGAGGTACAAAAGTGATCAGCGACTGGCTCAAAATCCAGGTTACTTCCGAACAAGGTAAAACTTTTTTAGACAGGATGATTGCATTGGTTGAAGGTGCGAAGCGACAAAAAACTCCCAATGAAATTGCTCTTACTATATTATTATCCGGATTAACGATTATTTTTCTTTTAGCAGTAATTACACTTCCGGCTTTTTATGGTTATAGTCTTATGGCTTCCGGATTATCTCCTCTTGAAAATCTTTCTTTACCTATTTTGATCTCTTTAATTGTTTGCCTTATTCCGACAACTATTGGCGGTCTGCTAAGTGCAATTGGCATCAGCGGTATGGACAGACTGCTAAAAAAGAATGTAATTGCAACGAGCGGTAAAGCAATTGAAGCCGCCGGGGATGTGGATGTGCTGTTGATGGATAAAACAGGAACCATCACCCTTGGAAACAGGATGGCTTCCAACTTTATTCCAACTGACGATGTTACAATAGAAGAATTAGCAAATGCTGCCCAATTATCCTCTCTTACCGACGAAACCCCTGAAGGCAGGTCAATTGTTGTACTTGCCAAGGATAAATTCAATCTTCGTGGAAGAGAGATTGAATCCTCTGAAACGGTTTTTATTCCTTTCTCAGCCCAAACGAGGATGAGTGGTGTGGACGTGAATTTATCCAACGGAAATACCAAACGCATCAGGAAAGGAGCTGCTGATGCAATTAAGAAGTTTGTTGAGTCAAATGATGGTTTTTTCTCAGCCAAAGTTGCAGAGGCTGTCTCCTCAGTTGCTATAAGAGGTGCTACACCTTTAGTTGTGGCAGAAAATAATCGGGTGCTTGGGATTATTGAACTGAAGGATATCATCAAAGGGGGCATAAGGCAAAGGTTTGCTCAAATCCGTACAATGGGTATCAGAACTGTGATGATAACCGGTGATAATTCACAAACAGCTGCAGCCATTGCAGCAGAAGCAGGAGTTGATGATTTTCTGGCTGAGGCAAAACCCGAGGATAAGCTTTACCTGATTCAGCAGGAACAAGCCAATGGTCATTTGGTCGGAATGATTGGTGACGGGACCAATGACGCTCCCGCCCTTGCACAAGCCGATGTGGGAATTGCCATGAACACAGGCACACAGGCAGCCCGCGAAGCAGGGAACATGGTTGACCTCGATAGTAATCCAACCAAACTGATTGAAGTTGTAGAAACAGGAAAGCAATTGTTAATGACCCGTGGTGCTTTGACGACATTTAGCATTGCAAACGATGTTGCAAAATACTTCGCTATAATACCGGCTATTGGAACAACGCTATATTCCATACCTGGTACCAGAGGACCACTGGAAGCACTCAATATAATGAGGCTTTCTTCACCGGAAAGTGCAATATTAAGTGCTGTAATATTTAATGCACTCATTATTGTTTTACTAATCCCTATTGCATTAAGAGGAGTAAAGTATCGCCCCGTTTCTGCAAATAAACTATTGAGCCGTAACCTTTTGATTTACGGTTTTGGTGGATTGGTCATTCCCTTTATAGGGATAAAATTGATTGATCTAATAATTGTAAATTTGAAAATGATTTAATCTCACGGAACATGAAAGCACAAATTTGGAAGGCAATTAAATTGCTAATTATCATGACTGTGTCAACGGGAATTATTTACCCGGTATTTATAACTGGGCTTTCGTGGATGTTTTTTAATCATCAGGCCAATGGTAGCCTGATTATATCCGATGGCAAGGTGGCAGGATCAGAACTGATCGGACAAAGGTTTGACAGTTCCATATTCTTTTGGTCAAGGCCATCAGCAATTGATTATAATCCTTTACCTTCCGGCGGATCAAACTTGGGGCCTACCAGTAAAAAACTTAAAGAGCTTGTTGAAGTCAGAAAGACGAGGTTCATTCAGGATAATTTACTGAATTCTGAGGAAACAGTTCCCTCTGAAATGATTTTTGCCTCTGCCAGCGGGCTGGATCCCCATATTTCTCCTAAGTCGGCACTATTGCAGGTAGAAAGAATTTGCACAGCCAGGAATTTTTCAGCATCAGAAAAAGAGCAATTGTTGGAAATCATAAACAGACAAACTGAAAGACCTCAATACATGATTTTTGGAGAAGAGCGGATTAACGTTTTATTATTAAATTTAGAGCTTCAAAAAATACGATGAATCATTACGAGGATAATAGGCCCGATCCTAACGAATTGCTTGCTTCGATTAAACTTGAAGAAGAAAAATTAAACAGGGGAAGATTAAAAATATTTTTCGGGATGTGCGCTGGAGTGGGAAAAACTTTTACCATGCTTCAATCAGCACAACTTGACAAATCAAAAGGCAAGGATGTAATCATCGGATATGTTGAAACACATAACCGAAAGGAGACCAACGAGCTGATTATAGGACTTGAGCTTATTCCAAATAAAAATATTGATTATAAGGGCACGGTTTTACATGAAACGGATATTGATGCCATTCTGACCCGGAAATCTCAGGTAGTGCTTATTGATGAACTCGCACACACCAATGCACCCGGAAGCCGCCACTTGAAAAGGTACCAGGATATTATGGATATTCTTGACAACGGGATTGATGTTTATACTACCCTTAACGTTCAGCATTTGGAGAGCAGGTCGGATACTGTAGCTCAAATTACCGGCATAATAGTTAGAGAAACAATTCCGGATGAAATTTTCGAAAAAGCCGATGAGGTTGAGCTGGTTGATATTACACCGGATGAATTGCTGCAGCGTTTTATAGATGGAAAGGTGTACACGACTGAACAAACCAGGGATGCTATCCAGAATTTTTTTCGTAAGGGGAATATAACTGCACTGAGGGAAATGGCGCTTCGAATTGTTGCCGACAGAGTGGATAAACAACTCCGGCAATATATGCAGCTAAAACGAATTACCGGACCCTGGAAATCAGGTTTTCATTTGATGGCGGTAATAGGGCCAAGTCCACATTCAGCCAAATTGTTGCGGTGGGCAAAAAACCTTTCATATACTATGGGAGCATCTCTGCTGGCACTGCATGTTGAATCACCGCGTAAACTAAATGATGCCCAGCAAACTCAACTCAGCAAAAACATCAACCTGGCCAAACAACTCGGCGCGGAGTTTATTACAACTTCCAATGATGACATGGTAAAGGCGATTTTGAATATCGCCCAAAAGGAAAACATTACTCATATCATAATTGGTAAGCCGCGACATAGAAATTTGCTGTCGTTGCTTAGATTGGGAAATCTTGTAAGCAAACTCATCCGATACAGCGGTAATATTGATGTGTATGTGCTCGGTTCTGATGTTTCAACGGACATAAAGTATAAAAAATACATTTCACTTCCTTCCTTTTCTTCTGGGTTCTCTCAATACTTTCTTGCCGGACTTGTCACAATTCTTACAGCGTTGATTTTTCTTCCTTTTAAGGAATTTATGGGCTATCAGGTAGCAGCATTGGCATTGCTGTTTACTGTTTCGATTCTGGCTATCTTCTTTGGAACAGGACCCATACTGCTCTGTGCCGCATTAAGCGCCATGCTTTGGAACTATTTTTTCATTCCTCCTGTTTTAACGTTTCATATTGAAAAAACTGAAGATGTGATGATGGTTGGCATGTATTTTTTTATTGCTTTGCTTAATGGTATTTTAACTACAAGAGTCCGCAAGCAGGAAAAAATGACAAGGGTCAGGGAAGAACGCACCAATGCACTTTATAAGTTGACAAGGGAACTTTCATTAACAACAGGAATTGACCAGGTACTTAAAATCGCCATAAAGAACATCAAAAGGCATTTCAACTTTGATTGTGTTTTTATCCTGCAGGAACAAAACAATGAACTTTCAGGTCACATCCGGCATGAAACACAGATTAAATTATCTGATGCAGAAATGAGCATTGCTGCATGGGTTAACCAGCATTCACGAAAGGCTGGAAAATATACCGATACGCTTCCTTCCACCGAATTTACTTTTTACCCGTTACTTGGAAACAGATTACGGATAGGTGTTGTTGCTATTAAAAATCCCAGGGGATTTAACGCAGAAGAAGAGATTTTCTGGGATACTTTTAATGTTCAGATATCAAATACTTTGGAACGTGAATTTTTAAACGAATTTGCAAGAAGAGCAATGATTCTTGACGAATCGGATAAACTTTACAAAACTCTTTTTAATTCCATTTCGCATGAATTGAGAATTCCGGTTGCCACAATAATAGGATCTTCAGAAGCTTTGATTTCCAAAAAATTTGACAAGCAAACCACCGACCAGCTTCACAGTGAAATTTTCAGGGCTTCCGAACGTTTGAACCGGCTGATAGAAAACCTGTTGAACATGTCGCGGCTTGAAACGGGCCGCATTACTCCTCATCTTGATTGGCATGATGTCCACGACCTGGTTAATAAAGTAATGGAAAATCTGAAAGGTGAAATCAAAAACTTCAATCTTGATATTGTTATACCTGAAAACATGCCTTTGGTAAAATTTGATTTCGGTTTGATGGAACAAGTGCTGCATAATCTTATCCTGAATGCTGCGCAATACAGTCCTCCAAATACGACCATAAGGATTAAAATGTATTATGACAGGCCTCATTTTATCCTGAAAATTATGGATAGAGGTCCCGGATTTCCTGAAAATGCAATTCCTCTGGTATTTAATAAATTTTACCGCGTGGTTGGAACCCAAAGTGTGGGTACGGGATTGGGGTTATCAATCGTTAAAGGTTTTGTAGATGCCCATAACGGTATGGTAAAAGTTGAAAACAGGAGAAACGGAGGCGCGCAAATAACCGTTAAAATTCCGACTGAAACTCCTGATTTAGCTATGATCGAAAAAAATTAATAAAATGACAGGTGAAAATACAATATTAATTATTGATGACGAAGTCCAGATTCTGCGTCTTCTTGAGATTACCCTTGGTGCCAATGGTTATAAAGTAAAAGAAGCTGTCAACGGGAATGAAGGAATTGTCATTGCTGCAACATACAATCCTGCTGTTATCATTTTGGATTTGGGACTCCCCGATCTGGATGGTCAGGAAGTATTATTGAAATTAAGGGAATGGTATTTGAACCCGATCATCATTCTATCCGTTAGGAATTCAGAGGGAGATATTGTAAAAGCGCTGGATAACGGGGCTAATGATTACCTGACCAAACCCTTCAGAACAGGTGAGTTACTGGCTCGAATCAGGTCTGCTTTCAGGTTTTTACAAAGAGATGCTGATTCAAACGCATTATTATCATTTCAAAACCTGACCATTGATATTCCAAAGCATATCATTAAAAAACGTGGAGAGCTGGTAAAGCTTACTTCAACAGAGTTTTCATTGCTTTCGCTTCTGGCTAAAAATTCAGGCAAAGTGCTTACTCATCAATATATTCTCAGGGAGATCTGGGGATTTGGGTATATCAATCAGACTCAATATTTGCGGGTTTTCATAGCGCAACTGCGAAAAAAAATCGAAGATGATCATTTAAAACCCCAATTTATTATTACCGAATCAGGAATTGGTTACAGGTTTTTAGGCGATTAGTAAAAAGAGTGGGCTGGGACGAATGTAAAAATTCATCTGGTTTAAAAATCCAAGCTCAAACTTAAATAAAAAATCGCGGGTTGAACTTTTCCATCTTCAACACCCCAGGCTACGTCACCCCGGATAAAATAACCAAGTAACCTTGTGCGGGCACCAAATCCAAAACCGCCGACAATTGGCTCTTTCTGCACCTTTACCGTTATGTTCAACGGCGGACGCTGGATGTTGTTGGTGAATAGGAAATTATCACCCGACCAGGGATGCAATCCGGTCCAGGCAGTTCCAACATCTCCAAATCCAACGATCTGAAAGTTACTTGCAAAATCAGATTTGATCGGGCGATTTGCAAAATACCGGAATATCGGAAAACGAATTTCACTATTGATCACAGCAAAACTGTTTCCATTTCTAATGTTTTGGTCAAATCCACGGAGGTTGGTTGCCAATGTCTGGTAGGCATAAGGTTGCGAAGGATCAACCGGTGTGTTTGTGTTAAATTCCGGAAACAACCAGTTATCTACTCCACCCATGTAATAAATCAATTTATTGTTACCGAATGAGGTGCTGTATGCAAAGCGGTTAGCCCAGATCAGAGTCCGGTGTAAACGTTGGTAATTGCGGTAATCAATCCCGACTACCGCAAGGTTGGCATCCAGTTCTTTGATGGATTGATAATATTCTCCAAAGATTTTAAACCGGGTTCCATCAAACAGATTGGGTCCCAGGCTTTTGGTATTGTCGTAAATCAACTCCTCCTTGACAGAACCAATATGATCGGTTAATTCAGGAAAACTTAAAGTATTGACATCTGTTGCCCGGAAAACTCCTCTTTCGTACTTATATAATAGAGTTGACTTCAATGCAAGCACAGGGCTGAAGGGATACTTCAAAATATAAAAAAACTCATGCGTAAAAATGCGGAAGAAAGCCACATTCTGAAAGTTATACTCATTTACCTGTCGGTGAAAAATGATTTCTTTATCAATGCGTTTTTTTAAATTTGCAAAAGACAATAGATATTCATTATTCGCCAGATCCAGATTCAACCTGATTCCTCCGACTATCCTGTAATCTTCAAGCAGATCGGTGATCCCAACCTGCAGAAGCAAATTAAATCCCGGGTTTAGGTAAATAGGCGACCTGGACCCGGAATAAGGCTGATAATTTTGGTTTAAATATGAAAAATCAATTTGTGTGGTAACCTGATTGATAAAATACTCAACGTTGTAATTGAGCCGTTTGGGAGGATCGTCCTCATCCTTTTTCTTTTGTCCGGGAAGTGGAACGTCCAGCATGGTAAAATCTTTGTTTATCCCGGCTTTATCCAGGTAATCTTTAAAATCAAACTGGTAGTCCTTTACATTTATTTTTCCATCACTGCTGATTGTGTCAACACCAATAATTTCTTTTAACTCTTTCACCGCGTCACTCACATGGGCAGTTGCAAACCCTTTTCTTTTTGTGGTTTCTCCTGAGCTTTCTTTTAACTTTTCGGCAGGGGTAGGATCCGTTCTTTTACCGTAGATATCAACCAGTTGATTCATATAGCTGGAATTGATGGGAGTGACAGCTTCGAGGGAATGTACCGGCAACTGATCATAAACCTGCATAAAATATTTCCGGTCTTTATAAATTACCTGTGCAACTTTATTGATCTCAGGAACTATATCATGCTCAACGATGTTTCTGGAATAATCGGTAACCTGGAATGAATTGGTGAAATAGCGATAATGAGTCGTGGTATCAATGTAACTGATGGTACTGTCGAACTGCCCTATATATCGGTTGAAAATTCCATTTTTGTCGCTGAGATACGAAATGTAATTCTTTTCGTACTCCATAGCATTTACTTCATTCGATAAAGGGGTTTTGGTCACCCAGCGTAACAGGTTGCTTTTCTTTTGGTAATCATACAGGAAAAGGTCAAACCGCTCCTGGACTTTTCCGGGCTTGTACTTATTTTCAAACCGGATGGTATCGTTGATCCTGTTTGAACTGAAAACAATTTCTTTTGAATTATTAATGAATCGCGGGTACAAATCATCAAAATGATCCCTGGTGATCTGTTCGTATGAATTGGATCCGATATCATACACAAAAATATCCGATTGACCATTTTGCACAGCCGACATTACCATGCTTCTTCCGTCGGATGAATATGCCATATCCAAAACTTTTTCGAACTGGTAAAGAATTACCCTTTCCATCTTCTTTTCATCCATCAGGTAATAATAAAGGTATATTTCACCTTTCTTTTCGACCAAAATGCTCAATATTTTCCCTGAAGGATGCCATGCCAAAATTGGATAAGAATAGTCCACTTTGTCTTCGAGCCGGAAACCTGCTTTCATTAGTTTTTTATTCTTACCCGTAATGAGGTTCCTCATCTTTACTTTATACTGTCCGTAGTGATTATAGGTGTAAACCAGGTTGTTTCCATCGGGACTAAGCTTGAGCCGGCTGTATGTTCGCTGTGGCTTGACTTTCTTAAGCAGAGATTCATTTGGAAAATCTCTGATGGATTCGCTCTGTAAGTAAAGTTCCCGGTAATGAGCCAGGGCTTCTGCTTGAAGTGTTTTGAACGAAACCCCCAAAACATAAAGAAATCCACTTTCGAGCCTGCGGCTGACTTTAGCCATGTAAACAATGTTGGAAATGGTGGAATGTCCGTATTTCTCGGCTATATAACGCCAGAAAGAATGACCGGCATAAGTCGCCTCATCACCGGTGAGTTGATTGAACTTATCGAATTTACCCGACAAAATTCCATCTTTCACCAGGTTATCAATTTGGGTATTCCAATCCTCCGACACATAAGAAACCAGCCCTCTCATATACCAGTCAGGGAAAGGAAAAAGTGAAGTGTTTTTCATCTGTGACCCGATGGTGCTGCCATACAAAAGCTGGTTAACGATAGATTGGGCGACACCTGCCCTGATTTGCCTGTTGAAATTTGAATGGCTACCATCAAAATAAATAAACACTTTTTTACCGATAATATGTGTAATCCCACCAGTGTTATATTGTTCATCACTTATCAGTCCGATGTTGCTTTGCTTAAGATCGGTGAGATTATTGAATACGATAAATTGGATTTTATCATCAAGCCCTGTATCGAGTTTATCTTCAATTTCATCCAGGTGATCTTTAACGTATTTGGCTGTATATAGCGCCAATTCCTTTCCTCCGAGATAGAAGTAAATATCGTAATCGTCGAATTTGTAAAAAGTCCACTGGAATTCTTTGTATTGAACACGGTTTTTCCCAAAACTCATTTGTGACCCGTTGTAGAATTGAGCAGAAACATCAGCATCTGCCAAAACCATAATAAGCAAAAGGAAAAATACCTTAGCTATCCGGTCGAAACGATTTGGAAAAACTTTATTGTACATTTATCTCCAACAAGTGCGGATGAATATTATGCTAAATTAAACAATAAAACGCAGCGCTTATTATTTAAAACGCCGGAAAATTACAAAGGTTTTGACAAACAGGCAAATTTGATTTGATGGAAGCGGAATTTTCTAATCCAATCTCAGAACAGCGAGGAAAGCCTGTTGTGGAACTTCTACATTACCAACCTGCCGCATCCTTTTCTTACCCTTTTTTTGTTTCTCGAGCAGTTTTCGTTTTCGGGTAATGTCACCGCCATAACATTTGGCGGTAACATCTTTGCGAAGCGCCTTTACCGTTTCACGGGCAATGATCTTTGAACTGATAGCTGCCTGAATCGCTACATCGTATTGCTGCCTTGGGATAAGTTCACTGAGTTTTTCACACATCCGTCGCCCAAAACTGTAAGCATGATCAAAATGGATAAGTGTTGATAGTGCATCTACTGTTTCACCATTCAATAAAATATCGAGTTTAATAAGTCTGGCTTCTTTATAACCCGACTGAAAATAATCAAATGAAGCGTACCCCCTTGAGATGCTTTTCAACTTATCATAAAAATCAAAAACAATTTCACTCAGCGGCATTTCAAAGGTGATTTCAACTCTGTCAACACCAATATATACCTGGTTTTTCAGTACGCCACGTTTGTCAATACATAACTTCATAATGCTGCCGACATATTCAGCCTTTGAAATGATCTGTGCAATGATGTAAGGCTCCTCAATGTGACCAATATATTTTTGGTCCGGCATTCCGGATGGGTTATGAACTTCAATGATGTCGCCCTTGTTCGTGATCACGTTAAAAGATACGTTAGGGACTGTTGTTATCACATCCATATCAAACTCACGGTCGAGCCTTTCCTGAACGATCTCCATGTGAAGGAGTCCAAGAAATCCGCAACGGAAACCAAAACCCAATGCCGCTGATGATTCCGGTTCGAAGGTGAGGGAGGCATCGTTCAACTGAAGTTTTTCAAGTGACGATCTAAGTTCCTCGTAATCATCAGCATCTACAGGATAAATACCGGCAAAAACCATCGGTTTCACGTTTTCAAATCCTTCGATGGCTTTTAAACTTGGGTTCTCAACTTGAGTAATGGTGTCACCAACTTTCACTTCCTTAGAGGTTTTAATCCCGGAGATTATATACCCGACGTCACCGGCGCTAAGTTTTTGTTTTGGATCCAGTTTCACTTTCATCACGCCGACTTCATCGGCATAGTATTCTTTGCCGGTGGCAATAAACTTTACAAAATCATTTTTATGTATCGTTCCGTTTATAATCCTGAAATAGGCTATGATACCCCTGTACGAATTAAAAATGGAGTCAAAAATCAATGCCTGTAATGGAGCATCCGGATCACCTTTAGGTGCTGGTATTTTAGAAATAATATCATCCAGGATTTTATCAACTCCATAACCTGTCTTACCACTGGCTTCGATGATGTCTTCTCTTCGGCAGCCGATAAGGTCAACGATCTGGTCTTTTACCTCTTCGGGCATGGCAGCTTCCAGATCCATCTTATTCAACACCGGGATGATTTCCAGATCGTGTTCCAGAGCGAGGTAAAGATTTGAAATGGTTTGTGCCTGAATTCCCTGTGTTGCGTCCACAATAAGCAAGGCACCTTCACAAGCCGCGATTGAACGGGATACTTCATACGAAAAATCAACATGGCCGGGAGTGTCAATCAGGTTCAGGATATACTTTTCACCTTCATCTTCATAGTCCATTTGAATGGCGTGGCTTTTAATAGTGATGCCCCGCTCCCGTTCCAAATCCATATCATCGAGCACCTGAGCTTGCAAGTCACGACCGGTGACGGTTCCGGTGAATTCCAATAATCTGTCCGCCAGTGTACTTTTCCCGTGATCAATATGGGCAATGATGCAAAAATTCCTGATATTTTTCAAGTTGCTTGATGAATTAATGTATTTGTGTTCTGCTTAATCATTCGTGCGGAAACTAACCTGATTACCGAATGAAACCGGGTGCAAAGATAAAACTAAAAACGAAATGGCTAAGGCAAATTTTTAGACAAGATGGAGGGCGAAATTTAAAGCTATAAATGGAAATCCAACGTCAGTTCCATCCGGAAAATCTCAATTTGCCATCTTTGACGAGGATAATGAAAGTTCCTTCTGTTTGCGGATGATTATTTAATACTTGTAAAGTTTGGCTTTTTTTACCGACAGCATTATTAATATCCAGACTCTTAAATTCACCGGGCTGCAGAATAAGCCGTGAGATCAATTGATCGGAGCTGTTATTTTGTATCAGGTTGAAAGTAAGTTTTGTAGGTCCGGTATTGGTTAAATACACAACAAACTTTCGTTTATACATCAAGATGACCGATCACTGCTCCGGAATTGGGTTGTACCAGCCCACTAAAGGCATCCCCAAAATCATCAGGTTTTATTATTTCATCTGTTTGCACGACCAATGAATAGATGCCAATTTTCAGAATAACCAAACCTGCCCGCCGTTCCTTTCTTCCCAAACGGCAGGCAGGGTACCTGGTATATCTTTTTATCTGCCCTGACAAATTTATATAATTTAAGATGTCAGGTTTACAAAAGTCCGGGTTATTGTGTGAAGCACATTAATTACTGTATGAACCTATCAGTTTTCATGATGAAAGGATAATTTTTCCCTGGCAAAATGAGGTGTAAAATTGAAAAACTGATTTAGAAAATCCTAAAAATGCAACTTATGATAGTCAAACTTTTGGTTATCGGTAAATTTCTTAATCTGTTTTGAAATGTGGATAAAAATATGCAGATTGCGCTGGGCAAGCCAGCGTATCGCTTCATCCTTGCCCCGGCTGGCATCTGCCAAAACGATGAGGAAATGGAATTTATATTTATCGAGCCATTCATAAGCTTTTTTATCATTTACAATTGCCATATCCAAAGCCGCAAGTTGCGGGAATCCATTTTGCATTAACCATCTGAAAGCCTCGTCACTTCCTCTGATTGCTTTTGAAAGCGCAGCAAGTTCGGGATATCCATTTTTGAGCAACCAGTCAAATATTTTTTCGTTTCCGTTAACAGCTTCGCTAAATGCCATCAGAATTTTTGCAGGATATTCAGTTATTTGACCTTTCATCAGTAATATGTTTTTGTTTCTATACCCAACGCCTGAACCATAGAAGAAATTTTATCAAGCTCGGCTTTGGGAATTTTCTCCAGACCTGCAACCGGTGTATCCCTTGCAATCGGATAAACCATCACATACCGCGGAGCAATTTCTTTTATTACTTCCAGCCATGTTGTGATTTCGGCCGGAGTTGTATTGTCAACCCGTTTGCCGTTAACCTCTCCTCTTATAAAAAGCGTCTGGATGATTTGTCTGCTATCGAATTGTTTGATATTGTCAATGATCGTCCGGAGGGGAGTTTTGGAATAAGGCTGGTTTAAAAGCCGGTATGTTTCTTCAATGGCTGTATCCAACTTAAGTACATTGTTTTCAATTTTATTCAATGCATCAACAACCTCATGTTTATGAAGCATGGTTGAATTGGACAAAACGGTGATTGCTGCTTTGGGAAAGAAACGATTTCTTAATTTAATAGTGTCATCTATTACTTTTGCAAACTCAGGATGGATGGTGGGTTCGCCGTTTCCGGCAAAGGTTATATTATCAGGCGATTGTCCAAGTGACTTCATTTCCATGAGTTTTTTCTCAAGCATCGCATAAATGTCTTCCCTTACTGGCAACTCATGTTCAGTTGTTTTGTTTTTGAATGTCCATCCGCATTCGCAGTAAATACAATTAAAGGTACAGTTTTTATAACCTGCAGGCAGTAGGTTGATCCCTAACGAAACCCCGAATCGCCTGCTTTTTACCGGACCGAAAATGATATCTTCAAAAAGAAAAGTCGCCATAAATCCCAATTTTATTCCTTGCAAAAATAGTTTTATACAGGAAATACATGAAATGAAAGTTATGGCGATTTATATCCGTTAAGTATTTCCGAAAATTATAAACTCATCATCATTTTTCTATTAATTTTGAACCATTATAATTCATGGCGACACTCAACGAAATAAAACAGCCGATACAATCTTACCTTGATGAGTTTGAGAAGAAATTCAAGGACTTAATGAAGAGCAATGTTGCCCTGCTGGACATCATTACCCGTTACATCATTAAGCGCAAAGGCAAACAAATGCGCCCCATGTTTGTGTTTTTGAGTGCAAGGGTCAACGGCGAGGTGAACGAATCTACCTTTACCGCTGCTTCCCTTATCGAACTGCTCCATACAGCCACACTTGTACACGACGATGTGGTGGATGATTCCAACATCAGGCGGGGTTTTTTTTCGATCAATGCACTTTGGAAAAACAAAGCCGCTGTGTTGGTTGGCGATTATTTGCTTTCGAAAGGATTGCTGCTTTCGTTGGATAACAATGAATTCGACCTGCTGAAAATCGTTTCGGAAGCTACCCGCGAAATGAGTGAAGGGGAGTTGCTCCAGATTGAAAAAGCACGCAAACTCGACATCAGCGAGGATATTTATTTCGAAATCATCCGCAAAAAAACGGCTTCGCTAATTGCCTCCTGCTGCGCTGCCGGGGCGGCTTCGGTAAATGCTGAACCTGATATGATAAAGAAAATGAAAACCTTCGGCGAGAATGTTGGAATAGCCTTTCAGATCAAGGACGACATTTTTGATTATGAATCTTCGAAAAGTGCGGACAAACCCAACGGAATTGACATCAAAGAACGGAAAATGACCCTTCCTTTGATCTACCTGCTGAACAATTCTGGCTTTGTCGAAAAAAGAAAGATCATCAATATTGTAAAAAACCATAATAACAATCCAGAGAAGGTTGCCAGTGTTATCAGCAGGGTGAACCAAAGCGGCGGTATTGATTATGCCCGCCAAAAAATGGTTTTCTATCACGACAAAGCCATGCAAATCCTCGATGAATTTTCCGATTCAGAATCAAAAACCGCACTGAAGCAGTTGGTGGATTTTACGATTGAGCGCAAAAAGTAAAGAATAGCCCCCCATGTTGCGTGCTACAGCGGCACTTTTTTTCGTCTGACTGATCTTATAGTATGCGATTGACCCTGTTTTATTCGTCAACCCTACCCATTCGTATGCGACTGACCCTGTTTTTATCGCCAATCCTACCCATTCGTATGCGACTGACCCTGTTTTATTCGGCAACCTGCCAAATTTCTGAAAAAAATAGGTGAGGCTTAATAGTGAATAATATAAATTGTGCCTGATGTAAAATACCATTCATCAACTAAATAGAAGGAAAATATTGCGATTTTGCCATCTGATCAATGAATCTCAATGGAGGTTTTCAGCCGTTTTTTTTTTCAGTGGTTTTCATCTATATAATTATCTAAAACGGATATTAATATTGCTTCATGAATGGGAAAATACGCTTTGTAAAAGATATCCGGATAATAAAGGAAGATACTGAACCGGATTTGATGGCAATAAAGGCCAAAGGTATTGCTGAATTGAGAAAACTCATCGCACCTGTTTTAGTGCCCCGCGAGTACAAAACAATTCCTGAAGACGGTATTTATGAACTCGATTTTGTGCTTGATACCTCCGGCGAAGAGTTGACCAATGTTGAGCTTGATATTGAAGTGGTTTTTCGGGTGAAGAGCTTACCCGATTGGGTGAAGGGAGTAAAGATTAATGCTGCCGAAAATTCGGATATTGAATTGTTGCAATGAAAATTTTAAGAAAAAACTTGCTTTCAGAGCGTGAATAATCGTATTTTAGTAGATATTTTCAAAACAAAACATTATTAATTAACCACTAAAATTTAAAGTTATGACACAAGTTACAAATTCACCGTTAACAGTGGAATCAGGTTTAGCATGCTTTCCTTTAAACGAAGAAATACATTCAACAGTAATAGTTGACAGTACAAAAGGAGGATTAAAATTAATTTTGAAAAGCATTATTAATCCTTCAAAGATATACACTGGTAGTACTGATGATCAGAAACTCTTAATGGACGCAGAAAAAGCAGGAAAGGAAGTGGAAACGTCAATAGAAATTACTTATTTAGCATCTTATTCAATAAATGATGATACTAAAAGTCATGCAGAGGCAACTCAAAAAATAAGTTGGTTATCGACTCCCCCAATTCAAGTAATAAATACTATAATTGATACAACTTCACCAGCAGGAACAACATCCAAAGTTACGGATGTAGCTGATTAGCATTCCTAAAGGGCGTACTTATTTAATTTAAATAGTTAGGAATGAAATTGTTCTTAAATGTCAGGATATTGGTCCTCGTAGGTGTTGTTTATTGCCTGAGCGTATTTGATTCATTTGCAGGTTATGATCCTGATAGCCTGCTGCTTAAAATAGAGCAGCAGCCTGAGGATACCTCCAAAGTAAAATCATTGCTATTGATTAGCGGTGAATACGTCAACAACGATCCGAACAAAGCAATGAAATATGCTATCCGGGCTTACGATTTGTCCTCAAAGTTAAAATTTGCAACCGGGATCATAGACGCTATCCTGTTGAAAAGCAATATTTACACTATTACAGGGCAATTTGACTCAGCCCTGATCTTTAGCAGAAAAGCAACTCATTTATCCGATTCGACTGGGGATGAAAAGAGATTGGCAGACAGTTATTTAAATCATGGTAGAATTATTTTCCGAACGGAGGGGCATTTGCCTGCACGTAATTACTACCTGAAGGCTTTCTCAATCTATAAGGAGATTGGAGATTCCTCCGGTTATATGAATTCATTAAACAGCCTGGGAATTGTGTACATGAGGCAGGCAGAGTATGATTCTGCAATTCTTTTTTTTCTTGATTACCTCAAACTCTGCGAAAAACTAAACAACGAGGAAGGATTAGGTAAAGGATATGTCAATCTTGGGATCTCCTATTACGAACTATTAGATTTTTCCAAAGCCAGGTACTACTTCCTTGAAAGTATCCAAATAAATATCAAATACAATAATGTAAGATTTTTAAGCATAGCGAACAACAACCTCGGAAATATTTCCTATGATGAGGGAAAATATGATGAGGCGCTGAAATTCTATAATATTTGTCTGGATCAAAACAACAAGACCAATAATATTTCTGGGTTAGCAAATGTAAATAACAATATAGGCAACATTTATGAAAAATTGAAAGACTATAATAAGGCACTGGTTTATTATAACTCGGCAAAAGATTTTTATGAAAAGGCAGGTTATATTGATGGACTCATTGCTGCTTATAAAAATATCGGGTTGATTTATGAACGCAGGAAAAATTACAAGGAGGCATTGAAAATATATGATTCATGTTTGGTAATCGCCAGGCTAACTGCTCTGCCAAACAGAATTATTGAAGTTTTATATAATATTCATAAAACGTATGAGCTTATGGGGGACTTTGAAAAAGCCTATAAGATTCAAACTGAACAGGTCGCATTAAAAGATTCAATATTTAATGTTGAAAAGAATGAAACCATTACCAATTTGCAACTCAAATACGAAAAAGAAAAAGATCAGGGTCATATACTTTTACTGGAAAATGAAAATCTATCAAAAGGCCTGGAACTGAGAAAGCGGACCAACCAAAGAAATATTTACATGTTCACAGGTTTTGGCTCCATCGTGGTCATACTGTTTGCTTTCGGATTTTACAGGCATAAAACCAGAAAAGATAAAATTATAGCTGAACAAAAAATAAGGCAACTGGAAGACGAGAAAAAATTCTTTGCTGCACGTGCTATAGTTGAAGGGCAGGAAGTTGAACGCAAACGTATAGCCAAAGAACTTCACGATGGCCTGGGTGTGTTGCTTTCAACAGCCAAAATGCAGTTTAGTGCCATTAAGGACAAGAGTCCCGAAAACCGTCCCCTGATAGAAAGAGCAACCAAATTACTTGAGCAGGCGACAGGCGATGTAAGGAAAATATCGCATAACATGATGCCGGGATTATTAACAAAATTTGGATTATTCGAAGCTTTAGAAGATTTGTTTGATAACCTCAATGATTTGCCTGACCTGACAGCTCGAATTGAAATTATTGGCGAAACCGTTCGTTTCTCCGAAAACAAGGAAATAATGCTTTACCGCATCCTCCAGGAAATGGTGAACAATACACTTAAACATGCCAATGCCGGCAAGGTTTTCCTTCGGATGGAAATCCTTCCTAAACTTTTAAAAATAAATTATTCCGATGATGGCAAAGGGTTTGATCTGGATAAAACACTTGAATCAAAATCACTTGGATTAACCAGTATTCAATCAAGGGTTGGTTTTTTACAGGGTGACTTAAAAATTGATTCAAAACTAAATGAGGGAGTAAAGTATGATTTTGAAATACCGGTTGAACCTGAAAAATATAATAAAGTTGAAAATTAATTCAAATATATCTCAATGAATGAATGTTAAACTTAAAAATTTAAAGCTATGAATTACTATGAGCCATTTTCCAGATTATTTAAAAAGGCTGACGGATCGAAACTTAAATCACATGTTGCAGTTTATTTTCCTCCCGGTCAAACACTTAAAGAAACTAAATTTGTTGAAACTTCATTGCTAACGACCATTGAATACGGAATTGAACTGTCGGGTATCAAAACAGAATCCCGGACAGCAGAAGCAATAAAAGAATTTCCATGGGATGGTCAGCAACGCGACGTTTCAACCGAAGTATTTGATTTGAATGGCAATTCTACCGGTAGAAATACAATTAATACCCACGATGCTCAGGTTTATTAGCCATATCCGGAAGTAAAACCAAATTGTTTTTGCGTTCTTATTTGAAAACAAATTATCTTTATTGTCGGTAATGACGCTGATAATTTGATGCATTTACCAACACTACTAATTTTAATATGATAGTGATGAATATAAAACTTACTTTTTGTTTGATCATTCTTTTAGTTTTATCAACAGCTAATTATGGTCAGGAAAACACCCAAGACAGTCTCGAATTAACTTTGGCAAAACAAGAAAATGATACGAGTAAAGTATTGGATTTGTTGAAAATAAGTCGCAAATATGGCAGGACCAATAAAGCGTTTTCGTTAAAATTATGTGATCAGGCAGAACAACTTTCAAAGGATTTAAATTTTGGAAAAGGAATCGCCGGATCCTGGTTTGAACGGGGTATTATATACATGAAAACCGGTAATTTGGATACAGCTATTTTATTCAACCAAAAATCAATTATAATAAATGACTCATTGCAAATAAAAGGACAACTGGCACACAATTATAATTTGATGGGAATAATTTTATTAAACAAAAACGAGCAGGAGCAAGCCCTTGAGTATTTCACTAAAGCTAAAGTTCTGTTTCACCAATTACACGATTCGACAGGGATTATCTTTATTAGTAATTCTCTTGGCAGTTTGCATGAAACTTTGGGCAATTATGATTCTGCAGCCTTTTATTTCTTTAATTTCATCAAGTTGTGCGAAAAAACCGGACAAGAAGCTCAATTGGGAGTGGGGTTGGTAAATATTGCCAATATTTATATGCTTAATCAAGATTACGAGAAAGCCAAAGAATATGCACAGAGAAGTATTTCGTTAAGCCAGGAATTTGATCGTCCGGACCTGGAAGTTAATGCTTATAAATATCTCGCAATCATTCATACTAAAGAATTAAAATTTGAAGAAGCATTACGCTATTTTTTACTGGCAACAGAGTTGGCTGAAAAGATAAATGATCAGTCGGAATTATCTTCCATTTATATAAATCTGGGCAACTTTTACGACGATCAAAAACAATATGATAAAGCGCTGGAATATTATAATAAATCAGCTTCGATTGCTAAAATTACGGGTGATATTGACGTACTTTCCAGTAGTTTTTTACATAAAGGATTGATCTATGAGAGAAAAGGAAACGCAAACCTGGCATTAATTTATTATGATTCAGTTATCAACATCTTAGAGGGAGAAGGCTATTATAATGAGCTTTCAAGTGTTTACTATAATATTTACAAGATTTATGAAACAAAACAGGACTATAAAAATGCTTTTAATTATCAATCTAAATATTATAGCCTTAAAGATAGCGCTCTGAATATAGAGTCGAAAAAGGCAATTGCCGGCATGACCCTGAAATATGAAAAGGAAAAGGACCAGGCAAAGATTCTTAACCTTGAAAACATTAACTTACAGAAAGACCTCACATTACGAAAAAGAACCAATCAGAAAAATATGATTTTCTTTTCAGGTCTTGGGTTGATCTTGATTGCTGTTTTCATTTTGATTTTTATCAGGTATAAAGCCCGAAAGGAAAAAATTATCGCCGAACAGAAAATAGTGCAATTGGAAGAAGAAAAGAAACTGCTGGCTGCAAGTTCGATCGTGAATGGACAGGAAGAGGAACGAAAACGCATTGCTACTGAACTTCATGATGGTTTGGGTGTGCTGCTTTCAACAGTAAAGATGCAATTTTCATCATTAAAATCTAAAATTCCGGAAAATCAATCGCTGATTGAAAAAGCAACAAATTTGTTAGAACAAGCCACTGGTGATGTCAGAAGAATTTCTCATAACATGATGCCCGGGTTATTGACAAAGCTTGGCTTTTTTGAGGCGTTGGCAGATTTGTTTGAACAAATGAACGAATCGGGAAAAATCAAAGCTGATTTGTCCGTCGAAGGAAATATTTCTTCGCGCATGCCCGAAAACCTGGAGATCATGCTTTACAGGATTATCCAGGAAATGGTTAATAATTCTGTTAAACATGCAGATGCAAATACAATCTCGTTAATCATTAACCTTCTTCCCACGCATATAAGTATTCAATTCTCGGATGATGGTAAAGGATTCAATGTTGACGAAATGCTAAAACTAAAGACCATTGGCTTGAAGAGTATTTTGTCGAGGATAAAATTTTTGAATGGGGATGTTACCATAGAATCAAATCCTGGCAAAGGATCAACATTTTTCATGCAGGTGCCTGTGGTTAAGAAATGATAAAAATGACACCAATGATATAAGTAAATCAGAAAATTGCTTGCAATTTATTTTTGTTTTGGTTAAATTTGTCAGGCAATAACTAAAAAACAATCCGATGATCAATATTTTAATTGCCGATGATCACCAACTGCTGATTGATGGTATAAAAGCTACCCTTCACGATATCCCTGATTTCAATTTTGTTCATGAAGTTTATGATGGTTACCAGGTAATCAGAGCATTGGAAACTGGAGAAAAGGTTGATATCGTCCTGATGGATATCAACATGCCTAAAATGGACGGGCTTGATTGCACAAAAATTATAAGTAAAAAATTCCCACTTTCGAGGGTAATTGCCCTGTCACAATTTGGTGAAAAACGGTTTGTAAAACAAATGATTAAATTCGGCGCCTATGGCTATTTGTTAAAGGATGCTGATAAAGATGTTTTAGAAGCTGCCATCAGAACTGTTCATTCAGGTGAAAAATATTTCTGTGAGAGACTCTCGATGGCTTTGGTCAGCCAGGAATTAAAAAATGAAGACACGAAATCACTTTTCCCCAAACTAACCAATCGTGAACTGGATGTGCTCAACCTGATATGCAAAGAATATTCTACCCAGGAAATTGCTGACAAACTTTTTGTTAGTTTTCATACGGTTGAAGGTCATCGTGCAAATTTACTCAGCAAAGCCGGTGCAAAAAATACAGCCGGGTTGGTACGATGGGCAGTCGAAAATGATTTTCTCCAGCCCTGACTTTTTTCTACCGGATTCTTACGTAAATCGTTGAAACTTGATGCTGCAGGTTTAGGAATCGAACAATTATTCTCACTTGGGGATAATTTATGTTGATTTTCAAATTGGCTTTCTTTCAAAAAAAAAAATTATTGGGATTCCCTGTTTCTTCAAAACTTCGATTCTGAAAATGTATATATTTGACAAAACTTTTGCCACATCTTTATAAAGGTAATTATTATGATAAAAGTATTAATTGCTGATGATCACAATTTGATAATTGATGGAATTAAAACCACCCTCTTCGATGTTTCGGGTATCAGCATTGTAGCTGAAGCAAATGATGGGTTTGGAGTTTTAAAAGCACTGGAAAAGAACAATGTTGATATTGTACTGATGGACATAAACATGCCGAAAATGGATGGATTGGAATGTACCAAAGCGATCAGCCGGCAATATCCGCACATAAAGATTATTGCTCTTTCGCAATACAATGAATCACGCTTTATCAAACGAATGATCCACAATGGTGCATCGGGTTACCTTTTAAAAGATGCGTTAAAACAAGATTTAATCGAAGCCATTCAAAAAGTTTTTGATGGGGGGCAGTATTTCAGCAAAGGTCTTACAACAAATAAAGATGAACTTTTAGCCAAAAAGCAAAGTAATTACGCCGAATTACCAACATTAAGTGAAAGGGAATTTGAAATTTTGATTTTGATTTGCAATGAGTATTCAAGCCCGGAAATTGCAAAAAAGATTGAAATAAGTTTTAGTACAGTCGAAAAACACAGGGCTAACCTGATGTTCAAATCCGGCACAAAAAATACAGCCGGATTGGTGAGGTGGGCGGTTGAAAATAATTTGGCTGATTAGATTATTTGTAACTAATCAGTATATTTTTAACAATTAAATTTTCTACACATCCCGTAGTATTGGGAAGGGGTAATAAGGGTATAATGGTATAGAGGAAATACAGGGTTTTACATTTAAAATTAACACTTCCTAACCAGATTGCCATAACCGCAACGTTTATTCCCTTTATACCTGTATTTCCCCTATACCACCTAAGACTCCTAATCCAGCAAATATAAGATTGTTAGCAGACTGATTAGTCACGATTATTTATATTTTTACAAGGTTCACCATTTACACCAGTTATTCACTTTGGTATAAATCTCCTTTGGGTAATAGATTTTTACCACAAATATTTTTTATTTATGATCATTTGTTCTGTAAAACCAGAAATACCGATAAATTATCTTAAATAATATCAGTGAATTAAGGATAAGTAATGGAGGTTTTCAGCCGTTTTTTTTTTCAGTGGTTTTCATCTATATATTTTCATCCTGGGTATATTAATTTTAGGCAAGAAAATTAGAGAAAAGAAAACGATATAAAAACTGGACTTATGTGGATCAAGCAATCAATAAAAATTCCCTACCAGACAGCGCTGCACATTATTATCTATTCTGCTATGCTGGTAATGTTGATTTTACTCATTACTGAATTTACAGTATCGGGTACAACAGAAAATAAGGGTAATAATGTGAGTACCAAATCAACTGACAATAAATTTACTAAAAGATGAAAAGTAAACCCTAAATACCAACCAAGTAAGGCAAATGGAAATCATTTGAGCAACTCCCACCTTAAACGACCTGAAAAAAAACCCGGATTTTGTCCGGGTTTTTTGTTGTAGGTCGTTAAGTTTTATTCAGCAAAAACTTCAAAGTTGATGGTAACTTTTATTTCCTTATGTAAATGAATATCCGCGGTATAAGTTCCCAATTCTTTGATGTGCTCGCCGTCAACGGTTATTCTCTTTCTTTCAACATCGTAATTGAATTGTTTTTTTATAGCATCTGCAATTTGAATGTTGTTTACTGAGCCATAAATTTTACCTGTTTCAGCCGCTTTTGCTCCGATTTTAACCGTAATCCCGTCAAGGGCTTTTGCTAAAGTAGCAGCCTCTTTTTTGATTTTTTCATCTTTGAAAGACTTTTGCTTAACGTTTTCGGTCAGGATCTTCCTGTTGGTTTCGGTAGCTGGAATAGCCATCCCGTTAGGAATCAAATAATTTCGCGCATAGCCTGCCTTCACTTTGATTACATCATTTGTGTAACCCAGGCTCGGAATATCTTGTTTTAATATAATTTCCATATTAACCTCCTTATTTTAATAAATCGCCTACGTAAGGCATAATTGCAATGTGTCTTGCTCTTTTTATTGCCTGTGCAACTTTTTTCTGGTACTTGGTTGAGGTTCCTGTGAGCCGGCGGGGAAGAATCTTACCCTGCTCGTTCACAAACTTTAACAGAAAGTTCGCATCTTTATAATCAATATACTTGATCCGGCTTTTTCTGAACCGGCAGTATTTTTTCTTTTTTGTATCAACCGCTATCGGTGTCAGATACTTTATGTCTGAATTTACTTGTGCCATTTCTTTACTTTTTAATTAATCATTAAGCTTCGGTTTTTTCTTCTTTTGCTTTTTTGCGTTTTTTCTCGTTATAAGCAATTGCATGTTTGTCGAGTTTTACAGTTAAAAATCGCAAAATGCGCTCATCGCGTTTAAAAGCAACTTCAAAGTCTCTGATCACGCCTGGATCAGCTTTGTACTCAAAAAGATTATAAAATCCAGTGGACTTTTTTTGAATGGGGTAGGATAATTTTTTCATTCCCCAATAATCTTCGAGCACTATTTCAGCCCCCTTACTAATTAAATAGTCTTTAAACTTTTTTACCGTTTCCTTCATCTGTTCATCAGACAAAACGGGAGTCATAATGAAAACGGTTTCATACTGGTTCAACATAAATTTAATTTTAATTTTTATTAAAAATAGCTTATTTAAAAGGAGGGCAAAGGTAGTTATATTTTTAAAACTACAAGGCTTTGCCTCATGAATTCTCTAATTATTTTTTTCAGTGAAAAAACTGAAGTTTACATTCCCATATTTCCGGTGGTCTGCGAAGTGAGGGAATTCAATGAAGTCAAGACTTTTCTTATGTTCAATAACAAAAACTCCACCCGGTTTAAGCAATTGCTTTTCGAAAATAAGTGATGGCAATGAAGTTACATCCGGCATTTCATAAGGTGGATCAGCAAATATGATATCCCACTTTTGCTGAGTGTGTAGGATAAACGCTTTGTAATCAGATTGAATGGCATGTAAATTTGTGTAAATTAATTTAGCGGCAGTTTGCTGAATGAATTTTAAACAAGCATGATTGTTGTCAACTGCCAGGACATTCAGTGCATTTCTTGAAATGAACTCATAAGAAATATTACCAGTACCGGCAAACAGATCCAATACCTCAATTCCTTCCAGATCGTAATGATTATTTAAAATATTAAATAGCGCTTCTTTGGCAAAATCGGTAGTAGGGCGCACCGGAAGGTTGCCGGGGGCAATGATTTTCCTGCCTTTATTTCTACCACTTATAATTCGCACAACTGATAATTGAGCAGGTTGACATAATGGTGAGTCGGAATTTCATTAAAAACGTAGCTGTAGTCGAATTTTTCGATCGCCGGCTGAAAAGTTACATTTCTGATATATTTATAAATTGTACCATATAAACCGGAATTCCTTTCCAGCATCCCCGAAAGTACAAGTTCAACTTCTTCGGGATTCAACTGCAACTGCTCAATCACAAAAATGACGAAATAGATGAAATCCTCTTTTGACTTATAATTAAAGGTATTAAAAAATATAAGCCTGCCTCCATCAAGAATAAGAATATCTAAATGAGTTTTACGAACATTCACATATAATCTTGTTCTGCCATTCTTGTTTTTATTGAGTATTAGCAAGCTTTCGATAAAAGCTCCCGAATGGCTATAATGTAAGTGGCCAGGAAAGCACTCTTCAGCTACTTTGGTCAGTGGATCGGGAAATGTATAAAGCAAAAAAGCATCGGAATATTTAAGCTGATCAAAAATAACAGATTCATATTCTTCAATCACAAAATTGAATTTCGAAAAACTGTCTTTCTCGGCCGGATCAAAAAGTGGTGAAGGTATCAAAGTAGATTTGTTCGATTCGTGGAATATCTTAACTGACGCAAAAGGATGTGGAAGTATTTCGTGGTTTTTAAAGAAATCATGCAATAAATCTGCGATATCCGCTAACCTATTTACCTCAGCAATCATAGCAGATTCGATGGAAAGAAATTTATTAAGACCCGTATTAAAGATACTGAAAGTCAGTCCATTTGTTGAAAGCTGGAGAAGTAGATTATTTTGGGATGGATCAGCCTTGTTTAAAGCTTCGTCGTATTTTTTTATAACCGGATGAATCTGACCAACCATCGTCAAAGGAAGATTACTCCCAGTTGCCGTCAGTTGAGGCTTCTGTCATAGAGCCTACTTTTAATCCGGGAAATTTTTCTAATTGTTCTCTCGTTGCAATAAGGTTGATAATACTTTGACTGTCGAGACCTTTTAAAAATAAGTTATAATGAGCGGATGCCTCAAAAACGTTAACCTTAACACCGCCTTTATCAACTACACCGGCAGCCATTGTAAATACTTCATTGTTCGAAAAGGGAATATACTTGAGATCTTCAACATTGTAACCGATCCTGTTTTTGAATAGTGAGTCAATTACCGGAATATAGCCTAAAGTGTCGCGAATGGTGCGGGTAAAAGTTGTATCAGTGGGATCGGGAATGATTTTTACCACAGGAATTTCTCCGTTTTTTATAAATGTGATGAGGGTGTCAAAACTACCTGTAAACTTTCCATAAATGCCTTTATAAGTAATCTGACCCATCCGGATATCAACAAGATTTTGAACGATGTCTTTATTTCTTGTGCTTACAGCATTGTTGAAACGAACCGGCTTCATTACACTTTCGTAAACCAGATAAACCAATACAAAGATTACAACCAACAATGAAATTTTAACGATATTATTTGTCATGACACTTAATTTATAACTCGGCGCAAATGTAGGAAATATTTTATTTAAAAATATTTTTTTCCTTATTTTCATTGAAATTGGCGAACAGGAAAAAATTGATAGAAAAAAAGTTTAAATTATTGAGTCCACTCCGAAAAGTGACTTGTCGTCATTGCGAGCGTAGCGAAGCAATCTTTTGTTGTTGGAAATCAACAGATTGCTTCGGGTTTCGCCCTCGCAATGATGTCCTGTTTGTCTTTTCAGAGTGGACTAATAATTCTTATTAGAAAGAAGAAGATTAACATGTTTTGCATACTTCAGTTTCTGAAACTATCATCCATAACTTGAATATCTTTGTAATTCTTATTGTAAATTGAATCAGATGAAAAAAATTATTCAGCCTTTATTCGTGTGGGTTTTGTTGATGGGTATTTTCCTTTCGTCATGTAATTTTAAAAAATCCCAAATCGTTGCCGAATCATCCGGCGATTTTACGTTTGTATTTATGACGGATATTCACTTACAGCCCGAAAGCAACGCAACGATTGGATTTAATCAGGCGATTGACTCAATAAACCGTTTAAATCCCGATTTCGTTATTACGGGCGGAGATTTGATAATGGATGCGCTTGGTCAGAATTATGAGCGGGCAGACCAATTGTACAACCTTTATTCAAAATTTCTGGAAAAGTTCAATATGCCGGTTTACAATACTATGGGAAACCATGAGATTTTTGGAATTTATAAGGAAAGCGGTGTTGATAAGGACCATCCGGAGTATGGTGAAAGGATGTTTGAAAAAAGAATCGGTAAAAGATATTATTCATTTGATTACAAAGGTTGGCATTTTATGATATTGGATGCGATAGAGGATACGGGTGAAAGCTCGTATATTGGTAAAATTGATTCTTTGCAAATGGAATGGATGAAGTCTGATTTGAAAAATGTTCGAAATGAAACACCCATAGTTGTAAGCGTTCATATTCCTTTTATCACATCTTACACTCAAATTCTGAATGGATCGCTCGAACCAAACGATAAAAGCCTGGTAATAACCAATTCGAAAGAAGTGCTGGACTTATTTAATGGACATTTACTGAAGCTCGTTCTGCAGGGACATCTACATTTTGTAGAGGACATATTTGTTCAGGGAACGCATTTCATTACCGGCGGAGCCGTTTCTTCGAAGTGGTGGCAGGGCAAGGAACATGGCATGGAGGAAGGTTTCCTGGTTGTAAAAATGAAGGGAAATGATTTTAGCTGGGAGAATTTTGATTATGGATGGGAAGTTGAAGAAAAGTAAAATTTCAATTATAATTTTCAGAATTGAATTGTTTGAGTAAATTTGCCGCTCCTTATTTTTAAAGCAGCTTTCATTGCTTTGGAAACTATGGTTACGGGGTGTAGCGCAGCCCGGTTAGCGCGCTTCGTTCGGGACGAAGAGGTCGGGAGTTCGAATCTCCCCACCCCGACAATAAAATATCTAAGTACAATTTTCCTTTCTTAAGCCTCTTTAGCTCAGCTGGTAGAGCAGCTCACTCGTAATGAGCAGGTCGTGGGTTCGAGTCCCATGAGAGGCTCTGCTCATTGGTGAAGTTAAGTTTAATGTGAAGAAACCTATGAGAGTTTCCCTCAGGTATTATATCAAATCCCTATTTCGGCAAACGGAAATATTTCTTACCTAAAGTTCAAGTCGAGCTGATCAAACAAAAAATAGTATTCAAAAAGCATTTTATCAACCATACCTTCTATTGTTAATGCCCCGCTGTGCCCAGCTCCCGGAACGAGATAAAGCTGATAGAGTGATTTTGAACTGCCCTGTTCCTGAAGTGTGGCTAAAAATTTATAAGAATGAAAAGGTGGAACCCTGTCATCATTGTCTCCTGTAATCAATAGAACATCAGGATAGACCACCCCCTTTTTAATGTTATGCAAGGGAGAATATGATTTCATGATACGAAAGTCCTCATAATTAGTAACAGTTCCAAACTCATTGATACTGGTAGTAGTTGATCCGATTGTATAATTCTCAAAACGAAGCATGTCAAAAGCTCCTGCTTCTGCTATCACTACTTTAAATAGTTCTGGTCTTTGTGTCATTGCGGCACCTACCAAAAGTCCTCCATGCGATCCTCCACTGATGGCTAATTTGTCAGGATTCGTAAACCTTTCCTTGATCAAATATTCGGCGGCAGCTATAAAATCATCAATGGTGTTTTGCTTTTTCAATCTCCTTCCACTTAACGCCCAATCACTTCCTTCAGCGCCTCCACCCCTGATATTGGGAGTCGCCAAAATACCACCATGTAGTAACCAAAGTACAATGGATTGATCGAAATTTGGTTCCACTGTTATCCCATAACCCCCATATCCATAAAGCAAAGTCGGATTATCCCCGTTTAGTTTAGTGTTCTTCAGACAGGTGATGTACATGGGTATTTCAGTGCCATCTTTTGAAATGTATTTCACATACCTTGTCTCCAGATCCTCCACATCATAGGGAACCGAAATTTTTTCACTTTGTTTGAAGGTTAAATCTTCCAAGGACAACTGGTACCAGATGTCAGGGTGATAATATGAAGAAACACAAAAGTCGGTGTATTCCGCATTGGGATTTTTTTCATAAAAATACTTTACTATTTTCCCTACTGGAAAGTCAATGCTTTTAAGTAATTCCCCCTTCAAATTAAAGATCAAAACAAAATAAATTCCATTGTTTCGATAAATACAGGCAATCTTGTCTTTACCCAGCCTGTTAGCTGAACGCAGCGGTACATCCAACTCGGGAACAAGAATTTCGGTTTTATTCACCTGGTTGATATCGGCTTTCAGAAGTTTGCCGTTTGGCGCTTCCCAGGTGGTATTTAAGATTACCGTATCTCCGATAAGGTCTTCAAAAGTAAAGGTAACGGAGTCATTATTCGGATATACCAGAAAGTTCTTTAGAAAAAATGATATGTCTTTATTAAGTGTGGCGTAAGAAAGCGCTTTATAAATTTTACCCCTCGAAGGATAATAATGATAGAAAAATAAGCGGGTACTGTCCATCTTAAAATAACTAAACGTATTGGTCCCCGTTTTATCCGGATTTTGATAAAGGACCAAATCATCGGATTGTGGTGTTCCTATTTTATGATAATAAAGTGACTGACCGGTTGCTTTATCCAAAAGCTCCCTTCCTGCCAACGGTTGATCGTACCTGTCGTAATAAACATCGTTTTCGTACCAAATTATCTGGCTGCCAATTCTTAAATATTTCAAAGTATCAGTAAGTTGTTCGCCACTTTCCAGTTTAAAAAAGTACACCTCGCGCCAATCGCTTCCACTGTGCGACATCCCAATTGCGATTAAATCCTGATTTGGATTCATTGTTAATTTTGTAATAATAATATTGTCGTTTTTTTCCTTGCGGAAATCTTTGATGTTTACCAGACATTTATATGTAATTGCGCCCTTTTTCCGGTAATACAAATCAGGAGCGCGATTGTAATCTTTGTACCTATAGTCGAATTCATATTTATCTTTGTTTTCGGTTTTTGTTCTCACAACCCCCTTTACCCTCTCTTCTTTAACATCATTATACATTGATGCTATTTGTGCTCTTAAAGTGTACATTTGCGTTTGCCGGCTCTCCTGCTTTTTTGAAATCTTTTTTTGATCTTCAATCCAATCCCCAAGTCTTGGATCCAATGGATTTTCCATCCACTGGTAAGGATCATAAATGGTAGAATCAAAATATACATTCAAGGTTGAATCCCTGGGAGTAATCGGATATTCATAGGTCTTCTGGGCATTAGCTATAACAAAAGCAAAAGTGAAAAGCACTAACTGTAAATATCTGTTCATAAAGCAAAAGGGATTAGGGATTTTATTTTCAATTGTTTATTTTTTTGCAATGCTGATAGTTTTCAGTCAGCCAAAAATAGAAAATTCATTGAATTAATTGAAACGATAAATTAACTCAATCCTTTCGCGTTTGCCAGCTAGCTTGAAAACATATTGTTTCGTAAGTTAAAAAAATGATTTTTCATTCCTATTATCTATTTCCGTGGCTTCCATTTCCTATAAGTATCCATTATCAGAATAAATCCAAGCACCTGATGGCAAATTAAATCAGGACGTGTATTCATTCTACCTTCCCATCGCCAGCCACATCCCGCCAAAATAAGGAACCAGCCAAATTAACCAGACAATCAGGCTGTACCGGTGAAAGCTTTTGCGAAGGGCCTCGCTTCCTTTTCTGATAACAAATGTTGCCCAGATGGCATGTACCAGCATCAGCCAAAGCGCAATTTGACCGGTTAAGGTATGAGGCTCCAAAATGTTGAAGGGTTTGGTGGAGATGAAATGCATGTGCAGTGTGCCCAGCATATCAAATACAAATCCTGTCCAGAAAATGAACACATGCCAGGGTTTCAGGTATCTTGCAAGCCGTTCGGACCAGATGCCCAGGGAATAAAACACCAGCGATAGTGAGATAAATATGCCTGATAGAATTACCATTATCTAAATCAATTTTACAAAGTCTGCAGTTGGTAGTCAGCAGTCGGCAGTCTGTTCATCAATTCCTCAATTCAACAATTCCTCAAATCAACAATTCAATAATTCACCAATTCCTCCTCCCTAAACCGGATCCACATCAATAATCACCCTGACTGCTTTGTAGCTTGCCTCCCCTTTGAACCGGCTTATAGTTTCGAGGATGTCATGCTTTTGATTTTTCATGCTTTCGCTTTTTTCCAGCTTGATCAAGATATTCTTGATGTAAAGGTTTTTGATCTTTGATATCATGGGATATTCAGGGCCCAACACGCGGTTCTGCAATTTATCGCGAAGCATTGCTGCAAAATCTCTTGCTGCATCATTTAATATTCTGGCATCTTTGTGCCGGAGGCTGAGGTTGATTAGCCTGAAGAAAGGAGGATATTTGAAATTCCGCCGTTCCAGAATCTGGCTCTGGTACATCGAAAGATAGTTGTGCTCCGTAACATCTCTGATGACAGCATGATATGGATTGTAAGTCTGAATGATGACCTTTCCCCGTTTGTTCTTCCGTCCTGCTCTTCCGCTAACCTGCGCCATCAATTGGTAACTGCGTTCATAGGATCTGAAATCAGGAAAGCTGATCATGTTATCCGCATTCAGGATACCAACAATGCTTACATTGTCAAAATCCAATCCTTTGGTTACCATTTGTGTCCCAACCAGGATGTCAATTCTTCTTTCCTCAAAATCGGTAATGATGTTTTGATAAGCATGCTTGGACCGGGTGGTGTCAAGGTCCATTCTCCTTATGCGTATATCCGGGTAAAGGATAGCCAGTTCATCTTCCACTTTTTCTGTCCCGAAACCTTTCATCTGCAGGTGAGCGCTTCCACAGGCATCGCAGCGTTCGGGAACCCTCCGGGAATAACCGCAATAGTGACATTTGAGTTGGTTGTTGTGTTTGTGATAGATGAGGGTAACATCGCAGTTTTTGCACTCTGGCATCCAGTTGCAGGTATCGCATTCGAGCCTAAGCGAAAATCCACGGCGGTTTTGAAATAAGATTACCTGTTCTTTGTTTTTCAAGGCTTCATTCACATGATCCAGCAGAAAGGTGGAGAAATGAGATTTCATGGTTTTTTGCCGGGTTTCTTTTTTTACATCCGCAACCAGAATTTCAGGCATCTGAATGTCACCGTAACGGGTATTCAATTCCACCAGTGCATATTTCCCTGACTTTGCATTGAAATAACTCTCGATGGAAGGCGTGGCTGAACCAAGAACGACATTTGCCTGATGAAGTCCGGCAAGATAAACTGCCGCATCACGGGCATTATAACGCGGCGCCGGATCGAACTGCTTATATGAATAATCATGTTCCTCGTCCACGATCACGAGGCCAAGATTGCTATAGGGCAGGAACAAAGCGGATCGGGGACCCAAAATGATCCGGAATTTGATTTTTTGACTTTCATTGTCCAGGACATTATTCCATATCTCGACCCGTTCATTGTCGTTGTATTTGGAATGATAAACACCGACCCGATTCCCAAAATATTTCCGCAACCGGTTGATGATTTGGGTGGTCAAAGCAATCTCAGGAAGAAGATAAAGCACCTGTTTCCCTTTTTCAATGGCTTCGTTGATGAGCTTAATGTAAATCTCTGTCTTACCACTTGATGTTACACCATGAAGAAGGGCAGTTTTATGTTCTTTAAAAGCGAATTGAATTTCATCCAGTGACTTTTGTTGTCCTTCATTCAATTCGATACTTTCCGGGGTGGATGAAAAGGAATAGTCATCCAACCGGGTGGTGGATTTCTTAAAGGATTCAAAGATGCCTTTGGTTATGAGGGCATTGATGGAACCGGCAGCAGATGGCAATTGTTTGGCGATAGAAGCCATCCTAACTACCTTTTCATTATCGTTACCAAAATTCGACAAACGGATATAAGCCATCAAAGTTTCCAGTTGGCGAAAAGCTTTTTTCTCAAGCTGATCGAATAACTCGCGCAGCTTATCTTCATCCCTGTAGGCTTCGGCGAGACGGATATAGGTTTCAATTTTTGGTGTATAACGTTCCTGGAGAGCTTCTTCCGTCAGGATGACTCCTTTTTCAATTAAAGTTTTGATGAGTGGTATCACTTTCACCTGCCCGACAATATTTTCAACTTCTGAAACCGTCAGCTTTCTTTGGATATCAAGGGCTTCAGCAACCAGATATTCCTGTTCTGTGAGGGTATCATAATTGCCGGCAAATTCCGGGTTCAGGATCAGTTGGGTTTCGCTTGCCAGTTTTAATGCGGAAGGTATTGCCACATTCATCACTTCGCCGGGTTCGCACAGGTAGTATTCTGCTATCCATTTCCAAAAGATAAATTGGATTTCATTCATCACCGGTTGTTTATCCAGTATCGAAAGGATGTATTTTACAGCATAATTTTTCGGCGGGACTTCGTGAATGTTTACCACCAGCGCGGAATATATCTTTTTTTTCCCGAACTGAACCACTACTCTTTTCCATTTACCCACTTCATTGTTCAATTCAAAAGGAATGCGGTAGGTAAACAACCCCGGGACCGGCAGAGGCAGGATCACATCGGCGAAGAGGGTAATCCGTTCCATTTTCAGGAGGCTAATATACGCGCCATATCAAGCAAGTCAACGTTAATTCCCTTGTTATACTTAATGGCTCTATGGAATGGAGTAAAAGCAACCTGACGATTGATCATTCCAACCATTTCTCCCCGTCTTCCTGAAATCAGCGCTTTAACGGCGGCATAACCCAGGGTGCTTGCATGAATACGATCGAAGGAGGTGGGTGATCCTCCCCGCTGGATATGTCCGAGTATTGATACACGGGTTTCATAATCCGGTAGTCGGTCTTTTACTTTTTTGGCTACCTCAATAGCGCCACCCAGGTCGTCGCCTTCGGCAACTATGATGATACCGGATTGCTTGTTTTTTCTATAACCCTTTTCCAGTGTTTCGATCAGTTCATCAATATAAGTAGTTGTTTCCGGGATTAAAATGTCTTCGGCACCTGTTGCTATTCCGCTGCGCAGAGCAATAAAGCCTGCATCACGTCCCATCACCTCAATAAAAAACAGGCGGTCGTGAGAATCAGCAGTGTCCCGAATCTTATCAACGGCTTCCATTACGGTGTTCAGAGCAGTATCATAACCGATAGTCATATCGGTTCCGTAAAGGTCATTGTCAATGGTTCCGGGTGTACCCATTATCGGGAAATCGAATTCCTTAATAAAAATATCAGCGCCTGTAAAAGTACCGTTGCCGCCAATCACAACCAAACCGTTAAGGTCATGCTTCCGCAGGTTCTCATAAGCTTTCTTCCGGCCTTCATATTCCATGAATTCTTTGCTTCGGGCGGTTTTCAAAATGGTGCCGCCCCGCTGGATAATGTTGGAAACGGAATGACTCTCCATCCTGATAAAATCTTCATTGATCAATCCGTTGTAGCCGTGCTTAATTCCATAAACCTCAAGCCCGTAATATATTCCTGTTCTTACTACTGCCCTGATACATGCATTCATTCCGGGGGAGTCGCCTCCGGAGGTAAGTACACCTATTTTTTTTATTCCTGTCATCTGTTATAAATGATTGAAAATTGTTGAATGGTTAAATAAACTATTAGACTAATCAAATTTGATTCTTTTTCGGGGCGGTCTGTCTCTCACGGGTTTTTCCATATTGATACCTTTTTCCTTTTCCGTTTCATTAGTTTCTATATCAGGATTTGGTCTTTTCTTACTTCCTTCATAAATTACAAAGCGGGCAAACCTGCATTCAATGGGTCCGTTAAAAAGCGCGATGTTGCGGGTAGCATGAAGTCCTAATAATTTCAATGCTTCCAGATGACCGCTGATGATCCATGCCTGATAACCGTGGTATTTTTGTTTTAAGGTATCGCCAATCTTTTGATAGAAATCCACGATGTCCTCGTTCTTCATTCTTTCGTCGTAAGGTGGGTTCATTACCAAAAAGCCTCCTCCCGAAGGTGGTTCGAGATCGGCAAAGAAACTTGCCTTGAGCCGAATATCAGCCGTTAACCCTGCTGATTTGAGATTTTGCCTGGCAAGTCCGATAACCAATCCCGATTTGTCAGAGCCGACAATTTTAACATCCGGCTGAATGATCTTTGCTTCCGCTTCACTTTTAACCTCTTCCCATATCGCTTCATCGAAATCTTTCCAGTGCAAAAAACAATAATCTTCCCTGAAATAACCTGCCGGAATATTTCGTGCAATGAGCGCCGCTTCTATCGGAATGGTTCCTGAGCCACACATGGGATCAACGAAATTGCTTTTTTTGTCCCAGCCAGATAAAAGGATCATTCCTGCCGCCAGAACTTCGCTGATGGGCGCCGGACCCGTTGCTTTCCGATAACCTCTTTTATGTAGCGATTCACCAGAACTATCAATGGAGACCGTACATTCATCCCGGAATATTCTCACATTGATTACCAGGTCGGAAATGTCCAGCCTGACATTCGGCCGGCGTCCGAATTTTTTCCTGAATTGATCAACGACTGCATCCTTGGTTTTCAAGGCAAGGTATTTGGAATGTGTGATGTTGGAATAGCTGGTCACTCCGTCCACCGAAAAAGTTCCGTCCACACTGAGGTATTCGCTCCAGTCTATTTTGCCAATCTCTTTGTAAAGCTGGTCTTCATTTTCGGCACGGAATATAGCAATTGGCTTTAAAATCCGAAGGGTCGTCCGGCAAAGATAATTGCTTTGGTAGAGAAGTTTCTTATCGCCAAAAAACTCCACGCCCCGCATCAAAGGTCTAACATCGCTCGCTCCCAAATCAGTAAGTTCCGAAGCCAGAACACCTTCAAGTCCTGAAATGGTTTTTGCGATCATTCGAAAATTATCGGTCTTATTTTCCATGTAAAAATTTTGCGTTTGCAAAAGTAAGAATAATTGAACCAGGTTTTTTCGCATATTTGTATTCTCAAATTCAAAATAATGACAATTAAAGAAGCGCAGGAAAATGTGGATAACTGGATCAACACTACGGGTGTGAGGTATTTCAGCGAGCTGACCAACATGGCAGTGCTAACCGAAGAAGTGGGTGAAGTTGCCAGGATTATAGCAAGGAAATACGGCGACCAGTCATTCAAAGAATCAGAAAAGGATTTGAGCCTTGCTGATGAACTGGCTGATGTGCTGTGGGTATTGATCTGCCTTGCAAACCAGACAGGTGTGGATTTAACCAAAGCTTTGGAGCGGAATATGGAGAAAAAAACAAAAAGGGATGCTGACAGGCACAAATTTAATGAGAAGCTGAAATAATTTAACCACAGAGACACGGAGCACACTGAGAGACACAGAGATGATAACACAAAAATATATCAATGATATTTCTTACAAGAAATTATTAATGGCTGGCGGGTCAAAAGGTTTATTGATTAATTTTAACTCTTTAAATATAAAAGAACAATTGGTATCACTTGTAACAGAAGAGTTTGCCAGATTACCTAAAAAATAATCTCCGTGCAACTCCATGCTCTCTGTGTCTCCGTGGTTTTATTAAATAGGATAAAAATATGATAATTAAATGGTTCCTCAGTCACCAATGGAAAGAGATGATGCGATCATCCATCTGGCAAAAAAACCTCGCACTGAATATCATCCTCGGATTTTTTATCCTGTTGATGTTATTTTATTTGCTGATTATCGGGTTATTCATTGATAAAATTCTATTGGAAATCAAACCGGATGAAGATCCGATTAAGTTGTTCAATGGGATCCTATTGTACTATTTCGGGATTGAATTTCTGATGCGGTTTTTTATCCAATCACTTCCTACCCTTAACATTGAAACATACCTGCACCTTCCGGTCAGGAAGTCAAGCATCGTGCATTATGTAGCCGGAAAATCAGTTTTCGTGATTGGTAACTATCTGTCGTGGCTGGTTGTTTTTCCGTTTGCCTATAAGGTTATTGCACCTTCATATTCCACAGCCACAGCCTGGTATTGGCTTATCGGATTTATCTTATTGGTCTTTACAAATAATTTTCTTGCTACTTATATCAAGCGCCAGTTGGTAAATAAACCGATGATAGTCGGAATATTTGGGTTAGTGCTGATAGGTTTAATACTTCTTGATGTATTCAATATTATTTCATTGTCAAGCTTATCAGCAAGTATTTTTAACGGTCTGATTGCAAATCCAAAATGGATTGCGATTCCCGCTCTGCTTGTAATCCTGACTTATAGTTTGAATTATTTCCTGCTCCGTTCAAAACTCTATCCTGATGAAGTCATACACAATAAGAAAGAGAAAATGGATTCACTTTCTGATATCCGTTACCTCAAAAAATTGGGACTTACAGGTCAGTTGATTTCACTCGATTTACGTTTGATATGGCGAAATAAACGACCGCGTTCCATTGTTTATATGGCACCTTTATTTTTGGGCTATGGGTTTTTCTTTTACCCAAACCCTCAGTACAAGGATATGGATGGATTTCTGATTTTCGTCGGGATTTTCATGACAGGAGGGATGATGATGAACTACCTGAATTATTGCTTCAGCTACGAGAGCAATTATTTCGACAATATCCTGGCACATTACAAGGATTTCGAAAGGTATATCCGGGCAAAATATTTGTTTGCAGTTGCCATTTCCACAGTCTGTTATATACTTACCATTCCTTATGTTTTATTCAGCAAGCATATTTTGCTGATCAATACCATGACCTATCTGTATAACCTGGGCTTCCTCTCCTTTCTTTTATTTTATTTTTCGACTTTCGCAAAAAAACGAATGGATCTGAGCAAAGGAGCGACTTTCAATTACCAGGGTTTGGGTGCAACTCACTGGTTATCTATGCTGCCGGCTTTTCTCTTGCCAGTAATAATCTATCTGCCATTTCAATGGGCAGGATATAAAATAGCCGGATTTTTGTTTATCGGAGCCATTGGACTTGCAGGGTTGCTTTTCCATAAATCAATGCTCAATATTGTGCTGAAGCAGTTTTACAAAAGGAAATACATCATGGCGGAAGGGTTTAGGGAGTAAGGTAAAAGTAAAAAGTTTAAAACAAAAAGTAAAAAGTTAGGACATTAACCAACTGCCAATGGCAAATAATGAAACTCCAATAAAAAATCAATTAATATGATAGAAGTTAAAAATCTTACGAAAGTTTATAATGAGGTAACCGTTCTCAATATTCCTGAACTTGCAATCGGCAAGGGCGAAAGTTTTGGACTGGTTGGAAACAACGGAGCAGGTAAAACCACTTTTTTCAGGCTCATCCTCGATCTGCTCAGGGCGAATACAGGTTTTGTAAGCTCGAAGGGAAGCGACGTCAAAAAAAACAATGACTGGAAATATTTTACCGGCTCTTATCTCGATCAGCGATTCCTGATTGATTTCCTGACTCCTGAAGAATACTTTGAATTTCTGGCAGGAGTTTTCAGTCTTTCAAAGGGCGACCTGGAAAAGTTTTACGAAACTTTTAAGGAGTTTTTCAATAATGAAATACTGGGCAAGAAAAAATATATCCGGGATCTATCACAGGGCAACAGGCAGAAAGTCGGCATTGCCGCAGCGCTGATGCAAAAACCTGAAGTACTGGTCCTTGATGAACCCTTTAACGGACTCGATCCTTCCACACAAATACGGCTGATCAATATCCTGAACAAACTGAAAACCGAAAATGAAGTTACAATGCTCATCTCCAGTCACGACCTGAAGCATGTTACAGAAGTCTGTGGGCGCATTGCCATACTCGAAAGCGGAAGTATTATCCATGACCTGAAAACAAGTGAGAATACGTTGAAAGAACTTGAAAAGTATTTTGCAGTTTAGCCTTTATTGCCTGGTATAGGTCAAAAAAATGAGTTGACCTTCTCTTTGTGTGCCCTTAAATCAAACTTTGATCACTTAGGGTTCGAACTATTTGTGACCTGGATTGTTTTAATAAGAGAAACAATTTATTTTTATAACATAAATTAAATCCAATGAAATTTAAAAATCTTTTCTTAACTACACTATTGTTGGTAGTTGGTTCAATTGCTACCGTTTATTCCCAGGCAGGTATGGATGGACGTGGAACTCCAGAAATGAAAGCGCACAAAGCAGTTTGTGTCCTTTACCCCACAGCAGGGAATTCTGTTTCCGGCGTGGTTACCTTTGAGCAAACAAAAGACGGCGTTAAAGTCCTGGTGGATATTCATGGACTTACACCGGGTAAGCATGGCTTTCATATCCATGAATTCGGTGATTGCAGCGCCCCGGATGGTACTTCTGCCGGTGGTCATTTTAATCCATCAATGGCAAGTCATGGAGGACCTATGGATGGTATGCGTCATGAAGGAGATATGGGCAATGTCATGGCTGATGGAAACGGAAACGCCAGAATGGAATATGTTGATCCGAAGTTGAAACTGGAAGGAAATGAATCCATTATTGGAAGGTCAATAATCGTTCATCAAAACGAGGACGACCTGAAAACCCAGCCTACCGGAAATGCAGGACCACGTGTGGCTTGTGGCGTGATCGGAGTTGGAAAAGAATAGACCGTCCCGAATTCAGGTTCACCATAATTTCTTATTATTAAAATCGGTACAAAGTCCGGAATGACTTTACCACATTAGTCACATAGTAAACAATAGGTTTCACATAGATAAATACCAGAAAATTTCTATGTGATTTCTAAATGATCTTTGATTCTATGTAGTTCAAAATTACTTTTCGTTGGGGTTTCATTTCTTGTGCTGGAATTAAATTCTCCCTTTCAAACTGGCGAAAGCGAGTATCAAACCAAGCGCCATTCCAAGCAAAGCTGCAAACAATACCTGGAAGTCGGGAGGCAGAAGGAAGGTAATGGTATGTGCCGGAATCCAGAAGAAGGGAATGGTTTTTAAAAAAACGAAGTTCCACATCACATCCCAGTTCATGGTTTTTAGGATACCAGTAAAATCAATTCTCATTATCAAACAGGAGAGTTTACCCTTATTGCTTAAAATATGGGTATCGGTGATCTTATGAAAGGTCATCATCACTGGGGCATAAATGATATTCATCGCGACTGAAATACAAAAAGCATTCAACAGTTTTAACCCGCTGAAGCTCCCTTTCATTGCTACAACGGAATCCTTTAATCCAAGATATTCAATAAAGATCGGAATGCCGGATGCAAAGACCGTAAACGCCAGCTTGATTGTGAGTCCAATGAATCCCCAAACCACAACCCGTGGAGCGATGCCAAAGCCAGGTTCGTTGTAAACCCCCTTGCGGATGCGCAGTGCAATCATTTCGCCCATAGTAGCAAGAATGGCGAATTTTATAAAACTCATCACCATTCCATGCTCACCGTTAAAACTCTTATAAAATTCATAAAGGGGTTTGGAGACAATAAATGGAATAAAGAGCGCCAGGAAAGCCAAAAGGAAAAGGAGATCAGATTTCTTCATTGATAAATTTTTTATCCCTGCAAAAATAATAATTTGAAGATGAAAATCGCCGCAAATGCACGAATGGTCATTAAATTAATAATGAAATTTTATACCCAATTATTAAATCAGTTTATCAAAAATTCGTGATTCGCCCAAAGAGTAGTTTCTTAATGGCTTTTTGATTTACTTTTTGGAAGTTGTTTATTAGCCTTCAATCCCACCGATGCTAAAACCCCGTTAATCTCCTTCAACTTCTTTTTCCGGTCGGTTATAAGGCTTTTCCTCAACGTATTGTACTTATCATTCTTTTTAAAGCCTTTTATTTTGAAGAAGGCCTTCAGCAGGGGTCCCGAATTCACCAGGTCGTGCCACGCTCCGATCATTTGCTCAATTTCCCTCATTTTCTCTTTCTTCATTTTCAGGATTTCCTTTTCACCGGTCAGCTCTGTGAGGTTATCGTACAGGTAATACAATTGCTTGATGTGGGTTCTGTTTTCGTGAATTCTCGGGTTGGTGATCTGAAGTTTGTTTAAATCCAGTAAGGTCTGTTTCTTCGATCCAATGAAGCCGGGTACACTCTTAGTGATCTTTTTTTCAGGGATGTTTTGAATGACCTCAAGAATGTATTTGTCGTCAAGGATTTTCCCGTTCTTATCAATTTCGGGGAGAGCCCGCAGAAACCGTGCGATCTCTTTTCGTTCCCTATACTTTAAATATTCGTGGTATTCCGGGAATTTGATCTTCAATACTTCTGCATAATGCGCCAGGGTGATCATTTCTATCTGTATCTCACGAATCTTACCGGCATATTTGAACAACTGCCTTATTTTTTTTAGTTGCTTTTTGGCTTTGAATTTATCGGGCGAAAGGTATTCGATCAGTTGCAGCAAAGCCCTCAGCCTCTTGGTGCTGGTTCGCATTTTGTGGATGGCTTCTACCTCAAATTCAGCCAGTACCACCTGAAAGTTTTTTTCAAATACCGATTTATGTTCCTGGTAATAATTAGCAAGCCGCTCAATCATTGTTCTTGAATTTACCGCCGAAATTAGACAATTTTTCGTCAGTAAATACACAGAACAAAGCACAACCTTTAGTTCAGTGGAAAAATAATTAGTATCTTAGCGTGCTTAAATTGAATGAAATGAAAACTGTTAAAATTATCTTGGTTTTATCCCTTCTAATATGTGGACAAAAGATAGTTTATTCACAAAATAATACTTTAAGTGGATATGCTTTTCTTGAAAATCAGATGGTGCACGATAGTATTCAAATAATTATTAAAAGAATAGCTCCGACGATTCAATACGATACTATCTTTACAACTTCAGAGGGGTACTATTCGAATGAATTGAGTGATGGTTTTTATGATTTTTATTTTTCAAAAGGTGGATATTTACCGGAATCAATTCTCAGCCAAGCAATTTTTCAGAATATTACATTGCCAAATATCACCTTAGATATTTATGGTATTAGTGGACAGCTATCAGGGATTCTGACCTCCGGGATATATAAAGTTGGAGGAAGTATCTCCGTTGCAGAAGATGATACTTTAATAGTTCAGCCGGGTGTTATATTAAAATTTCTTGAGGATACGGAGTTTGAAATAAATGGACTTCTCATAGCATCTGGCAATGTTACTGATTCCATTTTCTTTACCACATATTATCCTGGTGAAAAATGGAATGGCATCATCATTAATCCGGGGGCAAATGATGCAACAATAATTACTTATGCCAAAATCGAAAACAGCGATGACAAAGGAATTGAAATCTACGAAGCAAGTCCTTCGTTGGAACATTTGACGATTTGCAACAATACAGCCCCTAATGAGAACATTACTGGTAAGGGAGCAGGCATATACCTTTTTTCATCAACATTACTACTGCAAAATATTACATTCGAAAATAATTTCACTTGGTATGGTAGTGGATTTCATTCAGAGCAGAGTACGGTAATAATCCAAAATTGCATTTTTAAAGATCATATTACTTCGAATGGAGCTTGTGTATATATTGAAGATAATTCATTTGCAGAAATTTCAAATTGTATTTTTTTTAATACACATAAAACAAATTGGACAATGCCAGGCCCAACTGCAATATGTTGCAGCTATTCAGAAATCATTGTCCGCAACTCACTTTTTCACCATAACGATTATGGCGGTATTAATGGTTATTACTCTAATGTCAAGGTTTTAAATTCTGTTTTTTGTAAAAATAATGCTTATGGCGCTTCTGTAAAAGATTTATATGGAACAGGCATTAGTATTTCACACGGAGAGGCAGACATATTCAATAATATATTATCAGACCATGCTAAATTTGGACTCATAATTAGTAATGTAGAGCCATATAACGTTTACAATAATTGTTCCTGGAACAACAATCAATTTACAAACAATACTACAGGCTTCATCGGTATAATTGTTACAGTAAATAACAACGGTGATTCATGCGATGTTTATAACAATATACTCCTAAATCCTGAATTTGCAGACACTTCAGATTACAAGTATAATTTAAGCGGCAATAGCCCATGTATTGATGGCGGTAATTCTGATCCAATATTTAATGATGTCTGTTTTCCACCTTCTCTGGGTACCTTAATAAATGATATGGGTGCCTATGGAGGACCTTTTGCGTGCAACTGGCCTTTATTAAATAGTACAGATTTTTTAAGTTTTAGTTTTCCTCAAGAAACAGGTCCAGCTTTAATTGATTATGACTCACATTCAATACAAGTTGAGGTCGCATTTGGCACAGAACTAAATGGACTTACTGCCTCTTTCACTTTGTCGGATGGAGCTACTGCCAATGTTGAAGGAGTGAACCAGCAGAGTGGAATAACCCCAAATGATTTCACAGATCCTATTATTTATGAGGTTATCGCCCAGGACGGGCTTACCACTCAGGATTGGTCTGTGATAGTGACAGTTGCACCAAATAGCGAAACGGATTTTCTATCGTTTAGCTTTCCAGAGCAAACGGAGCCTGGTTTCATTGATCCAATTGATCATTCTATAGAAATTGAAGTCGTGCATGGTACAATTTTAGATGGACTTATAGCCTCCTTCGATCTATCGGAAGGTGCCACTGCGAACATAGAAGGAATTAATCAGCAGAGCGGTATCACACCTAATGATTTCACAAATCCGGTAACTTATGAAATAATTGCTGAGGACGAGCTTACCGCTCAGGATTGGTCTGTGATAGTGACAGTTGCACCAAATAGCGAAACTGATCTTCTATCGTTTAGCTTTCCGGAGCAAACGGAGCCTGGTTTCATTGATCCAATTAATCATACTATAGAAATTGAAGTCGTAAATGGTACAAATTTAGACGGACTTATAGCCTCCTTCGCTTTATCGGAAGGTGCCGCTGCGTACATAGAAGGAATAAATCAGCAGAGCGGTATCACACCTAATGATTTCACAAATCCAGTTACTTATGAAGTAATTGCTGAGGACGGGCTTACAACTCAAAATTGGATTATTATTGTTTACATCTCAATCGGAATTAATAGCTATGAACATAATGAATGTAATATTTATCCGAATCCCTTTGAAAGTTTTACAAGGATTGAATTTCTTAATTCTAATCTTTTAAATGTACATTTATCTGTTATTGATCACTTTGGAAATATTATTTTCAAGAATGAATATATCCAAACAACATCAATTCAGTTTCAAGGATTCAATTTGCCTAAAGGAATTTACATTATTGAATTGACATCCAAAAATTTGATTCTCAGAAGAAAATTAATAAAAAAATAACTCCTCAAAATAAGTAGTCTGCTGACTTAACTGTCTGAATTAATAATCTTAAATTTATTATATTATAAGGAACGAGACCTTTGTAAAATAGCACTTAACTATTTTCAAATAATTTTTGTAATGTTTTTTATCATTTCGGGTCAATAAATGTTCAATATTCCATTCTTTTTAAGTTAATTTATTCAGACCGGCCTCAAATTCAGGCCATTCTGACATTCTCTTCAGCTATTGGACACACTTCGCCCAGAAAAAGGATTTATGTTCCTGGTAAAATTCCTTTAATCGCTGTAGCATTGCAGTTAAATTAATCGCTCTAAAATTATGAATTATTTCAATCAGGATTTACCTTTGGAAAATTAAAAAGGATTTTATCGTCCTGATAATTCGCTATGATTTTTTCATTTTTTTTAATTTACTTTACAATCTCAAATACAGAAAGTGGTATTCAGTGTAACTATACTTGGCAGCAATTCGGCGATACCAACGCTCAAACGCAACCCTACTTCGCAATTGCTCAATCACAACGAGCGCCTCTTCCTCATTGATTGTGCTGAGGGCACTCAGATTCAACTGCGCCGCAGCCATATTCGTATGCAGCGCATCAACCATATCTTCATCAGCCACCTTCACGGCGATCATTTTTTTGGCTTGATCGGACTCATCTCCTCCATGCACTTATTGGGTCGCACCAAAGAGCTGCATCTGTTCGCTCCTCCCCAGCTCGAAGATATTATTGATATCCAGCTCAACGCTTCCCAAACGGAATTGAACTATCCCCTCATCTTCCATCCTATCAACCCCGATGCAAATGAGACCATTTATGAAGATGACAAGTTGATCATTTCCACCATTCCGCTCAACCACCGCATACCCACCTGCGGTTTTCTTTTCAAGGAGAAAAAGGGCAAAAGGCGGATCAGGAAACAAATGGTAAAGGATATGAACATTCCTGTGGATGATATAGTAAAGATAAAGGATGGCGCCGACTTTACCAATACCGAAGGCACCATTTATAAAAATGCTGAAATCACCGAACAGCCGAATGCTCCCCGTTCGTATGCTTATTGCTCCGATACTGCATATCACGAAGCCATCATCCCGATTATCACGAATGTGTCACTGCTTTATCACGAAGCTACCTTTATGCAGGAAAAAGCGGATGTGGCAGCCGAAAAATTTCACTCCACAGCCATTGAAGCGGCTACGATTGCAAAAAAAGCGAATGCCGAAAAGCTCATCATCGGGCACTTCTCTAACCGGTACGAAAATGTAAGTCAGTTGCTGGAGGAGGCTGTTACGGTTTTCCCCAATACCGACACGGCAAGGGATGGGCAAACTTATGATGTGTGAAAGTCCCTATCTCCCCTGATTATTTTTAACATCTTCGGGGATGATATTATCCTTTTTAAACGATTCCAGTTCATCTTTTTTCAATATCCCTTTCATAACCAGGAAAGATTCATAGCGCCTTTGTATTTCCTCACGGAATAAAACAGAATCTGTTTTCGGATTCGTAGTTTCGAGGGTTATTTTTTCACCTGCCATTCTGCCAATGGTATCTTTCGAAAACTCTGTCGTAAGAATGATGGAGTCAGGCGAGATTAACTTTATCCCGGCTATCCTGTTAAGCCCTTTTTTTCGCTTGTCAATATTGGAATAAAGGCTGTCGTTTTTAATAAAATAACTAAAAACCGGAGATAAGCCATAGACCATATTATAAGTAACATACGTGGTGTCGGTAAAGAATGCCTCATTGTAATTTCCCCTTACATCCAGGAAAGCCCAGTTGCCAACCAGCGGTCCTGTTGGCTTTTGCTCTGCCTTTTTTTCAAAACTGCACGATGCAGCAAGTAGCAATAGAACGATTATGAAATTTTTCATGTTTTGTGAATTAATGCTTCATGTAATATTTCGATCGGATGAAAGGCTGTCCGTCCGGTTCCATCAAATATCTGGTTTCGGCAGCTTGTTCCGGGAGCAGCAATCAGGGTTTCAGCACCGGCAGCTCTGACGGCGGGAAACAATACCAGTTCACCCACTTTCATCGAAAGGTCATAATGTTCTTTTTCATATCCAAAAGATCCTGCCATACCGCAGCACCCCGATTTTATTTCGTCAACATTATAGTTCTCAGGCAACGACAACATTCTCACCGTTGGCTTGATGGATGCAATCGCCTTTTGATGGCAATGACCATGAAGTTTGATCGTTTTCGGCTGCTTTGTAAATTGGTCAGAGGAAATATTGCCTTTGTCAATCTCTGAAGCAATGAACTCGTCAAACATCAATGCTGATTTTCCAAGATCAATGGCAGTTTCTTTCAGTTCTTTCCCGACAAGATCAGGGTATTCGTCCCTGAAGGACAAAATAGCCGAAGGCTCAATACCAATTAGTGGTGACTCCTCATTGATTATATCTTTGAAAATATTGACATTGGCGATGGCTAATTCCTTTGCCTGTCTGATCAATCCTTTCGACAAATAGGTTCGCCCGCTGATGGCATGATCCATAACCTCCATGCGGTAACCCAGTGTTACCAGCAGGTCAACTGCTTTAATTCCAATTTCCACATCATTAAAATCGGTGAACTCATCCACAAATAAATAGACCTTCTTTCCATTGTTGCCGGCAGCTTGTAAATTATTATTTCGCTTCAGGTAGGCTTTGAGCGTTGTTTTATAAAGAAGCGGAATGTTCCGTTCAGGTGCAAAGCCAAGCATGTTTTTCAGCATCCGGGATGTGAAACTGTTGGATAAAAAGAAATTAGTGATGAGTGGGAAGTGAGCCGTAAGACGATTGATACTTGTGATGTTGGCGATCATCTTCGTCCTGAAAGGCACTTTATTCGACCGGTAATACTGGTAAAGGAATTCGGCTTTTAGTTTCGCCATGTCTACGTTTGAAGGGCATTCCGATTTGCATCCTTTGCACGAAAGACAGAGATCGAGAATTTTATAAATATTCTTGTGGTCAAAAGGATTTTCCTTTTTGGAATGGGTAATGATTTCGCGCAGGATATTTGCCCTTGAACGGGTGGTTGTATTTTCGTCGCGGGTAGCCATATAGCTGGGGCACATCGTTCCGCCGATGATCTCCGATTTCCGGCAATCGCCCGATCCATTGCATTTTTCCACACTCCTGAGAAATCCCTGGTCACCCGAAAAATCGAATATGGTTTCAAACTGTTTCGTTTCCTGCCCCGCCTCGAACCTCAGCGAAGTATTCATTTTGGGAGTGTCGGTAATTTTACCCGGGTTGAAAATATTTTCAGGATCCCACACTCGTTTGATTTGCTTCAGAAGCTGATAATTCTGTTCCCCTATCATAAAGGAGATAAACTCGCCCCTTAACCTTCCGTCGCCATGCTCACCCGATAATGATCCTCTGTATTTCTTGACCAGCTTTGCGGTTTCGAGTGCAATGGTGTGCATCAGTTCCACATCCTTCCTGTCTTTCAGGTTCAGCACTGGGCGCAGGTGCAGTTCTCCGGTTCCGATGTGTGCATAAAATACACCCGACAAATGAAGTTCACTCAGGAGTTTGTTAAAATCGGCGATGTACTCCGGTAGATCAGCCGGACGGACAGCGGTATCTTCAACAACCGGGATGGGTTTGGCATCGCCCGGCATATTCGAAAGCAAACCTAATCCGGCTTTCCTGACATCCCAAACTTTGGGTATATCTTCTCCGAAAATCACAGGAAAATGATAGCCGAAACCCGCCTGACGCATCTCCTTCTCCATCTTTTCAGCAATATCATTGATTTCCTGACGAGTATCCCTTGCAAACTCCACGATCAGCATTGCCGCCGGATCCCCTTTGATAAAAAACCTGTTCTTTCGTTGGGTAATATTGGATTTGCTTAGTTCCATCACCGTGTGGTCCATCAGCTCAATGGCGCCTGGCTTGTATTTGAGGGCGATCAGGTTTCCATAAAGGGCATCTTCAAGGGTTTCACAATGGATACAGATCAGTCCTTTTACAGGAGGAGGAAGAGGGTCAAGGTTTAATTTTATTTCCGTAATAAAAGCAAGCGTTCCTTCTGAACCGGCAATGAGTTTCGCAAAATTAAAAGGCGTTGCATTGCCGGTAAAAGGCTCTGTTTCCAATAAAAGGTCTATTGCATATCCGGTATTTCTTCTTTTTATTTCCGGATCGGGAAACTGTGTTCGGATTTCTTCCTGGTTTGCCGGATCGGTTAATATTTTGGCAATATTTCGGTATAACTCACCTTCAAGAGATTTTAACTCACATTTCTTCAGAAATTCATTGTTGGTGACCGGTCCGAATTCCGCCGTTGAACCATCACTTAAAATAGTTTTCAAGGAAATAAGGTGATCGCGGGTGCTGCCATAGATCAATGAATGAGCGCCACAGGAATTATTACCCACCATGCCGCCCATCATGCACCTGTTGGACGTAGAAGTTTCAGGACTGAAAAATAATCCTTTGGGTGCAAGGATTTTGTTCATCTCGTCCAACACCACACCCGGTTCCACCCTTATCCATTTCTCCGTTTCATTGATCTCCAAAATTTTTGTCAGATGCTTCGACACATCCACGACTATTCCTCCACCTACAACCTGCCCCGCCAAAGAAGTACCAGCCGTCCGGGGGATTAGGGATGTATTGTGTTTTTTTGCAAAATTAACGAGACTGCGTATGTCCTCCTCGTGTTTGGGTAATACTACTGCAAGCGGAATTTGCCGGTAGGAGGAGGCATCTGTGGCAAACAACAATCTGAAAGGGCGGTCGGTGCGGATTTCACCATCAAACTCACCAGCCAGATCGCTCAGGTCTTCATGAATATGTTCGATGTTCAGAATGGAATCCATCAATTAATACTTGCCATTTTATGCCATGAATGGGAGAAAACTGTAAATTCTTTAACAGGGGAAATAGGGTATAAGGGAAATAAGGTAATTTTTGATTGCCTTACCCTTATAATTTTTATTTCTATATTTTTCATTTGGGTATAAATTACCTTTCTTCACGTATAAGTCGGTTTAAGCAGGACTATTTTTCATAATAATCGGTGCTTTCAAAAATCTTATCGGCTGATTTAGCGATAAACCCCGAGTAGAGTTTGCCGCCCTTATCGGGGTAGCGCTTTGCAAATTCATAATAACACGATGGTACCGGAAACTCACCTTCCGTAAACTGCACGTTTATGATGCCCGATTTTGTGCTCGATTGCTCAAGCAACTCCTGCGGTGTGCCTTTTATCTCCCCCGCTGAATCGTTGAGTAAAAATCCGTTATCTTTCAGAAACTGATTTACCTTTTGGAGGGTATCAAATTTTTCAAGGGCATTCACATTGATGGTAAAATGATTCGCACGGTATCCGTGAATGTAAACCCAGGCTGCATATTCCGACTCGTTCCGCAACTGCTTATAAACCTCAAATGAAGGAGTTTCCCATGAATTCCCCGAAAAGATCAATTCGTAGGGTTGAAGGAGGTTCTTTGGAATTTTATCAATGATCCTGCTAACGGTTTTTTGAAGCTGATCGCTGAAATCCTGAGATTTTAATTCGCTGATAAACACCCGTGGGGCATCAACAAAAGTTTTGTGCTCAAAATGCCGGGCATACAAATGTTTTTCTTCAAATGTGTATTCACCCCTGTACTCATAACCCGCATCGAGGAATGGTTTCGAAAAGACATCAATATTTACACGGGGGTCGTTAAATGTCCGGAACGCGATGTGGTCGTTCAGTACCCTTTCTCCTTCTGCGATGAAGAGATCGTAAATTTTCTTAACCTCAGGATTCATGGATGTATAATCCGCCCAAAGCCTGTCAAAAATATTTTGTGCTTTTTGCATAGTAATCATTTTGCAATTATAACAACAATTTCAATAAAATGTTGGGGTCAAAGTTAATGGATTCCCCTTTCCGGTGCGATACAAAAATACGTTCTTTCATCTTTTCGTAATGATGGTTGGTTCCGATGAGTAAATTTCTGATATCCTGATTGAAATCTGATATTTTTCCATCAGATGTAATTTCAAGATTCGTTATAACTCCGCTTTTTACTTCCAGCATAACCATGTATTCAGCTTCCCTGTGCATTATCCTGTTTGTGAAAACATAATCGGGCGAGTAACCAAAGTTCCATTCCCAGCATGCATATTTTTTATTTGCCAGATCATTTATTCCGGCAATGTCAGCCACAGTCAAAGTATAAGTTCCAATGTTTTTTTCTTCACTTTTTATTTGATCCGTAATACGATCCTTAAATTCTTTGATAGAAAGCGGACTTGCGAGAAAACCGGTGATGTTTGCCACAGAGCTTCGCACCGATTGCACCGATTTATCTCTATACGATAGGCTTTTGTCCCTGAGCACTTCATTGAGCGCCTCCAGGTTTGAGTTAAACAATAGCGTTCCGTGGTGCAATACCCTGTTGCGATATACATGTTCAGAATTTCCTGAAATTTTCAGTCCGTTCACCCGAATGTCGCTCTTGCCCTCATGCCGGGCGGGAACACCCATTTGGTTTAATGCTGCGATGATGGGTTGGAGAAATCGGGTATAATCCACCAGTTTACCCTTCTGACCCTGTTTTATAAAAGTAAAATTCAAATTGCCTTCGTCATGATAAACGGTTCCTCCGCCCGAAATCCTTCTGATCACCGGAATATTCTTTTGCCTTGCAAGGTGAAAGTCAATTTCAGCAAGTGTATTCTGATGTTTACCCACAATTATTGACGGCTCGTTTTGCCAAAGCATAAAACAGTCGTCGTACAGGTTTTTCAACAGATATTCCTCAGCAGCGATATTGAAGTAAGGATCGGTTTGAGGACGTTCAACAATTAACATAAAGGTTCATTTTTTTCAGTTACAAATATAGGTTTTTTGAATCTTCAAATATTCTTAGGATTTAGAGCCTGTTTAAAACTCAGTAAAAAATTTAACTTTTACTTTTTGCCACGAATTCACCGAGACAAGAAGAAAATACAAAGTGTTGAAAATGAGTAATTTCTTAATGAAACTTTGTGTCCCACATGTGCAGGATTATGCCTTCGTGGCATAATATTAGCTCTGAATCCCCGGCTTTCTCAGTCTGGCATGTGTGGCAATTTCGGTTATCATTTTGGGCGATAAAAAATCGCAACTAAGAAAATTTTCTAACTTTGTAAAAAAAAGAAGCATTGATGAATCCGGAATTAAAGCAGATTATTATCACTACGCTAAAGGATTTGGATCCTGAAATGATTGGTATATTTGGTTCCTTTGCGCGTAATGAGAATTCCGGGAACAGTGACCTGGATATTCTTGTGAGGTTCAAGTCAGCAATTTCTCTTCTTCAACTGGTGCATGCAGAAAATTTACTTTCCAAAAGGACCGGAATAAAAGTTGACCTTGTTACGGAAGGCGCTTTGAAAAACAAACGGCTGAAAGAAAACATACTTCGTGACATTCAAATTATTTACTGATGATTAAGGATGACCTTTTATATATTGACCATATCAGGGAGTGTATTCGGAAAATTGAAGATTTTACTAACAAGATGACATTTAAGGATTTCCTCAATAATATTGCTATTCAGGATGCTGTTATCCGCAACTTTGAAGTGATCGGAGAAGCTACAAAAAATTATCAAAAACATTTATTAAAGCGCATCCAGAATTGCCATGGACTGAAATGGCAGGTATGAGAGATAAACTGATTCATGACTACTTCGACGTTGATATAGATGTAATTTGGAAAACCATCAAAACCGATCTGCCTTTATTGAAAGACCATATCTCTATGATCTAATTTGCAGAATTTATGGTTAAATGTAAAATAACAATATGATTTATTTCAACTTAATGATATTTATATCCCTATTTTTGCCAAAAATATTCTTTTGAAAAAGTACATACGAAATTCATTCATCATAGCCCTTTCGCTCATCCTGATGAGTTGGGGTTATACCGGTCACGAAAAGATCAGCCATGAAGCTTCCCTGTCATTCAACCAGCAGATGTCAGAGTTCAATGCCTGGACCGATTTTCTCGCCGCACATGCTTCGGATGCGGATGAGCGCAAAGCCTGGGACCCGACGGAAGGACCCAAGCATTACATTGACATTGATAACTACCAGCAATTTATTGATAACGGGACCATTCCTCAGACTCTTGATTCGGTGATCAGTATTTACGGTTACAGTTTTGTATATGATCAGGGCATTCTGCCGTGGACAACCCTGATAGCTTTTGATTCCCTTCGGGCGTGTTTTGAGCGTCTCGATTGGACCAAAGCCAAATTTTTTGCCGCCGATCTCGGACATTATGTGGCTGATGGTCACATGCCGCTGCATATCACCAGGAATTACAACGGACAGTATTCCGGTAATAACGGTATCCACTCGAGGTACGAATCCACCATGATCAACTAGCTATATTTCACAGATCAGTTATGAGGGTTTCGATGTACAGGAAATCACGGACATAAACCAGTACGTCTTCAATTATCTTTATACAAATTATACTTATGTGGATTCGGTAATTTTGGCGGATGATTATGCCCAGAGCATTGCCGGGAATACCAACTCCACTGCTTATAAGCAGGCATTGTGGGAAAAAACACAAGACTTTACGATTCATCTTTTTGCAAATGCTTCGCATACCCTGGCTGAAATGATCTACAATGCATGGTTGCTGGCAGGTAGTCCTTCGATGACGGCGTCGGCTGGTGATATTGCAGAAAATGATTTGCTCCCTTCTTTACACCCCAATATTCCTAATCCTTTCAAATCATCCACAACCATTCATTATTCTTTGGTTGATAATGCAAACGTTCAGCTTTTTGTGAGAAATTCAGAAGGAATGATGGTTGATACACTGGTTGATGGGTTTATGTCAGCCGGTGAATACACTTACGAATGGAAACCCGGCAACCTTGCGGGTGGAGTTTATTACCTCGTATTTCATGCCGGGGCTTATACAGAAGTCAGGAAAATGCTGCTGGTTGATCGTTAAAACCTGGTATTCATCCGATAACAGAAATCCAGGGATAAGGACTTAGTAACTACTTTACTGCAAAACGTTCAACTTTCCCGAAATTTTCAGAACCTAAGCGAAGCAGGTATATTCCGGCAGGAGCATAGGACATGTCAAATTCAAATTCATATTTACCGTTGTTATTTTGCACCCGGTTGTAAATAATGGTTTGTCCCTGAATGTTATGAACCGAAGCGATCAGGGTTTCTGTAATATTTATAGCTTCAAACATGGCAACGAACTGATTGTTCCCCTGATTGATCAGGATTAAATCGTTAGACTCATTTTGATAGGGACTGATTCCGGTGCCCAGAACTACATTCACGACATAATCTTCGGTTTCACCGAACATTGTATTTGCACACGGATCGGCAGGCACGCTGGCATTGTAGTTGACTTTTGCCCTCAGCAAGTGCTCACCCAATGGCGAATTGCCAGGAACTTCAAGGGGCATGGTTTCGGTATAGGAACCTGTCCCCTGTCCGGCGGCAATCACAAAATCGTTGACGACAATTTCGTTGGGTTCAAAAATAAAATTATCATTAAAGTCAATCCAGACTTTTACATAAACACTTCCATATCCTGTAGTGATTGTCAGGTCATGGGCTGCTCCCTCACCCAGATTAGTCGAAAGGTTGGTATAGTTGCCATAACTGTTCGGGTCGCATCCGGTGAGGTTGCTGATGGCCCCCAAATGAAAATCAAAAATCCCGACTCCCTGTGTACATCCAAGGTCAGGCTGACAAAGACTGTTGATAATGGTTGTTGTGATCGCATCGTTGGTGGGGTTTGCATCCCCAGGCAGGGAAGTGGCAACAACCAGTTCATGATAGCCGATAGCTGATAGGTCAACCGGAGTCGAAAACGTGTAGACCATTGTTGACTGGTTGGTTAAAGCGCCTGTAACTGATTCGGTTACCGGAATACCTCCATTCAGGATATAGGAAATATCAAAATTTGTCTGGTCGTCAGCTCCGAAATTTTCTATTGTAACTGCTACGATTTCACTTGTAGTTAAATATATTCCTGAAACAGGAGAGCTGATATCAATAACGCCAATGTCATCCGCAAAAAGATGGGTAACGAAAGTTGAAACGGTATCGTTTATGGTATTTTGATCACTGTTTAAATGCGTACTTGCATTGATCTGATAAGTGGCGCCGGGAACAGAAAAATTACCTGTGGCAGTAAAAGTATATTGCACGTTGTTATTGCTGGCAACCGTACCTGTGAAAATCTCGTTGATCGCTTCACCTCCGTCAATCTGAAAACTCACCGGAATGTTTGTTTGTTCATCAAGACCGAAGTTCCTGATTGTTACTGTTACCAGTTCCGCATTTGAAAGGATGCCGTTTGCCGGTGAGTCCACATTGATGATTCCAACATCCTGTGAGAGATCGGAGGCTATTTTAAATACACCAACAAGATTTTTTCTGGAACCCCCGGTAAAATATTCACCTATAGACCAGAAGGTTTTATCATCAGAAGGGTCAATTGTCATTTGTGAATAATCACCATAACGCGAGGATGGGTCCGATTGTGTTCCCTCGGCAAAACTTTCTTCTGCGAGGGTCATGACATTCAGCGGATCAGTTGAAAAACGGCCTGTATAGCGTAATGACGGGTACTTTGTATTACTGACTATGGTATATGCAAGAGCAATATTTCCATTCACATCCAGACACATATTTCCCGAAAAAGCGCTATGTCCGTCGGGTTGCGCATAAGTACCTTCCTGATAAATTACCCATGGATCGCCATCGTTGGATTGTCGCAATTCATACCAGCGTATTCCTGCAAAATCATCACTACCATCCAGATCAACAACAAAATTAAAAACAACTGAATTATGATCCGAAAACCTTCTGTACTGAGCCATGTACATGATGGTAGCCTGCAAAGCATCAATATCGGGTCCGGATGGCTGGGGAAGATTTGAAAAAGATCCTCCATCAAACAAACCGTCGAAAGGCTGAGTGTTGAGCAATTGCGGACTGGAAATTAAGGAGTTGGAAGGGGTTTCCCAATCCACATTTATGCTCCAAACTTTCAGGTGGTCAACCGAAACTCCGGACCATACATCATCCTGCATGTAAACGATGGGTGCATTTCCGGGAGGCGGTAATGCACCACCGCTGACGTTGAATCCAAGCGGGCTGTAAAATCCACTGGTCACAATGGAAGGAAGAGGAAATCCAATCATTTGAACGTTCGGATCACCTGTGAGCATTTTATCCCGCTCAATGGCATACACCACATTGGTTGTGCCAGCACTGCCAGAATTTTTATTGGCAGTTATATAGTAACCATCTGACCATAGAGAAAATTTGGGATAATCAGGAAAGGAATTTGTGGGAAACTGATAGGTAAACCAACCATTATTAACCGGGTCGGGTCCTTGCGAAATAGCTACTAAAAAACCGTTGAAATAAAACTCAGTCACAATGAACCTGTCAGCAAAAGGATCATACATTACTATGGGGTCGCCCAACGTTTGACCAGGGAAAATTGTTGCCAGTGAAGCGGCCGGTGTCAGTGGGTTTCCTGTTTTATCCCAAATCCTAAAGGATGAATTCCAGGAATTGAGGAAATGATTCGGGCCAACGGCTCCCGTAGGATCGGTGGGTGTTACGCCCGAACTGGCGGCTACAAAAGTAAGGATAGGTTCTTTGCCTTTTATTTTGCCTGTTTTTGACTGTTGTTCCCACAAAGGGTCGTTTCCTGCTGGAAGCCCTTTTCCGGGAACAGCCTTATTGCCATCACGGTGCTTGGGATTGACTTCTTTGGTGATTTCTACAGATTGAATAAATTGCCCTGAAATAATTTGCGAAGCAATTGAAGGAATTTCTATCATTGATTCGGCTTTGGAAATGAGGGTCGGGGATAGGGCCGTTTGTGATTGCAGGGCGCAAATACTGAAAGGACCTGTTATCAGGATCAACAAAAGGAAGTAGAATTTAATTTTCATCTGAATAGGGATTATAAATTTAATAACTATATGACAAATTAACTGTGAAATAGGGTGCAAATATCGAAATTATTACACCCATTATAAATTCTCAACTAACATCTGAAGTTAGGATTTGTTTCGATAAAATTTTTTAGCGAATGATTACTAGAAACTTATAATTAACCCAACGCCTGAATGAGTGATCCCTATCCCGGCCCTAACCTTCATTGTAACAGGATTGGACAAGTCCTGATTGTACTGATTAATGGCTTTTTTAATGTTATGTTTAGCAACAAAATGAAATGGAATGGAAAGTGCCATTATGGGCAATCCGATATAAACTCCTGTAAGTACGTCGTTGGGTTGTTTGTTTTCGTTGGCTAATCCTACGGCAATTATACTTCCGACGAAAAATGTCGCACCTCCAACCAACAGTGCGACATTCCCGGCAGTTCGGTAGGTACTGGACTGATAATAGTAATAACGGGCTTGCTCATTTTTTTCGATTATCCTTCCAACAGACGAAAAACTCACTTTTTTCCCATGGTACATATAACCGTATCCGGCTGCTTTTTGGGTCAACTTAAGCGAATCGTATTCCTGGCATCTGGAGACTATATGGACAAATATAAACAAAAAAGTGAGTGAAAAATAAATCAATATCCTGTTAGTCATGATCATGCATATAAACTAAGTAAGACGGATAAAACCATACGGTATTATTTGTCCGGCAAAAAATAGGACAGGGGTTTCAGCACTTTATCAAATACGAAGTATTGTATCAGTACAAAGTCCCGGTCATTATTTACAAGCGCATAAGCCCTGTCAAGGTCAATTACATACAATTTGCCATTTTCGTCAAAACGCTGCTCATCGTTCGGCTTAAAAAAAGTTTTAATTTCAGAAGTATCGCCTTTTGCATCCACAAGGGTAAGAATATACTTTGGAGTGGAATGCGTAATGGAATCTATTCTTTGTCTATTAATGTCGTTAAGGATCGCTTCGTACCTCAAATCGTTAAAGGCGGTTAAAAAGTTAAGCAGCTTTAGTGTGTCGTATGGGTTGACCAATTCTTTGTTATGTGTTTTCCATAATTGTACATCTCCATTTTGATTGCTAACCATAAATGAGTTATCCTGATCATCAGGCATTTCCATGTTGATGCTCCGTATGTCGTTTAGGCGTGTTTTGAAAACAGTATGATCTCGCCAGTCCTTTTCCTGGGTCGAATAGCGTGAAGCAACAAATCCTCTGAGTCCAAGCAGATGAACAACAAAAGGAACGTCAGCCCCTTCCATCAGCATAAAAGTCCCCATATTGTCGGGTGTTGCATCGCCCACAAAATATGTCTTTGTCAGTTTCTCGTGTGGAAAAAGTGTCAGCCCGAAAATATTTATCCGATACACCTGCTGGTAAATTTCGACCTTAACCGAACGGGCGGCTAATAGCGAAACTACATTGTTATGGGCTTTTTTCGGTACGGGGTACTTAGGAACAAGGTTGATAAAAGTTTCAAACAGCATTTTGATCCCTGAATTTCTCGCTATATAAGTGTTGTTGAGCCTCCACTCTCCCTGTGATTTTCGTTCCAACAGTATCGTATTGTTGTTTTTATCCGCCAAAAAAACTTTGGTAATGGAGGCAGTATCTGTTACAGCAAAATCCTTCATATTGTCATTGAAGGTACCGCTTTTTTGTGTCAAAACAAGATAGACTGCAATGATAAGCAGGATCAGGGTAAGTGCGATTATGAGGATATTTTTTTTCTTCATTTTTTTTAATTATTTCAGGTGTATTTTCTTTTTCGGTAAAGGAACATAATTACACCCAATAAAATTACAAAGGCTATTGGTAAAACGATGTTAATCATTTGCCACAACCATTTACTTTCGTTTATTTTTGTCCGGTCGAGCAACCTGAGCTTCAATTCACGCGACCGGATGGAGATTAAGCCGTTTTCCTCAACCAGGTAATTCATGGCATTAAGGATTAAATCGCGGTTGCCAAAGGTTTGCCCTGTATATCTGTCGTATCCCAAAGGATAAGGAGTTGGTTTTGCCCCTGTTGTATTAATCTGGTTTTTAATGATATCGCCATCACCTATCACAATCATTTTGCCCGGTTGACTCGATTCGATGAATCCTATATTCCTATCATCACGAATGAGGGGTGGCACCCTGTTTCGATAAAGCGATTCCCAGCTTCCCTCCAACAACACACCAACCGGAATGTGTTCCTTATTGTAAAGACGTTTGTCAGGTTCTTTCTGTAAGATACCAAGACTGATCAGGATAGGTGTATTCACTGTGTGCGAATATTGGGAGGAAGTAAGGATGATGGTCTTTTTAACTCCGCGTGTATCCAAAGTATCAATGCTGCTGATAAATTCTGTTTTGATGGCATTAAGGTTTTTTACGATAGGATGATCAATTATCGGATTCAGAACCGGAAAATAGTACCACGGGAAAAATTCGATTTGTGGAGCGCCACCCATTTCGCCTGTTTTCAGAGGGATAGGAAGCGCACTCAGATCCATAACCAGGTTGGTGTTCAGCCTTACGCCATAATTGAACAACTGGTCGGCAAGGTTGAGTTCATTAATGATCCCGACAGTAGCCGCTGAAAACTGAATACTGTCCATACTGGCGAATACAGGATCAATCAGCCAAAGAATTTTTCCTCCCCGCATCACAAATTGATCAATGATGAACTTGTCTTTTTCATCAAAAGCTGTATCAGGTTTGGCAATAATGATAGCCTCGTATTTATTTCTGATCGTTGTTTGAGTTGTATCTTCCCCTGCACGCTCGGTAAGGCTATTCAACTGACCGTTGATCCTGACCCTGTCAACCCTGTAATATTCGCTCAGGGCATAAGCAATATCGGCGGTTTCGAGCCTCGTAAGTTCACCATGACCTTCCAAAAATGCAATGGCAGGTTTGGTGGAAATTGTGAGTTTCCTGACGGTGTTAATGAGATTAAATTCAAGGTTTTGAATTGAGTTGTTCAGCACCTCTTCGGGAGGAACACCCATTTGCGAATTCAATAATTCCAGTGGTATCTCCTTGTTTTTATACGAAACAATGGCTCCCGGAAAAATGATCTGCTGGCTCGAACCATCGTTGGTTTTTACCTTCAGGTCGGTAGGATTGAGTCCCCTTTCCACCAAACGCTTATAAACGGCGTTCCGCTCGTTCGGATCAGAGCTTGCGGATGGATTGATAAACTCATATTCTATATTATCGGAATATGCCCTGAACTGGTCTAACATTTCACGGGTTTCCCGTTTCAGCCGTTTAAACCCGGCAGGAAATTCTCCCTCTAAATAAACCTGGAAGAAAACAATGTCATCAAGGTTTTTCAATATCTTTTTGGTTGGCTGCGAAATGGAATATCTTTTTTCAGCGGTCAGGTCGAATCGGGTAAAGACATAAAATCCAATAATATTGATCAGCACAATAATCAGTACGCCAAATCCAAACTGAAGCAGGTTGCTTCGTTTTATCCCCGATTTTTGATTTTGATTACGGGCGATTTTTGATTTTGTACCTTTCGCTACCATTTTCTGCTTTCAATTGATATTTTGGTTAACAGTATAAAAATGATGATCAGGCTCAAAAAATACAATACATCCCGTGTGTCAATCACCCCTTTGCTCATATACGAATAATGCGAGCTGATGCCCAGGGTCCGAATGAAAAGGTCGAGATTGCCGAATAAATCAAGGTTGTAGATGAATTCAAATCCGAGATAGATAAATCCGCATAAAACAGCTCCAAGAATGAAGGAAATTATCTGGTTGTCGGTCAGTGAGGAAGCAAACACACCAATGGAAACAAATGATGCACCTAAAAACAGCAACCCGATGTAAGAACCCCAAATCCCTCCTGAATCAATGTTTCCTTTCGGGAAGCCCAACTGGTAAACCGAAAAGAAGTAAATCAGGGTTGGAATAAGTGATACTACAACAAGGGTGATTCCGGCAAAGTATTTTGAAAGGATTACCTGCAAATCGGTCAGCGGCTTTGTCATGAGCAGTTCGAGGGTTCCGCTTTTTTTCTCTTCGGCAAAAAACCGCATGGTGATAGCAGGTATCAGGAAAAGAAAAACAAAAGGAGCAAGGGTAAACAGCCCGTCAAGATTGGCATAGCCGAAGTCGGGAATATTCGATTCCAGAGGGAAAACCCAAAGAAACAATCCGTTTACAAGCAGAAACACTGAAATAACGATATAACCCAACAATGAATTGAGAAAACCGCTTACCTCTTTTTTGTACAATGTAAACATCCTGCCTGGAAAAATTTGAGAAGCAAAAGTATATAATTTTTGATGAAAAATCGCGCCTGCATCTGACCTTCAGCAAACAAAATTATTGTATGCTCTGAGAAACTTTATTTCAATATCGAATCTGACAAATCTTCTTCTGCCTTTACCTGTATTTTATCCTTTAGGGGTTAAAAGAAAGAGGAAAAAAGAATTTTAAGTGAAAAAAACCTATTATAATTCGATTTATTTAAAATGTTAATATAAATTTGTTCGCCTTAAATTTTGTATTCCTTACTAAATAAAACAAGAGAAAAAATGGCAGATTTACGCACAAAATACATGGGTCTTTCATTAAGAAACCCTATTATCGTTGGCAGTTCTGGATTAACCAACTCAGTGGATAAAATAATAGAACTTGAAAAATTGGGCGCAGGAGCAATAGTGTTAAAATCATTGTTTGAAGAACAGATCAGTGCTCAGGCTCATCATTCAGTTTCACAAAGTGAGTCAATCTATTCTTATCCTGAGGCACAGGATTACATCAGCAACTACACCCGTGATACCAGCGTTTCTGAGTACCTCGACCTGATCAGAAAGAGCAAAGCCTCGGTTTCGATTCCCATTATCGCAAGCATTAATTGTGTATCGGCGCTGGAATGGATGTCGTTTGCACGTAAAATTCAGGAAGCGGGAGCAGATGCCCTCGAACTGAACATTTTTATGCTGCCCTCCGACCCAAAAAGAAATGCTGAACAGAATGAGCAAATATATTTCGAAATAGCGATGGCTTTGGTTAAACAAATCACCATTCCCATTTCTCTTAAAATCAGCTATTATTTTTCGAGCCTGACAAATACCGTATTGAAACTTTCATGGACAGGGATCAAAGGCATGGTTTTGTTCAACCGGTTTTTCTCGCCGGATATTGACATTGATAAGTTTGAAGTCACCTCCGCCAATGTCTTCAGTTCGCCTGAAGAAATTTCCTTATCGCTCAGGTGGGTGGCTATGCTTTCTGATAAACTGCATTGCGATATTGCTGCCTCTACCGGTGTTCACGATGGTGAAGGAGTAGTAAAGCAGTTGCTTGCCGGCGCTAAAGCCGTACAGATCGCATCCTGCCTCTACAAAAAGGGAACTGGCGTTCTTCCCGAAATGTTAAAGTTTGTTGAAGGATGGATGGATAAGCATGGTTTCCAAACTACCAACGAATTCATTGGAAAGATGAGTTACAAAGAAACTGAAAATCCGGCTGCTTATGAACGGGTTCAGTTTATGAAGTACTTTGCAGAAATTGAATAATGCTGAATTAATTCGAGCCGAATACCTTTTTTAATATTTCATTAACCCTTGCCAACGGATCCGTTCGTATGGCTTTTTCTTCATCGCCAACTTTAATAAATAAACCGTTAAGCGCTTTCCTGGTAACAAACTCATCAAGCTGCGTATTCACGGGAGATAATCCGGCTAACTGCCCCGCAATTGAATTGGCAACATTGTTATAAAGTCCGGTGAGGGTAGTCCAGGTTTCACTGGCGGAAATCCCGCCTACCAGAGGCTTGTCAAGGGAACCGGCTATTTTTGGCTGAAAAGCATTCTTCAATGCTAAATAGGTTTTTTCCCTTAAATAATGTGTAGCTGACGTATCAGTGCCCTTCAAAATGTTAAATGCGTCTTCAATCGTCATGGTGGTGATTGCATCAACAAATATTGGTGTTGCTTCCTCTGCAGCATCTTCGGCGGCACGGTTAATTTTTAGAATTATATCCTCAACCAAACCCTGCATTCCGATTGCTTCAAGGAGAGGATTATCCAGATTGTCAACAATAATATCTGCTTCAGGCGGTAGGTAAATTTTTATCAGTTCGTCCATGTAATAACCATTGACTTCCGAAACAATGGATACTGCCGTATCGGTGCCTACGGTCAAAGCGCTTTTTAATCCGGCAATGACTTCAGCTTCTGTCAGGGGCGTATTTTGGATCAGCTCAATGATTTCGTCCGTACTATCACACGAGTGAATGAAAAAGGTCAAAGCCAACAAAAGAATAACAATTTTTTTCATGACCATTTATTTTAAATCAGAAGTTTTGTTTTTATATCTGATAGCAGCACCCACAAAATCAACAAACAGAGGATGGGGTTTTGCAACAGTGCTCTTATATTCCGGGTGAAACTGAACTCCAATAAACCAGGGATGGTCTTTAACTTCAATAATTTCAACCAGATTGTCTTTGGTATTGATGCCGGCAGGTATCATTCCTGCCTGTTCGTAAGGCTGGAAATATTCGTTGTTAAACTCGTACCTGTGCCTGTGTCGTTCCGAAATGTTTACGGTTTGGTAAATATCATAAACCTTCGTACCCTTGTTCAATTTGCAGGGAAAGGCTCCAAGTCGCATGGTTCCGCCAAGACCTTTTATCTTTTTTTGTTCTTCCATCAAATCAATAACGGGGTATTTGGTGTCAGGATTCATTTCGGTGGAATGAGCGCCTTTAAAACCCAGTACATTCCTTCCAAATTCGATAACTGCGCATTGCATTCCGAGGCAGATTCCGAAGAATGGTATTTTGTTTTCACGGGCATAGCGAATGGCATCAATTTTACCTTCAATACCTCGTAACCCAAATCCGGGAGCAACCAAAATACCATGTAATCCTTTGAGTTTCTCCGAAACATTTGAATGATCAATGTGTTCGGAATGAATGAGTTTTACGATTACCTTACATTCATTTTCAGCGCTGGCATGAACGAAAGATTCATTGATGGATTTATAGGCATCCTTAAGTTCTACGTATTTTCCAATGAGACCTATGGTAACTTCTCCGGTAGGGTTGTTGAGCTTATACAAAAATTCTTCCCATTTCTGCAGATCAGGTGATGTTTCGATCGGCATCATAGTTTTTCTTAACACTTCAGTGTCGAGGTTTTCATCTCTCATCATGAGGGGAACCTCATAAATCGTTTTGGCGTCAAGGCTTTCGATCACCGAAGAAGGTTCCACATTGCAGAACAATGCAATTTTTTCCTTTAATCCCTGATTAAGGGGTCTTTCGGTACGGCATACTATAATGTCGGGCTGAACTCCGGATTCAAGAAGAGTTTTAACAGAATGTTGAGTAGGTTTGGTTTTAAGTTCCCCTGCAGCAGCTAAAAAAGGCACCAGTGTTAAATGGATGACGGCGCAGTCCCGTCCCATTTCCCAGCGCATCTGACGAACCGTTTCGATGTATGGAAGTGATTCAATGTCGCCAACTGTACCGCCGATCTCAGTGATAACGAAATCGTATTTACCACTGTTACCCAAAATCTTTATCCTTCTTTTGATTTCATCTGTAATGTGCGGGATTACCTGAACCGTATGCCCTAAATAATCGCCATTCCTTTCTTTTTCGATTACGGTTTTGTAAATACTTCCGGTTGTTACGTTGTTTGCCTGTGAAGTTGGCACATTCGAAAACCGTTCGTAATGACCAAGATCAAGATCGGTTTCTGCTCCGTCTTCTGTTACGTAACATTCGCCATGTTCGTATGGATTTAAAGTTCCGGGATCAACATTGATATAAGGATCAAGTTTTTGAATGGCAACGGAGAAGCCTCGCGATTGCAGTAGTTTCGCTAAGGAAGAGGAAATAATACCCTTTCCTAAGGAAGAGGCTACTCCCCCTGAAACAAAAATGTATTTGGTACGCCCCATGGGTCAAATTTTTTACAAATATCTTATTATTTGATGAATACTGTGTTCTGAAAATAAAAAAATGGGCGAATCTGACGGATTGCCCATTTTGAGCTTATATAATAAAGGAATCTTAATAATATGTATAACGTTTCACTTTGGCTATATGTTTTGCAAGCCTGATAACCTGCATGGTATAACCGAATTCATTATCGTACCAAAGGTAAACCACGATGTTTTTTCCATCGGCAGAAACCTGCGTGCTGGGGCTATCAAATATGGCTGCAACGGGGTCGCCGATAAAGTCGGACGATACGGATTCATTAGATGCGCTGAACCTGATCTGTTCAACATACCTTCCGCGTAATGCTGCATGACGCAGCATCTCTATAACCTGTTCCCTTGATGTTTGTCTTTTGACCGTGAGTGACAAAATTGCAAGTGAAACATTGGCAGTTGGCACACGAACTGCATTAGCGGTTAACTTTCCTCTAAGATTTGGAATAGCCTTGGCTGCAGCCGAGCCGGCACCGGTTGATGTGATGACCATATTGAGCGGTGCCGCGCGTCCTCTTCTGGGTTTTTTATGAAAATTATCAAGCAGATTTTGATCGTTGGTATAAGAATGAATAGTTTCAATATGACCTTTCTCAATTCCAAGTTCATGATCAATAACGCTTAAAGGCGGAACAATACAATTGGTGGTGCAGGATGCTGCTGACCAAACATGGTCACTGTCGGGTTCATATTCAAGATGGTTAACTCCATACACAATGTTGGGTATATCTCCCTTGCCTGGTGCTGTTAAAATTACATTGCTGATGCCTTTGGCTTTTAAATGTTTGCTCAGATTTTCCCTGTCGCGGAAAATACCCGTATTATCAATTAAAACAGCATTTTCAATACCGTGGGCTTGATAATCAATTGTTTCCGGGTTCGACCCTTCAAGCATCTTAATGATATGTCCGTTGAGATAAATACTTCTGTTGTCAAAATCCTCCAATACATTGCCTCTGAAGGGTCCATGTATAGAATCGTGCCTTATCAGCGAAGCCCTCTTGGAAATATCCTCTGCTGTAACACTCCTTGTAACCACAGCCCTGGGTCTTATTTGGGTACCATTTCCCTGAATGATCAATTCCCTTAAAATTAACCGACCGATCCTGCCAAATCCATATAACACTACATCTACGGGGTTATCATACTTAGGCGGTTGACCAATAATATGTTTCAGTTTATCACCAATGAATGCTTTGGGATCGTTCTTAAATTTAGTTTTTTCTTCACACCATTCCTGGTTTAGTCGTCCAATATCCAGTTTTGAATGTGGAAGTTTTGTTTCGTAAATAATTTTGGCAAGGATCAATGAATCTTTCATCTCCAGTTTTCTCCCGATGATGGTTTGTGCATAAGAATGCTTATTGAGTATCACACTTGCACTGCGGTCAATCAATTGATTTCGAAGAAAAATCAATTCAATTGATTTATCATAAAAAAGTTTGTGCAGCACATCAATGAATTCGTTGCAGGTTTTTTCATCATCAAACCAGTGTTTGAGGGAATCCTCATAAATGATGGATTCTTTTGATTTGGTAATTTTACTTTTCATGTTATTTTATTTTATGTTTAAACCCCTGGGTTAATTTCCCTTATTTGTCCTCAAAAATAAAAGAAAATGGGATCATTACAAAAAAAAGTAATGATCCCATTAAAAATATTTTTTAAACTTACTGACCTAAATAAGATTTAAGCAATTTGCTTCTTGAGGTATGTTTTAACCTGCGAATAGCTTTTTCCTTAATTTGCCTAACCCTCTCGCGGGTTAAGTCGAACTTAGCCCCAATTTCTTCCAAAGTCAATCCATGTGGAATACCAATACCATAATAGAGATTAATTACATCCCTTTCTTTTTTGGTAAGTGTGGCTAACGACCGTTGTATTTCCCTTGCCAGCGACTCTCTCATCAGTGTGTCGTCGGTATGGGGTGAGTCCTCCGAAACAAAAACATCCAAAAACTTGGTTTCGTCATCCTGTGTTAATGGTGCGTCCATCGAAATGTACCTGGTTGTAATTTTTTTGGCAGCATCAATTTTATAGTCTGGCATTTCCAGCTTTTCGGCTATCTCTTCGGCTGAAGGGGGTCTTTCAAATTCCTGTTCCAGTTTGGAAGTAGCTTTTTTAATTTTGTTAAGAGAACCAACCTGGTTAAGGGGAAGTCTGATAATACGCGATTGTTCTGCCAATGCCTGTAAAATTGACTGTCTGATCCACCATACAGCATAAGAAATAAACTTAAATCCTCTTGTTTCATCAAAACGCTTTGCAGCTTTTATTAATCCAAGATTACCTTCATTGATAAGATCGGGTAAACTCAGACCCTGGTTTTGATATTGCTTGGCAACAGAAACCACAAAACGAAGGTTAGCCTTAACAAGTTTTTCAAGCGCTAACTGATCGCCTAATTTTACTTTTTGCGCCAGTTGAACTTCTTCATCAGCCGTGATTAATTCTTCCTTACCGATATCCTGTAAGTACTTATCAAGCGAAGCGGTTTCGCGATTGGTGATTGATTTGGTTATCTTTAATTGTCTCATTGAAGAAATAGATTATCTTAATATATTGAAAATCAAATGCTTAAGTCGAATAGAAAAAAGTATACAAATATAAATCAAAAAATTGTATTCACAAAATTTATCTTCAAAAAATTTATTAGCCCATTCTACAACTTAAAACAACCTTTGAATATTGTATAAAAATGTTTTTAGCAAGAACACAATGGACAAAACGATAACAAGGATAGTTGTATGGTGCGGGTTTTTTATAATCCAACCCCATAATAAGCCCTCTGTCCGTTAGGGTATATGCCTTCAAAAAGCGTCCCACCACGTTTGCTGTCTAAATAATTCTTTAATTCATCCACTGTTTTGACAGGTTCCTTATCAATGTACATAATTATAAATCCCTGCCTGATACCGGCGCTGCTTAATTTTCCTGTGTCAAGGCTGGCAACTTTAACTCCATGACTTATGTTCAATGATTTCATTTCGTCCCCGGAGACAGTTTGAAAGGTAGCGCCCAAAACATTGAGGTTATCTTTTTTGACCACATCAGTATTTCCGCTGCGGTTTTTAAGGGTAACATCGAAATTCTTAATCTTATCATCTCTCATTACAACTATTTTCAACTTATCCCCCGGACGGTGCGTGCCGATCATTTCGAGTAATTCAGCTTTTGAATTGGTTTGCACATCGTTAACTGAAATGATGACATCTCCCTGTTTTATCCCTGCATCAGCAGCGGCTCCGTCGTCAATTACTTCCTGAACATAAATTCCCTTAACCTCCGAAAATCCTTTTTCATCCGCAAATTTGCTGTCAATTTCCTGGAAAGAAATACCAAGGAAAGCCCTTTGGATTTCGCCAAAATTGCGAATGTCCTCAATTACTTTCTTCACAATATTTACCGGTATGGCAAATGAATATCCGGTATATGAGCCGGTATTGGAAGCAATGGCTGCATTAATCCCGACAAGTTCACCTTCTGTATTTACAAGTGCGCCGCCACTATTTCCCCTGTTTACTACTGCATCGGTTTGAATAAACGATTCAATTGCTGAAACCTCTCCAAGAATATTAATGTTTCTGGCTTTTGCACTGACAATCCCGGCTGTAACAGTTGATGTAAGATTAAACGGATTGCCCACTGCCAGAACCCACTCGCCCACCTTAACATTGTCAGAGTTACCGAAAACTAAACTGGGCAGGTTGTCAGTGTCAATTTTAATCAATGCCAGATCTGTAGTGGGATCTGTGCCTATTACTTTTGCCTTGAATGAACGCCGGTCATTCAGTGTGATTTCCAGCTTGGAAGCCTCCTGAACAACATGGTTATTGGTCACAATATATCCATCAGGCGAAATAATTACACCTGAACCTGTAGCAATAGCAGGAGTATTGTACCGGTATTGCGGATTATTGAAGAAATCATTAAACATATCGAAGAAGTCGTTATAGACCTTGTTTTTTTGTTTAAGCTCTGCGCTGATATGCACTACTGCATGAACAGTAAGATTTGCGGCATCAACAAAATCAGGTCCAATGACTGCACTTCGTGGTTCATAGTTTGCCTGCACTAAGGGCAGCCTTTCATTTACCATAGAAACTGATTGAGTTTCCTTACTTTCAATCGCTTTATTGATCAGAGCGAAAGAAGCACCTCCTAAAATGGCTATAAATAAATACCCAAGAAATCTTTTCATAACTTTATTACTTTATTAACATTTAATATTGTTTTTTGTTTATCCGACCCTGACAATAATTGTGCCTATACATGCGCTACCATCATTGCTTTAGGAGCTAAAATCTTTATCTTCATTCAACGGCATTGAATTGGCAGTATTATAAATGGCATGTTAATAATTGTTAATCCTGATTTCACTAAAGGATTATCAAAATTCCACTTTATTTATCTTTGTAAAATTGTTGGCTTGTTTTAGTTTGTATGAAAAATTGTCAGCATGAAGCAGATGTTATGAAATTAAATTTTAATAAATATCACGGCACAGGAAATGATTTTATTCTGATTGACAACCGGACAGCAAAAATCAAACTCGACAAATCGCAGATATCTTTTATCTGTCACCGGCAATTTGGAATAGGTGGTGATGGATTGATTTTGCTTTCAAACAAGCCGGGATTTGATTTTCAAATGACTTATTATAACTCCGACGGCGGGGAAGGAACTATGTGCGGCAATGGCGGTAGATGTATAACGGCTTTCGCAGCAACCTTAGGCATAATTGACCGGAAAGCCAGATTCTCAGCTATGGATGGCGAGCACTTTTCAGAGATTAAAGCAGAAAGCGATCACGATTTTAAAGTTTCCCTTAAAATGTCGGATGTCGGGCAGGTTGAAAAAGTTGAAGAAGGTTTTTTCATCAATACTGGCTCACCTCATTTGGTGAAATTTGTCAGCGACATTGAAAAAGTTGATGCATGCGGAGAAGGAAAACATCTCCGGTGGGATAAAAGATTTCAACCCGAAGGAACCAATGTCAACTTTGTTGAAATCAAAGAAGATTTGTTGATTGTTCGGTCTTTTGAGCGGGGTGTGGAAAATGTAACCCTTTCGTGCGGAACCGGTGTTACGGCTTCGGCTTTGGCAGCATCCCTTTTAAAAAATGAGGATAAAAAACATTTTGATATTAGGACTCTTGGAGGTGATCTGAAAGTAAGATTTGGTAAGTTAAACAATACATTTACAAATATTTGGCTTGAAGGTCCGGCTGTAATGGTTTTTGAAGGACAAATAGAAATCTGACAAAATGGAAATCAACCTTAAAATCCGGGATTATCTCAAAGATGATTTTGCTCAAATTGACCAACTATGGAAGGACACCGGCATGGGTGGCTCCGCAAGAGCCGACACGGAAGAAACTATTTTGCAAACCATCATTGCAGGTGGAAAACTGTTTGTCCTGGAAAACCCGCCAACTGAAGAAATTATTGGTACTTCCTGGCTGACACACGATCAAAGAAGAATTTACATTCACCATTTTGGCATAAAGCCGGACTGGCAGGGAAACGGGTATGCACATTTGTTAATGAAAGCTTCCATGGATTTTGCCCAGGCAACCGGAATGCAAATTAAACTGGAGGTGCACAAGGATAATCACAAAGCCATTCAACTATATAAAAAGTGGGGATTTAATTACCTGGGCGATTATGATGTTTACATTATCAGGGATTACAAAACAATTCCACGAATTTTATGAAAGCGTTTCATGCTTATGATATAAGGGGTATTTACCCTGCTGAATTTAATGAACAGGATGTTTATAAAATCGGCTATTTCCTTCCGGACGTACTTCAGGCTGATGAAGTTCTGGTTGGGAGGGATGCCCGGTTGTCCAGCCCTGAAATATTCGCCGCATTGTGCAATGGAATAATGGATCATGGCGCTGATGTTTATGATGCCGGATTTGCAACTACGCCTATGATTTATTGGGCCACAGCAAAATACGGGTTCAACGCTTCGGTGATGATCACGGCTTCGCACAATCCAAAGGAGTATAACGGTTTGAAGGTTTCCAGGGAAAATGCCTTGCCTGTTGGATATGATGCCGGACTTAAAAAAATCGAACAAAAAATCCTTAACCATTCACCGATACACAAAAAGAGTATGCGAGGTAAAATGATACAGCACAGTATCAAGCAGGATTACCTCGATTTCATGAGCAAATATAATTCCGGGTTTTCCAATCTTAAAATTGCACTCGACTGTTCCAATGGCATGGCTGGGTTGCTGGTGAGAGATTTATTAAAGGATCAGCCGGTATATATCAATGAGGAACCGGACGGATCATTCCCTAATCATGAACCGAATCCGCTTGATTTGAAAAATGTAGAACAACTCCAGAATCTGGTATTACAAGAAAAATCTGACATAGGTGTTATTTTCGACGGGGATGCCGACAGGGTAATGTTTGTTGATGAGAATGGAAAATTCATTTCCCCCGATCTGATCATTGGCTTGTTAGCTCATTATTTTTTAGAAGAACTGAAGCTGAAAGGCAATGTAATTCAGGATATCCGTACTTCTAAATCGGTGGCGGAGTACATCCGGAAATTCGGCAGCCGGGTTCACATCTGGAAGGTGGGCAGGGCTTTCGCCTCTATCAAACTGAGGGAAATTGACGGAATTTATGGTGGCGAGTTAGCCGGTCATTATTATTTCAGGGATTTTTACTATTCCGATTCGGGCATTATGGCTTGCCTGCTTGTTTTGAAGGTCGTTTCGAAGTTTAAATCTGCGGGCATTAAATTGTCTGAACTTATCGCCGGTATTGGCGGATATTCAAATTCAGGGGAGATAAATTTTAAGGTTGAAGGTAAATTGGAAGCAATGAAAGCGGTGAAAGATCACTTTTGCTCAAGGGAGGAAATTTCGGCTTACTACGATTTTGACGGATACCGTGTTGAATTTAAAGATTGGTGGTTCAATATCCGACCATCCAACACAGAGCCTTATCTTCGCTTGCTGGTGGAGGCGACAAACGCTGAATTGCTTGAAGACAGGGTGACACAAATTACAAACATCATCAACAAATTTTAACCATGCTGAAAAATAAAATAATAGCATTGAGGGCAATGGAACCATCAGACGTTGATTTGCTTTATGAATGGGAAAACAATGAAGCGTTATGGCATTTGAGCAACACCCTTGCTCCCCTGTCACGGTTTGTGCTTGATCAATACGTTATAAATTCGCACGAGGATATATTCACCTCCAAGCAGCTCAGGTTAATGATTGATAAAATCGAAAACGGCAGGTTGACAACCATTGGCTGTATTGACCTTTTCGATTTTGACCCGGTAAACAAAAGAGCCGGCATTGGAATTATGATAGTTGAAAAGGAACAAAATAAAAAGTATGGCTCAGAGGCACTGAGGCTAATGCTGGATCATTGTTTTAAGACCCTTTGCCTTCACCAGGTATATTGCAACATCGCTTCCGGCAATGAAGCAAGTTTTAAGTTGTTTGAAAACCATAAATTTCAAGTAGTCGGGATCAAAAAGGATTGGTTGCTAATCAACAATAAATGGACTGATGAATATCTTTTGCAAATCATCAACCCGGAATAAAATGATTGATAACAAAATTTGTATTTGAACGTAATGTGAATATTGGTTTAGTTTGATTTAAATTGGGCAGGATGAGATATCAACGCGCAAAATTTAAAAGGAGAAGAAAAAAGAAAATGTCGAAATTTTCGAAGAGGGTTATTTACGTCCTCTTTATCCTGATTATTTTGTCAGTGGTTGTCGGTTATCAATTGTACAATGCAATTCTCAAACCCAATACGTGGGTTAAAAATGAAAAAACAGCCACTTTGTACATCCCCACCGGTTCGGGTTATAACGAACTGAAAACGGCTCTGTATGGTAAAGGCATCATCATCAACAGGATGACCTTTGAATGGATGGCTAAACGAAAAAACCTCGAAGCCAATATTCATCCCGGTAAATACACCCTCAGCGACGGGATGACCAATATTGAACTGATAAATTTATTGCGATCCGGAAAACAAACACCGGTAAAGCTGATTTTTAATAATATCCGCACAAAAGCCGACCTCGCTCAAAAGATTTCCTCAGACATTGAACCGGACTCCGCCGATTTTATTCACCTGCTCAATGATTCTGCCTACCTTGACATCTTTGGGTTCAACCCCGAAACTATCCTTACCATGTTTATTCCAAATACCTATGAAGTTTACTGGAATGTTACGGGTGAAGAAGTGATGGACAGGATGTACACCGAGTACAATAAATTCTGGAACACAACCCGCAGGCAAAAGGCGGAGATAATAGACTTAAGTCCGGTTGAAGTAAGTATTTTGGCTTCTATCGTTGAAAAGGAAACCAACAAAAACGACGAAAAGGCGAGGATGGCGGGCGTTTATCTGAACCGTTTGGAGAAAAACTGGATGCTGCAAGCCGACCCCACGATTGTTTATGCCTGGGGCGATTTTTCGATCAAAAGGGTGCTGAATGTTCAAAAAGAGATTGATTCGCCCTATAACACTTATAAAAATTATGGTTTGCCTCCGGGTCCTATCTGTCTACCTTCCATTTCATCTATTGATGGCGTGCTGGACAGAGAGGAGCACAAATACATGTTTTTTTGTGCAAAAGATGATTTCACGGGTTATCATGCTTTTGCCGAAACCAATGCCCAGCATAGCGTCAATGCAAACAAATACAGGCGGGCGCTGGATGCAAAGAATATTAAGAAATAGAAATAATAATTAGCGAAGTTTTTTTACCACATTAGGCACAATAGTTCACAGTAGAAATGATTATAACCCAGAAATACCTGAACGAATTAACGCATACAATCATTGGCGCTGCAATAGAAGTTCACAAAGAATTGGGACCGGGGTTGCTGGAAAGTATTTATGAAAAGTGCCTGTCTCATATATTAAAAGAAAAAGGATTGCAGTTGGTTACCCAGCAAAAAGTTCCGCTTTTATTCAGAGGTATGTACCTCGATTGTGACCTGAGGTTTGATATGCTTGTTGAGGATTCCGTCATTGTTGAAATAAAAGCAATTGACTGTTTGATGCCCATACATGATGCACAATTGCTGACATATCTCAAACTATTGGAAAAGCCGAAAGGAGTGCTTATTAATTTTAATTGCACCAATATTTTTAATGAAGGACAAAAAACCCTGGTAACGGATTTATATGCTGCATTACCAAAAGGCTACTAATGTGCCCTATTGTGCCTAATGTGGTTCATTGTTTTCAAAAGGCTGCTAATGTACCCTATTGTGCCTAATGTGGTTCATTGTTTTCAAAAGGCTGTTAATGTGCCCTATTGTGCCTATTGTGGTTCATTGTTTTCAAAAGGCTGCTAATGTGCCCTATTGTGCCTAATGTGGTTCATTGTTTTTAAAAGGCTGCTAATGTGCTCTATTGTGCCTAATGTGGTTCATTTTAAATTCTAAATTCAAGGTTTAACGTTATTAAGAAATTCAAGTATAAACATTACGGGTCGTTTTAAAACTTAAATTTGCAACCCTATAATAAAGTTTCAGGTTGAACACTATACCGCGTCAGATAAAGGTTCTGGTTTTTTTACTGCTGTTATTTGTGATGGTGGGCAAGTCGCAAACCGAACCTTATTTTGTAAAAAGTTATCCCGATCAGTTACATAAAAAGAGATTCTATGGTGTGCTTGGCGGTCAAGCTGTAATTTATGCATCTTCACTTACACTACTATATTATGCCTGGTATAAAGATTACCCACAATCCAGCTTCCACTGGATCAACGACAACGACGAATGGCTGCAGATTGATAAGATCGGTCATGCTACCACCTCTGCCTATTTCGGGAAATTTGGCTACGAAACCTATCGTTGGGCAGGCGTGGAACGGAAAAAGGCAATTTGGTACGGCGGCTCAGCAGGCTTTGTATTTCTTACGGTGATCGAAATCCTGGATGGCTTTTCGGCTGAATGGGGTGCATCAGCAGGCGACCTTATTGCCAATACCGCAGGCACTGCCCTGTTTATCGGGCAGCAGTTGGGCTGGGATGAGCAGCGGTTTTACCTCAAGTGGTCGTATCATCCTACCGATTATCCTGATATTGCCATGGAAAACGGAATTGATCAACTGGGGAAAAATAACTTCGAAAGTATTTTAAAAGATTATAACGGACAGACTTACTGGCTTTCGGGGAATATTAAATCCTTTTTACCTAAACGGTCGAAGTTCCCGGGCTGGCTCAATGTAGCTGCAGGATATGGCGGCGAAGGCATGATTGGAGCCTCAACCAATCCGTCCGGTCTGTCCGAATATCCCCGTTACCGGCAGTATTACCTCACCCTCGATGTTGACCTTTCAAAGATAAAAACCCGTTCGCATTTCCTTAAATTTCTGCTCAACGGGTTCAACTTCGTAAAAATCCCTTTCCCCACTCTTGAATATCAACAGCCAGCAGGGCGTGGTTTTCCATTATTTGTATTTCTGAAAAAATATAGCCTGTTAAAATCCCAGTTATTATTTTCTTGAAACATCGGTCAAAGAGCCAAAGAATGCCTTAACCGATGCAGTTTCTTCTGGTGTATATTGCTTGCCAAGCTGCATCCATGCCATTTGTACAATTGCTGTGTCAAGGCTTTCAACAGCACCATCATGGAAATATGGATAGGTTTCTGCAATATTCCTTAACATGGGAACCTTAAACAGATATTTATCATTTTCATTCTTGGTCACGTCATATCTTCCAAGGTCTTTTGTGTTTTCATAAGGATGCACAAGTCCCATCTTTTGATACATGTGTCCTCCAAGCAAAGGGGTAAGATGACAAGCTATACAACCGGTGTTGATGAAAGTTTCAAGTCCGTTTCTCTCGGCTATATTAATGGCTTTCCAGTCGCCTTTAACAAAATCATCAAAACGGTTATGGGTGATCAACGTACGCTCAAAAGCAGCAATGGCATTGGCGATATTATCATACGTTATCGGATCCTTCACTCCCGGATAGGCAGTTGCAAAAATGTCTTTGTATTCAGCGTTGCCGCTAACTCTATCCACAACAAATTTTTCGTCGGGCATTCCCATTTCCACTGGATTCAAAACCGGCCCTTTGGCCTGTTCTTTCAGATCGGCTGCACGGCCATCCCAGAACTGAACAAATTGAAATCCGGCATCCAAAACAGTTGGTGAATTTCTTGTTCCGTTATCTCCCTTGTCACCCGGTGAAACAGGTTTATTGTCCACCCCATATTTACCTGCATCAAGCATATGGCAGGTATTGCATGATTCTGTATTATTTTTCGACATGCTTACATCATTGTAAAGCTTTTTACCAAGGGCAATCAACTCAGGTGTGTCGTTTTCGCTGCCGGGCATTTTATCTGCTATCGAACCGAACATGCTATGCGCTTTGTTCAGCAGCGCCACGGCATCTGTGCTGTCTTTAATATAAGCTTCTTGTTCGGCTTTTTTTTGCGATCCGGTGCAGGATATCATTGCAAATGCAATAATTGCTGCTAAATAAATCATTAACCCTCGTTTCATAGTTTTTAAATTTAATGTTGTTTTTATCAATTAATAGTCATGCAATATTACCAACAATAACAGAAGGTTTGTGAAAAAATTAAGAATTTTTTCCCTCGTATCATTACAAGATTAAATTCCAATGACTTTTGTATATTTGTCAAGTCTGAAACATTGCCAAACGGAAACAAGAAATGAACAAAATTTTCTAAAACAACCCAACCATGAAAAACTCAATTCTTTTTATATTGATCTCGATCAGCAGTTACGCTGTTGTTTTATCACAAGGGTGTTTACCCGAAGGTATTACATTTACCACTCAGGAGCAAATTGATAATTTCCAGGCCAATTATCCGGGGTGTGCCGGAATTGAAGGGGATGTACACATTTCGGGATCTCAAGTTTTTAACCTTAATGGATTAACAACTTTGACCTTTATTAATGGAGACTTATCCATTGAACAAATTTATAATATGGATGATCTTAATGGATTAGATAACCTTGCAATTATAGAAGGATCACTATTAATTGAAGAAAACTGGATGGGTTTAAATAATTTATCTGGTTTAAATGGATTGACGCAAATTGGGGATGATCTGATCATATATGACAATACCTTACTGCAAAGTATTTCTGCATTAGCGAATTTGACCACAGTTAGCGGTAGAATTGAAATTTCCTATAACAGTTCTCTTTTAAGTCTTGAAGGATTGGAAGGATTAACAACAATCGGAGGAGATATTGAAATTAGTTACAATAACAGTATATTATATTTAACAGATTTCCAAACTTTGATAAATATGGGTGGCGACCTTCTGATTAATAATAATGCTGAATTAGCAAGTTTGAATGGTCTTAACGCATTAAATTCTATTGGCGGTAGTTTATGGATTATGTATAACTCATCTTTAATAAGTCTATCCGGACTTGATGGAATTACCAATATTGGCGAATCTTTGGGTATCGGTGATAACGATAATCTTTTAAGTCTGAACGGACTAGAGTCGTTAACATTTATTGGAAATACTCTTGGCATTGGTGATAACGATCTTCTTACGGATGTATCATCTCTTAATTCATTATCATCAATTGGAGGAAGTATTTTCATATATTCGAATTCCAGCATTACCACCCTAATGAATCTAAATGCAATAAATTCAATAGATGGCGACTTGGTTTTTGATTCTAACAATGCCCTTACAACTTTATCAGGAATCGAATCACTGACAACCATTGGCGGCCAACTTATAATAGAAAACAATCCTGTTTTGACCGATATAAGTGCGCTTGAAAATATTAATTCAAGTTCGATCACCAATTTATTTATTTATGAAAATTATTCTTTGTCCGCTTGTGATGTGCAAAGCATATGTAACTATTTAGCAAGCCCCAATGGAACGATAATTATTCATGACAATGCACCCAACTGCGATAGCCCTGAAGAAATTCAGCAAGCTTGTTTAATATCAGTGGATGATAATTTAGCAAATAATGACATCAATATTTTCCCCAACCCCGCCACCAATTTCATCACCATTAATGTAAATGAAGGGCAGCAAATTAACGAAGTCATTATCTATAACCAGCTTGGGCAAAAGGAGCTGGTAGAAAAACCCATGAACAACCGGTTAGATATTTCCGGGTTGAAGCAGGGAATTTATACTGTGGAGGCTACAACAAAGGAATGGAGAGGGAGGACGAAATTGGTCATTGAATAAACGATCTTTAAACAATTTATTATGAAAACAAAACCCTTTTTATTATTGCAAACTGCATTGGTTGCTGCACTTTTTTCAGCAGCACAAAACCAAATGAACATTGTTGACAGCAATGCCAAATGGAGTGTGATTACAAATAATCAGGGGACCTTCGATACGCATTTCATTCGCTTTAGTGAAGAAGATACGCTTATTGGCGGTTACTCGTACCATAAAATTTATTCTACCTACAGTCAATTCGAAATTAACTGGGAGCCTATGGATATTTTCATCCGTGAAGATGTCACATCAAGACAGGTTTTTATGCGGGATATAACTGGAGATGAAGGAATGATTTATGATTTTTCTGCTGAATTGGGCGATACAGTTACCATCAGAAATGTTATATCTGGCCCAAATGTAAAATATAAGGTCATTGGTATTGATTCAATCTTTATTTACAATGCTTTGCGTAAACGTTATCAGTTTGAATTTCTCTCCTGGCCAGTCAATGATACTTGGATCGAAGGAATTGGAAGTATGGATCATGGTATTATTTATTGCGGATATTATAATACCAGCCCCTGGTATTTCCTGCTTTGCTATAAATACAATGACATCCTGTATTATCAAAATCCTGACTATACGGCTTGCTATTACCCTTATGTAGGTCAAGATGAATTTATTGATGATGATAAATTTACTTTTTTCCCCAACCCCGCCACCACTTTCATCACCATTAATGTAAATGAAGGGCAGCAAATTAACGAAGTCATTATCTATAACCAGCTTGGGCAAAAGGTGCTGGTGGAAAAACCTGTGAACAACCGGTTGGATATTTCCGGGTTGAAGCAGGGAATTTATACGGTGGAGGTGATCAACCAAAGATTGGAAGGGGAGGAGTAAGTTGATAATTGAGTAAGCTTTGGTCATTGTCGTTAAAATAAAAGAGGCTGCCTTTTTTGGAGACAGCCTCTTTTTGTGAGTAATTCTTATTTATTAAATTTCATAATCATATCCCATGATCTGTGCATCGTTGAAAACGGTGAGTCCGGCATCAACCATTTTGTCATAGATCATTCCGTTTGCGCCATAAAGCAGTGATTTTGCATCGTATCCCAACAAACGGAGGTAAGCAGCCATAAAAGCGCTTGTTTGTCCGGTATAGCAATATACTACAACCGTTTTGTCGGTTGGCAGGGTTGTTAAATCCACAGCTAATTTGATGGATTCTTTTGGAGTGTATTGCATGGCACCCGGAATATGTCCTGGATCGGCATAATGATTCGCCGGCCAGTAATTCACAATATAGTAATTGGCAAGGGCATCAAAAACCGCAGTTTTGGCGATTGTTGCAGGAGTGAATCCTTCTGCAAGAAGGGCATTAACGCGAGCCATCCAGAATTTCCTGTCCGGTGGTTTTACCTGTAGCCAAGGTTGGCATAGCGCCTTTTGCACCTTTATCGGTTGCTACATCGGTGAATTGAGTTGTATAGGCATTCCCGGAAGCAATGGCTGTATTCCATTTGTCAGCAAAGTCAACATTCCATGAACACATTCCCCATTTCATCGAAAACACTTTATTGTATCCCATCAGTCTTAACAAACTTGCGGCAAAGCCGGCAGTTTGCCCTGTGTAACATACAATTGCCACTTTGGTGTAAGGTGTCTGGTCAACGCCTTCGATATGCGTTAAAATATCAGCTAAGGCAACATTGTGTGCATTAACAATATGGCCAAGAGCAAAATCAGCTGCCGAACGGATGTCAATAATGTAAACCTGACCGGTTTCATTTAATGTTTTAACTTCAGTAGCCGGCATAATGGATGGCATATCGGTGTTTACGTAATCTTTGCCTGCCGGTGAATTGGTTGACTCAAGGTAAGTTGCAAGTACCTGCGATTCGTTTACCGGAGTTGGTGTGGGTGTTTCATCATCATCTTTACTGCAAGCGGCAAAGAACAAAAATCCGAAGAGAATAAACCATAATAATTTTGTGTGTTTCATACTTTTAAAATTTAATTTGTTAAACATATTTATTAATTAGTCCAATATTTTATTTTTGTTCAAACCACGATTCAGGTAATTTCCCGTCAACAGTAATGCCTGATGTAGCACTTTGTTCCCAATCAAGCAGATCGTCCTGGAAAAGGAATAATTCCCTGTTGATCAGCGCACCACCTTCGTTTCGGATGTGGCAATTGGAGGAGCATGATTTTCCATCAGCAACATCCGTCCTGTCTGTCCACCTCAATAAATTATGAGGCGAAGTATAATTATAGGTAGGGAATGCGTTAAAATTGGCATACTCTGGTACTCCATAAACTTCCCAATTGTCGGGTGCAGCTAATGTTCTGCGGACAAGGGTAAAATTAAATCCGGTTTTTATATCGGGGATAGGATTTTCTGCAATTTTAAACCCAAGATACGAAGGCACTCTTGCTCCGTCGCCGTGAATATGGCAACTTCCGCAGTTGTTATATACCTGTGAATGACAAACCTGGCAATTAAAACTTTCATAGTGTGTGGAGTGGTAAAAGTTCGAACCATTGAGATTGGTATGACAATTCTGACATTTGGGTAATTTATCATAAGCGTAGCGTTGTTCAACAGGATTGCCGTCGCCGTGTAATTCATCGCCGTCGTGACAATCAACGCACCTGTAGCCTGCTGAGGTAAGATGGACATCCGGTTGTGTTCCTGATGCTACACCGAGGTAAGCATGTCCGCCACGCGAAACATGACAGGTAACACAGACGCTGATCATGTCGGGCGTTTTTCTGAATTCATGACCATTTGCAAGCCCGCCGCCACCGATCAGGGGACGAACAATATGACACTCACCACAACTGGCATGGCAGGTGGCACAATTTTTATTATAACCCTCGATCTGATGAACCGGCAACTGGTCAAAATCAGCCGGTCCGCTCAGTCCGCTGCGGATGGTAACTTTTCTTTTCTGTCCCGTTCCCTGGTGAATGCTTGTTTTGAAATTATTAACAATATTTTGATGGCATGTTCCGCATTTTTCCTCAAAGAACATGGATGGATGTGATACGAAATCGCCGGAGTGCGCCAGGTTTTTATCGGATGTATTATCCGTTCCGTTGTGGCAAGCCTTGCATCCCATTTCGTAATGCCCCGATTGCTTATAAGCTTCATAACCGTCGCCACCCATATAAACCCGGTCGTAAGGTTCGTAATGGGGCGCTTCGCCACCGCAGCCACCGGGAGGCGCACCGGTGTCGGGAGTATAAACTTCCTGAAGATGGGCATAGTTGGTATGACATCCGACACACGAAGCCACTGAATTGGTAACCGGTTCAGGTTCCGGTTTGTCATCTTCCGAACATGCGGTAAAAAATACCGTTATCGCTGTTATCATTAGCAATAGCCCCAACTGATATAATTTTTTTGATACCATAAAATAAGTGTATTAATTTAGGGCGTAAAGGTTATTATTTTGAGCCGGAAAACCATATAAATATGACTGTCATTGACCCTTTGTCCAACTGTTATGTGTTGGTATAATTACTGATCTATATCATGTTTATTGTTGATTTCTTCGTACTTTTGCCTTTCAATTTTAAATGCTAAATGGTAAACAAGGAACATTTTACAGGTTGTACAATCAACGCACATCACTGCAAATGCTTTGATAAACTTACTGAAACTGAGAAAATCCAATTGGATTCTAACTCGGTGACGATGCGATATAAGAAAGGAGAAATGATTTGCAAACAGGGTAGTTTCGCTTCACATGTAATGTTCATGGAAAAGGGTTTAGCAAAAGTATTTCTTGACAATGGGAAAAATTCGTTGGTACTTAAAATAATCCCTGATGGACATTTGCTTGGTTTGTCGTCCATAAATGAAGATCACACTACATTTCAATATTCGGCAATGGCTTATATTGATTCTGAAATTAAGCTGATTGATATTGGTTTTTTTAAGCAACTGATTGCGCAAAATCCTGATTTTACGAAAGAAGTCATTAATATTCTCAGTGCAAACAGTGTTCTGATTAATGGAAGGTTTTTCAGTTTAACTCATAAACAATCGTTTGGGCGGCTTGCCGATATAATACTTTGTCTTTCGGACCGGGTTTTTAAATCTACGGAATTTGATTTACAGCTTTCACGCAAAGACCTTGCTGAATTGTCAGGAATGAGCCAGGAAACAGTGATCAGGATGCTGAAAAATTTCAGAGAGGAACAAATAATCGAGATGAAAGGTAAGAATTTCAAGGTTCTCGATTATTCAAAGTTGAAAAGGATCAGCGAAACAGGATAAAAAATTCCTGTTCCATTTTCTTTTAATTCAGCCGTATTATACTTTTTCACTGTTGTCCGATTAAATTGAGAGATTCTTCGCGAATGCTCTGAATGACAATGACGTTGCAGAAGTTTTTGGGGAAGGGGCTTGCAGGCGGCTCAGCCGCCTGCAAGCCCCTTCCTAAAATACAACACTTTGTCATTCTGAACGGAACGAAGTGAAGTGAAGAATCTCAAGCCTATTATTTCATTTTCATCGGACAATAATGATACTTTTTCCTAACTTTTCACTTCACTGCGTTCGTGAAAACTAAGGACTGATCCCGCCTGTCGCTTCGCTGTCGGGATTTGATATTCCTAACTTTTCACTTCACTGCGTTCGTGAAAACTAAGGACTGATCCCGCCTGTCGCTTCGCTGTCGGGATTTGATAGTCCTAACTTTTCACTTCACTGCGTTCGTGAAAACTAAGGACTGATCCCGCCTGTCGCTTCGCTGTCGGGATTTGATAGTCCTAACTTTTCACTTCACTGCGTTCGTGAAAACTAAGGACTATCAAACATTAAATCTTATGAACATCATATCCCCGTCTTCAACTATGTAGTCTTTTCCTTCAAGCTTCATTTTGCCGGCCTCTTTAACCGCATGTTCGGAACCGTATTTGATAAAATCGTTGTATTTAATAACCTCAGCACGGATGAATCCCCGTTCAAGGTCGCTGTGGATTACGCCAGCAGACTGCTTCGCATTCATCCCTTTTTTAATGGTCCATGCACGGACTTCTTTCGGTCCTTCAGTGAAAAAAACTTCGAGGTTCAACAGGCGATAAGCCGATAATATCATTTTGTTAACACTTGGTTCAGATAAACCCGAATCCTGTAAAAAAGCCAGCCTGTCTTCTTCCGATTCCAGTTCGGCAATTTCCGATTCAAGCAATCCGGCAACAGTAAGCACTTCTGTTCTTTGTCCTTTCAATGCTTCCTTCACCTGTTCAACATATTTATTTCCCGTAAGGGCTGACTTTTCGTCCACATTGCAAACATAAAGCACCGGTTTATCGGTCAGCAGAAATAAATCGCCAACAGCTTCTCTTTCGTGATCGCTCAATTCAATTGTCCTGGCGTTCTGAAAATTTTCGAAGTGCGCCTTGTATTTTTTCAATATCTCAATTACCTTGAGTGGCTCTTTTTCGCCTGATTTTGCAGCCTTTTCCATGCGGATGATTTTTCGTTCCACCATCTCAAGGTCCTTCACCTGCAATTCCAAATCTACAATTTCCATATCCCTGACCGGGTTCACCGACCCTTCGATATGCGGAAGGTTTAAGTCGTCGAAGCACCGGAGCACATGGATAATGGCATCTGTCCTTTGAATATCATCGAGAAATTTATTACCGATCCCTTCTCCCTGGCTGGCTCCTTTAGCCAGACCGGGAATATCAACAATCTCAACCGTTGCAGGAGTGATCTTGGCAGGGTTCACCATTTTTGATATTCGCGAAAGCCTTTCGTCAGGCACATCCACAACTCCTAAATTACTTTTAGATGCGCTGAAAGCAAAATTGCTTGTTTCCGCTTTGGTTCTTGAGATACAATTGAATATTGTTGTTTTGCCAATATTGGTTATTCCGATGATGCCGCATTTGAGTGCCATGTTTTTGCTGTTAATTGTTAAAAGTTAAGGGTAAAAGCCTGCACGAAAAGATCGTAGCCATGATTCCAAATATTAAAAAACGCTTATTGGGTAACATATTTCACGACCCTGATTAAGTAAATTTTTTTGCAAAGATATGGTTAATGTCAAAAAAAACGGTACTTTTGCCGCCCCGATTTTAAAAAGTATTGTTTAACTCTTTCCGCAGTTTTCAGTGAAATCCTGTTAATCGGGGAGGAATCCTGACGATTCGGAATACAAAGTTTTAATGAATGTCAGAAGAAATTAAAGACAACACAATGCCGGAGGGAACCGAAGAAGTTGCCGAGGTACAAGCTGAAGCAACAGAATTTGTTGCCGAAGAAAAATCAGAAGAGCCCGAGGTAGTTGAAGAAAAACCAGAAGCTCCCAAAAAAACCAGAACGGTAAAAGCCAAAGAAGAAGCTGCACCAGCGGCAGAATCTGTCCAGACAAATGAACCCCCTGAGATTGACTGGAATTCTATTGGTAAAAAGTACGAGCAATATTCAGGTAATGAGCGGGCTAAGCTGGAAGATATTTACAATAACACACTAAAGTCTATCAACGATCATGAAGTGCTTGATGGAACAGTGGTTGCTAAAAACAGCCGCGAAGTGGTTGTAAATATTGGCTTCAAATCGGATGGTATCATTCCGCTTAACGAACTACGTTACAAGACTGATTTGAAAGTGGGTGATAAGATCGAAGTTTATGTTGAGAACCAGGAAGACACTACCGGACAGTTGATCCTTTCGCACAAGAAAGCAAGAGTATTGCGTTCGTGGGAAAGAATCAATGAAGCTTACGACAAACAAGAGATCATCACCGGTTATGTGAAATGCAGGACCAAAGGTGGTCTGATTGTAGATGTTTTCGGAATTGAGTCATTCCTGCCGGGATCACAGATTGATGTGAAACCCATTCGCGATTACGACATTTATGTTGACAAAACAATGGAATTCAAGGTGGTGAAAATCAACCATGAGTTCAAAAATGTTGTGGTATCACACAAGGCTCTGATTGAGGATGAACTGGAAGCTCAAAAAATTGAGATCATTTCAAAACTCGAAAAAGGACAGGTACTTGAAGGTACTGTTAAAAATATCACTTCCTATGGTGTATTTATTGACCTCGGTGGTGTTGATGGATTGGTTCATATTACCGACCTTTCATGGGGAAGGATCAACCATCCTGAAGAAGTGGTTGAACTTGACCAGAAGATCAAGGTTGTTATTCTTGATTTTGATGATAACAAGAAACGGATCGCACTTGGCCTGAAACAGCTTACACCGCATCCATGGGAAGCGCTTGATACCAACCTAAAGATTGGTGACAAGGTGAAAGGAAAAGTGGTTGTGATTGCCGATTACGGTGCATTTATCGAAATAGCTCAGGGCGTTGAAGGTCTGATCCACGTTTCGGAAATGTCATGGTCGCAGCATCTGCGAACAGCACAGGATTTCCTGAAAGTGGGAGATGAAATCGAAGCCGTTATCCTTACGCTGGATCGTGAGGAGAGGAAGATGTCGCTTGGTATCAAGCAACTGATCCCTGATCCATGGTCAAACATTAAAGATCGCTATCCAATCAATTCAAAACATAGTTCTATCGTTCGTAACTTCACCAACTTCGGTATTTTTGTTGAGCTGGAAGAAGGTGTTGACGGACTGATCCATATTTCGGACCTTTCATGGTCGAAGAAGATCAAGCATCCGGCTGAATTTACCAAGATTGGTGAAAATATTGATGTAGTGGTTCTGGATGTGGATGAAGAAAACAGAAGACTGAGCCTCGGACACAAACAATTAGAAGAAAATCCATGGGATGTATTCGAGTCGGTATTCGCTAATGATTCCGTTCACCAGGGAACCATTATCGAGATCAATGATAAGGGCGCTGTAGCTGCTCTGCCTTACGGCGTAGAAGGATTTGTTCCGAAACGTCATCTTTCAAAAGAGGACAACAGCCAGGTGAAGATGGATGAGACTTTGGACTTTAAGGTGATTGAGTTTTCGAAAGAGAATAAAAAGATCATTCTTTCACATTCAAAGGTTTACCAGGATGCTCAGGCTGCCGAAAAAGCGCAGACGGATGCAAAGGCTAACAAGGAAGAAAGCTCAACCCGCAGGGCGGTGAAGAAGATCAAGGACAACGTGGAAAAGACGACCCTTGGTGATATTTCAGCGCTGGCAGAACTAAAATCGGACATGGAGCAGGAAGCGAGAGAGAAGTTAGAGAAAATGTCGAAAACGAAGAAAACCTCTGCTAAAAAGGAGACGGCTAAAAAAGAAGAAGCTCCCGAAGAAGAAGAGGCGAAAACAGATGAAGAGGGCAAATAGTCCTGTCATTTATACAATCAAGGAATCCTCCGCCGGTGCGGGGGATTTTTTTTTGCTTGTTTTTCAGCATGAAAATTAATATGTATATTTGCCTGAAAGATAAAATGCCAGATGGAAAAATATCATAACCTTAAAATAATCTTATTATGAAAAAGCTGATTCTTATACTTTCCCTTATTGCCATCAGCCAAAGCATGGTTTTTTCGCAGGGTTGCTTACCGGAGGGGATAAACTTCACAACGCAGGAACAGATTGATAATTTCCAGCTGAATTATCCGGGATGTACTGAGATTGAGGGGTTTGTTTTTGTATATGGAAACAACATTACAAATTTATATGGACTGAATGTCATAACATACATGTGGGATAGTCTAGTAATAGATAATACTTCATTGTCCAATCTTACAGGATTGGAAAATCTGATTTCCATTGAGAATGATTTTTTAATAAAACATAATAATGGCTTGACAAGTTTTATTGGCTTGGAAAATTTGACTTCCATTGGGTCAGATTTCCAATTTTTTACAAATATCGAATTGACCAGCCTTGAGGGTTTGGAAAAATTGACTACCATCGGGGATAATCTTAGAATTGGAAGCTATGTAACAGGTAATCCAAGTCTGACGACGCTTTCAGGGCTTAATGGATTGACTTCCATTGGAGGTCATCTTATAATTTCGGGAAATTCGTCCCTTATCAACCTTACAGGACTAGAAGGATTGACTTCCATCGGCGGCTCCCTTGCAATCGGATCTAACGGGACGGGTAATCCAGCTTTGACTACACTTACTGGGCTAGATGGATTGACTTTCATCGGTGGTGGTCTTTACATTATATATAATGAAGCCCTGATCAGTCTTACAGGGCTGGGTAGTCTCCAAGCCAATTCCCTAACCGACCTGTACATTTATAGTAATTCAAATCTTGAAGAATGCGATGTCTACAGTATATGCCAGTATCTTGCTGTTCCAAATGGAAATATTGAAATCCATGACAACGCCCCCGGCTGCAACGGCCTGGAAGAGGTAGAAGCAGCCTGCCTTACATCAATAGAAGAAAATCCCGCTATTGAAGGGCTTTCAATTTTCCCCAACCCCGCCACCTCCTTCATCACGATTAATATAAAAGAAGGTATCCCAATAGAAGAGGCCATCATCTACAATTACCTCGGGCAAAAGGTGCTGTTGGCTGTGCCGGTAGACAACACGGTTGATGTTTCAACGCTAACACCGGGGATTTACTTCCTAGAAGTCATTACCAGCGAAAGCCGCACAGGAACAAAGCTGGTGATTGAGTAATTTTGAATGATAAATTATTAATTTTGAATAGGCTTTTGGCCGTTAGCCTTTGGCTTTTGGAATTTTGATTTTGGAATTTTAAATTCATCATTCATAATTTAACATTCAACATTTAGCATTTTAGTCAATTTAGTCAATCCCGGTACTTTAACAATAATTAAAGCTGCCACAACCTTTAATTGTTATAAATTTGCTTTCTCCTTAAAAGGACATTGATGAGGTTCATAATTGCGGTTTGTTTTAGTTTGCTGGCAGGTATTTCCCTCAGGGCACAGGTTTATGAAGTATCTGGCAGGGTGGTTGATTCGGAGTCGCGCGTTGCCCTGCCGTTTGTGAACATAGTGGTGAACAACGGACCAGGTGGCGGAACCACGGATATTGACGGTAAATTTTCGTTCAGGTCTGGCGGTAAAATTGAAATGCTGACACTGAGTTATGTGGGGTATGAATCGCTGAAATATGAAGTTGCCGACAAAAACCAGAACCTGATCATCAAACTGAAAAAAGTGGAGTACGAATTGCCGGAGGTTGTGGTTTTCCCGACGGAGAACCCTGCACACCGCATCATAAAAAATGCCGTTGCCTACCGCGATTATAACGACCCGGAGAAACTGCCGGCATTTACCTACACTTCTTACGATAAAATGATCTTTACGCTTGAACTGGATTCAATACCTGAGCTTGATTCGCTTACTGCCGATACTACCGACCAGGAAATGCGTGAGTTTTTTGACAAGCATCATTTGTTCATTCTGGAGACGGTGAGCGAGCGAAAATTTCTGTATCCGGATAAAAACCATGAAGAGGTGATCGCAACAAAAGTTGCCGGGTTCAAGGATCCTATTTTCGTTTTCCTCATCTCGCAGATGCAGTCCACAACTTTTTATAATGAAAGGATCACTGTGGCGGAAAAGACTTACATCAACCCGATAAGCAATGGAAGTACGGATAAATACTTTTTCCTGATCCAGGATACGCTTTATTCGGGGACGAACGACAGCATTTTTGTGATATCGTTCAAGCCAAAGAAAAATACCAATTTCGACGGGTTGGAAGGGGTTATATCCATCAACACCAACAACTGGGCGATACAGAATGTGATAGCCGAGCCGGCAGGCAAACGGGGAATGATCAGCCTGCGCATTGAGCAGATGTACGAATTTATCCAGGGCAAGCAATGGTTCCCGGTTCAGTTGAATACAGTTGCCATCCTTAACCATGTTCATGTTAATGATTCAGCCAGTAACCTTGAAATAGGTGCCGGGGGAGATGGCGAGAATCTGGATACAAATTGGATCAGGTTGCCTTTTGGTTTTGGAAAGAGCTATATAAAAAATATCGAGCTGAATCCGGATTTAAAGAAACGGGAGTTTGGCAGCGTGGTAGTGGATGTGAATCCCGAAGCCGCTCACCGGGATCCTGAGTACTGGATGAATTACAGGATTGACTCGCTGTCGCAAAAAGAGATTAATACCTATGATTTTGTTGACAGCATCAGCAAGGAAGCCAATCTTGACAGAATGGCAAAAACATTTGAAAGCCTGATGACGGGCAAAATTCCCTGGGGGTATTTCGACCTTGACATCAACCGGTTTCTGAAGTATAACTCTTACGAAGGATTTGCGATTGGTGCAGGAGTACATACCAATGAGCGGGTTTCGCAGGTTTTTAAAATCGGTGGGTTCGGGAGGTATGGCTTTAAGGACAAAGCCTTCAAATATGGCGGCGACCTTGGGGTTATGATTTATTATCCCTGGGAACTGGAATTGACGCTGGAATACCAGAAAGATGTTTCGGAAACATCGGGCATTTCTTTTTTTGATGATAAGCCGGGATTTTTTAAGCCTGAATATTTCAGGGATTTCCTGGTAAAGAGAATGGACAAGAATGAGTTTTATGATGTTTCATTGGGTTTCAGGGGCTTGAAGTTTTTTAAATTTGATTTTGGTTTGACAAAATCCAATAAAGAAGTTACCGATGAGTATCGCTATGTGGTGAGTGATGAGAATATAAAAGTTTTGTTCGATCAGTTCGATTTTACTGAAGCCCGTTTTGGTTTCCGCTATGCTTATGGCGAAAAATTCATTCAAAACCTGAGGAAGAAAATTTCGATGGGAACCGATTATCCGGTTGTGTGGTTTCAATACACACGGGGCATTCGCGGCTTTCTCGATGGTGATTTTGATTACAACCGTTATGATCTGAAAGTGGAGAAATCGTTTTACATTAAATACATGGGCGAAACTTCGCTTAAACTTACTGCCGGTTATATTGATGCCGACATTCCCTATACCAATCTTTACAACGGGCATGGCGCTTACCGTGTGTTCACCATCTTTGCCGAAAACAGCTTTGCCACCATGCGGATGAATGAGTTTCTGTCGAGCAAATACGCAGCCTTGTATTTCACTCATAATTTCGAGAGTTTGTTGTATAAGGGTAAAAAATTCAAGCCTCAACTTGCTTTAGCTACCAATATCGCTTTCGGCAACCTCGATTACAAAAACAGTCATATCAATGTGGATTACAAAACCCTTGAAAAGGGTTATTACGAATCGGGCTTACAGTTCAACAAATTGCTGAATCTGAAATTGTATACACTTGGTCTGGCATTTTATTACCGCTATGGTCCCTATACTTTACCAAACGGCTGGGATAATTTAGCGGTAAAATTCACATTGAAATTCGCATTGACAAGGTTTCAATAGGATACAGTTCATTCAGCCAATAGCTGTTGCTTTTTCTCATTGACTTTTTACATTGAATTTTTTCCATTTTCCTTTTGTCATTATTTAGCCAAATCAATTGTCTTCAAATAATTTCTACATTTGCATAAACTGTAAAAAATGAATCTGACCCTCAAATACATTAGCGGGATCGTTGTCACGTTAGTTGGTCTTTACCTCGCATGGTATTTTTCCGATATTTTGGTTTATGTGCTGGTTGCAGGTGTGCTTTCATTTATCGGGCAACCGCTGGTAAGGCTGTTCGATAAAATACGCTTCAAAAAATTCAAGATGCCGCACACACTCAGCGCTATAATGGTGCTCATCGTTATGGTGATGGTGCTGACCACGCTGTTTATTATTTTTGTACCCATTATCAACCGTCAGGCGCAGGTGATCACGAGCATTGATTTTCAGTACCTGGGTGCACAACTTCAAAAACCTTTGGCTGATTTTGAGCAACAACTTCTGCGTTACAATATTCTTGAAAATGATCAAACCCTTGAGAGCATGATCTCGTCGGAGTTAGAGTCGCTTATCAATATGACATCAGTGAAAAGCATATTCGGAAATGTGGTTGGATTTGCCGGTTCATTGTTTATCGGTGTTTTTTCAGTTATCTTCATGACATTCTTCTTTCTTCGCGACGATCATCTTTTTTATGACGGCATCATGTTGTTTGTCCCTGTTAAATTTGAAGAAAAAGCTGCAATCATCATGAGCGATACGCGCCGTCTGCTTTCGAGGTATTTTGTAGGATTAAGTATTGAACTGCTTTCAATGATGACCCTGATTACTCTGGGGCTGACTTTTTTTGGCGTTGAAAGCGCTTTGCTCATCGGATTTCTGGGAGGTTTGTTAAATGTAGTTCCTTATGTTGGACCCATCATCGGAGCCACCATCGGGGTTTTAATTGGAGTTACAAGTAACCTGAGTCTTGAACAATATGCTGATATTGTTCCCATCACCTTTATCATTCTTGGAACCTTTGCTGTCGCCAATTTAATTGATAATATGATCCTTCAGCCATTCATTTATTCAACCAGTGTAAAGGCGCATCCCATAGAAATATTTCTTGTGATCCTAATGGCGGGCAGTCTGGCAGGAATACCCGGAATGATTTTGGCGATACCCGGCTATACGGTGCTCAGGATCATTGCAAAACAATTCTTTAACCAATCGAAGCTGGTGCAGAAGATAACGGCAAATATTTGATCACAGTTCCAAAATACTACGGTGAAACTAAACCCCAGTTCAACTGTTTAACAAAATCAGTAATGTCGTCAGAAATTGGTGAAAATGAATTTTAAAGATGGATTTCAATTGCTTGCAGGGCTTACTTTCAAGCGGGTTTGGAATATATTCCTTATCGGCTTGAGTTATTGCCTCACCCGGATGAGTAAAAAAACCATTCACTGGGGAAATCCATACAGCATTTCCATTGAGCCTACCACTTCCTGCAACCTACGCTGTTCGGAATGCCCTTCAGGGTTAAGGCAGTTTTCGAGGAATACAGGCATGTTGACCCTTGAGCTTTACAAAAAGGTTGTTGACCAACTGAAAGATCAATTGTTATATATGATCCTTTACTTTCAGGGTGAACCCTATCTCAATCCGCAGTTTTTTGAATTCGTCAGGTATGCACGAAAGTTTAAAATTTATACAGCCACATCTACCAACGGTCATTACCTTACGGATGAAAATGCGAAGAAAACAATCGAATCCGGGTTGAACAGGCTGATCATTTCACTGGATGGAATCGGGCAGGAAGAATATTCGACTTACCGTGCCGGAGGTCGCTATCAGCGGGTAGTGGATGGAATACAAAATATGGTCTGGTGGAAAAAGGAAATGAAATCGTCGACACCGCATATCATTGTTCAATTCATTGTTTTCAAATCGAACGAGCATCAGCTCGATCAGGTCAGAAGGCTTTGCAAGGACTGGGGCGTGGATGAGCTGCAATTCAAAACTGCACAAATTAATGATTTCAAAAACGGTAATCCGCTCATACCAACACTTGATATATATTCACGTTATCGAAAGTTACCCGATGGCACTTATGAATTCAAAAATTCCATGCCGGATAAATGTTACCGAATTTGGTCGTCATGCGTAATTACCTGGGATGGATTAACCGTTCCCTGCTGTTTTGATAAGGATGCCGATTACCGGATGGGCGACCTGAAAGAAATTCCATTCAAAGAAGTCTGGCGAGGTAAAGCCTATAACGATTTCCGTACGAGGGTGTTCACTACAAGGAAGCAAATAGATATTTGCAGGAATTGTACCGAAGGAATGAAGTAGGTTCAAGGTTCAATTCCCCCTTTGAAGGGGGTAGGGGGATGTCAATCCAAAATCCAAAATCCAATTTCAAAAAAGAATTATCTTTGAATCCCTCAAACAGAGAAAATAAGATGAAATACAGGAGAGTATTGTTAAAGCTTAGCGGTGAAGCGCTAATGGGCAAACAAAATTACGGAATTGACCCGCAACGGCTCGCAGATTATGCCAATGAAATCAAACAGGCTACTGAATTGGGCGTGCAGGTGGCAATCGTGATCGGCGGCGGGAACATTTACAGGGGGTTGCAGGGTGCAAGCCTTGGCATGGATCGCGTTCAGGGTGATTATATGGGCATGTTGGCTACTGTAATTAACAGCATGGCATTGCAGGCAGCCGTTGAAAAAACCGGATTAAGAACCGCTTTGCTTTCAGGGTTTCAGATAGGACCGGTTTCGGAGTTGATGAGTCGCCGCAAAGCCATTGAATATTTGGAGGGCGGAAAGGTTGTAATCATAGCCGGTGGAACCGGGAATCCTTATTTCACTACCGACACAGCCTCCGTTTTGCGAGGAGTTGAGATCAAGGCTGATGTTTTCCTGAAAGGTACCCGTGTGGATGGAGTTTACACAGCCGACCCTGAAAAAGACAAGACGGCAGTGAAATATAAAACCCTTTCTTTTGAAGAGGCTTATCAAAAGCAACTGAAAATAATGGATTTAACTGCATTTACAATGTGCCGGGAAAACAATCTTCCCATCATTGTTTTTGATATGAATCAGAAAGGTAACCTGAAAAAATTGCTGGAAGGGGAAGAGATTGGTACTTTGGTCTCACCTTTGGCGAGATAATTTTCGGTTTTTGGAAAAGTATTAAATTTGCGCTGAACAAAAAAGTCAGTATTATGGTCGAAGAATGTCAGTTTGTTTACGATGTTGCCAATGAGGGAATGAGCAAGGCAGTATCCCATTTCGAAAAAGAATTGCAAAGCATCAGGGCGGGTAAGGCGAGTCCTGCAATGCTTGATGGCGTTGCTATTGATTATTACGGTGTTCACACGCCTATCAGTCAAACAGCCAATATCACCTCCCCCGATCCGCGGCAGATCATTGTTCAGCCCTGGGATAAAAGCGTCATTGGCCTTATTGAAAAGGCTATTATGGCGGCTAACCTTGGCTTTAACCCTAAGAATGAAGGCGAAGTTTTGAGAATTATCGTTCCTTCGGTTACTGAAGAGCGAAGACGTGACCTTGTAAAACAAGCCAAAGCAGAAGCCGAAAACTCCAAAGTCGGGATCAGGAATATCCGTCGTACTGCCAATGATGAAGCAAAAAAGCTTGAAAAAGAAGGCATTTCGGAAGATGATGTAAAAAGGCTTCAGGAAGATGTTCAGAAGCTGACTGCCGATTATATTGACAAAGTTGATAAAATTACCGAAACCAAGGAGAAGGATATTATGACGATTTAGCGGGAAGAGATGTAAGAGACAAGTAATTAGATTTTAGACATTAGATATTAGACCTGTTGGGATGAGTATAACCTGGCAGGTTTTTTTCATTTGATCAAAGTCATTTTCTTAGAGTTGCTGATTTGCCCATTAACTTCGAGGCTGTAGAAATAAATACCCGACGGTAATCCATATTATTTTACCAGACAGAGAAGCTATTTTCCGGTTTTCAACATTGCTCTATTCCTTACTATAAATGAAATTATGCTGAAAACCAACAAAATTTCACCTGCAATAAAAATCAACCAGGGATAAGATTGGGGAATATAGCCTCCCGCAATTTTAAGCAAGGCAGATTGCTGCGACAGATCCAGAAAATCAGAAAAATTGAAAGTTTTAAGCATGAAATTCACATAATCGAGGGTGTAGGAAATAATTAGCACCAGGGAACCAATGATCAGTAAAGCCCATTCCCGGGTTTTAATTTTGGTTGATATGTTCTTATCAGTAAAGTAGCTGATGAAAAGCGCAAGGAGTATCATTGTCAGTGAATTGATTACCGGCGCTATCACAGGGCCAACCCAGGTAACGGGGATGAGAAATAGAATATCCCAGGTCAGCAGCGATTCGGGCCAGCCGATTAACAATTTTAGAGATACATAATAGAAAATATCCCACACAGCAAAGCAATACAGAAAAAAACCAAACCTTTCGGTTCGTGTTCTTCCCACCATGATACCAGCAGTTACCAACATAATTAATGTTGCAGCTTCGCGAAGAATTTCTACGATGGCAGTATGCTCATTGATGGCTTTTAGCGGAAACTCAAACCCTTCGGGATAATAGATCATCCTTAAATAAACCACCACAGCGCTTTCGAGGTAGCCCATAGCGATTGAAAAGATGGCGAGAAAAATGAAAATTTTTGTTGTGTTTTTATGATACATTTGCAACTGCAGGATTTACAGGAAAACTATCTTCAAACAAATTTATTATAAATAGCTGAAAACCCGAATAAAAAAATCTTTTCTACAAATTTTGTAATCTAATAAAATTAATTCTACTTTTGCAGCCCAATTTTCGAAAGGCGAATTGTCAAACAAGTAATACGATTCAGATGGATACTTTAAGCTACAGAACAGTTAGCGCTAATAAAGAAACAGTAAACAAGGAGTGGGTACTGATTGATGCTCAGGACCAGGTGGTAGGAAGGCTTTCTTCGATTGCCGCTAAGTTCTTGAGAGGAAAATTTAAAACCAATTTCACTCCTCATGTTGATTGCGGCGACAACGTAATTATTATCAATGCCGAGAAAGTTAAGTTTACCGGCAATAAAATGGAAAAGAAGGAATATGTCAGGCATACGGGATACCCGGGCGGACAGAGGATAAGGACTCCAAGGGAATTGCTTGTTAAAAAACCGAATGATATCCTTGAAATGGCAATTAAGGGAATGTTGCCAAAGAATAAGCTCGGAGATGCCTTGTTCAGAAACCTTCACGTTTATACCGGAGGCGAGCACCCGCACGAAGCACAGAAACCGAAAACCATTGACTTGACAAAAATCAAATAACAGATAATGAACGTAATCACTACATCAGGAAGAAGAAAAACCGCCGTTGCACGTGTACATTTAAAAGAAGGCACCGGTAAGATTACCGTTAACAAAAGAGATTATAAAGAATATTTCACGGTAGCCACTTTACAATATATTGTCAACCAACCTCTCGATATCACCCAGAATGAAGGGAAATATGATATCCATGTAAACCTCGACGGCGGTGGAATCACCGGGCAGGCTGAGGCTTTACGATTGGCTATATCCAAAGCGCTTATCGAGATCAATCCCGAATACCGTCCGCCGCTCAAAGCAAAAGGACTGCTCAGAAGAGACCCGCGTATGGTGGAACGGAAAAAATTCGGTCAGAAAAAGGCACGGAAGAAATTCCAGTTCAGCAAACGATAGAGATTCTTTTATAGAATGTTTAGCATCTAAATTGCTGAGACTCGGGTTTATCGCGACTACTCAGCAATTGCATTATTAACAGAACGTAAACATAAATCACATGTCAATTACAAATTTCAACGAATTATTAGAAGCTGGTGTGCATTTTGGCCACCTTAAAAGAAAATGGAATCCAAACATGGCTCCCTATATTTTTATGGAGCGCAATGGCATTCACATTATTGATCTTTACAAAACGGCGGCAAAAATTGAAGAGGCTGCCTCAGGTATTAAACAGATAGCCAAATCAGGGAAGAAAATCCTGTTTGTTGCAACCAAAAAGCAGGCTAAGGAAATTGTCGCCAATCATGTTAAAAGGGTAGGAATGCCTTATGTAACTGAGCGCTGGCCCGGCGGGATGCTTACCAATTTCGCCACCATCCGTAAAGCTGTGCGCAAAATGGCTTCCATTGATAAAATGATGGAAAACAATTCCTACAGGAATTTATCCAAAAGAGAACGTCTCCAGATTCAGCGCGAAAGGGCTAAATTGGAGAAACAATTGGGAAGTATTGCTGATTTGAACAGGCTTCCATCTGCAATTTTTGTGGTTGATATTTTAAAGGAGCACATTGCAATTGCAGAAGCAAAAAAACTGAATATCCCAACTTTTGCTATCGTAGATACCAATTCAGATCCTACCAAGGTTGACTTTCCGATCCCGGCCAATGATGACGCTTCAAAATCCATTGACCTCATCGTGGGCGCTATGGTGCAGGCGATTGAAGATGGCTTAATGGAAAGAAAGTTGGATAAGGATAAGAGAGACCTGGAAGAGAAGGAAGAGCAGGATGAAATGATCAGGGTAAAGGCGGAGTCAGTTGAGCAGGCAGAGGAAGACGAAGACGAAGCCATTGAAAAAGCGAAGAAATTAGCCAGGATAAAGGTGAAGAGCATGGACGATTCAGGGGAAGAAGAAGCAGATAAAACCGGTAAACGCCCAAGGAAAATCGTTACCAAACCGACAAAGAAACCTCTGAATAAATAAGAACGGAATCATTAACTATTCCTCGACAAAGGGATAATAATCATAGAGAAATGGCAAATATTACAGCAGCAGAAGTTAATAAACTCAGGCAAATGACCGGCGCCGGCATGATGGATTGCAAAGCAGCGCTGATAGAGGCAGAAGGAGATTATGATAAAGCAATTGATATTCTCAGGAAAAAAGGACAGAAAGTAGCCAGCAAAAGAGCGGATAAAGAAGCGAATGAAGGTATAGTTCTGGCTGATACAAATGCAGACCACACGTTTGCAGCAGTTCTCATTTTGAATTGCGAGACCGATTTCGTGGCTAAGAATACCGAATTTATTGGTTTTGCAAAAACCGCATTGGAATTGGCACTTGCTCACAAGCCAAAGTCGCTTGATGAATTTAAAAATCTTGACTGGAACGGCAGGAAACTGATGGATGGCGTTACTGATCTGATTGGTAAAACAGGTGAAAAGATGGACCTTGCGAAATACGAATTCATTGAAGCCGCTAAGGTTTTTGCTTACAACCACCAGGGAAACAGGCTTGCAACTATATTGGGATTGAATAAAGCCGACAGTGCAAACGATGTTGGTCACCAGCTTGCCATGCAGGTAGCTGCCATGAGTCCGGTTGCAGTTGATTCGTCGGATGTACCAAAGGAAATTATTGATAAAGAAATTGAGATCGGGATGGACCAGGCACGTCAGGAAGGGAAACCGGAGAACATGCTTGAAAAAATCGCGATGGGCAAACTGAATAAGTTTTATAAGGAAAATACCCTGCTCAACCAGGATTTTGTGAGGGATAACAAATTAACGGTCGGCCAGTTTATCAAACAGGTTGACGCTGATTTGAAAGTTGTTGGATTCCGCAGGTTGATGCTGGGAGCATAAGGTTATCAATATTATTATTGAAAAAGGACGGCCGGTTAGCTGTCCTTTTTTATTTAGGAAAAATTAGAAAATGAGCCTCCACCGCAGCAGACTGGTGACAGGTTAAGCGCCCCTCAATTTCCAATTTCCACTTTTCCCTCTAACTACTAACTACTCTGTACTAACTACTAAATATTTCCCTATCTTTGAATCTGGGATTGGGGGGAAAAGGAGAAAACGCTTAGAAGTTATGCAGCATTTTGAAAACAATTTATCCTGTTACGGTAGATTATCATCAATAAAGTTACGATATAAACTAGTCGGCAAGAATTTAAATAAACGAAAATTTCATCAATTGAATCTAACTAAAAAAAATCATTATAATCCTTGTTTTTGGACTGCGTTTTGGAATAATGAATATTTAGAAGGTAAAAGAAAAGGTTTTAACAATTTAACAAAACCAAGAGACGTACAAATCTGTTCTCTAAATCTAAAGAGTAATAAAATAATTCTTCAGAAAACAGAGAATGTTTTCTTTGATAAGGGTGCCGGATTAGCTGATCTTACTAAAGAAAATGCACTTGATTATTGTCAACGAGCTCTTCCAGAACAATATGATGAACTTAAAAAATATTATGATAAAAACCCAGAAGATTTATATTTAGACTTCGAAAATCATTTTACAGGAATGGAGAATTGTGTGAATCCAAGTCTTGAAAAAGTGATTATCAATCGTAAAATAGAAGACATAAAAGACAAAACATTCATTTCGTTTTTTATTTTTTTCCAAATTATTCGAAATCATAATGAACTTAATTTTGCAACTCATTTTTTTCAGACAAGGAATTTAGCAAAGTTCGAAATGTTTCTAGAAATGAAACATGCCTTTTCTGATCAAAAAATGCTTTTAAAACTAATTTTCCCTTTTTTATCATCGAAATGGATTTTATATAAGTTGAAAGAAAACAAACTTCCTTTATCAGATAATCCTACGTTAATAAGACCTTTTCAAATATTTTTACCCCTTGCTCCTGATTTATTATTGGAAATTGATTTAAAAAAGAAAGTGAATGAGAAAAATATTTGTGTAACTCAGAAAGGGATTACTTATTTCCAATATAAGGAGTTAAAGAAAAGGACGATAGAAAATTCGTCAAGAGAGATTGTTTCTGGAGATTCAGGGATTCTTTTAAAAATTATGAAATCGAAAAATTATAATAGACATTTACAAAACATAAAAACGCTAGCCAACACTCAATCATAGCCAATTGGCGCGTTACGTTCATCAAGACAAAGAAGTGAAAAAATTAAAAAAATACAAATTAAGAAGCATCCTGCAAGAGAAGCGCCAACTGGCCATATCGCCTATACGTTATAGCGCATTTTAAAAACATCAACTAACAATGAATGATACTTATAAACATTAACTAAGTTGACTGACAAATTGATTATGCAACGACTTAAGAATATCATTTACATTTTGGGGTTTATCTTATTGATTGTTATCATTTTTATTAAAAAGGACTTGCCTCTGACAATAGCAAATTCTACATGGATTGTATCTGGAGTTTTATTGACTTTAATTGTAATTCTGGAGATTATGACAAAATTGAGAAAAGACAAATGAATATTAATTTTGGACAGTTTTTCATTAAGCGAATAAATATTATTTCTAAGTATTTATTCTGGGTTTACTTTCTTATAATCTTAGCTTACTATTACCTTCTTGACAATTATATTCCGACAATAATGAGTTACTTATTTTGGGCTTTATTGGGATTTAGAGTTGGTACTGTTTTGACAATTAAAGCAATGAGTCACGATAATAATCAAAAGACAGACAAATTAGTAAATATTACGGACAGAAATAAAAACGCGCTATAACACACTCTAAATTCCCCCCCCCGTTCGGCGTAGTCTGTGACCGTATCGCTTCTAAATCTTAGCCTCAGCCTAAAGTAAATTCAAGTTTCGCCATGCAGGCAGGCAGCACTTGTCCCGGATAAACCAGCAACAAGCAACGAGTAACCAGCAACAAGTAAAAAGGTAGATGATCGTTTTTGAGAGGTTGGATTTTTGATCTATCCGTTCAGAAGTTTCTTTACCAAATCCGAAACGAGCTTATTGTCTGCTTTTCCGGCGAGTTTTTTTGTCGCCATGCCCATTACTTTTCCCATGTCTTTGATGGAAGCTGCACCTGTTTCGGTGATGATGGCGATGATGATTTTTGAAGCTTCCTCTTCACTCATTTGAGCCGGAAGGTATTTGTTGATGACTGAAAGCTGGAACAATTCATCTTCCTCCAAATCTTTTCTTCCCTGCTGATTATAAATTTCAGCGGATTCTTTACGCTGCTTTACCAGCTTTTGGAGGATTTTCATTTCTATGTCTTCCTCAATTTCTCCGCCCGCCGAACCTTTATCTGTTTTGGCAAGGAGAATGGCAGCTTTGACGGCTCTGAGCGCTTCGAGTTTGCGCTTGTCGCGGCTGAGCATGGCAGCCTTGATGTCGTCGTTTATTGATTTTTCAAGGCTCATATCGGATCAATCAACTTTTTTGTGCAGAAAAGAATTGTCGGATTTAAGTTCAATTTGCTTGTCGGCATTTTCGCCAAGGCTGAGTTTTGGCAGATCGGACTCGGAAGAGGGTTTTACCTCGTTTAATTCGATATTTCGCCTTACATAAGCGGGGGTTTTTTCGAGTTCTTCCAGTCCATTGGGCGAACGGAGTTTGATGCTCAAATCTTTTAACTTATTAATTCTTTCGCGCGATTTTTTTTCGATCTCTTCCTGCTCCAGATCATTGGGAATATCCGCTGTTTTTTGTATAGATGACACTACGGGAATTGGCGCCGGACGATATTCGGGTTGCTTCTGTTCAGAAATGGCGGGTTTTACCTCCATCACTTTTTCGGCTTCTTTGCGATAGCTAAAATTGAATTCAACTACTTTTTGGGATGCCGGTTTAATCTCCGTGTGAAACGCTTCCGGGTTCTCTTTTGGATCTTCCTTTTTGATGCCTGAAGGGGGAATGAGTGTTATTTCAGTGATCGGTTCGGTGATTTTTGGCTTTGCCTTTACCTCTTCACGCGGAGGCTCCATCAATTGAATAATTTTGTTGGTTGATGTTTTGGGCGTGGCAGGATCTCTGTCAGCAGAAAAACCTGTTGCCACGAGGGTGACGCTTATTTTTTTGCCAAGTGAAGTATCTTTTCCGTTGCCCCAGATAATTTCAGCGCTTTGTCCGGCTTCTTTCTGTATAAAATCAGTTATCTCCATTACTTCGCTCATCCTGATCTCTTCTTCTTCACCCGAAGAAATGTATAAAAGAATATTGTCAGCTCCGACGATGCGGTTGTCGTTCAAAAGAGGAGATAATAGTGCTTCCTCAACAGCTTTGAGCGCCCTGTTTTCTCCTTCGGCGGTAGCGGAACCCATGATGGCGGTACCGCTGTTTTTCATCACGGTTTTAACATCTTCAAAGTCAACATTGATGTATCCTGTGACGGTTATTATCTCAGCTATACCTTTGGCGGCAATGGTAAGTATGTTATCGGCTTTTTGGAAAGCTTCCGATAGTTTAAGGTCACCATGAACTTCCCTGAGTTTGTCGTTGGAAATGACCAAAAGTGTATCTACATTTTTCCTGAGCTCCTCAATACCGGCATCGGCTTGCAGTTTCCGTTTGCGACCCTCGAACAAAAAAGGAATGGTAACAATTCCAACTGTGAGGATACCCAGTTCCCGTGCTGTTTGCGCTATTACAGGTGCAGCGCCGGTTCCTGTACCGCCGCCCATTCCTGCTGTAATAAACAGCATTTTGGTATTTTTTTCGAGTATCTGTTTAATGTCCTCGATATTTTCGATGGCTGAATCTTTCCCGACTGCAGGCAATGAACCTGCACCGAGACCTTTGGAGCCAAGCTGGATTTTAGAGGGGACCGGACTGGCTTCCATAGCCTGTGCATCGGTATTGCAAATAAAAAAGTCAACACCCTGGATTCCCTGGTTGTACATGTGAGAAACAGCGTTGCTTCCTCCTCCACCTACACCTAATACTTTGATGATAGAGGATTGATTTTTAGGTGAATCGAATTTTAGCATTTGATCCATTTTTAAGCTTTTAAAATTATTAACTTATCACCGAGCATTTTATATGGTTATTGTTTTTTTTCAACAAAATGAATGTTAATTAAATCTTTGTTCTTAGTACCAAACAGCCACGTATTACTTCCCGGTTAAGAGATTATTTTTTTATCTTTTACTGAATGTCTTCTTTTTCAAAAAATTCCTGTATTTTTTTCAGGAAATTAAATGTTCGTGCGGGTGTTGCCTGTTCTTCGGTCTGATCTGTTTCAACCTCCCTGCTTTTGTTCTTGCCTTTCGATATTTCATTTTCTTTGCGATACCTCCTCATCCCTTCAATTACCAATCCTATTCCTGTTGCGTACATCGGGCTGGCAAGCTCGTCAGAAACATTGTCGGCTAAATGCTCATTGGGGTAACCAATACGGGTATCCATTCCGGTGATATATTCGGTAAGCTGGGGCAGGTGTTTCAGCAGAGCGCCTCCGCCGGTTAACACAATACCAGCGATCAGTTTCTTTTCATATCCTGAATTTTTTATCTCGTAATAAACGTGCTCGATGATTTCTTCCATACGGGCCTGAATGATGCTGGCAAGGTTTTTCAGACTGATCTCTTTTGGCGCCCTTCCACGCAATCCGGGGATGGCGACAATTTCATCATCCCTGTTTTCGCTGGCGAGTGCGGAACCAAATTTTACTTTTAACTCTTCGGCATGTTTGCGGATGATGGAACAACCTTCTTTGACATCTTCGGTGAGGACATCTCCTCCAAAAGGTATGACCGCTGTGTGGCGGATGATGTTTTCCTGAAAAATAGCAATGTCGGTAGTGCCCCCACCGATGTCAACCAAAACCACTCCGGCTTCTTTTTCTTCCTCGCTCAGCACAGCTTCTGCCGATGCAATTGGTTCAAGGATCAGATCAACCACTTCCAGTTCGGCTTTGGTTACGCATTTGAAAATATTTTTCGCTGCCGTGGTTTGCCCGATGATGATATGGAAATTCGCCTCCAGACTGTTGCCTAACATTCCGACCGGTTGCTTGATTCCCTGCTCATTGTCAATAATATATTCCTGTGGAATAACGTCAATGATCTCTTCGCCGGGGCTCATGTTCAGGTTGTACATGTTATTGAGCAGAACTTCAACATCTTCCTTGCTGACTTCATCATCATAATTTTCGCGAATAATGCCACCCCTGTGCTGAAGACTTTTGATGTGTTGCCCGGCTATCCCGACATTGACATATTTGATATTGATGCCGGCTTTCTGGGAGGCTTCTTCAACAGCTTTGCAAATAGAATCCACTGTATTTTCAATGTTGGATACCACTCCGCGTTTTACACCAATAGATTCAGTGCGCCCATGACCCAGGATTTCTATCTTCCCGTGTTCGTTCATCCTGCCTGCAATGGCCGCTATTTTGGTTGTTCCGATGTCTAAACCGACTACAATTTCTGAAGATTTCATACAATTCCAATTATAGTTTAACAATCGCCAAAATTATCAAAGGTATCCCTATTGAGTATCCTGCTATCCAAATTGTTATTAACCTTTTTGTGTACAGATTGTGAATAATTTTAAACGATTCAATCATTTATCTTTATCTTTTTGTGCAAACCACCTGATTATCAAATTTCAAATTGATCCGACTGTAGTTATTCCAACCCACTTTATTCAATCCTTCTTCATAAAACTTCATCAATCTTTCAATCTTATTTTCAAGGTTATCAATATTACCTAAAATGATCAGGTGCTTGCCCACTTTTGGCACCAATTCAAATTCCTTATCCTTATTCACGAAAATTTGGTCAATCTGAGCTTCCAGAAAACGATCGTTATGAATAAATTCAGATAATTTGAAGAGGTCGTTCAATAATGTATTTTCCTTCATATCCTTAACATTCAGCGTATCCGAATAGGTCAACCTGATGTTTCCGCTTGCCACCAGCACCCTCGAAGGATATCCCTGGCTAACAGGAATGACATCTCCGTTTTGGTCGAAATAATAGCTTAGACCTGAAGAGTTGTAAACCCTTACGATCGGCTTGCACTGACTTGCATGAATGCTAAGGTTGCCGGTAATGGTTGTATAGGCATCAGCTTTGGACAGAAGCGGAATCGAATTGATTTTCTTTTCAATTTTTACCAGGTCAATGTCGCTTAGCTTTTTACCAATCAGGGTATCGGGTCGTAAACGTTTCTTAATATTTTCGGGAGTAATGAGCGGCTCTCCATCGTGATAGTCAATGGTGATCTCGATATCCTTACAGGTTGTTTTTTTTTGCTCAACATTGATGAAACCGACAAGAACCATTATTCCTGTCAGGATGACAAACCAGAGCGCTATTTTCAGGATTTTCTTTGCTTTCATGATCATCTGTTATTTAATAAGAGTTTTTTTAGTGGATTCACGAGTTGATCAATGTCTCCGGCTCCAATTGTCATCAGTACCTCAATCTCTTTTCCTGCAATTACAGAAACCAGGTTTTCTTTTGTGCAGATCATCTTCTCTTTTTTTTGAATACGGTCGAGAAGCATTTGTGAATTGATGCCTTCAATGGGCTGCTCGCGTGCCGGGTAAACCGGCAACAGAATGATTTCATCCAGCAATTCGAGGCTACGGGCAAATTCATCTGCAAAATCGCGTGTTCTTGAATAAAGATGAGGCTGGAAAATGCCGGTGATTTTTTTTCCGGGATACATTTTGGTGACTGAGGTAACGGTTGCAGTGATTTCATTCGGATGGTGGGCATAGTCGTCAATATAAACCACCTTGCCGGTATTTACCTGTATGTCGAACCGCCGTTCCATTCCTTCAAATGTTGATAGCCCTGCTTTCAAATCCTGATCTGTAATTCCAGCAAGCCGGGCTGCTGTCATAGCTGCGACTGCGTTTTCAATATTGATCTCGCCGGGTAACCCGGAAATTATTTCAGTCAAATCGTTATCTGGGGTAATAAAATCAAAAACATATTTTTCATTTTCGATCCGGATGTTTTTTGCAAAAAAATCTGAAGGGATTGATTTGGAATATTTTAGTATTCTTTTGTCTTTCAAATCTTCCAGATTCAAATCTACACCTTCCTTCAGTATCAGAACACCATTTTTTTTAATGTTGGAGGCATATTGCCAGAAGGTGATTTTCAGGCTTTCGAGATTGCCGTAAATATCGAGATGATCCGCATCGGTTGAAGTAATGATACCTATATCGGGGTGAAGCTGCAAAAACGATTTATCATATTCATCGGCTTCCACCACCATCCATTCCGATTTTTCAGAAGTTAGTAAATTGGTATGATAGTTTTTGGAAATGCCGCCCATAAAGGCATTACAGCCAATTCCGGAATGTGTCAGTAAATGTGCGATCAGCGCCGAAACGGTGGTTTTTCCATGGGTGCCAGCAACTGCAATCGTTTTTTTATCACAGGTCAGTTCACCTAAAATCTCAGCTCTTTTTTTGACGGGTATCCCCGACTTCATCAAATATTGATACTCCGTCAAATCTTTCGGAACGGCAGGTGTATAAATTACAAGGTCAATGCCTGAAGGTATTTTGGTTACATCATCTTCAAAATGAATTTCGATGCCTTCCGAAATCAATTGGTCGGTAAGTGCTGTAGGGGTTTTATCATAACCACTCACACTGATTCCCCTGCCTGAGAAATACCTTGCAAGGGCGCTCATTCCTATGCCGCCTATACCAAGAAAATAGATGCTATTTAAGTTCTTAAAATTCAATTTTTTAATATTGATTTCTGATTGACCAAAGCCAGGATTTCATCCGTAATTGTCTCGTCGGCATTTAATTTTGCAAGCTTCGCCAGGTTATTTGAGAATTCCTTTTGTTTCACTTTATCCTTTAAAAGATTTATGGTTGTAATTACCAGTTCCTTATCTGCTTCATCATCCTTTATAAGAATTGCAGCATTTTTATCTACAAGCGCTGTGGCATTTTTTGTTTGATGATCCTCAGCCGCTGAGGGTAACGGTACAAAAACGGTGGGTTTCCCGATCGCACATATTTCAGAAATGGCAATTGCACCTGCCCGAGATATTATCACATCTGCTAGTGAATAGGCAAAATCCATCCTGTCAATAAAAGTCACCACCCTGATCCCTTTTTGCTGTAAATCTTTTGTAGCTACAGAAGCAGTTTCAAAGTAGTAATTTCCGGTTTGCCAGATAAGTTGTATCCCGTTTTCGACAAATTGATCCAGATGGTTATGGATGCTCTTATTGATGGATAAAGCTCCCTGGCTACCACCAACAACAAGGACGACAGGTTTTTCAGTTGTCAGGTCAAAAAATTTTGCCGCTGCTTTTTCTTTGCCCTTGATTTCGATCATTTCCTTTCGGATGGGATTGCCGGTAACAACTATTTTCTCTTTTGGAAAATACTTTTCCATTCCTTCATAAGCCACGCAGATTTTATTTACCTTTTTTGCCAGAAGTTTATTGGTGATACCGGGAAAGGAATTTTGTTCCTGGATCAATGCGGGTATTCCGGCACCGGAGGCAACCCTTAAAGTCGGACCGCTTGCGTAGCCGCCAACTCCAATTACAACATCCGGTTTAAATTTCCGTATGATACCCCTAACCTTCAACAAGCTGGAAATAATTTTGAAAGGAAGCATCAGGTTTTTCAATGTTAACTTTCTTTGCAAACCACTGATCCAAAGCCCTTCGATGGGATAACCGGCAGCTGGAACTTTCTCCATTTCCATTCTTGCCTTTGGCTCCGATGAAAAGGATATTTACATCGGGCACTCTCTTTTTCAAAGCATTGGCAATAGCAACAGCCGGAAAAATATGTCCTCCTGTGCCTCCACCGCTGATGATCACGCTCAGCTTATGCCGGTTGTCCGATTGCTTCATCCTGAGTTTGTTTTTCTACTTCCTTGCTAACGCTTAAAATAATTCCGATCGAAATACTCGTGAACCATATTGATGTTCCTCCCATGCTGACAAAAGGTAATGTCTGACCGGTTACAGGCAGTAAATGCACTGCCACTCCCATGTTGATCATCGCCTGGAATACCAGGCTGAACGATACCCCGATTGTAAGAAAGGCGCCAAAGTTTTTCGGAATTTTTGAGACTATCTTTATTGCTCTGAAAAGCAATATGAGATAAAGAACCAGCACGAGCGCCCCGCCAATAAACCCGTATTCTTCGATAATGATAGCATAAATAAAGTCGGAATAGGGGTGAGGTAAAAAGTTGCGCTGCTCACTGTTTCCGGGCAGCTTCCCGAAAAATCCACCACCGGCTATAGCGATTTTTGCCTGCTCCACCTGGTAATCATCCTCTGATTCACTTTCTCCAAAATTCTCTATCCGGCTCAACCATGTTTCGGCACGCGGGAAGACTTTGTGCATAGTTGCCGGACTGATCTTTACCATTATCAGAATAAACACCATAGCTATAATGCCAAGCCCTATCATTGCCATGATATGTTTCATGTTTACCCGGCCGATGAACATCAAAACCAGGCTGGTTGAAAATAATATGGCAGCAGTTGAAAAGTTTGCGGGCAATATAAGTACGCAAACGATCAATACGGGAATGATGATAGGAATGAAAGCTGATTTGAAATCTTTAATTATTTCCTGTTTCTTGGTTAGTTCCCTTGCGAGGTACATGATCAGGGTGAGTTTAGCGAGGTCGGAAGTTTGAAAGGTCAGCCCGAAGGGAAGGGGTAATACCCTTTTGGCTTCGTTCAGGTTCACCCCGACTATCAGGGTTAAAAGCAGCAAGGGAATAGCAATATAGAGGGCTATCTTGAAGATTTTTGAAAAATAGACATAATTAACAAGATGAGCAAGGTACATTAAAAAGAATCCAAACAATACGATAATCAGGTGTTTAAGCATATAGTATTCCGTGTTTCCTCCCTTGTTTTTGTACGCAAGTGTTCCGGTTGAGCTGTAAACCGCAAGAATGGAGAATACGGAAAGGATGATCACAACCAGCCAGATGATCCTGTCGCCCTTCGTGTTGTTCTGGAGGAGCTGAAATTTCTGAATTAATTTATTGTAGAGTTTCATAGTGTTTTTTCGATGACAATTTAACCCGTGTTAGTTTCAGGGATAAAAGGGTAACTAAAGCCGGGACAGATTACAATTTTCCGACAGCCGCCTTAAACATCTTTCCTCTTTCTTCGAAATTCTCGAAGAGATCGAAACTTGCGCAGGCAGGAGACAATAATACGGTATCGTCTTTTTTGCCCAGCGAACTGGCATATTTCACCGCTTCGTCCATCGAAGTGGTTTCAACAATTATTTCAACCACACCTTTGAATGCTTTCATCAATTTGGTGTTGTCTTTGCCAAGGCAAATGATGGCTTTGACTTTTTTGGAAACGAGTTCTTTTAACAATTTGTAATCGTTTCCTTTATCAATTCCTCCGGCAATCCAGATCACGGGATTGCTGGCGCTTTCTAAAGCGTACCATGCGGAGTTCACATTTGTCGCTTTGGAATCGTTAATGAAATCAATGCCGTGAATTCGTGCAACGAACTCCAACCGGTGCTCAACATTTTGAAAATCGGAAAGACTTTCTTTGATCTTGTCCTTCCTGATGTCCAGGATCCGGGCTGCAATACCTGCTGCCATCGAATTGTAAATGTTGTGTTTTCCCTGTAATGCTAAATTGTCTAATGTCATTTGTAGTATATTAGTTTTTAAGTTGATGTACATGTTATTTCCATCCTGATAAGCGCCCTGTTCTTTTATTTTCTGTTTGATAGTGAAAGGATACTTTTCGGGTTCAATTTTTCTTTTCTCAAATTCCTTCATGATTACCGGATCATCGGCGCAATAAATGAATGCCTCATGTTTACTCAGATTCTGGATGATCCTGAACTTTGAATTGACATAATCCTGGAAGTTGTAATTGTAGCGGTCGAGATGATCGGGGGTGATGTTTGTCAATATTGCGATATCTGCTTTAAAGTCAAACATTCCGTCTAATTGAAAACTGCTAATCTCCAGCACATAGTAGTCAAAATCATTTTCAGCTACCTGCATGGCGAAACTCTGACCGACATTTCCTGCAAGACCAACGTTCAATCCTGCATTTTTCAGGATGTGGTGAATGAGCAACGTGGTGGTTGTTTTGCCATTACTGCCTGTGATGCAAATCTTTTTAGCCTTTGTAAACCTGGACGCAAACTCAATTTCAGAAATTACTGGAATTTTATTTGCATTAAGCTGGACGATCATCTCAGCCTTATCGGGAATTCCCGGACTTTTGATAACCATATCCGCTTTCAGGATTTTATTCCCGCTATGCTTTCCTTCCTCAAATGGAATTTCATGATGTAAAAGAACGTCTTTAAATTTCTCCTTTATTTTTCCGGCATCCGAAACAAATACTTCAAATCCATGCTTCGTTGCCAATACTGCCGCACCTGCTCCGCTTTCCCCAGCTCCCAATATGATAATTCTCTTTTTCAAGGTTCATTATCTCAGTTTTAATGTGATGATGGTTACCACCGCCAGCATAATGCCGACTATCATAAACCGCTGAACGATCTTGGGTTCTGCATAGCCTTTCAACTGGTAATGATGGTGCAGCGGCGACATTTTAAAAATCCGCCTGCCTTCGCCAAACCGTTTCCGGGTATATTTAAAATAACTTACCTGTAAAATCACGGAAAAGCTTTCGGCCAGAAAAATACCGCACAGTATAGGGATCAGCAATTCCTTCCTGATCAGAATGGCAAATACTGCTATAATGCCTCCAATTGCAAGACTTCCGGTATCGCCCATGAATACCTGTGCCGGAAATGAATTGTACCAGAGAAAACCAATGCACGCACCAACAAATGCACTGATGAAAATGGTTAGCTCGCCTGTATCGGGCAGGTATATGATGTTGAGGTAATCGGCAAATACAATGTTGCCCGAAACCCATGCAAGGATTCCCAATGTTACACCTATGATGGCTGAAGTGCCAGTCGCAAGGCCGTCAATTCCGTCAGTTAAATTCGCCCCGTTGGAAACCCCGACAATGATTAAGATCACAATCGGAATAAATATCAGGAACGACCAGTTACGGTAGCCTTCGCCCAGAAATGATAATATTTTTGAATAATCAGCTTCGTTATTTTTAAAGAAAGGTATGGTTGTTTTCGTTGATTTGGTCAATTCCTTTGAGAATTTCTGAGAAGGGTCTGTGATCTTTTCAATCTCTCCATTGTCCCTGGTTTGAATAAGTTTTACTTCGCTGACTTTTTCCCTGATCACGATGCTGTCGCTAAAGTGCATGGTCAAACCTATCGCCAGGCCAAGCGCTACCTGTCCATAGATTTTAAATTTGCCTGCAAGTCCCTTTTTATTCTTTTTGAACACTTTGATATAGTCATCAACAAAACCGATAAGCCCCAGCCAAACGGTGGTGAAGATCATCAGGATGATATAGATATTGTCTAATTTGGCAAATAGCAGAGTCGGAATTAAAATAGCGCTGAGTATGATCAGTCCGCCCATAGTTGGAGTGCCTTTCTTTTCTGCCTGTCCATGCAAACCCAGATCACGGATGGTTTCACCAATCTGCCTTTTGACAAGTATTTTGATCAATTTTTTACCGAAAAGCAAAGAGATTATCAGCGATGTGATAACGGCTGCTGCCGCCCTGAACGAAATATATTGAAACACTCCTGCGCCAGGGACATTGAAAGCATTATCGAGGTATGTAAATAGATAGTAGAACATCCGCTAATTGCTGTTTATGTTAGTCAAAAGGTAATTTTTCAATATTTCCTTGTCATCAAAGGGAAATTTCTCTCCTTTGATTTCCTGATACTTCTCATGTCCTTTTCCAGCCACCAGAATGATGTCGCCCGGTTTAGCCAGTGCACAAGCTGTTTTGATGGCTTCTTTCCTGTTAACGATAGCGAGGACTTTTTTAAAATGCAAGGGATCAATTCCCTGTTCCATGTCATGGATGATATCTTCCGGATCTTCGGAACGAGGGTTGTCGGATGTAAAGATGACCCTGTCACTTTTCTCACATGCTGCCTTGCCCATGAGCGGACGCTTGAGTTTATCCCTGTCGCCACCTGCGCCGACAACAGTTATCAGTGTTTCATTTTTTGTACGGATGGCGGCAATTGTAGTCAGGACATTGTTGAGGGCATCTGGTGTATGCGCATAGTCAATGATCCCGACTATGTTGTTGAGGGAGCGGATAAAGTCGAACCGTCCTTCAACTGCTTTTACCGAACTCAGTTCCGTTAGAACATGGGTCTTCTTTTCCCCTAACAAAACTGCTGAAGCATATACTGCCAATAGATTGTATGCGTTAAATTTCCCAATCAGGTTGCTCCACATCTCCTGCCCGTCAATCATCAGTTGCAAGCCTTCGAACTGGTTTTCGATGATGCGGCATTTAAAGTCGGCATCTGTTTTCAACCCATAAGTTTTTTTTGTTGCCACAGTATTCTGGAGCATTATTCTCCCGTTTTTATCATCAATATTGGTAAGAGCAAAAGCTTCAGCAGGCAACTGATCGAAGAATTTTTTCTTGGCTTTCAGATAGTTTTCAAGCGTACCATGATAATCCAGGTGATCGTGTGTGAGGTTGGTAAATATTCCGCCTGTGAACTGCAGCCCGGAAATGCGGTCCTGGTCAACGGCATGTGAGCTGACTTCCATGAAGCAATGGCTACATCCTGCACTTACCATTTGGTAGAGCAGGTTGTTGATCTGGACCGGATCGGGAGTAGTATGGGTAGCTTCAATTGTCCTTCCGGCTACTTTGTTTTGAATGGTCGAAAGCAAACCGGCTTTGTATCCCAACTTCTGAAAAACTTCATAAAGCAGGCTGGCGATGGTCGTTTTGCCGTTGGTTCCGGTTACACCCACCAGTTTTAACCTGGAAGATGGTCTGCCAAACAGATTGGAAGCCATGATGCCCAGCGCCTGACCCGAATGAGCTACCTGGAGGTAATAAACTGAAGGATGTATATTCGCTGGAAAAATTTCACAAACAATGGCGATAGCACCAAGAGATATAGCCTTTTCAATAAAATCATGCCCGTCGGATTTCGTTCCCTTGATGGCAACAAAAACATCATTAGGTTCCACTTTTCTTGAATCGAATTGCACTGCATGGATTTCTAAATCCATTTCATTTACGGACTTAATTACTTTGATTCCTTTTAATATTTCTGCAATCCTGATCAATGTCTTATACTTCTAATGTTAAATGAATCTGACTTCCTTTGATTACCTTCGAACCAGCCGGAATTGACTGCTCTTTTACAAATCCCCTCCCTGATAAATTCACCCTCAAACCCATGCGTTCGAGGATGTAAATGGCGTCTTTTGCCCCCATCCCTTTTACACTTGGAACCATTCCCTCAACGACGGTTTTTTTGTCCAGCTTTACTATGCTGTCCGACTTAACCGAGAGCGCCCATTCTGATTTGGTCTTTTCCTTGTCAAGCGGAATGTCGAGTTTATCATAAATCATTTCAAGCTCATCCAATAAGCCTGTGGCATAAACCGGATAGGTGATTTTTCCTGGTTTTTCTTCTTCATGGTTTTGCAATCCGATATTGGTTGCATAAACCTTATCTGCAATATCCTGAAATACCGGCACAGCAACCGTGCTTGCATAGTATGCGCCCTGGGGACGGCTGATCACAACAATGCACGAATATTTAGGGTCATCTGCCGGAAAGTAGCCCACAAAAGACGCATTATAATTGCTTTTATCGTACCCTTTACCCACTGCAGCAATTTGCGCTGTTCCGGTTTTCCCAGCAATTTTGTAAACCGATTTGCTTAATGAAACAGCAGTTCCCCTTTCCACAACACCTTCCAGTATCTCGTGGGCTTTTTTGATTGACGACCTGGAACAAATGGATGAATTGAGTACTTCTGTTTTGAACCGTTTGATGGTCCGTCCCGACCGTTGAATTTCTTTTACAAAAAGCGGACGCACCATCCTTCCATCGTTTGCAACAGCATTATAAAAAGTGAGAATCTGCATTGGGGTTAACCTTATTTCGTATCCGATTGACATGAAGGGCAGGGTCACTTTTGACCACGATGGATTTTTGGTATTTTTAATAAATGGTTTTGCTTCACCCGGAAGCTCAATTCCTAATTTTTCGTTCAGCGACATGTCGTAAAGGCGGTCAATGTATTTCTGCGGTTTCTGCGCATACATTTGAGTAACAAGCCTTGAGACCCCGACATTTGAAGAAGCCTCAAAAACTTCACGGATGGATACTTTTCCGTCACGAATTGGATGTATGTCCTTAATTTTAAGTCCCGAATAAATAGCTACGCCTTTGCCGATATCAATCGTGTCGTCCAGATTATCCAATCCATCTTCAAACATGGCGATCATGGATGGCAGTTTAAAAGTTGATCCTGGCTCTATGCTCCATCCGATAGCATAGTTGAAGGCTTCATGGTAACCTTCTCCATCTTTATCCCTCGTCAGGTTGGATATGGCTTTGATCTCTCCCGTTTCAACCTCCATTAGGATAGCACAACCCCATTCTGCATTGTGACGAACAAGATGGGAATAGAGTGAAGTTTCTGCTACATCCTGCAGGTTGACATCAATGGTAGTGATTACATCATCGCCGTTGTCAGGCTCGATTTCTTCTTCGTCCGATACAGGCACCCAATCTCCATTGTTGATCCTGCGCCTGAGTTCCTTCCCGTTTTTCCCACCCAGATAAGGGCTGTAGGCATATTCAATTCCAACGCCGATAGTGTCTTCCGGCTTTTCATAGCCGAGTGTTCGGATAGCCAGTGAGCCGAAAGGATTCTCTCTCTTTGTCTTATTCACAATGATCAAACCGCCCTTGTTTTTTCCCCGTTCGAAGATTGGGAATGACTTGATTTTCTGAAGTTGGTCGTAGGTAACGTCTTTTTTTACAAGATAGTACCTGTTTTTCTGGCGGCGTTCCCTCGTTAGCTCATTTTTATAGACTGTTGCCGATTTATCTCCAAAAAGCTTCGAAAGCGAGGAAGCCAGTCCACCAACATGATTTTGAAAATACTTTTGTGGAATGAGGGGGGAGGCGACATCCATCCTGATATCAAAAATGGGAACTGAAGTAACCAGCAGGTTTCCGTTAGCATCGCAGATATTTCCTCTCACAGCCTCCACATCAAAATACTGTAATGATTGTTTTTTGGATTTCTCCAGAAGGCTTCCCCTTTCAACGGTTTGGGTATAAATAACTTTCAGGAGTATGGCTGCACCAAAGGCTAACATTACCATATAAACAAGGTAAACACGCCACATTATATCTTTCCTGATGTCCTTCATTTTTAATTCAGTTCGATGATTCTTTTTGGCGGAACAGTTGATTCTTTTATTCCTTTATTCTCAAGTATAGAAGCAACTTTTGACTGCCTGCTTCGCTGCATTAATTTTGCTCTGGTCGAAATATGCTTGTATCTGAGTTCTCTCAGCTCCTTTTGCATCCTTTCCACCTTCCTGATATTTTTTTCGGCATAAAATGAATTGCCTATGTACACAAGTCCTAAAAAAGCCAGAAAAAACATAAAGGGCAGATTCTTTGTCGTCTTATCGTTAGTAAGGAACGAACCTCCCAGAATATTTCTGAACGACCCCAGATTGATTTTCAACTTTTTATTTACTGATTCTTTTTCCATTAATTCCTTTCTGCGATTCTGAGTTTTGCACTTCTTGCCCTACTGTTTAATCTGATTTCTTCTTCACCCGCTACAATCGGTTTTCTGTTGATTAGTTTAAATGGACTTTGCGGGTTTCCGAAGAAATCTTTGGCAATTTCACCCTCAAAGTTCCCGGCTTTCAAAAAATTTTTTACCAGCCTGTCCTCCAAAGAATGGTAGGATATTACAACCAGCCTTCCTCCGGGTTTGAGCAAATCCACCGATTGATTCAGCAGCGCTTTCAAAGAACCTAATTCATCATTTACTTCAATGCGCAAAGCCTGAAAGAGCTTCGCGTAAAATTTATTTTCCAACCCCCTTGGGGCACATGCACGGGTTGCTTCCTGCAGTTGTTTGGTTGTTTTGATTTTTTCCCTTGTCCTTGCATGTTCAATCTCTGTTGCTATTTTGTTGCTGTTGTTGAGTTCTCCGTAATTGAAAAAGATTTCCCTGAGTTTGCTTGCAGGGTATTCGTTCACTACATCTGCTGCTGTAAGATTCTTTCGTCTGTTCATCCTGAGATCCAATTCCCCGTCGTACCTTACCGAAAACCCTCTTTCAGGTTCATCTATCTGATGAGACGAAACACCCAGGTCTGCTAGTATTCCGTCAACCGGTGCCGTCCTGTAGAGTTTCAGAAAGTTACGCATGAACATAAAGTTCTGGTTGATCAGGATGAGCCTGTCATCATCCATTTTGTTTTTCATTGCATCCTGATCCTGGTCAAATGCTATCAAAGAACCCTCACCAATATGTTTTAAAATTTCAGCCGAATGACCGCCTCCTCCGTAGGTTGCATCCACATAGATCCCGCCTTTCCTGATGTTTAATCCTTCAATACTTTCAGCCAGTAAAACGGGATGATGGTACATCACTCCTCCGTTGTTTGTGATTGCCCCATCACATCTTCAGCCAATGTCCCAAAGTCAACAGCCTCATCGTTCAACACTTTTTCGTAATTCGCTTTGTCCCAGATCTCTATTTTATTAATTTGGGAAGTCAACACGATATTCTTGTTGATTTTTGCATAAGCGATAAGCTCATTTGGGATGTTGATCCTTCCCGTACTGTCTATATCCACCGGTCTGACGCCAGCCATGAACTTACGGATGAAGTCCAGATTCTTTTTTACAAAGCGATTCAGTTTGTTGATTCCAGCCATCTCTTTATCCCATTCTGCTTTTGGATAAAGTTCGAGGCAGTTATAGAAAACACTTTTTTTAATTACAAACCCGTTGTTCAGCACCGGGGCAAGCTCCTTCTTCAACCCGCCGGGAAGCGCTACTCTTCCCTTTGAATCAGCTTTGCATTCGTATGTGTAAGTAAGGTTTGTCATCAATTAATTTTTCAGTGGATAAAAATATATATTCTTTCCCACTTTTTACCTAATGTTAATAACTTTTTTGCACTTTTCTCCACCAGAAAGATAATAACTCCACTTTTTGCTGATTTGTTATAATATTGATGAACTTTTTTTTTGCACTCATTTTAGAAGAGAAAGGTTCTTCGGGGAAATATAAAACCGGTTTAGGGATAATGTCATCCGAACCCCACCAAATATTTTCTATTTTTGCATGTTCTATTGAATATTCAGATGGAAGAATTTAAAATCACGGAACGAACCATTGATGTTGAAAAAGTATTCAGGGATAAAAATCCAGGGCTTGCCCGTTGGATTCCTTCCTTTATATTTTCTTACCTGAGGAAAATCATTCACGAGGGTGAGATCAATGATTTTTTGTTTACCAATAAAGAATACGATGGACTTGATTTTGTAGATGCCATCATTAAAGGGTTTGGTGCTGTAGTCAAAGTGAAGGGGGAAGAAAACATTCCGAAACACGGACGGTACATCGTGGCTGCCAATCACCCGCTTGGCGGGCTTGACGGTGTAGCGCTTATGCAGGTTGTAGGCAGAGTTAGAAAGGATATTGTATTTCCGGTTAACGATATATTAACCTATCTTCCAAATCTTCAGGTTTTGTTTATACCCATCAACAAACATGGCAGCAATACTGAAAACGTAAAGATAATTCAGGAGACATTTGAATCGGACAAATTAGTCTTATACTTCCCTGCTGGATTGGTTTCTCGCAAGCAGCATGGCAAAATAGAAGATCTGGAATGGAAAAAAACATTCATTGCAAAGGCTGTTCAGTATAAAAGGGATATATTGCCTGTTTATATCAATGGTCACAATTCAAAATTTTTCTATAACCTGGCATATTTTCGCAAAAAATTAGGGATTAAAGCAAATATTGAGATGCTTTTCTTGCCTGATGAAATGTATAAACAGAAAAACAAAACCATCGAAATTATAATCGGGAAACCGATACCTTATCAAAGTTTTGATAAAAAATATAATTACAACGAATGGGCTAACTTTATTAAGAAGCATGTTTATGCAATTGGCAAAGGAAACTCTGAAGATTTTCATCCGATTAAATGAAAGAATAAAATTCAAACTATGGAAACGATTATTTCACCTGTTGACAAGGCACTGCTTGAAAAAGAACTGACCGATGATCTGTTTTTCAGGGATACCAACAACGGACATAATAAGATTTATATTTTCACACACAAAGAAGCCCCGAATGTTTTGAGGGAACTGGGTCGCTTGCGTGAGATTACTTTCAGGGATGCCGGTGGAGGAACCGGCAAAAGCCTCGACATTGATGATTATGATTTGGGTGATATGCCCTTCAGGCAACTGATCGTATGGAATCCTGAAGACAAGGAGATAGTCGGGGGGTATCGTTATTTGCTCGGAAGTGAAGTTAAAAACGACAAGAAAGGGCAACCCATAACGCCTACGGCAAAGCTGTTCAGGTTTTCGGAGAAGTTTATCAGGGAATACTGGCCACTGACTTTTGAGTTGGGACGTTCGTTTGTTCAGCCCACTTATCAGCCAACAGTGAACCTGAGAAAGGGAATGTATTCACTGGATAACTTGTGGGATGGTTTGGGCGCCATTACTGTGGTGAATCCGGAAGTAAGATTTTTTTTCGGGAAAATAACGATGTATCCAAGTTTCGATTCGTATGCCCGCGACCTTATACTTTATTTTCTTCACAGATATTTTCCTGACGACGAAGAGCTTGTCAGACCAAAAGTTCCACTTAAAACAGGAACGAAGGAGAAAGTTTTACAAAGCATTTTTATGGGAGCCAACTATGAAGAGGATTATAAAATATTGATTCAGAAAGTTCGCAGGCTCGGAGAGCAAATTCCGCCATTAGTCAATGCCTACATGAATCTATCGGGTTCGATGAAAATGTTTGGAACAGCCATCAATGATGAATTCGGTGAAGTGGAAGAGTCTGCAATCATCATCACCATTGCCGACATTTATGATTATAAAAAGGACCGGCACATGGCGACATTTAAATCAATTTAAACCTGCATCCCGAAATTTTCGGGTGGTTTAAGAAAACCGAATTTATGGAGATTAATCAAGCACAATTCCTTGTCAGCAATTCCGATTATCTAAAATGTCCTCAACCCGACAAACCTGAATATGCCTTTATCGGGCGATCCAATGTCGGGAAGTCTTCGCTGATCAATATGCTGACCGGAAGAAAAAACCTTGCAAAAATATCCGGAACTCCTGGCAAAACCCAACTGATAAATCATTTTATTATCAACGAAAGTTGGTACCTTGTTGACCTTCCGGGATACGGATTCGCCAAAATTTCAAAATCAGTCCGTTTTAAATGGGAAAAAATGATTGAGAATTACCTCATTCACCGTGCAAATCTGCGCTCGACTTTTATTTTGATTGATTCACGGCTGGAGCCCCAAAAATCTGACATTGAATTTATTTCATGGTTCGGCATGAAAGAATTGAATTTCGCCCTTTTGTTTACAAAATCAGATAAAATTTCCAGAAACCAACTGTTGTCCAATATGGAAAAATATAAGCAAGCCTTATTGGAACAATGGGAAGAACCTCCTATTTCAGTTATTACATCCGCTAAAACAGGCAAAGGAAAAGACCAGGTTTTGCAGTTCATCCAGGAGATGAATTCGGGCATTGAATAACAAACTGAGATTCCTTTCTATTCCTTAGGTTGAATCAAACCATCATCCGGCTTATATTCAGTTCCGTTTGAAAAATGTACTTTTACAAAAAATATAGCGGTCATGGCTAAGATTATCATAAAGAAATTGAGTGAATCTGAAATTAATGACAGAAAAATCAAAAGTTGGGCGATATGGGAGAAGGAAATTTCGAGATTCAACTGGCAATATGAGGGCGATGAAGAATGTCTGTTCCTTGAAGGAGCTGTTACCATCGAAACTCCCGAAGGCAAACTCAACATCGGGAAAGGTGATTTTGTCACTTTCAAAGATGGGTTGAAATGTACCTGGGACATAAAGGAACCGGTTAAAAAGCATTATCGTTTTCCATGATTAGGCTTAATTGATTTTGCGTTTTTTTGATGCCGGTAACAGCCAGTTTTGCGTTAATGTTATAAATAATGGAAGGAGTTGTTGTAAAGTCAACCGGAAGTTGGATAACCATCGAAACCATCGAAGGAAAGATTTATAATGGTAAATTGAAAGGAACTTTCCGCACACGGGATATCAAAACCACAAATCCGGTTGCCGTTGGCGATAATGTACGTTTTATAATAACTGACAATGGCAGCACAGGATTAATTGATGAAATTTTGCCCCGTCAAAATTACATTATCCGTAAAGCGACCAACCTCTCCAAGGTTTCTCACATTATAGCGGCAAATATAGACCAGGCGTTATTAATTGTCACCCTTGCACATCCAAGGACATCTACAGGATTTATTGATCGTTTCCTTGTTACAACCGAGGCTTATCACATTCCAGCCGGTATTGTTTTCAATAAGATTGACCTTTATGATGATGCGGTAAATAGGAAGATGGCTGAACTGGAGCAGATTTACCGTGAGGCTGAGTACAATTGCTTTTCTGTTTCTGCCTTGCGTGGAGATAACCTGGAAATATTGATGGCTGAATTGAAAGACCGCAAGACCCTGTTTTCCGGTCATTCAGGAGTTGGAAAATCAGCTCTAATCAATGCAGTGCAACCAGGTCTTAGCCTCAAAACCAGGGAACTTTCAGGGTATCATAAAGTGGGAATGCACACCACTACTTTTGCTGAAATGATAAGGCTTTCGGATGGAGGGTATATCATTGACACCCCGGGAATTAAAGAATTCGGGCTAACCCATTTTGAGAGAAAGGAAATTGCTGAACGGTTCCCTGAAATGAGGAGGTTTATGCACGAATGCAGGTTTAGCAATTGTACCCATGTTCATGAACCGGGTTGCGCTATTCAAAAAGCGCTGGCAGAAGGAAAAATCAGCCGGTCGAGATATAATAATTACCTTGGCATTTTGACGGATGATTATTGGAAGGCAACGGAAAGTGATTATAGAAAACGCTAACAGAAGGAATTATCCGATTTTTTAACAATTGAAAAATAATTTAAACCTATGATCTCTGAAGAACTAATAACATCAACTATACCTGCTCTGAAAGTTTCCGAAACAGGTTCAGACGCTCTGTATTATATGGATGAATACAAGGTTTCGTTTTTACCGGTGCTGGATGGTCAGCTTTATCTTGGATTACTGAGTGAATCTGATATTTTTAAGTTGACCGACCCCGATTTGCCATTATCTCAGCAAAAGGTTCCTTACCGGCTGGTATATGTAAACGAAACCAACCATATTTTTGACGTCATTCAAATTATGTCGGGCGAAAAGATTCCAATTCTTCCGGTGCTTGACGAAAATAAATTTTACAAAGGCACTATTTCTGTTGTTGATCTGACCGAGCATTTCGGAAAATTTGCTGCATTTGTTAACCCCGGCGCCATTATCATTTTGGAACTAAATCAAAACGATTACGTATTATCCCAGATCGCTCAAATCGTTGAGTCGCAGGATATAAAAATTTTAGGTTTGCTGGTTTCCTCCGAAGTTGATTCAACCAAAATGGAACTGACCATCAAACTGAATAAATTTGAGATTCAATCATTGATCAGTGCGTTGACCCGATATGATTATACTATTAAGGCCACCTTTACGGATGATAAAAAAATGGTTGATGACCTCCTGGAGCGATACAATGCGTTAATGAATTATCTTAAGATTTAGGAATGAGGTTTTTTTCGGTTTTGTTTTTTGTCGCTTTTGGTCTTGCCATTCATGCAAACGTCATTGGGGCTGACGAAAAACATATTAATGCCGACTCACTTTCCTCACGGGTCATCATCCGAAAAATCATCCTTACCGGGAATAAAATAACCAAAGACAGGATCATCCTGCGTGAAATATTGGTAAAGGAAAATGATACGGTTGCTGCTGACGAACTTAGCGATTTGTTGCAACAGAGCCGTAAAAACCTTGTCAATACTTCCTTGTTCAATTTTGTAACCTTTGATTCGATTCCTGTTGAAGGATCGCCTGATCACATTGATCTGAATTTTAATTTCATCGAGCGGTGGTATATTTGGCCTGTACCGATATTTGAATTTGCCGACCGTAATTTTAATGAATGGATTCGTAAAATGGACTGGAGCCGCTTAAATTACGGGCTTTTCCTGACCTGGAACAACTTCAGGGGAAGAAGGGAAAAACTGATCGTTTACGCCCGTTTTGGTTACGACGAAAAATATGAATTGAGCTATCAAATTCCATACATCAATAAAAACCAAACCTGGGGTTTGGGAGTCAGCGGAGGTTTTGCCCAAAATCATGAAATCGCTTATAACTCCTTTGATACCCTTGTTGATCCGCCTATCGGAAATGACGAGGTTTATTTTAAAAGTGAGTTACAATATCCCAAAAGACAATACTTTGGCTATGCTGAATCCTACTACCGGAAAGGAATACATAATTTCCACTGGTTTAAACTGGGATATACCGATCTGTTGATTTCGGATTCGGTTTTGGTTAAAAATCCTGATTATTCGTACGGACCCTCAACCCGTAATCAGTTTTTTTCCTTCTTCTACCAGTTCAGAAGCGATTACCGCGATTATAAGCAATACCCGCTAAAGGGCTATTACTTTGATGTGAATTTGGATAAAAAAGGGCTGGGTATTTTCAATGATCCGGAAGTAAACTCTCTTTCGATCAAAGCCAATTTCAGAAAGTATTACCAGATCAAAGGGCGTTTTTATTACGCTTCAGGACTTAGCGGAAAAGTTTCTCCAATTTGGGACCAACCTTATTATTATCTTTCAGGGCTTGGTTACGGGAGGGACTATATTCGCGGTTATGAATATTATGTGATTGACGGGCAACATTATGGTTTGTGGAAGAACAACCTGAAATTTACATTGGTGCCTACCCGTGTCCAAAATTTTAATTTCATTCCAACCGAAAAATTCAGCAAGCTTTATTATGCCATTTATCTAAACGTTCATGCTGATTTCGGATATGTTTTTGATAACCGGAAAAACGTTTACAACCCCTTGGCAAACGAATTGAATTTCGGTTATGGTGTTGGTTTCGACTTTGTAACCTATTATGATTTTGTTTTGCGTGTGGAGTATACATTTAATAAAATGGGTGAATCAGGGTTCTTTATTCATTTTATGCCATCTATTTAAAATGGATTGTCTGTTTGATCAAAATACTGGATTTGGCTAAACCCAAAATTTCAAAACCGTCCCGGAAAATAAAAACCAGCCGGAGTTATAATAATTGTTAAATAGTTTACAATAGTTGATTATTTTTGTAATCTTGTAAATCATTGATAAATAAACTACTGTTTGGATGAGAGTTGCATTGTTCGGTAAGGTGATATCTCCAGAAAACGCACCATATATTAAACTAATCTGTGAAGAACTTTTTAAACATCATTCAACTATTGTGGTGTATGAGCCATTTCTGGGAAAGATTAATGATTTCCATGACCTTCCTGGCGGTACGCCCACATTTAATGATAACGGAGGATTAAAGGATAAGGCTGATATTCTATTCTCCATCGGAGGTGATGGGACTTTGCTGGACACCATCACCTTTGTGCAGGATTCGGGGATACCGGTATTCGGAATCAATCTGGGAAGAATGGGCTTTTTATCATCCGTTTCGAAGGAACAAATAGTTTCCGCAATTGATCAGTTGATGAACAACAGGTTTAAGTTGGATCACCGAACCCTTATCAGCCTTGATACTGCTGAACATTTATTCGGAGGTTTGAACTATGCCCTGAATGAATTTACGGTATATAAAAAGTATCCATCCAGCATGTTGAAGATACAGGCATTTGTAAATGATGAATTTTTGAATTCCTATTGGGCTGATGGATTGATCATTGCAACGCCAACCGGATCAACAGCCTATTCGCTTAGCAGTGGCGGTCCTATCATTCTTCCGCAATCGCAGAACTTTGTGATAACGCCAATCGCCACGCACAATTTAACCGTAAGGCCTGTCGTTATTCCCGACAACAGTTTGATAAAGATCAAAGTCGTAGGAAGAATCAAGGAGTTTTTTATTAGTCTTGATTCGCGAATAGTTACAGTTGATTCAACGATGGAATTTCTGGTAAAGAAAGAAAAATTCATGATCAACCTGGTTCTTTTGAATGATGAGAGTTATTTTAAAACCATTCGTGAAAAACTGATGTGGGGCCTTGATTTGAGGAATTAGTTTATAAATTATACATATTTCTGAAACGGATAAAGCATCCTATGAAAAACTGAATTGAAAAAATCATATTTTTGCCTCGATTTATGAAAAAAATTATTCTTGTTTTCTTTTTACTGATCACCAGTTACTTCAGCCAGGCGCAGTTAGAGGTAGGAGTTTTTGCAGGAGGATCATTTTATATGGGTGATATTAACCCCAACAAGCCTTTTCTTCAAACCAACATTGCTTATGGAATTCTCGGACGATATCCATTGGGATCGAGATGGGCTGCCAAAATCAACATTTACAAAGGAATTTTAAGTGGCAATGACCAGATTGCAAAATACAACGAGGACAGGTCCCTGAAATTTACGTCCAGTATCTGGGAATTGGGAGGGGTGGTTGAATTCAATTTTTTTCCCTATTTTACCGGAAGTTTGAAGAACTATTTTACACCCTACATATTTGCAGGAGCGGCTACTCTTTATCACAGACCCCAGATAGGCAACCTCGACCTGCGTGATTACCGGACTGAAAATTCTTATTATTCCTATTATGCCTTTAGTATTCCTTTTGGTTTTGGATTTAAATACAGTTTTTCGAAACGGATAGCTACCACTTTGGAGTGGGGTATGCGAAAAACTTATACTGATTATATTGACGATATCAGCACTACCTACTACATTGACCCGAATACAGTTCAGGCAGGCACAGAAGAATATGAATCTTTGCCATTTTCTGATCCCAACCGTGATCACTTGCCGGGTATGCAAAGAGGTAATTCAAGCACAAACGATTGGTATTCATTTGCCGGTCTAACGCTTACTTACAGTATTAATTTGGTAAACAGGAATAAATGCTCTGAATACGAGGATAGATATTAATCAGGATTAGCCCTTATGAGTTGGAAAGATAAAATTGATAAAGAACGCTTACCCAAACACATTGCCATCATTATGGACGGCAACGGAAGATGGGCTAAGCAAAGGGGCAAATTGAGAACATTTGGTCACCACCAGGGTGTGAAATCGGTAAGGGAAGCAGCAGAAACCGCCGCCGAATTGGGCATTAAATACCTGACACTATACGCATTTTCGACTGAGAACTGGAAACGTCCAAAAACAGAAGTTAATGCCTTGATGAGGCTACTTGTGAAAACCATTCATAACGAAACAAAAACCCTGCATGATAACCAAATCAGCCTCATGGCGATTGGCGATCTTGAGTCTCTTCCTCAAATTACAAGAGATGAGTTATTGGAAGCAGTAAAAGATACAAAAGATCATACCCGAATGAAACTGATACTTGCTTTAAGTTACAGTTCCAGATGGGAAATTTTGAATGCAGCGAAACTGATTGCTCAAAAAGTAGAAGCAAAAGAAATAACATCCGAAAATATTGACCAGGCACTATTCGAGTCCTGTCTGATTACCCATGCGATTCCCGATCCTGAATTGCTTATCAGAACCAGCGGCGAATACCGCATCAGTAACTTTTTACTTTGGCAGATCGCTTATGCTGAGTTGTACTTTTCACAACGGCTTTGGCCCGATTTCCGAAAGGAAGACCTCTATGAAGCCATCGTTGATTATCAGAAGAGGGAGCGGAGATTCGGGAAAATAAGTGAACAAATAATTTAAACCTTAGTATGTACAGGATAATAATTGGATTTGGGTTGGTTTTTTCGGTATTGATGTTATCCGTACAGGGACAGATAGGATTAAGCGAAATAGAAGAACTTGATTATGCCAATCCCAAAAAGTATGAAATTGGAGGGATTACTGTTACGGGTGTTAAGTACTTGGACAATAGTGTGCTTGTTACCCTCTCGGGGCTGACTGTTGGCGATAAAATAACCGTTCCGGGCGAAGCCATTTCCAAAGCTATTAAAACCCTCTGGGATCAGGGACTGTTTGAGAATGTTATTATTTCGGCTACTCAAATTCAGGGTGATCTGATCTTTTTAAATATTGATCTCAGGGAAAGACCCAGGATGTCAAGCTTTACATTTGGTGGTATCAAAAAAGCAGAGGCCGATAATGTAAGGGATGAAATTAAAATCGCCAGCGGTGATGTTGTTACTGACAATATGCTCATCAGGACCACCAATACTGTGCGTAACTATTTCATCGAAAAAGGATATCTTGATGCAGAGGTGATTATTTCTCAAATAGAAGATAGCCTCAGGCTCAACCATGTCAGGTTGCAAATTGACATTGATAAAAAGGATAAAGTACGCATACAGTCAATCAATATTGCCGGCAATACTCAATTCGACAACCAGAGAGTCAGGCAATACATGAAGGAAACCAAAGAAAAAGGTTTGTTTACCCCCTTTAAAAACCTTGAAATTTTCGTATTCACCCTCGTCAAAAATGTGGTCACACTCAGGTTCACTGATATGATAGAAGATTCAAGAAACTATTTTAACGATAATATCAAACTGAGAATTTTCAAAAGCTCAAAGTTCATTAGCGAAAAATATGATGAGGACCTTTTGGCTATCGTTAATAAATACAATTCAATGGGATACCGCGATGCAGTAATCCTGAGGGATTCTGTTTATCGTAACCCTGATAGAACAGTCAATATTGATCTGGATATATACGAAGGAAACCGGTATTATTTCAGAAATATAACCTGGGTTGGTAACACCAAATATCCGGATGCTTTTTTAAACAGGGTCCTCAGAATAGAAAAAGGTGATATATATAACTGGGAATTACTGAATTCAAATCTTACATTCAATAAAACTGAGGACGATGTAAGTTCGCTTTATATGAATGACGGATACCTGTTTTTTCAGGCTAATCCGGTTGAAGTTTCAGTTGAAGGCGATTCTATTGATCTTGAAATCAGGATTTATGAAGGCAAGCAGGCAACCATAAACAATGTTACCATAAAAGGAAATACGCGGACAAATGATCACGTGGTGATAAGGGAGTTAAGAACCCTGCCCGGACAACTTTTTTCCCGGTCTGATATTATCAGGACAACCCGTGAACTTGCTCAGCTTAGGTATTTTAATGCCGAAACCATCAATCCCAATATTGTACCTAATCCAGCCGAAGGAACTGTAGATATTGAATACCAGGTGGAAGAAACTTCAGCGGATCAGATTGAGCTTTCTGGAGGATGGGGATACGGCAGGGTTATCGGAACCCTTGGTGTATCTTTTAATAATTTTTCTCTTCGAAATATCCTGAAATTAAAAAATTGGAGACCGGTGCCAACCGGTGATGGTCAAAAACTGAGTCTCAGGGTACAATCGTATGGAAAAGGATACATTAGCTATAGCGCATCTTTCACCGAACCCTGGCTTGGCGGCAAGAAACCGAACTCTCTGAGCTTGAGTTACAATCACTCCCTTTATTCAAACGGATTACCGCAGGATAATCCCGCCCGTTATTCATTTACGATTGATGGTATTTATATTGGGCTTGGCAGGCGGTTAACCTGGCCCGATGATTATTTTCAGTTGCTGTTAGGGGTTAATTTCCAGTTTTATTCATTGTATCAATATAAGCAGGTGTTTTCCTTTGGAAACGGAACCGGAAACTATAATAATATTGCATTTAATGTAACCTTGTCGAGAAACTCAATTGATTTTCCGATTTATCCGCGTACTGGTTCCCTTGTTTCTGTTTCGCTTGATTTCACGCCCCCCTATTCAGCCTTCACAACAACGGATTATTCACTTTTATCGGATGATCAAAAATATAAAAACATAGAATATCATAAATGGGGGATTCAAACAGCTTATTTCACACCTATCCATAAAAACCTTGTGCTGATGGCGAGAGCTAAATTCGGCTTTCTCGGATATATGGATCAAGCTATCGGACTTACCCCGTTTGAAAGATATTATATGGGCGGTGATGGATTATCAGGTTATAACAATCTTGACGGACGTGATATAATTGGCATGCGTGGTTATGGGAACGAAACACTGACTCCTAATTATTACAAGTACAGAAATTCGGGTGGAAATATTTACAGTAAATACACACTCGAACTACGTTATCCATTATCCTTAAATCCAAGCGCTACCATTTTTGTGGCCACCTTCCTTGAGGCAGGGAATGACTGGCTTCATTTTAGTACCTTTAATCCTTTCTCCGTTTATAAAGCTGCCGGGGTGGGTGTAAGGGTTTTCCTCCCGATGTTCGGTATTTTAGGACTTGATTGGGGTTATGGCTTTGATGAAGTGCCGGGTTTACCTAATGCCAACCAGGGACAATTCCATTTTTCAATCAATCAATCAATTGATTAGAAAAGGAAGATATAATGAATTCCTTAGTTTAAGCGTTTCATCATGAGTGAAAATTGTAAACCGTCATTTTGTCGTGATGAAATAAAAAAAGAAAAGTATATGAAAAAAATAATTCTTGTTTCGCTTTTTATTGTTCTGGGTATATCTTTTTTGTCGGCTCAAAAATATGCCTATGTTGATTCTAATTATATTTTAGATAATATCCCGGAATATAAAGATGCGCAAAATCAATTGGATGAAATTGCTGTAGAATATCAGCAGGAGATTGAAGAAAAATTTGCCGAAATTGATAAGATGTACAAAGCCTATCAGGCGGAGGTTGTTCTGATGCCGGATGACGTGAAAAAGAAAAGAGAGCAGGATATTCAGGCAAAGGAACAAGCAGTCAAAGAGTTGCAAACCCAGCGTTTTGGTAAGGATGGTGATTTGTTTATCAAGCGGGAGGAGCTAATAAAACCTATTCAGGAAAAAATTTACAATGCCATTGAAGAAATAGCTGAGGATAAAAACTATGCATTTGTTTTTGATAAAGCCGGTAGTCTTACAATGTTGTATGTAAACAATAAGTTCGATATCAGTGATGATGTGCTGGATAATGTGGGCGCAGTTCTGGGGACAACCCGTCGTGAAGACAGGAAAAAAACCGAATACCAGAGCACTCCTGAAAATAAACCAACACAACAAAATACCAATCAGCAACGGCCTACTGATATGAATAATTCCCAAAAATCACCGGGAGGAATGAATCCTGGTCCGGTAAACAAACAGGAGAAAAAATAACCCCCTTTTGTTAAATTTTAGATTGAATCAATTTATTGTATAAATTTGCGCCTCATTTTAAATACTAATCCTTAAAACGTAACATGAAAAAATTAGTCAGTTTAATCGTTTTGATCATTGCGATGTTTGTCGCTTCCGGTTCGTATGCTCAAACCAAAGTTAAATTCGGGCATCTCGATTTCGCCAAATTATATGGTTTGATGCCTGAACTCGATTCAGTGAAAATTGTTTTTGACTCCTATAATAAGTCAGTACAGGAACAATATGCAGCTATGCAAACCGAACTCGAAAATAAATTTATGGATTATCAGGCAAAAGCCAATACCATGTCGGAAATTATCCGCACAACCAAAGAAGCTGAAATAAACGATTTAAAAACGAGGATGGATGCTTTTGAAGCTAAGGCCACTGAGGACCTGCAAAATAAGGAAGCCGAACTCACCGGACCCATCATCGAAAGAGCCAGAAAAGCTGTTCAGGATGTTGCAAAAGAAAATGGTTATACTTATGTATTTAACAGTTCTGAGGGATTGCTATTATACGCCGAACCGGCAGATGATATTTCGGAATTGGTAAAAACCAAGCTTGGCGTTAAAGACAAGCCGAAAGTTGAAAAGAAATAAATTCCAAGCCTCGCACAGAGGCTTTTTTTTTGAATTTAACCGGTGTTGTTTTACCTGATTAAAGTTACGCTTCCTTTATTGGTAACTTCCCCTTTTTCGCTGTTATAATAAACCACCCATACATAAACTCCCGGATTACAGGACTTACCGTTTAGAGTGCCATCCCAGCCTTCTGAAAGGTCTTCAGTTTCAAACACCAGTTGTCCCCAACGATCGTAAATGTACATTTTGAATTGATACACATTTTCAGCGGGATCAGAGAAAAAGGTAAAAGTCCGGTTTTCCTCTGCAGTGCTGTTGGGATTAAAAGCAGTTGGGACAGGAATCACTTTAACAAAAACATCATCCGTGTACTTCATACCATTGCAAAGAGTGATCTCAGCATAATAAGTTGTACTTTCAGTCGGGTAAACAACCAATGAAGAATTGTTTCCTACAACCTCACCACCGGGATAGCTGTCTTTAAACCACGTCCATTGCAATTTCCCGGGAGGTCCAATAACCTCCGGGCTGAAATCTATGGTTGAGATGGTATAATTATTTGCTCCTTCAGGCTCAAATAACCAGGACTCATCGGCAGATGACCACGAAGCGGCGTTTCTTCCTGTGACAACAACTCCCAAATCATGATCAAAATTCAGTCCCTGGGTCGCTTTGTTTTGAAGATAGGCACATTCAGGCTTCGCAAGTATATGGTTAACGATGCTGTTGTCCGATTCATTCAGCACGATTTGGTAGGTTGCTTTTAGGGAGGGGCAACCGAACATTGGAGCTTCGCACCATCCTACGATCAATTTTCGATCTGGTTCAGTTCCAACTGTTTGATAAAATATAAATTGGTTGTGCGGCTGAATCGGTTTTGAGAATAAATCCTGATAAGGTCCCATGATTGTCTTGCTAAAAACTGTGTTGGGGATGGGTGTGATTTCCTGATGACTTACTCCGATAATGGATGGAATATCAAAACTGACCAAACCATTTGGACTAACTGCAAATTGAGTGTGAGGCTCACCAAAATATTCAAATTCGAACCCGATTTCAAACGGACCGACAAATGGATCATCTCCAGCAGTGACTGGGATACCAGTATATCCCAGGTAGTTTCCATTAAGTAAAACGGGCAATCCTGCGGTGATAGTTATATCCGGACCGGTATCTACCTGTGCATAACTGATACTTAACTGGGTGAGAATTATAAAAAGCGCAAATCGTATTTTCATTTTCTCTGAAAGATTAGATTTAATAACGCCATTAAAAGTATTAAATTTTTGATAAATGGATCACTGTTTGTAAAGTGGAAAAGATCATTTCCCGACCCTAAGCTCATAAAGGCTTTCTATTTCAAGATAGCGTTGCGCAAGTTCCATGATTTCATTACCCGTGATATTATTTATTGTTTCAATGTAATTAATGAAGAAATTTTCATCCAATCCATATTCAATAAGACCTTTAAGATTTTCGGATAAAGCAAAAGGACCATCAAAACTCCTGAGCAAAGAACCCAACATATAATTGCGGACAAGGTCCAATTCGTTGGCAGGGACTTTTTCTTCCTGCAAAATTTTAATTTCGTTGTAAATATCTTCAATAGCGTTATCGGTGACATCAGAACCCACCTCAGATGCAATGAAAAATGAACCGGCATTTTGCATCGAAGCAATGCCGGATCCAATCCCATAAGTGTAACCCTTTTCTTCGCGTATTGTGGTCATAAGCCTCGAACCGAAATAGCCTCCTAAAATTGTATTTAATATTTTTAATTTCTGGTAATCGGGATGAGTTTTGTTGACGAGTGTTTTCCCAATCCTGATTGCAGTCTGGATGGCATTGTCCTTTTTGATATGGACCTGGCGATTATTTTGAAATTCGTTTTGGATGGAAATGATTTCCGGATTTTGACTTACATTTTTTTCTCCACCAAAAAGTTCATTTAACAGAGCAGGAAGCGCCACAGGAATTTTCCCGGCAATAATAATTTTACATTGATTGATCGGATAATGGGATCCGTGAAAATCCAATAAATCCTGATGAGTAAGATGGTCGAAATCTGAAGTATCAAAAAACCTTCCATAAGGATGAGATTTGCCAAAGATCAGTTCATTGAATTTCCAGCGGGCGATGTATTTTCCTTTTTCGCTATTGATCAGAAATTCCTGCTTCTTGTTTTGAATCCTTGTCAGCAATTCATTTTCTGGAAACACAGGTTCCAGTATAACTTCCCTCATGACTGGAAGCAGATAATTGATATGTTTGTTAAGGGAATAAAGGGTTACAGTAGCTTTGTCCTTGTCAGAAGAAGATTCGAGATGTGCGCCATAATAATCAATGGTTTCATGTATCTGTTTGGCGCTGTACGAACGTGTGCCCTCTTTCAGCATTTTGTTGGTGAATTTGGCGACCAGTGCTTTGTTTTCAAACCAACTGCCTGCATCAAAAATAAATTCGATTTTTGTGATGTCCTGCGTTCCGGAATTTAGCTGGTAAACCGGAATTCCGTTATCCAATTGTGTTTTTTCAGGTTGAGGAAACGAAAATTTATCAAGCAGGTGGGTAGAAGGTTGAACTTTTCTGTTTATGATACTCATAGTTTAATTTGCATGGTAATAAAGTGTAGAACAATTGTGGTTTTGAAAAATTCTCTGTGCTGTTTTTAAAATCTGTTCTCCGGTTACTTCCTGGTATTTGTGAAATTCTTCGTTGATGTAATTAGCGTCTCCTAACAATTCAGAGTAGGCAAGGTTCATGGCTTTGTCCAATATATTGATCTCTGAAAACTGCAGAGTAGATTCAATCTTGTTTTTAACCTTTTGAATTTCCTCTTCTTTTGCAGGTGCTTGTTTTAATTTATCAAGTTCATTCCTGATCGCTAGTTTTGCCGCCTCCATCTTGCCGCCTTTCATCAGTTTGCCGTTGATCACAAACAAACCGGCATCAATATCGCCGCTGATGTAGGCATTGATCTCGCTGAAAAGCCTTTGTTCCTTAACCAGGCTGGCATACAGCCTCGATGAATAACCGTTGGACAAAATATCACTGATCAGATCGGTGGCATAGTAATCCTTATCTTTACGGGAGCAAATATGATAAACCATATAAATCGAATCGAAGGGAACTTCGCGTACAACCTTTAATTCTCTTTCCTCCGTTTGAACCGGTTCGGCAGGTAAATTCCTCGGGTAATTTTCGCCAGGGCTGATTTCTCCGAACCATTTTTCTGAAAGGGTTTTGATTTCCTGTGTTGTCACATTTCCTGCTATGGTCATGATGGCATTGTTCGGATTATAAAACTTTTTATAAAACGACTTAACATCTTCCATTGTGGCATTTTCAATATGAGAAATTTCCTTACCGATGGTTGACCATTGGTAGGGGTGGACTTTGTATGCCAGGGGTTTGAGCAACAACCACACATCACCATAAGGCTGGTTCAGGTAGGACTGTTTGAATTCCTCAATCACCACATTCTGCTGCACCTTCAGGCTTTTTTTTGAGAAAGCAAGATCAAGCATTCTGTCCGACTCGAGCCAGAATGCCAGTTCCATGTTTTGCTTCGGTATGGTCAGGTAGTAGTTGGTAATATCATTGTTTGTAAAAGCGTTGTTTTCGCCTCCGGCATTTTCGAGAGGTACATCATATTTCGGTATATTCACTGAACCTCCGAACATCAGGTGCTCAAACAAATGGGCAAATCCGGTTTTGTCGGGGTGTTCATCCCGTGCGCCGACATCGTACAAAATATTCATGGCTACGAGTGGAGTAGATGCATCCTGGTGAACAATCACCTTCAATCCATTATCTAACGTAAATTTTTCAAATTCTATCATCGTGCAAACTTATTAAAAAAGGCGATGTCAGTTTAAACCTGATTTTGGCAAATATATTTCATTTGGAAAGGAAAGGAAAAGAAATTTTCTAACTTTGCCAAACTCAATATTTATATGATATTGTTTATTCATTTTTCAACACTACAGTAAAAAATTTCCTTTATGAAAAGAGATAATCTGGTATTTGAAATTCTTCAGAAAGAAGCAGACAGGCAAAAGTACGGTATAGAATTGATTGCATCCGAAAATTTTGTAAGCGATCAGGTTCTTCAGGCGATGGGTTCGGTGATGACCAATAAATATGCTGAGGGTTATCCCGGCAAAAGATATTACGGAGGATGTCAGCATGTGGATGAAACGGAGCAATTGGCGATTGACCGTTTGAAAGAATTATTCGGAGCAGAATGGGCCAATGTTCAGCCCCACTCAGGCGCACAGGCAAACATGGCTGTTTTTCTGACTTTGCTTAAGCCGGGCGACAAATTCATGGGACTTGATCTTTCGCATGGCGGGCACCTTTCGCACGGATCACCGGTTAATTCATCAGGGATTTTATATAAGCCGATTGCCTACAAAGTAAAAGAAGAAACAGGTACTGTGGATTATGATGAGATGGAAAAAATAGCCCTGGCAGAAAAACCAAAGCTGATTCTTGCTGGTGCTTCAGCTTATTCGCGCGACTGGGACTACAAACGAATGCGCGACATTGCCGATCAGATCGGAGCATGGCTGATGGCTGATATCGCCCATCCGGCAGGATTGATTGCAACCGGATTACTGAATGATCCGCTGAAATATTGCCATGTGGTTACTTCAACAACCCATAAAACCCTTCGCGGACCCCGCGGCGGAATCATCATGATGGGAAAAGATTTTGATAATCCGTTTGGAAAAACAACTCCCAAAGGAGTCATCCGCCCGATGTCATCTTTGTTTGATTCGGCTGTTTTTCCAGGCATCCAGGGCGGACCGCTCGAACATGTGATTGCTGCAAAGGCAGTAGCTTTCGGCGAAGCATTGTCGGATGAATACAAAGCCTATATGATTCAGGTGAAGAAAAATGCCAGTGTAATGGCGGATGCTTTTGTTGACAAAGGATACAACGTGATTTCTGGAGGGACTGACAATCACCTGATGCTGATTGACCTGAGAACGAAATTTCCCGAAATCACAGGACGTAAGGTAGAGGATACCCTTGTAAGAGCAGATATTACGGTAAACAAGAACATGGTTCCTTTTGACAGCCGCTCACCTTTTCAGACTTCAGGTTTAAGGATTGGAACACCGGCTATTACCACCAGAGGAATGAAAGAAGAACATATGCCGGCCATTGTTGATCTGATTGACAGGGTTATTTCAGACATCGAAAACGAAGAGCTTAATAATCAGGTGAAGAAGCAAGTGAATGAAATGATGACTGACTTTCCCGTTTTTGCCTGGTAAGTTTAATTTTATCGTAACATGTTAAAAGGACAACAGTTAGAAAACTTCAAATTAAATTTTAAAATCTGGCTCTCCACTCCAAACGGAAAAGGAATTATGGGTGATGGTAAATGGCAGATATTGAAAGCCATTGAAAAGCACGGTTCGCTAAGGGCAGCTACCAAAGCACTGGGGCTTACCTACCGCCGAACCTGGGGCGACCTGAAAGCCATTGAAGAAGAATTCGGATTTCCTTTATTGGACAAAAGCAGGGGAGGAGCCGAAGGTGGTAAAACAGAACTTACGCCTGAAGGTAAAACCCTTGTAAGGGCATTCGATGCGTTTCATGCAAAAGTGGATTTGATGATGGATGAGGCTTTCAGGGAATTCAGGCAAAACCTGATAGAGAAGTAATAAACAAATCTTATAGCGATTTCTGATAAATCCGGTATTTCTTATAAACAATTCCACCTAACTTTTCCATTTCAGCGCGCATTTTAGTATTTGTTTCGAGTATAAGGTGGCTGTCAACGACTTCAAGACCTTCTCTTTGCGCTTCTTCTAAAATTTTCACTCCTAAAACGGTATCCAATCCGGAATTTCGGTAATCTTTCCGAATTGCCCCCAACAGCAGGCTGAGGCGTTTGGTCTTGCGCTGCGACCATAAAATCCGGAATATACCAAAAGGAAAAAGGTAACCCTTGCTTTTCCTGATTCCGTCGCCAATATCGCGTATAGCAAGGATAAATCCTATGATGTTGTTATCGGCATCTTCGATGATCTTTATGAACTTAGCATCAAGAATCATCAGGTAGCGATTGGCAAATTCGTCCATTTCCCTGTCGCTGAGTGTGGCAAATGCATAAATGTCGGTATAGGTTTCGTTCACCAGGCTCAATACTGGCCGGACGTAGGGTTTTATTTGCCTGCGGCTCGTCAATTCAACAAGTCGGATATTATTTCCATTTGAAATTACCCTCTGATAAATTTTATGATAAAATTCGGGAACAGTTTCGGGTACTGCAAGTTTGTAAACAACCAGGTCAACTTTTTTAATATATCCTGAACCCTCCACAAAATCAGCCATGTAAGGAAAGCTGCAATTGGTAGCGATCATCATAGGTTCCTTAAACCCGTCAATCAACAGTCCCTGTGGGTCTTTGTCGGAAAATCCAAGGGGCCCAACCATCCTGTCCATTCCTTTTTCTCGTGCCCAATTCTCGACTGCCGTAATAAGCCTGTCAGCGACTTCTTTGTCGCTAATAGTTTCAATAAAACAAAACCTAGCCATCATTTTCATTTTTGGCATCGTTGTATTTATGGTTGATGATGCCCATGATTCTTCCGACAGGCTTGTTATTTCGCATGGCTAAAAAAAGAATTGTTTCAGCATGGTCGAAAAGTGGATTTTTCTTAGGATCGAAATATTTCCATTCGTCAGCATAAATTGGAGGAATCCAGTTGTTGTGCTCTTTATGGATGGTGGCAGGTAGATGAATAAACTTCCGCAACTCTGCCCTGGATTTTACTGGTTGTATAAGAATATCCGCCATAAATTATTAAGTAATGTGCCGCTAAATGTTATGCAAATGTATAATATAATCAATTCTAAAAGAATTTTATAAAACAGACCAATAACCCCATTTCGGTAGCTTTCATAAATTTATTAATTCAACTACTTTTGCTCAATCACATTGATCTATTGGATATGAAAAAAAAGTTGATTTGGCTGTCCTTCATAATCTTATTGCTTACAGCCATCATTTTGATTGGATTATTCAGTTCCGTTTCATTTTTTAATTCAGTTCATCCTGTCAAAAGTGATGTCCTGATTATCGAAGCATGGGTACCACCTTTTGAATTGGAACAGGCAATCCCCTTAATCAAATCAGATTCAATTTCAAAGGTGATCATCGTGGGGCAATCCTACCCTAATGATAATAATTTATTATCTGAAATTCAATCTTCATTTTAGTGATCTGACAACCGATGATGAAAAAGGAAGTGGAGGTATCTGGTTGTTTGGCAATTCTTCACTTGCTTTTAATTTGAATAATATTACTGTCAATCAACAAACGAACGACAGCCTTTTCATTGCTGTAAGGGCAATGGGAAGTGAGGCAGCCGGCTATTTTGCCCACTTCAACCTGATTGTCAATGGACGATACTGTGGTGGCGCTTTTACAACTGCCACCGATTCAGTTTATGTTTTCGGTTTGGAAAGCCCGCGGAAGGTTTGCATTCTGTGATAATCCATTTTGGTAATGACCTCGTAAATCAAAACCGCGACCGGAACCTGAATATCTTATCGGTAAAGGTGGGTGAAACTATAATAATTGCAAATGAACAAAGTACAATTCAAATCAAAGAAGCAGGTAAAAATGCCATTGGTTTTGATTCGCAGGCAGGTGAAGTGAAAAATTATCTGGTTCAGCTGGGCGTTCCTTCTGACAAAATCACCGCTATTTCTTTTGATCCCGTTATTCGGAACCAGACCCTTGCTGCGGCACGTGCGTTTGTCAAAAGTTCCCTTTCAGCAGAAATTTTATCCGCCAACATTTTATCATCCGGTTTTCATAGCCGCCGCACCTGGTTTACTTATCAAAAATTACTTGGCAATGAAATTCACGTAGGTGTGATCCATTATAAACAATCCGATTTCAAAAAAGGAACACGGGAGTGAAGAAATCCTGGAGTTTCTGGATTTTGTTGACGAAGTATTTTCCTATTCGGTCAATTGGGTTTACCTAACGTTTGGAGGCACTTAATTCTTATTTAAATCAACATCGACTTGTGAAAAGTTAGAAATACTAACAGCCGTTACATAAAAGAATCTTCAAAAAAAGGCCATCGCAAATGACCTATGAAAAAATGTATATTTGCCTTACGAAATAATGCGAAATAGTATTTCGCCTATCCGGTAAAATTTGTGCTGAATAGGGAAGTTTTGTTTCCTGTATAAACGAGTTGGCGTTTATTAAAAAAAACGATATACAAATGAAAAAAAGAACATTCGACATTTTCATAATATTGCTAATTGCAATTTTATTAGTAACTCTAAATCAGATTGCTTTACTTGAAAAATCAACGAAATTTATGTTTATACCATTATTGACATTTTACTTTTTAGGTCAATATTCGGAACGCAAATTTCAAAAATAAATAGATTCTCTCGCAGTTGTGAGAGAATTGAATACTTTTCGACTTCTCTCGCAGTTGTGAGAGATTTTGAATAATTTTGAGCATGAATAAATTATCAGCATATAACAGTTTTTTCAATCAAATAATCAATACGATTAATTCGGCGAGGTATCAAGCCTTTAAGTCATTAAATAAATTTCATATTGGTCAAAACTTTGAAATTGGCAGAATAATAATTGAAAATCAAGAAAAAAATGAATGGGGACAATCAATTGTTGACACGTTATCAAAAGACATAAACAAGCAAATAGATGGAGTGAAAGGATATTCGCCACAGAATTTGTGGCGAATGAGACAATTTTATCTTGAATACAAAAATGAAGCGGAATTATTGGAATTAGCAATGAAAATTCCCTGGGGACAGAATATGCTGATTATTCATCAATTGAAAGACAATAAAGAAAGGAAATATTATCTTCAAGCTACAGACCAATTAGGCTGGAGTCGGGCTGTTTTACTTAATCAGATAAAGGCAAATGCATATCAATATCATTTGACCAATACAAAACTGAGCAATTTTGAAAAAGCCCTTCCAGTTCACCTTTCAGAACAAGCAAACGAAGCTTTGAAAAGCGAATACAATCTTGACTTTCTCGGAATTACAAAACCAGTTTTAGAAAAGGAATTAGAGAACAGGCTTGTTGAAAATATCAGAGACCTGCTTTTAGAACTCGGCTACGGATTTAGTTTTATTGGAAATCAATACAGATTGAAACTTAATCAAAAAGAATATTTCATTGACCTATTATTTTATCACCGAATTTTAAAATGTTTAATTGCAATTGAATTAAAAACAGTTGAATTTGAACCAGAGTTTGCTGGAAAGATGAATTTCTACCTTGAACTCCTTGACGAACAAGAAAAACAACCCGATGATAATCCTTCAATCGGAATTATTCTATGCCCTATTAAGGACAATATTGAAGTTGAATATGCATTGAGAACAAGTAATAAACCGATAGGAGTTTCAGAATATAAATTAACTCATAGATTGCCGGAGAAATTTAAAGGAAAAGTTCCGTCATCAAAAGAATTAAAACAAATACTAACAATAGCTATACGTAATGCGGGGTTAAGTGATAATTTGAATGAGAGTACAAGCAATGAAGTTTAGTAGCAATTTGAAAACGAAGCACTTCGAATCCCCGCACTCTACGTAGCCAAACCGTTGAAAATTCAAGAAGAATAATCTATTACAAAAAAACTATGAAATTAAAAACTATACTCATTTTAATCATACTGATCAGCTTTTTCCTGCCATACCGGATAAGCAGTCAGACACTTTCTGAAATCGAATCGAAAAGAATTCATCTTCCGAATGGCTGGGCCATCACTCCTGTCGGAAAGAGTATCCTGTTAGGAGATCTGCCGCTGAATATTGCTGTTTCTCCTTCCGAAAAATTACTGGCAGTCACTAACAATGGCCAAAGCGATCAGACCATTCAGTTGATTGATGCGGATAAACAAGTGATACTGGATTCCATCGTTGTTGGTAAAGCCTGGATAGGCCTTACTTTTAGCGATGACAGCAAGCGCTTGTATGCTTCAGGTGGAAATGACAACTGGATTTTACAGTTCGATGTGAGTAAAAAACGTTTAGTTCCTGCCGACACCATCATTATTGGAAAACCCTGGCCCGAAAAAATCTCACCAGCCGGAATTGCTCTTGATGATAAGAGAAAATTGCTTTATGCTGTGACTACTGAAAATAACTCACTGTATGTGATTGATCTTCTTGCCAAAAAGGTTGTTCAGCGTTATCCACTGGGTGCAGAAGGATATACCTGCCTGCTTTCGCCAGATAAAAAATTGTTGTACATCACCTGCTGGGGTTGCGATAAAGTGCAGTTGTTCGATACTAATAAGCTCCAATTCATCGGTTCAATTGCAGTCGGCGACAATCCCAATGATATGTGCATCACCAGGGATGGCTATTATTTGTTTGTAGCGAATGCCAATGATAATTCTGTTTCGGTGATTGATCTGAAACAACGGAGAGTTGTCGAAACGCTTAACACTGCATTATTCCCGAATGCGCCAGCCGGGTCTACCAGCAACAGTGTTGCCCTGAGCGATGATGAAAAAATGCTGTACATAGCCAATGCGGATAATAATTACCTGGCAGTTTTTGATGTCAGCAAACCCGGAAGCAGCTTAAGCAAAGGTTTTATTCCGGCGGGTTGGTATCCTACATGTGTTCGTGTGATCCGAAATACCATTTTCGTATCGAACGGAAAAGGATTTTCTTCATTGGCAAATCCAAAGGGTCCTAATCCGGCAAAAAAAGAAGTGGAAGTCATTTATCAAAAATCAGATTCAAAAAAGCCTGAGAAAGAGCAGTATATTGGAGGCCTTTTCAAAGGCACGCTTAGTATCGTAGCAGTTCCCGATGAACAACAACTGGCTGTTTATTCCCAGGTGGTTTACAACAATACGCCTTACACAAGTGAGCGAGAAAGATTTACGGAAGGCGCACCAGGCAATCCAATCCCACAAAGGGTCGGTGATCCGTCACCCATCAAGTATGTGTTTTATATTATCAAGGAGAACAGGACCTACGACCAGGTGCTGAGCGATATCCCCGAAGGAAATGGTGATACAAGCCTGCTGCTTTTTGGAGAAAAAATTACGCCCAATCAACATGCATTGGCCAGGGAATTTGTTTTGCTGGATAATTTTTATGTGGATGGTGAAGTGAGTGCCGACGGACATAACTGGAGCACCGGTGCCTATGCCACTGATTTTCTGGAAAAGAACTGGCCAACCAGTTACGGCGGCAGGGGCGGGTTTTACAACGCAGAAGGAACGCGGGAAATTGCCAACAATAAAAATGGCTTCATCTGGGATTATTGTAAAAAGTACGACGTTACCTATCGGACTTATGGAGAGTTTGCCGATGATTATAAACCCAACATCCCTGTCTTAAAGGATCATTTTTGCCCTTATTATACAAGCTGGGATCAATCGGTAATGGATACGACCCGGTTCAGTCAATGGAAACGGGATTTCGATTCGTTAATGGCGATTGACAGATTGCCTCAACTCAATACCCTCCGGTTCATCAACGATCATACGGTAGGATTGCAAATGGGAAAGCCGACTCCATTTGCACAGGTAGCAGATAATGACCTTGCTGTTGGCTTGTTTGTGGAATACCTTAGCCATAGCGCAATCTGGAATGAAAGTGTGGTTTTTATTGTGGAGGATGATGCTCAAAACGGTCCCGATCATGTGGATGCACATCGCACCACGGCTTATTTAGCGGGTGGATTTGTCAAAAGGAATTTTGTAGATCATACCATGTACTCCACATCTTCCATGTTGCGCACGATGGAACTCATCCTCGGTCTGCCGCCCATGAGCCAGTATGATGCAGCGGCAACACCCATGTGGCGTTGTTTTGCTGATACAGTGAATGGATTACCATTTAGTTCACGCAAGCCGCAAGTCGACCTCAATGAGCGTAATATGGCCATGAATAAATGGCAGAGAATGAGTGAAGAATTTAATTTCAGCCAGGAAGACAGGGTTCCGGATATTCCTTTTAATGAAGTATTGTGGTTTGCAGTCAAAGGAGAAAAGAGTATTTGCCCTCCCCCGGTGCATGCTGCTTTTCTTAAGACTGCTGATGAAGCGGATGATGATTGACCATGATAAGTTTTTAAAACGATGAAAAGTCCTTACTGGCAGGTCTGATCTTCATTACTTCTTCTTTTTCTTAAATACCCCTTCAAAGAACTTCCCGATTTTACTTTTTTCTTTTGCTGTCTTTTTATCCTCTTCCTTTATCCTTGACTTATCTGGTTTTTTATCATCCAGTAATTTTTCGAAAAATTCTCCAACTGCAGTCTGCTCTTTGATCGGGTCGCAGTCCATCTTTTCAAAGCAGTATTCAGGCATCGAAAATGAGCCGGTAAATTTTTTTTGAAGTGTGGGTGTGTTTTCAATCTTCGACCAAACTGAACCGGCTATTGGGAGAGCAAGTCTGGAACCACTGCCATTAGATGAATGAAAATGAACTTCAGGATCCATGGCTCCGACCCATGTTCCAATAACCAAATTTGGCGAATATGAAATAAACCAGGCATCAGTATAATCCTGGGATGTTCCGGTTTTACCGGCAATTTCCGAACGAATTTGATAGTTGCTTCGGAGGCTGTTTCCTGTTCCTTGGTTAACTACATTTTCCAGCATAGCCGTCATCTGTAAGGCAATTTCAGGTGCAATAGCCTGCCGCTGTGTCTTTACCTGGTTCGAATAAATAATATTTCCATCCGCATCACTGATTGACTCAATCATGACGGGTTCTGCAATATTCCCGTTATTGGCAAAAGCGCTGTATGCCATCACAATTTCCTGCAATGTGATATCCATTGAACCCAATGCCACGGAAGGATAATCCCCTTCTGATGTCGGTAGACCGAGTTCCCGGCAGGTTTCGTTCAGCGCTTCATATCCGGTTCGAAAATAGAGATCGACTGTCGGGAGGTTAATCGAGTGAGCAAGAGCATACCACATGGCAATTTTATCTCCGCTGGTGTTGTCATAATTCCTGGGATGCCAGCCATTATATTCCTCGTATTCTTTCTCTTCGTTGTCGAGATAAGTGCAGGGAGAAATACCATTTTCGAGGGCGGCTGTGTATAAAACTGGTTTAAAGGCGGATGCAATCTGCCGTCGTGAAAGAACCAGGTCATAGGGCAAATACCGGAAATCATTGCCACCCACCCAGGCTCGAATACTGCCGGTTCCAGGTTCAATCATCAGCACGGCTGCATGGAGCATCCGGTAATAATGCCAAAGGCTGTCGCGATAGGTTTTAATTTCTTTCTGATTGTCCGTCCAGTCGAAAATTTCACCGGTGACAGAAGCATTTTCCATCCATAAAGGACCATTTTTCTTAGACATCTTCTTTTCCCAGTTTTTCCTGGCATTGCGTTTTATCAACTCCGAATCGAGCAGTTTTTGCATTTTAGTCAGATGTGATCTTACGGATTGAACAGCGATTTTTTGCAAAGCCGTGTCGAGCGTGGTGTAAATTTTCAGGCCGTCCTTTTTCAAATCATAATGAAGGCCGGTTTTTTCCTCCATGTTTTTCAGAATGCTTTCTGCTGCCAGTCCAACCTGATAAACGAAGTATCCGGCAGGGGAGCTGAGTTCATAATTTGAGTAATTAAGTCCGGCTGGCAGTTGCTGCAGGCTGTCTGTGGTTGACGAGGTCAAATATTTCTGCTCCGCGATCAATTGCAATACCTGGTTTCTGCGCTTAACGGCATTTTCAGGATGAATCCGTGGATTATAAAACGTATTAGCTTTCAGCATTCCGACAAGCAAGGCCATTTGTTCAACCTTTAATTCAGGAGTGCTTTTATTGAAAAACCGTTGTGCTGCCGCTTCGATGCCATAAACATTTTCACCGAAAGGAACAGAATTGAGATAGAGCAGAATGATCTCATCCTTTGAGTATATTTTTTCCATTCTGTAAGCGATGATTGCCTCCTTTATTTTGGCAACCGGAAGGGTTAAGATTCCCATATTTTTACGTCCATAAAGATTTTTTGCCAACTGCTGGGTAATGGTGCTTCCGCCACCGGAACTACGATCTTTGGAAAGGAGTGTTTTAAAAATCACACGAAAGTAGCTCATCTTGTCTATACCTTCATGACTGAAAAAGCGCTTGTCTTCCGTACAAATCAACGCGTTGACAAGCTGAACCGGAACTTCATCCCATTTAATATTTGTGCGGTTACTGGCAAATATTTTACCGATAAGTGATCCGTCTGAAGCATAGATCAGCGTTGCTTCTTCATTCCTGATCCCGGCAAGCTCATCTGTATCTGGCAGTTTGCCGAATAACCCAAAAAGTATTGACAGATAGATAGCTATAACCGAAAGACAAATTAACAGGATGAAACCTGCAAATACTTTAAAGACTAATCTGATTGGTTTATTCATGTGTTAACCTGATTCTATTTCAAACGACAAATTGGGGATTTTCTTATTCATAATATTAATCATTGGTTTATGGGTTGTTGATTTGCTTAAAAATCTTAAAAGTTTTGAAGTCAGGAGGAATTATCTGATAGAATTGATTTCATAATTGAAATACCATGATCTTTCGGCATGACGGTAAACAAAACCATTTACAAATGTGTTAGTTGTTTTATAATTGAATACAAACAGTAAAATAAATTGATAATTAGTTTGTTATGATCAGCAATAATTCATGAGAAAGGCACTTGCACTAATATTTTGTTTAGCATTTTTTCAAATGCAGGCTCAAGAGAACATTGACAGTTTAATTTCATCATGGAGCAAATTGAGTGATGAATTTGTCAAAATCAATGAATTGGATAGCGCCTGCAAATATGGTAATTGTGCAATAGAAATGATGGATCAGGAAATTGGTCGGAATCAAAACACGAGCGATAATTCACAAATCCTAAGCTTAAAGAAAAAGAAGGCTCTGGCACTCAGTAATTTGGTTACTGCCTATGGCAACTCGAACCGGATGGGCCTGGCTTTGGAATGCTTTCAATCGGCTTTGGAAATCTTTCAGGAACTTGGTGACCAGAATGAAACCTTTCATTTGCTTATTCGGATGGGCAGGGTGAACGATTTAAGAAGCAGTTACCAGGAAGCAATTAAATATTATAGCATTGCATTGGATCAGGCAACAAAAAACAATAATAAAAAAAACCAGGCCCTTTGTTATTATTACATTGGATTAAACAACAGGTATTTGGGTAATTATCCGGAAGCATTAAAAAATCATCTTAACGATTTACGAATTCAGGAAGAACTTAAAGATAAAGCAGGGATTGCCAATGCCTATATTACGATTGCTGCAATATTGAACAAACTGAAGGAAAGGGAGTCAGCTATTGAAAAGTTATTTGCAGCCCGGTCACTTTATGAAGAGATGCATGATACCAGTGGCATTGCTATGGTTTACAATGACCTGGGGAGTACTTATTTTATCATGGGAGATACGCTGAATGCCTTACGAAACCATCTGCAGGCAGCCAACCTGCGCAAACTTATTCATGAATATGACGGATTAGGTGCTTCAAACAGTTATATCGCGAGGATTTATTTACAAAAGGGGAATTATCAAAAAGCACTGGATTATTTAAGAAATGCCTATCTGGCTTTCAATAATTCTTCAAATATGCAAGGTATCATGACTACCCAAATTGAGATATCGGAGGTTTATTCTGGTAAACATGCCATGGACAGTGCTTTACTATGGCTTGATAATGCAGAAAAAACAGCGAAAGAAATCATGAATTATATGGGACTGGTACAGATTTACTGCAACAGGGGTGAAATTCGACTTTATCAGCATAATTATCAATCCGCTTCGACAGATTTTCATCATGCCTTATCCATCTCCGAGCAACAAAATAATCTCCAGCAAATTTACCTCAGTAACATTTATTTAGCAAAGACTTATAGTGCAATGGGAAAATATAAGGAAGCATTTGATTATCAAACTAAATCCATGCAATATAATGATTCAGTGAGTGCCAGCGCCAATTTTAAAGCGGTCGTTCAATTGGAGATGGAATATAATTTTAAAAAGGAAAAGCTGGAAAATGAATTATTACAGGAGAAGAAGGATGAATTGAATGAAGCTAATCTTGCCCGGCAAAAGACTCAAAAGAAATTATTTTTTGCCGGAGTAATCATGTTTTTAATGGTCTCTCTTGGACTTTTGAGCAGACTTAGGTTTATAAGGAAATCCAGCAAAGCAATTGTTGAACAAAAAGAAGAAGCTGACCGACAGCGATTGATAGCAGAATCAGAACGAACACGGGCTACAAATAGTGAAAAGGTCAAAGAACAGTTCCTGGCGAATATGAGCCATGAAATCCGAACTCCCATGAATGCGATTAAAGGGATGATTGACATCCTTATTCGAAATGATCATCCTTTATCACAGGATAAATACCTGGAGGCGATTCATCAAAGTTCCGAAAACCTGTTGGTTATCCTGAATGAAATTCTTGATTTGAGTAAGCTGGAAGCGGGCAAGATGGAATTAGAGAAAATCCCGTTCGATCCCATTAAGATTTTGCATAATATTCAAAGCATACTGCGGTTTAAAGCTGAAGAAAAGGGACTCAGCTTTTTACTTAAAACAGATGAACATATTCCGGCGTTGATTTGTGGTGATCCTACTCACCTCCATCAAATCCTGTTAAATCTCGCGAGCAACGCTATCAAATTCACCCACAAAGGCAGCGTAACAATAGATGTTTTTTCAAAACCCGTTAACGCTGATTCGATTGTTCTGCAATTCAAAGTAATTGACACAGGTATAGGAATACCGGCAGACAAAATGGATCAGGTATTCGAGGTTTTTACCCAGGGCGATACAGATACAACCCGAAAATATGGAGGAACCGGATTGGGGCTTACAATTTGTAAACGCCTTGTGGAGCTTCATCAGGGTTCAATTAATGTTGAGAGTGAGTTGAATAAAGGAAGTGTTTTTACGGTTGAAATTCCTTACAGCCTTATTCCGCATCAGGAAGAGGTTACACAAAATGAGACTGCCTTGACAATCACAGGTTTAAATGTCCTTCTGGTTGAGGACAATGAATTCAATGTAATTGTAGCAAGGGATGTACTGGAAAGCGCCATCCCCGGTGTCAGGGTTGATTTAGCTGAAAACGGGAAGGAAGCAATACTCAAAGTTCAAACCAATAATTATGATATAATCCTGATGGATATTCAAATGCCCGAAATGGATGGATATGCCGCAACCAAAGCTATCAGGAAGATGGGGGAGAGCAAGGCCGGTATACCTATCATAGCAATGACAGCCAATGTGATGAAGGCAGAAGTTGACCGTTGTTTTGAAGCCGGGATGAACGCATATATTTCAAAACCTTTTGAACGCAGCGAACTTCTGATGAAAATAAATAAAATGCTTGAACCGCTTCCCTCTCTTGCCAATCCGGCTTAATCTTTAACCCTGATTTATAATAAAATTGTTGTTGTCGCTTTTTTACTATTTTTGATAATTAAATTTTGATGTTAGTATGAGCCAAAAGTTAATTTTTGTAGTAGATGATAATGTTATGTTTGCCGAGATGTTAAAAGACCATCTGAGCAACAATCCTGTGTATAAGGTGTCAGTATTCAATACAGGAGAAGAGTGCATAAAGAACCTGTATCTGAATCCCGATTTGATCATTCTTGATTTTCATCTGAATGATGTTTTTAAGGAAGCAGCTAATGGATTGGAGATATTGGAAGAAATTAAAAATCAGGAATCCCTGGCACATGTCATTATTATGTCAAGCCAGACCAGCTATGGTGTTGCTGCGCAAACCATCGCCAAAGGAGCGGAGCAATACATCATAAAGGATGAGAACTCATTTGATCAAATTGATAAAATACTGAAAAAGATTTTCTAAGATTCCATTTGCCATACATGCGAATTAAGATTGAATCCAGTTTCTTTTAATGGCAATTTTATTTTTCATTTATTTTTTCAGTTCCTTTCATATTCAAACCTAAATTAAACCATCACAACTATTCAAGGTAGTCTTCTATTTCAGCCATTGCTTTACGGTTCAGTTCGGTTGCTTCTTTTACATGCGCTACCAAATTATTCATATTGGTGGATTCTTTTGAAATATTTTCTATTTCTATCAATAAATCCGCTAAACCAACAATTCCGATATAAGTAGCCAGAGGCTTTAATGAGTGAGCTTTGGAATAAACATTATCATAATTCATTGAATCAATTGATGAATTCATTTCTGCAAATAAATCAGGGGCTAACTTAAGGTACATCCGGAGATAATTTTTCATTTTCTCGTTGTCTTCATTTGTAAATTTTTTGAGAAATGAGAGGCTGAGTATGTTGTTATCTTGTTCCAATTTTATTTTTATTCTTTATTTATGAATAGTTGAGGAGTTATAGGGTATTACTCTTATCAAGAGCGATGTTGTTATTAACGGATAATTATTTTGTCCAAACGACATTTCCTTCAGGATTTGTTTTTCAAAGGTAACAATTTCGGGTATAGGGCAGAAAAGGAGAGGCATTGTAAACACCAGAAATAAAAATATGGCTGCTCGAATCAACAGCAAGCGCCGCCACTTCATTACAATTGGATATCTCATATGAATTTGCCCAGAGAAATTCCTGATCTCTGGAGACCAGCGAGAAAGCAATTAAATATATTATCGAAAGAAATAGTTTCATAATACTTCAAAATTTGAAAAGGCATCATTATTAAAAAACATCTGTTTATCTTATTTGTTCAGACAAGGTTGGGTGGGAACATTTTTTAGAGGGGAAAGCGTCTGCAGCAACATACCAATAATTTGTAAAAATCTAATTGCAGAATGAAATGCATTAAAAAAGCCCCCCGTTTCCGGAGAGCTTTTCCTGTATTCCAATAATTATTTTCTCTATTCAGTTAATTCCAGCTTTCAGTGCAGCCGTACTAAATACTAAGTACTAAGTACTTTCTTCCTAACCGTTCATCGAGATCAGGAATTCTTCGTTGGTATCGGTAAACCTCATCTTGTCCTTCAGAAACTCCATTGCCTCCAATGGGTTCATATCCGCAAGGTGGTTTCTCAATATCCAAATACGCTGCAATTGTTCCCTTTCGATCAGCAGATCTTCCTTTCGGGTACTTGATGCAACAATATCAATAGCCGGGTAAATACGCTTGTTCGAAAGTTTCCTGTCCAACTGCAGCTCCATATTTCCGGTTCCTTTGAATTCTTCAAAGATTACCTCATCCATTTTTGAACCTGTATCAATCAGGGCAGTGGCAATAATTGTGAGTGAACCGCCATTTTCAATTTGCCTTGCCGCACCGAAAAAGCGTTTAGGCTTCTGTAGTGCATTGGCTTCAACCCCACCTGATAATACCTTACCTGAAGCAGGTGCTACAGTATTGTAAGCCCTTGCCAAACGGGTGATTGAATCTAAAAGGATAACCACGTCATGACCGCATTCTGTCATCCTTTTTGCCTTTTCAAGAACCAGGTTGGCAATTTTTACATGGCGTTCAGCGGGTTCATCAAAAGTAGAGGCAATCACTTCAGCTTTTACATTGCGTTCCATATCCGTAACCTCTTCCGGGCGCTCATCAATCAGCAGAACGATCAGGTATGCATCCGGATGGTTTCCTGCGATGGCGTTTGCAATTTCCTTCAGTAATACCGTTTTTCCTGTCTTGGGTTGAGCAACAATCAATCCTCTTTGCCCTTTACCGATAGGTGAAAACATATCAATGATGCGGGTAGAGATGGTGCTTTCCCTGTGACCGGTCAGTTTGAATTTCTTTTCAGGAAATAAAGGAGTTAAAAAATCAAAAGGAATCCTGTCGCGTACATCTTCAGGTTTCTTACCGTTGATCTTCTCAACTTTTATCAAAGGAAAATATTTCTCCCCGGTTTTAGGCGGGCGGATACTGCCTCTAACGGTATCGCCGGTTTTCAATCCGAAAAGTTTTATCTGCGACTGGCTGACATAGATGTCGTCGGGTGAATTCAGATAATTATAATCCGAAGACCTTAAAAATCCATATCCATCAACCATTACTTCAAGGACACCTTCACTTGAAACCATGCCTTCTGTTTCAAATGGAAAATCTTCTCTCTTCTTTTCAGAACCTCTGCCCTTGTAAGTTTTATCAACTGCAGAAACTATTTCGTCCTCCAGTCCCGGGATTAATACCATCATTCGATCCGCTTAGTACTTCACCTTCCAATCCCAAAGTTGCACTATTGGACTTTGGTTCTATTTCTACTCCTTTGGGTTCCAATTGCTTTTCTTTTCGGGGAGGAAAAAGTTCTTTTTCAATTTTTACTTCAGGGGGTTCTGATTGAGAAATTTCATTCAGGTAGCTATCGGATGAAGCTATTTTCTTACCTGGCGGAGTTGGTTCCCTTCTCACCCGCTTTCTTTTGTTTTTAACAATCTGCTCTTTCTGTTCTTTTTCCAGAATTTCGACAGAGGGATTCAATGCCTGATAGTCCAGGATTTTATAGATGAGGTCCTGCTTCTTCAGGTTATCTGCTTTTTCTATTTTCAACTCTTTGGCTATCGCTCTTAAATCCTCTTCCTGCTTTTCGTTGAGTTCAATAATATCGTACATGAATATTAAAATTAATTTGAAATTATTTGTAAAGTGAAATTGACTTAGTTAAATCAACTATTCTTGAATTTATTCCGGGAATTTTTTGTTTGAATTAATGTTTTCAACAGAACCTTCTCACCACCTTAACATACTACATTATGCGAATGTACATTTTTGAATTACATCAGGGAATAAAATGCGCTGCAAATATATAAATTATTTGCAATAACAAATTTTTACTTATTTTTTCTCAGAAGCGCTAATTATTTGTCTGCCGATGATACAGGACATTGTTGTTTATACTTTTTTTTACTTATTACAATGTCTCGTGTATGACTATAATTACGCTGTTTTTTCTGTTTTATTATGATAAATATCCAGGGCGACCAAAATAGCCATAAACCCCCATACGGGAACGGACGCTTTATCAGAGTCGAGAAAGTTGTTAAGGAATCCATGAATATAATACGAAATTAAACCCAATAAAACTCCCAGACTTATGATTTTTATCTCAGGGGTTGCAGCTTTTTTATAAACCCTCAACCCATAGTAAACAGAAAGTCCAAAAATCAGAACGATAGAAAGCATACCTATCCATCCACCTTCTGCTAACGGACCAATGTATTCACTGTGTGCATTTCCCAGATCGCCTGCATTGGTACTGATGATGGTTTTTTCTTTCGACATCTGGTAAGGAGCGTACAAAAACTGATATGTTCCCGGTCCCCATCCCCAAAAGGGTCTTTCATTGAACATTCTTATAGCCGATTGCCACCGGTTGATCCTCTCCAGGTTTGAAGCATCGGAAGAAATATTATATATTGATTTTATGTGTTCCACAAAGTTTTCAGATGAATCCTGCTTGTTCTTTTCCAGGATATCTAAGATTTGATGCTGAAAAGTGAAAAATATTCCAATTAATATTCCAAGTGTCAGAAGAAGCCATCTGAATTTGATTTTCAAAAGTACAACTGCCAAAATGATAAGACAGACTGCCAAACTTATCCATGCGGCACGGCTGTAAGAAAAAACCAGCGCTACAAGGAATAGCACAGAAAATGTTATCGAAACAATACGGGTACTAAAACTGAAATTTTTATTGATCGAAAAACCTATTAATGGGGGGATGAAAAGACTAAGTATGGCCCCGTAGGCAGTATGATCGTTATAAAATGGGGTCATTACCCAGTGTCCTGATTCTTCATCAAATCCCCGGAGAGAGTGATTGTACAAGGTATAAAAAATGACACCCAGCAAAGGAATTGCATAGAGCCATATAAAGAGTTTGATGTTAGGGTATTTTTTGAAGAGTACTACTGCAAAAAAATAGAATGGTACAACGAACCACAAACGTGAAAGGAGAAATTTGAAAGAAACAATTGGCATTTCACTGGTTACACTTGTGAACATTAACCAGAAAAGGTTGAGGAAAATCGCCAATGTTAGCGGATGTTTCAATATGTTGTTGTCGTATTTGCCTTCATGCAGTATTTTGATGAAAAAGAAAATCAAAACGCCAATCATCAGTGGTTCGGTGGGTATGGATATACCTACACCCATTTCAAGGTTCATGACGTTAATGGCGAGGGGTGTCAGAAAAGTGATGAGTAAAATAATTTTATCGAGGGATAGAAAGTAAAGCAAAACCACAAAAAGAGCAACCGGTATCAAAGCACCCCACAATTGATGATTTACAGCCAGGTAGGTGTTAAATACAATAAAAAGTGTACTCAGGAGATAGACCCATATAAGTTTACTTCGTTCGGTCAAAGTGGAGTAGTGTTAAAGTGTTGGTAAAATCTTATCCGTTTTTCACCATTCCTTTATAATTTTCAAAAATCATAATAAAGATGAAAGCCACGAAAAAAGTAGCAAGAGCCGAAATGGCTACGATCAGCCACCTCACAGGATAGGCCTTTTTATCGGCAACATAAGGTTCTGTAATCACATTGGTATAACTGAATTTTCGGTCATAATTCATGTAAGCCATTTCATAATCCTTGGTCAATTCGGCAAATTTTCCTGATTCCTGCCCGATCAAACCCTGCAAATATAAAAACTCACCTCCTTTTTGTTCAATATTCTCTTTTAATCTGAGAACCTCTTTTGTATTAATTTGTGAAGATGAACCATCAATTGTACGAAGATATCCCCTTGCAATTTCTCTTGACTGATTTCCATAATCAAGGAGTCCGTAGGTAGTACTTAATTCTACAAATCTTTGTTCAAGACTGTCAATGTACATTCTTTTCTTGGCGATTGATCTTTCGTAAAGCTTCACCACTTCAGCAAATTTATCTTCATGAAGCTTACGTACCTTTTTGTTATAAAAGTAGAGGATGGAATTAACTATATCACGGGCAATTACAGGGTCTTTGTCCATTACCTCAATATTAATACCTTCGTATGGAGTTTTGTTAACCTTTACATTTTGTGCATATTCCCAATTTATAGTTGATACGAAGTATTTATAAGAACTATCAATTTTGTAATGTTTGGCAAGATTGAACCTTTTAATTACGCTGTCACGAATATCACCCGATTGCAAAATCTGAAGCATTTGCTCAGTTTCACTTTCATCTGAATAAGCTGAAATATTCGACGGATAAACTATAGCAAATGATTTGAACTTAGGAGTAATGAACATTGAGCTTGAAAAAATTGCTGAAAGTACAACTGCAATTAACACGATGACTCCCAGGTGAATTTTCCATTTATTTAGAAATTTCAAGATGTTTATCTGATAAAACTGACTTTGCATGTCTATTTTTATTTTAAAGAATCCAGTATGTTCTGTTTCAATTTTTTCTTTCTCAATTAAATTCTTTTCTTCATTACTTGATGCTACTTTCCTGAACGAAAAAAATTGAAAAGCGCCTGTAAAATACTTTTCAATATCCAGAAAGCTCAGATCGACTTCAGGCTTTTTTTTTTATTGTATCTCGAAACACTATCCAACGCAGCCAAAACAATCACCCCTAACAAAAAAGCTGAGAGCGTTGAAATTATTACGATGATCCAGCGAACAGGATATGATTTTTTTTCCGCCACATAGGCATTGTTGACAATAAATTTCTGAGGCAGCACTTCATTTGCATCAATTTTTGCTTCTTCGTATTTTGCTTTAATTTCACTTAATTGTTTTTTTTCATATTCGAGCGCATCCCGCAACGAAACATAAGGTCCGCCGTATTTTGCCAGCAGTGACAATTTATCTTCCAAAGCTTTGATACCTGATTTATTGCCCTTTGCCAGTTCGATGGCAAGTTGCTGGTTGATCATCTCAGCTTGTGTCTCATAGTCGTGGATGCCAAGTTCCCTGAGTTTTGTAAGGGAGTCTTCCATTACCTGAATTTCTACTTTTAATTTTAGGTATTCTGCTTCTACAATTTTGAATGCCTGCATTGCACGTTCTTTTTGCATGGTATTCTTAGTGGAATCCATCAACTCAGCAATATCATTCGCCATTTTTGAAGCAATAACCGGATCCTTATCGTTAACGGTAATCTTTACCGCCATGTATTCGGTACGCCTGAAGGTCACATTATCCTCGTAAGTATTATAGAGTTTTGTGTATTTGTATGCAGAATTCTGCTTGATATCATAATGTTCCATGAGGTTATACTTCTCAATGATCCGGTCGCGGATTTTATTGGAACTGAGAATTTGCAGCATCTGCTCGGTTTGCTCATCTTCACCGAATTGAAGTATGTCTTGTTTTTCACCTGATGTTTCTGAAAGCAGGGCTTTGGAAATAGAATTTGAAGAAGTGGGGAACATGATAACCGTTGACCGGAACTTTGGTGTAATAAAGAAAGGTGAAGAAAAGATGATGGATGCCACAAAAGCAGTCAGGGTTATATACAATAATGGTTTGCGCCATTGAAGTAAAAAAACAATAAAATTGCTGGAATCAAAATCTTCGTTACCTTTTACATTCTTAATCATACACTGGAATTCAGGAAAATGTGCGGGCAAATTTAGGTAATATTATTTAAAACCAGAAAAATATTCAATTAATGAAATCCTTTTTACCGCAAGAAATCTGGTGTGCAAGTCACTTTTGACCCAATGCTCCTTATTTTTCCCGACCAATTCCATCCATTAACACCTTTTCTATTCCACTTTCGATCTACGAAAATGAAGATCATTATCGAAATCGGATAGTCCTTTCCAATCCGGATAAAATTATAAACAGTTGGAAAGTAATAATTTAACTTACTGAATAACTTTTGGTACGCTTTTGTAATAGAGGAAAGCGACTTGGTAAGGTCACTATTCAAATCGAGAAGGTAAAATGGATTTAAAAAATGATGAAATAATTAAGAAAGACTATGAAGAATCAAAAGAAAGTTTCGCTAAAAGTCTTTTCTACATCCAGTTAATCAGTTTGATACTGGCAATTTTAAGTTTTTTCTTGATCAATTAACAAAAGTTTAACTCTAAAAAGATAGCAAGGTGATTACATCATTAGACTTTCAGAACCTGACCGAAGATTTAAAAAGCTACGTGCTTTTAAACAATGGTCATCATGTAGCGGAAAGAAATTACAGCATTTACAGTATTCAGCTTTATGCAGTTTATGGATTCTATGTAGAGGTTTATTATTTGCCTGGTTCAGATGAGATTGATCAGATACTTGCAGTAAACTCTGATGAAGTACTCGAATTGTACCTCGAATGTATCAACATAACAGATATTTACATGTAAAAATTTACACAAAGAAATTAAAGGTCTTCTTTTTCATAAATTCTCTTTATAATACCTCCTTGAGAACGTCAAGGGGGTATTTACTTTTTCCGAAAGGCATAGACACCTGAACACCAGCAATATCTCTCTTCAATTCCCGGATTGTTTCTCGGGCAATTTCAATCCCGACCTCACGGGCTTCTTCTTTCGTTTTGGTGGCATACATCCTTTTCATAATATGAGCAGGCACGGATGCTCCCGGAACTTCATTGTTCATAAACTCAGCATTACCAATGCTAACCAGCGGCCATACACCGGCGATAATGGGTATTTTTAGATGGGAGATTTTTTTAAGGAATTTATAAAAAAGATCGTTATCAAACACAGGTTGTGTGATGGCAAATTCCGCTCCTGCTTTTACTTTCCATTGAAACCTCCTGATTTCATAATCCAGATCGAGTGCGCCAGGATTAACTCCAACACCGGTAAAAAATGCAGTTGGTTTATCAATCGGATTCCCTTCCAGGTCAACACCAGAGTTCAGATGAGTGACTACATTGGTCAGTCCAATTGAATCTACATCAAAAACAGCGGTAGCGTCTGGATAAGTCCCCATTTTTGGCGGATCGCCGGTAATAAGCAGGATGTTGTTAATTCCTGCAGCAGATGCCCCCAATAAATCACCGACCATTCCAAGTAAATTCCTGTCGCGGCAGGCATAATGAAGAATGACTTCCATGCCTGTCTGCTGTTGGATCATAAGCGAAAGATAGGGAGCGCCCATACGTGACAATGCCCTGGGTCCATCAGGTATATTCAAAGCATCAATTCCGGCCTCTTTAAATAATTTCGCCTGCTCAATGGGTAATGTCGGGTCAGCTCCACGTGGTGGCACTATTTCAACTGAAGTCACGAATTCACCATTGCATATCTTGCGTGAAAAATTTGATTTATCGCAAATGGAAACTGATTGAACAAGTTTTTTCTCAGTCTTGACTTCAATTTGCTTTGAAATGATATTGCGGGGTTGAATGGATTGGATGGCTTTGCGCATTTCTTTGATAAAGGTTGGATCCGTTCCACAGCAACCACCTACTATCCTGGCACCCGCATGAATAAACCTCCGGGTGTACTCCGCAAAATAATCGGCAGTTGCCAGATAAATATTTCTTCCTTCGACATCAACCGGCGTTCCGGCATTTGGCATAATGCTGATTGGAACATTTACGGCACCGGTCATTTGTTCGAGGGCATCAAGCATAGGTTTGGGACCCACACTGCAGTTGATTCCAACCACATCTGCTCCCAATTGCATCAGCTTATTGGCGAAAAGTTCAGGTGGTGTTCCAAAGAGAGAGCACCCATCATTTCCAATTGTCATTTGGGCTATAACAGGAATTTGATAATTGGATTTTGCAATCTCCAGGGCTTGCTGAATGAGGTGCAAATCTGAAAAAGTTTCAAGGATGATCAGGTCAACTCCTCCATCCATAAGGCCCTTTAACTGCTCGAGAAATATTTCTTTTGCTTCTGCTTCCGACAGCGGTCCCCAGGGCTCAAGACGGACATTCAAAGGTCCGACAGAACCGGCCACATAGATATCATCGCCAGCTGCTTCCCTGGCGATTTCGGCGCCTCTCAGGTTGATTTCATAAACCTTATCCTCCAATCCATGTTTTTGCAGTTTAAACCTGTTCGCTCCAAAAGTATTTGTTTCAATTACGTCTGCACCGGCATCAATATATTTTTTATGGATTTCCTTTATAAGTGAAGGACGGGTCAGGTTAAGCTCATCATAACAGGTATTAATGAAAACACCCTTATTATAAATCTCAGTTCCCATCGCTCCGTCGAAAAGCACAAGGTTATTTTTTAAAAATTCTGTAAATGGAATGCGCATGAAGTGGTTTATCTTGTATTTACAGCAGAAAATTTATTTGTAATTCAAATTTGCATTCAGCCATTTTTCAATCTGACCAATGCTTTCATTTTTTCGTTTTGAATAATCCTGTACCTGATCATATCCAATCTTACCAACATTAAAATATTGTGAAACCGGATGTGCAAAATAGTAACCGCTGACTGATGCCGCCGGATACATAGCAAAGTTTTCGGTTAACATAATACCGACTTTTTGATCAGGATCAAGCAATTTGAACAACGCTTTCTTTTCCGAATGCTCCGGACAGGCAGGATAACCCGGCGCCGGACGTATCCCACGGTATTTTTCTTTCAGCAAACTGGGAATACTGAACTTTTCATCAGCTTCGTAACCCCAATATTCTGTTCTCACTTTATGGTGAATAAGTTCGGCAAAAGCTTCAGCCAATCTGTCGGTTAAAACTTTCATCATTATGCTGCTATAATCATCATTTTCCTGCTCGAAATGGTTTGTCCATTTTTCAAGTCCAATACCCGTAGTCACAGCGAATCCACCAAGGTAATCTTTTATTCCTGAAGTAATAGGGGCAATAAAATCAGCCAGCGACAGGTTGGGAATTCCATTTTCCTTTTGTTGCTGATTCCTGAGAAACCTGAAAGTATTCAGCTTATCTTTTCGCAATTCATCGGGATAGATATAAACATCATCATTTGATGAATTTGCAGGATATAATCCAATTACCCCGCTCGCAGAAACCATTTTTTGGTCAACAATTTTGTCGAGTAAGGCATTTGCGTCATTTAAAAGTTTCCTAGCTTCCCCGCCTTTGATCGGATCATCGAAAATTTCAGGATACTTACCATTGATTTTCCACGAATGAAAAAAGAATGTCCAATCAATATAATTTCTAATTTCACCCAGTGGATAATCAAGGAAATATTTGTTACCGATAAAGGAAGGTTTAATTATATCGGTTTCCTGCCACTCAATTTCCAGCCGATTCTTAAGTGCTTTTTCGTATGAAATGTAATTATCCTCTTTTATCCTGGCTTCGTAACGGTCTCTTATTTCATTGTAGTTTACTTTAACAGATTCAGTAAAAATCTTTTTTTGTTCTGCAGAAATAAGTTTTGATACGACTCCAACGCTTTTAGAGGCGTCTTTCACGTGGATAACCGGTTTATGATAATTTGGCGCAATTTTAACAGCCGTATGAATTTCAGAAGTTGTAGCTCCACCAATCAGCAACGGAATATTCTGTCCGGTACGTTCCATCTCTTTTGCAATGTGCACCATTTCTTCCAAAGAAGGGGTAATCAATCCACTGATTCCAAGTATATCTGCCTTTTCATCCGCAATGGCTTTCAGGATTTTATCTGCTGATACCATTACACCCAGATCTACCACCTCAAAATTATTACAGGCAAGCACCACACCAACAATATTTTTCCCGATATCATGAACATCGCCTTTTACTGTAGCCATAACAATTTTGCCGGCAGATTTCATTTTCCCGCCGGATGATTGCTCTGCCTCGATGTAAGGAAGAAGTATTGCAACAGCTTTTTTCATGACCCTTGCACTTTTAACAACCTGAGGCAGGAACATTTTTCCTAAACCAAACAGATCGCCAACCACATTCATCCCTTCCATCAATGGACCCTCAATAATATCCAGCGAACGGTTATAAAACTTTCTTGCCTCTTCAATATCTTCGTCAAGAAATTCAACGATGCCTTTTACCAGGGCATGTTTTAATCTTGATTGTACATTTTCATTTCTCCAGGCATCGGCTTTAACAATAACGTTATCCTTATCTTTAAGCTTTTCTGCGAAAATAATTAACCTGTCAGTCGCATCTTTTCTGCGGTTCAGGATTACGTCTTCAACCAGCCCAAGCAAGTCTTTGGGAATTTCATCGTAAACCTGGAGCATTCCCGCATTTACAATTCCCATATCGAGGCCGGCATTGACGGCATGGTAAAGAAATGCAGAATGCATTGCTTCACGCACGGTATCATTCCCCCTGAATGAAAATGACAGGTTGCTGATCCCTCCACTGACTTTAGCATAAGGCAAATTTTGCTTTATCCATCTTGTTGCATTGATATAATCAACAGCATAGTTGTTGTGTTCTTCTATACCCGTCGCAACCGTTAAAATATTTGGGTCAAAAATGATGTCTTCAGGCGGAAATCCAACTTCTATGGTTAAAATATCATAAGCTCGCTGACATATTTCAATCTTTTTATCATAGCTGGCTGCCTGACCGTTTTCATCAAATGCCATAACGACAACGGCAGCTCCATAATTCCTGATTTTATTTGCTTTAACTTTAAAATCCTCCATTCCTTCCTTAAGGCTTATAGAGTTCACTATGGCTTTACCCTGAACACATTTCAAGCCTGCTTCAATTACCGACCATTTTGATGAATCAATCATGATGGGAACTTTTGCAATATCAGGTTCTGTTGCGATAATATTCAAAAATTCAACCATTGCCTTTTCAGCATCCAGCATTGCATCATCCATGTTAATGTCGATGATCTGCGCGCCATTTTCCACTTGTTGCCTTGCCACCACCAGTGCATCTTCATATTTTCCCTCCCTGATGAGCCGTGCGAATTTGATTGATCCACTTACATTGGTTCTTTCGCCAATATTGATAAAATTACTCCCCTGGAAAACCATCAAAGGTTCAAGCCCGCTTAGTTTCAGATGATGATCATTTTGCGGGACTATTCTTGGTGTTGCATTTTTTGCTATCTCAGCGAACTTACGAATATGATCAGGAGTGGTCCCGCAGCAGCCGCCAATGATATTTGCAAAACCGCTGGCGACAAAATCCTGAAGCTGATTAGCCATGACCTCAGGTGTTTCATCGTATTCACCAAACTGATTAGGCAATCCGGCGTTGGGATAGACACTCACAAAAAAAGGTGATTTGTTTGAAAGTTCTTCAATGTAAGGACGCAATTCTTTGGCACCCAATGCACAATTTAATCCCACTGTGAGAAGATCGAGATGGGAAACTGAATTCAGGAAGGCTTCGGTTGTTTGTCCCGATAAAGTCCTGCCGCTTGCGTCAGTGATCGTCCCGGATACCATTACAGGAATTTTTATCCCTTTTTCATTTTGTGCATCAGTAACGGCTACCATGGCAGCTTTTGCATTCAATGTATCAAAGATAGTTTCAATCAATAAAATATCAACGCCTCCATCAATCAATCCCAAAGCCTGCTCCTTATATGCCTTGTATAAATCATCAAAGTTAACAGCACGGTATCCGGGATTGTTTACATCGGGTGAAAGAGAAAGGGTTTTATTTGTCGGACCCATGGAACCGGCTATATACAACGGCTTGTCCGGATGTGTTTTGGTAAAGCTCAGTACAGCATCTTTGGCCAGTTTAGCTGAAGTATAATTGAATTCATAAGCCAAATCTTCCATGTGGTAATCGGCAAGCGAAATTCTGCTGCTGTTGAAGGTGTTGGTCTCTATAATATCGGCACCGGCATCCAGGTATTTCAAATGAATTTCCTTGATGATCTCAGGTTTTGTGATAGAAAGTAAATCGTTGTTTCCTTTTAGGTCATAAGGATAATCTTTAAATCTTTCGCCTCTGTAATCCTTCTCCGAAAGACTGAATTGCTGGATCATCGTCCCCATGGCGCCATCAAGGACAAGGATTCGGTTTTTTAGTTCCGTTTTAATATTATTAGCCATATTCAGTTTCAGGAATTACAATGCGATCACCGGTAATTAATTTTCAGCAAATTTCCGATTTTTTTAGTTATACTGAATATCTTTGCTGAGAATTAAGAATAACAGATTTTTAAATATAATGTTTTCAATAAAAGAGGTTAGGACAGAAAAGGAGATCAGGCAATTTGTTGATTTTCCTTTTAATCTGTACAAAGGTGACCGTTTTTGGGTGCCTCCGATAATAAAGGATGAGATCAAACAGCTTAAGCCCGAAAGCAATCCTTCGATGGAATTTTGTGAAGCAAAATTCTGGACAGCATGGAAAGACAATAAATGCGTGGGCAGGATAGCCGGTATCATAAACCCGGAGTACAATAAAAAAACAGGCGAAAAAAAGGGCAGAATATCAAAAATTGAGTTCATTGATGATCCTTCGGTTTCTGGTGCTTTGTTTAATATTGCTGAAAACTGGATAAAGGAAAAAGGAATGACGGCTGTTCATGGTCCGCTTGGTTTCAATAATCTCGATACCCAGGGATTGCTCATCGAGGGATTTGAGCATCTGCCTTCCATTGCATCCGTTTACCATAAATCCTATTACCTGAAGCATTTTGAGGATTTTGGATACACCAAGGAAAACGATTGGCTTGAATTCCGGCTTACTTTGGGCGAACTTGCAGTAAATAAAGGTAAGAGAGGAGCAGAAATCATCAAAAAGCGATATGGCTTTGAGGTGGTAAAATTCACATCAACCGAAGAGTTGAAAAAGTATATACAACCTATTTTTAAAATACTAAACAGCGCTTTCCAGGATCTTCCCTATACCAGTCCTTTTAATTCGAAAATGATTGATCGCATCGGGGAGAAGTATTTTAAGATCCTGAACCCTAAATTTGTCAAGGTCATCAAAAAGGAAGATCGGATTATTGCCTTTATCGTCGGTATGCCTTCCCTGTCGGAAGCGATGCAAAAAGCCGGCGGTAAACTTTTTCCTTTCGGTTTTTACCACATTCTGAAAGCAATGAAGCACCCGCAGGTAATTGATCTGATGCTCACCGGTGTGGATCCCGAATTTCATACAACAGGAGCTGCGGTAATATTGTTTGCCGAAATTCAGGCTGAAATGCTGAATCATGGCATTACGCAAATGGAAACTACCGGGATGTTTGAATCAAATCATACTGCCATCAGCAACTGGAAAAATTTCGACCACATACAGCACAAGCGTAGAAGATGTTTTGTGAAAAATTTGTAATACCGTTATTGGTTTTTGGTTAAAACCTGTTAAAGTTAAAACAAATTCATTTATTCACGGTTTACTTTCTGCTGGCTGTTTTGGTCGTAAGTAGGATTAAAACTATAACTTTGCAGGCTTTTTAACAGCTTAAATATTTTATTAAAAATTATGGAAACATTGACAGTAGATAAAAAATTGCCTTATCGAATTGCAGATATTGCGCTTGCTGATTGGGGCAGGAAAGAAATTGAGATAGCCGAAAAGGAGATGCCGGGATTAATGTCAATCCGCAGGAAATTTGCCATGGAAAAACCTCTAAAAGGAGCAAGGATAACAGGTTCGCTCCACATGACCATTCAGACGGCAGTTCTCATCGAAACTTTAGTTGAACTTGGCGCTGATGTCAGGTGGGCAAGTTGTAATATATTTTCTACACAAGATCATGCTGCTGCTGCTATTGCCAAAAGTGGAATTCCTGTATTTGCATGGAAGGGCGAATCGCTGGATGAATATTGGTGGTGTACTAACCAGGCACTGACTTTTCCTGATGGAAATGGACCCGATTTGATTGTTGATGACGGAGGAGATGCCACTTTACTTATTCACAAAGGTTATGATATTGAGGAGAATCCTGAGTTGTTGAAGGAAAAACCTTCCAATACCGAAGAAGCATCGGTTTTAAAACAGCTTCAATTGACTTATATTGAAGATAATACAAAGTGGCACCGGGCTGCAAAGAAATTAAAAGGAATTTCAGAAGAGACCACTACGGGTGTTCACCGCCTATACCAGATGATGGAGCAGGGCAAGCTTCATGCACCTGCAATCAATGTCAACGATTCAGTTACCAAATCAAAATTCGATAACCTTTATGGTTGCCGTGAATCTTTGGCAGATGGTATTAAAAGGGCAACCGATGTGATGGTCGCCGGAAAAGTGGTGGTTGTTGCCGGTTATGGTGATGTGGGTAAGGGAAGTGCAAAATCCTTAAAGGGCTATGGTGCCCGGATCATTATTACGGAAATTGATCCTATCAATGCCCTGCAGGCTGCGATGGAAGGATTTGAAGTGACTACCATGGAAGAAGCCGTAAAAGAAGGGAATATTTTTGTTACCGCTACCGGCAACAAAGATGTTATCACCCTCGAACACATGAAAGCGATGAAAGATCAGGCCATCGTGTGTAATATCGGGCATTTTGATAATGAAATCCAGGTTGAACCCCTGAATCATGCTCCGGGAGTTAAAAAAGTGAATATCAAACCACAGGTGGATAAATACATTTTCCCGGACGGCCATGAGATTTTCATGTTAGCCGAAGGAAGACTTGTCAACCTTGGATGTGCCACCGGACATCCATCGTTTGTGATGAGCAACTCATTTTCGAATCAAACTTTAGCTCAACTTGAACTGTGGCAAAATAAAATGGAAATTGGCGTTTACCGTCTTCCAAAAAGATTGGATGAGGAAGTTGCCCGGCTTCACCTTGAGCAAATTGGTGTTAAGCTTACAAAACTGACAAAAGACCAGGCAGCATACCTTGGACTCCCGCCCGAAGGACCTTATAAACCTGAACATTACAGGTATTAAAGGAAAAAGCTTAAAGTTCAACATAAAAGGTTTCCGTTGTGGAAGCTTTTTTTTTATATTTATTCAAAACGCACAATTGAAGGATATTAAACCCCCCACCTTTAGCAGGATTGTTCAACTTATGCCGCACGCATCCTCCGAAGGAGTCCTTTGGACCTATGGGACAAATTTCAAACACACAGGGCATTAAAATTTGAGTTTCTCAAATAAACTACACCTACAAAATAGTGCTTGTGCAAAAGGTCTCATGGTAAAATATTTCATATTCATCATGGACTAAATTGCAAAAATGATTCAACTAAACTATCCTATTTGGTTTTTAACTCAGCGTTCATCTGGAAAAAAGTATTATTTTTATATTGTATTATTTTCAATTTAATAACAGTTCAATTGACTAACTAAATGGCTCGCAAAAAGAAGAAATCCAAAGTCAGGAAAAGAGTTAAAACTTTGCTGATTGTAATATTTGTAACAGGGCTTCTGGCTTTTACAGGTTTGAAATTAAAACTTGAACCTTACATAAAGAACAAAATCAGGGCGGAATTAAATAAAAATCCAAAACGTTTGTATGAAATCTTTTTTGATGACATAGATATAAATGTATTCAATGGTTCGGTTAAAATTGATAATCTGACCATTACCCCAAGGGATACTGCAAAATTCCTGCTTGAAAATGATGCCATCAGAGGCTTGGTTTCAGTTCAAACAAAATTGCTTCATGTAAAAGAATTTAAAATTGTGGAGTTTTTTAAAACAAAAAGTATGAGCATGGATAAAATAACAGTGGAGAATGTCATGATCAACTATTTATCCAATCCAAAAGCGAAGCCGCCTGAAAGAAATATGTCCGGTAATATTGAACAGGTTATTCCAGACAAAATCAATTCAATCAATGTGAATTATTTTGAAATTCTGAGAGCTGGTTTTAGTTACACTTTAGTTGAGAAACCAGAGGAACCGCTTTTTAGCATTGATTCTTTATCGGTTGCTGTTGAAAATATCAGAGTTGATTCAGCAACCATACAGCAAACGTTTCCGTTTACTTTTACACACATTGATATGAATACCCGTCATATCACCTACACTCCCTTAAAATATTACACCCTTTCGACCTCCGGTATCCGGTTTGATGTTCAGGACAGCGCTTTAACCATAGCGCAATTTAAACTTAGCCCAAAGTACGGCAAAGAAGAATTTAACAGGCAAATCAAATATAATACTGATTTGTTTTCGATATCCATTGACAGCATTATAGTAAAGGGAATCAAGGCAAATGAACTTGCTGCAGGAAATACCCTGCATTTGAACTATATAAACATTGAAAATCCCAACGTTGAAATTTATCGTGATAAAAGATTACCTGATGCACCTTTCAAACACAAAGTATTGATCACAGGTGGATTAAATAAAGTTTCCCTAAAATTTGTCATTGATTCTGTTAATATTAAAAATGGAAAATTAGCTTATGGCGAAATGTCTGATGGTGCAGATAAACCTGGTAATGTTTTCTTCAATCCTTTTAATTTGAAAGCCCTTAATATTACCAACGATTCGTTGACGATAGAAAATAATTCCCATCTTGACATGGATTTCAGTGGCAAAATAATGGGTAAGAGCGACTTGAATGCCCATCTGACCTTCTTCCTTGAAAGGAACAATGAGTATTTCACCGTTTCCGGCTCCCTTGATCCGATAGCTGCTGCTGAATTCAACCCAATGGTGGAAGGTTTAATGCCGGTTACCATCACTTCAGGAAATGTAAAACAGGCAAAATTTGGTTTTAAGGCAACGGATGATGTATCGGACGGAGAACTTATTTTGATTTATGAAAATCTCATGGTTGATGTTTCAAAGCTAAATGATATGGATAAAAAGTCCGGAGGATTATCAGCGGGTGCTAATTTATTGATTAACAATAGTAATCTTCCCGGAGACAACAGATACACAACAGGCAGGATTCATTTTGAGCGGAGAAAGGATAAATTTATCGTCAATTACCTTTGGAATAGTGTCAAAACCGGCATCATCTCCATTGCAACACCCATCGCCAATAAAAACAAAAAATTAGAGAGACAGGAAAAAAAGGATCAAAAACACTGAGATTAACCAAACCCTGACCAGTATGTAATATAGGTAGAGTTCTTTGTGGTTTAAAATTTTAATTTCCGATCTAAATTCTTTAAAAATTGTTATATATTTGTAGAGTATGGAATAAATAAAACTGAACAGCAGATAAATTGAAACTTTTTATCAAATACATGGTGTCACTTCGCTGCAAAATGCTGGTGAAGTCGGAACTGGATAAGCTCGGGCTACATTACTTAAAAGTGGAATTGGGTGAAGTAAATGTCAAAGAGACTTTAACCGATGAGCAGCGAAACCAATTGAAGTCCGAATTATTGAAATCAGGGCTTGAGCTGATGGATGATAAAAGAGCCATTCTGATTGAAAAGATTAAAAACCTCATTGTTGAGATGGTTCATTATTCTGAAGAGGTTCCCAAAGTAAATTTTTCAGATTTCCTGAGTGAAAAGCTCAACCATGATTATACCTACCTCGCCAACCTTTTTTCGGAAGTAACGGGACTCACCATCGAACAATACATGATCGCTCATAAAATTGAACGGGTAAAAGAATTACTCATTTATGATGAACTCACGCTTACCGAAATATCCTACAGGTTGAATTACAGCAGTGTGGCACATTTATCCAACCAGTTTAAAAAAGTAACCGGCTTAACTCCAACCTTCTTCCGGAATCTTAAACATAAAAAACGCAACCCACTTGAAAATGTGTGAATAATGTAACATTTTCACAGAATTGTGTAATGTTTCCCCTCATAAAGGGTCGGACCTTTGCAGTGTAATTGCGAATTCCCAGGAAAATATATTATGGAGGATGATTATTAAGTTGCTGTGATTCTGCAATTTCAACAATTAAATTACTCAACGATGGAAACTAAAGAACTTGAAAAAGCGGTTGCGCATATCACGGTGGAGATCATTGAATACATTCCCAATTCTGTGGTCATCAAAACGATCCTGAAGAAAACAACCGGGAACATCAGCGTCATATCATTCGATAGCGGGGAAGGATTGACAGAAAAAACCACGCCCTATGATACCTTTGTTCAAATCATTGATGGCACTGCGCAGATCGTCATCAGCGGAGTATCCCATTCCCTGCTGACAGGTCAATCCATAGTAATACCTGCCCATGCCCCTAATTTTGTCACCCCAAACGGACGGTTCAAAATGATCCAGACTATTATAAAAAGCGGGTATGAGTAAGATAAACAATCGAATAACCGTCATTGCGATCCCGCTTTTTCAGCGGGAGAAGCAATCTTTTCAGTTTAAACAAACAGATTGCTTGGTCGCTCCTCCTACCAATGACGAGTTTGATAACAAAATCGAAATTATTTGAAATTACACATCAAATACATGGTGAGCAATCGCTGCAAAATGGCGGTACGGGAAGAATTGAAAAAACTTGGACTACATTTCATCATTGTTGATCTGGGTGAGGTTGAGATCATGGAAGACCTCGGGGGTGAAAAGCTGGAGCAGCTTAAAACTGCGTTGCTCAAATCAGGTTTTGAATTAATTAACGACAAACGGGCTATATTGATCGAAAAAATAAAAAATACAATTATTGAAATGGTTCACCATTCTGATGAATTGATTAAAATAAACTTGTCCGATTATTTAAGCGAAAAACTGAATTATGATTATACCTACCTGGCAAACCTGTTTTCGGAAGTACAGGGAACCACCATTGAGCAATTTATTATTCATCATAAAATAGAGCGGATAAAGGAACTGATCATTTATGACGAATTAAATATTACCGGGATTGCCTGGAAGATGAATTACAGCAGCGTTGCTCATTTATCCAATCAATTCAAAAAAGTTACCGGGCTCTCGCCTTCTCATTTTAAAAAACTTAAGAACAAAAGGAGAAGTCCGATTGAGGAAATTGACAATTAAAATAAATCACAGTTGATAAAGCAACGTAAAAATAACAAAAGTGGAAACCAAATACAAACATGAATCTCAATACACCAGAAGCCTGATAGAAGCCAGCCTGGACCCGCTGTTTACCATTAGCGCTGAAGGGAAAATTACTGACATTAACAATGCCTCAATGGAAATTACGGAAATGACCCGCGAGGGTTTGATCGGTACAGATTTTTTTGAGTATTTTACGGAACCTGATAGGGCGCGTGAAATTTACAGACAAATTTTTGCAACAGGTTTTGTAGCAGATTTTCCGCTGACTATAAAAGACGGCAGGCTGATCGAAGTATTGTTTAATGGTTCGGTATACAAAGATGAGCATGGAAATGTGCTTGGCGTGGTGGTGGTAGCCAGGGACAGCACCGACCATAACCGGATTGAAAAGGACCTGAATGAAGCCAGAATATTTGCAGAAACCGCGGCAGAAATCGCCGAAGAAGCAACCCGGAAAGCAGAAGCCGCCACTAAACTGGCTGGAGATGCAGTGAAGGCAAAACAGCAATTTTTATCCAACATGAGCCATGAAATCCGGACACCCATGAATGCGATTATTGGGTTTACCAAAGTGCTGTTGAAAACAAATCTGTCAGCAAAGCAAAAAGAATATTTACAAGCTATAAAATTGAGCGGCGATTCGTTGATTGTTCTCATCAACGACATTCTCGACCTGGCAAAAGTTGATGCCGGGAAAATGACCTTTGAGCAAGTACCCTTCAAAATGGCCTTATCCATTTCAGCCATGATCCATTTGTTTGAAACAAAAATCCGCGAAAAGAATTTAGAGCTCGTAAAAGAGTACGACGACCGAATTCCCGAAGTATTGGTCGGAGACCCTGTGCGCCTTCACCAGATTATTTTAAACCTGATGAGCAATGCTGTAAAGTTTACAGAAAAAGGGAAAATCACAATTAAAGTTCAATTGCTGAATGAGGATGATGAGAAAGCAACTGTTGAATTTGCAGTTACAGATACCGGAATAGGTATACCTGCAGAAAAAATAGAAACGATTTTTGATAACTTTCAGCAGGCTTCAAGCAACACGTCAAGGTTATATGGTGGCACAGGATTGGGACTTGCCATTGTGAAACAGCTGGTAGAACCACAAGGCGGAAGCATCCGGGTAATAAGTAGAATGGATGAAGGCTCTACGTTTAGTTTTAAATTGAATTTTCTGAAGACAAATGCGGAGGCTGAACTGGAAGCTGAGTTGGAAACGCTGGATACGAGAATTAAAAACATTAAAGTACTGGCAGTTGAAGACATCCCTCTCAACCAGTTGCTGATGAAAACATTGCTGGATGATTTCATGTTTGAATGCGACATTGCGGCAAACGGAAAAATAGCCATCGAAAAACTGCAAACCAATGCATATGATATCATATTAATGGATTTGCAGATGCCGGTAATGAACGGATTTGAAGCTACGGATTACATCCGGAATGCAATGAATTCTAAAATCCCTATCATTGCGTTAACAGCCGATGTAACCACGGTTGATGTGGCTAAATGCAAAGCCATTGGCATGAATGATTACATTGCAAAACCCATTGATGAAAAATTATTATACCATAAAATAGTAGGGCTGGCAAAGAAGAATGTTATTGTTAAAAATAATTCAGATAAAGAGAATGAGTCCGGTCAAAGTAAAATTTATAAATGCACTGAACTCAGTTATTTGCGTGAGCGCACAAAATCGAACCCGGCAATGATGAAAGAGATGATATTACTTTATCTGCAGCAAACTCCTCCTCTTGTCGATGCCTTGAAGCAAAGCTTAAAGGATGAGGATTGGAAATCGTTGAAAGCTGCGGCTCATAAAATGATCCCTTCTTTTTCAATAGTTGGTATGAATACAAAGTTTGAAACTATGGCAAAAACCATCCAGGAATTTGCCATCATAAAGCAACTGCCGGCTGCCGATGCATCGGGTAAGCAAGGAATACACGAAATGGTGAAGCAGTTAGAAAACGTATGTAACCAGGCATGTGCTGAACTGGAAGATGAATTTAATTTGATAAAAAACGTGAACGAATGAAGGATGAAAAAATATTGGTATTCCTGGTGGATGACGATGCCGTGTTTTTAAAGTCACTGGAAATTGATTTTCTACAACATGCAGATTTGGCAGTAGAGACATTTGCTACAGGAGAACTTTGCCTCAAGAAATTATCGCACAAACCCGATGTGATCATTCTGGACTATCTGCTTGATGGCATTGATAAAAACGCGATGAATGGAATAGAAGTGCTGGACAAAATTAGAGCCTTCAACCCGGATATTCCCGTTGTAATGTTGTCGCAGCAGGATAAAATAGAAGTAGCAATAGATTGTATGCACCACAAGGCTTTTGATTATGTTGTGAAAAGCGAGACCGCATTTGTTCGTTTGCAAAAAATCATTACTACCATTTTCCATTACCAGAAAATGGAAAAGGAATTGAACTGGTATATGGAGAGGATGTAAATCGCCATATAAATCCATCAATTTTAATATTGGAGTATTACTTGATGACAGAGTAGCAACGAGGGTTGGTGCTTTGTTAACGAAGCTAATACCACTCTGAGTCAGTAAACCTTTGCAGTTCTTTTAAAGATCGTTACTAGCTGAACAATGCTTTTTTATTACCCCTAAAATTTGCAAGTAAAGCAATCTTCGGAAAAACAATGTGTGAATAATGTAACAATTTTAAAAAATTATGTAATATATACCGTTATTAAATATTTGACCTTTGTGGTTATTCATTCATTAAAAAAAATAAAATGAAAACACTACTACTAATTTGTTTTAGCCTGTCACTTGCATTATTGACTAATGCGCAAACAATTGACAAAAAATGGAACATTGGATTGCATGGAGGCATAACCCAGTACAATGGTGACCTCGGCAATGATTTTTATAAAACCGGAATGCCGTTATATGGCTTTGGTGGCTTGTCTTTTTCAAGGTATCTCGCAAGTCACTTCGATTTAAACGTATTAATTAATAAAGGAACAGTTGGTTATAACAGGGATACCAGCTACTTCAATGCCCCTTTTACATCAATACTTCTAAATGCAAGGTTTAATATATTGGAATCCCGGTACGTTGTGATACCTTATTTATTTGTGGGGGGCGGCGCCATGTTATTTGATAAAGACATTGATGTTAATGCCAAGAAAACAGATTGGATTGCTCCTTCATTTGGGGCAGGAGCAAATATAAGTTTGGGCCAATCAGTAATGCTTAATTTACAGGAAACTTTTCTCTATTCATCGAATGATAAGAGGGACGGGGTAGAATCAGGTGGAAATGACATGTACCTGTTTCACACCATTGGAATTACCTTTAATTTTGGCAAGAAAAAAGATGCCGATAACGACGGAATATCCGACTACAAGGACAAATGTCCTGGAACCCCAGCTGCTGTTGTTGTTGATAATGTCGGATGTCCTGTAGATACAGATGGAGATGGCGTAGCTGATTATTTAGATGCATGTCCTGATGTTGCAGGCAACAAGGATTTAAAAGGTTGTCCCGACAAAGATGGTGATGGTATTGCTGATAAAGAAGATCGTTGCCCTGATGTAGCAGGTCTTGCAGCATTAAAGGGATGTCCTGATGCCGACAAAGACGGTATAGCTGATATTGATGATAAATGCCCGGATACAAATCCCCGTTATAAAGTAGATATCATAGGTTGTCCTGTGGATAATGACCAGGACGGTGTATTTAACGAAGATGATGCATGTCCCGATTTAGCCGGTACTGCTGCCACAAAGGGATGCCCCGATAAAGATGGTGATGGTATTGCAGATAGCGAGGATAATTGTCCTGATGTATTAGGTACACTTGCAAATAAAGGTTGCCCTGAAATAGCCAAAGAGGATTCAGTAAAGATTACCAAGATTGCAAGTAAAATTTTCTTTGAAACAAACAGTGATAAACTAAAAGTGGCATCCTTTGCACAATTGGATGAACTGGTAGTGATACTCAAAAAATATGAATCAGCTAACCTTGTTATTGAGGGTCATGCAGATAGCCAGGGTGAAGACGCTTATAACCTCACGTTGTCGCAAAAGCGTACCGATGTTGTAAAAACATATTTGATGTCAAAAGGTATTATGGAATCACGGTTGACGGGAATAGGTTATGGGGAAACCCAACCTATTGCGGACAATAACACTGCTGAAGGTCGCGCAAAAAACAGGAGAGTTGAATTAAAAACCTCATATTAATGAAAAATAAAGGATAGCAATTTTAGAATTTACAATTTTACACTGGAGACTGTTGTTTGCAACAGTCTCTTTTTACTTCAATTTTAACACAATTCAACCTAAATACCAAAAGGAATCGCCCTTAATAATGTGTGAATTATGTAAATTTTTTAAAAAGTTATGTAACAGATTCTCAGTTCCTGCGGCATAATTTAGCCCTCGAAAATTACTTATGAAAATAGATAAAAAAAGCGCAACAATGAAACAAGATAAAAAACTACTTGATGTTTTGTAATCGTTTCCGGCTAAGGGACTCACTTTGATCAGCCATAAGGGTTACAGAATGTGGTGATAAATAAGGTTCATTGGGGCTGATAAAAAGGGTGATGGATAAAATGCACCATACCAGTATAAAGAGAATCATTCCTTTGACCTATCACCAACGAAAGTTAAACTTAATATTATAAAAACTCATTCAAATGACAAATAAAGTCCATGAAGAAAAACCTGATTGTAAATGCAATAATAATATCTCAAATAAACTTACCCGTAAGGTTTATGCTCAGGGCACTGTTGACCTTATGAGGAGAATATTTAAAATGGAAGAAAACCACATCAATTGGGCAGAAATACAACGTGCACAGATCGAGCAAATAGGTCTGGAGAATCATCTGGTTAATCAATCTGATAGTAAGGAAAATTGAACCATCGTTTTTAATAAATTATTCATGAAGGGTTTTATCAGATCAATCAATTGGTATTTCACACGATAAATTAATTGACACGCAAGAAGCAATATAAACTAAGAAACAGATGGTTTTCGTGGACTATTATAAAATATTAGGGATAGCTAAAAAGGCAACGCCAAAGGATATCAAAAATGCTTACCGGAAATTAGCCCGAAAGTTTCATCCCGATTTAAATCCGAATGATAAGGATGCGAAAAAGAATTTTCAGCTAATCAATGAGGCAAATGAAGTATTGAGCGATCCTGAAAAGCGGGAAAAATACGATCAATACGGGCAGGATTGGAAACATTCCGAAGAATTTGAAAAGGCAAAACAATACCAGGAACAAACATCAAATTATCGAAATAAAAGTAATGCAGGCAATCAATCCGAAGGAAATTTTTCCGATTTTTTTGAGTCCATGTTTGGTGGATACTCAAGCGCAGGCAGAAGCCGGCAGGTGAAATTCAGAGGAGAAGATTATAATGCGGAGTTACACCTTGACCTCATTGATGCTTATAAAACTCATAAGCAAACCCTGACAGTAAACGGGAATAATATAAGAATCACTATTCCGGCCGGAATTGAAAATGGGCAAACAATCAAAATACCGGGGCATGGAGGACATGGAATAAATGGTGGACCAAATGGAGATTTATATATAACATTTTCGATAGCCAATCACCCTAAAATTAAACGTTTGGGAAATAATCTCTATTCCACTGTTGATTTGGATTTATATATTGCTGTTCTGGGAGGTGATATCACAGTAGATACCCTTAACGGAAAAGTAAAACTGAAAGTAAAACCTGAAACACAGAATGGAAATAAAGTAAAGTTAACCGGAAAAGGATTTCCGGTTTATAAGGATGAAGGGAAATTTGGTGATTTCTATATAACGTGGGCAATCAAAACACCAACAAATTTAACCGATAAGCAAAAGATACTATTTACTGAATTATCAAAATTGTAATTTTTAATATGTGAACAATGCAACCTGAATTTTTAATAACTTTAGATGAGTTCTGTGCAAACCACAACATTGAAATTTCATTTATCAGTTCGTTACAGCAAACCGGGTTGATTGAAATTAAAACGGTCAAAGAGACCGGGTACATTGATGCCGGCGAGCTTCATCAACTGGAGAAATTTATTCGCTTCTATTACGAGTTGGATATTAACCTGGAAGGCATTGAAACGATCAATCATTTGTTGGATCGGATTAAATCTATGCAGGATGAAATTATTTCGCTCAAAAACAGGCTTCGTCTTTATGAAATAAATGAATAGTAGCGTTAATTATTTTTGTTCATTTCGATTGGTTAAGCATAAAAAAGGTTCCATTGGGGATAGACTGTCCAATAATATCTATCTCAAGTAGAGATGTTCCTATTGACATATTGAAACCTTTACCATCATTGCTGTTCTTTCTTTTTGTACAATTTCATCACATCTTTGTTCCAATCAATCTCCATGATATAAGCCTTGTGTGTAAGCTAAAAACATTGAAAACTTACCGGAGATTTCCATGCGTGCTGGATTGCCACATACTCTGCAAAAATTGAAAAAACAATCAAATCAAATTCGAAAATGTGTGAATGATGTAACTTATTTCCAAAGTTATGTAACACTTATCCTGCAAGGTGTGCTTAGGTTTGCAAATAATAATTAAGATATCTTGAAAAACTTAATTATCGGTACAATTCTCTTTATTGCTAATTTAAATAAGTAACTATTTATGAAAACTATTTTGAAACTTTTACTCATTTTTACTCTAATTTCAGCAATCAAAGTTACTGGTCAGGGAATTATAATTGATCATGCATGCACTGATCTAACTCAAATTCCGGAACAAGTGATTAATGATATAAAGAATGAAATTAAGTTACACTATTGTGGTCAGTCACATTCCTGGCAAATATCATCGCACGATGAACCTGCTTGTTGTGGGTTAGCCGGAGTGAAAGCATTGAATCCTCAGCTATACAAATATGAAATTGGACAGTGGGCGTTGCCAACAACCCCAAACGTGCTCTGTATATACCCATTCAGCGGAAATTACACCTATGTCAGTGAAGCTGTTTATCTGGATGCCGGTGAATTAAATCAAACACTTTCGGGTGAACCGACATTGAATGTCAGCCAGTTTCAATGGTGCTATCAACTTGATACCTGGACTCAATCACAAGTACAATCATATCTGAATACAATGAGCAATTATGAACAATCGCATCCAAACGTAACATTCATTTATACTACCGGAAACGCATTGGCTACCGGAGCCAATGGCTACAACAGGCATCTTAGGAATGAACAGATTCGGAACTATTGTATAGCAAACAATAAGGTACTATTTGACTTTGGTGACATTGAATGTTGGTACAATGGTCAGCAATCTGCCTACACTTACAATGGACAACAAATACCGGTACAGCAGAGTATTTACAATGGTGATAATTGTAATTATCATGTGAACGAACTTTGTGCCACTACTAAAGCAAAAGCTGAATGGTGGATGATGGCGCGATTAAGAGGATGGCAGGCAGGTGGACAATCGCTGAATATTAAATTGTTCCTGCAGGGAAATTATACCGGTTCCGGGATGAGTACCGAGCTGAATTCGCTTGGGCTATTGCCGTTAAATCAACCTTTTAACATTCCCCCCATTAATTACAATGGTACTGAATCGGTTACTTCCATTCCCAATGCAAATGTCGTTGACTGGGTAATATTGGAACTGCGTGATGCTGCAAATGCATTATCGGCAACCAGCAGTTCCATTGTTGAACGCAAAGCAGCGTTTATTCTTAATAACGGTCAAATTGTTAACCTTGACGGCACTTCACCTATTCCGATAAGTCAAATTGTAAATCAACAACTTTTTGTGGTTGTAAGGAACAGAAACCATTTAGCGATTATGTCTTCTGCTCAGCTTTCAGAAAACAGCAATATTTATTTATATGATTTTACCACAGGCAGTGAAAAAGCCTATGGAGGAAGCACCAGCCAGATTGAATTATCTGCAGGTGTCTGGGGCATGATAAGTGGTGATGGAAATCTTGACGGGGTGATTGACAATGTTGATAAAACATTAACATGGACAACCAATTCAGGCGATGCAGGATATTATTCAGGCGATTTTACCCTTGACGGAAATGTAAATAATCAGGATAAGAACCTGATGTGGGTTCCCAACTTTGGCAAAATAAGCTACATTCCTTAGTTTTATTCGGGTGTGTTTATGCAATAAATCGAAATCCGCTATGAAATTGATTTTAAGCAGCATGGTGGTGATATGGGTTATCGTTTGGCTACTTAAGGTATTTGCCATCCTTAACTAATTGATGAATTTCAGAATACAAAAATTTTTATTCACAGTGCATTCAATGTGTGAATTATGTAACTCTTTAATTTAATTGTGTAATGCTTTTTGGCATTAATGAAACCACCTTTGTATTGTGAAATAATTTCACATCTGTTCCGCCAGAAGCGGAAATGTATAAAAATTCAATAAAATGACTAAAATAAGAAATTTAATTTCCCTACTAATGATGCTTGCATCAGTATTTGTGCTGGTGGCAGTCAGTGGTTGTAGCAAAGATGAAGCGCCGGCTCCAATTCCTCCAAGAACCTCCATGTATAACCTCTTGGTTAAGGATGTCCTCGGTGTAACAGGAAAAGCCACATTCACAGAAAAAAGTAGCGGTTTAGCTACCATAGATTTAGCTCTGACAGGTGCTCCTTCGGGAACCCATCCGGCAGAACTATGCATGAATTCGGCTGTTGAAGGAGGTTTGGTTGTTTTAACACTGAATCCGGTTGATGCAACCGGAAAGAGTTCAACAGATGTTAATACAATGACTTACACCCAGCTGATTGCTTACGATGGTTTTATTCACGTCCTTAAAAGCAGTGCCGAACCCGATGTAATTTTAGCACAAGGTGATATTGGTGGTAATGTAATAACGACTATAAATAAAACCTACACACTGGATACTATAGGTTCATTCGGAGTATCCGGAACAGCCCTGTTTGAAAAAAGGGTGAATGGAAATACCTTGTTAACCATTTCGCTATCAGGTGCAATAGCCGGCGAACTATATCCGGCGACAATTAACCTGGGTTCAATCCAAACTGTGGGTGGTGGACCAGTTGTAAAGGCACTGAACAATGTTGACGGAACCACCGGCATAAGTTATACGAATATCCGAAAACTTGATAGTGGAATTTCTATTACTTATGATAACTGGTTAGTTTACGATGGTTATTTAAATATTTATCAAAATCCTGTAAATTTAGGCACTATTATTTGCCATGGTAATATTGGATCAAATTAGGCAATAATTGCTGCTATTGCAAATAATTATTTATCTCATTCCTTTGAAACGTGACTAGGGTATTGTTTTATCAATCCTGAGAACTTCTGAACAAAATGGAAACATTCTTTGCATCAAGAATGACAAGCGGGAATAAAATATTCCGATCAAAAATTATTATTGACGAACTTGGTGTGACAATGAATGACCCCGGATTATTCAGTGGAAAAGAAAAAACAATACCTTACAGTCGTATTTCTTCCGTTGTCATTGACTGTCCATTTGTAGGATTTTCAACAATCAGAATTGAAACAGCCGGCGATGGAAAAATAAGCGTACACGGTTTCACAGCGCATAAAGTTAAAAGAATGAAAGAATTAATCCTTGATTATATATAAAATCAAATTCTTGAAGATTGTGATTTCCCTTTTCATTCCCTTCTGGGCGTTGCTTTTTTATGACAGGTTTAAGTATCGCATACGTAGAGCCTACCAAACTTGCCTGAACTCATTTAAAATCAACATTATCTCCCTAAAAATAACTTAAGCATTGCCTGGGAATATTTCTGTGAAATGTGTGAATAATGTAACTCTTATCTATAATTGTGTAATGCTTTCCGGTATTATAGTTCCCACCTTTGTATGTCAAATTGCCGTCAGTTGCGGTAATTAAATTTCAAAAAAATGAATACAACGGAAGTAAAAGGAAACTGGAACAAGCAAAAAGGTAAGCTCTTGCAAAAATTTGCCATCTTAACTGACAATGATCTGATGTTTGCCGAGGGTAAAAAAGATGAGATGTTTGGAAGACTTCAAATCAAGCTTGGCAAAACGAAAGAAGAATTGCACAAGATCATTGAAGCGCTTTAATTGCAATTTTGATAATTATGGCGTTTCAAGCAAAATATTTTTCGATTAAAAACGGACTTACTGAATCAGAAAAATTACCGGGAGTCCAGCGAGCCTGCGGAGCATGCAAGCCTGACCTTTTCATGCGGAATGTTGTTCGGGTAATACCAATTGTTTTAACATGAAAAAAATCATACCGGTAATTAAAATAAAAGGGTTTGCAACAGAGCAGTCCAGGAGGCTGAGTGAAAAGACATTGGCAAAAACGCAAATTGCAAGCATTTTCTTTAAAGATGCTGCGGATGTTTTCTTGTTTATTACGGTTATCTTCAAAGAAACTTTTTCCCGCAATTTTGAATGGAAGGAATTTTTCCGTCAGTGCTTTCAAATCGGATATAAATCGTTGCCCTTAGTTTCAGTTACCGGAGCCATTATGGGTTTGGTGCTGACCATTCAATCGCGCCCGGTACTTGTTGATTTCGGGGCAGTTACCTTGCTTCCGGGAATGGTAGCCGTATCCCTTATCAGGGAAATGGGACCTGTAATAACAGCTTTGATATGCGCCGGCAAAATTGGTTCGGGAATGGGTGCAGAATTGGGCTCAATGAAAGTGACCGAACAAATTGAAGCCATGGAGGTTTCCTCAATAAATCCGATGCGATTTTTAGTTGTAACAAGGGTATCAGCTGCCACGCTGATGATACCCTTACTCGTAATATACGCCGATGCACTGGGCATATTTGGAAGCTGGGCAGGTGCAAACATTAAAGGGGATGTAACATTTACCCTCTTTTTCTCCCAGGCATTCAGCGCTGTAGATTTTATGGATTTTTTACCGGCTGTAATAAAAACATTTTTTTTCGGGGCAGTAATTGGATTGGTAGGATGCTATAAAGGTTACAATGCCGGACGTGGAACTGAAAGTGTGGGTATTGCAGCAAACTCTGCTGTGGTGCTGGCATCTCTCCTGGTGATAATTATAGACCTGATTGCAGTGCAATTAACCGATATGCTGATAGTATGAACTTAACTCAAACTGATACAATAAAGAATGCTTCTGTCGAACCGGACAGCAATACAACGGTGATTGAAATAAATAATCTTAAGAAATCATTTGGCACAGAAGAGGTATTGAAAGATGTTTCGTTAAAGCTTTACGATGGCGAAAATTTGGTGGTTCTGGGCAAATCCGGCAGTGGCAAATCCGTATTAATAAAATGTATTGTTGGGCTATTAAGATCAAATGGAGGAACCATCAATGTATTTGATAAAAATGTAATCGCTCTAAACCGAAACGAATTGAATGAGTTGAGAAAGAAAATTGGTTTTTTATTCCAAAGCGGGGCTTTGTATGATTCTATGACGGTAAGGCAAAACCTGGAATTTCCATTGAGAAGAATTAAAAGTAACCTTTCTGAAAAAGAGATTTTAGAGAAGATCAAAGAGGTTTTGGAAAATGTTGGTTTGCCTGATGCCTTGGATAAAATGCCTTCGCAACTTTCGGGTGGTATGCGAAAAAGAATAAGCCTGGCACGAACCATTGTTGTTGATCCGATGATCATGTTGTATGATGAACCTACTACCGGACTAGACCCGGTGACATCAGATGAAATAAGTACACTCATCAATGATGTGCAAAAAAAATACAAAACTTCATCTATCATCATCACCCATGATATTGCATGCGCACGCACGAATGCCAACCGTGTTATTATGTTACTCGACGGTGAGGTTTATAAGGAAGGAAAATTGGACACGTTTGAAAAGTCAACGGACCCGTTAATCAATGCCTTCTTCAAATGAAAACATGTAATTCAATAAATTAAAATTTACGAGTTATGGACACGCATACAGAGAAATTTAAAGTAAGATTGGGTCTTTTTATTGTAGGCGGATTGGCTTTTTTTGTAATTGCCATATTTATCATCGGGAAACAGCAGAATTTATTTAATCCTGTTTTTAAGCTTACTACAACTTTTTACAATGTAAGCGGTTTGCAGGTTGGAAATAATGTACGCTTCACCGGAATTAACGTAGGTATTGTTGATAACATTAAAATAATTAACGATTCAACGGTTAGGGTTGATATGTTGATCAAAAAAGATGTTCAACAGTTTATAAAATCGGATTGTAATGTAGCGATCGGCTCAGAAGGTCTTATTGGTGACCGGATTTTAATTATAACGCAGGGAGGCAATGATTCCCCTTTGGCAAAAGTTGGGCAGGAACTTCCATCATCTGAACCTGTTGAAACCGATGCCATCATGGCAAGTTTGCAGGTAACGGCAGGCAATGCTGAAATTATTACGCAACAACTTGCTGAGGTTATGATTAAGGTAAACAGTGGCACAGGAACGCTTGGCAGATTAATTCAGGATTCTACCATCGCAAAAAATCTTGATCAGATTATCATAAATCTTAAAGAAGCCTCCAAAGGATTAGATGAAACAATGGTGGCAGTTCAGGAGGATGTTTCGGCCGTTATGGTGAGTCTTAAGGTAACAACAGCTAATGCTGAAGTTTTTTCGCAACAACTTGAAGAAATTATGCTTAAGGTTAACGATGAAAACGGCACATTTACCCAAATCATCCAGGATACGACAATTGCGAAAAATTTGAGCCAAACTATGGAAAACCTTAATAGCAGTTCCAAAGGTTTGGATGAGAATATGGAGGCACTCAAGCACAATTTCTTTTTCAGAGGATATTATAACAAGAAAGCAAAAGCTGAAGCAGAACTTAAAGAACAAGTGGAACAAAAAAATGCCGGCGAACAAAACAAAAAGGAAGAACAGAAATAATCATTAAAAGTCTGAAAAAAATAAATGACATGTTAAACGGAAAAGATAAAACAGTTCTGGTCAATGGTACAAGCATTAATTATGATGATCGGGGAGTGGGTCATTTTCCAATTGTGTTTATTCACGGATTCCCTTTCGACAAATCCATGTGGCAACCACAATTGGATTTTTTTAAAAGCACACATCGCGTCATTGCTTATGATATTCGTGGTTTTGGTAATTCAACGGCAGGAGCGGAACAATTCAGCATTAGTGTATTTGCCGATGATTTGATAAAACTGATGGATGCATTGCAAATTAACAAAGCTGTGGTTTGTGGTTTGTCAATGGGAGGTTATATTCTATTGAATGCCGTATCCCGTTATCCCGAGAGATTTGAAGCCATCATTTTAAGCGATACACAGTGTAATGCCGATTCACCTGAATCAAAAGAGAAACGCTATAAAACAATTAAACAAATAGAAGCAGAAGGACTAATTGATTTTGCAGATGTTTTTGTCAAAAATATTTTTTGCAAAGATTCATTAAGGAATAAAATTATGCTGGTAAAGGAAATAAAAAAAGTCATTCTCTCAACAGACCCTCTGGCAATTACCATGACCTTAAGCGCCATAGCTCAGCGCAGTGAAACGTGTACATCTTTAAAGGAAATTAAAGTTCCTTCGTTAATCCTGTGTGGCAAAGAAGATACCGTTACACCTCCCGAACAGGCACAGTTTTTACAATGCCACATCGCTAATTCGAGATTATATAGCATTGCAAAAGCAGGACATTTGGCTAATCTTGAGCAAGCCGGTGAATTTAACCAGCACCTTTCAAATTTTATTTCTGAACTAATGAATTAGATTGTTTCTTGCAGTTACGAAAAAGCAAAGAATTCAAAATGGCACTTTCAAAAGCGGTAAATGCAAAAATGGTACATATATATTTTTATAATTTTTCTTGTTTTAATTTTAACAAATGATTTTGCTTTTGCGCAAGACCCTTTAGTTAAAACAGACTCGACCCACCTTTATGAAAATATAGAAGCCTATTCTAAGCGCAGCAAGTTTACCAAGTTTATGTATGGGTTGTTTTTTAAACCCGTTTCACCCAACCCCCAAAAAAAAGGCAGCAAAAAGAAAGTGTATAAAAAACTGATACAAAAACCTTACAGTACCTTTGAAGGGAAAATTATCAGGCACATCAACATCGAAACACTGGATCCTTTTGGTTACACCATTGGCGATACCATGGTTTCCTCCCGAAATATTTTTATAAGAACCGGGAATAAACTCCATGTAAAATCACAGCACATCACCATCCGAAACCTGCTCGTCATCCGTCAAAATCAAACGTTCGATTCGCTGCTCGTAAAAGAATCTGAGCGATTGGTTAGAAATCAACCGTATGTTCGTGATGTTTCATTTTTTGTAAAAGCTGTTTCAAAAAACTCCGATTCGGTTGACATTTTTATCCGTGAATTGGATACCTGGACCATTATACCTGTAGTCGTAGCTTCCGCTTCCCGCGCTACAATCAGATTGACCGAAAGGAATTTCCTGGGGTTTGGCCATGAATTTAAAAATACCTATACATGGTACCCTAAAACCGGTGACGATGCTTTTGCCACGAAATACTTTGTTCCCAACATTCGAAACACCTATATTAATACAACGCTCATGTACGGCACAGATGAATTCGGGAATTTTACCAAAAACCTGTCAGTTGACCGTCCGTTTTTCTCACCTTTTGCAAGGTGGGCAGGAGGTGTTAATTTCAGACAGGAATTTCGCACGGATTCCATTCAAACAACCGATTCCCTTATCATTCTGCAAAGATTTAAATTCAATGCACAGGATTATTGGGCGGGACATGCTTTTCAAATATTTAAAGGCAATACAGAAAAAGACCGGACTACCAACCTCATCACTGCTATCCGTTTTACGCGAATCCGCTATCTCGAAAAACCAGTGGAACTGATTGACACCCTGCACGTGTTTTCCGATGATAATTTCTACCTTGCAACCATTGGCATATCAACACGAAGATATGTGCAGGATAAATATATTTTTCAGTTTGGAATCACTGAAGATGTGCCCATTGGGAAAGTTTACAGCCTGACAGGAGGCTACCTGGACAAAAACAATAAGGGACAATTATATTTTGGCGGCCGTATTTCACTGGGAAATTATTTTCCTTGGGGATACCTGACGTCCAACTTCGAATACGGCTCCATCTTTCATGATTCCCGTGCTGAAAAGGGGATTTTAATTGCAGGCGTTAACTATTTTACTGGACTATTTGAGGTCGGGAAATGGAAATTCAGGCAGTTTGTAAAAACACAGTTTGATGTGGGTTTAAACCGGCTTCCTTACGAAAGTTTAACGCTAAACGACGGGAACGGCATTGATGGCTTTAACAGTTCTACGCTGACCGGCACCAGCCGCTGGATATTCAGGCTTCAAACACAATCCTATGCTCCCTGGAATTTTATTGGATTCCGTTTTGGCCCTTATCTCGTTTGTTCGCTTGGCATGGTTGGAGATGCGCGATCGGGGTTTAAGAACAGCACATTGTATTCACAAATTGGATTGGGTGTTCTAATTAAAAATGATTACCTGATCGTGAATACCTTTGAAATATCCATTGCATTTTATCCCATCATTCCAGGGAATGGGCAGAATATTTTTAAATTCAACTCATTTAAAACAACTGATTTCGGATTCAGGGATTTCGAAATAGGAAAACCTGCTCCTGTCATCTATCAATAAGTTAAAAACTAAATCCCATCTCTTCAAAGCCCCGGAATTCAATTTAAATGTGTGAATCATGTAACTCTTATCCTTAATTATGTAACGTTTTCTGTTTTGTAAGTAATCACTTTTGTATTGTGAAAATTATTTCACATTTTTAACTCATAAAAATGAAAACCAAAGATGTAAAAGGAAACTGGGAAAGGCAGAGGGCTAAGCTTTTAAAGAAATTCTTAAACTTAACAGACAATGACCTGATTTTTACTGAAGGAAGCAAAGAAGCAATGTTTGACAGGCTTCAAATTAAGTTAGGTAAAACCAAAGAAGAAATGCATACGATTATCGTAGCGCTTTGATTGACTCTGCCTTTAAAAAGCAACGTCGGGTATTAGTTCCGATAATCACTTCGTAAAATGAACTCGATAACAATTATAAAACAATAAAAACTATATACAATGAAAAAAACCATTTTTACCCTTGCAATGACAATACTTATTGCAGGAACAATATTAACCGGTTGCCAGTCAGCGACCGAAAAAACGGAAAACTCCACTGACCAAATGCAAAAGTCAATGAATGATGATGAAGGATCGCAAATGGGGTCAGGCATGATGGGTCAGGATTCGAATACTGATTATCAAAAATTCAAAATAGAATCTGAAAAAAAAATAAGCGCTTTTGAAAAGAATATTGCCGATTTCAAGATAAAAATCAAAACCGCGAAAAAGGAATCAAAGGCCGAATACGAAAAGAATCTGGCCTCGCTGGAACAGAAGAACAATGAACTGAAAAAGAAATTGGAGGAATATAAAGAAGATGGACAAGATAACTGGTCAAAATTTAAAAGTGAATTCAACCATGATATGGATGAGCTTGGCAAAGCATTTAAAGATTTAACTGTAAATAATGAGAAATAGGTTCAAAATAGATTACCTGCGTTTTAACTAGTATAAACAAAAATTAAAATAAAATAAAATGAAAACATTAACCACAATATGGCTTTTCCTTCTTTTGATATTAGGAACTAATATTTCTGCTCAGCAAGCACAATATGGCGAAAAATTTGGCAAAACGTTAAATATGGGCATAGGAATAGGGTATTACAGATATGCTGAACATCCGTTGCCTGTTTTTCATGCTAATTTTGAATTTGATGTAGCGAAAAATTTCACTCTGGCTCCTTTTATCAGTTTTTATTCATATCGTAACCATTACAAAGGTAATCCTCATGATAATAACGGGTATTATTATTACGAAACCGTCATTCCGGCTGGAGTGAAAGCTACTTATTATTTTGATGAACTCCTTAAAGCAAATCCAAAATGGGACTTCTATCTCGCAGGCTCTCTTGGATTTGTTATTGCAAATTCACATTGGGAAGATGGCTACGATGGTGATAAGGATTATTATCACAGTGCCCCACCGGTTTATGTGGGAATTCATATCGGATCAGAATACCATTTCAACAACAGCCTTGGTGCATTTCTTGATTTATCAAACGGCGTGTCAACAATTGGTTTAGCTATCCACTTCACCAAATAAACAAACCATAAAATATCTACAATTGACATATTCCTTTTGAATGCTGAAAACCTGTATTTTGTAAAACCAATAAAGCATTTAGGTTATGAAAGTAGTAATAATAAAGTACTCTCTGGTGTTCATTGCCACCGAAATCTTTATGATACCATCAGGCTATTCACAAAAATGGAGCGGAAATCAACACGAAGTCCTGCACACCAATTGGTCAGTCAAAATTAACGGAGGATTGACATCTTACTTTGGAGATTTAAGTTTGAACGATCTGGATATCTGGACAAAAATTAAACACGAAAGCGGGCCGGCAATGAGCATCATTCTTACCCGGAATATCTACAGGGATGCAATTGGCATTTCAGGCCAGGTGCTTGCCGGAAAAATTGAAGGGAGAAAAGATGATATTACATTTACTTCAAATCTGATTGAATATAACCTTCATGCCCGAATTGATTTTGTCAGGCTTTTTATGCCCAGGAAGTATAATGCATTTGGTGTTGTGGGCTATGCGGGTGCAGGGCAATTTTTTTTCAATACTAACAAAGTGGAAATGAATGAAGGGAATTTGAAGACTTCAAAGCAGAATACGGAAGTACCCGAACTTGTAATTTTCTTTGGAGGAGGCATTTATTATAAATTAAATTCAAATTTGGGTATAACCGCCGACCTTTCACTGCATCAATGCCAGAACGACCGCCTGGATGATTATATAAAAAATGACAATTACGATTATTTTACCTATCTCAGTGTTGGGGTAAGTTATTACATTATCAACGTAAAGAAAAGTAAAACCAATATAGCAAATTCAAGTTTCCTGTTCAAATCAACGACTAAACCGGCTCGTTGTAACTAAGCGATCCATAGCCGTCTGACGAGGACGGTACAACATAAATCTCCGAATCTATCATTTACATTTCTAACCCCGCAACCTTACGGGGTTAGTTATTTGTTCATAATCAATAGTCCCAGTAAAAATAACTTACTATTAAAGAGTTCTGTTAAAGATATAAAGGAAGGACACCCCTTTACCTTTACACTATAACCACCCTGGCATCTTAACCTTTACCATGTTCCATTTTTCGGGTTTTTTAATAAGCGTTTTTGTGTTCCATGTCTGATAAATTTAAATGTGTGAATAATGTAACTCTTTTCAATAATTGTGTAACGCATTCGCTTTTCAAATGACTGACCTTTGCTCACGTAATAATTAATTTACACCTGCCCGCAGGATGCGGGAAACGAATAAAACTAACAGTCATGTCATCATTACTTTATATTATCGCAGTTATCCTGCTCATTGGATGGGCAGTCGGATTTTTTGCCTATAGTGCCGGTGGCATTATTCATATTCTTCTTGTTATTGCGGTTATTGCAATACTTTTTGAGATTATCCGGGGAAGAAGGAGAATATAATACCTGCTTATTACAAAAATTGATAAATCAGGCATATCCTCTAAAGTTTGTAACATTCAAAGTTCATCTTTTAAGATAAGAAGGGAACCTGGTATAAAATCACTTTAAAAACAATCATTAAAAATTAAAAATTATGAGTAAAGGAAAAGTATTTTTAGGCGTACTGGCTGGCGCAGCCGCTGGCGCATTATTGGGAATTTTATTCGCCCCTGCCAAGGGTTCGAAAACCAGAAAAAGAATTTCTAAAAAGGGAGAAAAGTTGGCTGAGGATTTAAAAGAAAAATTTGATGAATTTCTTGAAAGTATTTCCGAGAAATTCGAACATGTAAAGGAAGATGTTTCTGACTTTGTTGAGCAGGGGAAAACCAAAGAAGAAGCCCCAAAAAAGACTTGAAATTTGCCGGAGATCGAATGACATTAAGACCTAATCCATGGAAGATAATACAAAGTCGCTTGATTCTCTTATAGAGAGAGCTACCGATTATGGTAAAACAAGTTTTGAGTTAGTTAAACTTAAAACCGTGGAAAAAACATCAGATGTTATTTCCACAGTCATCCCTCATTCGGTAGTCTTTATACTGTTTGCTTCATTCATGTTGTTCTTCAATTTAGGACTTGCCTTCTGGATGGGTGAGATTCTTGGAAATACATTTTTCGGATTTTTTGTGGTCGCAGCTTTTTACGGTATCGTAGCGCTTGTGATATATTTATTTATGTATAAATGGTTGAAAAAACGGATATACGAATATTTCATTAAACAATTGTTAAAGTAAAATCAGCATGCAAAATATAACTTCCAGTAATGAACTTAAAAATGCAATTCAATTGTTGGAGGAAGATCAAGCCGTTAAGGGTCAGCTTTTAAAGGAACAGATCTTTGTTACTTATGAAAGTTTAAAACCGGCCAATCTTATTAAGAGTACATTGAAAGATTTATCTTCCTCGCCATATTTGATCGAAAACATTGTTGGTTCTGCCGTGGGTATAGCTACCGGTTATGTTTCAAAAAAAATAGTGGTAGGTGCATCAGCCGGTATTATTAGAAAACTTTTTGGCTCAATACTGCAATTTGGAATTACAAACCTTGTTGCTCAGCACCCTGATGCTATTAAGTCAGTGAGCCATTATATCATTCAACAGATTTTTCACAAAAAGGAAAAGGATTCTGAAAGCCGTGATAAATGAAAAATTAGAAATACCATTTTATGCCAGGGTGACTACTATTATTGTTGGCATAATAGCTTTATTATCCATATTGTATATCGCTAAGGTTATAATAATTCCAATCGTTCTTGCAGTTATTTTCGCTATCCTGCTCCACCCGGTTGTTAATTTTTTTGTTCGGAAAAAAATAAACCGGATTGTAGCCATTGTAATTTCCTTATTACTAACCTTTATAATCATTGCGTCGTTTGGAGCTCTTTTCATTTCGCAGGCCAGCCGTTTTGCCGAATCATGGCCGATAATGGTCGAGAAGTTTACCGGGACGCTCAATCAAATTATCAGCGAGACTTCTGAATATTTCGATATAAACCCGCAAAAAATCCACGACTGGATTTCAAAAACCCAGGGAGAACTTCTCAATCGCAGTACTGCTGCAATTGGAAAAACACTTGTCACCGTAGGCGGAATTGTAGTGGTATTGTTTTTACTTCCAGTTTATATTTTTTTGATTTTATTTTATCAACCCCTTTTACTTGATTTTATCCGTAGAGTCTTTGGAAAAAGCAATCAAAGCCAGGTGAATGCAATAGTTTCCCAAACCAAAACGGTTATTCAAAAATATCTTTTAGGACTGGTCATCGAAACTGTCATTATCGCAATTTTAGAAATCGCCACTCTTTTAATACTTGGAATTGAGTACGCCATTCTACTCGGCATTATTGGCGCCCTGCTCAACCTCATTCCTTACATTGGAGGAATTGTGGCAGTCGCCTTGCCCATGATGGTTGCTTTTGTTACCAAAGAATCTGGCTGGTATGCGTTTTACGTGCTGGCAATCTATTATGTCATTCAACTTATTGACAATAATTACATCGTTCCGAAAATAGTTGCATCAAAAGTAAAAATAAATGCACTTTTCTCCATAATAGCAATACTTGTAGGGAATGCATTATGGGGCATACCGGGAATGTTTTTATCCATACCTCTCCTGGCTATAGTAAAACTCATTTGTGACCATATCGAACCTTTAAAGCCCTGGGGATTTTTATTAGGTGACACCATGCCTGCAATATTAAAAATTAAACCAATTCGCTTAGGGCGGATAAAAAATAAATCTGCATGATAAAGATTAAAAAGGAGGGAGTCATCCTTTGGAAAACAAATTTGGAATTCGAAAATGAAGGGGTGCTCAATCCTGCAGTCATACGTGAAGGTGACAGTGTTCATCTTTTTTACCGGGCTGTTCGAAAAGGAAATTATTCGACCATTGGTTATTGCAGGCTGGATGGCCCCTTAACAATTGTTGAACGGTGGAATAAGCCCTTCATGGTCCCAAAATTCGAATATGAATCACATGGTGTTGAAGATGCACGCATTGTTAAAATTGATGAACTGTTTTATTTGACCTATACCGGTTATGATGGAACAAATGCACGTGGAGCGCTTGCAACTTCAAAAAATTTAAAGCATTTTAAAAAACATGGGCTAATTGTTCCTCCTATTACGTATGCTCAATTTACCTACCTTGCTGAATCCGCCGGTAAAGTAGACCAAAATTATTACCATAATCATAAGTTTTATTACCAGGAAGCAGATCCTGAAAAGAAAATAATGTTGTGGGACAAAAATGTCGTTTTCTTTCCCCGAAAAATTAACGGCAAACTGGTATTTCTTCACCGGATAAGGCCCGGCATTCAGATCGTTTCTGTTAACAATTTAAAAGAACTTACCAGGGAATTTTGGGAAAATTACTTTCTTGACCTGCAGGATCATATTGTACTCGATCCGGTTTATCGGCACGAATCAAGCTATATTGGCAGCGGCTGCCCTCCGATTGAAACGGAACACGGCTGGTTGCTGATTTATCATGGAGTGAAAGAAACCCGTCATGGGCTTGTTTATTCAGCCTGTGCCGCGTTACTTGATCTGAATGATCCTTCGAAAGAACTTGCGCGACTTCCTTATACGCTGTTCTCGCCTGAATACGAATGGGAATTAAAAGGAGAGGTTAATAATGTTGTTTTTCCAACAGGAACGGCATTGTTTGGAACTACTCTATTTATTTATTACGGCGCAGCGGACACACAAATTGCCTGCGCTTCCGTCAGTTTACCCGCTTTATTGGCAGAATTATTAACTTATACGAACAAAGATGAAAAATAAAATAGTAACAGAAGGATTTGATAACGTCTCCAGGCAACAAAAACAATTGTCTTATTCAGAAAATTCCATTCCGTTCGGGATCACTTCAAAAATATATGGACTAAACCCAAATAAGGATAAAAGGAATGATCTGGCTGAAATTTTGTTTATTACCTCCTATCCACCGAGAGAATGCGGCATCGCAACATATTCCCAGGATTTGATAAAGGCACTTAATAATAAATTCAGAAGTTCATTCTCAATTAAAGTATGTGCTCTGGAATCGGGAAATGCCGGCTACAATTACCCAGATGAAGTTAAATGCACACTCAAAACTTCTGATGTTGTGGGATATCAGGAATTAGCCCAATTCATTAATCATGACAACCTCATCAAACTGGTGTTGATTCAGCATGAGTTTGGATTTTTTCAGAAACAGGAAGGAGCATTTCTTCAATTTATATATGAGGTTACGAAGCCTGTGGTAGTTGTTTTTCATACCGTTTTACCCCGACCCGATGAAATATTTAAAGTCAAGGTTCAGAATATTGCCTCTGCATGTGAGGCGGTAGTTGTAATGACCCATAATTCATCCGGTATCTTGACCCATGATTACGGTGTGGAGCAGCAAAAAATATCTGTGATCGCTCATGGTACCCATTTGGTGCCCCATCTAAGTGAAAAGTTTTTAAAAAGAAAATACGGATTAATCGGCAGGAAAGTTCTTACAACATTTGGACTGCTGAGTTCAGGAAAGAGTATTGAAACTACACTGGAAGCATTGCCCGCCATTATAAAAACCAACCCTGAAGTGATATTCCTGGTATTGGGCAAAACCCATCCCGAAGTGGTAAAGACGGAAGGAGAAAGTTACCGGAATAAGCTGGAGCAAATAGTGAAAGATTATGCTCTGCACGATCATGTGATCTTTATCAATAAATATGTGGCGCTGCCCGAGTTGCTCGAATATTTGCAACTTACCGATATTTACCTGTTTACCTCCAGCGATCCCAACCAGGCTGTAAGCGGCACTTTTGCCTATGCCATGAGTTGTGCGTGTCCAATTATTTCTACCCCCATTCCTCATGCAAGGGAAGTATTGACGGAAGATACCGGAATTATTTTTGATTTTCACAATTCGCTACAATTGGCTGATGCCGTTAAGCGGTTACTTAACGATGGGCCATTGCGAAGGAATCTCAGCTCAAATACACTGGAGAAAATAGTATCCACAGCCTGGGAAAATTCTGCCGTAGGTCATGCTATGGTGTTTGCGAAAATTGCCGGTGATAAAATTACAATACGATATGACCTGCCGGACATCAACCTGAACCATTTGAAACGATTGACAACCGATACCGCGATCATTCAATTTTCAAAAATCAATCAAGCCGATATCCGTTCAGGATATACCCTTGATGATAATGCCAGGGCAATGGTAGCAATGTGTATGTACTATAAGTCAACAGGCGATGAAATGAGTGTAGGTTACATTGAAAAATATCTCAGTTTTATTAAAAGTTGTCAGCAACCCGCAGGTGATTTTTTAAATTATGTTGACAAGGATGGTAATTTTACTGACCAAAACAAAGGGACCAATTTGGATGATGCAAATGGAAGGGCTATTTGGGCTTTGGGATATTTAGTATCATTAACTAACTTGTTACCTTCAGATATTACTTCTGATGCTACCAAAATCATTCAAAAAACAATACCCCGGCTGGAAAATATGTATTCAACGAGGGCGATAGCATTCAGCATAAAAGGGTTGTATTACTATCATAGCAACACAAAGTTGTCAGAGCATATTGGTCTGGTAGAGACTCTGGCGAAACGATTGGTTCAAATGTACAAGCATGAATCAGTTGAACAATGGGATTGGTTTGAAGGGTATCTCACTTATGCCAATAGTATTTTGCCCGAAGCTATGTTATATGCCTGGTTGTTAACAGGAGATATTATTTATAAAGATATCGCCAGGTCAACCTTGAATTTTCTTCTGTCACAAACATTTAATGAAAACGGCATTGAAGTAATTTCCAACAAAAACTGGCTTCAAAAAGGGGAGGAGGCAGGGCGCTTTGGGGAACAACCCATAGATGTTGCTTATACCATAATGACATTAAGTAAATTTTATGATGAATTTATGGATGAGGATTACCGCCTGAAAATGGAAACAGCATTCAACTGGTTTTTAGGGAACAACCGCCTGCATCAGATTATTTACAACCCATGTACCGGAGGTTGTTACGACGGACTGGAAGAAACGCATGTAAACCTGAATCAGGGAGCAGAATCAACGGTTAGTTACCTGATGGCAAGATTGACGATTGAAAAATACCAGAATTCAGTTAACTCACTCAAAGCTCAATTACAAGATCATATCAGGGTGCATACAAAAAAAGGTGAACTTGTGTATTCAACTAGTGATAAAAAATGACACAATTAACTTTTCTTTGCCTCAGTGTTAATCTGTTTGGTCGGAACCACAGAGAATCAATTGGCAGGAAAATGTGTGAATCATGTAACTTTTTTCTGAAATTGTGTAATGGTTTCCCCTACTATATGAAGTACTTTTGATCAGTTATTTCAATTGTATTTAAAAGGTTGAAGTAAACGCTAGCATAATGAAAAATATAATTTATAGCACAGCAATTTTTCTTGTCGCAATTTGGGCAATTTTTTTCTTGGGTTTTGGCTCATTCAGATGGATACATATGATACTTGTATTTGCCGGATTTATTTTACTCAATACAATCATTTTTAAGAGGGAATTATCAAAAAAATGGTGAATCAATGACATTGGTATTAAATGAAAAAGCCTAAAGTTCAAAGGAAAAAGTAAAAAGCTTCTGTAGAGAGGCTTTTTTTATTGTAAGTATAAATCTAAACTCAAACCACACCTTAAAGATTTTGACAATTTTTGGTTCTTTGATCATTATTACAAGCGCGGTGAAGCAATATTTCAATTTCAGGGTAAGCCAATTGATTGGTAAAGGCTTTCCGGCAGGTCAGCCCTTTCTTCTTTTTGCATTGATAAGGACAGGCATTTAGTATGACGCTATAAATTCTTTTTCCTCTTAATTACAATTATTTCCGTTAATTTTGAGTTCAGATATTTAAAACGTATTGCGATGTTTTTCCTCGACAGATGGGAAGAAATCTTCAGTGTCATTAAAAAAAACAAACTACGGACTTTCCTCACGGGTTTTAGTGTTGCGTGGGGGATCTTTATGCTCATCATACTGTTAGGTTCCGGAAGGGGATTAGAGAATGGGGTTCGTCAGCAATTTGAATCATCGGCTGTGAATACGCTTTGGGTTTGGGGAGGAGAAACCACGATGACTTACAAGGGGCTTAAACCCGGCAGGGAAATCAACTTTGACAATGCTGATTACGATCAAATTAAAAGCTCAGTAAGTGGTATCGAATATATTGCCGGCAGAACCTTTGTGTGGGGGAGTAACCAAATTTCCTATAAAGGCGAATACGGTAATTTTGATATAAGAAGTGTACATCCCGATTATGGCATCATAGAACGGGTGAAAATAGTTGAAGGACGATTCATCAATCCCATTGACATCCGTCAAAATCTGAAAGTAACAACGATCGGCACTGCTGTAAAACAATCGTTATTCAAAGATAAATCAGCAGTCGGTGAGTACATCAACATCAAGGGTATTCCTTTTAAGGTAGTAGGGATTTTTGAGGATGATGACGGCCGGCAGGATAACCAGCGGGTCGTTTATATCCCCATCAGCACAGCCCAGAAAGTATTCGTCGGCGAGGACAGGGTGCAAACCCTCGCTGTTACTGTTGGCTCACGCAATGTAGAGGACAGCAAACGGATGGAAGAGGACATCCGGACAAAGATAGCCAACCAGCATACCTTTGATAAAGAGGATAAGCAGGCAATGTTCATCTGGAACGGTGTGGAGGAATTCAAAAAATTCATGGATCTTTTTGCTGCTATTCGTCTGTTTGTATGGATCATTGGAATTGGGACTATCATTGCCGGAATAGTGGGTGTCAGCAACATCATGATGATCTCCGTCAGGGAAAGGACCAAAGAGATCGGGATTCGGAAATCTTTAGGAGCAACACCTGTTTCCATCATATCGTTGATACTTCAGGAATCGGTTTTTATCACAGGGTTCTCGGGTTACATCGGTTTGGTGCTTGGGGTGGGATTGCTTGAACTGGTTTCACCACACATTCAGTCTGAGTTTTTTAAAAATCCCGAAGCGAATATTGGAATTGCGATCAGTGCTACCGTTGTTCTGGTCATTGCTGGCACAGTGGCCGGTTTCATTCCTGCCCGGAGAGCGGCAGCCATCAAGCCGGTGGAAGCGCTGAGGGATGAATAATAAAGAATCGAATGAAGCATAAAGAATATATAAAAACAGTTTAAAATGTTCGACCGGGACCGCTGGCAGGAAATATTTCATACCCTGAAAAAAAACAAGCTGCGAACTTTCATGACAGCTTTCGGGGTATTCTGGGGTATTTTTATGCTGGTTATCATGCTGGGTTCCGGCAGGGGACTGAAGAACGGCATCGTAAGCGGAATGGGAGATTTTGCCACCAACAGCGTTTTTGTGTGGACCCAGCAAACGACCATGCCTTACAAGGGCTTTCCCCGGGGACGACGTTTCAACTTCCGGAACGATGATATCCAGGCACTCAGGGACAATATACCGGAGATCAGGTACCTGGCCCCGAAAATACAGGGATGGTCATCCGGCGACGGTACCAACAATACCGTGCGGAACAATAAAACCGGAGCATTTTCCATTCTGGGCGATTATCCGGAATGGAATAAAATTGACCCGATGAATATGCTGGAGGGACGTTTTATCAATGAACTGGATATCCTCGAAAAACGAAAAGTGGCTGTTATCGGAACCCGTGTCCGTGAAATTCTATTTGAAAAAGAGGAAGACCCCATCGGTCAGTACATTCAGATTAAAGGTATCTATTTTATGGTCATTGGTGTTTTCAGTCCGTTGAACACCAATATAAATTTCGGGGGCGAAAAAGAACAAAGCATTTTCCTTCCGCTGACCACGCTGCAAAAGACTTATAATTATGGGGACATAGTCGGATGGTTTTCCATCACTTCGCAGGATAACGTGAAAGCATCGGTGATTGAAGAAAAAGTGATGAACCTGCTGGCGCGGCGTCATACCGTTCATCCGGACGACAAGGAAGCCTTCGGGCATTTCAATCTTGAGGAGCAATTCAGTCAGATGAACGGCCTTTTCAGCGGGATTAACGGACTGATCTGGATAGTAGGCATTGGGACTCTGCTTGCCGGTGTAATTGGCATCAGCAATATCATGCTGGTCATCGTCAAGGAACGGACCAAGGAAATAGGCATTCAAAGAGCATTGGGAGCGACACCAGCCTATATCATGTTCCAGATCGTTACCGAATCCGTTTTCCTGACTTCCCTTGCCGGTTATATCGGTCTGGTGATCGGAGTTGGACTTGTTGAAGGGATCAATTATGCCCTGGTAAAATTCGCTGTGGAGAATGAGATGTTCAAGCATCCGGAGGTAGATTTCAATATGGCGATCAGGGCCTTGGTGATACTGGTGATTGCAGGTGCGCTTGCCGGACTGATCCCGGCAAGGCGGGCAGTGCTCATCAACCCGATTGATGCGCTAAGAACCGAGCAATAATTGAAGAATAATACCTACAAATAAAATAGAAAGACAACCGCAAAATTTTAAGCCGTTGTCCTCTTGGGTAGCCCCGATAGGAATCGAACCTATATTTAAAGTTTAGGAAACTTCCGTTCTATCCATTGAACTACGGGGCCAAAACTGTGGCAAAAGTAATAATTTACTTTTTAAGAACGATTCAGTAAAATACTTTTTAAAAATCTTCTTCCGGCAGCAGTTTTAAAGTAACGTTCCCTGTTGACAGCCTCTTCTCTTAAATTGAATTCTTCGGTAAAAATTATTTCCCAAGGTCTATATGGTTTTGTAGATTTTACTTTACCATCATTGTGCTCCTTCAAGCGATTCTGTATATTTTGGGTTTGTCCTTTATAAAGCCTTTTGAATTGTGGGCTAAATAATACATAAACAAAATAAGTCATTGAATTAAAGTTTAGGAAACTTCCGTTCCCTGCCCGAACGACCTTATTTTCTGACCAACCTAAACAGTTGACAATGAATCAATATTATTAAAATTAATTAAAACAGGTCGTCCGGTCGGGCGGGTATCCATTGAACCCCGCCTGAATGAATTCATTCGGGCTGGTACGGGTCCAAATGTGCCGCAAAATTAATAATTTACTTTTTAAGAACGATTCAGTAAAATACTTTTTAAAAATCTTCTTCCGGCAGCAGTTTTAAAGTAACGTTCCCTGTTGACAGCCTCTTCTCTTAAATTGAATTCTTCGGTAAAAATTATTTCCCAAGGTCTATATGGTTTTGTAGATTTTACTTTACCATCATTGTGCTCCTTCAAGCGATTCTGTAAATTCTGGGTTTGTCCTTTATAAAGCCTTTTGAATTGTGGGCTAAATAATACATAAACAAAATAAGTCATTGAATTAAAGTTTAGGAAACTTCCGTTCCCTGCCCGAACGACCTTATTTTCTGACCAACCTAAACAGTTGACAATGAATCAATATTATTAAATTTAATTAAAACAGTCGTCCGGTCGGGCGGGTATCCATTGAACCCCGCCTGAATGAATTCATTCGGGCTGGTACGGGGCCAATTGTGGCGCAAAAATAATAAATTCCTGAATAGAAAGTGTGATTGGATTTTCTTTTACCCTACAGCAAATCTAAAATTTGTTGTTACTATTCTTTTCCATTCAATGAAGCCATTATTGTCTTAAAGCTTTGAAGACTATCTTCAATATTTTCGATAATTTCAGCAGCAAGTACATCCGGGTCGGGGAGATTATCAAGGTCGGCAAGGGATTTATCCTTGATCCAGAAAATGTCGAGGCTGGTTTTATCACGGCTGATGATTTCATCGTAAGTGAATTTCCTCCATTGGCCTTCCGGATTCTCAGCAGACCATGTTTCTTTTCTTTTATGCCGGTTTTCAGGTTTGAAACAGGCAATGAAATCATTGAAGTTCTCGAATTTCAGCGGGTTCTTTTTCAGGGTGTGATGGATATTGGTCCGGTAATCGTAATACCAGACTTCTTTTGTCCAGGGGTCTTTCGAAGCCGGTTTTGCATCGAAGAACAACACATTTGCTTTTACTCCCTGTGCATAAAAGATACCGGTTGGCAACCGAAGGATGGTATGTAAATCGGTGTTTTGTAATAGTTTCTTTCGAACCGTTTCACCGGCGCCGCCTTCAAAGAGGACATTATCAGGAACAACTACTGCGGCTTTTCCGGTTGTTTTAAGAATGGTGACGATATGCTGAACAAAGTTCAGTTGCTTGTTGGATGTGGTTGCCCAGAAATCCTGCCGGTTGTATTTCAAATCTTCTTTTTCCTGCTCTCCTTCGGCATTGGTGATGGTCATGCTGCTTTTCTTGCCGAAGGGAGGATTGGTCAGCACATAATCATATCGTACGCCCGGATCGGCGATCAGTGAATCGTTGGGCGAAATGGTTGCTTCGCCGTCCAATTCGCCGATGTTGTGAAGGAACATGTTCATGAGGCAGAGACGGCGGGTGTTGGCGACAATCTCATTGCCGAAAAAGGCTTTATGCTTGAGAAATTCCTTTTGTTCTTTATCGAGGTTTTGCTTTACAAGATGATCGTAGGAAGCAAGGAAAAAGCCGCCGGTTCCGCAGGCAGGATCGGCGATGGTCTTTCCGGGTTCAGGCAGGATGCAGGCAACCATTGCACGGATCAGCGCCCTTGGTGTGAAGTACTGCCCGGCACCGCTTTTGGTATCTTCGGCGTTCTTTTCGAGCAGCCCTTCATAAATGTCACCCTTTACATCTGCCCCAAGCATCACCCAGGTTTCTTCGTTGATCATCTGGACGATCTTGAATAGTTTGGCCGGGTCCTGTATTTTGTTCTGCGATTTGGTGAATATCTGTCCGACCATCCCTTTCTGCTGTCCAAGTTCGCGGAGTACTTTTATGTAATGTGTCTCCAGTTCAGCCCCCCGCTTGCTGACGATGCTTTCCCAGTTCAGTTCTTTGGGGATACCGATCTTGCGGTTGTAGGGTGGTTTGCCGTATTCATCCGCCATTTTAAGGAATAGCATATAGGTAAGCTGCTCCAGGTAATCGCCGTATCCCACGCCATCATCACGGAGGACATTGCAGTAGGACCAGACTTTAGAGACTATTGAAGTTGTATTCATGCTAAAAGTTTTTAATTTCTTTGAACTCATTCCCCTCCTTTGGAGGGGTTAGGGGCGGGTTTTTCCCCTCCTCGGAGGGGTCAGGGGTGGGTGATATTCTTCCCGGAAGATAACCCGGATTTGCTGTTTCGAATTCTTCAATCCACCCATCAATTTCCAATAAAACATTATTCATATCGTATTTAACCGCCCTGTCATCAAAACGGAGAAACTGAACACCCAGGAATTCCAGTTTCTTTTGCCTTACCTCATCTTTGACAGGCGCATCTCCGATATCATGGCTTATTCCGTCAATCTCAATAGCAAGCATAAGATCCTTGCAATAGAAATCGACAATATAATTGTCTATAGGCCGCTGCCTGTCAAAATCATAGCCTTTCATTTTCTTTTGCTTTAAATGGTTCCAAAGCAAGACTTCCGAGAGGGTCATGTTTTTTCTAAGCTTTGATGCCAGTTGTTTTAATGCAGGATTGTAGGGAAGAATTTTTCTTTTCATATCAAGATTAATTTGTGACCCACCCCCAGCCCCTCCAAGGAGGGGAGTACCCACCCCCGACCCCTCCGAGGAGGGGAGTGCGTGGAAACCAATTTCCCTCAAACGCCCTCTTTAATATACTCTGCCGCAGCGCCTCTGCCTGCTGCAGGCTTTGATCAATGCTTTGCTCCAGTTTATCTGCAACCGAAAAACGGGTTTCGATTTCCTGGACAATTTGAATTTGCTCATCCAAATTCGTCATAACGATTTTAAACGATTTGAGTGCTTTGGTTTCAATGCTTTCGACTGTAGTGCCATCTTTAGCGCATGAATTTCGAATATTAAATTCATTAAAAGTGCAAAACCAATAAACATACTCTGACGAGATATGTTTTGATTGGGTGTAAGTATGTTGCATATCCTGATTTAAAGTAACTTTTGATTTTGTTATTGCAATTGGTAAAATCCTTCTAAAATACCGCTTCTCACAACAATAAAATTGAATTCTTTTCAATCAGTTTCGTACTTGATCCCTCAATTGCAATTTCAGAAATTTTATCTTGAGTGTCTGTGATATACTTTGATTTCATATCCTTTGGTGAAACCCATAAAATGGTTCCGTTTTCCCAGAATAAATTATTACTCTTGGATGGAGTACCACCTCCATTCCATTTTCCAAGTTGGTTAAGTTCTAATAGGTACCAGTCTTTTGGAAAACTA